>NZ_SORW01000008.1 GCF_004405105.1 Jeotgalibacillus sp. R-1-5s-1 | reverse complement strand
AAAGCTCATTGTCTTTTTTATTCGAAAAAGACTTAAAATCTTAAACGTTGACGTTTGGTTGTTTAGTTTTCAAGGTTCAGTGCTTCTTATGAATCATCACTCTCTCGAGCGACTTTCTTATACTAACATAATTTTTTATGTCAGGTCAACAACTTTTTTTGTTGTTGTGAAGCGTTTTTGTTTTCGCTCATCAGCGACGTTTATTATCTTAACAAGAGTTTCTCAAAAGAGCAACCCTTTTTTAATACTTTTTTTAAAAAAATTAAATCCCGTAGAAAATAAGCATGTTTTCTTATGGATGCAACAGATGATTCAGGGTTCTGATGTCCTTCGATTAGCAATGTGAAAGGCAGGACACATCGTGCATCGGCGTTGTCCTGCCTTCTTCATGCGATTAAACTTAGTCTTCAATAAAATAGTAGCGGTGATAAATCCCTTTACCCTTTGTTTCCACGGCTCTTGTCTTCACTGTTCCTTTTTCAATCAGAAATTCGATCATGACTGCCAGGTCTACTGAATAGTAAGAGATCTCCGGATGAAATTGCAGCTCCTGAAAGCTCCACTCATTCTTGTCACTCATAATACCAATCAAATGGGAGGCACCGATTTCTGTTCTGGAGTGGATCAGAAATTCACTAGCAAGGAATAACAGTTCCAGTCTCTTTTCAATGCTTTCCTCACTGTTTACTAGCTCTTCATACAGCTTATAAATTTCAGGCTCAATCTGTTTGACCTGATTCCATACAGTAACTTCAGGATGAAATCCATTTTCGATCACAGCAAGCCGTGCCAGATGATGCAGTGAGTGAACGACATGATTGTATGCATCAAGAAAATGCCTCGTTTCAAAGAAGGCTTTACCATCCATATATCTTCTGATTAATTTTGCAAATTCGATTCCCATCTTAATCTTGCGACCGTAAAAAGGGAAATCCTTCAGTTCCGTTCGAAGGTTGTCGATATACTCATTCCGGTCAAAGACGATCTTGCCCGTCAGTAACCATTCAACCATTTTTCTGTTGCTTCCAAGCAGCAGCCACTCGTTCAACTGCTTTTCTGTTACAAGGTGCATAGCCGCTTTTCTATCCTCGTAAGTGTAATGTTTAATAAAAACTGGATGTTCCGCTTCTTTTACTACTATTAAGAGAATCGTATCAAATGTGTCAGTGATTGGACTTTGTTTTTCCCGTTTTTCCATGATGACAATGCCGAGTGTATTCGGCTGGCTGGCTCGTTCCTGGTAGATGGGGCGCAAAATATCTTCCATGTGCAATAGCTCCTTCTTCAATTAAATCCGTCCTGAATTTATTTCGACAAGATCTTGCTATTTCCTTTAAATTTGATTCGTAAATAATCCGTCACGTTTTTTTACTTTAATGGACAGTTTTCTATGATATAGTAAAAGTCCGGGAGGGACAATCATGGCAAAAGCTTATTCAAATAAAATTAATAAAATCCGTTCATTTGCACTCGCACTTATTTTCTTTGGTGTTTTAATTATGTACGGTGGAATTTTCTTTAGAGATAATCCGATTTTCATGCTGATCTTTATTGTACTCGGTATGTTATCCATTCTGTTCAGTATGGTCGTCTATTTCTGGATTGGTATGCTTTCCACGCGGGCAGTCGTCGTGACGTGTCCGAACTGCGATAAGCCAACGAAGGTTTTAGGGCGTGTGGATATGTGTATGCACTGCCGCGAGCCGCTGACACTTGATCCTGAACTTGAAGGAAAAGACTTCAACGAAGATTACAATAAGAAGAAAAAGAAAACTACAGCTGATAAAGAAGCCTGAACAATGGCTTCTTTTTTCAGCTTTTCTCCATAAAAAAGAAGCCTCTAGTGGGCTTCTTTTTTTGCATCGCAATCACGGCACGTGCCGTATACTTCCATACGATGATTATTTACTTTAAAGCCTGTAACGTGAGAAGCAAGATGCTCCACCTCATCCAGACCCGGGTAATGAAAATCTACAATTTTTCCACACTCTTCACAAATTGCGTGATAATGATCCGTTGTCACAAAATCAAAGCGACTGGAAGAATCCCCATAGGTGAGCTCTTTCACTAGCCCCACTTCACGGAAGACGCGTAAATTGTTATATACTGTTGCCACACTCATATTAGGAAATTTGCCTTCTAGAGCCTTATAAATTTCATCCGCTGTCGGGTGTGACATGGCGCCTACCAGATACTCCAAAATCGCATGACGTTGAGGGGTGATACGCACGCCCGTCCCTTTTAGTGAATCTAATGCATCTCTTAACTGCACTTCTGACACCGTCATGCACCTTCTTTCTATAAAAAGTCTTTCTTTATAATTCTTATAATTAGTGTACTCGCCTGATTAATGGTTTGTCAAATCTTCCAGAACAATAAAAGCACTCTGCCGAAACGACAGAGTACTTCTAGTTATTAATTATTGTAGAAAATGTTTGCACCCGGACCAAGATCAATGCCAGTGTACATAAATACAAGTAGCATTAACGTCCAGACGATTGAGAATACAATCGTATAAGGAATCATCGTTGCAATTAACGTACCAATCCCCACTTTTTTGTCATACTTTTGTGCAAAAGCAATGACGATTGCGAAGTACGGCATTAGCGGAGAGATGATATTTGTTGTTGAGTCTGCAATACGGTAAAGAACTTGAGTCAGTTCAGGCGCATAACCAAGGTCCATCATAATTGGTACAAATACAGGTGCCATGAAGGCCCATTTAGCGGAAGAACTTCCGATAAACAGGTTGATCACTCCGACTACGAACATAAACGCAAGGACAAGGAGCATCCCTTCTAATCCGGCACTGCTTAACCAGCCAGCGGCATTGTATGCAAAAATCTGTCCAATGTTACTAGTATTGAAATAGGCAACAAATTGACCGGCTGCGAACGCAAGCACAATGTACATTCCCATTGTGGCCATTGTATCGCCCATCTGGTTTGCAATATCTTTATCATTTTTAATTGACTTCGTTACCAGGCCATATACAAGACCAGGAATCAGGAAGAAGATAAAGAGAATCGGAACTAGCGTCTGGAAGAATGGTGCATTTAGAATCTCATCATTCGGCAGACCTGCACGAAGCGGTCCCCATGATGGGACAACAAGGAGTGCAATTAATACACTTGTAACGATAATGGATAGAAGCGCCATCCAAAGACCTTTTTTCTCTTCAGGACGAACCGTCTTCATATCTTCTGCTTCAGCATCGTCAAATGAACCTTTAAACGTTCCAAGACGAGGCTCAACGATCTTTTCAGTAACGAACGTACCCGCCAGTGTCAGTAACACAACAGAAGCAATCATAAAGTAATAGTTCATTAAAATATTCATGCCTTCTGCATAGGCAGGATCTACCGTTGCTGCAGCGGCGATGGTAAGATCACCAAGTAGTGGATCCAGTGATGTAACGAGAAGGTTTGCACTGAAGCCAGCCGATACACCGGCAAAAGCTGCTGCAAGACCTGCAAGCGGGTGTCTGCCAAGTCCGGCGAACAACACCGCACCAAGTGGCGTAAGTACAACATATCCGGCATCTGCTGCCATAGAAGACATAATACCGCCGAATACCAGTGCAGCAGTTAAAAGCTGCTTCGGTACAGAGGTAACAAGTGCTTTCAGGGCTGCTGAAATCAACCCTGAGCGTTCTGCGATCCCGATACCAAGCATCGTGACAAGAACGGTACCAAGCGGCGCAAAACCGGTAAAGTTACCTACTGCTGATTCAAACATATACAGAATACCTTCAGAGCTTAAGAGATTAAAAACAGCGATCTCTTCTCCTTCAGCATTCTCAACTGTCCAGCCGAGTGCTGATCCAAGTGCTGAGGCTAAAACAACCATTGCAGCGAAAAGGAAAAACAGCGTGACCGGGTGAGGAAGCTTGTTACCAACGCGCTCGATTCCATCAAGCCCTTTGGTAAAAAATCCTCGCTTTTTAGCTGTGTCCATAAAATCCCCCTACTTTTCAATAAATGTTAATTTTCTAACAATTCACCTGACGACAGGTAACGTTATTATAAAGAGGGTTTGTCGAAATTTAAAGTCATATGGTAAAATCCGCAATAAAAACAATATTCGCATGATTATAAATATAATTGGAAATAAGCTTTGAATTAATTAACCGGGCCAGTGCCATCCTTCGCTTTCCATGGCCGGGCGGTGAACCCGCCTGCGCTTCGCACAGCCGGTTTCACCTGACCCTTTCCGCCATAGGAGTCTTCGGATGTCACTGGCCCTCAGGAATTTGGTAATAAGATATCATTAATATGTCTGAAATCTGTTGGATTTGTTGATAGCATTCCGATATGTTGTTGATAGATTAGCACATCCTAATCAGTAAATGCTCCTGACAAGAGAAAAGTAATGCTATACCACTTCATCACCTAATAAAAAATGCACCTATAAAAGGTGCATTTTTTATCATCTGTTCCTTAAAAACTCCAGTGTTTCTTCTACGTGCCCTTTAACGCGGACTTTGCGCCATTCTTTTAACAGGGTTCCGTCTTTGTCGATGGCGAAGGTTGAGCGTTCGATGCCCATGTATTCCTTGCCGAAGTTTTTCTTTAGTGTCCAGACACCGTATTGCTCTGCCACTTTATGATCTTCATCAACCAGCAGGCTGAATGGCAGGTCGTGCTTGTCCACGAATTTCTTATGTTTGTCCTGTGGATCCGGGCTGACGCCGAGAATGACTGCGTCGAGATCTGCAAATGATTCGTGGTGATCTCTGAAATCGCATGCCTGGGTCGTACAGCCTGGTGTCATATCTTTTGGATAGAAATAAAGAACGACCTGTTTTTTGCCCAGAAAATCAGATAATGATACTGATTCCCCGTCCTGGGTTTGCAATGTAAAATCGGGTGCTTTTTCGCCAATTTTCATGATTCAACCTCCCATTAATATTGTAGTTGTAGCATACAGGACATCGGGCTACTTTTCAAAAGTCTGCTCGTCTGATTTTGCGATGATGGTCCAGACGACTGTTACCGGAAGTATGTGCCCAATAAAAGCTGAAAGTGCGGCAATCAGCCTTCCTGCTCCAACCGGTACAATTTCACCGTTACCTACTGAGAACAGCATCATCGCGCTGAAATAAAGCATTAATAAAAAGAGTGGCCAGAAGCCCTCTTCCTCTACCGGTACAGCTGCTTCAATCCCCTCTATGACCAATATGGTATAAATTGAAGCAAATCCTAATAACAGAACACCGTATACATAAGAGAGATGCAGAAAGTTTTTCAGTGAAAAAATATACCCTTCCCACGGCAGTGTAAGCAAAACTCTTACAGAAAGAGCCATGATCAGAGTAACCAAAGTCAGTATCAGCATTCCCATCTGTAAAATCCCTCCGTTTGCAGATTATTATTCAGCATATTACAATACGGGAGACGCAATGACTGGGAGGAAATACAGATGAACCATACACAATCAGAAAAGCTTCATCAGGAAGCACTTAAACATATCGTTGGGGGCGTGAACAGCCCGTCCCGTTCTTATAAAGCTGTTGGAGGGGGCTCGCCTGTTGCAATGGCGCGCGGAAAAGGCGCTTATTTCTGGGATGTCGACGGAAATAAATACATAGATTATCTGGCAGCATACGGACCGATTATTACCGGTCATGCCCACCCTCATATTACAAAAGCGATTCAGCACGCCGCTGAAAATGGGATTCTTTACGGAACGCCGACTGAACATGAAGTGACATTCGCCAAGATGCTGAAGGAAGCAATGCCCGCAATGGAAAAAGTCCGTTTCGTCAACTCCGGAACGGAAGCGGTTATGACGACAATCCGGGTGGCACGCGCTTATACCGGACGAGATAAAATCATTAAATTTGCAGGCTGCTATCACGGGCACTCTGACCTTGTACTTGTAGCTGCCGGATCCGGTCCTTCTACTTTAGGAACGCCTGATTCAGCAGGTGTGACAAAAAACATTGCAAGCGAAGTGATTACCGTTCCATTTAATGAAATTGAGCCATTTAAAGAAGCGCTTGATAAATGGGGAGATGAAATCGCCGGTGTTCTCGTTGAACCGATTGTCGGAAACTTCGGCATTGTTGAACCAAAAGAAGGGTTTCTTGAGCAGATTAATGAGCTCGCACACAAAGCTGGCTCACTTGTCATTTACGATGAAGTCATTACAGCATTCCGCTTTATGTATGGCGGTGCACAGGATCTGTTAAATGTAAAACCGGACTTAACCGCAATGGGCAAAATCATCGGCGGCGGCCTTCCGATCGGCGCTTATGGCGGACGCGTAGACATTATGGAACAGATCGCACCGCTTGGACCTGCTTATCAGGCCGGAACAATGGCCGGAAATCCTGCTTCCATCCAGGCCGGTATTGCCTGCCTTGAAGTATTAAAACAGCCTGGCGTTTACGAAGAAATGGACCGCCTCGGGGCTATTCTTGAAGAAGGCATTCTCTCTTCTGCCAAAAAACATGATGTGACCATTACCATCAACCGATTAAAAGGTGCACTGACCATCTACTTCACGGATGAAAAGGTTGTTAACTACGAACAGGCCGAAGCAACCGATGGCGAAACCTTCGCACGCTTCTTCAAACTCATGCTCGAACAGGGAATCAACCTTGCCCCATCCAAATACGAAGCCTGGTTTCTTACCACTGAACACACGGAACAAGATATTGAACAAACACTAAAAGCCGTAGATTACGCTTTTTCAAAACTATAAATCACCTATGAATTGTGAGAAAGAAAAACCGGGACTGACTCATCCTTCGCTCCGATGTTTACGGATGAGTCAGTCCCTTTGAATTGTATAAAACCACAATTCGGTGAATTACAGAAAATATATATGGATGTTTCCTGCACAATCCTTAAGCTTTGCTCGAATAAAAGAGGTGTTTTCCCAGTGAAAACGCCTCCTTTTTCATCATAAAAAATTCTTGATAATTTCTCTTGCAGTCCACATCTATCCAATGTATATTACTACTATTGCCAGGCACAAGTTCCTGGCAATAATAACGTGAATTACGCCAAGAAAGGACTCAATTTTACGATGAAGCTAGGAGCCCGCGTCTTAAAGACGGGAATTGCCATCGTCCTTGCTCTGTATTTAGCTGAACTGCTCTCACTGCCATCTCCTATATTTGCCGGAATCGCAGCAGCATTCGTTGTTCAGCCGACTATATACCGGTCATTCGTTTCTATACTGGAACATATCCAGGCGAATGTCATCGGTGCAGCCGTTGCCGTTATTTTCGTTCTATTGTTCGGAAATCATGTCGTTGTGATCGGCTTTGCAGCAGTTATAACGATTACAATTATTCTAAAACTGCGGATCGAAACAACAATCGGCCTTGCACTCGTAACACTGATCGCCATCATGGAAGTTCAGAACGAAGACTTCATCACATTCGCTCTATTACGATTTACTGCCATTATGCTAGGGGTCTTATCATCTTTCTTAGTCAACCTGATCTTCATCCCGCCTAAGTATGAAACGAAATTATTCTATAAAATTTCCACTACAACAGACGACATGATTAAATGGATCAGATTAAGTACCCGACGTGCCACAGAGCACCAGCTGTTAAAGAAGGATATTGAAAAATTTAAAGAGCGCTTAATAAAAATCGATCAGATTTACCTTTTATACAAAGAAGAACGTGGAATTATTAAAACAAATTCCGTAGCAAAAACAAGGAAACTTGTAGTCTACCGCCAGATGATTTCCACCATGCGCAGAAGCTTTGATATCCTGAAGCGACTGCACCGTTTTGAAAATGATATCAGCCACGTGCCTGAAGCCTTACAGCTGATCATCCAGGAGCAGCTTGACTGCCTCATGAGCTATCACGAACAGCTGCTGCTTCGTTTTGCCGGTAAAATTAAGCCGGTTAATGAAAATGAACAGCTGAATCATACGTGTATGAACCATAAGGAATTGACGGATATTTTTATGGAGGAAGTTAATAAAGCAAGAGATGAAGAAGATAGCAGCGGATACCACCTTCTGCACGTTTTGTCATCAATGCTTGAATATGAGGAGCATTTATCCCACCTCGACACGCTGATTGCCAGCATGCAATCCTACCATCAGGACGACAAGGAAATCGTTTTACCTGAGCGGGATGCGGAATAATTTTATGATATAAACCGGGCAGGAGGTATCCTTCGCTTTCCTTTGTCTAGCTGCGGCGACTAGCCCCTCGAGGTCATAAGTCAAAGCTGAACGAGGGCGAAAATCAGCCCTCTTTTCATCTTCGCCTTATGCTTGTCGGGGCTGGACGAGTCTCCTCCGCTTTTCTTGGTGGCCGGGCGGTGAACCCCTTGTGCTCCGCACAAGGGGTTCACCTGTCCCTTTCCGCCACAGGAGTCTACGGATACCTCCTGCCCTTTATAATGAATTATATATTTTCAGCAGAATACTTTAATATAATATTTAGAAAAAAGCGATCAGACATGATGGATATCTGATCGCTTTTTAATTACGAAATATATTTTAGACTTCTAATCCCCCAGCTGCTGTACCTGAAACAGGTTATAGTAAAGACCCTGTTTCTGCATGAGCTGTGCGTGCGTACCGCTTTCGGCGATTTTCCCATGGTTAATCAGGATAATACGGTCAGCATGTGTGATCGTTGATAACCGGTGTGCCACGATAAAGGTGGTACGGTCTTTTGCGAGTTTTTCAATGGATTCCTGAATCAGGTGTTCACTCTCAAGGTCAAGTGCGGACGTGGCTTCATCCATAATGAGAATCGGCGGATTTTTAAGGAAGACACGCGCAATCGCAACGCGCTGTTTCTGTCCACCGGATAATTTCACACCACGTTCACCCACTTTTGTATGGTAGCCCTCAGGCAGATCCATGATAAAGTCGTGTGCATTAGCCGCTTTCGCAGCCGCAATCACTTCTTCATCCGATGCATCGGGATTTCCCATTTTAATATTCATCATGACGGATTCACTGAACAGAATATTGTCCTGCAGCACCATTCCGATCTGGTTTCGCAGGCTTCTCGCCTGAACATCACGGATATCCGTTCCATCAAGCAGTACGCGCCCTTTCGTCACATCGTAAAATCGCGGAATGAGGCTGACAATTGTTGATTTACCTCCACCACTCATTCCAACGAATGCAATGGTTTCACCCTGTTTTACGTGCAGGTGAATATCCTTTAATACCTCTTCTTCATTTTCATCGTAGGCAAATGAGACATGATCAAAGTACACGTCACCACGTACATTTTTTACTTCTTTGGCGTTTGGTTTGTCATCCACATCATACTTTTCATCTACGAGTTCAAATACACGGTCCATCGAGGCAATCGACTGTACAAGTGTGGTTGAGCTGTTCACGAGTCTTCTCAACGGATTGTATAGACGCTCGACGTAAGCAATAAAGGCGACCATCACACCAAGGGAAAGGTCTCCATTGATCACATTATAGCCCGCATAGCCGATGACGATGAGCGGCGCAATATCTGTGATTGTATTTACTACAGCAAATGCTTTTGCATTCCACTTCGTCTGATCGATGGCTTTATTAAGAAAGTTGCCGTTTTTCTTATCAAAATTTTTCTGTTCATGCGGTTCCACGGCAAAGCTTTTAATCACACTCATTCCCTGTACACGTTCATGCAGATACCCCTGAACTTCAGCGAGTGCCTGTGAACGGTAGCGTGTAAGAGAACGCAGCCTGCCAAAGAAAAACTGAACTGAAAATGCATAAAAAGGAAACACAATCAGTGCAACAAGCGTCAGCTTTACATCATATGACATCATAATCGCAACCGCTATCAAAATCGTTGCAATATCAAGCCAAAGGTTCATCAGACCCGTCATGACAAAGTTCTTAGTCTGTTCGACATCATTTATTACCCGGGAAATGACTTCTCCTGCACGCGTATTGGCGTAGTACTTAAAGCTCAGCTTTTGCAAATGAGAAAACAGCTGGTCGCGTATATCGAATAGAATCTTATTACTTGTCCACTGCGCAAAATACTGACGGTAATACTCCACAGGCGGTCTCAAGATAACAAACAGAACCATGGCTCCCCCGATCAGCCAGTAGAGCTGGTTCAGCTTCTCATCCGTTGTCATATTACCGCCGATTATATCATCAATTACATACTGGATTAAAACCGGGATCAGCAGCGGAATCGCAAACTTAATCACACCAATAATAAGCGTGAAAATGATTTGCCATTTATAAGGTGCGACAAATTTCATATATCTTTTGATACTATCCATCAAAATCCCTCTCTTTCAACCATGAAAAAACCTGTTGAAGCTCAACAGGAAAAATAACTCATTATTCTTTTAAACGATATCTCTTCTGAAACAGATATCTGCTGTACCATACATCAATGAAATCTGGCGCAAACGGTCCGCGCCTCTGCTTAATCCAGCGAATCAGTTTATCCACATTACGCTGCAGGATGCGGTCAATCACATTCGGGTAGCCCATCAGCTTACGGTGCTCCTCATACTCATCCTCATCAAGAAGTGTATAGGACATATCCGGATATACCTTAATATCAAGGTCATAATCAATGTACTTTAAAGCGCCATCTTCGAATACGAAGGGAGAACTTATGTTGCAGTAATAATAAACCCCGTCTTCACGGAGCATACAAATAATATTAAACCAGTGCTCAGCATGGAAATAACAGATCGCCGGTTCACGCGTCAGCCAGGTTCGCCCGTCCGATTCAGTGACGATCGTCCGGTCATTACCGCCAATGACAATATTACGCGTCCCTTTCAGAACAGTCGTTTCCTGCCAGACCCGGTGTATAAGTCCATCATGCTTATAGCTGTGAATTTGAATACTTTGCCCTTCAACTGGTAGCGTCATCCTCCATCTCCTGCCTTTAACTGCGTGATTTACATTTTCCTGTACTGTATACAGGTCCGCTCATGTATGTATTGTCCCATTATACCCTTTTCATAATAAAAGAGCCACCCGGACGAATACGGGTGACTCTTTTGAGTATTGAAGATAAAACCGGGCTTGACTCACCCTTCGCTTTCCTTTGTCTAGCTCCGACGGGCAGGGACTAGCAAACTTCCCGTCCCCTCGTCCGATAAGTCAACATCAGCTCACTATGTTCGCTGTGTTTCCTTTATCTCCGTCGGGACCGGTCCAGTTTGTACGTCCCTAAACACCCGCCTCCGCTTTTCCATGGCCGCGCGGTGAGCCAGCTAGTGCTCCGCACTACACTGTCTCACCTGTCGCTTCACTGCCGCAGGAGTCTTCGGGTGAGTCAAGCCCTCTGATGAATTCTCGACCGGTGAACCAATTCTAAGTAGTTCTTAGAATTTATTTAGTCAAAAGAGTGTGAAAAACATGCTCAAGATAAAGCTGGTTAATAAATCATTGAAAGTTCAACAACTGATACCAAGAACTACATGGATTTTAATGAGGGTTAACTAGTTGTTTATAAGTTGATTTTAATCTGAACAAGCCATCACTATAGTCTGTGTAAAATCAGCTGGTCATTCACAATCAATAGGGCAGGACATATCCGGAGACTCCTGTGGCGGAAAGGGTCAGGTGAAACCATTGTGCGGAGCACAAGGGGTTCACCGCCCGGCCACGGAAAGCGGAGGATATGTCCTGCCCGGTTTTTTTAAGTTTAAAGGATGATCTTTCTTAGTCACAAATCAGGTTTGGTGTGGTATGACTCGATTACTTCGTTCATTCTTTTATCAAACATTTCCTGCACGTGTTTGAGTTTCTGATCAAGCTCTCTCAGCTGGTAGCCAATATGTTCAGCAGATTCCTCAATGTTCATCGACGCTAAAAAATCCATCATTTTTTTCTTCTTTTCTTTTTCAGCGTACAGATAAAGAAGCTCCTCTGCGATTTCCATTTGCTGATGTACTTTTTCTTTGAATAAGTTCATGGTGAAATCCCTCCTGAGTATAAGTGATTCCACTTTTGATTTCGAATCCCTTTGACTAGTTTTGTCGGATGACGGAGAGTGTTCGACATAAGAAGCGACTGTGTTTTGAGACTGCAAAGTACTAAAAAGAAGCTGACAGTGAGTGACTGTCAGCTTCTTTTGATGTTAGCGTGATTGCTTGTTGTTTGCAGGCTGGTTCTTTTTGCTTTCTGATTGCTGGTTTTGTCTTTTTACTTCTGCAGCATTTGTTTCTGATGCAAATTCAGCACCGTATTGTCCAGCAGCATTTTGCTTTTGTACTTCTTCAACGTTTGTACCTGTTTGTGTTTTGTTTGTTTGCTTTTTCATGGTTTTCTCACCTCCACGAACATTAATATGACCGTTTCGGGTGAGAATTATTCATGATTTACACGAGCAGTGAACGGCCGCCATCCACGATGATGGTCTGGCCGCAAATCATCGATGAATCGTCTGATACGAGGAATTTAATGGTCTTGACGATGTCATCGATTTCTACCATACGGCCTGCAGGTGTTTTGCTTCTCGCATCTTCAAGCAGCTCTTCTCGATTCGGAAAATGAGTCAGTGCTTCTGTATCAATCGCACCGCCTGAAACGGCATTTACCACAATTTTCTTTGGCGCAAGTTCTACAGCAAGGTAACGTGTTAAGGCTTCGAGCGCGGCTTTAGAAACGCCGACTGTCGTGTAATTGTCGAGGTAGCGGATCGATCCGAGCGAAGAAATGCTGACGATTTTTCCGCCTTCTTCCGGCATCAGCTTGACCGCTTCCTGAGCACAGAACAGCAGTGCCTTACTGTTAATATTCATTGTCCAGTTCCAGTGAGATTCCTCAAGCTCCATCGCGGGGCGGAGTACACCGGATGCAGCATTATTGATGAATACATCAAGTCTTCCGAAATGGTCTTTGATCTGTTCAAACATTTGCTTGATCTTTTCGTTATCTCCAACATTTGCTCGAACAATCAGCACTTTGCGGCCAAGCGCTTCAATTTCAGCAGCTGTTTCCTGCGCCGCTCCTTTACTGCGTGCGTAGTTAATGACAATGTCGTATCCTTCTTTAGCCAGTGCAATGGCTGTTGCTTTTCCTACTCCACGGCTGCTTCCCGTTACTAACGCTACTTTATTAGTCATTTGTCTCTCTCCTTGTGACGTTTTATCCATTCATTTGCTATCTTTCTGTGTGAAACCGGCATCGCCAGTTCGTGAATCCTCTCTAATGAGGCCCACTCAGTTTTTTCAGGAAGTGTGGTTTGTGGAATGAGTGATTCCGCTGTAACCACATTCATTTTCCAAACCAGGTGCGTAAAAATGTGATCCTGCTTCATCCATTCCGTGTCCTTGACTTCTGCTTCAATGTAAAAATCCGAATGAAGGAATTGTACGGTTTGCTGAGCCGTTTCTGATTCAGGCAGCTTTTCAAAGCTTGGGAACTCCCACAGGTTTGCAAGCAGTCCCTGCTCCGGACGCTGTGTCACCAGTACCTCACCCTTTTCATTTTGAACGATGGCAGTCAGAAGCTCAATGACTTTTGATGATTTCTTTTTCGTTTTTACCGGCAGCTCTCGCTGGGTTCCCTGCCTGAATGCTTCACAATGTTCCTGAACCGGACATAACAGGCATGATGGCGACGTTGGCGTACAGACAATCGCGCCGAGCTCCATCATCGCCTGGTTAAAGTAAGACGGGTTATCTTTTGAAATTAAGTGTCTCACTGCCTGTTCAAAGATTTTTCTTGTGGAAGGTTTTGCGATATCGTCCCAAATAGATAGTATTCTGGATAACACCCTCATTACATTTCCATCTACCGCAGGCTCGGGACGGTTATAGGCAATACTGAGTACGGCACCGGCTGTATATGGTCCTACTCCCTTTAATGTTGAGATTGCTTCAGGCGTATCAGGAACCACACCTGCATAATTTTCATGAACTTCTCTGACAGCAGCCTGAAGGTTACGGGCTCTGGAATAATACCCAAGCCCTTCCCATGCCTTTAACACCTTTTCCTCCGGCGCTTCTGCCAAGGCCTGAACAGTAGGAAATTGTTCCATGAACCGGTTAAAATAAGGGATGACGGTATCCACTCTCGTTTGCTGCAGCATAATTTCAGAAACCCAGACACGGTAAGGGTCCTGATTCTCACGCCACGGCAGGTCACGCATTTCTTTTTCAAACCATCCGATCAGATTAGTCTGAAACTGGGCAACGTCTGTTTTATGCAGCTGGTTTTTTAGTTCTTCATTCACAATTATCCATCCTTTATGTTAGTTCACGTTATATGGGGGAATATAAGTATTGGGACTGGGCTTATTCTAGAAGCGATGTCCCATATACCCCGGGCACATCTGCGAAAAACAGACCGATTTCTTATTGCAAGATCAGTCCGATATGAGCAATAATAATGAAAACATAGACTTTACATCAGGAAGGGAGGGGTTGTCTTGGATACAGGAACCCATATCGTCATGGGGTTTGCAATCGGCGGACTTGCAGCGATTGATCCTGTCGTCGCAAATGACCCCGCAACAGCACAAAGCGTTCTGATCGCCGTTGTCATAGGATCTCAGGCACCGGACGCAGATACAGTTTTGAAACTTCGAAACAATGCTGTTTATATCCGGCACCATAGAGGAATCACACACTCCATTCCGGCTGTTATGCTCTGGCCGATTGCCATTACGGCAGCGATTTATCCGTTTTTCCCGGAAGCCAACCTGCTTCACCTTTGGCTCTGGACATTTTTAGCTGTTTTTCTTCATGTGTTTGTCGATATTTTTAACAGCTATGGCACCCAGGCTTTACGTCCATTTTCTTCTAAATGGGTTGCACTTGGTGTGATCAATACGTTTGATCCGATTATCTTTGGTATTCATGTAATCGGCCTCATGATCTGGGGATTCGGCGCTGATCCGGTCCCGACATTTCTGATCATGTACGCCATTATCGCCGGCTACTATGTCATCAGGTTTATGCTCCAGTCAGCTGTCCGATCTTCAATCAGAAAACGGATTCCGGATGCAGAAAACGTGATCATTGCGCCAACGATCCGGTTCTATCAGTGGCGTATTGCGGCCGAAACAAAGGAACATTTTTATGTAGGGAGAGCCTACGGACGTTCTGTTACGATTTATGATAAGTTTAAGCGTAAATCCGTTCCGGACAATGAGATTTTTGCTAAAGCAAAAACGGATAAAAATGTTTCAGCTTTTCTGTCGTTCTCACCACTGTACCGCTGGGAGCTCGTTGAAAGCGATGATCAGTATGAAGTGCGTTTTATTGACCTGAGATACCGCAGTAACGACCACTATCCATTTGTAGCCGTTGTCCAAATGGACAAAGAGTTTGCTATTCTAAGCTCTTACACCGGCTGGATCTTCAGTGAAGAAAAGTTACAGAAGAAACTCGATTTTCTTCCTAACGAATAACCAAAGGGGCATTCCAGCGATGGAGGCCCCTTTTTCATTGTGATATTTACTGCTTTACATCATCATCGCCGCTTAGAATGGCCGCATACCTTTCGTTCATCGCCGCAATTTCATGAATTCTTCCCCCATAGCTTTGAATCCATTGTTCCACCACGCGCTGAGCCATTTCCTGTCCCTGATATTCATATCCCGCTTTAGCGTAAGTTGCCTCGAAATCCTCTTTCAGCAGATCAATCAGCATGCCTGCTTTTTCGTATGAAATATTTGTATCTTTCGAGCGCAATAATTGGATGAGTTCATCTCTTTGATGATCCATCAGGCTTCTCCTCCTTTCGATGACTGCTCCAATAACGAAATCGGAAGTGCCTCAAGCTCCTTCTCGCCGCCAAGACGGTACCCCCAGGCAAACACACCATTCAGATAATCTATTTTAAAATACACACCCGGATCGTGCTTAATCGCATAAACCGTTCCCTTTTTAAAATCTTTCGGGTTTAATAAATAGGCTTCTGCCATAATCGCCTTACGTTCAAGCACAGCAAATTCATTGACGATCCCCAGCTGTTCAGCTTTACGCGCCTTTTCTTTTAATGTGGCAATTTCCTGTTTTAATTCCTGCTCAGTCATTGTACTGTAGCGTTTTTCTGTTGTCATGATTCAACACCTCATTCAAAGTATAAACGAAAGTATCAGCGAAACAAACCGTCAGATATGTTAGACTCAAGCAGAAAAGATTATCTATTGAAAGTGGGATGTTACATGAAGCCAACTGCCATCATCACAGGTGCCGGAACAGGCCTTGGAAAAGAACTCGCAAAGCTGTTAAGCAATGATTATCATATTGTACTTGTCGGCAGACGTGCAGCGCTGCTAAACGAAGTTTCTGCGGAGATCAGCGGGACTGCGATACGATGCGATATTACAAAAGAAGAGGATCTCGAGAAACTTTATAAACAGTTGAAGTCACAAGACCTCCTTCCCGTTGAGCTCGTTGTCAACAATGCAGGGGTCGGTCATTTTGGCCCACTCAATGAAGCACAACCGGATGAATGGGATGAAATGTTTAAGACGAACGTCAAGGGGCCGATGCTGCTGACGAAGGTCCTTTTACCGGAGATGAAAGCCGCCGGAAAAGGTACGTTTTTAAATATTCTTTCCACTGCTGCCTTACGCGGTAAAGTAAATGAATCAGGCTACGTGGCATCAAAATTTGCTTTTCGCGGATTCTCGGAAAGCCTAGCAAAAGAAGTTGAGCCAGCTGGCATTCGCGTTGTCCGTGCCTATATGGGTGGAATGAATACACCGTTTTGGGATGAGTCGGATCACGTGAAAAATCCGGGGAAGATGCGCTCACCGAAGGAAGTCGCCGAAGTGATTGTTAAGCGGATGTGGGATGAGGATGAGATTGAAGTTTGACGGGCGGAGTTAGGAGTTAGGATGAGAGCCTGGCTGGTTCGCAGGATTTCGGCTGACGTTCTCAAGATTTCGTGGCTGGTCCGTAAAATAATCGATGTGTTTCAAAGTATCCGGGCAGCGGTTCACAAAATTTTGCCCGGGCTTCGCAAAATCAGGCCATATGACCTAACCTTTTCTTAAAACAAAACAGACCACACCTATTGCTCGCAACAAAGCGATGGGTGTGGTCTATTTTCATCTAATCCATATCCTCGTTATCATTCAACTCCCCAATCGCCCACTCGATCTCATCCATTGAAAACCCTTTACGGTAAAGGGTCTGCTTCATTTTTTGTTCGTATTCGAAGCCTTCGAATTTACGGCTGTATTTGTTGTGGGCTTTCTTGGCCTGGGTGAGGACGGCTGCCTTCTGGTCCTCTTCGTCCCGCTCGATGGTCAGGTTTGCCAGCACAAAAGCAACGGTTTGTCCGCTGTAGCCTTTTCGGCTGAGTGTGTCCTGCGTTTTCTTTTTAATCTGAAGCGGGGAAAGCTTTTGGTTTTTCTTCACGACCTTTTCCATGATGCCAATCGCGCGGTCGTTCCATTCTTCTTCGGGCGTTTCGCTGATGATTGACTCAATAATGTCGTTGGATACACCTTTTTCGCGCAATCCGTTTTTTATTTGAATCGGCCCTTTATCCGTTGTATTGATCTGGGTATTATAGTAAGCCTGGGCAAAGGACTGATCATTTACATAGCCGTAATGTCTGAGCTTGTGCAATGTTTCACTGATCGCAGCATCACCCATCTCCTGCTCCTTCAGGTGATCCTCGATTTCCTTTTCAGAACGCATCCGGTAGCTTAAGTATACAAGCGCTTTATTGAAGCCTTTACGCACTTCATCCTCATATTCAATTTCACCGATATCAAAGTCAGTCAGCTCTTTATTTTTCTGCAGCTGATACTGAACAAGGACTGCTTCATCCACACTGAATGCGTAGACACCGTCAAGAAAAATATTGTACCGTTCTTCATTGCGTTTCTGTCTGGTGATTTTCGTGATAACCGGCATGAACAGCACCTCCTTTTCAAACTGTAACACATTTAAAGAAGGTTTTAATAAGAGAAAGAGGGAAATAGTAGAGTAGATAAATGTGGAGGGATGCCCGATGAATATTCTTGTCAGTGGAGGAACGGGTTTTGCAGGGAGATCGCTAACCCGCTTATTAACAGATGAAGGTCATAAAGTATTTATTTTAACAAGAAATCCGGATAAGCCGGCTAAAGCAAATGTTACTTATGTGAAGTGGCTGGCTGACGGTGCAAAACCTGAAGAAGGACTGCCGGAAATTCACGCCATCGTCAACCTTGCCGGGGAATCAATCAATAACGGCAGATGGAATGAGGAACAGAAGCAGAAGATTTATGACAGCCGGATGGAAGCGACAGATGAGATTTTACGAATCATCCGCTCCATGGATCAGCCTCCTTCCGTACTTATCAACGCCAGCGCGATTGGCTGTTATCCAGCTTCCGAAACGAAAATCTACACAGAAAAGTCCGAGGAACGCGGTACAGACTTTCTGGCCGAAACCGTCATTGACTGGGAACGTAAAGCCCTTTTGGCGGAAGATGAAGGCGTCCGGGTTGCGTGCGCACGCTTTGGCATTATTTTAGGAAAAGAGGATGGTGCGCTGCCGAATATCGTTCTTCCTTATAAAATGATGGCCGGGGGTACGGTTGGAAGCGGCAGACAGTGGCTGTCTTGGATCCACCACGAGGATGTTGCCCGCGCTGTGCTGTTTGCGATTGAAAACGAAAAGCTTGAAGGGCCGTTTAACGTGACCGCTCCAAACCCGATGCGGATGAAGGAATTCGGTGAAACGGTTGGGAAGGTGTTAAACCGCCCGCACTGGATGCCGGTTCCGGGATTTGCCCTGAAGCTTGCACTCGGCGATAAAAGTGCGCTTGTACTGGAAGGACAAAAGGTACTGCCGAAGGTACTGGAGGAGCATGGCTTCACCTTCAAATACCCGTTGCTGCATGATGCACTGCGCGAGATTTATGACAAATAAACGTCCAGCCCTGAGGTCAAGTCTTAACCTCAGGGCTATTTGTATTCTTTCTCTTCTATATATGGTATCCCATCTCTCAGCCTGTTTTCCATATCCGCTAAAAATGTCTTCTGCCAGTCTGTCATCGTCCATTTTTCCGAAAAGACCGGATATAAAAATGCATCCCGGATCGCAAGTGCAGGCTCCATCTGACTGACCATCTCATCAGTCAGCGGATGAACGGAAACGTATCCGTTTAAAAGTCCCTCATACAATCGTTTTGGCAAACCTTTTTCCTCCGGACGGAACGATTTCCCCTGCCAGATCGCATGATAGAAGGTGACGGCGAGATCATACATTTTCCAGTCCATCATCGCATCATCAAAGTCAAAGGCGGTGAAGGAGTCCCGATCAACGAATAAATTCCCCTGGTGAAAATCATGATGAATGAATCCGTATGTTTCCTTTGAAGTCGGGGTCTGTGTGAACTGCTTCAGGTTTTCTGATGTCCATGCCCGAAATTCCTCCGGCAGTTTTGACAGGATGTTCTCCGGATCCGGTTCCCTGACAGTTCTCTTTCTACGATGGAGCGTTTCTGACTTCATCTGATCAGAGACAAGGTGCATGCTGCCGATGTAAGCCCCCCACTTTCTGAAAAAGTCATCGTTCCAGCTTTTATCGAGGACTCTCATCAGTGTCCCTGGTGCCCTTTCAAAAAGGACAGCATGATAGACTTTATCCTCTATACGAAGTTCATGAATGAAAGTACCATTCAACAGCACTGGTGCAGCCGCATTTACGCTATGTTCATTTAATAAACGGATAAAAGTCAGTTCTTCTTTGATCTCTTTTTTTGTACGTTGACTTTGTGGCCTCAGCCTGATGATGCGCGGCTTTCCCTCATGCTCAACTTTGTAGACATGATTCTGGTAACCGCCAATCGTCGGCTTAATCCGGTTTTCGTTCAATCCCAGCCACTGCGCAATATACGCTTTCACTTCCCCACCCCCATTTAGAAAAAGGCTGGAACCTGCGCTGACGAGAGCGAGTTGTTCCAGCCTGATTGTTTATCCTAACAGTTTCTTAATTGTATCAAGACTTGTTTTATACGGAGGGAAAGCGAGCTTAACATCAACTTTCGTACTCTTTTTCATCATGCTCTTTCGGTGTGTAAATGTATCAAAGCTGTGCTTTCCGTGATACGCATTCACACCAGAATGACCCACGCCGCCAAACGGCAGATATTCATTGGATACATGGCTCAGCGTATCATTGACACATCCGCCGCCAAATGAAATACGTGACAGCACTTCATTTTCAGTACGGCTGTTTTCCGTAAATACGTACAGTGCAAGCGGTTTTGGATGTTTGTTGATCATTTCAATTGTAGCGTTCAAATCCGTATACGTTAAAACGGGTAGAATCGGACCGAAAATCTCATCCTGCATCGCAGCAAATGACCAGTCTGCCTGATCAAGGATCGTCGGCTCAATAAATTTATCCGAACGGTCATGGTTACCACCGTAGACAATCGCTTCACTGTCTTTTTCAAGAATGTCCTTGAGGCGGTCAAAATGTTTCTCATTCACGATGCGCCCGTACTCCGGATTCTGCTGAATCTGTTCACCGTAAAATTCCTTTACAGTCTGCTTCATCTTTTCCACAAGCTCATTCTTCACGCTCTCATGGACCACCAGATAATCCGGTGCAATACACGTCTGTCCGGCATTAATCAGTTTGCCCCACATAATGCGGCGTGCCGCTTTCTCAAGGTCAGCCGTCTCATCAATAATGACAGGACTTTTCCCGCCGAGCTCCAGCGTATGGGGTACAAGGTTTTTAGAAGCAGCCTCCATCACGATTTTCCCAACCGGCACACTGCCCGTGAAAAACAGATAATCAAACGGTGCATTGATCAACAGGGAGGTTTCTTCCTTTTCTCCCTCTACAACTGTGATGTAAGCCGGATCAAAGTGCTCTCTCACCATATCTCTTACTACTGCTGAGGTTTCAGGTGTACTTTCAGAAGGCTTCAGCACCGTACAATTCCCGGCAGCCATTGCGCCGATCAGCGGTTCAATCAACAGCTGAAACGGATAGTTAAACGGACCAATGATGAGCACACTGCCATACGGCTCTTTTACAATAAAGCTTTTTGATGGCATCTGAAATACCGGCGTTTTTACCTTTTCGGTTTTGGACCATGACTTCACGTTTTTAATCATCGATTTAATACTCTTCAACGTGAACCCGATTTCAGTCACATACGCTTCAAATTCATTTTTACCAAGATCCTTTTTCAGTGCATCCAGGATCTTCTGTTCATTTTCTTTGATCGCATCCTGCAGTCTTTTCAACTGGTTAATGCGAAAAGATACGTCTCTCGTAACACCGCTGTGAAAAAATGTTTTCTGTTTCTGAATCAAATCAAGAACGTCCTGTTCGGTCTTTATACTCAATGCGATTCCTCCTCTTCCAGCAGGTATCAGTTCGTTCCGATACAAGTCTGGTTACAATGTTAACCTGTGTCATCATGCTTCTCTTGTTTATTTTATCAAACCGCACGACACATGTGGGTATTGAAGCGTTTTCGATCCGCTTCACGGCAACCTTTTCAAAGAAAAAAGAGCCTATAAATGACAGGCTCTTTTATCATCACTATTTGTTTTTATCCGATTTCTATACAGTTCAAACAAATTGGCCCGCCTATCACTTCCGGTCTCCTCTATTTTTGACATCCTTTTGGATATCCTCAAAGCTTGATGCTTCAACCTTTCCAGCCTGTCGAAAAGAGGTAACCGTCTGGTCCATGACCTTAAAATTCAGCTCCGTCCCCTCACTGTCAGCGAGATAATCAACTGCCCGCTCCGGCGCGATACCGTAACAGCCGGCTGTCTGGACGGCATCAATATTGGCACCAAGAAAAATAAATTCCCAGCCTTCTTTCTCCTTATGCCATTCAATTTGCGCCTTCACCTTTGCAGAAGAATATTCCCGGCTGCTGTTTTCCTCGCCATCTGTGATGATGACAAACAAGACGTTTTCAGCACGCTCATGATCGGCCGCGTATTTTTGTGAAACACTAATCGTGTCAATCGTCCGGCCAATGGCATCCAGCAATGCTGTTGACCCGCCTACCCTGTATTCCTTTTCCGTTATTTCATGTGCCTGTCTGATATCCTTCCGATCATGAAGCAGCTCATAACCGTCATTAAACAGCACAGTCGTCAGACGGCACTCCCCCTCTACCTTCCGCTGCTTATGAAGCATCGCATTGTAGCCGCCAATCGTATCTTTTTCGAGGCCGCTCATTGACCCGCTCTTATCCATGATAAAAACTAATTCAGTTAATCCCTTTTTCATTACTGTGTCCTCCTTAAGCTTTGTGATGACTTAAGGATACCGGGTTTTTAAAAATGAGCGGTCGCTTTAAAAGCGACATTGATAAGTGAAGTGTTCAGCTGCCTAAAAGTGCCTGGTCGTATTTAAACAGCACCTCATTAATCTCAAAAATATCGTACTTACCGCTGGTGATAAAGTACTCAATAATGACATCGAATTTATGGCTGTGGGATAATGCGTAACCCGCCTTTTTCAGGAGATCATTTGTTTCGTCCAGGGAAAGTTCAAGCGCTACTGCGAGTGCGATGACCGTTTTCTTGCTTGGCACATATCCTTTGCCGGTCCTGATCTTTGAAAACAGCTTTCGGTCAATGTTCGCACGCTTATAAACCTCTACATCCGTTTTCTTCTTTTCATCAATTTTTTTAAGCAGCGCAACCGAAAACGGCTCATCCAGATTCTCAACCCATTCATCAATCGGCATCGCGCTGTTAAACTGAATTTCCTTGTCTTCCAGCCTATCCTCCATTTCATAAATAGACTGCTGTTCCAGCTTAAGCAGCCTGCGTTTTGAAGTGGTGTATTCCTCAACATAATGTTCATCGATATAGCTGTCGACCTCACCCATCAGCTCACTGCTGATCGTAAACGCCGACTTATCAAACACAGCGAGCGTGACATCCAGTTCATGATCCATAAGAAAATCCTGAATAGAAGCCGTTGCCACCTTTAGCGCCTCACCCTTCGGATAACCGTAAATACCGCTTGAAATAAGCGGAAACGCAATGCTTTCACACCCATTTTGGACTGCAAGCTCCAGTGAATTAAAGTAAGCATGCCGCAGGTGCTGTTCACTCTGCTTTTTCTCAGATTCCTTATATACAGGGCCTGCCGCATGGATAATAAACCTTGCCGGCAGTTCAAAGCCCGGCGTGATCACAGCCTCACCCGTTTTGATTGGAGCGAGCTGATCACAGGCAGCCTGAAGCGCTGACGATCCAGCCGCTTTAAAAATCGCCCCGCAAACCCCGCCACCCATTTGCAGCGCCGTATTGGCAGCATTCACAATCGCATCCACTTTCAGCTTTGTAATGTCCTGTCTGACGATGGTAAAAGGCATTGATGTCACTCCGTTTCGTTGAAGTTATTTTGGTTGTTAAAGTATGGTGTGTTTTGGTTTATGTAAAATTCGTGAATCGACTTAAGTTTGATATAACATCATCTGAATTAAGTATGAACAAGACCTTCCATTTGTGTCTACTTTTTCTCTCAATCTCTTTTATGGTGAACAAGAAAATCCCCTGGACCCGTGTCCAGGGGATTAAGATTTAATGAATCACTTACTTCAACACAAGCTTTGTTACACTCTCAACCTGACTCGTCTGCGGGAACATATCAACCGGCTGAATATATTCCACTTTATACGCTTTAGATAATAGCTTTAAATCCTTTGCAAGTGTTGACGGGTTGCAGGATGTGTAAACAAAAGTTTTCGGCTTCACAGCAAGAATGGTACTGATCAGCTTTTCATCAAGACCTGTTCTTGGTGGGTCGACAACAACGACGTCAGGCTTAAAGCCGTCTTTTTGCCATTTGAACATCCATTCCTCTGCTGTACCTGTCTGGTAATCAAAGTTTTTTACGCCATGCTGTTCTGCGTTTCTTCTGGCGTCAAGAATAGATTCCTTCACCACATCCATGCCGCGGATCTCTGATGCTCCTTTTGATAACCAGAGTCCGATTGTGCCTGAACCGCAGTAAGCGTCAACGAGCTTTTCTTTACCTGTCATGTCCGCTGCTTTTTTTACTTCATCGTACAGCTTGATCGTCTGCGTCGGATTCAGCTGGAAAAACGCACGCGCTGAAAGGTGATACGTAAATTCATTCATCTTTTCAGCAATCGTTTCTTTCCCTGACAGCAGGATCGTTTTCTTACCGAAAATGACTGACGTTGAAGATGGATTAACATTTTGCATAATCGACTTCACTTCAGGCATTTTCGTCTCAAGGTTGCGGATCAGCTTGTCTTTATGAGGCAGGTCGTCTGTTGCTGTCACCAGCACGATTTGCACCTCACCCGTTTCAACGCCAACCCGTGTAACAATCGTTCTGATGACACCGTTTTTCGTACGCTCGTTATAAATTGGAATCTCAAGCTTTTCAAGCTGCTTTCTCACAACCTGCGTTGCTTTATTCGTTTCCTTGCGCTGCACGATACATTCCTTAATATCCACGAGCTGATGGGAATTCATGCTGTAAAGACCAGCCACGACCTTCTTCCCCTTTTTCTCTGTCTGGAACTGACTCTTATTCCGGTAGTGCCACGGATCTTCCATGTCAATCGTGTTTTTAACCGGAACGTCCAACAAGTCCTTTGCATGACGCTCAATCGCCTGATGGATGAGGTCTTTTTTAAACGCAAGCTGCTGCTCATATGTGACATGCTGCAGTTGACAGCCTCCACATGCTTCATAAACCGGACATGGTGCTTCCACGCGATCCGGTGAAGGTTTTCTGATCGTCTTGATTTTTGCCTGGGCAAAATTTGGTCTGACATCCGTTACTTCAGCGACAATTTCTTCGCCAGGCAGCGCACCCGGTACGAACACAACCTGCTTTTTGAAATAACCGACACCTTCTCCATTTATTCCGAGACGCTTAATCGTCAGCGGAAATTCCTGCTTTACCTGTATATCGATCTGTTTCATTCCGTCACTTCCCTGTTTCTATGCTCCGCCACAAATAAAGGGAGGCATAGCTTAAATAAGGAGACCAGTCCTTTTGCCACTCCACCATCTGCTCTATTGCGGGCTTATCCTGTAATTCAAAATGTTTCTTCAACGCGTTCTGGATGCCAATGTCACCCATCGGAAAAATATCCATACGTCCAAAACCAAATAATAGCACACTCTGCGCGGTCCATGGGCCAATTCCGCGAATCGCGGTTAATTCTTTGATGATTTCTTCATCTGATTTCTCTTCAAGAGCATGAAAATCGAGCTCACCGGATACCACCTTTTGACCAATCCCGATCACGTATTCGGCTTTCCGCTGACTGAACTGCAGCGCTCTCAGCTGTTCCGGTTCGATCGCAGCGACGATTTCCGGCTCCGGATAAAACCACACACCATTGATCTCTTCACCAAAAGTCGTCACAAACCGCTTCGTCAATGTAGCCGCAAAGCTCATATTCAGCTGCTGATGAATCACACTTTTTAACAGGGCACTGTATGGAGACGGCTCCAGAACAAGCGGTGTTCCTGCATGCTCCTCAAATACACTGGCAAGATTCGTTTTTTTGAAATGGTCGCTAATGGGATGGAGGCCTTTGTCGATTTGCAGGATATGCTTGGCAAAAGCAACTGCTTGATCGTGATGATCCTTAACTGAAATGCGAAAAGACGGCTTCTCTTTCGTTCCGGTAAACTGTATTATCACAACCTGCTTCTTCTCTTCTTTAAACGGAAGAAAGAGTGTACGCGTTTCTTTATTCATTTTCACTAAAGGATCGAGACTCATCCGCTCAAGTACGCGGTCGAAGTCGTAAGGTCCTGCTATTTCTACTTCTTCATGCCACATCTGTGATTCATCCTTTTTGAATTAGTATAGCATCTGGATGGAGGGAAAATAGAGAAACGATACATTCCTTTTTTGAAACGATACAATTAGCCACTTTGAACGAGTAAAATCAGTTGGGGAACATGACAAAAAATCCGATTTTGACGTGTAACGATACAATAAAAACCTGATTCATTACATATAAAATTTGAAACAGAACAATTAATTTTTGAATCGATTGAAAAACAGACCGGAACAGTACAATTCGCACTACACCCCCAAATTTAAAAAAGCCACCCTCAAAGAGTGGCTCTCAATCATTTACTCAGCTCTTCTTTCCAGTCAAATGATCCAGTGACTCGAACTTATAACCCTGCTTCTTCATATCCTTAATGACACGCTCAATCGCGTCTGCATTATCCTTTGAAACGGTGTGCAAAAGGATCACCGCTCCGGGATGCAGCTGCTTCATGATTTCGTTGTAGGCAACGTCCCCGCCACGCGGCTTTTCGTGATACCAGTCCACCCAGGCGAGCGACCAGAACACATGCGTGTAGCCTTCCTCTGTTGCTACTTCAAGGGAACGTTCGTTGAAGACTCCTTCAGGCGGACGCACATAGTGCATCTCCTTCTGCCCTGTCAGCTCTTCGGTTATCTTTTTCACCTTCGCCCATTCCTCTTTCATCGCCTCTTCTGAAATGGTCGAAAAGTTCGGATGTCCCCATGAATGATTCCCGATAATATGCCCTTCCTTCACCATTCTTTTCACAAGCGGCTCTGCACTTTCCAAGTAATGACCTGTCAAAAAGAACGTGGCTGGAACCTTTTCTTTTTTCAGCACATCCAGGATCTTTTCCGTGTGGCCATTTTCAAAGCCGTTGTCAAACGTAAAATACACAACCTTTTCATCCGGCGACCCTTTATAAAAGGCGTCATGCTTTTTCAGTACCTCATTATACTCAGCACCTGCATCCGGCTGCTCACCATTTACACTGCGTTTAAACCCCCACGAATAAACCTGCTGTGCTGCTGCCGTTAAAGGAATACTCAAACATAACATGACACATACTATTCCCAGTATCGATTTTTTCATCTTCCTCCTCCTTTCATTTACAGGATGTGCGGAACGCGTGCTTCGATACATAGTAAAAGCACCCACCTGAAGTGAGTGCTTGATATAAATCATTATTTAAATACCGGCTCTTTAAAACGTGACAGTTTTTCGAGTGATGATTGGTCAACGTCCTTATGCAGGCTGTTTCCGTGCGCATCCATGGTGACAACCGCTGTAAAACCTTTCACACGCAGGTGCCACATCGCTTCCGGCACGCCAAACTGCATCAGGTCAACGCCTTCCACTCCCTGAATACAGTCAGCATAATACTGTGCCGCTCCGCCAATTGCGTTCAGGTAAACGCCGCCATGCTCTTCAAGTGCCTTCAGCGTTTTCGGACCCATGCCGCCTTTACCGATGACAGCGCGGATGCCAAATTTCTTCATGATATCACCCTGGTAAGGCTCCTCACGGATGGATGTTGTCGGGCCGGCTGCTTTGACGTGCCAGTTGCCTTCCTCATCCTTCAGCATAACTGGTCCGCAGTGGTAAATAACCTGACCGTTCAAATCAACCGGTGAATCATGATCGCTCAAATATTTATGGATCGCATCACGGCCCGTGTAAATCATGCCGTCGATCTGCACAACATCTCCAACCTTTAAGCTGCGGATCTGTTCTTCAGAAATTGGCGCTGTCAGCTTCACAACTTCCGGCTGCTCATCTGGTGTTTCAGCCTGCTCTGCATCAAACGAGATTTTATCTCCTTCCTGATACAACCATTCCTGAATCTCACCGCTGACAGCATCTACCGTAATTCCTAAACGGCGGAATGCCCAGCAATTATAAGCAACAGACACAAAAAAGCTCGCAGGAATTCTGTGCATGACTCCTACCTTACAACCAAGAAGCGTCGTCTCACCGCCAAAGCCCATCGTGCCGATGCCGAGCTCGTTGGCATGCTCCATCACATACTCCTCAAGCTTTCTCAAATCCTCATTCGGGTTCACATCATCAGACGAACGGAATAGCTGCGCTTTTGCCAGGTCATAACCTGATGAGCGGTCTCCACCAATCCCGACACCGATAAAGCCTGCACTGCAGCCCTGCCCCTGCGCCTGGTACACAGAATGCATGATACACTTACGAATACCATCCAGGTCACGACCCGCACGGCCTAATCCGTCCAGCTCACAAGGAAGGCTGTACTGAATATTTTTATTTTCACATCCGCCTCCTTTTAAAATCAGGCGGATATCAATCGTATCCTTTTCCCACTGCTCATATTTAATTACAGGAAGACCCTCACCAAGATTGTCCCCGCTGTTTTCACCTGTGATGGAATCAACCGAGTTCGGACGCATCTTCCCATCCTTCGTCGCTCTAACCATCGCATTTTTAATCGCCTTTGTGATCTCCAGCTGGTTCACTCCGACTGGCGTTTTAATTTTAAATGTTGGTAATCCTGTATCCTGACAGATCGGCGACACTTTCTCATCGGCCATCTGAATATTTTGCGTAATCGTCGCCAGACTCATCGCAGCCCGTGTCCCGGCATTCTCCTGCTCCTTCGCTTTACGGATCGCACGGCGCACATCCTTCGGCAAATTCGTCGATGTTTCCACAATCAAATCATACAAGCTGTTCTCAAGCGTCTGCACATTCATCTATGTAGTCCCCTCCCAATAAAATCAACGATTCCATTATAACCCGGCGCTTTAACGAATAAAAGGGGGATTGTAAACGGTTACTTCATATTGAGGTTTTTTATATGAATAGCCGGGCCGGATTCCCCCTTCGCTTTCCATGGCCGGGCGGTGAACCCGCTGTGCTGCGCACATCGGTTTCACCTGTCCCTTTCCGCCATAGGAGTCTACGGGGGAATCCGGCCCTCAGATAAAGTGACCATTATTTTTCTTTTTGTAAGGAATAACAGAGTGACGCGGAGAAGGTTGTGCTGTTAGTTGAGCTTGATTCGCGTCAAGCAGGAGCATATTTGAAAACTCTTTTAGTATATTTAGCTACTCTACCCATTTATTTGATAACTCTATAAGGATCCAGGGCGGGGCACATCCTCCGCTTTCCGTGGCCGGGCGGTGAACCCGCCTGCGCTTCGCACAGTCGGTTTCACCTGACCCTTTCCGCCACAGGAGTCTGCGGATGTGCCCCGCCCCTCAGATAAAGTGACCATTAATTTCTTTTTTAAAGAAAGACAGAGTGACGCGGAGAAGGTTGTGCTCATAATTGAACTTGATTCGCGTCATACAGAGAGATTCAAAGCTTTGAATGGTTTTATATAGAACATTCTATTTGTAAAGAAAAAGATTATATTTCTCAAGGAGGACAGGTGCCATACATAGACTCCTGCGGCAGTGAAGCGACAGGTGAGACAGCGTAATGCCAAGCATTAGCTGGCTAGCCGTTGGAGCTAGACAAAGGAAAGCGAAGGATGGATTCAGCCCGGTTTCATCATAAAAACCGCACAAATGTGATCCATTCATGCGGTCATCTTTACATATTCATATCAAGCAGTTACTCAGATTTCTTGAACTGCTGTACTTTTAATTCCAAATCATCTACCATCTGAATCATACGATCAATGTCTTCCAAATCAGTACTTTCAGGGTCTACTGACTCAAGTACTTCCAAAAACATCGATAAACGCTGTTTTAGATAAAGCACCTGTGAGTCATTATCATGAATGGCATTACCCATATTTGCCCCTCCTTTCAAATCCTCCATTATCGTAACGGATTCGGATTCGTTGTGCAACTTTTCCATGAATGTTCATTGACATTATAGCGTTTTGTTTTCATACTAACCTTTGTTAAGAAAGGAAGAAAAAGATATGACAACGTTAAAACAACCGATTACGCCTTCCTATGATCCATGGGAAGCCTACGAAGATATAAAGGATTTCGGAAAGCTGACTTTATCCAATGTGGAGTTTACGACAACGACTCTTTGTAATATGAGATGTGCTCACTGTGCCGTGGGTCATACGCTTTCCCACAAGGATCCGGAAACGCTGGATATGAATATGATTTTACGCCGTCTGGATGAAATTGAACACCTTCGAACGCTCAGCATTACCGGAGGGGAGCCGATGATGTCCAAGAAGTCTGTAGAAAACACTGTCGTTCCGCTCCTTCGTTACGCACATGAACGCGGTGTGAGAACACAAATCAACTCAAACCTGACGCTTGATCTTCATCGTTACGATCCAATTATTCCTTACCTGGATGTATTACATATCTCTCACAACTGGGGAACGGTTGAAGAATTTGTGCAAACCGGATTTGCCATGATGGAACGTAAGCCGACTGAAGCGCAGCGTGAAGCCCTGTTTACAAGAATGATCGAAAACAGCCGTGCTTTGAGCAGCGAAGGGATCATGGTATCAGCTGAAACGATGTTGAACAAAAAAACACTTCCACACATCGAAAGAATTCACCGGGAAGTTGTGGATGACATGAAATGTGCACGTCACGAGATTCATCCGATGTATCCAAGCTCGTTCGCAGAATCACTTGAAACACTCTCGCTAAAAGAAACACGCGAAGCGATTGAACACCTGCTTGATATCCGTGATAAGAACACATGGATGCTGTTCGGGACTCTTCCTTTTTATGCTTGCAATACATCCGAAGAAGACCAGGCACTCCTTAAGAGACTTTATAATGAAAAAAATGTCACAGTCCGCAACGACCCGGATGGCCGCTCCCGTCTTAATGTAAATGTCTTTGACGGAGACGTGATCGTGACCGATTTCAACAACACGCCGGCACTCGGTAATATCCAAACAGACAGACTACCTGATATTTTCGAAAAATGGCTTACTACTAAAGATGCAGCCTCCATCAACTGCCACTGTCCAGCCGTCAGCTGTCTCGGTCCAAACCTGCTTGTAAAAGACATGTACTATAAAGACACCGACTTCACAAAACGCACAGCACTCCTTTCAAAAAACTGATCAGCAAAAGCTGGTCGTTTTTTTGATTTTGTCAGGAACATTTCGAGAATTTTTGCAATCGACATCATCGCTGCCCTTATCAACACAAACTTGTTCTTCATTGACATGATTACTAAAACTATCAACATCTGTCCAAGAGACTCATCCCCTTATTAGCAATCGTCAATACCCATCCTCTTAAGAAAATGAGTATTAACTTCCCCAGGACCGGACTCATCCGTAGACTCCTGCGGCAGAGAAGCGACAGGTGAGACAGCTTAGTGCGAAGCACTAACTGGCTCACCGCGCGGCCGCGGAAAGCGAAGGATGAGTCCGGTCCGGCTTTCAATGACAAGGACCTTTTCCTCATTTTAAAAAACATTTAATCTGAATATTTACACAATTCAGATTAAGTGCTATACTCGCATTAGAAAATCAAAAGGAGGGTTGCTTCAGATCATTCAAAACAATCCTGCGGGAGGAGAGTGATGAGAAGCGCTAAAATAAAATAGTGCGATTTTATGGAGATATTAATTGAAAGTCGAATACCATAAAAACCCGGTTTATTCTTTATTAAAAGAACAAACCGGGTTTTTGTTATGCCTTAATTTCGAAGCTCTCTGTGACTTCAATACTATCCTTCACCGATTGAACCATAGAACAGTTTTTGCGTGTTAATTCCAGCGCTTTTTTCACTTTGTCTTCATTGAGATCTTTTCCTGTCAGAACAAAATGCAGGTGAATCTTTTCTACACGATTTGCTTCATTTTCATTTCGCTCAACGTCTGCTTTTACATTGATATCGGAAAATGACATTCTCATTTTCTCCAACACACTTCTTAATACTCCCCCGCTGCAAACCGCCACTGAAGATACAAGCAGCTGATAAGGACGAAATCCATATTCTTCGTTTCCTGATACGTGCAGCTCACCATACTCAAAATCAGCCGTGAAGCCGCCTTCTTTCATTTTAAATTCCATTTGATCCAGCTCCTTCTTAATTGACACTAATTATAGTAAGATTATATCGTTGTGCATTCAGAAACACGATTGATCTGCTTATACAAGTACAATTATGATGTCAGGAGTTTTGGTTATGTATGTTTCACCAGCTATACGATTCTGGATCCTTGTTGGAATCGTTGCGATTTCAGGTTTTTCTCAAGGTATGTTATTACCTTTAATCGCTATTATCCTCGAGCAGGACGGTGTTTCCTCCTTTATGAACGGCCTGCATGCAACGGGGATTTATATAGGAATATTAATCGCTTCCCCGCTAATGGAGGCTCCTTTAAGGAGGTTCGGCTATAAACCGCTGATTATAGTCGGTGGAATGACAGTAGGATTATCTTTACTCGCTTTTCCACTGTGGCAGTCCTTCTGGTTCTGGTTTGTTCTCAGGCTGCTCATTGGTGTCGGTGATCAAATGCTGCATTTGTCCACTCAGACATGGATCACTTCATTTTCAAGCGAAAAAAGGCGTGGGCGTAACATTGCCATCTACGGATTGTTTTTCTCACTTGGTTTCGCCATAGGACCTGCCATGAGTTCTCTCATAGATATCAGCCCGTCACTTCCGTTTTTTGTATCGGGTATTTTAACCTTTATCACATGGGGCTTTGTTTTTCTTTTGAGAAATGAATTTCCTGAACAGGGCGATACCGGATCTGCTTCCTTTCTTGGCACGATCAGACGTTTCCGGAAAGTTTGGAAATACGCATGGGTCGCGTTTTTGCCCCCGCTAAGCTACGGATTTCTCGAAGCCTCTCTTCACGGGAACTTTCCGATTTATGCGATTCGTAATGGTATTGATTCTAGTGCTATTGCCTATATTCTGCCGGCTTTTTCAATCGGAGCCATCGTATTTCAGCTTCCGCTCGGGGTGATCAGCGACAAAATCGGCCGACACAAAACGCTGTTAGCTGCTCTTTTTGTCGGAGCAATCAGTTTTATATTTGCCGGAATGGCTGGAAACTCAACAGTCGGTTTGATCGCGGCATTTTTTATCGCTGGAATGGCAACCGGTTCAACCTTCTCGCTTGGGATCAGCTATATGACAGACCTTTTGCCAAAACAGCTTCTCCCGGCTGGAAACATTATGTGCGGTATTGCCTTCAGTCTTGGCAGCATAGGCGGACCGGTTCTTGGAGGCTTGATCATCGAGTTTTTAACAGATGGCTTTTTCTATTTCATCACCTTCCTGTTACTGACCATCTGTCTCTGCTTAGTTGCCTTCTCCTTTCAGAAAAAGAGAGTGTATCAGGCTTCAAAATAACCAGGAATATTTTCATTAATCGTGCCGGAGCATTCCTTCGCTTTCCCTTGTCCAGCTCCAGCGACTAGCCCCTCGAGGTCATAAGTCAAAGCTGAACGAGGGCAAAGATCAGCCCTCTTTTCATCTTCGCCTTATGCTTGTCGGGGCTGGACGAGTCGCCTCCGCTTTTCCTGATGTCCAGCTACGGAATTCCCCGGCACTTTTGTACTTAAATTTAACCAATAGCTCTTCAGATAAGTGTTAACCTTTCATAAGATCAAACAACTATTTAAAGACCTCCCAAAACTATACAACTAGTTTTCTAAAATTTGTTTATTTACATTAGAATAATTTTCAGAAAAGTGTTATAATAATGTAAACAAATACATCCCACGTTTTTCCGCTGCTGTCTGTGACAGCAGCTTTCGCTATTTTTAAGGACAATTGATTTTGATTCTTCTTCTCAATTCTAAAAAAGGATGTGGTTTAATGAGAAGCACCGCTCATGCATTACCAAGGCCAGCTCAGCTATCAAATGATGAACACTCCTTGCTCCTCAGACATATTGAATTAATCATGGCATTAACGAGCGGGCTGCTGATCATGATTGCCTGGCTGCTGATGAGGGCAGATTTAAACGTACTTTCTGTTGTTCTTTATTTATCTGCTTATGTTATAGGTGGGTATCATAAAGCCATCGAAGGGATTCAGGCAACACTGAAAGATAAAAAGCTGAATGTGGAACTGCTAATGATTACAGCTGCAACTGGTGCAGCGATCATCGGCTACTGGACTGAAGGCGCTATTCTGATCTTCATTTTTGCTTTAAGCGGGGCACTTGAAACGTATACGATGAATAAGAGCAGGAATGAGATTTCTTCCCTGATGGATCTGCAGCCGCAGGAAGCCTGGATTGTCGAAAATGGCGTTGAACGTAAGGTTTCTGCGGACTCGCTTGAACCAGGGGACCAGATCATTGTCAGGCCTGGTGAAAGGGTACCTGCTGATGGAATCATACTGAGTGGGAGAACGACAATTGATGAAGCTGCTTTTACCGGGGAATCCATTCCGGTTTCAAAAGACAAGGAGATGCAGGTTATGGCGGGTACGGTGAACCTGACCGGACTGATTGAAATAAAGGTCACTAAAAAAAGTGATGAAACCATGTTCCAGAAAATCATTGAACTCGTTCAGTCTGCACAAAGTGAAAAGCCGCCTTCCCAATTGTTTATTGAACGGTTTGAAGGCACTTATGTAAAAGGTGTTCTATTGTTTACCGGGATCATGCTTTTTCTTCCCTACCTGGCTTTTGGCTGGAGTTATGAGGAGACTTTCTACAGAGCTATGGTCTTATTAGTGGTCGCTTCCCCTTGTGCGTTAGTTGCTTCCATTATGCCCGCGAGTCTTAGCGCCATTTCAAACGGAGCGAAGAAGGGCATTCTTTTTAAAGGTGGGGTCCATCTTGAGAATCTGACTACCATTAAAGCGATCGCTTTTGATAAAACAGGAACATTAACACAAGGGAAACCCGAGGTAACAAACTGGTATATCCGACAGGATCAGGATAAGCAGGAGATCGTTGCAGCTGTGGCAAGTATTGAAAAACAGTCCAACCATCCCCTCGCCCAGGCCATTGCTTCCTATGCAGAACGTCAGCACGCTGTCTCGTTTAAAAAGCCTGAATCGGTTGAAGATGTAACTGGCTTCGGTCTTAAAGCAACCTTTAACGGGGATCAATGGAGAATTGGAAAAGCAGACTGGTTTTCACCGGACCTGAAAAAAACCTTTGACCATGGGACTCCTGAAAAATATTCTCTTGAAGGAAAAACCATTGTTTTCATTGAGAAAAATGGAACAGTGCTCAGTTATATTGCCCTGAAAGATCAGGTCCGTCCACAAACGATCGAAGCAATCAAATATCTCAAGTCCTTAGGTATCAGAACCATTATGCTCACAGGGGACAGCGATTCAACGGCAAGAACCATTATGAAAGAAACTGGTGTTGACCAGTATAAAGCAGAGTGTCTTCCAGAAATGAAAGTGGAAGAAATTAAAAAGCTGAAAGCAGAATTTCAGTCAATTGCCATGGTCGGGGACGGAATTAACGATGCACCAGCTCTTGCTACTGCAACTGTCGGTGTTGCAATGGGTGCAGGATCAGATGCCGCGCTTGAAACAGCTGATGTCGTACTCGTTAAAAACGACCTACCTAAGATTGCCGAAGCGATCAGACTGTCCCGTAAAATGCACAGCATTGTCAAACAGAATATTGTTTTCAGTCTTTCAGTCATCACAATTCTCGTTGTCTCAAATCTGTTTCAGGCAGTTGATCTGCCTCTGGGCGTCATTGGCCATGAAGGCAGTACCATTCTGGTGATCTTAAACGGCTTGCGCCTGTTAAAAAGCTGATATAAAAAAGATGCTGATATTTATGTCAGCATCTTTTTCTGTGTTGAAAATGTTTAGAGTGGTTAGAGCAACCACTCGTATTGATTATATTTCAAGTAAAGCGAAGGAATGAACCGGCACGGTTTTATACTATACGGCATTATTTAAGATCCTGTACGATGTCTTCTTTTCGCAGCCATTGTGGCATTGATCTGCGCGCCGACCATGATAATGATGCCGGATAAATACAGCCAGATCATCAGAACGATAATACCCCCGACGCTTCCGTAGGTTGACGAGTAATTACCGAAATTCCCTACATAAAATGCAAACAGGAAGGATGTGATCAGCCAGCCGACTGTTGCAAAGATTGCTCCCGGGAGCACGGAAATAAATCGGATGCTTACGTTTGGTACGAACGCATAGAGGCCTGTGAATGCAACGAGTAATACAAATGGCGTAATGCCAAAGCGTACTGCATTCCAGATCGTCAGGAACTGTTCGTCCATGCCGAAGGCTGCAAAGATCACCTCACCAATCTGTTGACCAAAGATTGGAAGCAGAAGCGCAACAACGACAATGAGAACCATCACAATGGTCCAGACAACAGCCATGCCTCTTGCGATATAGAAAGGTCTGGTTTCGTGAACTTCATAGGCATGATTAAATGAGCGCATTAATGCATTCATTCCGTTCGATGCTGACCACAGTGTTCCTAAGAGACCAATTGACAACAATCCTGCGCTCTGACCGGTTGCAACCTCTGAGACTGTAGACTCGATTAAAGTCATTGTCTCACCAGGTGCAAATTGCGCAAAAATATTCAGCATATCCTGCTGCGTAATTGGCAGATAAGGAAGGAGCGCCATGGCAAATATCAGCAAAGGAAAAAGGGATAACAGGAAAAAATAGGCGAGCTGAGCACCAAGTCCGGTTGTTTCACTTTGCGTAAAACGTTTTAGCACTTCCTGAACAAATCCGGAAAATGATTGATAATTCCCTTCTCTGCCTGATCTATGTACAGCTTCAGTCATATCCGCAAGATGACGGTTCTGCTCTCCTTCTTTCCATTCTGTTTCTTTTTTTTCATCACTTTTTATGGTTTCAGACATTGCGTCCCTCCTTATCTCAGACTTTATACGGTCTTTTTTTCAGGATAGGAATCCCCTTGATCAAGTTGTACCGGGTGAGCAGCCGTTTTTTCCAGCGGCTCATCTTCAGTAAAAGCATCTTTTGTTTCTGATACCATCTGCTGAAGCTGAGGTACCATTTCTTTTACTTCCTCATATTTTTCAGATAAATAAGCGATGTCCTGCTGAATTTTTTCTGCTGTCTGTTTCCAGTGATCCGCTTTTTGAGCGGCACGGTCTGCCAGCTCCTGTGGATGACGGCTGTAGTATGAAATGGATTCCTTTGATTTTACGAGTGCGGAAGAAGTTTTTCTTCTTGTTGCGGGATCAAGCATACTTAACAGTCCCCCTGCAATTGCACCAATGATAATACCTGCCGGCAGTTTGTTATTTGCCATTTAATCGCCTCCATGATCATCTTCAATTTTTTTAATAAGAGCTTCGCACCCTCTATTTATTAAATCATAACTTTCCTGAAAATTGTTTGTATAATATGGATCCGGGACATCCAGTGTTCCTGCATCGATGAGTTCCAGCAGCAGGATATACGTGGGCTTATTCTCAGTCGCCCTTGCGAGTTTATTAATGTCCTCAGACACTGACCGGTCCAGCGCAACAATGTAGTCATAATGTTCGAGGTCCTGCCGGGTAAGCTGATTGGACGTGAGGCCATCATGTGGTATACTGTTTTCTTTCAAAACCCGGATTGTCCCTTCATGCGGCGGATTACCCTGATGCCATCCTGCTGTTCCTGCTGATGCAACTTCGATTTTATCTGTCAGGTCATGTTCAGCGACTTTTTGACGCATCACGGCCTCAGCCATAGGTGATCGGCAGATATTACCGAGGCACACAAATAATACACGTTTCATAAGGTCCCTCCTGAAAAGGTGAATGTTTTCTTTATATTTCCTTAAGACGTTCTTTTAAAACATGAGATAACCTGATCGTTCAGAAAAAAACCTTGACAATAGGGGGCTCATTTCAGGAATATTTAATGTAAGGCGTACATATTTTGTTCATATTTATAGCCTGTAAAAGAAAAAGGGGGAGTTAGATGCAAGGCTTAACAGATTTTCTTAATGAAATCAGCGGGCTAGTCTGGGGGCCGCCGCTGCTGATTCTGCTGGTGGGAACAGGGATTTATCTTACGTTCCGCCTCGGACTCGTGCAATTTGGGCTGACCGGGTATTCACTCAAACTTGCTTTTTCACGTAATCAGGACACAAAATCCAAAGGTGACATCTCACACTTCCAGTCACTGATGACAGCAATGGCTGCCACAGTCGGAACCGGTAACATTGTAGGTGTTGCTACTGCCGTTGCGCTCGGTGGTCCAGGAGCTATTTTCTGGATGTGGCTGTCGGCAATCTTTGGAATGGCAACAAAATATGCAGAAGCCGTTCTGGCGGTAAAATACCGTGTACAGGATGAAGATGGCGAAATGTCAGGCGGTCCGATGTATTATCTGGAACGTGGACTGAAACAAAAATGGCTTGGCGTTCTATTCGCTTTATTTGGCGCTATTGCTGCCTTCGGAATCGGGAACATGGTACAGTCGAACTCCGTTTCTGATGTCGTTCAGAACACATTCAGCATCCCGACATGGGTAACTGGAATTGTACTTACTGTTTTTACTGCACTTGTTATTCTTGGCGGTATTAAGAGCATCGGTAAAGTAACTTCTATTTTCGTGCCATTTATGGCCGCTTTTTATTTATTAGCAGGACTTATTGTGATGGTTCTTAACTTTGAAATGGTCCCGGGTGCGTTCGCGACGATTTTCCAACTTGCATTCGGTAACGAGGCCATTGCCGGCGGTGTCATCGGTGCGATTATCCGTTACGGTGTTGCGCGTGGCGTATTCTCTAATGAAGCAGGACTTGGATCAGCACCGATCGCTGCTGCAGCTGCCAAGACAGACATGCCTGGACGTCAGGGTCTAGTTTCGATGACGCAGGTTTTGATTGATACATTAATCATCTGTTCCATTACAGGAATCACGATTGTCATGGCCGGACTCTATGAAAGTGGCGACCTTCAGGGTGGGGCATTAACATCTGCTTCATTTGAATATTTCCTTGGGGGCATTGGACCAATTGTTGTCGCAATCGGCCTGATTTTCTTTGCTTCATCAACTATTATTGGCTGGTCTTATTACGGTGAGAAATGTTTCCAGTATCTTGTCGGAACAAAGAAATACAATATTGGCTACCGCTTATTATTCGTTATCGCTGTTATGATCGGTGCCGTTGCTTCTTTAGACGTGGTTTGGGCATTCTCTGATATTATGAATGGATTAATGGCCTTCCCGAACCTGATCGGACTTCTCGGTCTATCAGGCGTCGTAGCTTATGAAACAAAACGGATCCGTCAAAAGATTAAAGAAGAAAAAGCAGAAGCAAAAAATGCAGCATAAAGCGTGTGTTGACAGATCCTGAAAAGCATGGAAAGATGAATGATAACTGCTGAAAGGACTGATCAAAATGAATCTGGATTCAAAATCCGTTGAAAATGCTGAATTTATGATTAATGAAATAAAAGAACGTCTTCGCATCGTTAACGCTGGTGCGATTAAGGTTTCCCATTTCGATGAGGAGATGTATGAAGAGCTTCGGGATCTTCATACAATGGTGATGAAACGTGAAACATTCAGCCCGAGTGAAATGCAGGCTATTGCAGAAGAGCTTGGCAATCTGAGAAAAGTGTAACAAATTTAAAAAGTGGAGCGGATCAAATTGATCCGCTCCGCTTTTTTTGTGCAGCCCCTATTTATGACACTTTATCCTCTGTAACCTCATTGAATTCGTCAATCTCTGTTTGTTCGTCTCCCGGTTCTTCTGAAATATCAAGCTGATGATCAGCTGTTTCGAGCTTGAAATGACCGAGTGTATTCTGGAGATCCTGCGCTTCACTGATCAGCTCAACCGATGCGTGATAGACGTTATTCATCGTTGCGCTTGACTGCTCAGCGTTTGCAGTCGTTTCTTCAATTCCTGCAGCAGCTTCCTCAGATACTGCGGCGATTTGTTCAATGTCATGATTAATCTCTTCTGTCCCATTCACAATTTCGTACAATGAAGAGGCAATGTCCTTCATTCTTTCTGATACATCATTTACTTTTTGCTCAATCAAACCGAAAGATTCAGCTGTTTCCTCCATTTGGGCTGTTCCGCTGCTGACAAGCTCATAACCATTTCCAAGTACTTCAACGGTTTCCTTGGATTCACGCTGAATGGTTGTAATAATCGAGGTAATATCTGTGATTGAAGCAGATACCTGAACAGCGAGTTTTCTTACCTCATCAGCCACCACCGCAAATCCTCTGCCATGTTCACCTGCCCTTGCCGATTCGATAGCAGCATTCAGTGCCAGCAGATTGGTCTGATCCGCAATCTCCTGGATCACCTGAACGAGCTTTGAAATGTTTTTCGTCTGATCGTCGAGTCCGTTGACACGTTCCATTGCAGTCTTGAAACTGTCGTTAATCTGGTTCACTTTATGAATAGATTCAGCCATTTTCTTTCCGCCTGATGATGTGTATGAATACATCTCTTCGGCTCGTTCCTGTGCTTCATTCCCTTTTTCAGCTGAAGAACGTATGCGCTCTGTAAACGCAATCATTTTTGTGCTTAATGAAGACGATGCCTCTGCCTGAATACCAGCACCAACAGCCAGCTCATTCATGGTCACAGCGATTTGGCTGCTTCCCTCTCTGACTTCCTGTGCGCTTTCTGATAATTGACTGCCTTTTGTTACAACTGAACCAGATACTAGCGTAATATCAGATACGAGGTTCCGCAACTGATTATTCATTTCATTGACAGTATGAACCAGCTGTCCAACCTCGTCCTTGCTTTTTGTCTGTAATGATGCCGCAGGTAATTCACCAGCCGCAATCGCTTTCATTCTTTTTGTTACTGAAATAATCGGTTTCGTAATTTTTGAAGCTGAAACCAGACTCAATACGATTGCCGTCACAATTACAAGACCGCTTATAATTATTGTTAATAAAATGGTTTGATTCCCGGTTTCAATGATTTGATCTGCGGAAGTATTCATGATCCCGCTCCGCTCATTAGACACTTTTTCCAGACTGTCCATGATACCCCTTGCAGTCGGTTCGAAATTCGCCCGAAATAGCACTCTCGCGTCCTCTTCCCTGCCGTTATCGTACATACTGAACACACGATCCCGAATACCGTCTTCCCATACACGGGTAATCGTGAGGACGGACTTCACATCATTACTGACATTATGAGACTGAAGAACTTCTGCGAACTCTGCATTTTTTTGTGCAAGCTCCTCAAAACCATTTTTATATTCTGCCTCCCCGTATAGCACATATCCTCTCGTTAAAGCGATTTGCTGGGAAACATTAAATCTCATCTCCTGATCAATTTCCAGTAGCGCAAGATCTTCACTTAATACTCTCTCTGTCTGCTGATTTATTGATGAGATCGAGTAAATATTAAATGCAGCTAATCCTCCGATTAAAACAATTAAAACTAAAAATAATGATAGCAATTTCCACTTAAGTTTTTTCAAACTGATCCCCCATCTCTAATCTCAAAGAACTACCTTTATTATATATGTATATCGGACTAATTCACGAAATTTTTAGGAGGATTATTAAATCTTTTAAAACCATCTCACCAAAAAACCGGGGCGACTCATCTGAGCGCCCCGGTTCTTCATGTTATTTCAACAGATTTAATGATTCTCTTATAAATGCCGGTATGTCATCCGGCTGTCGGCTCGTTACAAGCTGATTTCCGCAGACGACTACTTCCTCATCCTTGTAGTTCACTCCGGCATATTCCATATCAACCTTAATTGATTTGTAGCCTGTTGCTGTTCTGCCTTCAAGTGACTTCGCTGTAATCAGCAGCTGTGGTCCATGACAGATCGTAAAGACAGGCTTTTTATCATCCATAAAGGATTTGGCAAATGAGACAAAGCGCTCGTCTTCTCTTAGTAAATCCGGAGAGAAACCTCCCGGGATAAACAGTGCGTCAAAATCAGAAGGTGATACGTCATCAATAGACTGGTCAATCGTTACTGTCGCATCTCCCTGTTTTCCCGTGACTGATTTGCCTGCTTCTTTTTCTATGGTCACAACCTCATGCCCTTCCTTCCCGAAAGCTTCTGCAGGTTGTGTGTATTCCACATCTTCAAATTGATTCGTCATTAACGTTGCAATTTTAGCCAAAGAAAACATCTCCCTTTTATCTTAAATCTGATCACAAATGTACTATTCCACATTTTGTCTGGACTAAACATTCGGTGTTCATAACCATTTTAGACCGATGAAACCTTTTGCCACTTTGTAATAAACCATCCGCCTTCTCTGATAATCGGTACGGGTTTTTCTGAGCGGAACCCTGTTTTCTCCGCAATAAGATTAAGCTCTTCCTCAGAAGGAATTGGATACAAGTTATCAAATGTCATAAAAAAGCTGTTAAATGCACTTGAAAACTGCTGTCCATGTTTTGCTTTTTGCAGCGGAGATATAATCGTGATGATACCTTGATCCTCGGTGATTTCATTAAGTCGGCTAAAAAAGTGTTCTCTTTTATCAGGATCTATATAATGCAGAAGGTTATTTACCATGACGTATGAATAGTTTTGGTCAGGTGTGTACTGATGTATATCTTCATGAACGATCTGAATATTTTCATAGTCCCGGGTAGCCTTTTCAGCTGACTCTGCCACTTCCCGATTAATTTCGATTCCGGTCAGCTTTACATCCGGATGTTTTTTAGACAGTTTAATTAAGTATCCTGCTTCGCCACATCCAATATCCAATATGGACGAGACATGGTGTTTTTTAACGTTCCTGTTGATGAGGTGAAAGGCAAGAAGTTCAAGTAATGTGGAGGTTTTGGCCACAGTGGATCCGTGCTTTTCAGAATCGAAGTGATGGCGTTTCTTTTCAGTCATCAGCTCCGGATAAGAGAGAAGCGAAGGAATATGGAGCTCCATCATTTCTTTTAGTAAATCACCTGAGGATGGGCTGTCTTTTTTAGAGCCTGGCAGCTTCCATGCACGGGCAATCTGAACTCTTCCCTTTGCATCACGCTTCAGGTGTTTTAACGACAGGCCGACTTCCACCCATTGCTCAAGGAGATCAGTTTCCAGCTGATAAGCATCCGCCACGTCCCCGACTCTCACCGGACGCTTAAATGCTTCAAACAGGCCCAATTCAAATCCGACATAGGCATGCCAACTGTATAAAAACGGGACATTGGTTTTCATCCATGTTCTGGCTTTCCACATATTGCTCACTTCTTTAATCATACAAGCCCCTCCTCATTCCATCGTCTTCTGTATAACCTTTCATGTTAAAGCGTATTTTGCTCTTCTATACTGTGTATCCTTAACTGATCAGTTAGAAACACTTGTTTTCATATTTTAGAAAAAAAAGCATACTCAGTGCGAATCTGAGTATGCTTAAAATCATCATAAGGACTCATACAATGGCAGCATTTTACTACTTTTTGTTTTTCCCTATATCCTTAAGATAATACTGGTCGGATGTGAAAAATTCATTTTTCAGTTCCTTCACCTTGTTACTTAATAACAGGATCGCCAGAATATTGGGTAATAGAATGGCGGCAAGCATAATATCAAGGAAGTTCCAGATCACTTCTGCCGCTCCCACTGCCCCGAATACAATGGCAACTAGGTAGACAACCTGAATGGCATACGATGCTTTCAGGCCAAATAAAAATTCCGCCTGCTTCGCCCCATAAAAAATAACCACCAGAATCGTTGAAATAACAAAAAAGGCAAGCGAGATCGTGACGAGTATACTGCCAAATTCGCCAAAATAGCTGGCAAATGCAATCGTTGTTAAGGCACTACTGTTTTCCATTGCATTTTCCCCTGTCCAGACACCTGATGACAAAACAACAAAGGCTGTAGCCGTACAAATAATTAATGTATCAACCACGATTCCTGAAACCGCCCAGAATGCCTGACGCACAGGGTGATCTGTCGTTGCCGCCGCATGAGCCATCGGTGCTGTCCCAAGACCGGCTTCATTCGAGTACAATCCTCTTGCAAACCCCCATCTGATGACATCGACAAGTGCAGCTCCTGCAAATCCTCCAATAACAGGTGCAGGTGAAAAAGCATTGGAAAAGATGAGCGTGAAAAATTCCGGCAGTGCATCAAGATTCGTAAAGAGAATGACAAGTGCTCCCCCTACATAAATAAGCGCCATAAATGGGACAACAACCTGCGTTACCTGTCCAATCCGTTTAATACCACCAAATACAACGACTCCGATCAATACAGCAATCCCGATTCCAGTCCATAACACCGGTATACCAAATGACTCCTGGACTGTATTTGCAACTGAGTTCCCCTGCACCATAACACTCGGAATCAGTTCAAGCATCAGGGCAAATGAAAACCAGATCCCGAGCCACTTCATACCAAGACCCTTCGTCATGTAATACATTGGGCCGCCAACATATTCACCTTTTTCATTTTTTTCACGGTAATGAACGGCAAGTGCACTCTCTGAAAACTTCAGTGACATACCGATTAATGCGATGACCCACATCCAGAAAACCGCACCCGGACCTCCAAACATAATCGCTGCCGGTACACCGACAATGTTTGCAGCCCCGATTGTGGAAGATAAAGCCGATGTTAAAGCCTGAAAAGGGGTAACTGTCCCCTCACCTTTCGGCTTCTTCGTTACACTTCCAAAGGTTTGTTTCATTATGTATATAGGGTGTCTAAATTGAAAAAAACCGAGCTTAAACGTCATATACAAGCCCGATATCAGCAGGACAGAGATAAGCGGAACCCCCCATAACCATCCTGAGAATTCAACGACCCCATCAATAAACGCATCCAATACAATCTCTCCCTTCCAAATGACAGTTGTGTTTCTTTTCCCTAGAAAAAAAGGGAGTAAACAGATTTTTTGTATGTTTACTGGAATATAGGAGGTTTCTTATTGAATTTAGCTGATAGATCAGGTGAAACAAATCAAAGATTATTTTCTTAATTGTAATGCAAAAAACCGCTGAATCATCAGCGGTTTAAGGTGTTGAAGTAACGGTATTCATATCTCCATTACTTGTCACACGCGGCAGGACAAGTACTTCCACCCGTCTGTTTTGCGCGCGGCCTTCTTCTGTATCATTGGTGGCAATCGGCTGAAATTCACCAAATCCTTTTGCGCTGAACCAGCGCGGGTCCAGATTCGGATTTTCAATGACCAGCTTCATAAAGTTTACGGCACGCATTACACTCAATTCCCAGTTTGAACTGAACGCAGCCGTGCTGATCGGGACGTTATCGGTATGTCCTGAAATAATCACATTACGTGGTGGATCAAACTCGAGGAGTGAAGCAACCTCGCGAGCTATATCTCTATATTCTTCTCTCACATCTGCAGATCCGGAAGTAAACAGGACATTATCACGAATCGTTAACAGTAATCCTTCATCTGTCAGTTCAGTCGCAAACTGATCATCCAGACCGTTACCGGCAATATAGGAATCAATCTGCTGCTGTAACTCCTGCAGCTCCTCCATATCAGCCGCGGCTGCATTTTCCCGCTCCGTCTGTTCACTCAGAAATTCCTGAATCATCATCTCTTCTTCCGTCATGCCTTCTGTGGGCTCCGTTTCCGTTGTCTGTTCAGGATTATCAGCTGTTGCTGCGCTTTCTGACAGACTGGAATAATCAAGCACATTTTCACCGCCTGAGAAGATTTCCCTGAACACTTCAGACATTTGGGTGAACTTTTCCTGATCTACGGTACTGCTGGCAAATAATACGATAAACAGTGCCAGCAAAAGCGTCAGGATGTCAGCGTAGGGGATCAGCCACGATTCATCAATATGTTCTTCGTGCTTCTTTTTTTTACGCTTCGGCATTTTGTCTCACACCGCCTTCAGCCATAAGCTGCTCGCGTTCTTTAGCCGGCAGGTAAGAGGCAAGTTTTTGTTCGATGACGCGCGGTGCCTCTCCTTCAAGGACAGACAAGATCCCTTCGATCATCATATTTTTAACCATTACTTCTTTTGTTGACTTACGCTTTAACTTATTGGCAAACGGGTGCCACAATACATACCCTGTAAATATCCCGAGTAATGTGGCAACGAATGCAGCGGCAATCGCATGACCGAGTGCTTCTGTATCATTCAGATCACCGAGTGCTGCTATCAGCCCTACTACGGCTCCAAGTACACCAAGCGTAGGTGCATAAGTACCCGCCTGCGTAAAGATAGCCGCACCGGAATGATGCCTTTCTTCCATTGCATCAATTTCTTCTGTTAAGACATCTCTGATATAGTCTGCATTTTGACCGTCAATCGCGAGACCCAGACCATTGCGCAAAAAAGAATCTTCTATTTCAGACGTTTTTGATTCAAGCGCAAGAAGCCCTTCTTTTCTTGCAAGCTCTGCCCATTCACCAAACATCTGAATGACATCCGGCACATCCGTTCCTTTGCTTTCTTTAAATAAAATACCAAACAACTTTGGTACGCGTTTCAATTCGCTCATTGGAAATGCAATCGTTACTGCTGCTACTGTTCCCATAATGATAATCAGGAAAGCCGGTCCATTTAACAGTACTTCCGGTGGCGCACCCTTCAGTATAATTCCGGATCCAATCGCCAGAAAACCTAACAGGACACCAAAAAGAGAGGATTTATCCAAATCAATTCACCCACAATCACAATTTTTCTATATCTCTAATTGTTATATCGGTCACTTACTTATTCTCTTTAGAATTTTCTTCCGCTTCCATACAAAAGACATTTGTGATAGCCTTTATTTCCCTGAAAAGTATTTTTTGATTTTTTCAAACACACTGATAAAATATGAAGTGTACTAAATACATAATTAAAGGAGATTTCACAATGACAAGTCATTCAGAAATGTTTGAGAAATATGCAGACCTGGCTGTAAAGGTAGGAGTAAACATACAGAAAGATCAGTATTTATATATCGGTGCTTCCATTGACAATGCACCATTTGTCCGCCTGGTAACAAAAAAGGCTTATGAAGCCGGTGCACGTCAGGTATTTGTTGACTGGTCAGATGATGAAGTATCGAAGCTTCGCTATACGCTTGCTCCTGCAGATTCTTTCGGGGAATTTCCGGACTGGAAACGTCAGGAACGCGAACAGCTTGCTGAAAAAGGCGCAGCTTTTATGAATATTGTGTCAGCAAGTCCTGATCTGATGAAAGGCGTTGAGTCTCAGCGCATCTCCGATTTCCAGCGCGCTGCAGGTAAAGCAATGGAAAAGTACCGTCAGTATATCCAGTCTGATAAAGTGAGCTGGACCGTTATTGCCGCTCCATCTGTCGGCTGGGCGAAGAAAGTATTTCCGGAGCTGGATGAACAGGAAGCAGTCGATGCACTTTGGACAGCCATCTTTAAGGCAGTACGTGTTGATCAGGCTGACCCTGTTGCAGCATGGAAGACACACGATGAAACGCTGCATGAAAAAGCGGATTATCTCAATGATAAGAAATACAGTAAGCTGCATTACACAGCACCTGGAACTGACCTGACAATCGAGCTTCCTAAGGGGCATATCTGGGCTGGTGCCGGCAGTGTGAACGAAAAAGGCAATACATTTATGGCTAACATGCCAACAGAAGAAGTATTTACAGTACCTCACAAGGACGGCGTGTCAGGTCATGTGACGAACACAAAACCACTCAGCTATGGCGGTAATATTATTGACGGCTTTACCCTTACTTTTGAAAACGGCCGTATCACCGATGTGAAGGCGGATGAAGGAGAAGAAATCCTGAAAAATCTGATCAGCACCGATGAAGGTTCGCACCGTCTTGGAGAAGTGGCTCTTGTACCACATCAGTCCCCTATTTCACAGTCGAACGTCCTTTTCTTTAACACGCTGTTCGACGAAAATGCTTCTAATCACCTTGCCATCGGCAGTGCTTACGCATTCTGTGTGGAAGGCGGAAAAACGATGAGTCAGGATGAACTGGCTGAAAAAGGACTTAACTCAAGTATTACACACGTTGATTTCATGATCGGCTCTGATCAGATGAACATCGACGGCATTTTAGAGGATGGTACGGTTGAGCCTGTATTCCGCAACGGAGACTGGGCATTTTAAGGAAATCCTGTATTACTGAAAAAGCGTTTCCTATTCACATTCAAATCCTTTATACTTAAGGTGAGAATGTACCTTGTACGGTGAAAGGAGGCTGCCGCTTATGTTATATATGACAACGATTCTTCTTGGTTTCTGTGCTTTAATGGGCCTTGTCGGAGGAGCAATTATGTATTTTCTGCGTTTACCTTTAAACACAAAGGATGCTGAAAAAATCGATCCTCTGCCATAATGATCAATGTTTAAACCGGATTCTGTTTTAGCACTGCCTCGTCTGCAGTCTGAGACGGAATCCGTTTTTCATTTTTATCCTATTGCGAGAGGGGCTGGCTGTAATGACTGAAAAAAAATTCATGAGTGAGACGAGAACTATCCAGACGAGCAATGTCCTCCCTCCTGATACGAATCATCACGGGACACTGTTTGGCGGCAAGCTGATGGCTTACATCGACAACGTTGCCTCCATCGCGGCGATTAAGCTTGCGCGGAAGCCAGTAGTGACGGCATCAACGGACTCAGTAGACTTCCTGAAGCCGATCCGTGTCGGGGATGCTGTGACACTCGAAGCGTTTGTTTCTTATACCGGAACGAGTTCAATGGAGGTGTTTGTCCGGGTGACAAGTGAAAAACTGTTGACCGGGGAACAGGCGGTTGCTGCGATTTCATTCCTGACTTTCGTTGCCCTCGGTGAAGATGGAAAACCAGCCAGGGTTCCTCAGATTGTTCCTGAAACCGAAGAAGAAGTCTGGCTGAATGAAACAGCTGAAAACCGTGCGGCTCACCGGAAAGCGAGGAAAATGCACAGCCAGGAGCTTGCTTCATTCTTCTCTCCCGATGCGTTAAAGAAAAAAAATAACACGTGAATTTTTTCGTAAAACCTCTGCAGAGTGTAAATTGCAGAGGTTTTTTGCCGATATTAAACAGGTACTAAAGATTCAATTCATACAACTAGTTCTTTTCACATGATTAAGTTAATCTACAGGAGGTTCAGTCACAAATGAAAAAATGGATGATTTCACTAATGCTGATCGCGCTTGTTCTAAGCGGGTGTGTGTCACAGGCTGCTGATACACGCACAGTCTTTGACGCAAAAGTTGGCATTTTATTATCAGATACCGGTCTTGGGGACGGTTCCTTTAATGATGCAGCGTTCAGCGGCCTTGAGCGCGCGCGGAATGAGCTGAATATTTTATTTGATTACCGCGAAGCCCCGGAAGGCAATTACGAGGAAAAATTGCTGGAGCTTGTTGAAGGAGATTACGATCTAATTGTCGGTCTGGGCTTTTCCGTACAGGAAGCACTCGAAAAAACTGCTGAGGCTTATCCTGATCAGCAATTTCTATTAATAGATGGAACTTCTGAAATCGATAACGTGATCTCAATGACATTTAAAGATCACGAAGGCAGCTTTCTTGTCGGAGTAGTTGCTGCGATGGCAACGAAGACTAACACCCTCGGATTTATCGGCGGAGTTGATGCACCGGTGATTCACCGGTTTGAAGCAGGTTTCACAGCAGGAGCCAAATATGTAAACCCTGACATTACAATCATTACTGAATATGCAGGTGATTTCGGTGATGCAGACCTCGGCCGTTCCATAGCAGCAAAGCAGATCGAAGCTGGTGCCGACTTTATTTATCCGGCTGCCGGTTATACAGGAACCGGTGCGATTCTCGAAGCACAGGACCGCGGCATTTTCTCGGCGGGTGTTGATACTGATCAATTTTATACCGCTGAAAAATCTGTGGTGACATCCATGATGAAAAATGTGGATATCGCAGTTTACGAGCTTGTAAATGATCTGATTTCAGGTGAGTTACCGGAAGAGAGCTATGAACTCGGGTTAAAAGAAGATGGCGTTGGATTAGCTGAGATCCGCTTATTTGAAGCAGATACGAATGGAAAAGCCATGCTTATTGACGTTCGCAAAAAAATCATTTCCGGCGACATTGAAGTTCCTGAAACTGTGAAGTAAAGGAGTACACCATGACATTAAAAAAACGATTATTTTTATTGGCTCTGATCCCACTAATCCTCTCAACCGCGATTATTTTATTCATTGTCTGGCAAATGGTCAGTATGAGTTCTGCGGGTGAAAATGACGTTGATATTTTAACGGATATAGAAGCTTTAAACAGCGACATGCTGATTATTCAACAGTCACTGGCCAATTTCAGCTTAAGTCCGACAGAGAACAACCGGCTGAACACGCAAAACCAGCTGATGGAAACAGAAAGCTTTATTGAAGACCTGCTTTCACGATTGCCAAATGGTGAACAGTCAGAGCAGCTCAGTCTCATTCAGTCGAAATTCAGCGACCTTACCTTTACTGCAGGTGAATCGCTTGATCAGGGAAATGTCAGTGAAACAAACCGTCAGGCAGCAAGAGTCGGTGGTATATTAAATGATCTCTATCTGCTGACCGTTCTTGCAGATGACTGGTACGCTGCTTCCGTTAATGAAACAGCACGTCAAATTTCATTTATTGTGATCTTTTCATTATCAGCGGTTGCTGTTATTGTCATCGTCTCGCTTATCACGTCCATGATCATTTCAAAACGCATTACAGATCCTTTAAACCGGATGCTCACTCAGGCTTCAAGAGTAGCTGAAGGTGATCTGACAGTAGAAATCGAAGAATCTGCAAAAAAATCAAAGTTTGAGATTCACCTTTTAAATCAGGCCTTCAGCAATATGATGCTAAACCTGCGTGATACGGTCCTCTCCATTCATGAAGTGAGTGATCAGGTGGCCGGTTTCGCAGAAGATGTCTCTAAAAAAATCGTGCATTTAGAGGAAAGCGGCAGTCAGATCGCTTCTTCCACTGAAGAACTTGCAAAAGGAAGTCAATCAATCTCTGAAGACATTCAGGATACATCTGAGCGGATGACTGTGCTGCAGTCGACCTTCCAGCAAAGCGAAGAGCTTACCTCCCGCTCTGCAGTTAAAGGGAACGAAGCACTGAAGGCTGTGCAGAATGGACAGGAATCACTGGAGCAGCAAAAGCATTTTACAAAGGAAGCGGCAACTGCCTCCTCTTCGATTAAAAAAGAACTTGAAACATTTTCAGCCTTCACGAGTGAAATTCAGGAGGCAGCTGAATTTGTAAGAGAAATTGCAGACCAGACGAACCTGCTGGCACTAAACGCCGCCATAGAAGCAGCACGTGCCGGCGAACAGGGGAAAGGTTTTGCAGTCGTGGCAAATGAAGTGAAAAAGCTGGCTAATCATTCATCAGATGCGACCGACAAAATCACTTCAATGGTCCTGAACATTCAAAACGGGATGAGCGGAATTCTTGATGCAGCTGTTCAGGGTGAAAAACTGTCATCACATCAGCTCTCTTCCATGAATGAAACGGAATCATCGTTCAAACAAATTGCCTCGCGCGTTCAGTCTATTGACAGTGAACTCAGCACGCTGGTTAACAGCATGCAGGAATCCATGACTTACACTGTGGATGTGACAAGTGCAATTGAAAACATCTCGGCTGTAACAGAACAAACCGCCGCAGGTACCGAAGAAATTTCAGCATCAGCTGATGAACAGCAGCTCGCATTCAAAGAAGTCAGCCAGGCCATTCATCAATTACAGGAAATGAGTCTTAGAATGCAATCACAGCTGAACCAATTCAAAATACCCAATCGTGGTGAATAAAGACAGATAAAGCATACTGAAACTCTTTCCGTCTATGAGCGGAAAGGGTTTTATTACGTTACAGGATGATTATTCTTTTGTTACAGCCTCCCTTTTCATATAATTGCCCAATCCTTTCAAATCAAGATAATAGTGAACGCTTTACATTGTTACACCTATCACATTCCTGTAATATTCACGCCGCTACTACCTTCGTCCCTCCAATCCGCCTCTTAAATAGTCTATACTACTCGGAGAACGTTTCTATACATGGACGAATACGTGACATCGGAGGAATAGGACATGTTATCAAATGCAGAAATCGGTATCGATTTAGGTACAGCTAATATACTTGTATACAGTAAAAGTAAAGGAATTATTATGAACGAGCCATCTGTTGTGGCAATTGATGTGAATACAAATAAAGTACTCGCAGTTGGAACAGATGCGAAAAATATGATCGGTAAAACACCAGGTAATATTGTGGCAGTTCGTCCACTTAAAGATGGCGTTATCGCTGATTTTGATGTAACGACTGAAATGCTTAAGCACATCATGTCTTCAATCGGCAAAAAGATGGGCTTTTCACTTCGTAAGCCTAGTGTAGTTGTTTGTACGCCGTCCGGAGCAACATCTGTTGAGCGCCGTGCGATTCAGGATGCGGTGAAGTTCAGTGGCGCAAAACACGTTCACCTTATTGAAGAGCCGGTTGCAGCTGCGATCGGAGCAGACCTTCCTGTTGGAGAGCCAGTTGCCAACGTGGTTGTTGACATCGGTGGAGGTACAACCGAAGTGGCCATCATTTCATACGGTGGCGTCGTATCATGCAATACAATCCGCGTTGCCGGCGACAAAATGGATGAGGATATCATTCAGCATATCCGTAAATCCTACAACCTGCTAATCGGTGAACGTACAGCTGAGCAGATCAAAATGGAAATCGGACACGCCCCGATCGAACATAGCATAACAGAAATGGAAATCCGCGGACGCGATCTCGTGACAGGACTTCCAAAAACAATTACACTGCAATCCACTGAAATTCAGGCGGCTATTCAGGAATCCCTCATGAGCATTCTTGAATCCATTCGTGCAACACTCGAAAACTGTCCTCCTGAACTGAGTGGTGACATCGTAGACCGCGGTGTGATCCTGACAGGTGGAGGAGCGTTACTAAACGGTGTTCAGCAATGGCTGAGCGAAGAAATCGTCGTTCCCGTCCACATCGCACCAAACCCGCTTGAATCAGTCGCAATCGGAACAGGTAAATCACTATCTGTCATTGATAAACTGCAAAAAGCAGGAAAATAACCTATTTAGCCGGAACTTTTTTTAAGAGTTCCGGCTTTTTTATTCGCTAGCTAAGGACGGCCCATGCCCGGTTCACGTCTCTCTAAGAAAGAATTATTTTCTACCTCCCGAGGGCCAGATTCCCCCGAAGACTCCTGTGGCGGAAAGGGTCAGGTGAAACCGACTGGGCGAAGCACAGGCGGGTTCACCGCCCGGCCACGGAAAGCGAAGGGGGAATCTGGCCCGGTTTATCTAATACACACACAATTAACCCACTCCCCTGTTTATTTTTTAACAAAAACGGGTAAAAGTTGACTTTTTTATGATCCAAAATCAATATACAACCGTTAGCCATGTAACGATAAATTGAGTTGGCAGTCCTATTCATATAGAATAGAATCAGAAGTCAATTATCGTGTAAAGGAGTCTGCTATGCCGAACTTAACAGATACAGAACTTTACGTCCGGCTGAGGCAAAATGATAAAGAAGCACTCGCACAGTTATACGACCGCTATGAAAAGCTTGTTTACTCATTTGCTTACAGAATGACAAAAGATCGTACTCTTGCAGAAGAAACAGTTCAGGAAGTGTTTGTGAAGCTGTGGCGTACAAACGCAGAGTATGATGAATCAAAAGGAAAATTTTCTTCATGGCTGTTAACGATAACCCGCAACAAAGCCCTCGATTTTATCAGAAAGTCAGCGGCTAAACCGACAGTGGAATTCGAAGAGCGGGATTCACTGAAGGAAACTGCCGAAACACCTGATGATATTCTGGAAGAAAAAACGAAAAACCAAGCCGTCAGAAAAGCCGTTGCCCGTTTAAAAGAAGAGCAACGCACGATTATTGAACTATTTTATTTCAAGGGGCTTACCCAGGACGCCATCGCTAAACAAACCGGGCTGCCACTTGGAACTGTAAAAGGAAGGATACGCTTGGCACTAAAACATTTAAGAAAGTACATCGAAGAGGAAGGAGGAAAGGCAAATGTCTAATGTTCAATGTGATCATCTGATTGATTATTTTAACGGTCACCTGACCGGCGAAGAAAAAGAACAGTTTGAAAAACACCTTTCCTCCTGTGAAGAATGTCAGACAGAACTTGCAGAATGGAATGCGCTGGCTGACGATCTGCCATACGAATCAGAGGAAATTGAGCCTCCTGCAGGCATGAGAGAAAGAGTATTAAGCCACGTGTTTGCAGAAGAAAAACCGGTGGCGACAGAGACTATTTCTCGTGAAAAGCCCGTTGAAAAGAAGCTTGAAAAGCCTGTCCCATTCGTTGCGGATAAGAAAAAACGTCCATCAGGATCCAGATGGCTGATCCCGGCAGCTGCTGTCCTGCTGCTCTCCCTGGGAGCGAACGCCTATTTGTTCAGCGAACTGCAGACACAGTCTACCGAGCTCGCTGAAACACAGGAATCGATTGACGAGCTGCTGCAATTTGTCCAGCTTACACCAATAGAAGGTGAAAACGGACCTAACGGAACAGCTTCTATTGTCCGAAATGGTTCAGAAATCAATGTTGTCATCAACGCCTCTTCTCTTGGACCGCTTCAGGAAGAAGAAGTTTATCAGGTTTGGCTGATTGATGATGAAGCACCTCAGCGTGCAGGGACATTTAAGTCAAATGAATCAGGCACCGGCACTGTTGTTTTTGAAATGGACGTCAATGACTTTGATCTCGAGCAATGGAACCAGATTGCCATTTCACAGGAACCTGATGCTAACAGCGAAACGCCTTTAGGTGACGTTGTAATGGCTTCAGACATTTAATATCCATTAAAAAATGACTGCGTTTGTCGCAGTCATTTTTTAATGGATTGAAAAAACGGACATCCGCTTTTAACAGCCGTATCTAACATAGATGGCTGATAAAAGAAGTTAGGTGATTTCCAGGTATTTTCGTACTGTCTATGAAAAATTGGTGTGGAAGCCGGAGATACAGGTGGAATAAGCCAGGTCCAGTCTCCTGTAACCTCTCTTCCCTCCCCCTTCTCTCTATCCTCAAACATTGCAAACTGCTGACTGGCTGTATGATGATCCACAATGCTGACGCCCTCTTTTTTAAACGAATACATGACAGCCGTGCAAAGCTCAACAATTGCCCGGTCTTTCCACATAGAAGACTGATAAAGCGTTGAAAGTCCAAACGCTTCAGCCACTTTGGGTAATTGATGATAACGTTCCTCATCCGCAAAGTTTCTGGCGGCAATCTCCGTTTCCATGTACCAGCCGTTAAATGGCGCTGCTACATATTCAATGCCTCCGATTTCAAGCTTCATCTCTGAAATAATCGGAACGGCATACCAGCGCAGACCCAATTCGTTAAACGCATCAGACTCAGGATGTATAATAGAAACCTCCTTTATCAAATGAGACGGTATGTCAAAATAAACAGGCGGCTCACCTTCTACCTGAATCACAATCGGGAGAACATCATATGAAGTCCCTTCCCCCTTCCAGCCGAGCTTCTCACAAAAATCTGTCAGCTCAACAGAATGAGGATCACCGATGACGGACCCATCCTTCTGTCTGTAGCCCGCATAACGAATGAGCTGATGATTGTAAATACGTACGGGATCAGATCCATCAGCTCTTCTTGGTTTGAATAACGTCACTGTGGAGCGGATCTTCCCGTCATTTGTGGCGTAATCAATATGATTGAATAATGACTGTCTGATATCATCAGCAGAGCTGGCTTCTCTTGCGTCAAACACGTTCAGGCTGTTCCAGAACAGTCTGCCGATGCAGCGGTTGCTGTTTCTCCAGGCAACCTTAGCCCCGAAATCCAGTTCATCATAAGTGTGTTCATAAGTATGTGATGACAGAATGCTTTGTTTTATTTCATTTAGCCTTTTGTTCCGAGCGGAATCCGGCAGTTTTTTCTCTCTGTAATACTGCGTGATAAAGGACTCTGCTTTATTATATAACTCATTCATTTGCAGCCCTTCTTTACTTTTGATCTACTCGCAATCTTATCATGGAATCGTGATGATCTTCACTATTGTGTGGGTATTTGTCGATAGATTGACATTTATAAACATATATAGTTTGTGCATGTTTGTTGGAGGGTTGGATAACGTTTATACATTATAAAACCGGGCCGGACTTATCCTTCGCTCCGCTGTCTAGCTACGGCGACTAGCCCCTCGAGGTCATAAGTCAAAGCTGAACGAGGGTAAAAGCAGCCCTCTTTTCATCTTCGCCTTATGCTTGTCGGGGCTGGACGAGTCGCCTTCGCTTTTCCAAGGCCGGGCGGTGAACCCGCCTGTGCTGCGCACATTCGGTTTCATCTGACCCTTTCCGTCAGGTGAGTCCAGCCCTCGAGTCTATTTCCACTCGACTGGCTCTTGATTATGTAATCTTTTTCAAAATTAGAAGTTAACAAATGAAAAAACCACAGCTTTTTTTGCTGTGGTTTAGAGTCAGGCGAGACGTTTAAAGTTCTGGCCGAGGATTTCGTTCATGTTGTGGACGGTTATGAAGGCTTTTTCATCCTGTTTGCCGATATAGTTTTTCAGACGTGACAGATCTTTTCGTCCTAATATGGTTGTGATGACTTCTTTTTGTTCGTAATTGAAGGCACCTTTCGCTGTGTGGATAGTAGCACCGCGGCCGAGTTCACCCACGATAAATGCACGGATGAGTGCGCTCTTCTGGCTGATGATGACGACTTCTTTGTTTGCGTTAAATTGCTGAAGTGTATAGTCGATCATTAAGCCATTTAAAATAACGCCGAAAAATGCGTACATACCCGTTTGTGGACCAAACAGCAGAGATGAAGATAGTGCGACGGCAAGGTCTGAAAAGAGCACTGCACGCCCAATTTCAATTTTAATATATTTGTTTAAAATCATTGCAATAATATCTGTACCGCCGGTTGAAGCACGCTGGTGAAACACGATCGCCATTCCTGTTGCGGCAATACACTGACCGATAATGAGTTGAATCAGAATATCATCGCTGAGCGGCGCTGTCATCGGCGCGATCCATTCAAGGAGCCAGACGTAACCTGATAATGCAAAGCTTGTATAAATCGTTTTGGCACCAAATTGAAAGCCAAGAAAAATAACGCCTAAAATAAACAATAGAATATTAACAATAATCATGAACAGTCCGATCGATAATCCCGGAAAAAGAGAATTTAATACGATGGACATTCCGCTGACGCCTCCGGTTGCAAGGCTGTTCGGGGATAAGAAAAAATGAACGTTAACAGCAACAAAAAATGCTCCAAGATTCATTAATAGAAAACTCATTAATTTTTTCATGCGAAATGCCTCCCTCTATGCAATTTTCAATTCACAAAAACGCATTATACGCGGTGTGAATCGGCATGTAAAGAGGTTCGGGCTCAAGGTATTATCAGTCTTTTTTAATGATTCTGCCTGTCGTATGATTATGCAATTGTAAGCGATTATAACGCTGATATATGCGGGAAACTGTCATTTTTATAAAGACAGCCGGATTTAATTTTTTTCCTGATGATCGTATAAATCAAAGTACATTCTGCCATCACCATTCATCTGGGCAAGAAAAACATCTTTCATCAGCAGCCTTCTTTTAGCAAGCTCCTCTGTCATCCACTCTCTCGTTTTTTCAATCGATTGAAGTGCCTTATCCATAGGCTTTCCATCCATAATCAAAACCACAGGCTCTCCGGACTGGGGTTGTGTGCCGAAAACATCTTTTTTTGTAAGCGGCTTCGCTTCATCCTTCAGGAGTACATTCAGATCTCCTGAGGGTTCAAGGATCGCAAACTCAACATCAGACACCTCAAAAACTTCTTTTTTTCTCAAAAGCTCCAGCAGCTCATCCGATGTATAACGTTCTTTTTTTAGATTTTTCTCAATGATCTCACCACGCTGAATCATTACCGTCCCCTCTCCTTCTATGAGGTCACGCAGTTTCTTGCTTTTCAAAGAACCAAAATCAGCAAGCAGCGGAATCGCAATAAAAGCCAGAATTCCGAGAACCCCATGATAAAAGTTTCGATCCAGACCAGTAATCACCTCAGCTCCGATACTGCCAATCGTAATGCCCGTCACATATTCAAAAAAAGATAGCTGGGAAATCTGCTTTTTTCCAAGAAGCTTTGTACAAACAAACAAAACCAACACAATCAAAACCGCTCTTATGATCACGATCAAATATTCGTTCATCGCTTAACCGCCTTTTTTAACAAGCGTTGCCGAAAAAGATATTTATCATTCAGTCAGCTCTTTAATCTAATAGTGAAATAAGTAAAACCCTCATGACTTAATTCTTCTCATCAACTAAAATCTGCTATATTCAGAATAATACGCAGACAAAAAGCCGGATCCCAATGCTAAGTCAGCAAATGGAATCCGGCCCGATACTATTTTATTAAAGAAATCGAGAAATCAAAGGCCGGGTCACATCCGGAGACTCCTGCGGCAGAGAACCGACAGGTGAGACAGCTATAGCTATGTCAAGCACAATTGCCCCACCGCGCTGCCGCAGAAAAAATTTGACCCGGCCATATTTCTATTTTTATAAAACCGTGATAAGTTGATATGAACAAAGGGCCGTATTCCCCCGAAGACTCCTACGGCAGTGAAGGGACAGGTGAGATAGCTGTGCGAAGCACAGTTGGCTCACCGCCCGGCCGTGGAAAGCGAAGGGGGAATCCGGCCCGGCTTTAATTAACGATTATCAATCTTCTCCGGATACATATCATGATTCATCAGGCGGTGATACGCCATCTCTTCATACTTCGTACCCGGCTTCCCGTAATTCGTATATGGATCAATCGAAATTCCGCCACGCGGCGTAAACTTACCCCACACCTCAATGTAACGAGGATCCATCAATTCAACCAGGTCATTCAAAATGATATTCATGCAGTCCTCATGGAAATCACCATGATTACGGAAACTGAACAAATATAGCTTCAGTGACTTACTCTCCACCATCTTTTGATCAGGAATATAACTGATATAGATCGTCGCAAAGTCCGGCTGATTTGTTTTCGGACAAAGTGATGTAAACTCAGGACAGTTAAATTTTACAAAATAATCACGGTTCACATGCTTGTTTTCAAATGCTTCAAGCACATCCGGTGAATAGTTAAATGAATACTCCACTCCCTGATTTCCAAGAAGATTAACGCCTTCCAATTCTTTCTCATTACGGCCTGACATGGCAGTACCTCCTGTTTTATAATATTGCAGCGTTAGGGACAGCCCCTCACTCTACCTTTTATACAGACAAAAAAGAAACATCCCGTTCCAGATGCTTCTTAAGTAATTCCAGCATTTATTTTACTCATCCTGTCATGTATTTGCAAGATTTCGTTGTTTGACGGGCAGTCCGATTTTCAGGGTTGGTGACATTTTGTAAGGGTTGTAATCTGCTGAGTAGACTTCGATATGATCGAGACCTGCCTGATTCAGCTGAATGCCCTGTGACTGTGCCCAGCGGTATAGTTTTTCATAGCTTTTCCATGCCTGCTGTCCATTGTGCTCTGTGACGGCATAATGATGGGATGGCACGATGATCCGATGCATATCGGGTGGGATTTTCTGTGTGCGAAGTGCCTCCACTCCAAAGTAATACGTAAATCCATCCGGACGATCCTGATAAGACAGACCGATATAATCTGATTCCTCACTCGCAAGGTCAAGTTCCTTTATCCTCTTCTGACATTCTTCAATGACCGGGAAAATATCTCCGTGTGCAGCAGCCTCATATGTGCCTGTCCATTTCATGCCGACAAAGTAAAAGCTTGATTTTCTAACGATTTCGAAATCACTCATATTCGCGCTCCTTTCGCCTGGGGAGTCGTACCGTGAACTATTTTCTTATATTTTAGCAAATTCTGAATACTTAAAGATAGGGTCTGAGCATTATTTTTATTAAAGAATCTGTAAATATGTTATGTTTTACTTAAGAGTTGGACATTTCACTTCCATCTAAAACTAATGGGGTGAGCGAATGAAAAGAAAAAAGAAAAACTGGCTATTAATCAGTGTGGGGCTGGTTGTAGCTGCTGCAGGCCTCTTTTTCGCCTTCTCCGATGAATTGCTGAACCGGTCATATGGCAGTGAAGCAAGCTCAGGCGCGGACCTTGCACCTAATGAAGAAGTCGCTATTTTTGCCGGCGGATGCTTCTGGTGTATGGAGCCACCATTTGAAAAGCTTGCCGGTGTACGTGATGCGGTATCCGGTTATACCGGTGGAGAAGAAGAAAATCCTGAATACAGTCAAGTAGCCGGTGGCGAAACCGGTCATACAGAAGCCGTGCAGGTCATTTATGATCCAAGTGTCATCAGTTATGAGGATCTGCTGGATGTATTCTGGAAACAGATCGATCCGACAGATTCAGAAGGTCAGTTTATTGACCGCGGAAAGCAGTACCGTCCTGAAATCTTTGTACAAAATGATGAAGAAAGAGCTGCAGCTGAAGCTTCCAAACAGGAATTAATTGATTCCGGCAGGTTTGATGCTGAGATCATCGTTCCGATTACGGATGCTTCCACATTTTATATTGCAGAAGAATATCATCAGGATTATTACATTAAAAATGAAGGACGATATGAACTTTACCGGGCAAACTCCGGTAGAGATCAATTCTTAAATCAGTACTGGACAGTTGATGAACGAAACGGTGATTTGCCAACAAAAGAGGAACAGGAAGAAAACAGTCCTTATAATGTCAGCTATACTGATGAGGAACTCCGTGAAATGCTAACCGACATTCAATATGAAGTCACACAGGAAGACGGAACAGAAACCCCTTTTGATAATGAGTATGACGGCTTTTACGAAGACGGCATTTATGTAGACATCGTCTCAGGCGAACCTCTATTCAGTTCTACAGACAAATACGATTCCAGAACGGGCTGGCCTTCCTTTACGAAACCACTAGTCCCTGAAAATATCGTAGAAGTTGAAGATCCGGGAATTTTCGGTATGAGAATTGAAGTCCGCAGTAAATACGCCGATTCCCATCTTGGCCACGTATTTGAAGACGGCCCAGAGCCAACCGGCCTCCGATACTGCATGAACTCAGCAGCCATGAGATTTATCCCCGCTGAAGACCTTGAAGCAGAAGGCTACGGAGAATTTTCATACCTGTTTGAATCCTGATTACCAAAAACCTGAATGCCCGACAAGCGGCATCCAGGTTTTTTTATCACTGAAACTTATTTGACAACTCTTTCTATCTTTTTAACAACCTTCTCCATCTATATAACCACTCTCTCAAAAACTACTGAGAATCTGGGTCAGTTCTTGAACTTAACCAACTATCTTTCCAAAAAAACCGAAATCTACTGCACAAACCCAGGGCAGAAGGCATCCGTAGACTCCTGCGGCAGCGAAGCGACAGGTGAGACAGCGTATTGCGCAGCAATAGCTGGCTCACCGCGCGGCCGCGGAAAGCGAAGGATGCCTTCTGCCCGCTTTTTAAATCCTTGTTCTCCTGTCAACTCCTATTAAGGAAACGGTCAGGTAAAAACAGCTGAAGCAAAGACGGATTCAACATCCGGCCACGTAAGAAAGAATCCGCTCCGGTTCTCCAAATACATTCGACAGAACCCAAATCTTTACTTACAATAAAGAAGGAAGATCATCTGCAACGTATCAATCCATATTTACATAAGGAGGATTTACATGACACTATTATCCGAACTGCTTACCTATAACGAAACATTCGTTAAAGAAAAAGAATATGAAACATACGCCACGACAAAGCTCCCTGACAAAAAGCTTGTCATCCTGACATGCATGGATACACGTCTTCTAGAGCTTTTACCTAAATCGATGAACCTTAAAAACGGTGACGTCAAAATGGTCCGCAATGCCGGAGCCGTGATTACTCACCCGTTTGGAAGCGTCATGCGAAGCCTTCTTGTTGCAGTTTATGAGCTTCAGGCAGATGAAGTACTGATTATCGGCCACTACGATTGCGGTATGGGTGCGGTAAACAGTGAATCCATGATTTCTAAAATGAAGAACCGTGGTATTTCTGATGAAACAATTGATACATTAGGATATTCCGGCATCAATTTACACGAGTGGCTGAAAGGTTTTGATGACGTGTCTGATAGTGTGAAGCACACAGCAGAGCTTGTTCGTAATCACCCGCTGATGGATGCCAAAGTTCCTGTCCACGGACTTGTTATCGATCCTGAAACTGGCCGTCTTGATCTCGTGTCTGAGGGTTATGTAAAAGCGTAATAAAAAAAGAAGCTGATCTGATTTCAGCTTCTTTTTTCATTCAAATAATAAATATAATCATATACAACCCCGCTATATCCAAGCTGACGATGCATAGCTGTCACGTTTCCTCTATGGTAAGAGCCGTGATTGACGACTGTGTAAACCATTTCCTCAACAGAATTCGTCATCGGAATTCCTTTCATCGTAAAAAAGGATCGGATTGTAACAGGGTCAATCTCTGCCAGCACCTGATCGTATTGCAAGTGGAGCTCCTTAAAAGCCGCTGATGCTTCCTCTACGGTTCTGAGTGATGTAGCGGGAGCCTCTGGCCTTTCTGTTCCTTTAATCCGCTCCAGCCACAAATAATCCACTACATAGACGTGGTCAAACACTTCCTTTATGGACGGAAATACACTTTGAATTTCTTTTGTATAAACTTCTTCAGGTAACGTTTTCAAATGAGCGAGCTGTTTTTGCGTTCCCCATTTATGATAGGAAAACCAATCTTCTATTGTAATCATCCAATCATTCCTTTACTTCACTTCTAATTGAACGGTCCAGGAGTGGAAAACTGTGGTAAAACCTCCGCCTGGTGATGGACTGCATGCGTATAGGCCAAGCTTTACTTTACCATTGTGATCATCCTCATGAAGACGGGCAATTCTCAACTGCTGATATTCATGATCGCCTTCTGCGGGTTTGGACCAGATCCGGTAGTTTCCGCCTTCACGGGAAATTTTGAACGCGAGCTTAATTCCGTTTTCAGGTGTTGGCACGTTACACGATGACCAGTCTGAGTATCCATTATTTGTAACGACAGCACCGAGGAAGGAATGCTTTTCCGGGATATATTCAAGTGACGCCTTCAGCCAGCAGTCATCTGATACCATAATAAAAAGACCCGCCTGATCATACCGGCTTTTCGGATCCTTCATTGTGAATACGGCTTCTGTTTCAAAGGCACCTATGATTTCCTTATAAAAGACATGTCCATCCATGCGATCAAAGCCGTAATGCGTTTTTCTCCAGAAATCTGTCTTTTCTTTTGTTTTGACGATTAATTCTTTATCTTCAAGCGCGTAGTCCGGCGGCTCGTTCAACCAGCAGCAGTCTTTCGCCTGATTTTCCAATAAGGAATGCATGCATAGGACTCCTTTCAAGAGCGTTTGTATTTGTTTACCCAGAAACAAAAGTCCTTAACATATTCATTTACCTATTTTACCAAATCATGCTTAAATGCATAAATAACAGCCTGTGTGCGATCCTGAACTTCAAGCTTCCCAAGAATGTTACTGACATGGGTTTTGACTGTTTTCAAGGCAATGTATAACTCATCAGCAATCTCCTGATTTGTTTTTCCTTCTGCAACCAGCAGTAAAATTTCTTTTTCACGGTCTGTCAGATCCTGATGCAGCAATTTAGGTACTCCACCTCTCATACGCTGCATGACTTTTCCGGTCACCTCAGGCTCTAAAACCGTTTCTCCGTTGTGCGTTTTCCGGATCGCGTCTGCTATGTCTTTTGCTTTCGATGTTTTAAGTAAGTAACTGACCGCACCTGCTTCAAGTGCAGGATACACTTTATCATCGTCTAAAAAGCTTGTGACAATGATGATTTTTGCTTCCGGCCACTTTTTGATGATTTGTGAGGTCGCCTCGATGCCATCCATCTTTTTCATTACAAGGTCCATTAAAATAATATCCGGCTTCAGCTCTAATGCCATTTTCACAGCCGGTTCTCCGTCGTCACATTCGCCCACCACTTCAATATCATGCTGAGCCGCTAAATAAGATCCCACGCCAATCCGGACCATTTCGTGATCGTCTACGAATAATACCCGTATCATTCCGCTTCCTCCCTTCTTTTAAAAGGTACCTTGATTTCAAGACGCGTTCCCTGATCAGGAAGAGAAACGATTTTTAACTTCCCGCCAATTTCAGCAGCGCGTTCACGCATGCTGGCAAGACCATATGAGCCTGCTTTATCCTCTGAAATCGTGAAACCTTTACCGTCGTCCGTAATTCGCAGAATGACATAATCATCCCGTAAAATGCATAAAACGCTGAGAATTTCCGCCTCAGCATGACGTAATGTATTTGAAATCGATTCCTGTAAAATACGAAACAGATGATCCTCCACACTTCTCTCAAGTTCAAGCGGCTCAGCCTTCCAGGTCAGCTTCAATGGAACCTTCAGCTGAAGCTCAGTCAGCAGTTCTTCAATACCTTCCGCCAATGTTTTACCTTTTAAAGCAGCCGGTCTTAAATGTAAAAGCAGCGCACGCATCTCAATCTGAGACTGCTGAATCATCTTCTCCACCATTTGCAGCTGACGATTTTCCCGCGCGCTTTCCTCCTCATTAATCGCTGACATCAGCATCGATGCGGCAAACAGCTGCTGGCTGACTGAATCGTGCAGCTCACGTGCCAGCCGCTGCCGTTCCTGAGAGACCATCTCCTGAATTTTCTGCTCCTGCTGTTCAACCTTCTCACTCGCAAGTTTCTGACTCGTCAGCACCTGTTCTGTCCATAACGCCTGCAGCTCTGATGCTTTTTCTGACAGCTTGGAAAGCTCCGCCGTTTTGGGCAGGCTTCCCTCTGATGTTGCACGCCCTAAAAGCAGATCATCAAGCTGACGCTGTACCATCATCACCTGTCTTTTATAACCATGCCCCTGAATCAGTCCCCAGATCATGGACACAAGAAGCAGCTGCAGGACAAGAAACAGAACGATCGGAATATCCAGGATCGTCTCCTGCCAAAGGCTTCCCCACTGTTCGGGTGGAAACATTAAAAGGTAGACACCGAAAGTCAGCAATACTGTCAGGACACTCAGCCCCACCGCCTGAAACGTATTTTTCGCCATCATACGCGCTTCACCTCGATATCCCCGACAAGCACTGATGTAAAAATCGTCACTTTCTGAGAAGCGGACCGGTAATGCTCTGTTTCATACACAAGATTTTCATTCCACAGACGGGAGGAATGCTTCTTAAAAATCGAAGCTTCTCCGGCAACAGCAGCATGCTGAATCGAGATATCCAGTTCATAAGGGACAAGAATCGTAATGTTCCCGGCCAGATTTCTCATCGAAATAAATACTTCCCGGTCCGGTAACACTGTATTACTCAAATCAATGAGTACATCACCGATTCCGTTTTGCAGATGAATATCTTCCCATTCAAATGAGTGATCAGGTGTAGAATGAGATCCTACCCACTTATTCAGGAAAAAAGGTTTTTTAGATAAAAGAAGTCTTTCTTTATCTTCCTTGAACTTACTTTCCATTTTCGCTCTATACGTAACAGGGTCTTTCTTAGACTCTGTATATTTCATAATCAAATAAACAATCAGTACGACTGCGAGAATTCTCAATGTGACCATCGACAAAACAGCTGTTAATAAAGAAAGCGCACCAACACCTAACAGGATCTTCCCATACAGCCGGTCCCAGCGGCGTTTCCCAAAGTAAATAAACGCACCTGCTACCGCAAACGAAAAGATCATCCCGCTGTTAAATAAAATAATTTCAATGAATACGAGTACCAGACAGGCAGTTACCCAGTTTGATAAGGACATTTCTTTTAGCCATTTCATTCTGCCCACCCCCTTGTTGATCATCCTGCTTTCTTATTTTAGCCTTTCATTCTGTTTACCGGAACCCCAAATTCGGGAGGAAGGGTCTCCCCTTTCTCCCGAATTCATCAATTTTCGTGTTTCAACTCTTCAATTTGTTCATCAATCGTCAGCACTTCTTTTTTCTTTTCTTCGGACTTTAAGTACTGATCAATCTGCATAAACCGGCGATCTTCATCCGTTACCTGCTCCGGATTCAGCATAAATGACGCCTGTTTTTCACCCTTTACGGCATTTTCCTTTGCCATATATTCAAGTCGCTTCAACTGAAGGTCTTTCAGCTTAAATGTGATCTGTTCCTGCTGATGCTCAAGATCCTTCAGCTGGGCCTCCGCTTCACGAATCGTGATCTCCAGGCGCTCTGTGCGGCCGCTGTAATAGGTGTATTCTCTTAATGCCGCTGCTGCAAGCTCCTCTTTCCCGGCTTCTTCCGCCAGCTTAACATGCTCTTTGCGTTTTTCAGCCATTGATTTTGCTTCACGGAATTCCTTTTCAAATTCCTTTTTAAGGAGCTTCTGGCGATCAGTCAGCTGTTGTGCACGCTTCACTGCTGCCTCACAATCCTTGATCTCCTTTGACAAAGCTGTGAGAGGATTCGACATCTCTTTCTTCCACTTCGCATCCTGAAAATCCTGTTTGATGACTTCTGCTATTTTTGTTAGTACGTGATTCATATGATCGTCTCCTTTTTTTGTTGTATGTTTTAATATGATTTTTTCTTAAGATCATTCCACTGTTTTTCAAAGTATGAAAACGGCTCATTGGTCACAGGCTCACGATTCCACTTTTTCACAACAACGTACAGTACATAAATGGCCAGAACACCGAGAATCGCCGGTACGTTAAAGATGGCGGACAATGCGGCAATCGCTCCGACAATTCCTGTCGTAATCTTCACCCAAAGCTTGTCAGATGACACATACCATTTTGCAGCGAAATAAGTAATCACAAGGCTGACAACCAGACCCGCTATCGATCCAAGATTTGAAAGCAATACAATCGCTGCGGTCACACCAATCAGGGTTAACCAGAATTTGTTCATGTTATTTCCTCCTTTTTTCTTTGTACCCTTAGTTTAGAGCACAGCAAAAAACCCCGACAGGAGCCGGAGCTTGATTTTGGAGTAGGACCTGAGGCGTAGTAAGTTGTGAGCCATTTGAGAACTCTTTGAAGTTATTAGGCGACTTTTCGGGATGGATTCGACCACTCTTTCGGAGTATTCGACCACTCTTTCAGGTTATTCGACCACTCTTTGTATTCATTTAACGACTCTCCTTAAAACGCACAACAAAAAGCCGGAACAGCTCCTGTTAAGAGTGTCCCGGCTTCTCTATTGTATAAAACGGTTTAATAAACGTACGACATACCGCTCCCAAAAGGTCTTACCCTTTCAGAAATCATCCTCAAGCATGCTGTACAAGTAATGATCCTCCCAAACACCGTTGATAAACAGGTTTTTGCGGAGAAGGCCCTCCTGCTGCATGCCTACTTTTTCAAGCACTTTTTGAGAAGCCTCATTTTTAGGTGAGACCAGGGCTTCAATCCGGTGCAGGCCGAAGTCACGAAAGGCAAAACGCAGCGCTGCCTGAACCGCTTCCGTTCCGTAACCCTGTTTCGTGTGCTCTTCATCAAGTGAATAACCGATGTAGGCTGACGCAAATGGCAGTCGGCGAATGGAGTAGATGGATACACTACCAATTAAACGATTAGTATCTGAATGATAAATTCCCCAGCTGTATTCCTTCCCAAGCTTCTGCTGCTGTTTCGCCTCAGCCAGTTTTTCAAGCTGGGTTTCCCTCGTATAAAAAGGGTCCGGATGCTTCGGTTCATAAATGGTCCAAAACCTGCGATTACGAATCAAAAGCTCAACGAACTCATCAATATCCTCTTCCGCCAGAGGCCTGAAATACAGACGCTCACTTTTCAATAGCACCATAAGCACTCTCTCCAATGTCTAGTTGTTTCTTTTAGTGTAAACCAAAACCTGCCTGACGGTCGACTGTGGAATGTGAATTTTCTTTGATCATAGAAAGTCATAATCGGAGCCCGACGGTATTCCTTCTTTAAGGAAAATTTTTCAATCGAATCAGATTTTTATTCCTTCTTTCTAAAAAATGATTCCTTCGTTTGAAAATATAATTCCCTCACTACGTCCTCAAGCCTTTACTTTCCCTTCATTGACTCTCATAATTCCATCACTACGACAGCACGATTCCTTCATTTCTAAATTGGATTCCATCAAACTGCCCCACACGCACCTTTTGTCAAAACATGCATTCGTTAACTTGAAAAGAAGCCGCCCCTAAAGGCAGCTCCTCTCTCATCAGGAAGTTAACGCTATAAAATCCTCTGCATCCTTCACACACAGCTCTATGCCTTTCATCCAGAAGGCTTCTGTTGTGATGTCTTCACCGAGGTGTTTCATCGCGAGCTCTTCTGTTGTCATCACTGCGGTATCACGCAGCAGCGCCATGTACTTCTCCTCGTAATCCGTTCCCTCTTCCAGTGCACGGGCGTAAATGCTGAGCGAGAACAGGTAACCAAATGTATACGGGAAATTGTAGAATGGTACGCCTGTAATATGGAAATGAAGCTTTGAAGCCCAGAAACGCGGCTCGTTATCCTCCACTGCACCACCGTAAGCTTCATTTTGCGCTTCTACCGTCAGCTGATTCAGACGCTCGGCAGTTACGAAGCCCTGCTTGCGCTCTTCATAGAAGTTCTTTTCAAAAATAAAACGTGAGTGAATGTTCATGAAGAAGGCGATGCTTCTTGATACTTTATCCTCAAGCAAAGCTGCCTGCTCTTCTTTTGTTTCCGCCTCTTTAACCGCCGCATCAGACACGATCATTTCAGCAAACGTTGACGCCGTTTCTGCCACGTTCATCGCATACATTCTGTTCAGTTGGTCCATAGGTCGAAGCGCATACGAATGGAAGGCGTGGCCAAGCTCATGTGCAAGTGTCGCCACATTCGACATCGTGCCGCTGTATGTCATGAAAATACGGGATTGCTCACTTTGAGGGAAGCCTGTGCAGAATCCACCCGGACGTTTACCTGCGCGGTCTTCAGCTTCAATCCAGCCCTCTTCAAAAGCTTTTTCAGCAAATGCAGCCATTTCCGGGCCAAATTTCTTAAAATGCTTTAAAATAAAAGCAGCCCCTTCGCTGTATGGAAGTTTCTTCACACTCGATGAGATCGGTGCATCCAGATGAGCCCACTTCATTTTCTCCAGACCAAGAAGCTTCGCTTTATGATCCAGGAATTTTACAAAAGGCTGCTTGCTCTTGCTGATTGCGCCCCACATGGCATCCAATGTTTCAGGCTTCATGCGGTTGTAATCAAGCGGCTCCTTCATAAAGTCATCCCAGCCGCGCTTTTTGTAAAGAGCCAGACGGAAACCGCCAAGGTGGTTCAGCGTCTGGGCAAACAGGTTCTCCTGCTTCTGCCACGCTTCATCGAGTTTTTGTTTTACCTCTTCACGGACCGCTGCATCCTCATGTGACTTCAGATTATTGGCCTGTCCAACAGAAAGGGTCTCCTTTTCTCCATCCACTTCTATTTCAATGGACATCTCACCAACAAGGGCATTATACATCTGTCCCCAGCCATGGTATCCATCTACACCTAGCGCGCTGATTAGAGCCTCTTCCGCTTCTGACAATCTTTCTTTTGCACTCTCACGCCACTCACCAAGAATAAATGCGTACTCGTTCAGCTTCTCATGTGCGACCAGTTGATCCCATACCTGATCGTCTGCTGCTGCAAGCTTCTGCTGAAATGCCTGATACGCTGTACCGAAATCTGCAAAAAGAGAAACAACTTTTCCTCTCAGTACGCCTGCGCCTGTATCTGATGTATCGGCTGCTTCAAGGCAGCTTGCAAATGCGCCAACCTGGCGAAGCCCCATCATTGCTTCTTTTGCTTGCTGGATCAGTGCATATACTTCATCTCCCTGATCAGCAGATGAAGGTGTGTTGAATTCCTTAACGCGATCAGCAAAAAGGGCCGTTTTATTTTCATATGTATTAAGGTGCTGTGCTAATTCCTCTGACTGACTTCCGCCTTTAAAAAAGACATCTAAATCCCACGTTTCCGGATATACCGCTGTTGACATGTTGATTCCTCCTGTTTCAATTTTCTGACTACATGTTTTATCTTACCATAATACTTCGACTTTCGAAACACAAGCTTATCGTACTGCTTCATTTCTCATGTTAAAATAATAAAAGATTGATTGAAGAAGGGATGATTTTCATGAACAAGCAGGCTCAGCAAGTCCTGCAAACCTATTTCGGCTATGAAGCATTCAGGCCGGGACAGGACCGGATCATTGAATCGGTTTTAGACCGCCAAAACGCGCTCGGCATCATGCCGACTGGCGGCGGGAAATCGATCTGCTATCAGATTCCCGGGTTAATGATGGAAGGCACTGCCCTTGTCATCTCTCCCCTGATCTCACTCATGCGTGATCAGGTTGATGCATTAAATGAAAACGGCATTTCTGCCACCTATATAAACAGTACATTATCCGCTGCTGAAACGCGTGAACGCCTGCAGGGACTACGGGAAGGTCGCTATCAATTTATGTATGCAGCACCGGAGCGTTTTGACTCGAGCGCTTTTTTTAATACGATTTCACAAATCCCTCTCTCTTTGATTGCATTTGATGAAGCGCACTGTATATCCCAGTGGGGACACGATTTCAGACCGAGCTACCGAACGATTGTTGACACGATCAAACAGCTGCCTAACCTCCCTGTATTAACCGCATTGACGGCTACAGCAACAGACCGCGTCATCCAGGACATCACAAGCCTGCTATCTATTGATGCTGACCATATCGTCAACACCGGTTTTGCCCGTGATAATTTATCCTTTCACGTCGTAAAGACCGGTGATAAACGCACCTTTATTTCCCGTTTTCTAAAAGAGAAACAGGATCAGACTGGCATTATTTATACTGCAACAAGAAAAGATGCTGATCAGCTGACTGACTGGCTGAATGAAACCGGATTTGAAGCAGTCTGCTATCATGCAGGACTGTCAGAAGAGGAGCGTAATGAGTCGCAGCGGCAGTTTATTTATGACGAGAAAAACATTATTGTCGCTACGAATGCATTTGGAATGGGGATAGATAAATCAAACGTACGCTACGTTCTTCATTACCAGCTTCCGATGAATATGGAATCCTACTATCAGGAGGCCGGGCGCGCAGGACGTGACGGTGAACCTTCAGACTGTTATCTGCTCTACAGCCCTCAGGACGCAATGCTCCAGCGCTTTCTGATTGAACAATCCATTCACAGTGAGGAAAAAAGAGCGGAAGAATACGGGAAGCTGCAGCAGATGATTAACTACTGTCACAGCAACAGCTGCCTGCCGCGCTATATTCTTACTTACTTTGAGGATCATCAGATGACCTCAGACTGTGGACACTGCAGCAGCTGTCTCGACAGCCGTGAAAAATCCGACCGAACTCGCGAGGTCCAGATGATTCTCTCAACGGTAAAACGAATGGGCGAGCGTTTCGGAACAGGGATGACAGCAAAAGTGCTGAAAGGTTCACGTAACAAGAAGCTGCTCGATTTCAGGCTCGATAAAATTACGACTTACGGATTAATGTCCCGCATGAAGGAAAGGGAAATCTCTGACTTAATTCAGCTCCTGATTGCCGAAGGGTATTTAACCCTTGATGGCGGACAGTTCCCCGTCTTAAAGCTGACACAGGATGCTGTTCCGGTTCTGAAAGGTCAGCAGGAGGTCTGGCTGAAGTCCGGCTTTGAATTACAAAAGCAAAAAGCAGACTACGACGAAGGCTTATTCGAGGAGCTTCGTAAAGTCCGCTCTGCACTTGCAAAAGAGCACGGTGTTCCGCCATACGTCGTCTTCTCCGATGCCACACTGCGTGAAATGGCACAGTATTATCCTGAAACGATGGACGAGCTATCTTCTGTAAAAGGAGTCGGTGAACGGAAACGGGATGCTTACGGTGAACCGTTTATAGCCGCAATCAAAAGCTATACGGAGGTAAATGGGAAAAACAAAAAGATGACGTCCATTCCTGCCTCTGTGCCTGCTGCGAAACGCAAGGAGCCTCAGGTATTGCCTGACAGCGATCAGCCAAGCCACCTGCTGAGCTATGAGCTCTATGAGGAAGGCAAATCCATCACAGAAATCGCCGACCTTCGCGGCATGACAGGCCAAACAATTGAAAAACATCTGCAAAAAGCATACGAGGAAGGTCACACACTCCGTTTTCATGAATGGTTTGACGAACAGCTCGAGTCTCTCATTCTCACAAAACGCGGAGAGCTTGAGGAACCGCGCCTTAAGCCGTTAAAGGAGTCTCTGCCTGAGGAAGTGACGTATACCCAGATCAAAATGGTGCTGGTGAAGAACCAGCTTGTGTAAAACATTTAAACCGGCATTCCCCGTTGATAAATGAGGGGATGCCGGTTTTTTGGTTGATTGTTTCTCTGCAAAGGAGAGAGAGCTTGAAGATCAGGTAGTTACCTGAACAGTACAATTCTTTTTTGAAACAGTACAAAAAAATTTTGAAAAAGGACAATTCTGATTTTGAACAGAACAAAACCCACACCTTGAACTCGTAACAATACAATTAACTTTTCAACCAATACATATACACGTTCAAACAGTACAATAAAATACCCATTCGATTCATAAACTCTCCAACACGATACAATCCCTCCAACAACCATTTTCCGATTCCCCCATAATCTTTTTGTCGACCGGTTCAATCTGCTGAAAGAAGGGTAACCTCATTGAAAAAGGGAATAAAGGAACAGATGAGGAGGTCATCAAATGAAACGATTCTGGATCAATCTGATTGCGCTTGCTGCAGTCATCACGATTAATGCTCTGGCAAATATTATTCCGATCAACGGCCAGACAACCGGTGAAATTTCGAACAGGCTGAATGTACTTTTCACTCCTGCAGGCTATGTGTTCTCAATCTGGGGGCTGATTTATACGCTGTTAACGATCTGGGTGCTCCGTGGTGCATTGAAATCACAGCGCAATCGCGACATTTACACAAAAACGAGCACACTGTTTGTATTATCCTGTGTGTTTAATATTACGTGGATTCTGCTTTGGCACTATGAATTCTTTCCACTTTCTGTCCTTGTGATCATCAGTTTACTCGTTTCCATCATTCTGATTTACGGACAGATTAAGCGCAGTAATCCGACATTTTTAGACCGCCTGCCCTTCTCTGTTTATATGGGTTGGGTCAGTGTGGCAACCGTTGCGAATATTGCTTACACGATAAATGAAGCAGGTTATGGCGGACTTGGCATCGGCTCTGTTTTTTGGACAGTCCTGCTGCTGATTGTGGCAACCTTGATTGCACTTGGCATCCGCTATAAAGAGCGCGACTGGATTTATCCGCTCGTCTTTGTCTGGGCTTTTATCGGTATTGGCGTGCAAAACGAAGGTGAATCATCCATTGTTGTTTTTGCCGCTTATGTACTGGCAGCGCTCATCTTCATTGGACTCTTTGTATTCAAAAAGAAAAAGGACAAAGGCTACAGTACACGTAAGCTGAGCTTTAAATAGATTGGATGACAGCCGTCAAATCTGATACGATAGCCTTATCGAAAATGAAATGAGGGTATTGTTTTGGAAGATGGACAATTTGTATTTGCCATGTTTCTGGCTACACTTTTAGTTGGTCCTGTTCTGATGATTATTTCAATCATTTATGGTCGTAAGCGCGGATTAAAGTGGGTCTGGATCACAAATGTGGTGTTTTTATTATTCGCGATCGGGGTTGCAGTTTTTTATTTGGTACAGCTGGATACGATTGCTGCCAATAATCCAACGCCGGGTGGTGCAGGCATACTCGTGATGCTGATCATTTCATCATGGATCTCCGTGCCGACTGCCTTATCGTTTTTCATCCTGGCTGCAGCTATTTTTATGGAGCAGCGGCGCAATATGAAGGAACAAATGAAGAAGTAAGAAAAACAGCGAGCCTATATACAGGGCCGCTGTTTTTTTAATAGCGTATTATCCTAACAGTCGTGCCGGAGCATTGCTTTACGCCGCCGCGCGGTGAGCCTAGCCAGAGGGTTCGCAGGATTTCAGTCAAGGTTCACGAGATTTTGATCATGTTTCGCAAAATTCGGTGGGTGGTTCGAGAGATTTTCGGAGAGGTTCGCAAAATGCGGAGCATCTTTCGTAGGATAGGGTCATTTGACCTACAATACTATTTACGGTTCACAGACGGAGACTGGATTTTAACGCACATACTGCCTGAACGCTTTTCCGCAGCCGCACGGTAAGACTAGAAATGACCATTCACGATTCAGTTTATTACTTCAACAGGAAAAAACAGCGAACCTCAACAAGGTCCGCTGTTTTTTTAGTTATCAGTTTTTGTAATAATGATCGGCTCATCCTTCGTAATCACGATCGTATGCTCGATTTGTGCAACGAGGCTGCCGTCCGGTGTTTTGTAAGTCCAGCCGTCTGCCTGTTCCTCAACATAATCAGCACCTGATGAGATAAACGGTTCAAAAGCGAGTACTGTACCTTCTTTAAGCAATTCATTATCCCATGGATCATGATAGTTCAGGATATGGTCCGGCGCTTCATGCAGTGAGCGTCCTACACCGTGCCCTGTCAGGTTCGTGATGACTGTGAAACCGTTTTGACGGGCTACGCGTGAAACGGTTTTGCCGAGCTGGCTCTTTTTTGAACCTGCTTTTGCTTTTTTCAGTGCAAGTGTAAAAGCATCTTCTGCTGTTTTACAAAGCTTTTCAAGCTGCTTGTTTTCCCCAACAACAAAAGAGATACCTGTATCAGCGAAATAGCCGTCGAGTGACCCTGATACATCAATGTTTACAAGGTCGCCGTCCTGAATGACACGTTTGCCCGGGATTCCGTGTGCGACTTCATCATTTACACTGATGCATGTATAACCCGGAAAGTTGTATTCCCCTTTAGGACCGGATATCGCGCCGTATTGTTCAAATTTTTGTTTTCCTATTTGATCAAGCTCTTCTGTCGTCACGCCGGGTTTGGTTGCTGCGCGCATTTCGTCCCGGATTTCAGCGACAATTGAACCGATCTTTTTAAGAGCTTCAAGCTCCTGATCATTTTTAACAATCATTCGATTCTCTCCTTGCGCTATAATGGTTCACTATATCATACCTTTCCTCTTTCAGACACTGATAAAACTGACGGATCGGGATAATTTTATGAACATCTATTGCCTTCTCTATTAGTTTAGATAAAAACAAAGAGGGTGTGACTGTGTCCACCCTCTTGTTCTGATTATATAACGTTATTTTCTTAACTGATTATGCACTTCTCATCCGTGACTGTGTAGCCACTCGTGGCACGCTGACAAGCAGTGTTGCCAGGATAATCGTTGTCAGGATAAATGCAGGCCCCATATAGGATCCATTGTATGCGAGTGAAAATTGCCATGCCGGCACGCCTTCAGCACCTGATCCGAAGAACACCCAGCCTGCAAAAAAGTGACACATAAATCGCAGTAACGCTCCAGTAAATACGCCAAGTGTAATATAGATAATCGCTTTTCTCATCTGCCCTTCATCCAGAGACCGCTTAATAGCTCCCGCAAATAGACCGGCCAGTCCGATGACGGTAAATGCCAGCGGGTAATCCAGCACATACTGGACCGGGTCCACAATATATGCGCCGAATAACGTCTGCAGCAGCCCGACAAGCAGTCCTGAAAGCAGACCTCCCTTTAACCCCCATCTGAATGCCATCAGGATAATCGGTACCATCACAAAGCTGATAGAACCTCCCTGCGGCCAGATTGAGAACGAAAAACGGTCAAGAATTAAAGCGATTCCTGAAAAAATCGCGACTTCCATTAAAAATATAAGCTTTGTTCTTTCCATTCCTTTTTCCTCCTTTTGCGAAATCGATGCAGCTCGCACAGAGGGGAATTCAACAGACACTTTCATTGTAAAATAAAAAGAGTATGGTCCCGGGGATAGAAACCCGGGACCATACTCCGGTCCGTTTCCATCCACATTCCTGCGTAAGCATTAACTTACAGGTTCGAAGGGTCTGAACAGATTGTTCACTCTCAGCCGAAAGGGCTCCCCTTGTGGAAATTGCATCTGCGACCAGTATATCGCACTTCGTGATAAAAGTCATGTGAATCGGGGTCGCAGTGTTAAGTTTTATGCTATACTATGACACGTCTTCAAATGGCAGAAAAAGGGGTGAATGAGGCATGAAGTGGCTTAAACAAAGATTTATTGGCGGAAGAATCGTCAAGACTGGTGTCGCGGTTTTTTTAACAGCACTGATTTGTCAGCTTTTTAATCTTCCGGTCGTTTTTGCCGTGATCACAGCCATCGTCACAATTGAACCGACTGCCGCAGATTCGATCAAAAAAGGGCTGATCCGTTTTCCGGCTTCGGCCATTGGTGCATCCATTGCCATGTTAGCAACCTTTTTATTAGGTGATCACGCCATTACATATACAATCTCAGCGGTACTGACGATCTGGATCTGCTATAAGCTGAAGCTTGAGGCAGGTATGCTTGTCGCTACTCTAACGGCGGTTGCCATGATTCCCGGGGCGGATGATCATTTTCTTTTAGAATTCATCAAACGTCTTGGCACGACAGGAATCGGTATTTTAACGTCCACCCTCGTAAATTTTGTATTAATGCCTCCTAAATACAAAAGTCAGATCATTGAATTCTTATATCTCGCCCAGTCAGATGTAACAAAAATACTGACAGAGCGTATGAATGAACTGCTTGATCAGAAGCCTTCAGCACTTAATCTGGAATCGGCATCAAATGAGCTCAGGAGCCAGCTTGACCGTGCCGAGACATTTTGCCGTTATCAGCTTCAGGAATGGCATTATCATTCTTATAAACGCGAGGAAATGAATGAAGTACAAATGTATCAAAAGAAGATTTATTTGTTAAGACAGCTGTCCTACCACCTTTCCAATCTCGTAACACTTCCAACTGATGAAATTCCGGAATGGTCGGCTGATGAAAAACAGGCTGTCAGAACACTGGTCAGCCAGCTGAATAACCGGATTATCCGTTCAGGCGAACAGGAGCCCGTTGATCCCGCTGCTCTTGCTATGCTCAGAAACGCGCTAAAAGGCGAAACGGATGAAGAAGAGCTTCCTGCCAAAAGCTATATTTACTTTGAACTCTTATCGATTCACGCTCTTCTCAGAAAAAGAAAATCATTCGTCTCGGTTCCGAGTGCAAAACCTGAAGAACTTTAAAATGATTGTAAGCTCGTCCATTTTATTTTATTGGCAAATAAAAACCGATCACGATTTCTCCGTGACCGGTTTTTTTCGATCTTCATTCTATTCTTTGATACCCACGTACATAATCAACAGAAAATTCATATGGATAGTGCTTTTCCTTTTTTCCGTCTGAGTTCTTTTGCGGTATTTCATAAATGTTCAGCATCATTTGCATCGGGTAGGAAGGTGACTGGCTGGAATGGTGAATCAGCTGATTATCAAGGAAGAAAGATACGCCTTTTTTAGACCACTCAAAACCGTATATGTGGTAATCAGTAGGGTCATATTCAAATTCACGTTCAAAAAATTCATCCTGTATCAATGGATCACTGAAAGCGCGTAAGCCATACCCCAAAATACACGTTTTTTCTTTAACATTCCAGCCTTTCAGTTCAAATGGACAAATTTCTGCAGAGCGCTCTGGATGATCCTCAAACCCGATCATCCAGAAGGCACATACATTTTCAGCAGTCGCAAGTCCCTTCACCCTAATTTCAAAATAGCCGTACTGTGGTATGAATAAATGCTCAGGTGCCTGCTCCTCATTTACAGTGCAATGCTCAGAAAAGCGATGCTGTCCAAGCTTACTTCCACGCGGGCCTGAATAAACACCGGTTTGAAGGTTACTCACTTTAATCTCTCCATTAAGCTCGGGACACCATGGCTGCTGATTTTCTGTAATCAAAAGCTTCAGCTCACTGTTTTCTATACGATAGTTTGCTTTTGAACGCTCACGGCTGCTCCACTGTGGCAAATAAAACGGCAGCCATTTTGTCAGATCAAGCTCACTTTGATTAAAGTCATCATTAAAAATCAGACGGAACCCCTCTTTTTCCAAAGGGTTGCGGGGAAAATCACGGCTCATCCAGTCAACCTCCCATTCTTTTAAACTTTATCTTGAAAGAATGAATTAAAAACTGCTCCCCAGCCTGAAAACGGCCGGGAGAGCAGCCTTACCTTTTTATAGGACATTAAAATACCGTGCATCCGGATGAGCAAACACTATGGCTGATACGCTGGCTTCCGGTTCCATCATGAAGCCGTCAGTCAGCTGGACTCCGATTTCCTCCGGCTGGATCAGTTTAAACAGCTTTTCCTGATCCTCAAGCTCCGGACAGGCCGGGTAGCCAAAGGAGAAGCGCTGTCCCTGATACTTGGCGCTGAAACGCTCCTGCATCGTGAAATCAACTGAATCCGGGAAGCCCCAGCGGTCACGCATCTGCTGATGAAGCAGCTCGGCAAAGCCCTCTGCTGTTTCAAGAGCCAGCGCCTGAAGTGCGTGGCTTTCAAGAAATCTTCCCTGTTCTTTATATTCCTGCGCCTTTTCCCTGATTCCCCTGCCGGCTGTGACAGTGAAGAATCCGACATAATCCATCTCTCCGCTATCTTTTGGGCGGAGATAGTCAGCAAGGCACAGGTATGGTGCTCTCGGCTGTCTCGGGAAGGTAAACCGTTCGATTTCATGCCCCTCTTCCGGATGATAAATAATGACGTCATCACCATCACTTTGAGCAGGAAAGAATTGATATACAGCTGCAGGTGTAATCAAACCTTCCTTTTTCACTTCCTGAATCAGCTGATCAACGGTTTCTTTTACCTTGATGGTTTTTTCATCCCCTTCTGCTAAAAGGCGTGACACTTTGCCTTTTACGCCAAGATGGTGTCCGATCAGCATCTGCATATTAATATAGGCCTCAACATGTGAAACAGAGTAAGAACTGATCACATGTCTTTGCACATCATTCGGCACAAAAACCGGGGCAGGTGCAACAGCAGGCTTTTCGAGTACGCCGACATTGCTTTCACGTTTAGGGGCAGGAGCAGCAGACGCAATGGCTCCTTTTTTCGCCTCGCGCTCCTCTACAAGCTTGGCACGCTCCAACTCGTCCTGAAGCTGGTTCGCAAGGCTCAGACCATTCATCGCATCTTTGGCATATAAAACGAGTCCGTCATAGTTTTGTGAGATCTTTGTATCTACGAACTTACGTGAGAGTGCCGCTCCGCCAACCAGTATCGGAATCTCCATGCCTTCCTGCTTCATGTCTCCTGCTGTAATCACCATCTGCTGTGCTGACTTCACAAGCAGACCTGAGAGACCGACAATGTCCGGCTTTTCACGACGAATGGCTTCGATCAGCTCCGGCGGGGTTACTTTAATGCCCAGATCAACGACATCGTAACCATTGTTACTTAAGATGATTTCCACCAGGTTTTTACCGATGTCATGCACATCTCCTTTTACAGTCGCGAGGAGCACCTTACCTTTAGAGGAAGAATCATCAGATGCTTCCATGTGCGGTTCGAGATAAGCAACAGCCGCTTTCATCACTTCTGCACTCTGCAGCACTTCAGCGACAATCAGCTGGTTATCATTGAACAGCCGGCCAACCTCCTTCATCCCTGTCATCAAAGGACCGTTAATGATCGAGAGGGGCTCATCGTATTCACCGAGTGCCTGCTCCAGATCCGGCAGCAGCCCTTCCTTTGTTCCTTCGACAACATAATAGGCAAGTCTCTCCTCAAGCGGCATATCCGGCAAGCCTGAAGCCGTTTCTTTCTTTTTACCGCGGTAAAAGGCGGTAAATTCCGCGAGTGATTCATCTGTTGTATTAAATAACAGTTCTTCAGCCATCTTCACTTCGTCAGGGTCAATAGACGCAAACCGTTCAAGCTTCTCTGTATTTACAATCGCATAATCCAGACCTGCGAGTGTACAGTGATATAGATACACGGCATTCAGCACTTCACGTCCAACCGGTGGCAGACCGAATGACACGTTACTGATTCCGAGGACGGTCTGCACCTGAGGGAATGCCTCTTTAATCTGACGGATCCCTTCAACTGTTGCATTTGCTGAACCTATATATTGTTCATCACCTGTGCCAACCGGGAAAACGAGCGGGTCAAAAATAATATCGGTCGGATGAACGCCATAGTCTTTTGTTAAAATGTCATAAGAACGTTTTGCGATGTCAAGCTTGCGTTCCGCGGAGACACCCATCCCCTTCTCATCAATCGTTCCAACAACAAGCGCAGCACCGTATTTTTTCGCGAGTGGCACGACCGCATCAAAACGTTCGAGTCCATCCTCTAAGTTAATCGAGTTAATAATAGACTTCCCCTGTGAATACCTGAGCGCGCGTTCTATTACCTTTTCATCTGTAGAATCAATCACGAGGGGAACCTTCACCTTTTTTACAACCTCCTGCATGAAGGCTTCCATGTCCTCTTCTTCGTCACGGTCAGGATCAGCGAGACAGATATCGATGACGTGTGCACCTTTTTTGACCTGGGCACGCGCAATTTCTGATGCTTCCTCGATTTTCTTTTCAGCAATGAGACGCTTGAACTTTCTTGATCCAATTACGTTTGTCCGCTCCCCGATCATCAGAGGCCGCATAGACGGATCATCATAAATAAGCGGCTCAATTCCTGACACGGTGTGATGCTTTTCAGGTCTCTGCTTACGAGGTTCATAGTCCTTCATGACATCCGCAATGGCTTTAATGTGTGCAGGTGTCGTGCCGCAACAGCCGCCGACAATATTCAGCCAACCCTTTTCAGCAAATCCTTTCAGCTTTCTTGCAAGCGTTTCAGGCGTTTCATGGTACACACCTTCCTCATCGGGAAGACCGGCGTTCGGATAACAGCTGACGTAAGACTGGTTGATGTCCGATAAAGAACGGATATGATCCTGCATGAATTCAGGTCCGGTTGCACAGTTCAGTCCGACTGACACCGGATTCATGTGCTCAACACTGATGTAGAATGATTCAATTGTCTGACCTGCAAGCGTTGTCCCCATTGGTTCAATGGTTCCGGAAATCATCAGCGGTAACTCTCTTCCAGTCTCTTCAAATGCCTGCTGTATACCGAGGTAAGCACTTTTTACATTTAACAGATCCTGACTCGTCTCAATCAGTAAAAGGTCAGCACCTCCATCAATCAGTCCACGTGCCTGCTCTGCATAGGATGCCTGAAGGCTTTCAAATGTTGCACCTCCGGTAACACTGAGCGTTTTTGTCGTCGGTCCCATTGCACCGGCTACGAAACGCGGTCTTTCAGCAGTCGACCATCTGTCAGCTGACTTTTTCGCAATTTCAGTTCCAAGCCGGCTCAATTCATAAGCATCGGAGGCAAGATCGTATTCTTCCAGCACGACACTCATACTGCCGAAAGTGTTAGTTTCCACAATGTCAGCTCCTGCTTCAAAGTAAGCATCATGTATGCCTTCTATCACATCCGGACGGGTTCTGTTCAGGTTTTCGTTACATCCTTCAAGCGCTTCCCCTCCAAAATCATCTGCAGTGAGGTTCGCTTCCTGAAGCATCGTTCCCATCGCACCATCCATAATGAGAATGCGTTTTTCCAGCTGTTTAGTGAAGTTTGTTTGTGACATACTGATTCCCCCCGGCGCGTTTTGCTGCCTGTTCATTGGCATATCTCGTTAATTCAGCCGTTATCTCGTAACGCATAAACGGCGTGATTAAATAAATTCCGTTAAATAAATCAAGTGCTGTATCAATCAGCGATTTGGTAATGGCAATTCCTTCTCTATGTGACTTTTCCCTGTCACCTGATACAGCAGCCATCCGTTCCCGTACCTGATCCGTTAATTTAATGCCAGGCACTTCATTGTGCAGGAAGTCTGCGTTTTTGCTACTTGTTAAAGGCATCAGGCCAATATACACAGGTTTTCCAAGATCCTTCACGGCTTCCGCTGTTTCAATCAGCTTCTCCTCTGAAAAGACCGGCTGACTCATAAAGTAATCTGCTCCTGCGTCGATTTTCTTTTCCAGACGCTGTACAGCCCGTTCCACACTCCGGACATTCGGATTAAAGGCAGCCCCGATGGTAAAGGATGCTTTTTCTCCAAGATCCTTACCGGACATCGACATTCCCTTATTCAACTGGGCAATCATTTCGATCAGTTCAAATGAAGACACATCATAAACAGATGCCGCACCCGGAAAATCCCCCACCTTTGTCGGATCTCCCGTGACCGCAAGAATATCATGTAAACCAAGCGTATGAAGTCCCATCAGATGAGACTGAAGGCCGATCAGATTGCGGTCCCGGCATGTTAAATGAACGAGCGGTCTGACACCCTGCTGCTTAATCAAATAGCCCAGGGATTCATTGGATACGCGTGGACTTGCCAGTGAATTATCGGCAAGGGTAACAGCATCAGCGCCAGCCTCGCTCAACGCTTTTGCGCCTTCCATAAATGAATCGGTTGACAGTTTTTTAGGCGGATCGAGTTCCACGATCACTGATTTTCTCCGGTTTACGATATCGGTTAATGGTTCAGGCAGCTCTTTTTCCCGGTCCCTGACGATGATTGGTTCAGCCGGCTGCGCAATGATTTTTTCACTGACCGGCTCTAATCCACTTAACGCATCACTGAAGGAACGGATATGCTCAGGCGTTGTTCCGCAGCAGCCACCCAGTAAACGCACGCCCTGCTCTCTGAACGAAGGTGCAATTTCCCTGAAGTAGGCGGCGTTGTTACTATATTGAAGCGCACCATCTGTATAAGATGGAAGGCTTGCATTTGGGTAACAGGATAAATAAGCACGTTCAGGTAATGGAACCTGCTCGAGAGACTTCAGCATATGAAAAGGTCCCTGTCTGCAATTTAATCCGACTACATCAGCCCCGGCCTGCTCAAGACGCAACAGCGCTTCAGCCACCGACGTTCCGTTTTGCATCACGCCTGGCTCCTGAACCGAGATTTGAGTGATAAGCGGAAGGTCCGTTTCCTTTCTCGCAATGTCAAGCACAGCTGACAATTCCTCCAGGTCGTAATACGTCTCAAATAACAGTCCGTCTACTCCTTCTAACAGTAAACAATACAGCTGTTCTCTGAAGGTTCGCTTAATTTCGTTCAGTTCAATCGATTGTGGGCGAAAGCTGCGTATTCCTCCTGAAGTGCCGAGAACAAAAGTGTCTTTACCTGCAGCCTTCTTCGCATTTCTCACTGCAGCCGTATTGATTTCCCTTACCTGTTCCTCGAGTCCATATCGCTCTAGCTTGTGGTAGTTTGCTCCGTACGTATTCGTCTGAATAATATCCGCACCCGCATCAATATAAGCACGATGGATTTTCTGGATATGTTCAGCCTGCGAAAGATTCAATTCCTCATAGCACTGATCCGTTCCATACGAATACAGGAGGGTACCCATTGCACCGTCACCAATCAGGATGCGATTTTTCATTTCATCTAATATCGTCATTTTACTTCCCCTTCCGTATTCGTGGATCTTATCAAGGTTGTCTATACAAAAAGGCCTTCTTATCACTTGAATAAGAAGACCTGTGTTTGAAAACGGAACAACTCTCCTTATCTTCCCCGTCATAAATGCGGGATGGATTTAGCACCTTTTCACTTTTGTGATGGTTGCTGAGGTTTCGCAGGGCCTTGTCCCTCCACCTCTCTTGATAAGAATCCACACTATTTAGTTAATTACGATAACTCTACTAGACTAAAGCACCTTCTGTCAACAGCAGAACCGCGATTAAACTGACTGTTCCGCAAATTGTAAGGATTGATCCATTAATCAAGCGAAGTAATTCCTGGAAGCCTCCACTCAACTTCCTCATCTCCAAGAGTACCGAACAGCTTAAAGGCTGTAGTGGCAGATGCCTCAAACTGAAGTGACCCTTCAACCGTTTCACCTGCAGGTACTGTCCATTCAACCGGATCACCATAAGCAGGCTTTTCTTCATCTGCAAGATCCGTTAAACGGAACTGATCCCCTGTAATCACAGCTTCTTCATCACCATTATTTGTCACACTGAAGCTGATTTCATATACGCGATTTGTTTCATCAATCTGATCAGTTACACCCGCACTGACAGCCGTCATCGTCAGGTCACCTGCCTGCACTTCATCCTCTAAAACGTATAATGCAGGCTCTGAAGATTCTTGAGACGTTTCTGCACCCGTTTCTTCTGTTGTTTCCTCTGATGTATCAGCATTACCAGCTGATTCTTCTGTTTCCTCTGAGCATGCAGCAAGCATAAGTGCTGCAGCAAGAGCAGATACTAACCAAAATTTCTTCATAATTGAATACCCTCCTAGATATGTAAAAATGACACTCACTCATTATTATTCGTAATGCGAAATAAATCAACTCTTTTCCTGTAAAAGGAAATAAGATTAAATCTTCTCTATCTTCGCAATGTTTTTATTATTTGTTACGATGATGATATAAAACAGGGAGGCGATTTCTTTGTGTGGACGATTTTCTTTAACCGAAGCGCTCGAAGATTTAAAAGAGTATTATCAATTTCATATGAGAGAAGACTTTGACCTTCACACTCATCTCAACCTATCCCCAAGCAATCAAATAACTGCGATTGTAAAAGTGGAAGGTAAGAGATACCCTGCTGCATTTCGATGGGGACTTATTCCACCTTTCGCTAAAGATGAAAAAATCGGCTACAAAACATTTAACGCCCGTGCAGAAACAGTGGCGGATAAGCCGAGCTTTCGCAAAGCTTTCCGGTCTAAACGCTGCTTAATTCCAGCGAGCTCCTTTTATGAATGGAAGAAAACAGAGGAAGGATACAAACAGCCTTATGAAATTAAACTTTTGAGCGGTGATCCATTGACATTTGCAGGCCTCTGGGAATCATGGCGCAATGAAAAAAATGATCTGATCAGAAGCTGTACCATTATCACGACAGAGCCAAATAGTACCATGAGCAAAATTCACGACCGCATGCCTGTCATTCTTTCGCCGGATCAGTTTGACCAATGGCTAAACCCGGATTCAGAACCGGACCATTTAAAGCAAATGCTTGTGCCATTCAGTGGCGAACTTGGGATTGCGGAAATTTCTGGCGAGCGCTTTAAACAAAAATAAAAAGCTGAAAGACGCACATGGCGTTTCCAGCTTTTTTTGTATTCACTTTCTAACACTGATGCTTTAACCCGCAAGTACGTCTGCTTTCGGATACTTAATTTTACGCTGATCCGGTTTGGCAATGGAGAAGAATAGTGTCAATGGACCGATCTTCCCGATGAACATAACCGTCATAATAACGTATTTCCCCATATCTGATAATTCAGGCGTCAGTCCCATGGATAAACCAACCGTTCCAAAAGCAGAAACTGTTTCAAAGACGATTGGCAGGAAGTCTGCACCGTCCTCTGTATGCGTCATGATACTCAATGCTGCAATGATAAACAAGACACTGCTCATCGCAATCGCCAAAGACTTAAAAATAATTTCCTGGCGGATTTCACGATCAAACATATGAATCTCAGTATTCCGTCGGAAGAATGCAACAGTTGCAAGCAGAATCACAATAAAGGTTGTCAGCTTAATACCTCCACCGGTTGAAGCACTTCCTGCTCCAATAAACATTAAAATGATGATAAAGAGCAGGCTCGAGTCATCCATGGCTGCAATGTCAATGGAATTAAAACCAGCCGTTCTCGGACTGACCGCCTGAAAGTAAGCTGCCCAAATCTTCTCATCCAGCTCGAGTGAACCAAGCGTTGCCGGATTGGCGAATTCATTAAAAAAGATATAAATCATCGCAAAGGTATTAATGACGAGTGTTCCAGATACCATCAGCTTCGTATGCAGGCTCCATCTGCGAATGGATGAAGACCGGAACAGATCAACCAGAACCGTAAAACCAATACCACCAAAAATAAATAAAGCTGATATAACAAGGTTCACCATAGGGTTACCGACATATGAAACGAGACTGTCGCTTAACAGCCCGAATCCCGCATTGTTAAATGCAGAAACTGCGTGAAATAAACTGAAAAACAAGCCGTCTTTCCAGCCCATTTCAGGTACCCATACGGTCGATAGAAGCATAACAGCAAACAGCTCAATCAGAATCGAATAGATCATCAGCTGGATAGCAAGGCGGATAATCCCACCTACTGCATTCTGATTTAATGCCTGCTGAATAATCAGCCTTTCCTTAAAACCAATCTTTCTCCCAAGCATCAGAAAAACAATGACCGCAAATGTCATGATCCCAAGTCCTCCAACCTGAATCAGGATCATGATGATCGTCTGTCCAAGCATCGTGTATACGGTCCCGGTATCTACGACGGCAAGTCCTGTTACCGTCATCGCAGAAACGGCAGTAAAAAAAGCATCCTGCCAGCTGATCGGTGTAACCGTTGCTGCAGGAATCTTCAAGGCCGCGCCTCCCAGAAGAATGCCGGTTAAAAACAATGTAATTAGAAAAAGCGGGGGGTTTTGAAATAGCTTTTTCTTCATCACCTACACCCCCTGCTTTTCAAAACGGTGAAGCTTTCTGTTTTCACCGATTACAATTAAGACGTCTCCTTCTTCGATCCGGTCATCCCCGCTCGGAGAAACAATCATATCGTGTGAACGGTAAATCCCGACGATATTACAGCCGAACCGGTTTCTTATATTCAGTTGGGCAATAGATTTCCCAACTATTTTTTTTGTTGCTTTAATTTCAACCATCGAATGTTCCTCTGACAGCTCTACATAATCAATAAAATGATTAGAAGTCAGACGATGCGCAATTCTTCTGGCCATTTCTTTTTCAGGACGGATTACCCGGGTTGCTCCGATTTTTTCAAGCACCTTCTGATGATAAATACTGGATGCCTTTACCCAGATCTCTTTCACACCAAGATCACTCAGAATAATGGTCGTTAAAATACTGGCCTCAATATTTTCACCAAACGAGACAACAACCAGATCAAAATTCCGGATTCCTGCGCGTAAAAGCAGCTGTTCATCCTGTGCGTCCCCATGTACAACGTGGGTAGCAAGATTTACATATTTATCAACGAGCTCTTCATTGCGGTCCATCGCAAATACTTCTGCTCCAATCTCATGGAACTCTTCAACAAGGTGGCCCCCGAAGCTCCCAAGACCCAATACTGCAAATTGTTTTTTCATGCTGATCCTTCTTTCTCCTGTATGATGGCATACAAAAAACCACAAGGAGGACATTCCTGTGGTTGGCTGCTTTCACACAAGTCAGTTCTCTTAATCGCCTGCGAGGTTAGCTGACGGGTTAGGGATTAAGAGTTCCCTGTCATTTAGACTTCACCCCATGTGCACAAGGCACGCCGGTTCCCCCGCTCCTGCTTTTCAGGATTAAGCGGTTTTCATGTATTCTGAGAGATAGTTTACTCCCCTTGTACAGAAGAGTAAAGAGGGAATGGAATATTTTTTTGATCATCTAAAGATTTTTACATTCCAGCCTCCAATACACTCGATAACTGATGAACTTTTTCACGATAAACTGCTACTAAAAAAACTGAAGCCAAAATGTCAGCTTCAGTTCCTCTATTTTATGAAACAATTCTTGTTAATGTGTCTTTTAAACTATTGATAAACATGACTTTGCCTGCAATATCTTTCTGGTGGAGCTGCGGCACATGCTCCGGCTTAATACCGGTGATTGTACAAGTGGCTCCAAGCAGTGAACAATTCTTTAACAGCAGGCTGAACTCCTCGACGCCATCCTCCGTGATCTTCCCGACAGACTGAAGATCAATGATCATCTCGTCAATCTGCTCATCATAAAGCTGCTTTAGTATGCGGTCTTTATTCGCGAGAATGAGTTCAATATTAAGATCACCAAACATCGGAATCAGAACCACATGAGGGGTAAGATGAATCACTGCTGTTGACAGTTCCTGAATTCTTGTCAGAGATACTTCAAGCTCATTCTTTTTTAAAATAAGCTCCATATCACTTTCCTCAAGTCTTCTCCGATGCTCATTTACAGATTGCATCAGCTTCATCATCATCTGATCCTGCTGCTGCATTAATACCGTCCCCTCTTCCCCATCCCACTTTATATGCAGAATATAAGAAGAGATAATACCATCTGTCGTGACGAGGTTTAGTTCAACCTTCTCGTCGTACTGCTTAGTCATAAACTTCTGTGCTTTGCCACGACTTTCCCGATCTACCCAGTCTAAAAATGATGCAGAGTGGCCAAAAAGCTGTCTGGCATCCTCGGAAGCTTCTAAAATTATTAAATCCTGTGACATTTTAAAAGCTGGAAGAGGCATCGTATCAAGTGTGATCAAGTTACTCTTCCTTTCTGTTTCGGCTGGCAAGCCAGGATGTTAGTCCCTCGCCATCCTTAATGATTGTCACTCTATTCTCAGGGACATTCTGTAACGCAAGCTCAGGGTGAATGAGAAAACGTCCGCCAACCAGCAATTCAACATTTGGAAAACGCTCCATCAAGCGCTGAATATAGGATGGCACCTTCTCTCCCTGACTAATCATACTTGCAGACATCCCCATTACATCCGGTTCCCAGTTCACGGCCATGGACAGCGCATATTCAACTGGAAGATTGGCTCCCATCATGCGGACGAGATAGCCTTTCTCCTCAAAAATCTGTGCGATCATCCGGATCCCAAGATCGTGCTCCTCCTGCTCTACACAAAAGAACAGCGCACGGCCCTCATCCTGTCTCTGATCCTGAATTCTCGGCAGTAAAACTTCATGTTTATAACGCGACATTGTAAAATCACATGTCGTTGTAGCCAGATGTTCATCTGCCACAGAGATCTCATTTTCCTGCCACAGCCTTCCAATTTCAACCATGGCTGGTGTCATCACGTGATAATAGATATGTTCTGTCGTCTGACCTGCGTTCACACATTCCTGAACCATGGACCAGCATGCATCCTGATCCCCATTCAGCAGTGCTTCAGTAAACTTTGCTGTGGACAATTCCATTTTGCTCACGCCTTCCGATCTCTTAATCATCGACCCTTTATTTCTAGCATCTTCTCAAATTGTCAACTTTTAATCGGTAAAAGTCAAATCAAAGCGGCTACAAATAAAAGGAATTGATGTATTTTATTAAAAACGCGCGTTATTTACTGAACTAATATCGGTATTAATTTAAACTAATGAATGCTCGATCCTGAATGAAATAAAAAAACTGCGTGCTCACATGAGGAGTGCACGCAGCAGATTAGTTATAAACTCATTTCTTCAAATGAGATAACCCATAAATTAAAACCGTACTATATCTCTTTCCGGTCATGATTCATTATTTTTTTGATAAACCCACTTCCCGCGATACATTGTGACTTCCTCAAGCTCAACATTCAATTCCTTTGCAAATCTGCGGAGCTTTTTAATTTCACCAGGAGTGACGAAACTTAAAACCGTCCCCTCAGCCCCGGCTCTTCCTGTACGTCCTGAGCGGTGAATATATTGGTCAAGATTCTCAGCAGCATCCATGTGAATCACATACGTAACATCCTGGATATCGAGTCCGCGCGTAGCCACATCAGTAGCTAACAGCAATGGAAGCTCGCCTTTCCTGAATTTCCTCATCGATGCAGCACGCTCTTCTTTTGATAAATCGCTGTGAAGTACAGCAATTTCAAGATTCTTATAATTAAGCTTTTCAGCAGCCGTCATCACATCAAGCACTTCCTGCATAAACGCCAATGATTTTTCCTTCTTCATGGCATCCATACGGACCATTCGTCTGATCATATCCACTTTTTCACGGGCTTCACACACCATAAACTGATGGCGTACCTTGCCCTGGTTCACTTCTTCTCTTCCAACGCGAACCACCTCAGGATCATTCATAATTTCTTGTCCATGTTTCACAATGTCCTCAGAGAGCGTTGCCGAAAACATGGCAAGCTGCCTTTGATCAGCCATTGTACTTTTTACGATCTGACCGATTTCATCCCGATGCTCCGGTAAAAATAGCTGATCCGCTTCATCAAGAACGATCGTTTTCACTTCATGCATTTTCAGCTTTTTCTGTTTAATAAGTTCATGTATACGCCCAGGCGTCCCAACAATCACATGAGGCTGCTTCTTTAATTTCTCAAGCTGCCTTTTCGGATTCGCTCCACCAATGATCGAAGCAGCTTTCAACCCAGCATCCTTTCCCCACTGCTGAAGAACATCAAGGATCTGCATGGATAACTCCTTCGATGGCGCTAAAATAATCGCCTGAGGCAGCTTTTGTGAACCATTTAGATTTTCTATCAGAGGAAGCACATAAGCGAGTGTTTTCCCCGTTCCAGTCGGTGATTCAGCAATGACATCTTTTCTTTCTTTTAATAATGGGATGACCTGTTTTTGGACAGCCGTCATATCAGTAAACCCGGCTTCTTCCCATTTCTTTTGCGTAAGTTCTAACATCTCTTTCCACTCTCCGTTCATTTCGATACGGTTAATTGTATCATTCCCGGAGAAATTACGCACAGTCTGATCAATATCATTTTATATGTTTGACTTTCGTACAAAACCGTGCCGGGGACATCCGCAGACTTCTGTGGCTCACCACGCGGTCACGTAAAGCGGAGGATGTTCCCGGCACGATTCTGATTAAAAGATACTATACACTTTAGAAAGAATAAAAAAGTGCCGGGTCATTCCGTAGACTCCTGCGGCAGTGAAGCGACAGGTGAGACAGATGTGCGCAGCACAGCTGGCTCACCGCGCGGCCACAGAAAAGCGGAGGCGGGCGTTTAGGGACGTACAAACTGGACTGTCCTCGACGAAGATAAAGGAAACACAGCGAACGAAGTGAGCTGATGTTGACTTATCGTACGAGAGGACGGGAAGTTTGCTAGTCCCTGCCCGTCGTAGCTGGACACAAAAGAAAGCGAAGGAATGACCCGGCACGGTTTTCAAATTAGCTCTTTTCAAATCAAAGCGCAAGCTGCTCCTTCAGCTGATTCTTCTGAAGATCCGCATAAAACCCATTACGCTTCATCAGCTCCTCGTGATTACCACGCTCAATCAGCTGCCCGTTATTCAGCACCAGAATCTGGTCAGCACGCTGAATCGTATTTAACCGGTGAGCAATAACAAAACTCGTCCTGCCCTTCATCAGCACCTCAAGCGCTTCCTGAATCTTAATTTCTGTCACTGTGTCAATGCTGCTGGTCGCTTCATCTAATATCAGCAGGTCCGGGTCCGCAAGCATGGCACGGGCAATGGCCAGAAGCTGTCTTTGTCCCTGACTGATACCTTCCCCATCTGCCTTCAACACCGTATCGTAGCCTTCAGGCATTTTGCGGATAAAGCTGTCAGCATTCGCAAGTAGTGCCGCTTTCTCCACTTCCTCATCCGTTGCAGTCAAACGGCCATAGCGGATATTTTCGCGAATGGTCCCTTGAAAAAGAATGGAATCCTGAAGCACAAATGCCATATGACTTCTCAAACTGGAGCGTTTGATCATAGAAAGCTCTTTGCCATCTATACGAATTTCTCCTCCGGTAGGATTATAAAATCTTGATAACAGGTTGATAATCGTTGTTTTCCCTGCTCCAGTTGGTCCAACGAGTGCAATCATTTCTCCAGGTTTAGCCTGAAAGGACACCTGATTTAAAATTGTTTCATCTTCTTCATAAGAGAACATAACGTTTTCGAAAGACACGTATCCTGAAATCTTATCGATGTTTACAGCATCTTTCTCATCCTTACGTTCTTCATCCTCATTCATAATATCAAACACACGTTCAGCTCCTGCTACAGCGGATAAAAGCGTATTGAACTGGTTAGCCAGATCATTCAGCGGACGGGTAAACTGTCTTGAATACTCAACGAAGATCACGATGACCCCGATAGAAATATCACCTCTTAAGGCAAGTACTCCTCCTACCAATGCAATGACAGCAAAGCTGAGATTATTTAAAAAGTTCATCAGCTTTGGTATAAACCCCGAAAATGTCTGTGCCCAGAAGCCCGCAAGTCTGAGCTTTTCATTTTTCTCCTCAAACTGTTCGATCACGCGGTCTTCCTGTGAAAAAGTCTTAATGATTTTCTGACCGGACAACGTTTCCTGAATATAACCGTTCATGTCTCCAAGGTTTCGCTGCTGTTCTTTAAACAGACGGCCTGTCCGATTGGTAATCCATTTCAACCCAAGAAACATAGCAGGAATGACCAGTACCGTAATCAGCGTCAGCAGCGGACTTAAATAAAGCATCACGCCGATTGTTCCGACGAGTGTGAGCACGCTCGATACAATCTGGATCACAGAACTGTTTAACGTCGAACTCACATTTTCCATATCATTCGTCACACGGCTCATCAGTTCCCCGTGCTGACGTTTATCGAAAAAAGGGATTGGCAGCTTCTGAAGGTGCTCAAAAAGCTGTGTTCTCATCGTAAATACGGTCTGCTGTGCGATCCGTACCATCCACATGGCCTGGAACCACATACTTAGCGAATAAACGACATAAACGACAGCCAGCACAATGATCAGCTGAACTAATCCTCCTGAGTCACCGGTTACGATAAAATCATCGATGCCCATCCCGACAAGATAAGGGCCAAGCAGTGACATCGCTGAACTGATCAGAACCATGAACAAAACAAGACTGAGCTTCCCTTTGCTCATCGCAAGGTAGTGCCAGATTTTCTTTAATGTTCCGCCGAAATCATCAGCTTTTTTCTTTTGACTCTTAGCACCTGATGCATCAATCTCACTCAAACGGCGGCGTTTATATTGAAAAGGTCTAACGATTTCCTTTAGCACCTGAGCCCACCTCCGTTCCAATCTGGGATTGAACAATTTTCTGATACAGATCAGATGTTTCAAGCAGTTCTTCATGTGAACCTTCAGCGATTAATCTGCCGTCATCAATCAGCAGAATTCGGTCAGAGGCAATGGTTGTACTGATTTTCTGCGTAATCATGATCGTTGTGCAATTATATTCTGCCAATGCTTCAAGCAACTTCGCTTCAGTCTTCATATCCAGCGCGCTCGTACTATCATCCAGCAGTAAAATAACCGGTTTTTTAACAAGAGCACGGGCGATGGAAAGCCGCTGCTTCTGACCACCTGAGAGATTCACACCTTTTTGACCGAGAACGGTGTCATACTGTTTCGGCAATCCCATGATCGTTTCATGGATTTGCGCACGTTTAGCCGCTTCCTGCACTTCTTCAAACGTAGCATGCTCATTTCCCCAGCGGATATTTTCTGCAATCGTCCCTGTAAACAGCATTGCTTCCTGTGGAACAAATCCAATCTGACTGCGTAAATCTTTTAATGTAATATCAAAAATCGGCTGATCATCTATTCTAATTTCCCCGCCGGTTACATCATATAGTCTGGGAATCAGCTGAAATATCGTTGATTTACCAGAACCTGTTCCGCCTAAAATCGATATCCTTTCTCCCGGATTCACCTTAAAAGAAAGCTGGTCCAGTACTTTTACGGACGTTTCCGGATAGACAAAATCAACATTCCGGAATTCGATTTTTCCGTTTTTGATTGCAAAAGAATGACTGGTCTCATGATCTGCCAGATCAATATCCGTATTCAACACTTCGGTAATACGCTCACTCGATGCTTTTGCACGGGAAAACACCATAATAATCATCGTGACGATCGACAGTGCCCCTGTCATCCGGGTCGCATAGTTGACGATTGCAACGACTTCTCCCACTGTCGCCCCATTCGTCTGTACCTCGATACTTCCATACCACAGAATCACGAGAATACTTAAATTCATCAGTAATAAAATGACCGGCATCGTGACTTCGATCAGTCTCAAAGCTGAAACCGTCTTTTCCATCAGCTGTTCGCTGGATTGTCTGAATCGCTTGATCTCATGTTTTCCACGCAAAAAAGCTTTAATAAGCCGTATTCCAATCAAATTTTCCTGCATCACATTATTAACGTGGTCCAGACGTGCCTGTACTGATTTAAACAAGTTCCCTGCCTTACTCATCACCACAATCAAAAATAAGACAAGGACAGGAACGGATATCACCAGTACGAGCGCCAGAAATGGATTCACCAATAGTGCCATAATGACACTTCCGATCACCAGAAGTGGAGCTCTCATCATAATACGCAAGCTCATAAACACTGTATTCTGAAGCATCGTGACATCGTTTGTCAGTCTGGTAATGAGTGAAGAAGTCGGGAAGACACTGAAATTTGAAAACGAGAACGCCTGCACTTTTTTATACAGGGCTTCTCTAATATCAAATCCAAAGCTCTGACTGACGTGTGAGGAATAAAAAGAATTCGTGACACCTGCTGCAAAGGCAGCCAGCGAACAGGCTACCAGAATTCCTCCCCAGAACATAACGGCACCAAGATCATTCTGCTGAATGCCCTGGTCGATAATGTAGGAAATTAATAAAGGTTGAACGAGTTCGACTGCAAGCTCTGTCAGCATTAAGGATAGCGCAATGATAATGGCAATCCGGTAAGGGGTTAAAAATGAAGTGATTTTAGTCATAGCGCTACGTCCTTCCAACTAATTTGATTCTCGAAATAGATACCGTTACTTTACCATATTTTTTGAATATTTCGGAGAATTAAGCATTAAAAAGTCAGACTCATGTGCCTGAGTCTGACTTTTCTAATTCCTGTTCCGGTTTTACTGGAGGAATTCTTTTTTGATAAAACCTTACTTTAACCAAATCTCTCGTTTTTTTGCGTGTAAGGACATACAGCGTATCCCCTTCTTTAATTCTCGTATTCCCTGTTGGTGTCAGGATTTTCTGATTTCGTATAATCGCCGTAATCAGTGTATGTTTGGGCAGCGTAATATCTACAAGCTGATACCCTGCTACAGCAGAATCCTTAGGGATTGTGAGCTCCACCATTTCCGATTCAGTTTTTCCAAGAGAAACGAGTTCCAGACTGTAAGGACTCGGTGCTACTTCTTCACCGGAGAGACCGAGTTTATTACCCAGCCACGATAACGTTCCACCCTGAATCAGCGCTGAGGTTAGAACAACGAAAAAGACCGTATTAAAAATCAGCAGCGCATTTTCTATTCCAGCTACAATTGGATAGGTGGCAAGTACGATCGGTACCGCTCCCTTTAATCCGGCCCATGAAATAAAAACTTTTTCCTTCACTGAATACTTCATACCAATCATACTGAGAAAAACGCCAACCGGGCGGGCAATAATCATCAGAATAAGCGATAATAAAATGCCCTGCCAGATCACGTCAAGCAGTTGATTTGGAAAAACAAGAAGACCCAGCAAAATAAACATGACGATTTGCATCATCCAGGCAAAACCTTCATTGAAACGGAGGATAGAATGACGATAAGTTAAGTCATGATTCCCTACCATAACAGCCATCACATAAACCGCAAGCAGTCCACTTCCGTTTATAAAAGTGGTCCCTGCATATGTAAAAATGGCAAAAGACAGCGCAAGGACAGGATACAACCCTGATGCATCCAGATTGATTTTGTTGATGACAACGGCTGTGATTCTTCCAAGTATCAATCCTGCTACAAGTCCGATTGACATCTGCATGACAAATCCGCCAAACAATGAAAAAACTGAGGTATCAGGGAACTGGATGAGTTCAATAAACATGATCGTTAAAAAAACCGCCATCGGGTCGTTTGTTCCCGACTCTGCCTCAAGCGTTGACGTTAAACGCTCTTTAATATTTTTTGTGCCCAATACAGAAAAGACAGCTGCCGCATCCGTGGAACCAACAATGGCACCTAACAGCAAACCTTCAAGCCAGCTAAGATCCAGGATCACAACCGCAGCGACCCCCACAATCCCTGACGTAATTAATACGCCAAGTGTTGCAAGAGAGGCTGACGGACCAATGACAGGCCGGATACTTTGCCACTGAGTCTGTGTACCACCTTCAAATAAAATAACAATAAGAGCGAGAATCCCGACAAGCTGGACAAATTCAGTATTCTCAAAATAAATGAATTCACTAAGCAGCATACCTGCCATTAAGAAGAGAACAAGAGAGGGCATACCTAAACGCGAGGAAAACTTAGTGGCTACAACTCCAATGATTAACATTGCGGCCATCAGAAAAATTAAACCATCAACCGAAAAATCCACAGACTCACTCCTTTGACATCACTTGTCTTTATTATATCAAAGTTATATCTGTAATACTTTTAACAAGTCCCGGATAGATGACGACAGGAGCGTTTGTCAGCATGAGTCAGGAAATGTCTTTATCCTATCGAAACAAAGCTTCTGAAAAAAGCGCTCCGTCTACCTCAGCTCTTAAAATGATTGAAACCGGCACTTCTGATGAAGTGCCGGTTTCACCTGAATCAAATTATTTATTTGTAAAAGCCTCAACCAGCGCATTTCCATACTCAGGAAGATCCGGCGGACGGCGGCTTGAAACGATATGTCCATCCACAACTACAGCCTCATCATGCCAGATCGCACCGGCATTTGTCATATCATCCTTGATACCTGGGGTGCTCGTCACATTTACACCATCAAGAATACCCGCGGAAATCAACACCCAGCCCGCGTGACAAATCTGACCGATGACTTTCTCGTGCTGATTCATATGACGTACCATCTCAAGCACCTCAGGATATCTTCTCAGCTTATCCGGAGACCAGCCGCCAGGAACGAGAATCCCGTCATATTCATGAACGTGAATATCTGTAAACGCGTAATCACTCTCAGCTGGAACACCATACTTACCCTTGTACGTTTCACCCGCTTTTTCACCTACAAGATGAACAACCGCTCCTTCACCTCTCAGGCGCATGACCGGAACCCACAACTCCAAATCTTCAAAATCATCACTGACAAGTGCAATCACTTTTTTATCCTTCAGCTTCACATAAATCCCTCCTGTTTTCTCTCTCACATACAATCCATAACCTGTTTCATGTATACTGAAACTATAGTAAAGGAAAGGCAGGAATACAAATGATGAACATTACCGCTTATACAGTGGAAAAAATAAACGATCCATTCGGCATTTTAACCGGAGACCGTTACGAATTTATGATTGAAATCGACGTCGAGGAAGATGATGAACTTTTCATGGAAAACGGCGTTGTCGTAAAAGCCCTCTATAAAGTAGAAGACGGAGAAGAAAAATTCCTGAAATACGACCTCATGGAACGCAACACAGACAACGTCCTCGACTTCGAACTCGAAGACGATGAAATCAACTTCATCCAAACTTTCTGCAGTGAACACTGGCAGGAAGCAGAAGAAGCATAATCTGAAGATCCCTTGGATAGGGGTCTTTTTTATTTTGGTAAGCCACTTTTGAATTATGACATTTGCGTATCCACAGTTCTGAGTGAACTAGCAACAATAAAACCCGCTCTTACGACAAATCTCTCTGCTGTTGTAACGAAACTAACCGCCATATTGACAAATCAGACTCTGACTCTGCGACTTTCAACAGTTATATGGCCTCTAACGACAATACTCTCTTGCCTTTCGACAGGTCGGGCAGTAGTTGTAACCGATCAAACCATATACGGCTGCCGCCCGGCCACGGAAAGTCAGCTATATTATAGTCAAGAGAAAAAACAGATCTTTTTTGGTTTTTTTTTGAGGATCATCGTTATTTTT
>NZ_SORW01000048.1 GCF_004405105.1 Jeotgalibacillus sp. R-1-5s-1 | reverse complement strand
TGGTTCCAGTGCCAAATGTGAACCTGGTGATCAATTCTGATGATGAATCATCTAAATAAGGAATGATCCCTTTTATGATGTCTGTTCTTCTTGATTGACAGGAGTCAAACCATCCTTCTTTGTGTTCGATATAACATTTGATTTCCAGAATATACGTTAAGTTAACTACCCATGAAAAATAAAGAAATTAAAAAACTTATTATAAGGAACATTAAAAAATAGTATGAAATTTTATTTATTGTTGTTTCATTCAGTACAACGCTGTCAAAAAGCCATTCGATAACAAAATAAGTGGTTGCTACTATACTAGAAAGGAGCAAAACACCAAGCTCCGTCGAAAATATATAAAGTACAACTCCAGGTATTATATACACAATAAAACGTATTATTTTAAAGTTTTTTGTTAAATTTGAAAGGATTCTATCATTTAAAATAGATAAGGGAGTTGCGAACAATAATAAAGAGCTCCCAATAAAAAATAAATAAGTAACATAAGAAAACATAAAATTAGAGAAAGAAAAAAAGAATGTGATCAGTAAAGTGCTTATGGATAGACTAGTAACCAATACTTGCAATTTTTTTTTCATTTGTACCACCTGATGTATTATAAAAGAAGAGTGACTTAAAAAGCCCCTCTTCTTTTATATTAATAAAAATTCACTTCAAATTCTTCTTTTGCTGTATGAGGGAAAAGGTTATTGAAACCTTTATGCGTGGCTTGGTGTATAGGCGCATAAAAACCGCCAGGATAAGTGACAATATAAAACTCATGTGAAGGTGCTTTATCATGAACTCCATAGTATTCCCCACGTCCATCTTCGAAAACCTTCGCATAATAAAACGCATCAATAGCTGGTGCTGTTGTTAGTGGAATACCAGAAGAGAGTCCCATACGATGATAAATATAGTCGCTACCATACTCAATATTTTGAATTTTAATATCGCTAGTAGGAGCGTAGTCACTATCAATGAAATTATAGTTTTCATCGTAACCTTTTGTCTGGCCTATTTGGGGATTCAGTTTAGCATATTTATTTGAACCGTCCCATGTTAAGTATACATCGGAACGCGTTCTAAAATCATTTGACCAAAAATCAAACCCTCGATTATCACCACTGAAATAAGAGTACTTAGTACAGATTACATCACACCAAGGATTTGGTGCATATTCTAGTGGGATAAATGTAGTATACCTTAGCGCGTAACCATAACCAGGTGGTGGTGTAAAGCTACTCATAGTACCTACCCTGCTTTGGTGACTCAAATTCTCATCAGCTAATATGCTATCTTTATGTTCTTGTGAAGTATCTGGAAGAACGTTTTTTTCAGAAGCTCTAACAACTGCCGATAGACTCTTTTTTTCATAGAATAAATCTTTTTGATCAGCAAAAGTATAATCAATTCCACTTTCTTTAAGTTCTGCTTTTACTTCGGCAATTCTTTCCTCAGGAAGTTTTTTATACCCAACAACTGTATAGTAGTATACTTCATCCTCAACAATATCGGTATCTTTAAAGAGGTTTTCTTGAACATCTGTTAATTTTTCTCCATCTTTAAAGAGTTCAAAGTGAGCAAAGTCATTAGGAACATTTATCCATTCCAAGGTAATAGAGCTTTTACTTAAATATGTATTAATCTCTGCTTTACTCATGGGATTATAAATCTCCGGCTCTTCTTCCAATTCTTCAGAAAATGCGAGTGAAGCTGATTTTTCACGTAAAAGCTCTTCTTCAAGTGCCTCTGTAGTTGTATTTATAATTACATAATCTAATATTTTATTATTCTCTAGAGCAACTAATTTCAGTTTGTGAAATTTACCTTCTTCGAGATTAGTAATATTAAATTGAGTTTTTCCTCCTTTATAAATTAGTTCTTCTGTTTCTCCATTTAACATATAAAGCTCATATTTTGTTCCAAATTCATTCCACTGAACATGAATGTTATTACTTTCTGATACGACATTAACATTAAAACCTTCTTCTGCCAGTGAGCTAGTACCTCCTAAAGAAAAAAACATAAATGTGACTAAAAAGATACTGAAAATAAATTTTTTCAATGTTCCTCCTCCTTGATGTTTGTAATATAAATTACATTTGCGTCAAAGAATGTAACAAAGGTTAACTATATTGTCAATAAGGTGTAAAATTGTTTATTTAATGGTTGATATCTGTAACCTTAAGTTGACAAGTTTTGTGATGATTCTTAACAACATAAAAAATTTTTTTCATTTCGATATTTTTAACTCCTATGTTATTAATTTGAGCTAGCTAGAAATTTAAGAAGAAACTAAATGAGGGTTCACCGGGACGTATATGGTGAATCATTCGGGTCGCTAAATGAAGGTCAGGTGAGAAATGAGACTTGTTGAGTTTTTCTTAGCATCTCTTGAGAGGCTGCCAACCCTATTAAAGAACAGATCTTAACTACTAAACACAAAAAGCTTGGCTAGATCCCAAGCTTTTTTTATGTCGTGCTTATTCAATTAAAGTCCCGTCAGCTTAACAATCTAGGGTATACCTCTTTTATATAATCTGGCATATCTTCTTCTTTTATCGCTGCGATTTCCTCTAATGTAATGCCTTCTTCTAATAGAAGGTTCACAAGTTCCCACCCAACAAAATAGCCTTCTCTTTCGTGGTTTGTGGTTCCAGTGCCAAATGTGAACCTGGTGATCAATTCTGATGATGAATCATCTAAATAAGGAATGATCCC
>NZ_SORW01000047.1 GCF_004405105.1 Jeotgalibacillus sp. R-1-5s-1 | reverse complement strand
ACAGAAACGTGACGCACTTGGTTGTTTAGTTTTGAGGGTTCAACCTTCAAAAGGGGCCTATAGCTCAGCTGGTTAGAGCGCACGCCTGATAAGCGTGAGGTCGGTGGTTCGAGTCCACTTAGGCCCACCATATAAATTTCATACCCAATACGGGGCCTTAGCTCAGCTGGGAGAGCGCCTGCCTTGCACGCAGGAGGTCAGCGGTTCGATCCCGCTAGGCTCCACCAACCACACTCTTTCGAGTGGGAAACATCACTCGGAATTTTTTACTGTGTGAAAATCCTGAT
>NZ_SORW01000046.1 GCF_004405105.1 Jeotgalibacillus sp. R-1-5s-1 | reverse complement strand
ACCCGTTCCCATGCCGAACACGGAAGTTAAGCTCTTCAGCGCCGATGGTAGTTGGGGGTTTCCCCCTGTGAGAGTAGGACGTCGCTAGACTGTACCATTTTTTATCGTCGCGGGGTGGAGCAGCTCGGTAGCTCGTCGGGCTCATAACCCGAAGGTCGCAGGTTCAAATCCTGCCCCCGCAATTACCTTTGGTCCCGTGGTGTAGCGGTTAACATGCCTGCCTGTCACGCAGGAGATCGCCGGTTCGATCCCGGTCGGGACCGCCATTTATTCCATGACATGCGGTCATGGTTATTTTTTTGTTTAAAGACAGATGAATTTCGTGTAAACTAAGTGAAGATAAAGATAAATGAACAGACTGACTCCATGCGGGTGAGTCTTTTTTAAATGATCAGATAGGTACCGATTGAAATGGTGGTGGCTTTTATAATGAACAAGCATGAATGGCATTCATCTTCCCCGGAGGAAACGGCTGCTTTTGCAGAAAAGCTCGGATCTCTTTTACAAAAAGGAGATGTGCTGACGCTTGAGGGTGACCTTGGGGCTGGTAAAACGACATTTACAAAAGGCCTTGCGAAGGGGCTTGAAATTACACGCACGGTGAATAGCCCGACGTTTACGATTATGAAGGAGTATCAGGGCAGATTGCCTCTGTATCATATGGATGTGTACCGTGTTGAGGATGAGTTTGAGGATCTTGGCTTTGATGAGTATTTTAATGGAGATGGTGTGTGTGTGGTTGAGTGGGCACACCTGATTCAGGAGCAGCTTCCTGAGGAGCGTCTGGATCTTTCCATTTACTATGTTGAGAACGACTCAAGACGGTTTGAGCTTGTGCCAAGAGGCAGCCGGTATGAGGCGTTATGTGAGGAGATTTTACGATGATTGTACTGGCGATTGATACGTCAAACCAGCCGTTGTCGCTTGCAGTAGTAAAAGACGACGCGGTAATGGGAGAGCTGACGTTAAATATAAAAAGAAATCATTCGATTCAGGCGATGACTGCTGTAGAATCATTACTGGCAACATTGGATCTTTCTGCAGATCAGATTGAGCGGATCGTTGTGGCAAAAGGTCCTGGATCTTATACAGGTGTAAGAATTGGTGTCACACTTGCTAAAACACTGGCATGGTCTTTGAAGATTCCTTTGGTTGGCGTTTCAAGTCTGTTGAGTCTGTCGTGGCCGGGTAAGCAGTTTGACGGCATTGTTTCTCCGATTATGAATGCGCGAAGAGGGCGTGTTTATACTGGGCTTTATACGTTTGATGAAACGTGGGTGGAGCTTGAAGAGGACCGGAATCTGTCGATGGAGGAATGGCTCGATCTTTTAGCGGATAGGGAAGAGGCTGTGTTATTCTGCGGTGCTGATGTAGATGTATTCTGGGAGCAGATTCAGGCGCGTTTAGGTGACAGAGCGAAGCGTGTATCTGAATCAGAGGAAGTGCCGCGTATGGCTGAGATGGCGATTTATGCATCGGAGCTAGCTGATGAAGACGTGCATGAGTTTGTGCCGAATTATATCCGTATGGCTGAGGCTGAGGTGAACTGGCTGAAAGAGCAGGAAAAAAATAATGGCTGACGTCGGGTTTCGGTGGATGACGACCGCTGATATTGATGCGGTGTTAAAAGTGGAGGAAGCTTCATTTTCCTCTCCTTGGAGTCGTGAAGCGTTTGAAAATGAAATGACGATTAATCAGTTTGCTAAGTATTTGCTGCTTGAAGTGGATGGGGAAGTGGCTGGCTACTGCGGTGTGTGGCTCATTATGGATGAGGCGCATATTACGAATGTGGCGGTTGTGCCTGAGCTTCGCGGGCAAAAGCTTGGTGAGAAGATGATGCGTCAGATCATGGATATTTTAAAGGAATCGGGTGCGACATTACTGACGCTTGAAGTGAGGGTGAGTAATGAGATTGCCCAGTCATTATATAGAAAGCTTGGATTTTCAAATGGTGGAATCCGCAGAAATTATTACTCTGATAACGGAGAGGATGCACAGGTCATGTGGGTGAATTTAAATGACGAATAAGACGATGATTTTAGGCATTGAGACGAGCTGTGATGAGACGGCTGCTGCCGTGATTCGCGGGGGCAATGAGATTGTCTCCTCTGTGATCTCGTCTCAGATTGAGAGCCATAAACGTTTTGGCGGCGTGGTACCGGAAATTGCTTCAAGGCACCATGTCGAGCAGATGACGCTTGTCGTGGAAAAGGCACTTGAGCAGGCTTCGTGTTCGATGGATGATATTGATGCGATTGCTGTTACAGAAGGTCCCGGTCTTGTTGGTGCACTTATTATTGGTGTGAATGCTGCGAAGGCTTTGGCGTTTGCTCATCAAAAGCCGCTCGTAGGGGTGCATCATATTGCGGGTCATATTTATGCGAACCGTCTTGTGACAGAGATGCAGTTTCCGTTGTTGTCGCTAGTTGTATCAGGTGGTCATACGGAGCTTGTACTGATGCGTGAGCATGGTTCGTTTGAAGTGATTGGTGAAACGCGTGATGATGCTGCTGGTGAGGCATATGATAAAGTGGCGCGGACGATTGGTCTGCCTTATCCGGGTGGTCCTCATATTGATCGTCTGGCACATGAAGGAACGCCGTCCATTAAGCTGCCGCGCGCATGGCTTGAGGAAGGTTCGTATGATTTCAGTTTCAGCGGTTTGAAGTCTGCTGTGATTAATACGCTTCATAACGCGGAGCAGCGCGGGGAAGACATTGATGTGAAAGATTTAGCAGCAAGCTTTCAGGATAGCGTCATTGACGTGCTGACGGAAAAAACGAAACGTGCAGCACAGGAATATGGCGTGAAGCAGGTGCTGTTAGCCGGCGGTGTGGCGGCTAATAAAGGACTGCGCAGCCGTTTAACTGACATGTTTGATGAGATGGATGGAGTGGAACTAGTGATCCCGCCACTTTCTTTATGTACGGATAATGCAGCCATGATTGCTGCAGCCGGAGCAGTTCATTTTGAGCAGGGACGACGTTCATCATTAGGGATGAATGCAAACCCGGGTCTTGAGTTAAAATAAGGTCAAAAAGCTGTCTGACTTTCAGGCAGCTTTTTTTAGTACAATGGGATAAGGATGCTGATTAAAGGAGCTAATGATATGAACAAGGGTTTAAGTGATTCAGACATACAGGCTTACATACATGACCCGGCGAAAAAAGAGGCTTTGTATAAAAAAACGCTCTGGATCGTGGTGCTGTCTCAGATTTTTGGTGGAGCGGGACTTGCAGCGGGTATTACGGTTGGTGCATTGCTTGCGAATGATCTGCTTGGAACAGAGGGATATGCAGGCCTTCCGATCGGGCTGTTAACGTTTGGTTCTGCGATGGCCGCTTATACGGTTGGCCGATCTTCACAGCGTTTTGGCAGACGTCTCGGTTTATCAGGTGGATTCCTGATAGGTGGTCTTGGCGCGATTGGCGTTATTTCTGCAGCAGCTTTTGAGAATATACCGTTATTATTTTTATCATTTTTAATTTATGGAGCTGGAACGGCCTCAAATCTGCAGGCGCGATATGCCGGAACGGATCTTGCCGGGAAGGATCAGCGCGCGAAAGCAGTCAGTATTGCCCTTGTGTCTACGACGTTTGGTGCGGTAGCCGGCCCGAATTTAGTGGGTGTGATGGGTGAATTTGCAGTCAGTGTGGGTCTTCCTGCATTAGCAGGTCCCTTTATTTTGGCGGCAGCTGCCTATCTTCTGGCCGGGATTGTCCTGTTTCTATTATTAAAGCCGGATCCGCTTTTGGTGGCGGCAAAAATAGCAGTAGTTGAAAAAGCTTCAATGGATCCTGCACATTCGGATGAGGTCATTCAATACAACAGGAGAGGCGTGGTGATAGGTGCTGCAGTCATGGTGACGACCCAGATCGTGATGGTAGCAGTCATGACGATGACACCGGTTCATATGGGAGCGCATGGTCATGAGTTAGAAGCGGTTGGACTGGTGATCAGCCTTCATATTGCGGCGATGTATTTGCCATCACTTATCACGGGTGTTCTTGTAGATAAGGTTGGACGGGGTAAAATGGCGGTAGCTGCGGGCGTAACGCTTTTGCTGGCCGGGCTTGGTGGTGCGCTTGCTCCTGGAGAATCGTTGTTTTGGATGATTGTGGCACTGGTTCTTCTTGGTTTAGGGTGGAATTTTGGTTTAATCAGTGGGACATCGATGCTTGTTGATTCAACGGAACCTGCTGTGAGAGCGAAGACGCAAGGGGCAGTGGATGTACTGGTTGCGTTGTCCGGAGCGGCAGGAGGCATTTTTTCTGGAATGGTTGTCGCAGGAACGAGCTACGGCTTTTTGTCGATAGCAGGAGGAATGGTTGCTTTGCTGTTGCTTCCTGCAGTTTATTGGATGAATAGAGGATCTGCAGGGAGTGTGGAATTGGGAAAGTGAAATGGTAAACATTAGGTGTTGATTTGTGGATAACCTGTGTATAAGTACGAGAGGTACTGTTTATAATTCAGTGTGTCATAGACTGTGGATAATGTTTATTTCTTAACATTAATCTGTGGATAATGTGGAAAAAGCTGTTGAAAAGCCGTTTTATGCTGTGTTTAATGTGTATAACTCTGGGGATTGTCATGATTCTGTTACATGATATACATATTACGTACATATTTGTTTGTAATATTCTAATAATTATATGGTGGAAAGTTATACACAATTTGGGTTTTGATTCGGTGGGCGAAATAGTATAAGGGATGGATTATTTGGGAAATGTGGTGGGACGATTGTTGAATGGTGTTTGTGAAACCGGGCTGGGACCGTCCTTTCCGTGGCCGGGCGGTGAACCCGCCTGTGCTTCGCCCAGTCGGTTTCACCTGTCCCTTTCCGCCACAGGAGTCTCCGGATGGTCCCAGCCCTTTGTTTGAGCATACCTCATGTTGGAGTGAGGGGAAGAGATAGAAAGAACCGGTCCGGCGGCATCCTTCGCTTTCCATTGTCTAGCTACAACGGGCAGGGACTAGCAAACTTCCCGTCCTCTCGTTCGATAAGTCAACATCAGCTTACTTCGTTCGCTGTGTTTCCTTTATCTTCGTCGAGGCCAGTCCAGTTTGTACGTCCCTAAACGCCCGTCTCCGCTTTTCTGTGGTCGCGCGGTGAGCCAGCTAGTGCTCCGCACTACGCTGTCTCACCTGTCGCTCCTCCGCCGTAGGAGTCTCCGGATGCCGCCGGACCTCTGTGAAGTAATCTGATCCAATGATTGCAAAGAGCATAACAGTTTTAAAAGATTGATGGTCAAGATCATAAAGTGCCCCTGCGTTCGCAGGGGTTTTTTGATGAGGGTTGTTAAATGACTGATATAAGTTGCTTAATAAGTCCTTAGAGTTGTTTAATCTGGATTAAGAGTTGTCAAATAAGCAAAGAAAGTTGTTAAATAAGGCTGAAGAGTTTTCAAATACGCGGTGACTGAATGAGTGGGTGGACCAGTGAGGCTGGTTCGTGGGATATTAGCTTTGGTTCGTCAGATTTTGCAGCTGTTTCGTGGAATGATGGCCCGGTTTCGGAGAATGTTCTCTATGTTTCATAAGATTTTAGATTTCTTTCGTGGAATTGTACCATTTGACCTATCACGGCCAAACATAAGTTACACCACATTAAAAAGCCGGAGTGCCCGCACTCCGGCTTTTCCTTTATTCAGCTAACTCTTCCTCTAACTCTGCCCATTCTTCAAGCAGCTGGTCCATGTCGGATTTGGCTTGTTCGATGGCCTGGTTGGATTCCATGACACGTTCGTGGTCCTGGAAGATGTCGGGCTCACATAGGAGGTTTTCGTGTTCTTCGATGGTGCCTTCGAGCTCGGTGATGAGGAGTTCGATTTCCTCGAGACGCCGGCGTTTTTTGCGTTCGGCTTTTTGCTTTTCTTTGTCGAGTGCGAAGGAGGATTTGTCTGATGCCTTTGTGTTGGCGGAAGCGGGCTGTTTAGCTGCGCGTTCGCGTTCTTCAAAGGCTGCAAGTTCTTCCTGTTCGGTTTTCTTTTCGATATAGTAATCATAGTCGCCCAGATATTCGGTGCTGCCGTCAGGGGCGAGCTCGAGTACTTTAGTGGCAAGGCGGTTGATGAAATAGCGGTCGTGCGAGACGAACAGGATCGTGCCCGGATAATCGATCAGTGCGTTTTCGAGAATTTCCTTGCTGTCGAGATCCAGGTGGTTGGTTGGCTCGTCCAAAATCAGCAGATTTGAACGCTGCATCATGAGCTTGGCAAGTGCAAGACGTGCTTTTTCTCCACCGCTTAGGGTTGCGACCGGCTTCAGAACGTCATCTCCTGAGAATAGAAAGTTACCTAACACGGTACGGATGTCTTTCTCATTTTTCATCGGATAGTCATCCCAGAGCTCACCTAATACGGTTTTATTAGAATGAAGTTCGGCCTGCTGCTGGTCGTAGTAGCCGATGCTGACATTTGAGCCGTACTGAATGGAGCCTGCTAATGCAGGCAACTTTTTCACGATCGTTTTCAGCAGGGTTGATTTCCCGACACCGTTTGGACCGATCAGAGCGATGCTGTCTTCACGGGTGACGGATGCGTTGATGTTGCGCGAAACGGCTTCATCATAGCCGACAGACAGGTCCTGCAGCTTCAGAACGTCGTTGCCGCTTTGGCGGTCGATGGCGAATCCGAAGCTGGCTGATTTTTCGTCACCGCGCGGACGGTCCATTTTTTCCATGCGTTCAAGCTTTTTGCGGCGGCTCTGCGCCTGCTTGGTGGTGGAGGCACGTACGAGATTTCGCGCGATGAAGTCTTCCATCTTTGCGATTTCCTCCTGCTGCTTTTCGTATTCCTTCATTTCGCGTTCATAGTCGAGTGCTTTCTGTTCTAAATATTTGCTGTAGTTCCCATGGAATTTTTTCGAACGGTGACGCGACAGCTCAACGACCTGGTTGACGATCTTATCAAGGAAATAACGGTCATGGGATACGATAAGAATCGCACCCGGGTAGCCCTGCAAATACGTTTCAAGCCAGGCAAGCGTGTCGATGTCGAGATGGTTGGTCGGCTCATCGAGAATCATCACGTCAGGCTTCGTTAAAAGAAGCTTACCAAGTGCGAGACGGGTTTTCTGCCCGCCACTCAGTGTTGAAATAGGTGTATCGTAATCGAAGGACTGGAAACGCAGTCCGTGAAGTACCGTCCGGATATCCGCTTCATACTGATAGCCGCCGAAATCCTTAAATCGCACTTGGAGTTCATCGTATTCCTTCATTAAACGGCTGTAGCGTTCCTCGTTTTCATACACAGCGGGATCAGCCATCTGCTGTTCTGCACTGCGAAGCTTTTTTTCCATATCCTTTAGATGGTCAAATACGCTCAGCATTTCATCCCAGATGGAAAGCTCAGATTCAAGTCCTGAGTGCTGTTCAAGGTAGCCGATCGTGACTTCCTTCGGTTTATTAATATCACCGGAATCATACGAAAGCTGTCCGGCGATCATTTTTAAAAGCGTAGATTTCCCCGCGCCGTTACGGCCAACGAGGGCGATGCGGTCCTTAGTCTGGACCTCGAGTTTTATATTAGACAGAATCTCCTCAGCCCCGAAGGACTTGGAGAGACCGTTCACCTGCAGTAAAATCATCAATGGTTCACCTCTATTTTTATCCTCTTAAGTGTATCGCAACGGGGAAGGCATAAGCAATACAGGGGATTTGTGAAAAAGTTTGCATACTTTGCAAGAGTGTACCCTGTTGGTGTATGATAACAAAGGAAGAAGTTTGCTTGTCCAGAAAAAGGATTGTTGAAATATAATGATTTGGAAGCGTTCACAGGCTGAATAGAGCCAGAAAAGGTGATCGTTGGATTTAGGGGGAGAAGAGGCATGAGTCAGGAACAGATGAAGATTCCTCAGGCCACAGCCAAACGGCTGCCGCTATACTACCGGTTTTTAAAAAACCTGCATTCATCAGGAAAACAGCGTGTGTCATCGAAGGAATTGAGCGATGCGGTCAAAGTTGATTCTGCAACAATCCGCAGAGATTTTTCGTATTTCGGTGCACTCGGCAAAAAAGGGTACGGCTATAACGTCGATTACCTGTTATCCTTTTTCCGTAAAACGCTTGATCAGGACGAGACGACAAAGGTCGTGCTGATTGGTGTCGGAAATCTTGGAACGGCATTTTTACATTATAATTTCCTGAAAAACAATAATACAAAGATTGAAATGGCGTTTGATGCAGACCCTAAAAAAGCGGGGACATCAATCGGAGAAGTACCGGTATATGCGATGGACGAGCTGGAGGAAAGAGTTCAGGACAGTGATATTGAAGTAGCGATTCTGACGGTGCCTGCAGGTCCGGCACAGGGCATTACCGACCGGCTGGTGAACCTGAAGATCAAGGGAATCTTAAACTTCACACCGGCGAGACTGACCGTTCCGGAGGATTTACGCATTCATCATATTGATCTCGCAGTCGAGCTTCAGTCACTCATTTATTTCCTGAAAAATTATGGCACAGATGACGTAGAAACGTCACAATTAGAGGACATATTGGAATAGCCAAATGCCGCAATTTGTTTTATGATGGAAGATAGAAAGAGGAGGTGCATGCATCATGCTACCAGGTGGAATCAGCCTTGCCGTAATCGCGATCGTTGCGTTGCTCATTTTTGGCCCTAAGAAGCTTCCGGAACTCGGAAAAGCTGCGGGCAGCACCCTTCGTGAATTCAAAGACGCAACTAAAGGTCTTGCCGATGACGACGATGATGTAAAGAAAGAAGATAAGAAGCAATAATTTTTTTGGGATGGTGGCCATATGAATGAAAAAGATATGACCGTCCATGAGCATATAAATGAAATAAGAAAACGACTCATCATTGTAGTCGTTTTCTTTGTCTTTGCAATGGTCGGAGGCTTCTTTATCGCAGAGCCGCTGATGAAGTTCCTTCAGTCCTCTGATGAAGCGCAAAAAATGACCCTTAACGCATTCCGGCCAACGGACCCTGTCATGATCTACTTCCAGATTATCATGTTCTCTGCGTTGATCCTGACATCGCCCGTCATCTTATATCAGCTCTGGTCGTTTGTCAGCCCCGGTCTCCATGAGCGGGAGCGGCGCGTGACACTCAGTTATATACCCGCATCCGTCTTTCTGTTTTTATCAGGACTGGCGTTTGCCTACTTTATTTTATTTCCGTTCGTCATCAGCTTTATGACGAACCTTTCGAATAACCTTGAAATTGAACAGGTCATCGGGATCAATGAATTCTTTCAATTCCTGTTCCAGATGACAATCCCATTCGGATTCCTGTTCCAGCTGCCGGTGGTCATGCTATTCATTACAAGGCTCGGCATCGTAACACCCATGTTTCTCGGGAAAATCCGTAAATACGCGTACTTCGTGCTGCTCGTCATTGCAGCCTTCATTACGCCACCGGATATTTTCTCACATATGCTCGTGACCGTTCCACTGCTGCTGTTGTACGAAATCAGCCTCTGGATCGCACGCATTGGCTATAACAAAGCGCAAAAGGCAGAAGCCATCCAGCGCGAAATAGAAGAAAAAGAGCGCCGCGAGCGGATTGACCAAGAGCTTGCAGCGCGTGAAAACAGCGGAGAATGATCTTCGCTGTTTTTCTTTTTGGGTGAGGCCTGGTTGGGAGAGGCGTTGAGTTCGGTTCAGTTCAGGAGCTGTTATGTTGTTAGCGGTTGGCTTTTTGTCGTTAGCTGGTGCGTTTCTGTTGCTAGCCGTGAAATTTCTGTCGTTAGTGGTGCTGACGTCTGCTGAAATGTCGATAGGGCTTGCTGGTTTGTTGTAAGGGATCGCGTTTCTGTTAATAGGTCTGCTTAATTTGTCGATAGGCACGTTGGAATTGTCGATACAAAATCTGCTTGACCAGTCCACGAAAGAGAAATTCTTATTACGATCCTCCCATACATATTGTTTAAAAAAAATCCACCTGACTGTCATTAACTGTTAATATGAAATAAAAGCATTTATATGAATATTGGAGGAGACAAAATGACAAGACGGGGGACAGGTGTTGCGTTTATTGTAATCGCTGCATTTTTGCTGGCATCGAGGTATGTGACTGCAGCGATTTTTAGTACTGGATTAATGGACTGGGACAGCAGCGTTTTTAACAATATGCTTGATTATGTGGGAGAAACGCTGAGCACTTTCAGTACAATTGCTTTAATAGCAGGTATCGCTTATCTTGTCTGGGGAGAGTATGAGGACTACAGAACCAAGAATACTGTATGATTGAACCGATTTTTAATAAAATATGGAGGTCTCTGCTTTTGATAAAGATTTTACGAATTATATTTTCAATTACAACACTCATTTTATCTATCATTGGGCTGATTACGGAGAACTTTGAGCTTATACCATTTATGATGTTATTTTTATCCTTAACCATGTTAACGCTCGGGATCCAGGAAATTCAGCAAAATAAAAAGCTGGCAGGGTGGTTTTTAATTGGTGTATTTGCTTTTACGTTTTATGTCTCGATAAATGGGTTTGTGCTCAATTCATTTTTTTGAGTAAGGATGATTTATTTATAGGATGAGACACATAACATTACATATTAGCAGGAATAAAAGGGGCAAACGGACTTTCAGGATTTAAGCCACGGTCGATAGCGGCTCTGTTTCTTTTGATAGCAGGCCAGTTTACGTCGATAGGGGAGCACTCACAGTTTGAAATGTCGACAGAGCTTCATCATTCGTTGATAGAGAACATTTTTCCGTTGATCGGTCTACACGAAACGTCGATAGCCACCCAAAAGCTGTCGATCCGCCCCCGCACCCCCGTGCCAGCCAAACAAAAAAGTAGCGAACCTCAGTCCGCTACTTTTTCTCATTCATATGCTTCTTAATTTTCAGGTGGAGTCCGATCAGGCGGATTCCGGCGCCGATGTCATAGGTGGCAAAGGCGACGAAGATGTATGCCCAGATACCCCAGCCGTTTTCGTTTACGTTGCTGATCGCAAAGAAGACGAAGAAGAAGCCGAGGATCAGGTAAAAGATGCCGTGTCCAAGAGGAGACCTCATTTATAAAATCCCTCCCAGTACAGCGCGCCAGACTAAGGCAAATGCTTCATTCAGCTCCACGATCCGCTGGATTTCCTCCGCAAAGAAGAACTGCGTCATGACGACAAATGTGTTGATGGCCATATGCGCAATAATCGGCACGATAATTTTTTTTGTAAATGCATATAAAAATGCAAATGCGTAGCCCATTGCTGCATAGATTAGGATGTGGGTGAAGTCAAAATGAATCACCGCAAAGATCAGTGCACTGATCAAACCTGAGATGAAGAAGTTGTATTTGCGGTAGAACCATCCGAAAATGACGCCGCGGAATACGATTTCCTCAAGAATCGGTCCGAAGATCGCAATCGCCACAGCCGCAAGAGGTACATAAGAAAGCAGATCGATCAGCTGGGCTGTATTATCAGAACCCGGCTCAATCCCGATCAGATACTCAATGCCCACTGCGATCATCTGGCTGAAGAACGCCAGAAAGATCCCGATGAACGACCAGATCGCAATCATCGCAGGACCTGCTTTTTCGCCCGGCAGATCCAGCACGCCTTTATTGCGGTTCAGCACAAACAGAATCACAATCAGCCCAATCATGAAGCTGAGGAAAATCCAGTAGCCTGACACAAGGTTCAGCAAAACGGTCGGCTCCGCGCTGCTGACTGAACGCCCGACGAGAAGCGCAACCGGAACCACCACAAACGATGACAGCTGCATCGCAACATACGTAATTAAAATGATCAAAAAGGTGCGATTCACAAGCATACTCCTTTATTCGTTCTGTAGTGTTAATTCTACTAATAAAAGCGGGTGCCTTCAAACTTAATCGCTTTATGATGAAGGATTTCATGATCGTTTTGTGAAAATGGGGAGCGGGAAGGTGTGCTTGGGAATTGTACTGATCAGGGAAGTGATTCACTCGTTTCAAAAATTAAATGTATTGTTCGGGATTTTTTATGTACTGTTTCGAAAAAGAATTGTATCGTTCCACCTCCGCCGGCCTGTTATTGTATTGTTAGCAGACTTAATTGTCATGTTTCAAAATATTTATGTATCGTTTCAGACAGGAATTGTACTGTTCCGCCCGCACCAAAATGTAATACAAAATTTATAAAAATCACATGTTTTTCTCTTGCAAAAGAAAACAGAATTATTTACACTAATACTTGTGTTAGCACTCAGATAAAAAGAGTGCTAATAAACGAAAGAACATCATTCAAGGAGGTTGTTTCACTTGTTAAAACCATTAGGTGATCGCGTAGTTATTGAGTTGGTAGAGTCTGAGGAAAAAACATCAAGCGGGATTGTACTCCCGGACAGTGCGAAAGAAAAGCCGCAGGAAGGGAAAGTTGTGGCAGTCGGAACGGGCCGTGTGCTTGAGAACGGCGAGCGTGTAGAGCTTGAGGTTTCTGTTGATGACCGCATTATCTTCTCGAAATACGCTGGAACAGAAGTGAAATACCAGGGTACAGAATACTTAATCCTTCGCGAGAGCGATATTTTAGCAGTCGTTAACTAATTTTAACTTACTTACTTTTATAAAACAAAGTCCTTCGATCAGGACGTCATTTTCATCAAAGATACCAAATTATTTTAGGAGGTACTTATAAATGGCTAAAGAAATTAAGTTCAGTGAAGAAGCACGCCGCTCCATGCTACGTGGTGTGGATCAGCTTGCAAACGCGGTAAAGGTAACGCTTGGACCAAAAGGACGCAACGTCGTTCTTGAAAAGAAATTCGGTTCACCATTAATCACAAATGACGGCGTAACAATCGCAAAAGAAATCGAGCTTGAAGATGCATTTGAAAACATGGGTGCAAAGCTTGTCGCTGAAGTAGCAAGCAAAACAAACGAAATCGCCGGAGACGGTACAACTACTGCAACGGTTCTTGCACAAGCGATGATCCGTGAAGGCCTGAAAAACGTTACAGCTGGAGCAAACCCGGTTGGCGTACGTAAAGGGATCGAAAAAGCGGTTCAGACAGCGCTTGAAGAACTGAAAGCCATCTCTAAGCCAATCGAAGGCAAAGAGTCAATTGCACAGGTTGCGGCGATCTCTGCTGCTGACGAAGAAGTCGGTCAGCTGATTGCTGAAGCGATGGAGCGCGTTGGAAACGACGGCGTCATCACAATCGAAGAATCAAAAGGCTTCACAACAGAGCTTGACGTAGTAGAAGGCATGCAGTTCGACCGCGGATATGCATCTCCATACATGGTCACAGACTCTGACAAAATGGAAGCGGTGCTTGATAACCCGTACATCCTGATCACAGACAAGAAGATCGGCAACATCCAGGAAGTACTTCCGGTTCTTGAGCAGGTTGTTCAGCAGAACAAGCCACTTCTCATCGTTGCTGAAGACGTTGAAGGTGAAGCACTTGCAACACTTGTTGTGAACAAGCTTCGCGGAACATTCAATGCCGTTGCAGTAAAAGCACCAGGCTTTGGTGACCGTCGTAAAGCAATGCTGGAAGACCTAGCTGTACTAACAGGCGGAGAAGTGATCACTGAAGATCTTGGACTTGATCTCAAATCAGCTAACATCTCCCAGCTTGGCCGTGCTGCTAAAGTTGTTGTTACAAAAGAAAACACAACCGTTGTTGAAGGTGCAGGAGACGCTGAAAAAATCGGCGGCCGCGTAGCTCAGATCCGTGCACAAATCGAAGAAACAACATCTGACTTCGACAAAGAAAAACTGCAGGAGCGCCTTGCAAAACTTGCTGGCGGCGTAGCAGTCATCAAAGTCGGAGCAGCAACAGAAACAGAACTGAAAGAGCGCAAACTGCGCATCGAAGACGCCCTCAACTCAACGCGTGCAGCTGTTGAAGAAGGAATCGTATCCGGTGGTGGTACAGCACTCGTGAACGTATACAACAAAGTAGCCTCTGTTGAAGCAGAAGGCGACGTGGCAACAGGCATCAACATCGTGCTTCGCGCACTCGAAGAGCCAATCCGCCAAATCGCACACAACGCAGGCCTTGAAGGCTCCATCATCGTCGACCGCCTCAAGAAAGAAGAAGTAGGCGTAGGCTTCAACGCAGCCAACGGCGAATGGGTCAACATGATCGAATCCGGCATCGTAGACCCAACAAAAGTAACACGCTCAGCACTTCAAAACGCTGCATCAGTAGCGGCGATGTTCCTGACAACTGAAGCAGTTGTCGCAGACATCCCAGAAGAAAACGCTGGTGGCGGCATGCCTGATATGGGCGGTATGGGTGGAATGATGTAAGTCATCCATATGCAGAAGAACTCTCTCTCACTTTGTGAGGGGGAGTTTTTTTGTGCTGAAAATAACTGTTTCAAGTATTTTTATGGAAATATATGATATTATTTTACTGGGATAAAGTTGATTTTCAAAATTCAAGCTGTTCTATACTTTTCAGTAGGGATGTGAATGATATGAAACGTCGCGTTGTAATGTTAATCTCAGTCTCTCTAGCGATCGTGCTTTCGTTAACTTTAGCTTTTGAAACTTACAGTCAATCTGAAAAGCGGGAGCTCGAAATATTTAATCTGCTTTTAGGTATTGATTTGGTTATAGATGAGCTGGAATCGGATTTAGATAAACAAAGCCAGATCATTGAATCTGAAAACTTTCATACTGAACTAGAGAATTATGCTATCGAAAAAAATGATTACTTAAACACATCAAAAACCGTGTCTTATATGTTTGAGGCAATAGAAGATCTAGACAAAGATTATATTGATCTTAATGTTGATTTACATTATCACTACAGCAGTTTTTTAACAGCTGAATCAAAGGAAATAGCTTCACAAGATCATGAAGTGTTAAAAGATCTGCTGATAGAAATAAAAAAAATTAGAGATTATTTAGCTTCTATTAATGACTTTGAAAACGAGGCGTGATCGATCAATGTATCCTCTAAATGATTAGAGAGTTTTGTAGTGAAACATGGGGACGTATATCCTGTTTCATTCGAAACTCAAAAGGCTGATGAAAATATTAAGTTATAGCACTAAAAGGCTCTGATCATCTAACAGGTGGTCGGAGTTTTTGAACTAGAAGGATCAACACATAATTACAAAACCCTTTTCTAAAACCCTAATAAACATAACCATCCCAAACTCCCACCTCCTGAATACCCTATCCAGTAGACCAATTTCTACAATCCAAACCAGAAAGGAAAAGTGTCTTCATGTCATCTTTTGATCACGATCATTTGAAAAAGGTTGTGAATATACCGAATCCGTTGTATCAGTCGTTGCAGGGGCGGTATTTTGTTGGGCAGACGGAGCATGTGTTGTTTGGGAAGGGACGGAATGCGTGGGGAGGTTTGGTGAATCCGGAGGGATCGGATGTTGATTTGTTTGTGAATGCGTTTACGATTACGAATCATTCTGATCAGCCGTTTGAAGCGGAGATCTGGTTTAATCCGGTTGTGCCGGGGAAGCCACAGGTTTCGAATAATGTGACGCCGGCCAATACGGCGCTTTGTCCGCTGCCGGAGCCTGAAGTGAAGATTGAATATGCTGAGTGTGTGAAGGGGTTTCCGAAGAAGGGGGTCATGGCGTTCAGGCGGATTGTTCAGCCGCAGAGTACGCTGGTCAGTGATGAGGATGGGAAGTTTATTTTTCCACCGGGTGGTTCGTTTATTATCTTTTTGGTGTCACCTGATCATCATGACATGATCCAGGCGGAGGTTGCGTTCGGCTGGTTTGAGAAAAGTAAGTTTGATTAATTAGATCACACGAGTATTAGAAAAAGGTCAGCCATATCTACGGCTGACCTTTTTCATTACGCTCTGAAACCTCAATCAGCCTTCCGTCTCGACGTATACGGATAGATTGGATCGAGTAATTCAAATTCGTAGCTTTCGCTGTTTACTATGTCGTCAATTTAAATTTATTTAAACGTTGAATTGTGGATGCTGAGAAATTAAGATCTAGTATTTACAAACTGAAAATATAATTGAACAGAAAATATAATATAACTAAATACCTATAATAAAATGGAATATTTTTATTATTTTGTATACCTTTTATATCATTATATGGTATATATAGTTTATAAAATAATTGAAAGTAGGGATTTAAAATGCCTTTACCATTAATTCCGTTAGTTGTAGCTGGAGCAGCTGCTGTATCTGCAGCGATTGCAAGTAAAAAAGGGTACGATTCTTTTCAGAATATGAAGGAGACAAAAGAGTTAGCAGAAAGTTTGGAAGCTAAATATAGCAAGACTTTAAAAAAATTCGAATCGCAACGTGATGGAACAAATTTGGCATTTGAAGACTTCGGTCGTTTGAAATTAGAAATTCTCGATGGATCAATGAGAGATTTCGTAAATACTTTTAAGCAAATTAAAAATATAGAATTCAGTGGAGAGATTGTTTCTGACCAGTTTGTATCTGACAGTGAGGTTGAACAATTTATCTTCTTCGTTGAAAAACAAGTTGTAAAAGCTGGACAGGTTATGACTGCTGGTTTAGCGTCTTTGGCAGGAGGTGGACTTGCAGCCATGGGAGCTGTGGGTGCAACTACGACTTTTGCAGCAGCGTCTACGGGAACAGCAATTGCTACACTTAGCGGTATTGCAGCCCAAAATGCTACATTAGCTTTTCTTGGAGGCGGCTCTCTTGCTGCAGGTGGTCTTGGTGTTGCAGGTGGAACAATGGTGCTAGGGGGAATCGCACTGGCACCAGCTTTAGCAATTGGAAGCCTGATTTTTGCGGCAACAACAGAGAGAAAGCTCGAAGAAATGTATGTGAAAAAAGCGGAAGTTCAAACGGAAATTCAAAAGCTCGAATCAGCGACTAATGTAATGGAACAAATCAAAGAAACGACTTTTAGTATGCATAATTTAGCAAAAAGTGTGGATGAATTATTGTTAGTGCATGTAAACAAAATGGAGAACATCATCGAAAAGAATGGCTACGATTTCAGAAACTATGCAAAAGATGATCAAATCGTCATTCACCATAATTATAAGGTTGCAGTGATCATGCGCGATCTTTTGAACACGACGATCTTAAATGAACAGGGTGAATTGACACCTGGATTGAACTCATTAATCAAATCTGAAAAACAAAAGATTTCAACTTTCCAATAATGTCATGAACCCATTAAGACAATCAGACATTGATTTTATTGCAGGTCAAGTTGTAAGTGAAACCATTGAAAGACATGGTAATGCTTTAATTGAGACAGTTGCTGGTTCAAATCTTTTGACTAAAGTAGCTAAGCAATATGTGAACTGTTCAACTGATCAAACACAAGGTCGTATGTTTGAAATTATTGAAATGACAAAATTTAATAGTGCTGCTGCAAAAGCTGGAAGTTTATTAAGAGCAGTGACTACTGATCAACTTGGCGAATCTCATTCGGCAGCAGACATACTAATTCGGAATCCGAGTGGTGACATATTAAAAAAAATACAGGCCAAGTCTTACAAAACGGCATCTACAGCAGCTAGAGCTATTTCTAACTCTAAATACACTGGAATGGACAGGTTAGTAAATAGCGAAAAAAAAGAAAAGATCCAAGACCTGTTAGAGAATCGAATTAAAACGAACAATATATTTTCGGAAGACTATAAAGATGCTAACACAAATCTTAAAGGTCAAACGGAGTACGGAAAAATAAACAGTGGTGGGACCACTTATGATGAAGCAACTGAAGCGGCTAAAAACCCAAAAGAGTTTGCAATGAAAATGAATAAAACAGAATTCCTCTCCGGTGCTAAAAACGCGATGTTAGGTGGTGCGCTAGCAGGTGCCTTCACGGGTGGTACGGTCACTGCTTTGCAAGGAGCTTTTAAAGGAGAATTTTGTGTGAAAGAATCGGGAAAAGCAGCTACAAATAGTGCCGCACGTGGAGCAATCATTAGTGGGATCTCTTATGGATTAAAGTATCTTGGTAAAAACAGCCCAATCATGTCTGGAAATGTAGTAACAGCAATGGCTAGTTCAGCAGTCAATATCACTGAGTTAACCTATAAATATCTCAATAAGAAAATTTCAACAGATGAGTATATTGAAGCTTTGGGAACAAACGCTGTAAGTTGTTTCTCAGGTATCATTATGACTGCTGCCGGAGCAGCCTTGTTCGGGCCGATTGGCGCAGCGGTTGCAGGAACTGTAACTCTAATAGGAATGAAGCAATTATATAAAGTTTTCATTCATGCCAGAGAAGACTTGTCTCTTGCAAAAGAGGCTCGTAAAGAAGCAGAAGCATTTTCAAAAGCGCTTATTCAACAAATCAAGGATGAGGAAGAATTACTGGTTAACTTCTTTAAAGAATATGAATTAACTCTTGTAGAATTAAGAGAATTAGTAAATAACGCAATATCTGACGAATCACTTCATGAGAAAACCATTGTCTCATTAGCTCAAGGATTAAATATAGCATTTAAGTATGAAACCCTTGAAGAATTCGAAAACTTTATGATGAGTGATGAAGATCTTATTCTCTGAATTCTATAACTTGTGTTTGATTTAATATTTAAAATTGAATTATAAACTGATTGAATTGTTAAACTGGGAACTAATTTTAACGGGTATTAATTTTGATGAATGAGCTAACTCTTTAGTGTCAAAATCGAAAATACCTGTTTAAGAAATTAAGTCATGCAATACTAAGGATGTTAACTTAAAAGCCAAAAAAGGTCAGCCATATCAACGGCTGACCTTTTTCATTACGCTCTGAAACCTCAATCAGCCTTCCGTCTCGACGTATACGGATAGATTGGATCGAGTAATTCAAATTCGTAGCTTTCGCTGTTTACTTTACCAACTACTTTTTCGCTATCATAGAGCTCCAGCATGAATTCGGCCATTTCTTTGGCGGTATGATATTTTTGAACGTTGTCGCGGTAGCTGAATTCATCGATTTCGCGGGCTGTTTTGACGAATTCGGTTTCGGTCATGGCTGGGGCGAGTAGTTTTACTTTCATTGGTGCGCCTTGGTCCTGCAGCTCCTGGGCGAGTCCTTCTGTAAAGGCCGTTACATAAAATTTAGTAGCCGCATATGAGACGCCGTTTGCAACGAGTCTGTAACCTACGTCAGAGCCGACGTTGATTAATGTTGCGCCTTCTTTTTCGGCATAATCACGGGCGTATAGGGTGGAAAGGGTTGTGAGTGCTTCGATGTTGACGCGGAGCATTTTTTCGATCTTGTGGACATTTTGCTCCGTAATAGGTGCGCTGTTTCCGAAGCCTGCGTTGTTGACCCAGGTTTCGATATCGTATTCTTTTAGACTCTCGTATAAGGCATGGACATGTTCACTTTCTGAGAGGTCGGCTGGTTTAATGACGACGTCCAGGTCGGGATTGATGTTGTGGATTTCCTGCTTTAGCTTATGTAGCTGGTCCTCCCGTCTGGCAATGACAATGATGTTTTTATTCCGTGAAGCAAATGCTAATGCGGCTTCGTAGCCAATGCCAGAGCTGGCACCTGTAATCACCGTATACTTCATGAGAATTCCTCCATTGAAATGTTTTATGATTCAACCTTATCGTACTGTTAACATTAACCAGAAAGCAAATGATGAGTGGTGAAGGACGATTATTTAGTGAACGACCCCAGCGCAGTAAGGTATGCTTATAACAAAGCAAACGTTTAAAGAGGAGGGCTTAACCAACGTGAAAAAGACTTTCATCACTTCATTGACTGCGGTCCTGTTCATCGCCGGCTGTTCTTCAGGCAGCGGACAGGGTGACATGTCAGAAGGGGCAGTGTCTGAACAGGAAATTGAAACGGTTGCGGAAAATCTTGAGATTCCATGGTCGATTGATCATCAGGATGATACGTTTTACATTACAGAGAGAACCGGGAGTATTGTAAAGGTGGAAGGGGATCAGGCGGAGCGTCAGAATGTGGAGCTGGAGGAGGAGCTGGCAACTGCTGCTGAAGCGGGTCTACTTGGCTTTGTCCTGGCGCCTGACTTTCAGGAATCACAAATGGCGTATGCCTACTATACGTATGAAAATGATGACGGACAATTCAACCGGATCGTTACTCTGCGTTTAGAGAATGGTGTCTGGACGGAGGAAGATCTTTTGCTGGATGAGATTCCGAGCGGGAATGTGCATCATGGCGGCAGGCTGAAAATGGGGCCGGATGACAAGCTGTATGCGACCGCGGGAGATGCAGCTAATGTGGATCTTGCGCAGGAGATCGATTCTCTCGGGGGTAAAATCCTGAGGTTGAACTTAGATGGCTCCGTTCCGGATGACAATCCATTTCCGGACTCCTATGTGTACAGCTACGGTCACCGGAATCCGCAAGGGCTGACCTGGTCGCCGGATGGTACGATGTATGCAAGTGAGCACGGCAACAGTTCAAATGATGAAATTAATGAGATTGAAGCGGGTCAGAATTATGGCTGGCCAATCATCGAAGGCGATCAGGAGCAGGATGATATGGTGTCACCACTATTTACGTCCGGAGACGATTCCACCTGGGCACCGTCCGGGATGGGCTATTATGACGGGAAAGTCTATGTTGCGTCTTTGAGAGGAACGGCCGTATTGGAATTTGACCCTGCAACGAATGAACAGCGCACGTTCGTGTCCGGTTTGGGCAGAATACGGGACTTGTTTATTGAAGGAGATACGCTTTACTTTGTGAGCAATAACACGGATGGCAGAGGGAATCCTGAAGCAGGCGATGATAAGCTTTACAGCGTTTCGCTGACGTCATCTGAATAGAAGCACCTGAACTCCTTTTCAACGAATGAAAGGGAGTTCTTTTTATTTCCTATACGTATACCTTGATTAGAAAGAGTACTCGTCATTTTTCCAGAATCTGATTGTTTATCGGAACTGCTTGCATTAAGATTAGAAGTGAATGAAAAATTAGGAGGGTGGCACTATGAGTTCGGTTTCGATGAAAGAGCGGATCCATGCGCTGGATATCATCCGGGGCTTTGCGCTGTTTGGCATTTTGATTGCGAATATGATTGCGTTTAAGACGCCTGTTTTTACGGAGCTTAATGGATTATTTGAGGGTGAGCGCTTGCCGGAGGGCGGACTGAATGCGACTCTGACGCTGCTGACGGCATTTTTTGTAGACGGAAAGTTTTACCCGATGTTTTCAATGTTATTCGGTTTAGGATTTTATATTTTTTACAGCCGTCTAATGAAGCGCGGGTTGCCGGCGAAGCAACTATTTAGACGCCGACTTGTATTTTTGCTGCTGATTGGGCTTGTACATCTCATTTTTATCTGGTCGGGAGATATTTTACATACATATGCGATTACAGGATTTTTGCTGCCGTTGTTTATTGAGCGCTCGTCGAAGGTCATTAAGATCTGGGCGATATCCCTGATGATCTTTGGGCCGCTTCTCATGACGGCATTGATGTTGTTCAGCAGTGTGAGTATTCAATTTATAGTGAATCAAGGTATGGATACAATGGAGAATCTGAATGCGTCTTCTGTTGTGGCCGCAACGGTGATGGCAGAGGGCAGTTTCGGAGAGATTCTGGCTTTTAGGTTAACCAATGAAGTGTTACCGATTTTGTTGCAGGTGCTGTTAGTTGTACCGACCATTTTACCGCTGTTTTTGATTGGACTTTATTTAGGAAAGACAGGGATGTTTACGGATATCGAACGCAATCTTCAGCGCTGGAAAAAGGTGATGTGGATTGGGCTGGCAATTGGTGTTCCTTTAGTCGGATTGTCTGTAGCGGTTGCTTACAATGTGTTTGGCTGGGCTCCGTATGTTACCTTGCCAATCGCGGAAGGATTAAACGCAATTGGCGGACCATTTCTGATGCTGTTTTACGTATCCGTCATTGTCTTATTGACGAGAAAAGCTTCCGTTGAAAAAATGCTCATGCCGTTTGCGTCAGTCGGCCGGATGGCATTGACGAACTATTTGATGCAGTCAGTGATTGCAGTGATTATCTTCAACGGATATGGCTTCGGATTATTTGGTCAGGTATCGAAAACTCAGGGTGTGCTAATTGCAATCGCGATTTACATTGTACAGGTCGTGTTGAGTCATCTGTTGCTGAAGCGATACAATCAGGGGCCAATGGAGTTTGTATGGAGAAAATGGACGTATTCGAGAGTGGAGAAGGTTTCGAAGGCGGCTTGATAGAGTTTTAAAGAGTCTTATTCTGAGGAGTCAGAGTCAGTATCTGTCCCTGAAGTCTACGTTTCAATAAAACGTTAATTTGTGGGATTTTAATAAGTATAAAAACGATTTAAAGATAAGAAATTACTAAAACTAGCTATAAAATTTAGTTGATTAACGATATTAAACATAATAAAGGGAGTGTTTATAAAGTTATGGCTCTAATCAATAAAATTACGAAAATTAGTAGAAATTCAAAAGTACATGATGAAGTACAAACAACATATAATGTACTCATGAAAAATGGAAAAAAATATGTCCAGCTTAACACTTATGGCTCTATGGAAAGAAAAGAAAAAGGGGTGGTAAGTCAAACCATTCAACTCAGTGAAGATGTGATAGGAAATTTACAAGAAATTCTAAAAAAAGATTTCTGAGAATTTCTTCCTGTAAATGATTTTGTCTATAAAAGTAAATAGCATGGCAGAGTTATATAATACTGAAACGCTACAACCAGGGGCCGATGGAGTTTGTATGGAGAAAATGAACGTATTCGAAAGTGGAGAAGGTTTCGAAGGCGGCTTGATAGAGTTTTAAAGAGTCTTATTCTGAGGAGTAAGGCTTTTTTGCTAATTATGAACGTAGTTGAACAAAGAGTTCCCTGTGTATCTGACACAGGGAACTCTATAGTAATGTAAATTCATTTTGTATTCATCACAGAGACAATCTGATAACCTTTTTATAATAAAAAACAGACAATATACCAAAGGTTGAATAGAGCGCAGCATATAAGACCATTACAATCACCATTGGCGTCCAAAGCTCGGTTCCGAAGAAAAACCAGCCGGATCTGACGGCGAAGTAGCTGTGCAGAAGACCAACAGTCAGCGGAATTCCAAAGTTGATGATCTGCTTTTGAAGAATACCCTGCAGAAGATCTTCCCGTGTAAAACCAAGTTTTCGCAGTATCCTGTAATTCGGCTGCTCTTCATCACCTTCTTCTACCTGCTTAAAATAAAGAATGCAGCCTGATGTGATCAGGAACGTGAGGCCGAGGAAGCCGACGACAAACATGATAAAGCCCATATTTGATTTTTGCATCTGTTCCACAGAATAGAGCGAGGTATTTCCGGCCTCATCGCTGAATGGCATATTGTTAAAAAGCTTATCAGCTTTTTCAGCAGTATCAGGGTCCTCTAGTGTAAATCCGATATACTGTGAATATTCCCGCTGGATTTCCTCATTCACATCTTCAGCGAGCATACCGTAAACGGATTCATCAACGACTGCAACAGGTAAACCACCAGTGAAAACAGGAGGCAATATGTGTTCATCACTTAACCCTGCATATTCTTTTTCTACTTCGCTTGTAGCACCGAAGAGCGTAAGGGTTCCTTCATCCTGAAGATTCATAAGGGCTTGAACCGCATCATTTGAACCCGAGAATAATATGTCATTAACGCTGATATCAACTCCTTCAATTTGAGCATCGCTGACGACTGACATATTAGTTATTCCTTCTTCAAATTGAAGCTCTTGCATATTTGCACCTGCAATTTCCTCAATCCGGATATCTGCCAGTATCACATCAATCTGTTTTTGGCTGTATGCAATCGCGTTTTCGTTTAGCACTCCACCAAATGCCTCTGCATTTTCTGCTGTGACGAAAGTAAAATCATCAGGCGAAGAATTCTCAGCCGTTCTTTCAGCAGAGTAATAGGAGATATAGCTTAACGACAGCAGTCCGATTGCAAGTGCAGATACCGTCGTAATAATCGTCAGCAGCATCGCGTTTGATTTCATCCTGAACATGATGGACGAGAGTGACATGACTTCATTGATATTCAAATAGCCACCTTTATTCTTTCTGATCAGGTTCGCGATAAAGCTGACTGAACCTTTGTAGAAAAAATATGTCCCGATAATCACACTGCCCAGGATAAAGACCATGGCTGAAAACAATTGAGTGAATGAATTAAAATTCCCGTCAAAAAGCCGTGCAGATACATAATAGCCAGTCGAAATCAGAAGGATGCCAAGTAGACCAATCAGAATTTCAATGATCGACATCTTTTTGATTTTGTTTTCTGACTTACTTTTTACATGGAAAAGTGACAGGATACTCTGCCGTTTGATATAGATCAGATTCATGATCATAATCAAAAAGTAGACAGCACTGAATACGAGCAACGTCTGGATAAAAGCCTGAATCGAAAAGTTTAGCGTTGCGGTCTCATCCACACCGGTAAGCCTGAAAAAGATCATGGCGACTAATTTTGAAATCGCAAATCCGACTCCTGTTCCAACAATCAGAGAGCTGTAGTAGAGCAGCAGGTTTTCAGCACTCAGAATGGCAAAAATCCGATTTTTTGTCATGCCAATCAGCTGAAACAGACCGATTTCTTTACTCCGCCGTTTGATAAATAAGTTGTTGGCATACAGCAGGAATATGGAGACAATCCCGATCAACAGGACAGAAGCAGCCCTGATTCCTGCTTCACCTCTGACAGATCCTTCTGCTTGATTCATAGAGGGATCAAATTGCAATGTGACAAATGCAAAATAGAGAGCGGCACTGAAGATCAGCGCAAAGACATAAAGGTAGTAGCTCTTCAAATTCTTTCGAAAGCTGCGGAAGATCAGCTGATTAATACTCATACTTCACACCACCAAGTACGCCCTGCGTTTTCATAATATCCTTCAAAAATGTGTTGCGGCTACCTTCACCTTTGTTCAACTGTGTATAGATTTGACCATCTTTAATAAAAATGACGCGGCTGCTGTAGCTTGCAGCAACCGGATCATGACTGACCATTACGATAGTTGATTGGCGTTTTTCATTTAAATGAGTTAACTTACCGAGCAGATCTGATGCCGCTTTTGAATCAAGAGCACCAGTCGGTTCGTCCGCAAAGATGATGCTTGGTTCATGGATAAAGGCTCGCGCTGCAGATGTACGTTGCTTTTGACCGCCTGATATTTCATTTGGATATTTATCAGCAATGGCTTCAATGCCTAAATCTTTTGCGATCGATTCGAATTTCCCGAGTGCTTCTTTTTTTGAAGTCGCTGTAATCGAAAGAGGCAGAAGGATGTTTTCTCTTACTGTGAGTGTATCGAGCAGGTTATAATCCTGAAAAATAAATCCTAAATGATGTTTCCTGAATTCTGCCAGATTTTTTTCTTTACTTTTTGTCAGATCCTCATCCTCGATCATTAACGATCCATGACTAAGACGGTCAATGGTTGAGAGTACATTCAACAATGTGGTTTTACCTGAGCCGGATGCGCCCATAATCGTGACAAATTCGCCTTTTTGAATATTGATATCAATCCCTTTTAAGACTTCCTGCTTTGTGAATTTATTTCCATAGCTTTTATGGATTCTTTTTGCCTCAAGTATGATCATCACAATGTCCTCCAGTTAGTAAGATACATTTATTGTAACGATTCGATTTCGTGAAGTCCTTTGATTGTCCTAACAAAAGAGCAGAGCGTGTGACATTTTTGTCACACGCTCTGGATTTCAAGAAATGGATTTTCTTTTGGAAAGGTTAGGGTCATAGTGGTGCCATCTCCAACAGATGATTGAACAGATAGGTGCAGTTCAAGAGGGATAGCCGCTTTTTTTGCTAAGTAAAGCCCCATTCCGGTCGCACGCTGATCCTGATTGATGGTAGACGTGAAGCCTTTCTCAAAGATTCTCGGCAGATCACGGGGATCTATCCCACGTCCGTGATCAGTGAGTGTCAGAATGGTTTGACCTGCCTGTTCACGTGATTCGATGAATATATCTGACCCCTCATAGCTGTACTTCACGGCATTGGTTAAAATCTGACGAAGAATAAATGCCAGCCATTTTGCATCCGTGAGAACATGTGTTACACCCAGTTCCACATCAAAGCCGATTTTCTTTTTTAAACACCATGAACGCAGCGTATGAATTTCACTATAAATCAGCGATTCCAGCTCAACTTTTTCAATAAACAGGTCATTCTCAATGAAAGGGATCCGTTTTTGATGCAGCTGTTGATCGAGCAAATAGTGGACTCTCAACCACTCATACATCAGCTCAGATTTTAACTGACGATCTTCTGTGCGATCAATGATTAATTGCATCGCGGTTAAAGGCGTTTTCACTTCATGAATCCAGGAAAGGAGCTCGTCCTTTTCCTGTTCAAGATGCATTTGGTTTGCTGAAGCATCCTTATGAAGCTGTTCAATGGAAGCAGTCATCTGTTCATAAATGGCTGTTTCAAACGGGCTGTTAGGTTCTGGAAGACTGGTAGTATCAGTCGATGCTTCCCGTAGCTCGAGCTCTTTATAAAATGAGGTTTCTTTAAAATATCGAATCATCAAAAAAAGGGAAAAGACCACAAGTGACAGAAAGGCGTAATAGAACATGGAATTAATCGAAAGGGAGGGATCCAGATAAGCGATCAACAAAGCTAATAACTGTAATAGCACAATCAGCAGGATCCAGCTAAGTCTTTCAAGTAAATACTTCTTAATCATTTCTCCACCTGCTCAATGGCAATATATCCCTGGCCAACCTTCGTCTCAATCGCATCTCCAAGTCCAATCTCAGACAGTTTTTTTCGTAGTCTGTTTACATTAACAGTCAATGTATTGTCACTGATAAATCGCTGATCATCCCACAACAGATTGATTAAATAATCCCTCGTGACGACTTTATTTTTGCGTTCTACAAGAATCTTAAGGATAAAGATTTCATTCTTTGTCAGCTCGATCATCCCCTGATCGTTCTTTACGCGATTACTTTCCATATCGATCGTGGCACCCATCCACATCCTCAGGACGGAACTGGTGGTGCTGTAGTTGTACACCCTGCGTAAAATCGCCTGAATCTTTGCGATCAATACCTCAAAGTGAAAGGGCTTTTGAATAAAGTCATCTGCTCCTAAATTCATCGACATCACCATGTCAGTCGGATGATCACGCGAAGACAGGAAAATAATCGGTACATTCGAATGCTCACGGATCATACGGCACCAGTGGAATCCATCAAACTTAGGAAGCTGAATATCAATCATGACCAAATCCGGCTGGATCTCTGCAAAGGACACCATCACTTTCTGAAAATCTGTCACACCATATACTTCATATTGCCAGTCCATAAGCCGGTCTTTAATCTCTTTAAATAGCGTTTCATCATCTTCAATTAAAAGAATCTTAAACAAAAGAATCACCTGCTCTTTCAGTAGAAGTATAGCAAAAAGGGGGAAGGGAAGAAATTGGGAAGGTGTATGTGTGATGTTAAATAAAGGGACGGCTCTTCTTTACCCCGTATCGCTTTCTGTGAAAATGGGCTACAAACAAAAAATGCTGCGATCATCATGCTGAATAGATAACACGATTCATGACATAAATTTCTTCCGTGTCATGAAAACGATAGTGAAGCTTCAATTCAAATGTGATTCTAAATCATATAAAACGTACGAAAAAAGAGCAACCAATTGGTGGCTGCTCTCTTTTCGTACTTTACTTCTTAAGCCTCAACAGTCACTTTTGTAGATCTGTCATTATACATCTCAACATCCAACTCATTTGTCACCTTACTCGTTATTACGCCGGCTGTCATACTTCCGCTGACATTCACAGCTGTTCTGCCCATATCAATCAATGGTTCGATGGAAATGAGCAGACCTGCTAAGCCGATCGGAAGGTTCAGGGCTGACAGGACAAGAATGGCAGCAAATGTTGCACCGCCACCAACGCCTGCAACACCAAAGGAGCTGATTGCTACAACGGCGATGACCGTTAGTATAAATGTCGGTGTGAGAGGGTTGATTCCGACAGTTGGTGCAATCATGATGGCCAGCATTGCAGGATAAACACCAGCGCAGCCGTTCTGTCCGATTGACAATCCAAAGGAGCCAGCGAAATTAGCTGTTCCATCTTTTACACCTAAATTCTGCTGAGTCCGGATGTTCATTGGCAAAGCACCGGCACTTGTACGCGTTGTAAACGCAAAAGCGAGAACAGGAAATGCTTTTTTGACAAAAGTCACTGGATTTAACCCTGAGATTGTTAGCAGGATCAAGTGGATAATAAAGACAACAGCCAGTGCGACATAGGATGCAATAACAAATTTGCCGAGATTCACAATGGCATCAAAGTTTGTTGTTGCGACCGTTCTCGCCATTACCGCAAGCACTCCATAGGGCGTTAATCTTAAAATTAATGTGACGACACGCATCACAATCGCATAAAGTGAGTCGACAATCTTAGAAAACAATTCTGCCTGTTCCGGCTGTTTTCTTCTGACACCAATAAACGCCAGACCAAGAAAGACCGCGAAAATGACCACTGAAATGGTGGAGGTTGGGCGTGCTCCTGTAAAGTCCAGGAAAACATTCGAAGGTACTAAAGCAAGAATTTGCTGTGGAAACGTCACGTTTTCTACTGTACCGTATGTTTCTTCTAATGAAGCAGCCCGACCAGTTTCTGCTTCGCCCTGTTCGATTTGAATGGCTTCAAGATTAAAGCCGGCCGTTGTAGCAATACCAACAGCAGCTGCAATCGCAGTCGTTCCAACTAAAATGGCAATAATGAGTGCGCTGATTTTCCCGATATTTTTTGTTAAAGTCAGCCTCGTAAAAGCGGCAAGAATTGAAATAAAGACCAGTGGGATGGCGATCATCTGTAACAGTCTGATGTAAGAACCACCAATTAAATTAAACCAATCAGCCGTAGTCGTAATAATAGGAGATTCGGAAGGATAGATCCATTGCAATGCAAAACCAAATATGATACCGAATGCCAAACCAAGTAAAACCCTTTTTGAGAATGACACGTGCTTCTTCTTAAGTGTGTAAAGAAAAATAATGAGACCAACTAACACAAGTAAATTTAAACTGACTAAAAAAATGTTCAAGCGACTTCCTCCTTTAAATGAATGTTAAAAATAAAAAAACTTCCAGTTGTAAAAATAAACTGGAAGAAAAAACGTCAATCCAGTCTTATCTATCAAGAAATACTTGCTGGAATTGGCACAGTACTGATGAGTCAGTCTGTTGCCGAGGTTTCATTGGGCCAGTCCCTCAACCTCTCTTGATAAGACGATCTATTGAGTTTATGAAGTATTCCGATTAAAATACTTGGTTTTTATATTAGCGAACCAGAAATTAACTGTCAATATTTATTTTTTATGTTAAATCATTCTCTTCTGGAAATTGAATTGGAAATCGGCATGCTGAATCTTGTTTTATTCAAGCGGTAGAGATATCACAAGTATATTCATCGAGCTGATGTGTTAGGACAAAAATATAGGGATGATTCTGTTAGTGCTATATGTGAAAAATGACTTCTGAATTTCTAGTCAGACCTCATAAAACGTTAAAAACTTTACCAGAATAAAAACGCAGCAAAAGGATACTCTGTTGTATCCTTTTGCTGCCCCGTTTTAATCTCTGTAACGTCTTAGCTCTTAGTCTTCTTCATCCATTTTAAATTCAGATACTGGCAGAGGTGTGACGGGATCAAGGCATACGATGCCACAGAAGCAATTCAAATCGACTGTTAGGCAGATGCCGGTTGCTTGAAGGTTTCTGATGCTGTTTCCAGGGAAGAAATCACAGATGCTTTTTCCGTCTCCTGTTGGTCCAGGCGTAGATCCTCCCATTGTTACTGGAAGCAGCAGCTCCAGCTGGACACAGCACTGATCTTTTTCTCTGTCTTTATCTTTATCCACAAACTTTTTCGCCCGGAAGATAGGTGTTTCAACACATCGTAAAGCGGTCATTCCTGATCCGCCAACAGGAGCTCTGAAGACGCCACTTCCGATAAATGGTTCACAATCACCCTTGCAATAAAGTGCGAATGGCACAGTAGTAGGACCATTTCCATTGCCATTAACCCCGATTGGTGACAGCAGGTTTCTGATTGCTTTGTCACAGCCCGTTGAACAGCAGCCATTTGTGTTAGCAGCCACCTCATCCTGAACTCTCACAATCTCTTGAACGATTTGACATACACAAGAATCTTTTTTTCCGCAACTCATACATTATTCTCTCCTTTTCATTATTGTAGTTGCATTAATATTTATATGAAGAAGCGTGACTATATGCCTGTACAATAGCCTGATAGATTAAAATAGTGATGACCATTTTTGATCAATGAGAGTGAACGGGGGGAAGTTGTGGATCTATATCTGGTTCAAATCGTTGAATTTACGCCAGGTGGAGTCAGGGACAGACCCTGACTCTGAATCATTCACTCCCATTATTTAGTTGACTACCACTCTAAATCCGTTATACTAAAACCATACATACCGACCGGTCAGTTAGTAAATGGATAAGGGGATGGACGTATGGATTTTTCGTATTCTGCTAAGGTGAAAGATCTTGAGAAGAGGCTTTCTGCATTTATGGAGGAGCATGTGTATCCGAACGAATCAGTGTATGAGCGGCAGGTGAGTGAGGGGAATAGCCGCTGGGATACAGTGCCGCCGATCATGGAGGAATTGAAGGAGAAGGCAAAGGCTGAAGGGTTGTGGAATTTGTTTTTGCCGGAGAGTGAGTACGGGGCAGGGCTCAGTAATGTGGAGTATGCGCCGCTTTGTGAGATTATGGGGCGGTCGATGATTGGGCCTGAGGTGTTTAATTGTAATGCGCCGGATACGGGGAATATGGAGGTTTTAGTGCGGTACGGGACTGATGAGCAGAAGGAGAAGTGGCTGAAGCCGCTCCTTGCCGGGGAGATCCGCTCGTGTTTTTCGATGACGGAGCCTGATGTGGCGTCTTCTGATGCGACAAATATTGAAGCGCGGATTGAGCGGGATGGCGATGAGTATGTGATTAATGGGCGGAAATGGTGGTCATCCGGTGCCGGGGATCCAAGGTGTAAGATTGGCATTGTAATGGGGAAGACGGATCCGGAGGCAGGCCGGTATGAACAGCAGTCGATGATTCTCGTGCCGCTTGATACGCCGGGTGTGACGATTGAGCGGATGCTTCCGGTGTTTGGATATGATCATGCACCGCATGGTCACGGAGAGATCACCTTTGATCATGTCCGGGTACCTGCAGACCATATGATTTTAGGTGAGGGAAAAGGGTTTGCGATTGCCCAGGGGCGGCTTGGTCCTGGCAGAATTCATCACTGTATGAGGCTGATCGGGGCAGCGGAGCGCGCGCTTGAGGAGTTGTGTAAACGCGTGCTGGATCGTCAGGCATTTGGCAAACCGCTTGCCAGTCAGGGTGTGATCCGGGAATGGATTGCGGATTCACGGATTGAGATTGAGCAGGCGAGACTTCTGACGCTGAAGGCTGCCTATATGATGGATACAGTCGGAAACAAAGTGGCGAAAGCAGAGATTGCTATGATAAAGGTCGTTGCACCTTCGATGGCGCTGAAAGTCATTGACCGGGCCATCCAGGCGCTCGGTGCAGCGGGGGTATCAGAGGATTTTCCGCTGGCTGCGCATTGGGCGAGTGCGAGGACGCTTCGGCTCGCGGATGGGCCGGATGAGGTGCACCGCGCGCAGATTGGCAGACTTGAGCTGCAAAAATATGAGGGGAAAGGGAGGAATGACAAATGAAGGTGCTTGAATTATTTGATCTGACAGGAAAGACAGCGCTTGTGACAGGTGGCGGACGTGGACTTGGGGAGCAGATCGCTGAAGGGTTTGCGGAGGCCGGAGCGAATGTGGTGATTTGTTCAAGAAAGCTTGAAGCTTGCCAGGAAGTAGCGGATCGCCTGGCGCAGCTCGGGGTACGGACGCTTGCGCTGCAATGCGATATTTCGAATCCGGCTGATGTGGAGCGTGTCATTGAGGAAACGGTTCAGGCGTTTGGCTCGATTGATATTTTAGTGAATAACAGCGGGGCAACGTGGGGCGCTCGTGCAGAAGAGATGCCGCTTGAAGCGTGGCAGAAGGTGATGGATGTCAATGTGACGGGAACGTTTTTAATGAGCCAGGCGGCAGGGAGAAAAATGATTGAGCAGAAGTCCGGGAAAATTATTAACATTGCTTCAGTAGCAGGGCTTGGCGGGACGGATCCGAGGGTGATGGATACGATCGGCTACAACACAAGTAAAGGTGCTGTTATTACGATGACGAAGGACATGGCGGTTAAATGGGGACAGTATAATATTAACGTCAATGCGATCGCACCGGGCTTTTTTCCGACGAAAATGTCAAAGGCGATTATTGATCAGGGGAAGGACCCGATTTTAGAGGTGACGCCTTTGAAGCGCTTTGGTTCGGATCATGATTTAAAAGGTGCTGCGCTGTTTCTTGCTTCGAAAGCATCTGCTTATGTAACAGGGGATGTGCTGATTGTCGATGGCGGCACGCATGCGATGTAGGAAGGGCGATATGGTATAATTTTAGCCATACTTTTAAAAACAGAGGCGTGAAGACAGTGAAGGAAAAAATTACGGAGCAAAGCATACGATTATTTGAGAAGAAGGGTTTTAGTGAAACGTCGATTCAGGATATTGTGGAAGCCAATGGTGTGACGAAGGGGACGTTTTATTATTATTTTTCGAGTAAAGAAGAGCTGCTGATGGATATTCAGCTGCGCTATATTGATGATCTGCTGGCGCAGCAGGAGCGTATTATGAAGGATGAATCGAAAAACTGTAAAACGAAGCTGTATGACATGGTGCATATGCTGATCAGTAATATTAAGACGCAAGGGGCCAGTGCGAAGGTTTTTTTCAGGGAAATGAGGAACCTGAATGAAGAGCGGCTTGCTCAGATTATTCCAAAGCGGGATCAGTTCCGCGTAACGATTGAGACACTTTTACAGCAGGGCATTGATCAGGGGGAATTCCGTCCGGACTTAAACCCGCCGATTGCGACATTCGGGGTGCTTGGCATGGCGAATTGGAGCTACCAGTGGTTTAATCCTGAAGGTGATCTGTCTGAGGAGGAAGTGGCGCGTATTTTTACGGATATGCTGCTGAAAGGAATGGAGCTGTAGGAGAGGCATCTCTCCTTTTTTACTACAATCAACATACCAACCGGTTAGTACGAAGGAGGAAAAGGAATGAACGAAGTGAAACAGGTAACGGTCATTGGTTCAGGCAGTATGGGTCATCAGATTGGCATGCTGTGTGCGCTCGGCGGATACGAAACAGTGATTCAGGATATTAATGAGCAGGCATTATGTGAGGCGGAATCTAAGCTTCACACCATTATGGATCGCTGGGTTTCAAAAGAAAAGATTTCAGCGGACGATAAAATGAAAGCGTTTCACCTTTTGCGTTTTTCAAATGATCTTGAAGAAGCGGTGCAGCAGGCAGATCTGGTAATTGAGGCGGTAACAGAAAAGCTCGATGTGAAAAGAGAAGTATTCAGGCGGCTTGAAGCATATGCGCCTGCTCATACCGTATTTGCAACAAACAGCTCAACCATCGTCAACAGCCTGATTGCGGATGTGACAAAGCGTCCGGATAAAGTCGTCAACATGCATTTCTTTTTCCCGCCGCTTGTGATGGACTGTGTGGAGGTTGTGAAAAGTGAGGCGACGAGTGATGAAACGGCTGCCCTTGCGATGGAGGTATGCCGCGTCATTAACAGGACCGCCATACTTTTAACAAAAGAGATTTCAGGATTTGTTGCTAACCGTCTGCTTGGCGCACTGCAAAAAGAAGCGATGTCGCTGTATGAGCAGGGGATCGCGGATTTTAAAGACATCGATCTCATTTGTAAAAAAGCCTTAAATCATCCGATTGGTCCGTTCGAGCTGATGGATTTATCAGGGCTTGATGTCGCAAAGTTTGTGATGGAGCAGCGCTATCAGGAAACCGGTGACCCTGAGGACAGGCCTTTTCAGAGCGTGCTTGAAAAAGTGGACAAAGGGGAGCTGGGCCGTAAGACAGGCAAGGGATGGTATGACTATTCGAAAGCAGCAGTGACTAAGGGATAAGGGGTTGAATGACATGTATGTAAATGAAGTGACGGTTCGGTTTTGTGAGACAGATGCATTGGGTCATGTGAACAATACGAGTTATTTTATTTATTTCGAAGAAGCCAGGGTACAGTTTATCGCCTCACTCGGCTACAGCATGAACGTGGAGGACTGGCGCTTTATTATTGCCTCAACGAAATGTGAGTTTAAGAGTCAGGGATACTTTGACCAGAAGCTCAAAGTCGAAAGCTATATTTCCCGCATTGGCACAAAAAGCTTTCAGCTTGAACACCGTGTTACCTGCGCACAGACGCGGACGTTAATTGCCGAAGGAACAGCAGTCGTTGTGTATTTTGATTTTGCCAATCAGAGAAGTGCGGCGATCCCGGATGATATGAGGCATGAGCTTGAGCAGCATTTGATCGCTGAGGGTGAGCGGGTATGAAGCAGGCGGATACGATCGCGGTAAAAGAAGGAGAAGGGCTCGACCTTCGCACCCTTGAAACGTTTCTGAGGCGTAATCTGACTGATCTGCCGGATGGACATTTGACTGTCGAGCAGTTTTGGGCAGGGCATTCGAATTTAACGTATCAGCTTGCGATTGGGGATTGGGAGGCGGTGCTGAGACGGCCGCCATTAGGACCGGTTGCTCCGAAAGCGCATGATATGAACCGGGAGTTTAAGATTTTATCAGAACTTCATTCGCTTTTCTCACCTGCACCTGAGCCGATTCTGTTTTCAGACGACGAATCCGTTGTAGGCAGTCCGTTTTTTATTATGGAGCGTAAACGCGGAATCGTGCTCGATACGTCATTTCCGGAAGGGATCGAAGTGACGCCTGAGATCTGTCGCGGGCTGTCACACACGATGGTCGACTGGCTGGTGGAGCTGCACGCGATTGATTATACGAAAACACGTCTTGTTGAGATCAGTAACCCCGACGGCTTTATGGAAAGACAGGTGCACGGCTGGATCGGGAGGTATGAGCGTGCGAAAACAGATGACATACCTGAAGCGGAGAGGCTGAAGGTGTGGATGACGGCGAATATGCCAAAAAGCCAGCCGCCAACGGTGATTCACTATGATTATAAATTGAACAATGCGATGTTCAGTGGGGATCTGAAGGAAATGATCGGACTGTTTGACTGGGAGATGTCAACGGTTGGAGATCCTCTGGCTGATCTGGGTGCGGCGATGAGCTACTGGATTCAGCACGATGATCCGAAATTGTTAAAGTTCGGATTAGGAAAACCTTCAGTGACGATTACGGAAGGATTCATGAGTCGGCAGGAATTTATTGAAGCGTATGCGGCGAAAAGCAGTCGTGACGTATCAGATATGGACTTTTACTTGACGTTTGCGTACTTCAAGCTTGCCGTCATTTGCCAGCAGATTTATTTCCGTTATCGAAAAGGACAGACAAAAGATGCCCGGTTTGCTCATTTTGATCAGTTTGTTAAAACGCTGCTCGTTCATGCAGCAGGTGTAATCGAAGACTAATCTGACCACTCAGGGGAGGTTTTTGAAATGGAAAAACGGACTGTGTTACATAGGGGAGCGAGCTTTTTGTATGGAGCGCTTGATCCTGACGAGATCTTTACGCCGGAGGATTTTACTGATGAGCATCGAATGATCGGTGCGACAGCCAGGCAGTTTATCGAAAAGGAAGTCTCACCATTTGTGGAGAGGATTGAGCAGCAGGAATTTGAACTCGTGCCGGAACTGATGCGAAAAGCGGGGGATCTCGGTCTTCTCGCTCACAGCATTCCCGAGCAGTATGGCGGGCTGGGGCTTGATAAAATCAGCAAGGGAATCGTTGGTGAAATGATTGGTTCTGCAGGAGGTTATGGTGTCGCGCATTCCAACCATACGTGTATCGCAACGCTGCCTATTACGTATTTTGGGACAGAGGAGCAGAAGAAAAAGTATTTGCCAAAGCTCGCTTCAGGAGAATGGATCGGCGCGTATTGCTTAACAGAACCGAATGCAGGCTCAGATGCACTGTCTGCTCAAACGACTGCTGTACTAAATGAGGAAGGCACTCATTACGTGCTAAACGGAACGAAAATTTATATTACGAATGCGGTCTTTTCAGACACCTTTATTGTTTATGCAAAAGTGGATGGCCAGCACTTTACTGCGTTTGTTGTGGAGAAGGATTTTAAGGGATTATCACTTGGGCCTGAGGAACAGAAAATGGGGATCAAGGGCTCGTCTACCCGGTCCGTGATTTTGGAAGATTGCTTTGTGCCGGTTGAAAACCTGTTAGGGGAAGTCGGCAGGGGACACGTGATTGCACTGAACGTGCTGAACCTCGGTCGTTTCAATCTCGGATCTGCCTGCACAGGTGTTTCAAAAACCGGATTAAAAAAGACGATTCGATTTATAAAAGAAAGAAAGCAGTTTAACCGTGTGATCGCTGACTTCCCTGCGACAAAGCAAAAGGTAGCGAAAATGGCTGCCCGCATTTACGCAGCAGAATCACTGCAATACCGGACAGCCAGCCTGATCGAGGACGCGCTCGGTAATCTGGCAACGTCATCCGATCGCAAACTGATCGGCCAGCAGATGGGAGAATATGCGGTGGAGTGTGCAGTTTGTAAAGTGTTCGGCTCAGAAACGCTCGATTATGTCGTCGATGAAGCGCTGCAGCTGCACGGCGGTGCCGGATTCATTAAAGAATACGGCATTGAACAGATGTACCGTGATTCAAGAATCAACCGGATTTTCGAAGGTACAAACGAAATCAACCGCCTGCTCATCCCGACTCATCTTTTCCGGAAAGTAATGAAGGGGGAAGTGGACCTGGCAAGTAAGGTGCAGGAGGCTTTCAGCGCACTTCGTGACCCTTCACGTGTTGAAGGCAGCCTGGCACAGGAGCGGGCGGCAGTTGAAACGATCCGGAACCTGTTCTTAGTTAATGCGGGACTAGTATATGAAAAGTACGGTGAAACCTTAGTAAATGAGCAGGAAGCACTGATGAATCTGGCGGACCTTGCGATAACACTATTTGCTGCAGAATCAGCAGTGCTCAGAACGCAAAAGGCCGTAGTGAAAAACGGAGAAGAAAAAGAAACGATGAAAATGGATTTGACGAGATCGTATTTAGAAAGTGCAATTTGGGATGCCGAGCGAATTTCACGGGTGCTCGTCTGCAATGTTTGTGATGGTGAAAAGCGTGAAGAGATGCTGACGTTGACCATTCGTGCTTGCAGCGGCTTTAATTCTCTTGGAGGGCAGGTTGAAGTGAACCGGGGGATTGCGGATCGGTTGGTGGAGAGTGAATCATGGGGACGTATATTTTGAATCATTCGGTTGGCGAAACGAACTAGAAATCTTGGCTTAGACGTTTAGATGTATATTGAACATTGAATGAAGAAAACCATTGTCAAAATGACATTTTTCTTATAATCTTGTTCATGCGTGAGTCCTTTATTAATGGATTTGGACGGGTTACCACCTGACTAATCCATTATAAAGGACTTTTTCTTTGCGTTAAAATAAGTAAGTGAAGATGTTGAGTCTTATTAATATTAAGAATTAATTAGTGCAACACTAGTGGCCAAGTTTAAGTCTATGATTTTGAATTAATAAAAGCTTAGGCTTTGTGTTAACAAAAACGCGTATCAAATTCCATGAGGTAAGATGATCACTTGAAATCCAGTCAATCCAGATCGGCTACATGCAAAACCTTTAAAAAAAGACATCTTGTTTGGTAATCAACAAATAGCCTTAACCCCGTGTAAAGTATTGTTGTATCATTTAGGCTTTGCAAAATCCGATGCCGATTCTGACGCCTGTATTTTTTCACAAGTGCCGTCAGCTCTCATCTCCAATCAGCGAAAGAATAGTAAAAAAATATTAACGCTATAACTCAATCCTTCGGAAGTTTATAACTTCACGAAAGGCACCGTTCTAATCACTTTTTTTGTCGAGTATTTCCTTTAATTCTTTTATTTCTTCTTTTGTTAACGTTTCATCTTCAATAAATTGGACGATGAGCGTTTTAGTGATCCCGCCGTATATCCGGTTGATCAGAGATTTTGTTTCAGCACGTTGGCACTCATGCTCAGAGTAGAGTGGCGCAAAGGTGTATACGCGCTTTTCTTTATTAACTGTAATGACTTGCTTGTGATTTAGCCGGTCAAGAAGAGTGCGAATTGTTTTCGGCTTCCAACCTTCGTGTTCTTTTAAAGCGCTGTAAACCTCGTTCGCTGTTAGGGGCGACTTCTTCCAAAGTACTTTCATCACTTGCCATTCTGCTTCAGTAATTTTCGGCATTTCTTTTGACATGTTCATTCCTCCAATCTTCAGCCATAAAAGCAGCATTGGACAATTTATTCTAATACAAACCTTTATCTTTTAGTATCGACAGTGTAATTTCTGCAGCTTTGCTTCCACCGCCAGTATCAATGTTTGTAGCAAAAAACCACGTATCATCATTGGTTTCCACAAATCCAATGAACCACCCATTCACGGTATCCCCGTTAATGACACCTGTTCCGGTTTTTCCATACAGCTTTGAGCTGCTGTTTTCTTCAAGTGTTAGTGCTGATTTGACAGTTTCGATATTTACCGGGTTAAAATTTTGTTCATTTGTATACAGATTGCGAAGTAATTTAGCCTGTTCAAAAGGAGAGATTTTCAAGGTAGACTCAAGCCAATATTGACCTGTTCCACCTGACAAATCCTTGTTTCCATAACCGAACTGATCCAGATAGATGGCAGTTTTATCTTGTTCAATCCTCCCATCGAGAATCTCAAAGTACCAGTTAACGGAATATTCCATTGCGGAATATAGAGTCTGATCTCTATTCCACTCTTGGTAATCATATGTTTTTCCATTCCACTTAAACGAAGAATCATTAGGCGTTATGGCTTTCTCTTCAAGACCAATCAAAGCACTGTAAATTTTATAAGTCGAGTTAGGAGGTACTCTCAATCTGCTTTTCTGCTCATTGTAAATACGATATCTGTTATCCTTCAGGCTTGTTAAAACGAAGGTTCCGTCCTCTTTGTCAAAATAAGAGCTTAAGTCCTCAGTGATAACCTTTTGATCCTTTATATCATAATAATCTTCATTTTCAGAGGCAAGTGTGAATAAGGGCAGTTGCATAAAAATAAACAGTGTAGTGACAACAAAAAGTATCCTGCTTTTTATAAGTCTGTTACTGGAATTTCTGCTGAATAAGGCAATATGGGTGATCCTTTTCTTTATTTGTTTTTTGGAACCTGCCAGATGATTAGTGATTGTTAAGAAATCAGGATGTCGTTCATAACAAGAAAGAATAGTATGACCATATGCTTTATAAGAATCATCGTTTAGAGAATGGAGAACTGCATCGTCACAGGCTAACTCCCGATCCAACCGCATTTCTTTGAATGCAAGCCAGACGAATGGGTTGAACCAGTATAGAACCTGGTACAAAAGAAAAAGGTAGTTAAACTTTGTATGGTAGCTTTTTTCATGCTGCAATTCATGAAGAATCACATATCTTAGGTCTTTCAGTGACATTTTCTGCTCTAACTCTTTAGGTATCAAAATCGTTACCTTGAAAAATCCAAAGATTAACGGTGATCGAATGTGCGACGACACTAATAATGAAATGTTTTTCTTCATATCAAGATCATTTTTACAGGATTCGAATAGCGCATTAATAGCTGTATTTCTTACACGCTGCGCTGTTTTTACAATTTGATTCAATTTCAAATAAGATAGGAAAAAGCAAAAGCTGAAAATAATAATACCGGCTACCCAGATAATGAGAAAAATTGTATTAAAATTTGAATAGTCCAATTGATTGACTGATATACCGAAGTCTTGCGTCCAATTCCCGTTAAAACCGGAATTCGTTTCGGGCATTTCAGGCGGTGCAAATGGCACCGGGGTCTCGGTTCTTAAGTTTATATATGTGCTAAATGAAATCCACCCTTTTGGTAAAAAGGGAAACGTAAGAGTGACGATAAGTAAAAACCAAAGATGATAGCGCCAGGAGGCTGACAGGCGGAAATGACGCACAAGAAAGATCACAGCAATAGTTATTGCCGATAGTCCGACTGTCATTAGCATTTGAGATAAAATCAAAATTTCCCCTCCCTTTATGAGGTAATCACTTCAGCCTATCAATATAAGTGATATAAAGATATGTTTGTGAGTTTAATGGCGTTATTTACAATATTCAACAGAAACTAATCGCATAAAACGATAATAAAGACATACTGAAATAGTGAGATGTGACAGAATACTCTTTTTTATTAATGGAAATTAAATTAGCATCCATTTAATTCCTAAGTATAGTAACTTTAAGCAAAAACGTCTAACAGGTTGTCATACAATTTGTTAGACGTTTTTGCTTACATTTTTTAATGTTTGCGATAGGTAGCGTAACACTTTTTGTTAGGGTGCCTTTTACTATAGACAGGTTTTGTCCAGGTTTCTATCACCTGATGGTAAAGATATTAATTGAAATCCTTTTCTATAACCACATCACCATTTTCATCTAGTAATGGTGTAAGTGAAGTTCCCTGTGTAGACCAGGTATGCAGGTAATGGACACCTGTTTCTGTATCGATGAGTACTAAGATCATCCCGAACTGATAATGCTGCACTGATTTTTCAACAAACCTGTTATCATTTTTCTTACCAAACATGTTTATCACTCCTTGAATTGATTATCCAAAACTTTTCTGTTACTTGCATTCAGTGAACGAGCAAAAGCAGACAAATTCGTTTAAACCGTTAATACTTCCTATACCCCGCTGCTACTCGTTACAACTCCTAATTTGTTAATAAATGTTTTATTAAACTTCTACCTTAGTCTGCAGGGAAAGAGAGCCAGGATTTCTTCTTCACTGATACAGATAAGAATATCTTTTAAGGCCGTGTTTTTCGAACGTTTTTGATCAATGCCCGATCTGGATTAAATCCTTTGTCAACTCCTTTTCTTATGAATTGACTCATGGAGGCACGTCTTTTATCTACGCTATCTACCTGTTACTCAGCTTATAAAAGATCATTGGAAATGTCGTGAAAATCCCGTGAACAGTAACTATATGAAGCCCAAATGTACCGAATAAAGGGTGGAATGTTATTATTTCAACCTCAAATGACACTTAGGGTCTATTAATAGTTTCATCTCTTATCTTCCAATCAGTCTTTTGAGAAAAGTTGAACTCAAAAATAAAATAAAACAACTTGACTACAATTGTAATATCGGACTACAATTGTAGTCAAGTTTTTGAGGTGAAGTGGTTAATAAATATTTTCAAATGGAGGATTCTTATGAAACGTTTTTCAATGCGGAGATTTTTAGGAACAGTGATGCTAGGGAGTTTGTTTCTTGGAGGTTGTTTGAACAGTCAAAATGAACCTGATCAAAACGAAGAAAATGAAGAAGCGACAATGAATTCCAGTTTTGAAGACCTTGAAAAGGAGTATGATACAAAACTAGGCGTTTATGCGCTTGATACAGGCAACAACCAATCTGTTGCCTACAATGAAGATGAACGCTTCGGATATGCATCTGCACACAAGGCGTTGGCTGTAGGAGCACTTTTGAAGAAGAAATCAATGGAAGAACTTGATGAACGTATCAATTTTACAGAAGAAGATTTAGTGAATTATAACCCCGTTACTGAAGAGTTTGTTGATGAAGGAATGACTCTAAAGGAGTTGAGTGATGCATCGATCCGTTACAGTGACAACACAGCTGCCAACCTTATATTTGAGGCGATCGGAGGGCCTGAAGGATTTAAGGAGGTACTAAGAGAAATAGGAGATGATGTCACAGAACCAGCGCGTATCGAGCCTGATCTTAACGATGTGGAGCCTGGAGAAACGAACGATACAAGTACACCTAAAGCACTTGCTGAGAGTCTGCAGGCCTTCACACTTGGTGACGTTCTCTCTGAGGAGAAGCGGGAGATGCTAAATGACTGGCTGATACGAAATACTACGGGAGATAACCTGATTCGGGCAGGTGTGCCGGAAGAATGGATAGTCGGAGACAAAACCGGATCAGGCTCATATGGAACTCGAAACGATATTGCTGTCATCTGGCCACCGGATGAGGAGCCTATCATTCTTTCAATACTTTCCAGTCGTGAAGAACCTGATGCCGAGTATGATGATGAACTGATTGCCAAAGCCGCAGAAATAGCGGTTGAGAGATTAGAAGAAAATTAATTCTCGATTTTTAACTCTTTTATGTTTTTTATTGATAAATCGCTCGGCCGGTTTAATGGAAAGAAAATGCACTTACAAACGAAGACACAATTCCTTACCGGGGAATTGTGTCTTTTAAAAATGCAGCGTTAGTGAAGGGAAAAAAGCCTTGCTTTTTAAATAAATTGAGTATTCAGCATTTAGTGAGTAGAATTAAGAGATGCAGAAGTCATAGCTGCAGTTAAGCTGAAAATGAAATCTATGTGATAACGCCCTTTTATTGAATGAAACTACTAAGTTGTAGAATCATAACGAAATGATATTTGTTGCCATCCATTTATTATAATTTAATGTAATAGAAAGGACTGGGAAAATGTCACATTTTACAATAGACGAAAAAATAATAGGTAGTGAGTCGCTTCCTTTATTTACTCTTACCATCAACGACTCACAGGCAACGTCAATTTACAGTGATGGGGATTTACAGGCTGAATTGGTGAACACCCTACGCAGGAATACAAATATACCGATATTTGATCTGCAGGAGGGGTTATACATGCGCCTGTCAGTAGAAGATAATATCGCTTTTTTTCTAAAATGGTTCAATTGTAAAATGCCATTACCTAAAATTCTCGTGGAGTTTGAACTGCATACTTGTGCAAAGAAAGCTCTGGACAAATGCTCAGAATCTGAAATTCGACGAGTCTACTTTGCTAAATATTTTATAAGTGGTTATAAGAAAATGGTGTTCCAGGAACCGATACACGGCGTAGATGTTATAACAGTTAATAATTTTATTAATATGCTTCAAAAAATAAAGGATCTACAGATACCTGTGCTTATTTTAGTGTCCAGCATGGAACATGCCGTTTTACTTGGAGATCGTGTGTATAAGCTTAAGCAGGATGGTTTGCAGGAAGTTGAAGCTGATGAAGGTGAAGTTGAAGACACCTCTATACAGTCTGAATTGGAAAGTCCCAGAGGACCAGTTGCTGCAAATCTATTTAAGATACCAGCAAGAGTAGGAGATAAAATGATTCTATTTGATCCGACAGAGATCGATTATATCGAAAGTCAGGATGGAAAGACGATGATTATGATCAATGAGGAATCATATGCGATGGAAGACACACTGGCTGAAGCAAACAAGAAATTAGAGGTTTTCGGATTTTATCGTTGTCACCGCTCCTATATCGTGAATCTGCAAAAGGTACGTGAAATCATTACGTGGTCGAAAAACTCGTATTCACTCAGGATTAGCAATAAGGTTCAGTCAACTATTCCTCTGTCCCGTTCCAAAATTCAGGATATCCAGGAAAAATTAAACCTGAAATAGGTACAGTTCACCCTATCTGGAAGGTTTTTTAAATGATATTTTAACTTGATATAAGTACGATTCAATCTTCTTTCAGTACATTTCGGCTTGATATGACTGCATCCAGCCATTCATTCCATTACGATGAAGGAAATCGTCGAAAGGAGTGTTTTAGTTGGAAAATGCCATCGAAGTAAAAGGCATGCAGAAGATTTTTGGTGAGCATACCGCCATTAATAAAGTGAGTTTTAATGTTAAGCAGGGGGAGATTTTCGGATTTCTTGGTCCAAGCGGTTCAGGTAAAACAACTACTGTTAAGGTATTGACCGGAGAGCTGAAACAAACTGTTGGTGATGTTAAAGTACTGGGTATTGATTCGGAAAATTTTGGATCGTCAGCATTCAAATCGCAAGTCGGAATATTATCAGATAACAGCTCGTTATATGAGCGACTGACCATCTATGATAATTTGAAACTATTTTGTAAATTATATGGTGCGCCGCTGAAGCAAATCGATGTGGTACTGCGAGAAGTTAATTTGCATGATGAACGTTCAAAAATAGTGTCGACGCTGTCAAAAGGAATGAAACAGCGAGTATTGCTGGCCAAAGCGCTTATTCACAATCCTAAACTGGTATTTCTAGATGAACCAACATCTGCTCTGGATCCTGGAAATATGGCACATATTCACCGTGGACTGCAAAAACTGAATGAAGCAGGCACAACCATTTTCTTGACTACTCATAATATGGAGGAAGCGACTGAGTTATGTGATCGTGTTGCGTTTTTGCATAACGGAGAACTGCAGGAATTAGACAGTCCGAATTCACTTCGCTACAAATATTCCACACACGCTTTTCATGTGGAAACCTTTAAAGGCAATCGATTAGTCATTGATAATCAGCCGGATCAGGCCGATCAAATCAGAGACCTGATCGCAAACGGAGAAATCAAAGCCATGCATACGGATAATCCGACACTTGGACAGATCTTTCTAAAGGTAACTGGAAAGGAGCTAGAATAATGAGTGTTCAACGGATACATGCTATTTTTGAAAAAGACTTAAAAGATTTGCCGAGAAATATAGCGTTGTTGATGTTACCAGTAAGTAATATCTTACTCGCGTTAATCTACTCCTTGACTGTTGATGGGGAGCCTCCGATTGCTTTTCTATATTTAATTGCCGGGGCAACTTTTTCAATGGTTACATCAGGTATCATGATGAGCATGATAGCCGAAGAAAATGAGAAGAACACAATGAGAGGTTTGATACAATCTCCTGCTTCGCTATTGGATATCATTATTGGGAAAAGTCTGGTTACAGGGATTATCACAGCTATTTCTCTAATGGTTTCTCTAATGATCGTGGGTATTGAACCGCTTATGAACTTCAGGGCGATCATTGGACTTATTTTGATGTTCCTATTCTTTCTTTTAGTAGGGATCGGTATTGGGCTATTTTCAAAATCGCTTGCAGCAACATCCGGTTATTTGATGCCAGTCATGTTCCTGTTTGGTTTCACGCCAATGATTGCTACATTTCAGCTTGCGGAAGACAGTATTATCATTAGAACCACGAATACGTTCCCTATTATGCAAGCAATCGAATTGTACGATAATAATTTTTGGATGCCATTAGGTATACTCACTGCTTGGATCATCGGTGCAGCATTGTTTACGTTTATATGTTTTCGAAAGGTCATGACTGATGACTAAGATAGTAAGTTTGGCTGTTTGTCGTTAGTAATATAAGAAAACGTTCCCATCCCGCTTTTTCATTTCATCATCCAAAACATTTTAATAAATACAGCCAAAAAAAAGTCCGTGAGAAGATTTCTCACGGACTTTTCGCATCATTTTACCTATCTTTTCAATCACCTACTAACCGGATGTGGTTCTATTTTTTAACTTACTTTAAATATAAAATGTTACCAGGATTACTTTTTCTTTTTCTTCGAATAAAACTCTGCTGCTTTTTTACGGTTTCCACACAACTCCATGCTACACCAACGTCTTTTTCCTGCTTTAGATGTATCAACGAAATAGAGTCTGCATTCTTCATGATTACACTTCCTAATACGCTCAAGAGAGGTGTTTTCAAAAGTATTAATAATGGAATCCATAATGCCGTACATTATGTGATCTTCAATTGTTTTTCCTTGGAATGTTATTTTCAACTTTTCACTTTCAGAATTAATGGTTAGGCTGCCCTGCAATTTCTCAACAGCACTTTTTATTTTATTGGTTGTACGTAGCGAAAGTTTTCTATTTTGTTCTATCTCAGACAATATGGTGTTACAAAGAGTACGGGTTGATTGAAGCTCAACGATTAATGAATCTAATAATTTCTTTTTTTCTAAAGCTAATACATCAGACTCTCGCACTAGATTATTTTCCTTCATCCATTGGAGCACACTTGATGCATTAGCTAAAATATCAATCTCTTGTTTATTAGAGATGTAAATTGTATTGACAAGGTTTATCCACGAAGGTCCACCTAAAGTTAATATTGATTTATCCATATACTTATCACCTCTTCCATAATTATAACCACTAAAAATTTTTTGACAAGTTATAAAAATTAATGTATTGTTTTTTGTAACTTCTAAAAAGAATTTTAATGGTTATACAATTTAGTTTAAAGGCTTGTGAATAGGGTGCTCTAAATTCAATCGACTCTTTTAGGAGTTCAAAATTCAAATTTATGAGGTGGTAATATGTTAGTAAATCACAAAAAAGTTGTTGTTAAGGGTGTTAATATCTTTTATCGAGAAGCCGGTCTAAAAGAAAATCCAACCATTTTGTTGCTTCATGGTTTTCCTTCCTCTTCGCATATGTATAGAAACTTAATACCGGAATTAATGGAAGAATTTCATGTTGTAGCACCAGATTATCCAGGTTTCGGGAATAGCGACCAGCCAGAAATAAATGAATTCGAATACACGTTTAGTAACTATGCCCTTCTCATGAATGAGTTTGTCGAGCAATTAAACTTGGAGAAATTCAGTATTTACGTACACGATTATGGTGCTCCAGTAGGGTTCAGGCTGGCATGCGAACACCCTGAGCGCATTCAGGCCATTGTAACCCAAAATGGAAATGCCTATGAGGAGGGTTTAATGTCAGCCTGGGACCCTGTTCGCACATATTGGGAAAATCCTAACCAGGAAAATAAGGATAATATCAAATTCCTTTTATCGGCAGACTTTACAAAGCATCAATATACAAACGGTACTCGTGAACCTGAGCATATTAGTCCGGACGCTTGGAATATGGACCAGTTTGTTTTGGATCGTGCCGGAAATGACGAAATACAACTCGCTTTGCAATATGACTATAGAAACAACGTAAAACAGTATCCAAACTGGCAGAAATTTTTCAGAACATATCAGCCGCCTACACTAGCTATATGGGGAAAAAATGATATGTTTTTCGGACCTGAAGGTGCTTTAGCATTTCAGAGGGATATTAATGATTGCGAAGTACATTTATTGAACACTGGACATTTCCCATTAGAAGAAGATTTGAAAACAAGCGCAAATTTAATTAAACAGTTTTTGCAAGACCGACTGTAATGAAAACAATTCATTTCACCCTGTAACTAAAGTTTTTGAACAGCAAACGCATCTTTAATTAAATTTATTTACCAAAAAAACACCTTTCTTATTCGATGTTAAGCGACCAAATCAACATCAAAGAAAGGTGTTTTTTTATGAACTGATTTGTAACAATTCCCGCTTTATTTGATTATTTAATTTCAATAGAAGTGTTTCAATTGGTATTAGAAAAATACAGTTACACCGAATCGTGAGGACGCAAATACCGAATCATTCGATTGGCGAAAAGGATTTGGGAATCTTGGTTTAGCGGTACACGTATTTTGAATATGGAATGATTAAAACCCCTGCCTGGATGAAAAGCGGGGGTTTTGAGCTGTGTTGAAAAGATCATTTAGCATTTAATAGTACTGCATCAAATTAGATTGTCTGTAAAGATGGCAAATAAACATTTATAAAGTATTGATATCCAATAAATCCAGTTACAACAGCCGATACTAACCGGCATAATAAGGCAGGGGCTCTAAAAAGCTTTAATAAAAGAAAAGATACTACATATGCAAATCCTATTACTAGCACTAGATAAATGATTCTAATGCCTATCTCGTTGAATATAGATGATATTTGATCAGTGATTTCCATTACAAGTCCCCTTAGAAAATGAATTCAATAGATCTTTCTTTACCCTTCAAACTTCTGAATCACATTTAAAATTCTGTCTCTATATTTCAACACATCTGTGACCTTCTCGATCTGAACCTTTGCTTTGTCTTCATCATTAAAGCTGATTGTCTTTTTAGCACGGTCGAGTTCGAGTCTGACGATCCATTTACGAATGTTATCGTCAAGAAGTACATTGAAATAACTCTGATTGTCACGATAAAATACACGGTCTGCGTCAATGACTTCGCTAGCGATCACTTTGACGACTGTATAGCCCTGAATCTCGTCTTCAGTTGTTATAATGAGTGGTTCAGTTGGAGTGTCGATTGGTGAGTGATCTGGCAATGCGGTAACAGCTGCTTCCTGACTGGCCTGATCTGTTGCTGTCGTAGATTTCAATGCTTTACTTAATTTTTCATTTACTTGCTCATTAATAAATTGGCTGAATGATTTCTTTATGATAGGTTCGAATTTTTCAAGTGTGTTTTTTGTTTTCATCCCATCATATATTGCTCCAACAATGTATTTGATAAAATCCTCAGTTGGATTTTCCCATTGTTCGTATAGAAATGATTTTACTTTATTAAGATATTTCAGATCAGAAGCAGTGGTGAAGATTTTCTCAAGATCAAAGCTGTCTTTGCGGAATTTTGCGAGCTCAACGATGTGGGGTTCTTTTAGATCTTCCAGGTTAATTTCAAAGAAAGGGGCAGAGTCCATTTTGTTCTGTTCTTCTAAATCTGTGTAGAAACGATAAATAAGACCATTTGTCAGAATGGCAAACTTAGCAGCTGTCGTGCCAAAGTAACGGAATAGCTGGGAATCATGCTTGGACAATTTTTCAGCGACTGACTTCGCTTCAATTAGTATGACAGGCTGACCATCATTCATGATGGCATAGTCTACTTTTTCGCCTTTTTTAATTCCGACATCCGCGATGAATTCAGGTGTGAATTCTGACGGATCAAAAATGTCGTAGCCAAGAGCCTGAAAGAAAGGCAGAATTAAACTCGTTTTTGTTGATTCTTCTGTAGAGATATTGCCCTTGATTTTCTCAATCCTCTTTGCAATGATCTTGATTTGATCAGCAAACTGTTCCATATCCATTCCTCCTGAAATATATTAATACTGCTGCAGGTATATATGTAAATCTATTACCAACAAGTATTAATCAAATTTTACCACAAAATAAATCTAAAGTCGGATATAATAAGAAAATAATGTTATATTTTCAAAATGCTATTTTTGTAGATTTAATCTTGTTTTGCATAGGAGGTGGCTTCTTGTTAGCAGAGATTCATAACAAAATTTCGCAATCCGGGAGCAATTTATCAGATCGGTTGGAAGACAAGCTGACGGGGGATTTTTTTGGTGCACTGCGTTATTTACCGTTTGAACTGGGCATGAAAAATCTTTTAGAGCAGGTTGAGTTTAGTGAAAATGAGCCGAAGGATTTTTGGCGTGCAATCCTAAATCGTTATACAGGATTTCCGGCTGTGTGGAATTTCTGGCCCCGTGATATTGAAGGGGAGATTGATTTACTACTTTCCTTTGAGGATCTGATGGTTGGTATTGAGGTTAAGTATTTGAGTGGGATTTCATCAGAGGATGAAATGGACACGGGTGCTGTGGATCATACAGTCAGTGTCCATCAGCTGGCACGTTACGCAAGGATGCTGGAGCGAGTTTCTGAAGGAAGACCCGTTTATCTGATTTTCCTCGCTCCTTTTGCCATGATGAAAGAAGTGAGAGAGTCAATGGAAAATCGATCGATTATTGCTCCTGGTGTAAAGTTTGGATTTTTAAATTGGGAGGATATTCATGAGTCACTGACTCGGATGGATTTGGATCCACTAAATCAGGGACAGCAATTGATCATTGAAGATTTAAGAAATCTACTTTTGAAAAAGGGTCTAAAAAGGTTTAGGGGTCTGTTGTACACGAAGGCCGACATAATTGTTTCAAAGGATCATTATACATTTCATATAGAACGGAATGTCAGTACACAGAAGGATTGGAGCTGGCCTGCCGAACATGTTGAGAAGGAGAAAAACTATGTCTACAAAATCAAGAGCTGAAATCGGATCAAACATTTCAAATGCAGTTCATGTATTACAGGAAACGTATAAAAATCTAAATGTACTGTTTTCAGAAATGGACAGAGTGGGAGAGGAGCAGGGATTCATCTCGATGACGCCTAGATTTTTACGCTGGAAGTCCGACTCTCACTCAGAAGGCTGGCTGACCAGTAATTTCATTAAATTGTATCAAAAAGATGATGGCATACCACTAAGTCATTTACCTAACATGAATAACGGAGATGTGTTTGGAATTGAAGTAGATCTCGAAGGCAGCGAAAATATCCCGGCTATTTCACTCGTTAAATACAAATTCGATTATACCAGTTGGACAAGGACTCCATCTACATCAGATCATTGGGTATTCTGGGATCCGTTCCGCATAGATAAATTCTTCAAAATTAACAAAAAGGATGGGCAGTGGTTCAGCGAGACTAATGAAAAAGGTAAAGAAAAGTACTGGGGTTTAGAAAAGGCAGTGGCGATAGAGATTCCGTTGTTGGAAGTGAATAGTCCGGAGGATATTTCGGAGAAGATTTTTGAGGGGTTTGGGGTGTTGTTTATTTGATAAATTGGAACGTGATCAATCGTTGTTTTAATTCATTTATGAAATTTTATAACACGAAGAATATCTTAAAATGAGGTGAGAAAAATATTATTCAATACAAGAGAATGGGCAATTATCATTTGGACGATTGTGTTTTTCTTAATAGTTATATTTATTTTATATAAGAATAAGAAAAGTAACTCATTTTTAAGTTTACCAAAACAAATAATCCAGCTAATCCTCCATCCAATAATGCTGTTTTCTTTAAGTTATATTGTGTGCATGTTTTATCTTTTAATTAAGGTAGAATTCATAAATAATATAGGGCTTATCAAGGATTATTCAAAAATTTTAATATTTGCTTTGTTTCCAATGATTTTTAGAGTCGCAACAAAATTTGATCAAATTGAAATCACTCAGATAGCTAAAGGGATTATAAAGTTTAGTATCATTCCACTTTTTATAATAAATGAATATACCTTTAATATAATCTTAGAATTAATAATAATCTTAATAATATTTGTATTGAATATGTTAATTGCTATTTCTGACAATAATCCGAACTTCAATCTGATAAAAAAAATTTTAAATTGGATATTAGCATTTATTGTAATAAGTGTTATTGTATTTTCATTTAATCTCTTTTTCAATAATATAAATGATATAATGCAAAGTATTTTCTGGAAAAAGATGTTTTTAGAACTTTTGCTACTATTCTATGTACCTTTGCTTATTGTTGTTCGAGAATTAACTTACTATGAAAAAATATTGATCCATATAAAAATTAGAAATCGTTTAGGAAATAAATTTAAAGAGAGGATAAGTATTTTCTTAATACTTCTCAAAAACTGTCACTTTAGTAAAAGTAAATTGGACAAAGCTTTAAAGAAAGTAAAAATTAATAAAGTGGGTTCTTATAAGGACTTAAATATACTTCTGAAAATCTAATTTGTTTAGCCTATTAATTGGAGGTGAACTCATGACAAAACTAAGTTACGATTCTCAATATATAAGATCCGTTTACTTAAAGCGTGATGAGATCTCTTCTTTTGGTGAGTTTCCGCTTAATCTGCCAGTGATTCGGAATTTGGATGAGTTACTGTTTCACCCGAACGTGACGTTCATTGTCGGTGAAAATGGGATGGGGAAGTCAACGTTGCTGGAAGGAATTGCGGTTGCTTTTGGATTTAATCCTGAAGGTGGTTCGCTGAATTTCAGGTTTTCAAGCTATGATTCACACTCGAAACTGGATGAATATCTTCGTTTGAAAAAAGGAGTGAACCGGGCGAAGGATCACTTTTTCTTTCGGGCTGAAACGTTTTATAACGTTGCCACGAATATTGAACATTTAGATCGGGAACAGTCGTTTGGTCCGAGGATTATTGATTCCTATGGGGGGAAGTCACTGCATAAGCAGTCTCATGGCGAGTCCTTTTTCGCAGCTTTTATCGAACGTTTTCAGGGGAAAGGTCTATACATTATCGATGAGCCGGAAGCTGCCCTGTCGCCATTAAGGCAGATGTCGATGCTGACCAGAATCAACGAACTGGTTCACCAGGGGTCACAATTCATCATCTCCACCCATTCCCCGATTATCATGTCCTATCCGCAAGCCAAAATCATTCAGCTCACCCCGGAAGGAATCAGCGAACCAGCGTTAGAAGAAACACAGCACTACTCCCTTACAAAACAATTTTTTGAAGACAAAGACCGGATATTGCACCATTTGTTTCAGGAGGAGTAGAGGAGTGTAGAGGAAGGGTCTATCCCTAAAGTCTACTGTGTCTTCAATTAAGTGCATTTGATCTTATTAGGAAGCGTGATAAGTAAAAAATCCAGAGTAAGGACTCTGGATTTGTTTTCTGTACGACAATTCCAACCTTGAAACAGATATTGCATCATGGCAGACATCTCACAGTACTTACCACTAATTTTCTACTGGGGTTTCTTAGCATAAGCAGCATCAGGTTTTGAAGGTTTGGCATTGTATTAAAGTTCTTTTACATGATAAAACTTCTGATAGCTGTTTATGAAGGACATGGTGTCTCTTTATTTTTTGTCCGTGTCAGTAGGATACAATTCTGTTGAAGTCTCTGTCTGAAATTGATTTGATACATGCGTTCTTTCATTGACTGCGCTATTCGTCTTTTTTTCATGATCTAAACTTCTGGCGACTGATTGGTGGAAAAAGTATTCAAAGATAACCAGTGAGACTGTTGATATTGCGGTAGCCATTAAAACATCATCACCAACGGTCAGAGCATCTGTCATAAAATAAATAACTGCAAAGGCAAGAATGAAATCTGCAAAAGTTGCTACAGAGTTATTCGTTTTAGACAAAATTAATAAATCGCCGACCAGATAGGCAACTACAGTTAAGACAAGGGTAATATAAAATACGCTTTGAAATGATACATCAAACCCTGCGCTTAAGATGATACCTAGGACGATAAGAGTCGCAACAAACTTTAAGGCAAATAATTTTAAATGTGTCATGATCAACACCTCCATTCAATAGTAGGTTCTCCATTTGATCTGATTTTAACCAAATGATTAACGAAATTTGAATTGGAAACTTAATGTGTAGTCATGATGTTTTCGGAGAAAATATGATTAAGGTGACTCAGGCTATTCAGGTAAGGGGTTTGACAGGTAGATGATCAAGAGTATTTTTAAATTGCATATCTTTTTTTGGCGCATCTCTTTGATCGATTATATGTAAAGTAAAACTGACTCGATCTCTACGCCCATGACCTGTAAATCTCCCCGATAAATCCTTTCATCTGATGAAGTCCTGTATCGGTGTTTGTCATGATGATGATACCTTTTTTCAGATAGGGTTGAGCCACAACCATGCTTTGGTAACCGATGCCCCAGCCGAGGGAGGAGATTTCAGTTTCATGGTCTGCGCCGTCTAAAAATATTCCAAGTCCTGCCCAGGCTGCTGTTCCTTGAGGACTTAGCAGGGTTTTAGCGGCGTCAGAGGTTAGACCGATTTTGCTGTTATGATCCAAAGCATCCATTAACTCAATGACAAGCCTTGCTAAATCAGATGGCGTTGTCCAAAGTCCGGATGCTGCGGCATATGGATAGATAGGATATTTTCCGGGAATGACATTACCCTCTTTGTCGTGTCCGGCAGTAAAGTTTTTACCGTTAGGAAACGATTGACTGAAAGTACTGTTGTCCATATGTAAGGGTTCAAATATAAGATCATTCACAGCCTTTTCAAAAGGTTTCCCCGCAATATCTTCTATCAGCTGCTGGACCACACAATAACCCGCATCAGAATAATGAAATTCACTTCCCGGCTCCTTTTTCACTGCAATAGATTCCCGACAATAAGGTGTGTTGCCTTCCAGTAAGTCCACCATATTCGGCCCGTCATTTTGGGAATGAAGCGCATCAAAACTGCCCTCGGGGTCCAGAATTCCGGAGTGATGGCTTAGTAAATGACGCAGTGTCACCTTGTGCGTCGTCTTATATTCATTTACAGGTAAGGTCCATGAAACAAGCTTTCTGCTAATATCCTCATCTAAATCAAGATCTCCCTGAGAAACGAACTTCATCACAACAATGGCTGTTACAAATTTACTGATTGAACATGCATTGAAGATAGAGTGCCGATCTACCAGTTCAGTCGTTCCTGCTTCCAGCAAGCCAAAACAATGTGTATCTGCAAGTTTTCCATCTTTAATGACAGCAATTCCCGCTCCGGTTATATTAAATTGCTTCATTTTATTTAAAATAAATGCCTCTGATAGATTCATTCGATACCCCCTGAATTGTATAATCATTATAACAGTAATTAGTAAATCTGGAATCGTTCAAAGTCCAGCTTAGACTTGAGGGACAGACCCCAACTCTACGCAATCAAAGGAGGATGTAATTGAGAAATTAGCTGACATGAAAGAATTTAGCTGGATAGAGGGTCAAAAGATTCCTCTGCCTGAAGTTTGGAATGGCTGTCGTTTTAACAATTTAATTCCACCTGTTTTTGAGGCTTACTGTAAAATCATTCATCCGATTCGGCGGGAACTCAATGCGCCAAATGACACGATCACCTGGATGGAAGCAGGGGTTGATAATGGTTACCTGCAGCCGGGAGAACGGATCAGGCTTCGGGAGCTTGCGGTGAAATACGGATTAAAGGAAACAAAGGAACTTGGACTGCCATCGATTGCAAAGAAGCTTGGCGGACATCCCCGTTATTTAATGGGAGGAGACCCCGGTCTACTGGATTATAAGTCACTCAATCGTGTGATTAATATAATCAAGCTTCATTCGGGAGAGATAGACTGCTACTTTTACTATCATCTTTTAAAGACGTCGGATTACTACAGCAAGCTATATCGTGGACGGATTGAAGAAGTGAAGCAGTTTCTCATGATGGATGAGGTTAAGTTTACCCCGAGTTATATTTGGCCTGAGGATCGCAGCTGGTGTTTTTACAGTGACGTTGATTTGGACTTCACCATGATCGGTGGCAGCCGTGCGTTTGTTGACAAACTGAAAGCAGATGACTGGCTGGAGTGCATGGAGACAGATGAGGATACGAGGGTGGATGATGATGGGGATCAGCAGGTGGAAGGATAGAAGTGTGTGTTTTCTAAAAAAGTACTATGGATAAGAGGAATTCCCGGAAAACAAAGAGAATGAAATTAACAGTTTTAATTGTAAAGTGAATATCCGGAGGTGCCAGACGGTTTATGATTTTAAGGAAAATCATTGGGTTTTTTATCACTAGCTTCTTACTTATGCTTGGTTTGGCCTTTTTACAATATAGCACTGATCCAGCAGGCGGGTTCTGGGGCTGGTTTTGGTTCGTAGGAATCTTCGCTGCACCGTGCGTTCTGTTTTACGGGATGTTGATTTCATTCGTGTCAGATATCGTGTTAAACCGCTTTCAGCTGGTTCCCAGAGCCATTTATGCTTTCGCGGTCCATTTGACTTTTGGTGTGCTTTTTACATTCATCATTTATTCGTTCTACTATACTTCTTTCTCTCAGTACTGGTCAGAAGGAGGAAAGCTGATCTTTATGTGTGCAGCTGCAGGTTCAGTGATTTACTGGGGTGCGGATGAAATTCTAAGAAGGTTCGTTAACCTGGATAAAGTTCAAAGTGCGATGTAAAACGTAGACTTCAGGGACAGACCCTTTCTCTAAACTATGACTTTGATGTGGATTTCAAGTTGACAGGCTAAGCGGACTTCTTTTTAGGTCTTGCGATAAATCTCGATTGTGTATACGCTGTAGTTGGAGGTGATATCAGATGATAGTTGTGATGAATAATCATGCGTCAGCATTGGTACCAGCTCATGCAAAGCCTGAATAAGGGGCGATACTTTGCGTGGGGTTAAGATTGTTAATCGCCAGCCAATGTATCTTTCTATTCAGGTTTTGCACTTATCTATCATGATTTAAAAGATAAGGAGCGAATAGAAAATGGATGCATACAAAAAAACTGAAAAAATGTTTATTCGAAATGACCAATATAATTTTATTGCAAGGCAAGTCTACTTTATTGTGCATACTCAGCATACTGTAAATCATCAGGATACACGGGATGGGGTAAAACTTCATGCGATGGCAAAAGTAAGAGAGACGGTTCCTGATCTGACAGAAGAGCAGGAAAAGCTGTTGAACCGGATCGTTGACTTGAATGATGAGGCAGAGGCCAGGGCTTTTCTGAGTGAGTTGAAGCGTGATTATGTGATTCCGTTTCGACAAGTGACGAAGAAAACAGTCGAGAAATTGTTCCCAAAAGCGAAGAAGCTGCAGGTGCCTGATCTGGATGAGTTTGATTTCCAAAGGCATTCTTATTTAGGATGGTTCGATACTCGCGCCCATAAGCAGCATTTAATCGTTGAGTATCAGGGTAAGTTAAAGGGTATCTCAGGCCACTTTAACAACAGCAACAATAAAGGAATCTGCAGTATATGTAACCAGCTTGGAGAAGTCGCCTTGTTTGTGACGAAGGTGAAAAGCGGGAAAGAGACGTATGTGAGCAGAGGGAATTATATTTGTAAAGATAGTCAGTTATGCAATGAACATTTGACTGACCTGACTAAACTTGAGACTTTTCTCGACCACCTTTATCAATAATACTGAGAGTTTTCAACTGTCTATCATCAAGAACTTCTAAAAGCAAAAAACCACTGTTCAATTGCAGTGGTTTTTGTTTTTTCTGAAACCGTCATGGTTCAGCTTATTTGTTCTCCATTTCACCCATTCTAATCTCAATATCACTCATTCTTTCAGAAAGTGTTTCGATCACATTGTTTTTATGGGTTTCAAGGTTGCACCATCTGAAGTCATCTTGCTCAAAATCGCTTAATGGAAGAATTTGATAGTTTGTGTAGTCTTCAGAAAAAGAAGTGAATGTAGGGACAGCATAGACAGAGTCGATTTGCACCTGCTCGTTTTCTTTAGTCAGATCAAATCCGATCATGGTGCCTGTAAGCCTTTCGCAATCAAGGTGGGGCACACGATCGTCAAAAGGACCGGAGATGAAATTCCCGAGCGAATAGGCAACCAGCGCACGTTGATTCTCAGGTCCTTCGATCCATTCGATAGGCTGAAGCACATGCGGATGGTGTCCGAGAATGATATCGGCACCATTTTGTACAAGGCTCTGAGCGAGTTTTTCCTGTGCTTCCACAGGCTGTTGATACTCCTGACCCCAGTGCATTCCCACGACAACAAGGTCAGCCATTTTATCGGCACGGGCTACATCGTCTAAAAGCTGTTCTTCATTATCTGTAAAGATATTGACAGAGTATGGACGTTCAACTGGAAGATTGGAGCTGTATGTGCTTGAAATGAGTGCAATGGATATGCCTTCTTTTTCAATGATCGGAATCGTTTGACGTTCTTCAGAAGATAGATGGGCTCCGCTGAGTAAAACATCTGGATAGTTCTCTTCCCAAAAGGCTATATTTCGCTCCAGTCCGCTATATCCCATGTCGAGTGTGTGGTTATTGACCAGCTGAAGCATATTAAAGCCGGTTTCATAATAATAATGACCAAGCTCATAAGGATTATTAAAGACAAAGTTTCCATCACCAAGACCAAATTCGGAGCCTGTAATCGGTGTTTCCTGATTAGCGTAGGCAAAGTCTCCTTTTTCAATCAGATTCCTTACATTAGACATAAGAGGATCAAAATTGAAAGAACCGTCCTTTTGCATAGCATCATATAAAATCGGGCGTTCGACCAGTAAATCGCCAACTGCTGTAAAATGAGCAGTTTGAGTCGAACTTGTATTTTCTGCTGATCCTTCAATAGTATCAGCATGATCAACAGTATCATTTTTATTATTATTCAGACTGTCAGGACCAGCAGCATTAAAATAAATGGTTCCAGCAGCACAGGCACTTAGCAACAAAAACAGACTTAAAATAAACAGCATTCGACGATACAAAAAGCAAAACTCCCTGTTAATTAATAGAGTACATTTATCATGATTCTATTATCTTAACATGAAAAAATAATGAAATGATAGAATAAATTGGTTTGTTTTTGGAAAATTAGTGACAGATGACTAGGGGATAAAAGGTCGAGAAAGAATCTGTCCCTTTTCTCCCTAATCCAGCATGACATCTTTCCCCTCATCACGTAATGTCTTAAGTGATGCATGCATCTGATTAATTTGTTCATCAGAGTGCCTTTCCCAGACGCCAAGCTCTGCGATTATTTTTAAGGGTGCTCGTGACCGGTACGATCGTGTGGGGTTTCCCGGGAACCTTTTATCGGTAAGGTTCGGGTCATTTTCAAAATCCCCTGTAGGCTCGACGATATAAATTCTTTCCTGCAAATCGCCTTTTGCGAGTTCAGCTCCCCATTTCGCTGCTTCAAGCGTCGCTGTGAAATAAATATGATTGGATTTTTTATTCTGGTAATTGGACAAATGCTGCGGTTCAAGCAAGTCACCAATTTTTAATTTTGCCTTCGTACCATGAAAGAATGGACCCTGATCCAGTACTGCTTTTTTATCCTGCATACACTAACGCCCCCCTGGGAATTCGGATTTGTATGAACAGTATAGGGGAGTTATGCGGAAAAGAGTAGTCTGTTATTTAAGTGGGATTGGGATTATAATAGAAGTAGAAGGAAGCATTTCATACATAACTTTTCTGAAAAAACGCTGGTCTTAATGATTGGCGATTTTTTAAAAAAGGCAGAGAAGGGGTCTGTCCCTGAGGTCTACCGTAGACCTCAGGGACAGACCCTTTCTCTACCTTATTTGCAATGCTTTTCCCCGAGCCTCGTTGCCCAGCCTTCACACCAGAAATCATCGTACGGTTTCAGTGTGTGTCCTTTGCTTAGTTGATATTTTCTGTAATGATAGCGGACTGCTGAAGGGATGTTGACGGCAAAAGGCATCATGGGACCTAATAACAGGTTTTGAAAGCTGTGGCCATATTCGTGTGATTTAAGTCGGTGATGTGCATTTTTTTGAACGAAGAAGAATCCGCCAAAGTTCACGCCACCCCATTTTTCGCCGAACTCGAAATAAACCGCATGGTGAAATCTCTTCGGCTTGTTACCTCTGCAGACTAAAACGGCTGCGATCAGGAGCCCAGCTAAATTAATCAGTAATCCCCAGGATAATTGAATGAGCCAATACAGATAGATGTTCATGTAAGCTCCTTTTCATTCAGAGAATTTTTGTCCTGAAAACGAATTTGAACTTATTGTCATTGTATCTGGAATTGCTGAAAGATGGCAATGAAGTTAATGTTTCACTTCAACCTGCATAAAAAACCCGGACAAAGTATACATCACTTTGTCCGGGCAATCATTTTAATACCCATGCACCAACTCCACAGCCTCCACAATTTCCTCATAAGGCACATCCACAGACATCTCGTATTTCTCAAGAATCCGGTCGCCGATCATCAGGTAAAGGGAGGTGCTGTGAACAAATTGATCAGAGCCTTCGAGCTTTGCAGCAGGTGCGATAAAGCCCCGGTTAGCAAACAGTTCGATCTCTTCCTGCTCATAGCCCGTGACAAAATCCCAGTTGGAAAAGTCGGCATCCTGCTGTGAACCGTATTCCTTCAACACGTCAGGTTTGTCGTGTTCAGGATCGATTGAAAAGGAGACGAATCGGTAGTCGAGATCTTTTTCATCCAGCTGTGACTGCAGCTCTGCCATGTTATAGGTCATCGGCATACACACGGTGTCGCAGTTCGTGAAGATAAAGGCTGCGAGCCAGATTTCGCCTTCCAGGTCATCAGTGTGAAAGTCTTCTCCATCCTGATTAACTGCCTGCAGGTCGCTTACTTCTCCATTTAAAGAAAAGTGTTCATCCAGGTCAACCCTGGATGAACACCCTTGGAGGATAAGCACGGCAAGGCATGCTGTGATCCATTTTTTCATTATTCCTGTGCACTTCCAAGCAGTGTTTCCTGAGACACTACAAGCTCATCAAACTCAGGTTTTTCCTTCAGGAATTGCAGGTCGTGAGAGGAGTCAGCAAATGCCTGGATGACCTCTGCATTAACTTCCGTTGTATACGTCACGCGCTCCCATGCGCTGGCAATGATGGATTCATCCATACGCTGGTTCGTGATTTCTTCAATGGCGTCAATGGCGATCGTCTGGGCTTCCTCAGGATTTTCGTTAATAAACTGGATGCTCTTCTCGTGTGCTTCAACAATTTGTTTAACGAGTTCATTTTCTTCCTCGAGCAGCTTTCCGCTCGTTACAAGAACCGTATTCGGTAAAGTTGTTCCGTAGGCAATTTCATCCGTATCAACAATGACTTTCGCGCCATTTGCGACAAGTGTGGATGCCCATGGCTCAGGAACAGCTGCAAGATCAACCTTACCTGATTCAAACATGGCCTGATACTGTGCTGGATTTCCCGTCACGTGCTTCAGCGTTCCGCCAATACGGGCTGATGTAATGCCTTGTTCCTTCAGGAATGTTTCCATCTGAACGTCATGTGTACAGCCGATTCCAGGTGTGATAAATGTATGATTGCCAAGGTCCTCAATGCTTTCGATGCCGCTCTGCTCACTTGCCACAACGACCGTACCACCGGAGGATGCACCTGCGATAATTTTAACATCAGCCCCATTGGCATAGTTGTTCATGACTGGACCAGGTCCAACAAAACCGGCATCAATATCGCCAGTTTTCAGTGCCGTCATGAAGGCACCGCCATCCGGGAATGTCTTATAAGTGACTTTTTTATCTTCGCCAAGTGATTCTTCAAAGTATTGCTTTTCTTTTGCGATCATGGCTGGTACATGGTCAATATTCGGAAAGTAGCCGATTACGACTTCATCCTTACTGCCGCCTGACGAGCTGTCAGAGCCGCATGCTGCCAGAACCAGGACGGTCAATGATGCTAAAAATAGTAAGCTGAATCGTTTTTTCATGTGCTTTCGCCTCCAAAAAGTTAGTCTGTTGCCAGTCCCCATTTTTTAAGGACCTTCTTTTCAACCCGCTGGAAAAACATCAGGTCGACCAAAATACCAATCAGCATAATGATGAGCATAATCGCAATCACGCGGCTCATATCGCCAAAATCTGATGCGAATCGTAATGAATAACCGAGTCCGGGACCGGTGCTGAGTAATTCACCAGCCATCAGTGCGCGCCAGGCAAAGGCCCATGCAAGGCGGATCCCTGTCACAGCATATGGAACGGAAGCGGGGATCGTGACCTTTGTGAAAAGCCGGAAGCCCCTGTAATTCATCGTCCGTGCTGCTTTTATGTAAAGCGGCGGGACATTGATGATGCCGGTGCGGACATTGATCGTCATCACAATCGTTGCACCAAGTACGACAATAAAAATAACGGCCATTTCATTTAAACCGAACCACATGATCGCAAGTGGGAGCCATACTATACTTGGAACTGACTGCAGCGCTAGGATGAGGGAACCAAGTGTTTCATCGGCCGTTTTTGATTTAGCTAAAAACACGCCGAGTAAAAGTCCTAAAATAAGTGCAATCGCAAGGCCAATAAACAATCGCTGAAAACTCGCTAAAAGATCATACAATAAGGTGCGGTTACTGAACCCTTCATAAAGAGAAGCAAAAACATCGGTTGGTGCAGGAAGAAGGGACGGTGAAACCTGGAAAACATACACGGCTCCCTGCCACACTGCGAAAAGTAAGACATAAAAAATAATTCGTTTAACGGCTGGCTGCATGATTCTGCTCCTTTTCCGTTACCTTATCAATTTCAGATTTCAATAACGCCTGAATTTTTTCTTCATATGAAATGAGTTCTTCCTTTGACTGGGAACGTGGTCTTGGAAAGTCCAGTTCGATGACATCCAGTATCGTGCCGGGCTGTGTGCCCATAACAACGATTCGGTCTGAAAGCTTCAACGCTTCAGCAATACTGTGGGTCACAAAAAGAATCGTTTTCTTCGTTTCAAGGAAGATATTTTCCACGATCTCATGGAGTCTGGAACGCGTCTGTTCATCCAGTGCCCCGAACGGTTCATCCATCAGAAGCAGTGCAGGGTCCATTGCGAGGGCTCTGGCAATCGCCACACGCTGCTGCATCCCGCCTGAAATTTCATGTGGTGAATGCTTCGTGTAGGCACTCAGCTGCACCATTTTTAAATACTGGAGTGCTTTTTGCTGCGCCTCCTTTTTGGACATATCCGGCAGGAGGGGGAACATCACATTTTCCTCCACCGTCAGCCAAGGAAACAACGCAGCCTGCTGAAACACCATGCCCCGTTCCTTGCCGGGACCTTTAATCGCTTTGCCATTCAGCTCAATGGATCCTTCTGTAGCTGATGCCAAACCAGCCACAATCGATAAAAGCGTAGACTTACCACAGCCGGAAGGACCAAGAATTGAAACAAATTTTCCCTCTTTTACATCCAGCTGAATATTTGAAAGCACAAGCTCCGAGTTACCATTGTTCGTAAAAGACTTATTTACATTTTTTATTGATAAAAACAATACATCACCCACTAACCTCTTTAATCCTATGTATTTAATCGGAATTATATGAAAAGTATAGCGAATGAAAATGGAAAGTCAACACCTATTTTTCAATTCACTGACGCGTTGACCAAATAAAGTGAAAAAAGTGAAGTAACGGTTACTTCTGTAGAGTTGGGATCTATCCCTGAAGTCTATGGTAGAGCTGAGGGACAGACCCCGATTCTACAGATATTAGGAATGTTTAATATCTTATTACAGGAATATGAATTGTGTGAATGTACTCAGCCAGAGTTGAGTGGCGTCTCCGTAGTCCGCGTTCGTTTGATTTTTCATGATCTTGGGTAGTGAGGAAGATAATCAGTAAAAATGATGAAGGTGTGGGATGGACGATGGATGTGAATAAGTATTTGGTGGAGAGCAACAAGAAGATTAAGCTGCAGGACTATGCTACGCATGAAGATCACGGAATTGAAGAGTCGGAGCTGCTGGATGAGCTCGTTCCAAAGAGTATTGATAAGTTGAAGGAGCTTCATTGGAAGCTTCACGCAGAAGAGAAGAAGGGGATTGTGGTTGTCCTGCAGGCGATGGATGCAGCGGGGAAGGACGAGGCGATCAGCTATATTTTCTCAAATCTGACTGCACAGGGACTGAAAACAGCTTCTTTTCAAAAGCCCTCCGAGACGGAGCTGAATCACGATTATTTATGGCGAATCCGGGACGGGCTTCCGGCGAGAGGACAGATTGGGATTCTGAACCGCTCTCATTATGAGGAAGTCATTGCACCAAGGGTTCATCCGGACAGGCTGAAAGAAGGCAGTGTGCCTGAGGATATGGAGCTTGACGATATCTGGCCAATGCGCTACCGCCAGATCAATGATTTTGAAAAGCATCTGACGGAAAACGGCTTTTACGTAGTGAAGTTTTTCTTTTACATGTCAAAGGAAGAACAGAAGGACAGACTGCTCGAGCGTCTGAAAAACCCGAAGAAAAACTGGGAGTTTTCATTCAACGATATTAAAGAACGCAGATACTGGGATGATTATCATGAAGCATTTGAAGATATGCTGAATCACACATCAACTGAAGATGCCCCATGGTACATCCTGCCGGCAGACGATGAATGGTACTCGCGTTATATCATCACCGAAGTCATGATCGACTGCCTTAAAAAAATAGATCCGCAATTTCCGGAACTCTCTGAGGAAGATGAAGAGAAGCTCGATGAAGCGATTAAAGAATTAGAGAACGAATAAGCGTAGACTCCGGTCTGCGTTTTTTTATGCAGGGGAGTGGTCTGACCCATACACTACAGTAGACTTCAGGGACAGATCCCAACACTGCGCTGTCGTTTAGTGGCAGGGCTGTCCGGGTAGACACGAACCATATTGAAAATCCAATGAATGAGGTGTTTGGTGATGAAGAATCGTTTAGATATTAAGCACAAATTAGGTCTTGGAACGGCTCCGCTTGGCAATATGTTCCGGGAGGTGCCGGAGAAGGAAGCAATGGAGACGATTCAGACGGCATGGGATGAGGGGATCCGATATTTTGATACTGCACCGTTTTACGGAGCGGGGCTGGCGGAGTTGAGGTTAGGTGAGATCTTATCTTCTTATAAACGGGAGGATTATCTTCTGAGCTCAAAGGTGGGCCGGATTGTGCTGGATGAAGAGGAAGAAAAAGAGGGACTGTTCGAGTATGGACGCAAGAATAAAATTCAAACGGATTATACAGAGGATGGGACGTTACGCTCGATTGAGGATAGTCTGAAGCGCTTAAAGACAGATCGGCTTGATATGGTGTTTGTGCATGATATCTCGCCGGATTTTCTGAGAGATGAATGGGTGACGAAGTTTGATGAGGCTCGAAAAGGTGCTTTTCAAGTGCTGGATCGCCTGAGAGATGAAGGGGTGATTTCAGCCTGGGGGCTTGGCGTTAATACAACGATTCCGATTGAAGTGGCACTTGAGCTGGAGGAAGCACATCCAGATCTGAGTTTATCTGCGACGCAATACACGCTGCTTCAGCATGAACGCGCACTGGAGCGTATGATGCCATTGACGCAGCAAAAAGCTGCCGGACTTGTCATCGGCTCAGCTTTTAATTCAGGAGCTTTACTTGGTGGTGACTATTTTGATTATCAGAAGATCACGCCTGAGATCAAAGAAAAAGTCAATCAATTTAACGAAGTGGCATCGCGTCACAATGTGAGCCTGAAGGATGCAGCCCTTCAATTTTCCTCAGCGCATCCAGCTGTCAAGGCCATCGTCACAGGCTCAACCAGACCGGACCGCATCAAAGAAGATCTGGCAGCCATGAACGCCAACATTCCAGAAGCGTTTTGGAATGAACTCGTAGAAAAAGAGCTGATCTCAAAGCGTGCACCATTGCCAAAGTGATAAAAAGCAGCAGCCCCGGAATGATTTCCGGGGCTTTTTCGGTGTGTAGAGTTTGGGTCTGCTTTCTTAACTGTCTTCATTGCTGCCAAACATTTTGCTTGCTAATTGTTCGTCATTTTCTCCAGTTATTGCGACAATATAAGGTTTATCTGTTGGGAAGGAACTTAGTTTTATAAGTAATTCATTAGCAACATTAGTTATTTCAACCAGACGGTCTTCCGGGATTAGAGTAGGCTCGTATGAAATTTTTAAAATGAATGTTGTTAATTCAGGATGATAGTTAACGGTCATCCCATGATATTCATCGTAGACACTCTTTAAAGCCTCATCAATTTCGTAAGTCGGTACAAACCAGGTATTCTCTGAAGCAGACATGATAAATGAGCTTCGTTCATCAAGAAAATTCGTCTGATTAAGCAAAATATATAAAATGCTGACTACAAAAATTACTGTAACGACTTCGATCGTATGTTTCTTCATCTCTTTTTCATGTTCAATTGTTTTTCTGTATTTTTGCTGAATGCTTCTTGATTTCGGATGCATTTTTACCACAGTCTGCTAACACCTCCATGTTTAATTAATTATCGGAATATTGAGACTTTTGTGGGCTTAATTCTGCTACTAAATCATACACATCAGTTTAAAAGACAATGCAATGGCTTTGTAAAACGATTCATCCTAATTTTATCATAAGTCCTATCTATTGGAATTTAATTTATTGGAGCATGTCGAATCTTTTTGGTCATGTCTTAGACTTCAGGGACACACCAAGGTCTAAGGTCTGCCTTAAGGAGGTTTTTGGAAATGTTTTGTAGAATGTTAGGAGTGATAGACGTTTAGTGGGAGGGATGAAGGATGAAATATTTGTTGAGCATGGTGCTGGCATCTTGTTTTCTTCTTTTGGGCTGTAATGAACAGTCTTCAATATTGAGTATTAGCGAGATTGAGACTGTGCCGAATGAAGTTAAGGAAGCGATTGGCTTGGAGTACAATCTTCAGTTGATCCAAGAGGATGATCAGACATATTACTTGTTTTTCAGGTCTTCAGGTGATGTCAGCACTTCTTTAGAAACGGTAGAGGATACTTTGATGATCAAACTTGATGAAGACAATGCGAATGATGAAAATCCTATGGGCAAAGTATACAAGCTCACAATTGATCCTGTACACGAAGTGATTGAGGCAGTGATTAATGGAGAGACGGTACCCTTTGATAATGTGACAGGCATTTAAGCGAAATCGTGAATAGAGGTGTACCATGCAGTTTAAAAATAAACCTTCAATTTGTAGCGATCGTTTTCCTGCTGGCCGGATGTTCAGAGGCTTTTCAATCATCATCCCCGCAGGTTTCAATTGAATGGGCAAATATCGTTAAATGGGAAGATACCGAATATTATTATGATGACGAATTAACCAGTGATTTTGATGAAGACTTACTGGATCAGGTGATTGGCGAGGTCACCTTCACACTTGTTGGGAGTGAAGAAGAAACCAACAGCACCTATTCTTTTAAAAATGGAGACGCAACTTTTGCTTCAACAGGGAGCGAAATATATTCAGTAAAAGGTCAATCTGTTGAAGAGATGGTGGCTGTTCAAGGCAAAGTTTATGTAAGACGAGAGTAGTGGAGATTCGGGGTCAGACCCTAACTCTACAGTAGAAAGGATGAAAATCATGAGTTTCCCTGAATTAGAAACGAATAGATTAAAGTTGACGATGATGAGTGAGGAGTATGTTGATCCTTATTTTGAGATTATGTCTAACGATGAAGTAACAAAATTTTACGGGATGGATTCTTTGAAGCATAAAGATGATGCGGAAAAGATCATTTCATCGATGAAGAATACATATGAAAGCAAGCGCGGCATCAGGTGGGGTATGGTGTTGAAGGAGACAGGTGAATTTGTGGGGACGCTTGGATTAAACAACCTGAATATTCCTGGGAAGCGGGCAGAGATCGGATATGAGCTTGCTCCTGCTTATTGGGGACAGGGGATGACGAGTGAAGCTGTGAAGGAAGTGCTGAGGTATTCATTTTATGAGCTGGGTTTGTATAGAGTCGGAGCAGTCACCTATCCGCAAAATGAAGCGTCCATTCAACTGCTGAAAAGGTTAGGTTTTGAGCAGGAAGGACTGCTGCGAGGCTATCTTTATCAAAATGAACAATCTCATGATGCAGTGGTGTTTTCTCTTTTAGAGCCGGATTTTGAGGGATAATTAGCGGTATAGTGTAGACTTTAGGGACAGGACCCAAGTCTACACTCATTCAATAACCCGAAACCTTTCTAATCTTTTCCACGTATGTAAGTCATAGAGAGGTGGGGGATTGGATGAGAAAGGTGATGGGATTTGGTTTGGCGGCGGTGTTGCTGCTGGCGGCTTGTGAAGAGGCTGATCGTGCTGTTCAGGAGAATGAACAGTCTGATGAGCTTGTGATCAGTCGTGATGTTGAGGATCCGCCGAGTGTTGCGGCTTATTTGCCTAAGTTTGATGAGACGGAAATACCTGAGCTGGAGCCTGAGGTGCTCATGACATTGACTGAGGAGAAGGAACTTGCTGAAGCGTTAACGCAGGATGAGATGTATGCTGACTTTGAAATATTTATCAGAACGATGCGATACGGTTATGGGCCATATGAATTTTATGGTGGAGACGAAGCGTTTAAGGCTGCAGCAGAGGAGATGAATCAGTGGATCAGCTCGTCTGAAGGACAAGTGAGTGGGGAGGAATATGCCCGTAAGCTGAGAGATGCGTTTTCATTTATCAAGGACCAGCATTTTTTCATACAGGGTGTGCACGCTTTTATGAAGGAAATGGTTCCTTATGGAGTAGAGTCGTGGCAGTTTACGAAAGAGAATGATGATTATTTCTTCAATGATGAAAAGATTGTGTTGATAAATGGAGAACATCCTGAACTGTTTATCGAGCCTTCATTTAGCGAAGACGGAGAACTGATTTATCAGGCGATCACCATGGCTGACAGCAGTGGGGGAGAGTGGACGCTGGAAACAGAGTCTGATACTTACAAGTCAACGCCAGTGCAGTTTTTCACCAACCCTGAGAGCTTAGAGCCGTTTGAAATCAGCGAAACGGAAGATGGAATTCCTGTGGTTCGGTTTGGCACGATGATGGTGAATGAGAAGGATGAGTTTACGTATGATGATATGTTTGAAGCGGGAGAGTTAATAAAAGAATCACCTGAAGCGATTCTTGATCTTCGTGATAATAATGGAGGAAATGGGAATTTTGTAGAAAAATTCATTCATAATCTTACGGGTTCTCCACCTTCTAAACAGGAATATTTATTAATAGGTACCAATACACAACATGTACTTTTATCAAATGTCAGAGATCTTTATGAAGAAGCGGGATTTAATATCGAGACGTTTTATGATCATATGCCACCAATCCTGTATGGCTTACATAGCACTGACGCGATACCGGTAGAACCGGTTTCGAAAGTGGTGACATTTGGGACTTCCTGGGCTGGAACAGGAGTGGAGATCGATAAAGAACCATCACTTGACACGAAGCTGTATATTTTAATGAACAAAAATACGGTTTCAGCAGCCGAGTGGATGACTGAGGCACTAATGGAGTACGAAAATGTTGTCCTGATCGGAACGCCAACGGCAGGTGCCTTCACAAGTGATGCAGGAGCACCATTCTACCTGCCGAATTCAGGTGTCCTTATCAATATGCCATCTACTTATTCGATCAGTCCGTATTCCTACCAGAGAGAAGCAATCGGCATCGAACCCGATGTCTGGATTCACGGAACCGGCGCGCTTGAGCGAACAATTAAGTGGGCTGAGCGGGAAGGATAGAACAAGGGTCTGTCCCTAAGGTATGGGGACAGACCCTAAGACTAAGCTTTGAAGTTTTTATCATTAAACTTATAACTGGAGTCGACATTAATATGATTACCTTTGGAGAAAAGGAAAGTGGAATAGATTATGTTTTGAGACCTGCGGTATATGTTCTGATCTTTAATAACAAGAGAGATAAAATCGCTATCATCCGAAAAAGGGATGGTAAGTACTTTCTTCCTGGCGGCGGGATAGAAAACCGCGAAACACATGAGGAGTGTTTAAAAAGAGAAGCCCTCGAAGAGTTGGGGTTTCAAGTTGAAATCAGTACCTTTATAGGCAGTGCCAGAAGGTATTTTTATTCTGTTAATGAAGGTATTCATTACTTGAACGAAGGGCACTTTTATTTTTGCAGTAAGATCAAAGAAGTCATCAAACCAACAGAAGATGATTATGAACTAATTTGGTTGGAGCCTGATCATGCGATAGATTGTCTTATTCATGACCACCAAAAGTGGGCAGTAAAAGAAGCTTTAAGAAGGTAGACTTAAGGGACAGACCCCAATTCTACGAGAAATCAAAACGCCACGCTCCTCATCAGGAGTGTGGCGTTTTCTGTAGTCAGCTCTGCTGTGTCTGATAAATTTCTTCGAATGGCTGAACGACGACAAATCCGTTGCCAGAGAATTTCATTTGAACGGATTCTCCGCTGCCGCGGCCGAAGAAGCTCTTCAGCTGAACGTCTGTGACGAATTCCGGCTCGAGGTTTCCGGACCAGGCAACAGTTGCGTTTGGATCCGTAAATACGGGTCTGTCAGGAGTCACGAGTAAAGTCAGTGGCTCATAATGAGAGGTGAAAGCAACAAGGCCCTGACCTTCAAGTCGAACATTAAATAGTCCGCCAGCCATCATCCCAGCCACTCGACGCATCAGCTTAATATCCCATTCCAGGCCGTCCTGAAAGGCGAGCAGATCATTGCCGTTAATAAATACACTCTCGCCCTCAAGGTCCAGGACCGTGATCTTTTTCCCCTGGTCCGCGACATACAGGCGTCCTTGACCATTCGCCTTCATCAGCTGAGCACCTTCTCCACTCAGGGCTTTCTTAACAAATCGGCCGAGACCGTGCTCCATCATACCTTCACGCTCAAACTTGATATTCCCCTCATAAGAAATCATCGAACCAGCCTTCGCCCAAACCTTGCCATTTAAATTAACCTCTAAAATCCGATCCGTCTCAAGCTCAAAAAAGTCCCGCGAGCTATCTTCCTGCTTCGTTTCCTGTACAAATTCTTTAATGGAGTATTTAGACATGTTAAAATTCCTCCTTTAATTGGATAGTAGTTATACGGATATAGAAGGAGAAAGTTCCATCAGTGTAGAGTTGGGGACAGACCCTCAGACTCCAACTCTACACTCAGATGACAAAGCTCCAAAAGTGGGGTATGATAATAGTTAACTTTAGTGATAGGAGGGTTATTAATGATGTATTCAGGTAGGCTACGACAGGATTCTTTGAACAATCAGTAATTTCATATGTTCAAAGGCTCTGTTTTCATAAGCAGAGTAAACGGGAGTAGTCTGCACATTTTTAATAATCTTCAACGGATCAGTTTTTACGTGGAGAAGGGCAGCTGTTGTCTGTCTTTCTTTTTGCGTTTAAAGGGAGGCGATTATTTGTCGTACGCCCGTTTACTCTACCCCCGCAAACAGGCTTGTTTCGGGGTTTTTTTATGATTACATTCCTTTTAAATTCATCAAAAGGAAGTGTTATCATGGAACGTCTTGTGCTCGAATTAAAAGATATTGAGGTTTCGTATTTAGATAAAACGATATTGAATGTGGATCAGTTGCGTATTCATCAATTCGACCGGATTGGTATTGTGGGGACGAACGGTAGTGGAAAGAGTACGCTGTTAAAAGTGATCCACGGTCAGGTCACGCCGGAGATCGGAACGATTAATAGGCAGATTGATTTCGGTTATTTTAAACAAAAAGAGGCACCTTCCCTGGATCATCAGCCGGATTATAAGCTGCTTGGACAGTTGAATGTCCCTGATCGATCGACCCATGAGATGAGCGGAGGTGAGCAGACAAGGCTGAAGCTTGCGCAGCTGCTCACTGATTATCATGAAGGGCTGTTGATTGATGAGCCAACGACCCATTTAGATGCAACAGGAATTGACTTTCTAGTAGAAAATCTGACCTATTATTACGGTGCACTCGTGCTCGTCAGTCACGATCGATATGTGCTGGACCGGCTCGTGACAAAAATCTGGGAGGTTCAAAATGGCTGTGTTAAAGAGTACACGGGGAATTATTCTGACTATCAGATGACAAAAAAGCTTGAGCAATCCCGGCAGCAGGAGCAGCATGAACGGTATGTAAAAGAAAAGCAAAGACTGCTTGCAGCTGCTGAGGAAAAGATGAAAAAAGCCAGTAAGATCAACCAGGCGAATGAGTCGATGTCAAAACGGCAGGCACGTGCAACAGCAAACCGGATGTTCATGACTAAACAGAAGGATACGAGTCAGAAATCTGTTGAAAAGGCTGCAAAAGCATTGGAGAAGAGAGTGGAGCAGCTGGAGCGGATAGATGCGGTGCAGGAAGAAAGAGCAGTCCATTTCCCACAGTCAGAAGCGGTTCAGCTCCACAACCGATTCCCGATTATGGCAGACAGACTCACCTTAAACGCTGGTGATAAAATGCTGCTGGAAGAGGCAAGCTTTCAATTCCCATCAGGTAAAACGATTGCGATCAATGGGGCAAACGGCTCAGGGAAATCAACACTGCTTCATTATATTTTACAAAAAGGAGAAGGACTGACGGTTTCTCCAAAAGCTTCGTTTGGAGTGTACCAGCAGCTTGGTTACCAGCTGGATGGGGATAAAACCATGCTTGATCTGATTAAAAGGAACAGTGAATATGATGAAGGGAAAATACGAGCTGTCTTGCATGAAATGAACTTCACAGGCAATGATCTCATCAAAAAAGTCTGTCAACTGAGCGGTGGTGAAGCCATCAGGCTGAAGCTTTGCGAGCTATTTCTCGGATCCTACAACATTTTGATCCTGGATGAACCAACCAACTTTCTGGACCTCGGCAGCATTCAGGCACTCGAAGCTTTCCTGAAACATTACGAAGGCACCGTCCTGCTCGTCAGCCACGACCGTGAATTTATCAAGAAAACAGCGGATGTGGTGTATGAAATAAAAGAAAAGAAATTAGTGCATATAGAAGGATGAGTGTAGAGTCAGGGTCTGTCCCTAAGTCTACAGTAGACTTCAGGGACAGACCCCAAACTCTCCAATAGACATATAAGGAGGAGAAAAAATGAATGCAATTGAAGTGATAAATTTAGCAGGAAAAGAAGGGCTCGTTATTTCTGAAGAAGGTCTTAAGATCAATGAATCTGGTGTGGATTTCAGGGTGGCATCGGGAAAAGATCAAGCTGGTGATAAGTGGATTTTGAGAATGCCACGCAGAAAAGAGTCGATGAGGCATGCACAAAAGGAGAAGCGTGCATTGGATACCTTATCAAATTTAGTGGATTTTCAGGTTCCTCATTGGTCTGTTTTCTCGGAGAATCTGATCGCATATAAGCAGCTTGATGGTGTTCCTGCGGCAACGATTGACATGAAAAAGCAGGCTTACGTATGGGAACTTGATGAGCACAATCCACCGGATATTTTTTATGAGTCTCTTGGAAAAGTCATGGCGGGCTTGCATTCAGTGGACGTTCGAAAATTTAATGATACAGGTGTGCCAATCATTCAGGAGCAGGATCTGAGAATTTCCATGAAGAGCAGGATGGATAAAATAAATGAACAGTTCGAGATTCACCCTGCTTTATGGGAACGCTGGCAAACCTGGCTTGCGAATGAAAAGCTCTGGCCTCATCACATAGGTGTAAGACACGGTGATTTGCATCCGGGCCATATTTTAATCAATGGGCAGCAGGCAGTAACTGGTTTAATAGACTGGACAGAAATCGCTGTTGATGATGTATCAATCGACTTCACTGCTCATTATCAAATTTTTGGTGAAAAGGGATTGAACAAACTGATTAGCGCTTACGACAATGCAGGAGGCATCACCTGGCCAACCATGCAGGAGCATATTAATGAACTCCTCGCAGCCAGCCCCTTGACCGTAGCAGAATATGCACTTGTTTCAGGCATTCCGGAAATGAAAGAAATGGCTGTGCACATGCTGAGTCAGGGTGAATAGCAGTGTAATAAAAGGGTCTGTCCCTAACTCTCCTGTAGAGTTAGAGACAGACCCCAACTTTACGTTATAATATTCTTATTGACGAATATTCTAAAAATGGTATATTTAAATGGAGAAGGTGATGTTGATGTCGGATGCGAAGTATATGAGGGTGTTTCAGGCTGTTGCGGATGAGAAGCGTTTTGAGATATTAAAGCTTTTACAGAGCGGAGCCAAAACGGTTGGGGAGATTGCTGATTCGCTTGGCTATCTTCAGCCTCAGACCTCCAAACATTTGAAGATATTGCATCAGGCGGGACTGGTTCGCGTTGAGGCTGTTGCGAACAAACGGATTTACCATTTAGAAAAGGATGGATTTACCGTATTGGGAGATTGGCTGTCATCGTACATTCAACGGTGGGAGGACCAGCTTGACCGGCTGGATGCTTATTTAAAAGAGGAGGAAGAATCATGAACGTTCAAACAGAGGGGACAAAATTAATTATCGAAAAAACGTTTTCCGTTTCACAGGAAAGACTGTTTAAGGCTTTTTCGAACTCAGATCAGCTAGAGGCATGGTGGGGTCCAAAAGGCTGGAAAACAGTTAATAAACGGTTTGAATTCGAAGAAGGCGGCTACTGGCATTATTGCATGACGTGCGAGGATAAGAGCCAGGGAGATTTTTACGGTATGGAATCATGGGGGTTGGCAAAGTTTAAGGAAATCCAGGCACCTGAGCGCTTCCTTTATGAAGACATGTTTTCTGATGAAGCAGGAAATGTGAATCCGGATATGCCGGGGATGGATATTGAAGTGGCGTTTGTACCGGTTGAGGGTGGTACAAAACTTGTGACCACAACATTCTTTGATTCAGTTGAATCCCTTGAGAAGCTGAGTGAAATGGGAATGGTTGAAGGATTCAGTTCGCAGATGGATCGGTTGGAGGAGTATTTGCGATAAATCAATTCAAAAAAATAACATACTCCATTCTTCAACACATAAGGAATTCGTGATATGATATTAAATATTCAGAATATTTTAGTATTGGGCCTATGATCATTTCAGGAGGATAGAACTTTGTTAAAAAAGTACGGATTGGCTTTTTTGTATTGCTTTACAGCATTTCTGGTCATTGGGTGGTTGTCATTCGATAATTGGATATCAACTTCAGTATTTGCCATCGTGATGGGAGGCGTTTTTGCCTGGGTGATTGAAGGGTTTTCGCCACGGAAAGCGGCGGGTAGCGGTACTGAAAGAGCTTAAAAGAACAGGGGGACGGTTCCCCTGTTCTTTTTTGATGTATGAAGATTGTTTAACTGTTGGAAAAACAGATTTTTGAGTAATTTTCATTACACGGTTTTAAAAAAGAAAATATGTTTTTGTAAATAAAATTAGTATTTTTTGTAACTGATTATTCGAATGAATCGTCTACTTTATCATCAGACATAAGGAGGATGAGAATGGAGAAAGTGACATATACACCGCCAAAACATATTGTATCTGCAGCAACGATTGTACTAAATGACCGAAATGAATTATTACTCATTAAAGGTCCGAGAAGAGGATGGGAGATGCCGGGCGGACAGGTTGAGGAAGGGGAATCGCTTGAAGCGGCGGCGATCCGTGAGACGTTTGAAGAGTCAGGAATTGAAGTGGAGATCACGAAGTTTTGCGGTGTGTTTCAGAATGTGGATCGCTCTGTTTGTAACATGCTTTTTCTGGCAAAACCAATTGGTGGTCAGCTGACAACTTCACCAGAAAGTCTGGAGACAGGATTCTTCCCTGTTGAAAAGGCCCTTAAAATGGTTGATTATAAGAATTTCAGAAAGCGTATCGAATATTGTCTCGATGAAAGTAAACATCCATTTTATATAGATTTCTAAAGCATACATATAAAACAGAAGAAACAGTGCAGAGATGGGGTCTGTCCCTAGGTCTACTTTAGGACCAGAGATAGACCCTATCTCAACAGTAAATTAACTTACTACTCCGACAATAATAAACCCTATTGTACTGTGAGCGCTTACCATCCTACACTTATATGTGAATTGAATCACAAAAATTTACATGGATTTCAGGATGGTGAAGGATGGAAACCTCTACGATAGATAAGTTATTGGGCGCGGCGGCGATGAAACGCGATTTGCTAAGAGAGCAGCCGAATCATTATATCGTGCGTGCGATGCTTGCGGGTATGTATGTGGGAATGGCGGTTGTGATGGCATTCCGCCTGGCACAGCCTTTTTATGAAGCTGGGTCTCCGGCGACATATTTTATTAATGCGATTTTCTTTGGTGTCGCGTTCTGTCTCATTTTATACGGGAAAACAGAGCTGTTTACGTCAAATACGATGTACATGGTCGTTGGTGCGATGAAGAAAACGACGAACTGGATGGATACGCTGCGTGTTTGGGGTGCATGTTATCTCGGAAATCTGGTCGGCATTTTATTTTTCACAGGTCTCATTATCATGACCGGTTTATTTGCAACGATGGACCCGTCTGAATCGTATCTGATCACAGCCGCTGAAAAGAAGATGAACCTGCCTTATTCCGAAATGTTTTTCAGAGCGATTTTAGCGAACTGGCTTGTGTGTCTGGCTGTTTGGATTCCGCTTCAGGTTAAGGATGATATCGCAAAAATTGCGCTGATGATTTTGTTTGTATTTACGTTTTTCATTTCAGGCTATGAGCACAGCATTGCCAATATGGCGCTGTTTTCGATTGCGTTAACAGCTCCGCATACAGCGCTAGTGACGATGCAGGCTGCGATTGAAAATGTCGTGATCGTAACACTTGGCAATATCGTCGGCGGTGCGTTTTTCGTTGGCGTGCTATACACTTATTTGAATTCAGCGAAAAAAGAAGCTGCTGTTCAATCTAAAGTGAAAGCAGCTTCAGGAGAACGTACAGCGTTAGAGAAATAAGAGTGGGGATGCCTCACTCTTTTTTATATGGGAAAAAATGATTTAGTTTGCCGCGGAAGCGGGCTGATTGATGCCGGATCGTGTGGCGTCGCGTCAAAAAGTAGCGTTACAATTATTTTGTGGAACAGTACAATTTTGAATTGGAACAGTACATTTACTTTGAGGAACACGACAAATAGAGTGCTCTGAAGAGGCTGCAATACAATTAATTATTGAAACGATGAATATAGAAAGGGAAACAGTACATAAACTTCCGCAAACGATACAAATCCAAGCAGTCGCACCCGCTCCCCCGCAAATGGTACAAATCCCAGCCAGCAATCCGCTCCTACCTTCCCGCATCAAAATCACCCTACATCCAAAAAAACCTTACCTAACTACATCCAAAAAAACCTTACCTAACCTGATTGTTCTCCCCAAATACGGGTATCGTACCTTAAACCCATCAATATCCACACTGAATTTCAGCACTGTTCCTAGCCATACCCCGTAATTGTTTATATAATTTATAACAACAGGCTCAATATCCATATCACGGAAAGGAGCACCCTCATGACTTCTATTATTGAAACAGATGTCCTTATCATTGGTGCCGGCCCCGCTGGTCTGATGGCGGCCAATGAACTGCAAAAACGGAATGTTGATTTTGTGTGTCTTGAAAAAAGACCGGGTCCGACGAGGCTGTCAAAAGCGCTTGGGATCCAGGCAAGAACGCTTGAGCTGCTTGAGTTTCTTGGGATTCACAAGCAGTTTCTTAAAGAGGGGTATCCGGGTCCTGGTGCCAAGCTTCATTTAGCGGGTGAAAAGCCTTCTTATGTAGAGTTATTTCATATTAAAAGCCGTTATCCGTATTTATTTATTCTTCCTCAAAATGAAATCGAAGCGCTTTTCATTGAGCATCTGGAGAAATCAGGCGGTTCGATTCAGATGGAGCATGAAGTTGTTGATATGAGCCAGAGCAGGGATGGCATTCTGGTAACTGTCAGCCATAACGGCGTGCATAAAAAATACGCAGCAAAATATGCGCTGGCCTGTGACGGAGCGCACAGCAGGGTTCGCGATCTTCTCGGCATTGATTTTGTCGGAGAAGATGAGGGTTACACCTTTTTTACCGCAGATGTCGAGATCCCTGGGTTAAATGAGATTTACATTAATATGCACCTGAATGACCGTGGAGCTGTTGCGGTATTTCCTTATAAAGACGGCAGCTACCGCGTTGTGGGAATGGACCGTGCGAAGCAGGGACTTCCTTATAAAAAAGAGCTGAAACTTGAGGAGCTGCAGGAGAGTCTCGATCGCATCCTTGAAGTTCCATACCGCGTGGAAAAGCCGAGGTATTTATCCTCGTTTGGTACAGCTCACCGGCAGGTAAGGCGTTACCGGATCGGCAATGTGTTTTTCCTTGGTGATGCGGCTCATATTAATAACCCACTTGGCGGTCAGGGGATGAATCTTGGTCTTGAGGATGCATCCAACCTTTGCTGGAAGATCGATACGGTGCTGAGAGGTCTGGCGGACGAGTCGTTTTTAGATAGCTATAACGAGGAACGCTACCCGATTGCACAGGGCGTGATTCGCGATACGACACGTGAACTGAAAGCCATCGATTTAAAAGGTCCGGTTGGTAAGGTGCGTAACTGGTCCGGTAAAGCAGCGCTGAGCCAAAGCTGGGTGCAGCCAAGGATTGCAAACTACCTTTCCCACATTCATCATGAATATCATAAAGTCAAACGCAATAAGCTGATGAAAAACACGGCTTTATCAAGAAAAGCCGTTCAGCCTGGTCAGCGTGTGCCGGATCAGACACTGTTTTTTGAAGGGAAATCTTCTGCGAGGCTGTATCAGTTTATTCACAAACATAACTTTGTCTGTCTGATTTATATTGATTGTTATGATGAAAAGCTGATTCATTACGCACATTCACTCTCTAAATTGTTCAGCGAATTTTATCCGGACCTGATCAAAGTATTTCTCGTTGCTAGAGGTGGAACGGTTCAGATTGAAGAAGATCGTCTGCCGATTATTTATGATGTTCACCGTAACATTGAACGCAACCTGGGCATGGAGAGAGGGAATGCTCTGCTGATTCGTCCGGATGGCCATGTGGCGTTTCACGATCATTCGCAGGATGCTGAAAAGTCACTTGAAATGCTCGAAACATTTTTATCATAAGAAAAAGCAGGTGAGCGGATCACCTGCTTTTTCTATTTATGAAAGATGTTTCTTAAATCGATCCTTTGTATTTGAATAAATCAATGTGAATATGATGAGGCCAAATAGCAGGATTAGTCCTATTATAAGTAAAGTCTGCTGATCCAACAGTTCACTTAATCCCATCAGAAAAATGCTGAAGCTGATACCAAACATAACCTTCCCCATGAATTTGCATATAGCGGTTTCATCATACTGTGCTTTTTCATTTTTAGGCATGGTATTATAGCCCGCAATTAAAAATGCACCCTTCCCTCTTGATAAAACGATTGCCATGATTAAAAGTGGAACCATCACGATAAAGTTAACCACTGCTCCTACCATCATCCACGCCTCCAGTTCTCACGTTCTCTTATCTTCTTTACGTCTGTTTGAATGGTGTGGTTTCAAACAGGTTTAAAAAATCTGTCGAACTTATGCAGGAATATGGTTCCTTTGCGTCGTAATTCCTATTTAACAAAATAAAGCTTTGCGAGGAGGTACACGATGAGAGCAGTGATTTGTACCGCATATGGTCCGCCGGATGTGTTAAAGCTTCAGGAGGTTGAAAAACCTGTGCCTAGAGAGTTCGATCTTCTGATTAAAGTTCACGCATCAGCCGTTCAGTCAGGGGATCGCCGTGTCCGTTCGCTCGATGTGCCGGCAGCCGGAAAGTTCCCGATGAGGGTAGCGCTTGGATTTAAAGCGCCAAGGAACCCTGTTTTAGGTGTTGTCGTAGCAGGTGAAGTGGTGGAAACAGGCAGTCGCGTTCAGCACTTTAAGGTGGGAGATCGTGTTTATGGGCTGACAGGAATGCGCTTTGGCGGCTATGCAGAGTACGCATGCCTCAAGGAGCACAAATGTGTCCAGCTCATGCCTCTGAACGCAAGCTTTGCAGAAGCAGCCAGTCTGCCATTTGGCGGGACAACAGCCCTTCATTTTTTGCGCAAAGTGAAAATCCAAAAGGCAAAGACTGTCTTAATTTATGGAGCATCAGGGGCAGTAGGTTCCATGGCGGTTCAAATTGCTAAATATTATGGTGCCCATGTGACAGCTGTCTGCAGTGGACGTAACAGAGAACTTGTTAAAAGTCTTGGGGCAGACGTGGTTGTTGATTATACAAAAGAAGGATATGACCAGGAGCTGACAACGTATGACGCTGTCTTTGATGCGGCAGGAAAGATTAATAAAAAGATGGCTCGCAAACATGCCGGGGAACAGGGACTTTTCAGTTCAGTTGCCGGACAGGGCGTTGCGACGGAATTTAAGGAAGATCTGACCCTATTGAATCAAATGTTTGAAGCAGGAAACCTGAAAGCCGTCATTGATTCGATTTATCCAATGGAGGAAATCGTCGCAGCCCACCGTTATGTGGACGCCGGACAGAAAGTTGGCAATGTCATTGTGTCGGTGGTACATGAGGAAGAACAGAAAATACCGGTTTAAATAAAAAAGTTGGCTCCATGAAATGAAAATGGAGCCGGCTTTTTATTTGACTCCGTATCATTAAATCCCTGTATTTGGTATAATAGATCATAATAAAAGGAGGATGACCATATGAGTACAAGTAAAGCAAAAAAGAAACGGCTTCATGACAGACGTAATGGCGCATTTGATGTGGAAATGAAACGAGGCAGTGCGGGAATCAGCACGCATGTCAGAAAAACAAAAACGAGAAAAGAGAAGCTTGATCAGCTTCACAAGAAACACAAAAACTCAACATCAGGGTGGAGGGTAGAAAAAGTTGCCTGATGGAATAAGGAATAGAAAAAGGAGAGCTCTGATCAAGTCTTGGTTGAAAGCGTTGGTGATGCTTCTGATCATGACAGCTGTCTGCGTTGTCGGTTATTTCCGGTTTGTTTACACGGAGCCAGCTTACACAGAAGAGTTGAGCACTGAAATGACAGACATGATAATAGATTCTAAATGAAAAAACAGGCTCCAGTTAAGACTTTAATTGCTGTATATCTTGCTGGAAAACGTGAAAATTCATTTGAATATGATCATTCTGAAGCGATCTGAGAGGGTCGTTTTTTTTGGACTGATTTGGATTTTTAACCTCAAATTGTTAAGATAGTTGTATTCATTTTTTAACAACACGGGGGGTTTAGTGTGGAATTTACTTTCAATATGGACTTTAGTGTTATTTCTATACTTTTATCAGTGATGATCTGGGGAATTATTATTCTTCTGATTCGCAGAGTTTATGTTGCACAGCCAGAAGGAGAACGGCCGAAGGTCATAAAGCTGATCATTGTATTTTTAGTCGGTTTATTTTCATTTTCAATTGATCTCCCTTTTTCAGGTGAGATACTAAAGGTCTCAATTCTTCCATTAGGTGTGTGGGTTTTATACTGGATTTTAAAGCGTAGAAATCGATGGGGGAACTACAGAAAATATGCATGGATAGGTTTTTTCAGTAATTTTCTATTTCTTGCATCTGTCCTGCTGACAATTTGGCTGACGGATCTGATTTATCCTGAAGATGAATTGGAAACCTACATATCTGATGTATCGAATGCAGAATTAATGGTTTCTCATCCAACGGGTGATCAAGCAAGTCTCGATACAGAGAGCCTTAAAAGCTCTATTCAATCATTCCAACTCGCGGATACTGATGTAATTGAGTGGTATCATGACTCGGAGGATTGGGATATAGAAACAAATGAGCCAAAAGAGGAAGATGAAAAATTCCCTTATCTTTTAATCAATACAGAAAATCAGCAAAAACTGCAGTATCTGATTTACATAGAATCGGATGGGAAAGGCCTGCTTGTAACTACTAAAGATCAGCAGTATTATTTCCGATCGGATGAAGCCGAATTTTTATTGAAGGGAGAGGATGAATCGTGAAAAAACCGCTCCTTTTCATCAGTATTTTTGCGGTTATTTCCATCATATCCGTTTACTTTATTTATCAACATTTTGTACCGGACGAATTTTTAACAGAAGAGGATATGCGATCTGAGTTTAGTCTGGCAGATCGTGAAAGAACGATTCAGGACGTCATTAAAGTGGATGATCAAACTTATTTTGTACCTTACCAATTTGGGGAGGAGGCTTATGGGGCAAGTGTCTGGGTATGGCTTGATGGAAAGTGGGAGAACGTCGGTGATGGAACGACCTCCGGCTTGCACTTGTTGAGTACTGATCAGGGGAAAGAGTATGTATATTGGAATGTTCACCCTGATGATCGAGTTGAAAAATGGGAAACAGTAATGAAGTTTGACCGGAATTACAGGATTTTTTCTCCTGATGGAAAGGTACAGCATGAAATCTATTACCCAGGTATCGAATTTAAAAAAGAGTTTGAGAGTGGTAATAAAACATACGGGATTGTTGAACTGCCTGAAGAATGGTCAGAACAAGCAGCATTTGAAGAGGAGTTTCCAACGGAACCAAGTATGATACCTAGCAAAAATGCCTTTACTTATGAATGGCAGGCTTTTGATGAGGATGGGGAAGTAATTGTTCACTTGGAGAATACACTTGAAGAAGGGGGAGGAGGTACTTTTGGAGGAAACTATGCCAGACCGCTCTCTCAGGTATCATTGCAGGAGAGTGAAGAATGATCCATCACGATTCTTAAAAATAAACCAGAAAAGCACCGGGCCCCCGCCCGGTGCTTTCTCAATCCATTATTGCATCATCCACATCTCAAACTCTTCCACACTGTCCAACCCAAGATAATTAATTGGGGTGTCACCGTATGGGTCGGCCATTTCAGGGTCTGCGCCGTATTCATATAAGATTGCGGCCATTTCTTTATCATCATAGAAAACAGCCTGCATCAGCGGTGTTGTGTTGATATCGATTGTGTTCGGATCTGCGCCTTCATTCAGCAGCATTTCCATCATTTTGAGATCGGAATTATATGCAGCATATAATAACGGCGTAGTACCTTCAGAATCTCCTTCTTCTAAGCTCGCGCCTTCATTAATCAAAGCTGAAACAGCCTCACTATCACCTGAATTGACGGCATCGATTAATGGCGTCGTTTCATAAAGGTAGTCACTGTCATCAAAAAGAGCGTCCTCAGATGCTGCGAGTTCATCCGGGATCAAGGACCCGAACACCACACCAGCAAGCGTGATACTAACGAGAACGGCTACGTAAGCGCCTGTTGCTCCACCAACTAACAATCCGGCACCAAGCGCAATACGTCCCGGCTTTTGTGTATAGGCATAAATTGAATTAGGATTCATAAAACGCTCGACTGAATAAATGCGTTTCGGTAAATTTGGATGAGTAGAAAGAATTTCACTGATCCAGACCGCTCCGTGAGATTCTGATTCAATCTGCTCAAGATACGCATCTTCATTGACTTCACGATACATCACTTTTCCAACACCAAGCAGCGTCAATGCGCGTTTCGCGGCTTCTGCATTTTGTGTGTAGTAAGCAGCTTCGCGGTCACACGTATACTCGCATGAACGGCTGTATGCCTGTGCGAGAAACGGGATGAACTGGGCAGGCATGGTCAGGATGTTTTTCCATATGTGGTTTCTTTTAATATGAGAAAGTTCGTGTGCAATAATGAAATCAAGCTCCTCTGAACCATTCTGTCTGGCAAGCTCAAACACTTCTGAATACACCACAATCATGTTGCGACCGAAGAATCGCGTCGCAAAAGCATTGAGCGCACCTTCACTTTGAACGACAAAGAAATCAGGTGTGTTCTTCAGCCCCATCTCCTTTGATAACGCAACAGCCCGTTCATAGACGTCCGGGAACTGACGCTCGCTGACCCGGACGCCGTTTCCACGGATCGATCCAAGCATGAGTGCGTTCATAAATAAAACAACCATTAAAACCGCAAGTGCGATACCGATTCCGACAATGGAGATGGCAGCACCGATATAGACCATGACACTAAATACAATCGCAATGACAAAATAAATGGTTTCTCTTTCTGACTTAATTCCACGTTGATTCATTTCTATATTCCTCCTGATATTGTCAACCATTTCTAAATAGTAGCCGATTTACAGGAGGAAAACAATATGAATATAGTAAAATTTCTTTATTCAAGATAAGAGAATCCGTAGTTTACAAAGCTGTTAATCATTTTAGCGAGGTCTTCCGGAGACTGGTCCATGTCCTGTTCGATCCAGTCTTTAATGACATGAATGGCACCACTGATCACAAAAGTACTTAAATACCTTGATTCTTCAGCATTTACTACATTTTCCTTCATCCAATTATTGATCATATATTGGCGGGTCAGCTCCATCAGCTTTTTTTCAAAAGTCGGTGAACCGTTGGATTGCAGCAGAGTTTGCAGTACAAGCTTGTTCTCAATAATATAATTGAGGATTTTCTGTGTAATCTGAATGGCTTCCTCTTCCGCCTCATAACTGTAGGTTTGGAGGTACTGGTTCATATCCTCAATGATTTCTTCTTCGATTTTATTGAGCAGATCCAGATGATCCGCATAGTGCGTATAAAAGGTAGACCGGTTTATATCAGCCATTTCACAGATTTCCTTGACGGTAATAGAGGAGATTGGTTTTGTTGCCAGCAGTGAAATGAGGCTGTCTTTTAATACTTTCCGTGTATAACGTTTGCGGTGATCGAGCTTTTTTTTCATTAGAGAGATCCCTCCCGTTGTTAACAATTTGTGAAATTCCAACACTTTTTTAAAATGTGTTGGATAACTGACATGCGTTTGCAAACTGTTTGTTGAATATCCAACACGGTGTCCATACAATAGTAGAGTACAGAATTGGGACTTGCAAGAGAGGATGACGACTTATCGACTGGACTAGCCGGGTCATTAAACATAAAAGAAGTATTGTAATCGTATTTTTCATTTTAGCGCTCGTGAGTGTAGCCGCTCAGTTCGCTGTTTCGGTTAACTACAATATGGCTGACTACTTACCGGATGATGCACCGTCGATTGAAGCGGTGGAGCTGATGGAGCAGGAATTTGATGAGCCTGTTCCAAATGCCCGGGTCATGATTCAGGATGTGACGGTTACAGAAGCACTCCAGGTGAAGCAGGATCTTGAAGAAATAGAAGGGATCAGCGCCGTCACCTGGCTTGACGATGTAATGGATCTCACGGTGCCGCTTGAAATGGCCGATCAGGACATGCTTTCTTCCTATTATCAGGATGGAGCGGCTCTGATTTCGGTCACAATTGAGGAAGAGCAGGAAGTCGCAGTGACCAATGAAATCTATGATCTGATTGGAGAAGATGGGACGATCACGGGTGAAGCCGTGACAACGGCTGTTTCGCAGACGATGGCAGGCGATGAATCCATGTATGCCGCGCTGCTGCTCGTACCGATTATTATCATCATCTTAATTTTATCAACGAACTCATGGGTGGAACCGGTGCTGTTCTTAACGGCAATTGGGGTTTCGATCCTGATTAATCTGGGGTCGAATATCTTTTTGGGAGAAGTGTCGTTTATCACGCAGTCGGTTGCACCGATTTTGCAGCTAGCCGTGTCACTGGATTATGCGATCTTCCTGCTGCACAGCTTCTCAGATTACCGCAAGCAGGTATCCGACCCTACAGAGGCGATGAAGCTTGCGATGAAGCGATCCTTTCCGGCGATTATTGCCAGTGCCTCTACGACTTTCTTTGGGTTTATGGCACTGACCTTTATGGACTTTGGGATTGGCTCTGATTTAGGTATTAACCTTGTGAAAGGGATACTGCTAAGCTTTATCAGCGTCATCATCTTCCTGCCGGCGCTTACACTGATGTTTTATAAATGGATTGATAAAACGCAGCACCGTCAGTTTATTCCTGACTTTAAAAACGTCGGGTCAAAAGTGATGAAGCTGAGAGTTCCGAGTCTGCTTATTGTCATGTTACTGATTGTGCCGGCCTTTTTGGCGCAGAGTAATACGACATTCATTTATGGAGCGGGTGAATTTCCAGAGGATACACGTGCCGGTCAGGACGTGGTGAAAACAGAGGAAGTGTTCGGGAAAGAAATGCCGATGGTGCTGCTTGTTCCGGAAGAGGACCGCGGGACAGAAGAAGCGCTTGTGCAGGAGCTTGAAGGGTTGCCGAATGTTTCAAGCGTGATGTCTTACGTAAATGTCGTGGGGGCTGCAGTCCCACCTGAGTATCTGGATGAAGCTGTGACTGAACAGTTTTACTCCGGCAATTATGCGCGAATTACGATCTTTGCACAAACGGATGCTGAAGGAGAAGCTGCTTTTTCGCTGATCGAACAGGTGAAGGAGACAGCAGACCAGTATTATGATGATACACACCTGCTAGGTGAAAGTGTGTCGCTGTACGATATACGCGAGATCGTTCAGGAGGATAATACTTTCGTAAACATCATGACTGTTGTGACTGTGGGACTGGTTTTATTAATCACTTTCCGCTCCTTATCTATACCGGTCGTACTGCTGCTGGCGATTCAGGCGTCCGTCTGGATCAACCTCGCAATCCCGTATTTTACAGATGCGCCGCTTGTCTATATCGGCTATTTGCTGATCAGTACGATTCAACTGGCTGCAACGGTGGATTACGGCATTCTGTTTACTGAAAACTATTACAAGCTGAGACAGGAAATGAGCGCGATGCAGGCGATTAAAAAGACGATTGATGAAAAGCTGTTTGCGATTTTTATCTCAGCCTCCATTTTATCAAGTGTCGGTTTTATCCTGTGGCTGACATCAACGAATCCGGTTGTATCATCGATCGGTCTGTTACTCGGCCGCGGAGCGCTGCTGGCGTTTGTCATGGTCGTGTTCGTCCTGCCGGCGATGCTTGTTGTTTTTGATAAAATCATTGAAAAAACGTCATGGAAACCAAACTTTTATAAGGGGAAATGAACATGAAATTAAAGCGCACAACAGCCACCTTCACGGCATTTCTTCTGGCTATGCCAACGATTCTCGTATCTGCTGAATCAGAGGAGCCTGCAGAGGACTCTTCTGCTCAGGGACCGGGTGCTTTTGATAAAAAAGATGAAGTCATTTATGCGAATCTGGATTCATCAGGCGCGCAACAGGATCTTTACGTCGTCAATAACTTCACGGTTAGCGAGGAAGGCACCATCACGGATTACGGATCGTATTCGAGCGTGCAGAACTTAACAGACCTGACTGCTATCGAGCAGGAGGATGACCGGATAGAGTTCACAGCACAGGAGGATGAATTCTATTACCAGGGGAACCTTGATAATCAGGCTCTGCCATGGGAATTTGATATCACCTACGAACTGAACGGTGAAGAAATGACTGCTGAAGAGCTTGCCGGGGAAGAAGGCGAGCTTCAGATTCAGATTGATACCGCTAAAAATGAAGAGGGACAGGAAGTATTCTTTAACAATTACCTGCTTCAGATCACGATGACCTTTGACTCTGAGCGGTATAAAAACATTCAGGCACCGGATGGCACGATTGCCAATGCAGGTAAGGACAGACAGGTAACCTTTACTGTGCTTCCTGAATCCGAGGAATCTTTTACCGTCAACGCAGACGTAACAGATCTTGAAATGGATTCCATTCAGATCGCAGCTGTACCATCCAATATGGCGATCGAAGCACCGGATACAGAAAACCTGAAGGAAGAAGTGATGCCGCTTGCGGATGCCACATCAGAGGTCAACCGCGGGGTCGGCGAGCTGAGAGATGGAGTAGCTGAGCTGAACGATGGTGTAGGCAGTCTTTACAACGGCTCAGCACAGTATCTCGACGGCATTAACCAGCTCCAGGCAAATTCAGGATCCCTCGTTGAAGGCTCTGATTCCATTAAAGGAGCACTGCAGCAGCTGAGTCAGGCAGTCGGAGCGGGATCAGGCAATATGAATCTCAGCCAGTTTACAGAACTGACAGGCGGCTTACGTCAGATTGCCGGCGGTCTTGGTGAAGTTCAGGGTGGTTTAACGGAACTCAGCGGCCAGTACAGCCAGGCATATGGAGCTCTGGATCAGGCAGTAGCAGCCATCCCGGACGCCTCCGTTTCAGAGGCTGACATTCAGGCCCTTTATGAAAGCGGAGCGGATCCGGCAACGGTTGATCAGCTGGTACAAAGCTATCAGGCATCGCTCACTGTAAAAGAAACGTATAACGCAGTCAGCCAGGCGTTTGATGCCATTTCACCGGCACTTGAAACGAGTGCAGGTGCACTGACTGACCTGCAAAGCACGCTGAATACGATGGCAGATCAGCTTGAAACGAGTCTTTCTGCTACCAATATGGACGAATCCCTGCAACAGCTGCAGGAGGGGCTTCAGACACTGTCTGCGAATTATGATCAGTTTCATTCAGGACTGGTTTCATATACCGGCGGCGTTGGAGAGCTTGCGAACTCATACGGTGAATTGCACAACGGCTTAGCCGGTGTAAATGAGGGAACAGGAGAGCTTGAAAACGGCGCTGCCCAGCTAAACGACGGTACAGCTGAACTCGCTGATGCTACGAGTGACCTGCCGGATCAGATTGAAGTCGAAATCAATGAACTGATCGGAGAGTTTGACAAATCCGATTTCGAGCCGGTTTCATTTGTATCCGAGCAGAATGAAAACGTGGAAACCGTTCAGTTTGTCATTAAGACAGCGGCGATTCAGAAGCCGGATGAAGAGCAGACAGAGGATGCGGTTCAGGAAGAGAAAAGCTTCTGGGATCGTTTAGTGGATTTGTTCAGGTGATGATTTGACCTTCTCACAGTATATGTGGGGAGGTTTTTTAGATTTGTGCAGGGGTCACCTCATGAAGGAGGATCACGCGGAAGCGGCTGTGTGGTTTGATTGTGGGGCTGCTCCGCGGGATTCCATCACTTGAGTGAGAGATTCAATCGTTTCAGAATTTTATTCCATCTTTCTGGGAATTATTTCAGTCTTTTGAGAAATTAATTCCCTCACTACCTCAAGCAGCCTCATTTTTTCCATCACAACACCCTGTTAATTCCTTCATTCCTGACCGTCATTCAATCGTTTCAAAATTTAATTCCATCACTTCCAATTCAAGGATCGGGACTTTCATTAGACATCCATCTAACTTGCACACATTGTATGATAAAATATGTAAAAAGAAATTTCAGTATTCTGTTAACAAGGACCAAAAATGGGGGATAGGGTTATGATTTATGTCATCAGGCACGGCCAGACAGATTTAAATTTGCAACGAAAAATGCAGGGCAGAACAGGGCTTCCGTTAAATGAAAACGGTATTTCACAAGCACATTCATTGAAGACTGAACTACAGAATGTGAAATTTGATTTCGTATATTCTTCACCACAGGAAAGAGCAGTCCAGACAGCGGAGATAGTGACAGGGAAACAGGCACTCACAGATGAAAGGTTAAATGTGATTGATGTAGGTGAGGCTGATCAATTACCAGTGAAAGATATACATATGAAAGGGCCGTTACCCGATCCTGACGTGTATAAAGGGGTAGAAGATCCTGAGTTGTTTGCAAAACGGATTTTCAGCTTCATGCATGAAATCGAGAAGAAACATGGAAATGATAATGTAAATATCCTATTGTCTGGACATCGTTGCACAACGGGCTGTATCGGTGCTTATTTTGAAGGAATACCTGAGGATCGAAATGTTTTAAAATTTTCTTCAGACACTGGGAAATATCAGGTTTATGAATTTAGTACAACACATGGCCAGTGAACCCTGACAACAGGAATGAATATTTATATTTAAAAAAGTTTCCCAGTTTGCAGGGAAACTTTTTTCGCGTTAACGATATTCATCGTGTGTCGGAGTAAACAATTCTTCAGACGACTGACGGACAAGAGAAAAGTGTTCAACGTTATAGTGTCCATGGAGTGTCGAATTATGATGCGCAATAATCTGTTCACCAGATAAGGCAGCTGAATCTGATGTAGAATGGGCATCTCCCACTAAGGTGACATCGAACCCATTAATGGTAGCAGTGCGAACAGCAGTATCAATACAATGCTCCGTTTTGCAGCCGGCAATGACGAGGTGGCCAATTTCCTGCTCCTTCAAATACTCAAGCAAAGGCGTCCCGTGAAATGAATTCGTTGCATATTTTTCGAATTTCACTGCCCCTTGCGGAATGTTAATGTCCTGATGTACCTCGAACCCATCTCCCTCTCCATTGGCTAAATCTTTATCACGGATAAAAATAATCTTACTTTCAGCACCAAGCGCCTTTTGAATGACAAAGTTGATATTTTTGATCAATAATTCCTTATTTACAATGCCAGCTTCCTGTTCATTTCCTTCAATCAGCTCCTGCTGGGCATCAATGACGATTAAAGCATGTTTCAATTTGACTGCTCCTTTCCTGTTCCTCACGCTACTATTCTGTTATCCGGGTGAAATCTCCTTTAATTTCCACGTAATCAAGAATTATCGATATAATAAAAGAAAACTTGTTATAAAAGGTGATTTCATGTCTCAACTAACCTTTAATCTTGCAGACTATACTGCATCGTATAAAGGCACTCAAGTTCAATTATTAAGAAAAGAATTTTTTCTTTTACAGTTTCTTTATGAACGTGCCGACCAGGTATTTTCGAGGTCTCAGCTGCTCGATGCGGTTTGGCCGATGGATGCGCCTACAGACAGAACGGTTGATGATCATATTTACCGTTTGAGGAAGAAACTGAAGAAGCTGTCTGATTTTATTGTGATAGAGACCGTAAAAGGTCATGGATATGTGTTGAAGAAAATTGATGTTGGAATGGATGACGCAGCCTATCAGGATCCGGAAATAAATAAGATGCTTGAAGGTCTGATTAAGCGATATCATCTATTTGGTCATGGAGAAGCCATGCAAACGTTTATTGAGGAAAAGCATTTAGGGTTTATGGTTCCGGAAGAATATAAGCCTGTTTTTGCCTTTATGAAGGCTGATATTGACTGGTTCATCAATGATCATGCCAATATGGATCAAAAACTGTATTACATGATTCATATTTATCACACTCAGACTGGCAATTTTCGTGAAGCCATTCAGTATATTCAGCGTGGACTCGAGAAAGAGGTGTTTTCTGAAAGATCACATTTTGAAGCTGAGACATTAGGTTTGTTTTATTTATTTGTAATGGATCAAGACCTTAAAAAAGCTGATCGACAGTTTAAGTCGATGACGTTAAAATACCCTGAACTGCTGAAATCTGATCACGGATTTAACCCTTCCCTTATGAATTTTAGGTTGATTCTATTGCTATGCGGTGGAGAAACGAGTGAATTTAATCGACTATTTATTGAGATGGAACAGTTTTATCAGAATAATCCTTTGCAAAGGGAGCTTGGCATATTTTATGTGATCACTGGAATTCTCCATCTCCAGCGGGGCTCGTTTAAAAAAGGTCGTGAGGATATAGAGCAGGGATATCATGTGGTGAAAAATACAAAGTTTACATCTCATCTCTTTTTTTACTTTGAAATCACGCTTCTCTTACTAGATAAACTTAAATTGGATGAAGAATTATTTATGCTTTTAAAAGCAAAGGCAGACGAAATGAAACGGGAGTATTTGCCGGATCGAAAGGTAAGTCTGGTAAAACAGCGTCTGAATCTGTTCATTTGATCATCCTCTGACATTGAGCCACTAAACTGATGATATTAATCAGGAAGCAGGGTGATTGTTATATGTCAGCAGGTAAATTAGATCGTTCTATTTGGGGCAATCGTTTGTTTGTAAAGATGTTTTCGTCTTATTCAATTTCTGTCATGGGAAATTATTTTGATGCTGTCGCGATTATGATTCTATTTGGATTCGTCTGGCAGGCAGATCCCTTTTTAATCGCTTTAATTCCCGTTGCAATGGCATTGCCGCAAGCGCTATTAGGTCAGTTCTCAGGAGTGTTTACCGACCGGACTGACAAGCTGAAAATGATGTTTTTGGCTGATCTTATCAGTGTGGTGTTGACGCTTATGCTGGTCTTCGTTTCGGGTCCATGGCTCGCGCTACTCATCATTGCGTGCAGATCAGTGGTGAATGTGATTCATTATCCTGCTCAACAGGGGATGGTAAAAGAGGTGGTGCCAGAGCATCAGCTTGTCCAGGCTTTTTCTTTAAATGGAATCATGCTGCAGTTTTCTAAAATTGCAGCACCGTTAATTGGAGGCGTAATAGCAGGAGCAGTATCACCGCAAATATGTATTTTGATCAACGCAATAATGCTCATTATTTCGTGTTTTGTTTTATTCAGTATGAGAAGAGAATATTCAGTGTTTGAAAAAGATTCTTATGCTATGGCTCACAATAATAGAGGTGATTTTTGGATTTCATGGCGTGAAGGCTGGCTGATCATTTTTACCAGCCGTCCACTATGGGTCAGCTTTATGCTCGCTTTTTTAGGTTTACTTACAATCCAGATGATTGATATTCAATTCACTACATGGTTCAGAGAGCTGTCACCTGATCAACCTGAATTAATCGGTTATCTGTTTGCCTCTTCCGGAGCGGGTGCCGTTGTCATGATTGTGCTGTTAAATCGATTTTCAAATCTGCGGGATTACGGTTGGCTCATGGGTGGAAGTCTTGCCTGTGTTGGAATTGGATTTGGAGGAATTGGATTACTTGAGGCAGGATTCCCTTTATGGCAGCCCATCATTTTCGGTGCTATCATTGGTCTTGGTGTGGGTTTATACTCGGTGGGATTTCAATATATCATCCATAAGCATACTTCGAAAGAGAATATTGGGAGAGTATCAGGTATTAATCAGACCATATCCAGCTTGTGTGTTGTAGTTGGCCCATTAATCGGTGGGATACTTGTCAGGTTATTCGGTGCAGGTGCGGTTTTTATGTTTGTGGGGTTATTTTGCTTGCTTATAGGGATGGTTGCTTTTACCCTTAGAAATGTATTATGGAAGGAAACGGTTTCAGCCGCTCAGGTAATCAGCGACGAAATAATATGAATCTTCCGAAGTTAACAAGATCTGTTGACATCCTTTTTTAAATCTTTTATCATTCAACAATCAATTAAATACCTGCAAGACCTTCTTATGAAGAGAGGTGGAGGGACTGGCCCTTTGAAGCCTCGGCAGCAGACTTAAAAAAGTACTGTGCCAATTCCAGCAGGCATTTGCCTGGGAGATAAGAAAAGTGGTTTGCTTTTGATTAAAAGCTTCTTCCTTTTCTTAAGGGAGAAGCTTTTTTATTTGGTGCAGGTTTGAAATTTAAGAGATTTGTTTAAACAAAAGGTTGGAGGTGCGTTCTTATGACGAATCAGGAAATTCCTCAGAGTAATCCGTTTGCTCTGATTCCGTTTGGCATATTTATCTTGTTATTTATTGGATCCGGTGTGATTACAGGTGATTTTTATTTAATGCCGGTGCTGGTTGCGTTATTTATTGCTATTTTAGTTGCGTTACTGATGAATCGTAAAACTGATTTTCAGACAAAGGTAATGCAGCTGTCTAAGGGTGGAGGTCATCCGAATATTATTTTAATGGTCATTATTTTTCTTTTAGCCGGAGCCTTTGCATCCGTAGCTGATGGAGCTGGCGCAGTAGATTCGACGGTCAATCTTGGACTGTCCTTTTTACCGCAGAATCTGTTGATCGTCGGGTTATTTATTATCGGATGTTTTATCTCTATTTCGATGGGGACATCAACAGGTACAATTGTGGCGCTGGCACCGATCGGACTTGGTGTGTCGGAGCAGACGGATATCGGCGTCGCGCTTGCGATGGGTGCGATTGTGAGTGGCGCGATGTTTGGTGATAACCTGTCCATTATCTCAGATACGACAATCGCAGCAGTCCGCACGCAGGGCACTAAAATGAAGGATAAGTTTAAAGCAAATGTAAAAATTGTTTTGCCGGCTGCGATTATTACAGCGATCATTTTTGCTGTGATGACGGCAGGTTCGAGTGCCACGCTGGAGGAGTCTAATCCTTACAACCTCCTGCAGGTGCTTCCGTATTTAGGTGTACTGATCTTTGCGATTGCAGGGGCAAACGTGATTCTTGTTCTCCTTGGTGGGATTATCTTTGCCGGAATTGTCGGTCTCGGACTTGGGGAATTCAGTCTGCTGACGCTGATCGAGCTGATTGGAACAGGATTTTCAAATATGTTTGAGCTTGCGATGATTGCCATTTTACTTGGCGGACTGGTAGAGCTCATCAAACAGAATGGTGGAATTGAATTTCTGCTTCAGTCTGTTACAAAACGCGTTAATTCAAAGCGTGGTGGAGAAGCAGGGATTGCCGGTCTTGTAAGTACGGTGAATTTTGCTACAGCGAACAATACGATCTCGATCATCACGGCAGGTCCACTTGCAAGACAGATTTCAGAACGATTTAGCATTGATAACAGAAGATCTGCAAGTCTGCTTGATATTTTCTCGAGCTCTGTACAGGGACTCATCCCTTACGGTGCACAGCTGCTCGCGGTAGCGGGTGTCGCAGGCATTTCGCCAGTGGAAATCGTACCATTCTGTATTTATCCAATGCTGATCGCATTATCAGGGATCATCGCGATCGCCATTCAATTCCCACGCTTTAAAACGCCGGGTGTTGTAGAGGATTAAGGTGAAAAGCTTCTCTCTTTGAGGGGAGCTTTTTTCTATGGGGAAAATTATTTTTAAAAAAGGTCCAACACTTTCCGATGCAGAAACGTTATATACATGAAACCACGAAAAAGTGAGTGAAGCCGATGGAGTCCAGTGAGTTGTATCAGGAATTGGAAACGGATCTGCGCAGGTTTGCCAGGTCAATTGCAAGACATGAACAGGAGGCAGATGACCTGATCCAGCAAGCTGTGATCAAATCTCTCGCTCATGAAAGTATGCTGCAGAACCTGCCTGTTCATAAACAGCGTGCCTGGTTTTTCAGGGTGATGAAAAATCAGCTGGTTGATGACCGGAGAAAAGAGCAGCGGCTGACGGGGTGGGAGGATGACTTTGAGCAGATCAGACTGGATCAGAGATTTACTCATATTGAGGTAATAGAATTACTTGCCGATCTGTCACAGGAATACAAGGATATTATCTTTAAGCGGTACTGGATTGGATTATCAAGTAAAGAGATTGGTAACCAGCTGCAACTGCCTGCGGCTACGGTCCGCTACAAATTAAGTCAGGCGTTGAAACAATTAAAAAAGAAATTGGAGGAAGACTAACATGAAGAAACAGCGAATTGGGAATGTAGGAGTCATTAATTTAACGAAAGCGACGGAGAAAACGGTCTCTGAAATCGAAAGCATTGAAAATGTAGGTTGTATTATTTATTCGAGAGAGACGGCTCACTTGTTATCTTCATTAAAAAGTAAAAACGTTGGGGCAAGCATTGAAATAAACGGAGAGTTTAAAACCCTTACAGGTGAAACCGTTCTGTCACGGCAATACTTTCAGTCAATTGTGGACCCCGTTCAATTACTTACAGTTGGAAGTGTTATTTTCGATGATGACATTGAAGAAGAAGACCTTCAAGGTAAAATCGAAGGACTATATGTTGTTGGCTCGATAGTCTCTCCGGTACATTTGCAGGGAATCATTCAAAGCAAAGTAAAGCATATGACTGGCATGTCTGAAACGTATTCAGGTGAAAAGCCAAGAACAATCAATGGGAAACATGAGCTGACTAACGCATACCTCGATTCAATACAGTCTTCTGTGAAGCTGACCGTAAACGGAAAGTTGACTCTTGAAAAAGACTTATCTGTTGAAGAATTAAAGACAAAAATTGAACATCTCACTGTAAATGGATTGTTCTATTTCCATGAATCTCAGGAATCAGCTGTATTCGCTCTTTCACACACGGTTAACGGGGAAACAGTCAAAATCCCGGAAGGTTTTACTTTACTGACTTCATCACAGTCTTATTCAGCACGTACGTTGCGCCGCCTCAAAGGAGCAAAGCTCATGACATCAAAACCGATCTATTTTGAAAACGACGTGACCCGTGAGCAGTTGGAGCAGGCGATTGATCAAATCCAGACGACCTCTATTGTTGTGGTAAATGAAAATCTTGAAGATCTGCTCTACGAGAAGACAAATATTGAGGCTGAAATCCTGTCATATGAGGGACAATACGTGCTGATTGAAAACGATGAACAGTGGGCCACAGAAGAGTATGCAGCCTACGATAAACCGGTCACACTCATTGTAGCTGGAAAGCTTAGATTTGGAGAAGATCTGGATATCTCAGAACTCAAAACGACGATTAAACACATCGACCTTTTGGGCACAATGATAGCAGATACACCAGAAATCAGAGGGACGGTTAAGGCGCTTCTCCGATTAAAAGAAGGTAGTGTAGAAGGTGCTGAACAGCCGGCTGATTCTGACTATGATGTTGCGAATTATGGTGAACTCAGCTTGTAAACAGAAGGCAGGTGAACATAGAGATGTACTATCAGGACAGAAGCCTCATCGAAAGCAAGATGAATGACCGCCGTAAGCAGGTTGAGGAGCAGAGACTGGCAAAGCGTGTAAAAAAGCGGAAGGTTAATAAAGACGAGATGTGGAGTATTTTTTAACATAGAGCCCGAACTGCTTTAAAGGATCGTTTATTGGTGGTAAATGAACATAAATAAGATCCCAACCGAACTTTATCATGACAAAGTTTGGTTGGGATCTTTGAGTTTACGATTAAAATGATAGGTAAAGGTTTAATCTTTACTTAATTGATCTAAAAGCTCATCCAGGCTCGGATCATTCAGGTAACTTTCAATCGTAATGATTTTCTTATCACCGTGTGCCATTCTTGCACGATCCGATAAATTCTTGTGAACAACAATGATATCTGATGATTCAGGTACATCCTCAATACGGTAATGCTTGACTTCGATATCGGAAATACCTTTCTTTTGCAGCTTCTTTCTAAACGTAGTCGCGCCTAATGCACTACTTCCGGCACCTGCATCACAAGCGAACGAGATCTTGCTGATTTCCTGTGTTGTTGCAGTGTCAGCTGCAAAGTTCATTAACTGTTTTCCTTCAGCCTTCATCGATTGTGATTTAGCGATTGAGCTCGTTAAGTCAGCTTCATCATCTGTGTTTTTATCAAGCTTTAGTATAATTGACGTTACTGCAAACGTTACAGCAGCAGCGACTAAGACACCTGAAATGATGCCGAGGAAATTTCCTCTTGGTGTCAGAGCAAGATAAGCGAAAATAGAGCCCGGGCTAGGTCCTGCTACAAGTCCGGCATCAAAGAAGCTGAATACAGCAATCCCTGACATACCACCGGCAATCATCCCGATAATTGTAAGTGGTTTCATTAATACGTATGGGAAGTACAATTCGTGGATACCACCAAGGAAGTGGATAACGATCGCACCAGGTGCTGTTCTTCTTGCGATTTTAGTTCCAAAAAGCGTGAAAGCAAGCAATAGTCCAAGTCCCGGTCCAGGGTTTGAAGCAACTGTAAAGAAGATTGATTTTCCAGCTTCAAGCGTATCCTGCATGCCGAGTGGATAATAAATACCCTGATCAATAACGTTATTTAAAAATAATACTTTCGCAGGTTCATTGACTAACGAAAGCAGTGGCAGGAAGCCTGTCTGTACGAGGGCTTGAATGGCCGAGGTCATAGCGTCATTTACATTTTCAATGACTGGTCCAATGAACAGGAAGGATACGATCATCAAACCGAAACCAAGTATACCGATTGAGAAGTTATTGACGATCATTTCAAAACCGGCAGGAATTCTGTTTTCGATCAGCTGATCAAATTTCTTGATCACATATCCGCCTAAAGGTCCGATAATCATTGCACCAAGAAACATTGGAATATCAGAGCCGACGATCAATCCGATGGCCCCGATCGCACCCATCACGGCCCCTCTTTGGCCGGCAACCATTCTTCCTCCTGTGTAAGCAAGAAGCAATGGGAGGAGGTAGGTAATCGCCGGGCCAACGATTTCACCAAGCTGTTCGTTAGGAATCCAGCCAGTAGGAATAAATAGAGCAGTCAAAATACCCCATGCAATAAATGCGCCGATATTCGGTAATACCATATTCGTCAGGAATCCACCAACAGCCTGAATTTTAGCGCGGACAGATGGTTTTTTTTCCGGCGTATGACTATGCTCTTCAAAGTTCGCCACGTTTGTCATTTCTTTCACATCCCCTTTATTGTTTATTCAAGTGAATTGATCAAACTAATAACCTCTTCTTCAGCATTGGCGTGTTTTAACTGCTCCATGACGTCCTCATCAATCAGCAGTGATGACAGGTCTGAGATCAGCTCGAGGTGACCGTTACTGTCTTCAGCTGCAAGGACAAACAGAATGTTTACTTCTTTGTCTTCAGGATACGTTACGCTATTTTCAACTTTTAGAAATGAGATCCCGGTCTTTAAAACTCCTCCCTGATTTTGAGCGTGCGGCATTGCAATACCAGGCGCAATCACGATATATGAGCCGTTGATCTGTACATTTTTGATCATATCCTGAACATAATCTTCTGTAATAAAGCGCTTACTTAAGAGGGGGGCAGCTGCCACTTTTATTGACTCCTCCCATGTTGGCAATTCATCCGTAAAATAAATATTTCCTTTTAAAAGATCAGCTAACATTCTTAAGTTCCTCCTCTAATTCATGACTAAACAGACAATCTTTTTTTCTTTAAAGCATTGTACTTGTTGCTTATTTCTTCAATTAGTTCAGTGTTTTTAATACCACTAATTTCTTCGACCGCCTTGTTGATTCCTTTTGCAGAAATGAATTCCTGAAGCTTTTCTGATTCTTCATCCTCGGGGTTATCAAACAGAAAGCCTGCAGCAATCGCTTCTGACAGATAGTTGACAGGCACCCCGGCATTGAATAATGTTAACGCCGGCTTCAGCATTCTTTCATTATTGCCAAGCTTACGGATAGGTGATCTGCCTACTCTTTTCACATCATCATTCACACGGGGGTTTTTAAAGCGGCTCAAAATTTTATCAATAAAATCATTCAATTCCTCAAGATTGGCGTCAAATTTCATCTCGATGTAACGGGCTGCTTCCTGCATCGATCCTTTTACGATAAATGCGATCTCAGCATCTTCAAGTGTTTCCCTGATGGTCTGGTATCCAGCTAAATGGCCCAGGTAAGCAGTAGCGGCATGTCCCATATTGACGATACAAAGCTTTCTTTCAATATAAGGCAGCAAATCATTTGTATAGGTTACGCCCTGCAGAAGGGGAAGATGGTCTTCAATTCTTTCGGATTGATCAATGACCCATTCATAGAAGGGCTCTACCATAGGGATTTCCCCGTTATCGCCTGGCCTTGAAAGTGCCAATCGATCCACTGCAGTATTTGGAAAAGAAGTCATTTCGTCGATGGCTTCGGCTTCACCCTGAGTTAAGTTTTTATAAACCTCTGTTTTCAGGGTTGAACTTGCATGAATGGCATTTTCATTCGCCATGATATTGATTTCCCTGGGATTTGATTTCACTCGTTTTTTCAATCCCTCAGCAAGGATAACCGCGACCTTCGAAAGGTTCTGAACACCTACAGATGTCGTAATGATATCAGCATGAACAATGCTACCTATAACCTCATTTTGCTGGGTGATGCTGTTTAGAGCTGTAACAGATGAGATTGTTTCCATATGAAGCTCTTCACTTAGAATTTCAACCTCATAACGGTTGTGTTGATTAATATCGTCAATCATCCGCTGATTAACATCCACAAAGCAAACGTCATAGCCATTTTTACTAAGCAAATAACCGATAAATCCTTTTCCGATATTCCCTGCTCCGAAGTGTAATGCGCGCATCTTCATGTCTCCCTTGTAAAAGATTTTCACTCACTCGAGGTTTGCGTGGAACTCCCAAAGATTTTTCATGTTAATTTGCTGTTCCTTAATCATGATCAAAGCTAACGTATCTCCGAGTAACAGCAGACTTTGTTCGAACAGACTCGTCATTGGCTGAACGGATGGAATTTCATTAGGTTTGTTTAACTTCGTAGTCACCGGGATCCGTACAAAAACGTCAGCAAATTCTCTCATAGAGCTTTCAGGGTTTGCTCCAATGTGGGCAACTCTTGCATTGTGCTGCTTAGCTTTTTTAGCAATGATGAGCGGGAAGGCTGTTTCTCCGCTGCCTGAACCAACAATCAGCAAATCCTTTTCCGTAATAGCAGGTTCAGTAATCTGGCCTACGATATACGTGTTAACTCCGAGGTGTGCAAGTCTTTTCGCTACTGACTTGAGTGATAGCAACACTCTCCCGACACCCACGAAGAATACTTTGTCCGCCTTGCTGATTTCATTTAGCAGCAGTGCAACTTCTTCCTTATTAATGCTTTGTAATGTAGTCGTCAGCTCTTTCGTGATCTCATCAACTGATTCAAGGTATTGGTTCATTTATTTTACCTCCTCGTATAAACCTTTCATAATTTGCTCGTCCATCAGCTTTTTATTTTCCTCAAGGCTCTGGTTCGCGGCAAAAAGGCTTGTGCTTCCGGCAACAAGAATATCTGCACCAGCTTTCACTAATTCAGGAATGGTTTCGAATGAGACTCTTCCATCTACTTCAATGCGTGTATTTAATCCTTTAGCATCAATCAACTGACGCAAATCCTGAACTTTTTGTGCAGCATATGAAACCTGTTTTTCGTTCTTATCAGTGGCGAAGCCCGGGTTGATCAGCATGAGTAAAACGGTGTCACATAAAGGCAGGATGTATTCAAGCTCTGATAGTGGCGTTGCAGGATTTAATGCAATTCCCGCCTTCAGTCCGCTTTTCTTAACCAGCTGCAGGTGTCTGTCAATGTGATTACTCGTCTCTAAATGGAACGTAATCTGGTGAGCACCAAGCTGAATCATTTCCTGAATAAAATACTCATTCTCTTTTGCCATAATGTGCACATCAAATTTCATGTTTGTGCGTGTTTTTAATTGTTTGATTGTATCGATTCCAAGTGGCATGCTCGGGCTGAAGTATCCATCAATGACATCGACATGTAAAAGGTCAAGACCTAAATCCTGAATTTCATTAACGCTGCTCTCTAGATTGCAAAGGTCCGCACACATAATGGACGGCGCAATATCGATTTTTCTTTTATGCACGTTAGTGCCTCCTTGTAATTGTTTTTGCTTGTTTTTAATTATTATAAGCGCTTTCAATTAATATGTAAAGCCTGTTTTTGCGTTTTTGAGCACGTTTTGTGCATGTTTGTTGCTGTTAAATGCATAAAATGTGGTAAAATAAGAATGATATTTCATGAACAAAGGGGTTAACAAACATGCTTAAAGAAGAACGTCAGCAAAATATCCTGCAAATACTTAATGAAGAACATAAAATTATCGCAAGCGACATGAGCCGGAGATTATCCGTTTCAGAAGATACGATTCGAAGAGACTTAAAGGAACTTGATAAAAAGGGATTAATTAAGAGAGTTCATAGCGGGGCGCTCAGAATTGGACCTCCTGTGGTTGATTTCACTACACGACAGCACATATCAAGTGACATCAAAACGAGGCTGGCTAAAAAAGCGATGGACTTTATCAATGATGACATGGTAATTCTGATTGACGGCGGTACGACAAACTTACAATTTGTCAAACAAATACCTCTATCACTGAAAGCCACGGTTATCACCAATAGTCCGCCAATTGCGATGGCGCTCGGAGAACATCAGGATGTCGAAGTCATTATGGTGGGAGGGACCTTATTCAAACAATCCATGGTGAATTTAGGTATCGATACTGTTGAAGCTTTGGATTCAATGAGAGCGGACCTTTATATTATGGGTGTATACAACATCGATCCCCATATTGGAATAAGCGTACCAAGCATTTCCGAGGCGCTTGTTAAAAGAAAAATGGCCAATATCTCAACTGAAATTCTTGCGATGGTGACATCAGATAAATTAGATACAGTCTCCAATCATATTATTTGTCCGACAAGCGAGTTAACATATTTGGTTACAGAGAACGTCAATGCGAATGTGAAAAAACTGTACAATAATCATGAGATTGTCGTGGTGGAATAATCTGCTGGTGAGATGAAGTGTTTTAAGAGTGAGGAACCGCTTCTTTGATGGAGTGGTTTTTCATGGTGCTGAATGCATAAGCCGTGCCGGGTCATTCCTTCGCTTTCCGCGGCCGCGCGGTGAGCCAGCTGTGCTACGCACATCTGTCTCACCTGTCGCTTCACTGCCGCAGGAGTCTACGGAATGACCCGGCACTTAGTGAATTTACAATTTCATGAAAGGTCGTTGTAAGTGTACAAACCTTCATCAGAATTTTATGACCATATAATATTATCTCGTGAACTATACATATTATTTAGCGAAACACATTCGTAATCCCATCAATGAAATTTAGCTTTTAATTACTTTTTTGATCTATCATTATATAATTCATTTTAATTGAACATTCTGAACAATAAAGGTAAGCTTTTTGTAAGGAAATGTTAGGGAGGGGTTTGATGAATAATAAAATAAAAGGTACTTTGCTGTTTGTTGCAGGTTTACTCGTTGGTGTTTTTATTGTACCGCCTCTATTTTAACCAGTAAATCCATCCATGCTGTCCAGATATGGGCAGCATGGATGGATTTATTTGTGAGTTGATCGTGTAGCAGTAACTAAGATGATTCGTGGTAAAATATAGTTAAAGAGTACAAGGTCACAAAATGAAGGAGTGCAGTGTCATGGAATTTAAACCGCCGAATGTGCCGGATCCTTCCGTTATAAAGCCGATTGAACAGCGGTTGGCTGAAGAGAATTATGCGAGTGCTTTTTATACAAAAATTGTTGATATGATCAAAGAGTTTGAGAAAGGGCTGGATCGAGATCATGAAGTGGGAGCGAGGCTTGTCAATTATGGACAGTCGGTTCAGTTTCACATTCAGGATCTCGGCTATTATAATCCGAGCCTGATCCGGTTTATGGGGACACTGGATAACGGATCGCGTATTGAATTGATCCAGCACGTGAATCAGATCAGTTTTATCTTAATGGCGCTGCCGAAACTGAAAGAGGATGAACCGCCTAAGCGGATTGGGTATAAGCTGGCTGAGGAGTAAGCTGGTTCCCAAGATTTTAGACGAGGTTCAAAGAATTTGCGTTTTGTTTCGCAGAATGTTGTGCCTGGTTCGTAAAATATGGGAGGCAGTTCGCGTGATTTCATGCGTGTTTCGTAGAATTGTGATATTTGACCTATCCGGATTTTGTCCACTTAAGCCTTCCGAACAGCCATTTCACAAACCGAAATGGCTTTTTAAAATTTTTTATTTTTACCTGTTGACCTTCACGTTACGTCAAGCCTTATGCTGAGATTGTCAGGAGGGGATCACATGGAATATACCGTTAATCAGCTGGCGAAGTTATCGGGAGTCAGCGGCCGCACTCTTCGATATTATGATGAAATTGGGCTGTTAAAGCCGGCCAGGGTCAGCTCGTCCGGTTACCGTATTTACGGGCAGAGGGAAGTGGATCTGCTGCAGCAGATCTTATTTTACCGGGAGCTCGAGGTGAGTCTGGAGGAGATCATCCGGATCATTTATCATCCGGAATTTGATCAGGTTTCGGCTTTGCAGCAGCATTATCAGCGCCTGCTTGAAAAACAGTCCCGTCTTGAGCAAGTCATTTCAACCGTGAAAAAGACGATTGAAAGTAAAGAAGGAGGCATTCCAATGTCAGATCGTGAAAAATTTGAAGGGTTTAAAGAAAAACTCATTCAGGATAACGAAGCGAAATATGGAAAAGAAGTGCGTGAGAAGTACGGGGATCAGGTAGTCGATGACAGCAATGCGAAGATGATGGGGCTGTCGGAGGAAGATTATAAGGAGATGCAGGAGGTTGAACAAAGCTTTTTCGAGCAATTAAAGCTTGGTTTTGAAACGGGCAATCCTTCATCAGAGGAAGCACAAAATGCCGTTGAACTTCATAAAAAATGGCTCAGCTACACCTGGCCACAATATTCAAAAGAAGCGCACGCAGGTCTTGGAGAAATGTATGTCAGCGATGAGCGATTCACCGCTTATTATGATCAACACATTCCAGGCGGTACCGCATTTCTTCGTGATGCGATCAATGTCTATGCAGGAAAATGATTGAAAAGAGACGAACCCTTTTAATATGGGGTTCGTTTTTTTATGGAGAATGATTAAATGATCCTGTTCACACAAAGCAAAAACGGACAGGTTTTGTTTTCCCGGATGAATTAAGATGAAATCAGGGAGTGATATTGATGAATTGGATCCAGTCTTTACAGGCATCTATTGATTATATTGAGGATCATCTTTTAGAGGAGCTGCCGACAGAGAGGATTGCACAGCAGGCCAATGTTTCGCCGTTTCATTTTCAGAGAATGTTTACCCTGCTGACGAATATGCCTGTCGGGGAGTATATTCGAAAAAGAAGACTGACGCTCGCTGCGCACGAGATTGTCAGGGATCAAATTAAAATCATTGATGCTGCTTATAAGTTTGGTTATGACACTCCTGAAGCATTTTCAAAAGCATTTAAAAAACAGCATGGTCTTTCACCGAGAGAAGCAAAAAGTGGCAGTGGAAAGTTGAAATACTATAACCGCCTGGTGATCCAGGTGACATTGGAAGGGGAAAAGGCGATGAATGTTGAGATGATTGAAAAAGGGGCTATCAGACTTACAGGGGTGAAGCGGGAGGTATCGATGGAAAACGGAGAAAATACAAGAGAGATCCCGAAGCTCTGGCAGGAAGTGAATCAGGATGGAACGACAGCCGAGCTTGTGGCTATGAATGATGGTGAAATCAAAGGGGTGCTCGGTGTATGTGTGGATAAAAGCAGTGAAAGGCCTTATTTATTGGATTACTGGGTTGCCGCCTCGCATAATGGAGAAGGAAATGAGCGATTTGAAAAGCTTGAGCTCCCTCCATCCAAATGGGCAGTCTTCGGAGTGAAAGGTGCTATGCCGCATGCTATTCAGGGGATGTGGAAACGCATTTATTCAGAGTGGTTTCCTGTCAGTGGCTATAAGCATGCAGGAACGCCGGATCTTGAAGTGTATCCGGATGGAGATCCGATGAGTGAAGATTATTATTGTGAAATTTGGATTCCTGTTAAATAATGGATTAGAAAAACGGAGCGCGTATGTGTGCTCCGTTTTATGCTGTTTAAAAATTCTGCCTATTAATTTCTGAAAAATCCAACAAAATCATTTAAAATAATAGTAGATTTCAGAACAGGGGGAGTGCAGATGGGGAAGATGATTCGGGCAGCTGTGATTGGCACGGGTTTTTCAGCAATGGCACACTTGGAAACGCTTAAGCGATTGCCTGGGGTGGAAGCGGCGGCAATTGTTTCACGGTCATTTGAAAAAGCCGAAGAAATTGCGGCTGAATATCGGCTTGCTTTTGCTTATGACTCGATTGACGAACTGTTACATAATCCTGAGATTGATGTAGTACATAACTGTACGCCAAATGTATTGCATTATGAACTGAATAAGAAGATTTTGCTGGCAGGTAAACATGTGCTTTCAGAAAAACCGCTGGCGTTAAATAGTGAGGAGTCAGAAGAGCTGCTGGAATTGGCTCGATCAAAAAATCTGGTGCATGGTGTGTGCTTTAACTACAGGCATTATCCGATGATCGAAGAAGCCAGAGTAAAGGTCTCGTCACATTCATATGGAAAACCTCATTTGATTGGAGGAGGCTATCTTCAGGACTGGTGCTTGTATGATACAGATTACAGCTGGAGAATGGATCCGGACCTGAATGGGCGATCTAGAGCGGTTGCGGATATCGGATCGCACTGGTGTGACACAGTGCAACACGTACTTGGTCAGCGGATCGTGCGTGTATGTGCAGACTTGTCCATCGTTCATCCAATGAGAAAGAAACCGCTTGAAGGGGATTCTTCCACTTTTTCAAACGAAGAAACTGATCGATACGAAGAGGTTCAGATTCATTCTGAAGATGCAGGAAATGTACTCGTTCAATTTGAGGATGGATCAAAAGGAATGTTCAGTGTTTCGCAGGTAACAGCTGGAAAGAAAAATCACCTTCATTTTACCATTTCGCTTTCAGACGGAACGCTTGAATGGGATCAGGAAAACCCGAATCAGCTGTGGATCGGGAAGCGTAGCGAGGCTAATCAGCTTTTAATGAAGGATCCAGGCCTGCTGACAGACAGTGCCCGGACTTACGCTCACTATCCGGGTGGTCATCAGGAGGGATGGCCGGACTGTCTGAAAAACCTGATGATTTCTTTTTATGACTCTGTGAGAGACAGTGGAATGGGGAAACAGGATTTTGCAACGTTTGAGGATGGTCATTACAATATGAAAATTGTGGATGCGATTTTGAGGAGTTCCGGGGAGGAGAGGTGGGTTGAGGTGTGAGCATGGGGGACGGAGCGGGTGTTACTTTTTTGAAAAAAGAACACCCGCTCCGTCCCCGTTTTGAATCTTTAACCCATCTTCATCCGTAACATAATCATTACGGAAAGGGCGGGAATGATTATGGAGTCACAGCACGAGCTTTTAGCAGAGTTGAAGAAGATTGAGAAATGGGAGAAGGATCAGAAGGGTGGCTGGATTTGGGATAAGCTGATCCGCCTGCCGTTTAAGCTGCTGGATAAGTTTACGCCGAAGTTTATTCAGAATAAAATTGGTGAGCTGCTTGATGAGCTGGGCAGTTTTATTCAGACGGGTGGACGGTATTTGTTCAGTGAAAAAGCGGTGTTCCGGTTTCTTGAGAAGACGTCCGGCTGGGAAGTGACGCAGCTTTCTGATTTTGATCATGTGCCGATTGAAGTGATGAAAGAGGCTTCTTTGAAGCTTGGTGGGCGAAGGAAGCAGACGGCAACGGTTCAGGGGGCAAGTACAGGAGTCGGTGGAGTGTTCACGCTTGCGATTGATATTCCAGCAATTCTTGCGATGTCACTGACCACTCTTCAGGAAATTGCGATGCTTCACGGTTATGATCCTAAGGACAAAAAAGAAAGAGTGTTTATTTTAAAATGTCTTCAGTTTTCACTCGCTGATGTAGTGGGGAAAGAAGCCATTTTAAAGGAGTTGTCCCAGTTTGATTCTGAAGCAAAATCAAGGGATATGGCTTCACAACTGCAAGGGTGGAGAGAGGTAACGCTCACCTTTACAGAACAATTTGGATTTAAAAAGCTGCTGCAGATGGTGCCTGTTGCCGGTATTCTTTTTGGTGCGATTTCCAACCGGTTTTTAATTGGGGATCTGGCTGAGGCTGGTACGATGCTGTACCAAAAGAGAAGAATTCTTGAGCGGTTAAAGAAAGAAGAGCAATTGACTTAAAAAATCTTGAGCTATCCCGGGCTGATTACAGAGTCCGGGTATTTTACACTTTTAAAGACAAAGGGGGATGGAAACATGTTTAGAAAATATTACGGGCAGGATCATTTGCCGGACTTACCAAAAAAGAAAATACGAACGGCTGTCAGAGCCATTATTTTTAAAGGGGATCAAATAATGGTGGAAAGGTCAAATGTAAATGACGTTAAGCTGCCAGGAGGCGGGGTAGAGAATGGAGAAACGCATAAACAGGCGCTTATACGTGAAATCAAAGAAGAAACAGGATATACATGCCGCCATGTTGGTGAGAAAGTTGGGGAAGTGATTGAGCATCAACGGGATCTTTTTGAAAAAGACACCCTGTTTGAGATGATTTCACACTACTATATTTGTGAGATTGATGCTTCTGATCAGTCTGATCTAAAACTTGATGCATATGAAGAAGAGCTTGATTTTACACCTGTCTGGATGACATTAGAAGAAGCAATTGCCTTAAATAAAGCTGCTGATGAAAACGGTACGGGTAATGGCTGGATCAGACGTGAGAATGATGTGTTTGAATTGCTGGGGGACGGAGCGGGCGTTCCTTTTCGATAAAAGGAACATCCGCTCCGTCCCCATGTTACATAATTACCATTCTATTTCGAAAATGACATTTACCATTCAACTTATGTAAAATTTCTGTTACGCTTGTTAAAGTGTTAAAGAAGGGAATTTTATATATGTTTTATAAAGTGATTGTTACAGCGGGACTCGCACTGCTATTAGCGAGCTGTATGCCGGCAAGTCAGGCAGCAGAACCATTTAATCCAAAAGATCATCATAATCGTTTAATTCCGTTCTCTGCTTTGGAGAAGCAGGGGGTACCGAAAAATTTATTATATCCAATTGAAGAATATACAGATGAAACGGCGGCTGAAGTGCCGGCTAAAGTTGTGTTTAATGATTTAGAGAGCTATGTTTCTGTTCCTTTTTATATGGGGGGAACGGTTGAATTGACGACTACTTATAAAGGTGTTGGTGAAGGTTTTGAGGGGGCAAGTTTTGCGATTGATGTCACGGAGCATGAAAGTGGCAGGACTTCTACCTTTTATCTTGACCGGCAGGAATATAAAGATTTTTATGAGGAATTGAAAACAAAACGTGCGGATGTTTATCTCACAGGGTATTTTCCGCCGGAACGTGAAACTGGTGACGTTTCAGCGACTGGATTCATTTCTGATTTGCAAGTATTGAAGTATACAAAAGACAGAGATTTTGAACCGTCAGAGGAATTACAGCAGTTTATGGCTGAAAAGGGAACGTCTATTTCAGCAAGAGATGTGAAGTACGATCCTTATGCGCATAATGGACGATATTTTGCCCTCGAAGGTCAGGGACAGTTGCTGCAGCATCTGGATGGATCAGAAGCTGATCAATTATTAAAAACACATTTTAAGATGAAAGTATCTTCATGGAGTTCAGATTATACCGATCACTGGACATTATATTTTGACCGTGAAAAGTTTGCGGATCTATATGAGGATGCGCTAAATGGGTTTGTCCGTCTTAAGGCGATTGGACTGTATGAAGATGATATCACTTCAAGATATGATCTTCAGAAAGCGATCGTCCGGGATGTTGAATACGAAATGGTAAAACCTTCATTTACGCCTGTTTCAGAGCAGGGAACCGATTTTATGAAGCAGCACAATGTTTCACTTGAAGGAAAGAATTTTTTTTATGAGACATTCAACCATTTAGATCAGCCTTTTTTTGCAGAGGGTACAGCAGAACTGGTTGATGTTTTCCCGGGAAATGAAAAACTGAAGGGGCTTGAGGATCAGTATGTGGCGATCCGTCTGAGATATGATCCTTTTGTTGACCAGTATGTGGATCTGATTTATCAGGTGGAGCATTGGATGTTGTTATTAGATGTGGAGAAGCATAATGAGTTAATACAGCGTCTGCAGAAAAATCCGACAAACATTAGAACGATTAATGTGATTCCTTCAGAATTCTACGCAGAGGGAGATCGTCCGGTTGGCGTTGTGCAGGAGGTAGAGTGGTAGAGAATATTTTGCCTAAGTATAAAGTAAAAACAGGTCTGAATCAGACCTGTTTTTACCCGTGGATTTTTTTCCTGAACGCTTTTACAATAATTCCGTCATTCGCCGGCTCGAAGTCGTACTGAGGCATTCTTTCAAAGCCGTATTTCGCATAAAGGGCGATCGCGTCTTTCATAAATTCTCCGGTGTGGAGACCGATATAGTCATAGCCTTTTGCTTTGGTGCGTGCAATGCATTCGTCAATCAAGGCGGAGGCAACACCTTTCCCGCGGGCTTCCTGACTAACGGCAAGAACACGGATTTCAGGATAGTCGAGCTCGTCTACATACCCTTCGTAAGCATCCGTTTTTGCCGGGAATAATGCCACACTGCCTAATATGACGCCATTTACCTCAGCAACAATCAGATCGACACCTTCCTGCTGATCGGCATCTGAGGAAATCGCTTTTTTTAGCGCTGCCCAATGTTCTGTAGGGATATTTGAACTGTGCTCTTCATAAGCCTGAACCCGCTGTTCTCTGATGAATGACAGCTCTTCTTTACGTGCATTCCGTAAGATCATCGCTTATTGCACCTCAAAACGCAGGAATTTGTCCTGATGCTTACTCAGCTTCTCGCGGTCATGCGCTTCATGCCAGACGGAAAGGTCAGGGCCTTTTGGCAAAATGCGTTCATCTGTCTGATCAGGATTGATGGTAATCGACAGATGATAATGTTCTTTGATCGCATCAAACTCTGTCGTATCTCCGAAGCCCTCTGTCTGATACAGATCGCGTGCATAACCCCAAAGGTTCGGGAACTCACGAAGAAGATTCCGATTAGTATTGAAGCCGTTATAGTAAGCGGCATCAAAGCGCGCCAGTGTCGTATAAAGTCTTACATCTGAATCCGTAATGAAGTTGCCATGGAGAAAGCGATTCGTTTTCAGATGTTCTTCAAGCTGATCCAGCCGGGCGAACAGTGTATCGAATGCTGCTTCATACGCCTCCTGAGACTGGGCAAATCCACATTTATAAACGCCGTTGTTCACCTCGTGGAAAATGATTTCGTTCAGCTCGTCTATCTGAGGACGAAGGGCTTCAGGGTAAAGATCAGGTGCATTCTCTTTGTGAAATGGACGCCACACCGTTTCAAAATAATTGGTCAGCTTAAAGTAATCGTTGTTCACAGCTTTTCCAGTCGTGGTATCGACTATTACAGGCACAGTCGGACGCCCTGTATAATCAGGATCTGCTTTTAGATAAACGTCACTTACATACTGAATGCCAAGTTCCGGGTCCTTATCGTTTTCATCAAGCGAAAACGCCCAGTCAACACGACCGATTTTTGGACGAAGCGGACTTGCTTTGCCAAGGCTGATCGCATCTTCAAGACCCAGCACCTTTCTTACAATGACTGCACGGTGAGCCCATGGACAGGCGGCAGACCAGAGTAAGCGGTAGCGGCCAGCTTCAACAGGGAGCTCGCCGTCGTTCGATCCAAATGGTGTAACAAAACGGTTCGTCTGGCGTTTAAATGAACCGTCTTTACTGATTTCAACGGGTTTTTTTGACATGATATTCCCTCACTTATCTGAAAGTTATCAATACTCTGTTTCGGTTATCTCATTTCCGAGTAAAACAATCAAGAATAACAGCTCGATGATTATGTTTTGATTTCATGATGAATCTCTTTTAGACTGATGAGGAGCCAAATATTGGAGGGAACAGCATGAAATCAATTTATAGCGAGATCCTGCAATTTCGTGGAACACATTACGATTTTGGTCGGTTTCAGGGAGAGAAGCTTAAGGATTCCTGGACTGTCAAAAATCGTGAAAAGCAGTGGAGAGTAAGAAAACCGAGATTTACGGTTGAAATAGAGGAAGCGAGACAGGCTATTGTCAAATTTGCACCGGGTTTATGGGAGGAGTTGAATGGCCTCCGTGATGCGCTTGACTGGCCGATGGAAAGAATTTTAATGGAGTTTGGCGGTTATCGTGTAGATTATAAGCGTTCAGGGTGTTCGATTTTAACGGGTGATGGCTATTTGATCAGAAATTATGATTATATGCCGAAAACGTATGAAGGGCGATACAGCTTTTTTCAGCCAACTGATACCGGTTATGCGATCGCAGGTCCTACCCAGCGCATTACAGGGCGAATGGATGGGATGAATGAACATGGGCTTTCTATGGGATATAACTTTATGCACCGTAAGAAACCCGGTGACGGTTTTATCTGCTGTGCGATTGGAAGATTGATTTTGGAATCGTGTGCAACCGTTGAGGAAGCGATTGATATGCTGAAGGAAATTCCCCACAGACATTCGTTCAGCTACACAGTATTTGACAAAAGCAATCAGTCGTTTGTAGTGGAAACGTCACCGCGTGGCGTTGCGGTCAGAGAGGCAGATGTGTGCACGAATCATTTTGAGATCATGAAACAGGAAAATCGTCATCATCTTGTAGATTCCATGAAGCGGATGGAAGCGATGAACAGCCAGAGGGATCAGATCACAACCGCCTATGATGCGTTTCGTCTGATGAACGATAAGGACAAAGGTGTCTTTTCTGAGCTGTATGATCAATGGGCTGGAACGATACACACAGCTGGCTATTTACCAGGTGAAATGAAGACATGGATCGCACTCGGTGGCAATCAGGAGCCTGTTGAATTTGATTTCGGACAATGGCTTAAGGGAGAGGACTTCAGGCTGGAACAGATTCAAGGGGAAGTAAATACGGATCTGCCGTTTGTTCATATGGAAGACGGTGCTTACTGGAGTGCACGTAAATAAAAAAATGGACTTCTCACCGGGGAAGTCCATTTTTAAATACACGGAAAAAATCGTGATAGTTTTCAAGGTGGTAATCTGCGAGTTGACTATCGTTTTGAAATAAACAGGTTGCGATACCAAGCTTCTTAGCCGGGATAATATCCAGTTCACGATCACCAATTGCCAGGTCAATATGGTGTCTTTCGTGAAGGTACTGATAAGAAGCGGGATCCGGTTTGCGCGGAAAGCCGTGGTCGATCGTAACGATTTCTGTAAAGTAGTCAGTAAAACCATGAAAATCAAGAATCTCTAAAGCGCTCTTTTGATCCTTATGTGTCATGATGACGTTTTTATTTGCAGACTTCAGAACGGCCTCCACGCCATTAAAAGGGACCATTTCATCCGGAGAAATCTGTTTTGTTAGGTCATCATAGGTTTTGCGTTCTTCATTAGAGAGATCAAAGAAATTCAAAGCGTGAGAAGCGGAAATCTTTAATTGGGTATATGCTTCCTCCTGAGATGCCTTACCAACCAGTACATCATGTAATCTTTTCGAGTAAGCAGGGTATGTATCGAAAAGCGTTCCATCAAAATCCCATAGTATATTCATAGTGTACCTCCAGTGTGAATGTAAAATAGTGGACACATAATAAGGTCTATTTCACCTGTTTTATCCATAGAAAATAAAGTATGATTTTCTTCTTTATATCTTAACATCAATTCATCTGTTTAAAAGGAGATTGCATAGAATGAGTATGTGGGAGCTGTTTGTCGCTTTTTTGCTCGGTTTAGTGGAAGGGTTAACTGAATTTGCACCGGTTTCTTCAACAGGTCATATGATTGTGGTAGATGATTTATGGCTGAGATCCTCAGAGTTTCTTGGCAGTCCCGTCGCCAATACGTTCAAAGTGGTTATTCAACTGGGATCTATTTTAGCGGTGGTTGTGATTTTCAGGCAGCGGTTTATTGATTTGCTGGGACTGAACAAAGAGACAAGGGGAGAGACTGGAAAGCTTCGGCTGACCCACGTCATTGTGGGGTTGTTTCCGGCAGGTGTGCTTGGACTTTTGTTCGAAGATTATATTGATGAGAATCTGTTTTCGCTGGAAACGGTACTGATCGGACTTGTCGTTGGAGCCTTTCTGATGATTGCTGCTGATCTTTTCAGCGGGAAAAAAGTGAAGGTTGAAACGGTTGATAAGATTACATATAAGCAGGCGTTATCGATCGGATTGATTCAATGCCTGTCTTTATGGCCTGGATTTTCAAGATCCGGCTCAACGATTTCAGGAGGAGTTCTGCTTGGACTCAGTCACCGGGCAGCGGCTGATTTTACGTTTATTATGGCTGTGCCTATTATGATGGGAGCCAGCGGGATTTCGCTGCTTAGTAAATGGGAGTACTTTACGATGGATATGCTGCCGTTTTTTGCGGTTGGGTTTGTGAGTGCGTTTGTGTTTGCGCTTGTGTCGATTAAGTTTTTCCTGAAGCTGATTAACCGGATTCGTTTGATTCCGTTTGCGATTTACCGGATTGTGTTGGCAGGTGTGATTTATTTGCTTTATTTTACTTGATAGGATTCCTGAAACCGTGCCGGAGACATCCTTCGCTTTCCGCGGCCGCGCGGTGAGCCAGCTGTGCTACGCACATCTGTCTCACCTGTCGCTTCACTGCCGCAGGAGTCTTCGGATGTCCCCGGCACTGAGTGTTTTGTAAAACCAGCAGACATTTATGAAGAGTATAAAATAAAAAATTGAATCCGTTGATCATTATTTAAAAGTGAAATAGCTTGTCAAAAAGAGGGGAGGTCCCTCTTTTTTATTTTGTCTGAATATCGAATTTTTTGTATCGTCGAGTCGGGTTTGTCAGATTGTGGTACAGTAAATTTATAACATTTGAATGGTTGACTTTAATACTTTTAAATTTAAGGAGAATGACTCATGAAATCTATTTTATCAAATGAAGATTTATACGAAGCGCTGGATGATCTTTTGAGGGAGCCGAAGCCATTTTGGGAATCGTTTTATGAAGACCGCACGAAGGATATTCCTTTTTTTACGTGTGATGGTCCGGATGAAAATCTGACAGCTTTTATAGAGGGCTGCATGACTAAACCTGTAAAAGTGCTGGAATTGGGGTGCGGTCCCGGACGAAATGCGATTTATCTGGCGAAGCAGGGTTGTCAGGTGGACGCAGTGGATTTGTCTGAAGGTGCGATTAATTGGGCAAAAGAAAGAGCGGAATTAGAAGGTGTGGACATTAATTTTATTTGCGAGTCGGTTTTTTCACTTTCTCTTCAGGAAAATACATATGATTTGATATACGATTGCGGCTTATTCCATCACCTTGCACCTCATAGACGGTTATCTTATATTGACCTGGTTAAATCAGCATTAAAGGATGGCGGGCATTTTGGGCTCATTTGCTTCAATGAAGACGGTGCTGTGGCGACAAGTGATTATGACATTTATAAAGAGCGAAGTATGAACAGGGGAATCGGGTATTCAAAAGAACGGCTCATTTCATTATTTGAAAGTCACTTTGACATCACAGACATCCGCCAAATGAAAAAAATCCAGCAGCCTTCAGCTGTTTTTGGTGAGGATTTTCTGTGGACTGTTTTGATGCAGAAGAAATAAAATGTTGGTTATTCGATAAGGTTATTACAAGGTATAAAATGCTTGAATATGTTTTATTTTTCTTAATAGAACAATCATCAGATCAGCACTCGAGCACCCGGATTGATTGAAAACAAAAGTGTCTGGTCATTCCGAAGGCACTTACGGCAGTAAAGCTCACCGCAAGGCCGTGTCAGGAATGATCAGGCACGTTTTTTAGTTAACTTCACTATTCGTCCTGCCAATAAAACTAGGAGCACTTTTAATGAAAAAGCTGATTAACCAGAACAGTAAATACAGATAACCAAGAGCGATTAAGATGGCTGTCCCTGAGCCTTCCTGAAGCTGAGTGAATAAAAACTCATATTCCGTTTGTGTTAATGACCTTGAGGCAGAAGCGCTGAAAAAGAACCCGACGACAGGCAAGAATACAAGAACAATCATAGTGAAGACAGACAGCTTGATCCTTTGTCGTTTAAATAAGCTAAAGACAGCCGTACCGAGGCTTATGAGAAAAAACAGATAATGAATAATCCAGAACCATTCAGGCATGGTTTCCCAGTACATACGTTCACTCCTCAACAAGTATTTGGTTTTTGAGCTTTCGATCAGCTATGAAGATAAACGTGAACATAGCTGCGGTGATTAACGTTCCGAACATAAGGATGATCATGGCCCCTAATCCGACCCACCCCACAGTAACGGAAAGGATCAGGTTATGAAGGAAAAGGGAAGTAACAAAAGTTAATGCAGCCACGTTGTAGGGAGATGTCATTCTGTTCCACAGGATCATAAGCAATGCGATAGAGAAGAGTGAGATTCCTGCATACAGGCTGATTTCCTCTGTTGAAAATGCGAAATATGATTGATCACCATCTGAACCGGCTTCCGTGTCTGCTGTTTCCACAAAGATAAACCCAACAAAAATCAACCCGATAAAAAGCGCAGTACCGTATATGATCCAGCTTGTTTGAATAAGTTTGGAACGCTCCATCCCATACCCTCCTTTTATTTGGTAATTTCAGTATATCAAAGATCTTTATGAGAAGTTAGAATATTTCCATTAAATCAGGAACTTCTTCCATTTTAAACCGTATCATTATTACATTGATAACGGAGGAGATTATGTTGAAAACAGATATGGATAAAAAACAGATTGAGCTTCGAAAAAGAGTGGATGAAAAAGACAGGTTGGAAAAACGGTTCCTGACGATTGAAAAGCAGTTCAGGGAACATGAAGACAAAAAGGCAGAGCTTGAGAAAAGTCTATCTAAAGAGCAGCTTGATCTGCATAAACTGGATCGCTTTTCTTTAGTAAACGTTGTTCGCAAATGGAATGGTACGCATGAAGAGCTTAGGGAAAAAGAGTATGATGAAGCAGCTAAGGCTGAATTAAAACTGAATGAGCATGAACAGATGCTGGAGGATTTAAGGATTGATCTGAACGGAATCGAAGAGAAGCTCAGATCCTATGAGACAGCATCTGATGAATGGGAAGCGTTTTTAAAAGAAAAAGAGCATTGGATTAAACTGAATAACTTTGAAGAAGCAAGGGAGATTGATCTTCACTTAAATCAATATGCAGACCTGGGGGCACTTCTTGATGAGATTGAAGAGGCGATTCAGGCGGGTAACGCAGCTGAATCATCATTGGATTTTGCCTTAAGTAAGTTGAACTCTGCTCATGGCATGTCTACATGGGATACGTTTCTTGGGGGCGGTATGATCGTTACGGCCATGAAACATAACGATCTGGATCAATCGAAAAATGCCCTTCATCAGGCTCAGCTGAATCTTCGTCGTTTTGAAGCTGAGTTAACGGATGTTAAAGATGCATCGATTGAGTCTATGGATGTGGAAAGAGGATCGTTTATTACGTTTGCAGACTACTTTCTTGACGATATTTTTTCAGAGTGGACGATTCATAACCGGATTAATGAGTCGATTAGCAAAGTGAAGGACACAAAAGCCAAAATTACCAGAGCCATTGGAAATCTCCAAAAGCAGCGCGATCAGATTCGTCATCAGCAAGAACTCGTGTGGGATGAGTATCAGGAAGTCATTGAGCAGGCATGACCGTTTTTATTTATAAAAAATAGATCTTTTCATGTGGTTTTTTGTTATGTTAGGAGGGAAATGTGAATTTAAGTCACAATAAAAAAGGTGAATGACATGGCAGACTATGGTGAAAAGCTTGATGTAGCAGGAAGTAAGTTTCAATGGGATATGCAAAAAGGGATCTTCCATTTTGAAGGGCAGGAAGGAATCGTTTTCTGGGTTCGCAATGCGATGAAGGAGTTTTTCGATACCATCGAAGAAATTTCCGGACAGGAAGCGTCCCATCTGGTTTTTGAGGTAGCCGGTTTTCGCCAGGGTACCGTGGTTGGTGATTATTTTGACGGACTGACCGCTGCAGAGGCTGCTCATAAGATTACAGATACTTATGCTGCGGTAGGGTGGGGACTTGCGAAAGTCGTTAATCTTAACGAAGAGAAAAAGACCTTCTCTATTCACATAAAAGACAGCTGGGAGTACAGGATTAATCATTCACAGGGGAAGAGCTCCACAGGACCATTTTTGGCTGCTCATTACGCAGGTGTATTTTCGAGGCTGTTGGATGAAAATATCTGGTTTGAAATTAAAGAGGATCAGTTACACGGTCATGATCAGATGATTGTTGATTATTTTCCATCCGTCACGACGGTAAAGAAAAACATTCACCAGTTATCCAGAGCGAAGGAATCAGCGAGAATCCATGAGCTGGAGAGAATGGTTGAAGAGAAGACGCAGGGTCTCAGGGAAGTCATTAAACAAATTTCATCTCCTGTGATTCCTGTACTGGATGGTGTTGTCGTTGTTCCTTTACTGGGGAAATATGATGAAGAAAGAGCAGAGGAATTAGTTTATAGTACATTAAATAAGCTTCCGAGATATAAAGCTGATTATCTGATTCTTGATCTAACCGGGCTGGATGGAAGTGTAGATCATCTTACAACGAGTCTGCTGGAGAAAATAGGTTCAGCAGCTGATTTGATCGGTTCTAAAACAATATTGGTAGGTTTGTCAGCAGGGCTGGCAGTTGAAATCACCCAAACTGGTGTAAACCTGGGGAGGTTTGATTGCTTCCAGACATTACAGCATGGGATTCATTATGCAATTGGTCAAATGGGAAAGCAGATTATATAATGTTGGTATGTGTAAAAATCCGTCGAGTTGTATTGACGGATTTTTTAGCTATATGGCCAATATTGTTATAAAGGAAGTGTTTGTTTCATGAATTGGGTATCAATAGGAGCGATTTTACTCGTTTCTTTTATCGCATTCGGTGTCGTATTTCTGATGATGAAAACACGGGGAATGTCACCAAAAGCGTTTGTTGAATTTATCAAGAAAAATAAAGAGTATACAGCCGTTAAAATTGTGAGAAATGACGAAACAGTTGTTTCTTATCAGGAGGAAAAGATGCTGCCTCTGGCCAGTACAGCAAAGATGATCATTGCTGTTGCCTATGCGAAACAGGCAGCGGCAGGTGAAATTGATCCGAATGAAAAGATTTCACTGTCAACGCTCAATTCCTTTTTTATTCGTAAAACGGACGGTGGGGCACATGAAGCATGGCTGTCAGAAATCAACAATCAGGACCCGGTGACGCTGGCTCAGGTTGCGGAAGGAATGATGCATTACAGCTCTAATGCGAATACGGATTATCTTTTACATCGTTTAGGATTGGAGCGGGTGAATGAGGTTCCTGCTGAAATTGGAATTGCGGATCATGAAGACATTTATCCGTTTGTACCTGCTCTCGCCATCCCTTACATACTGATGGAGGAACAAAACATCACGCTGACTGGCGCGATTGCAAAGGTTCGCGATATGCCGTTGGAGGAATATCGTGAGAAGGCTGTAGAGATCATGAACCAATGGTTGGAAAAGCCTTTACCGAAAGATAAAAAGCTTATGCTGGTCAAAAGTCTGATTATGGATGTTCAGAAAATCTGGTCTGATCGCCTGCCACGGTCAAATGCGAAAAGCTATGCCGATTTTATGAAAAAGCTCAATGATAAAACATTTTTCAGTCAGGAGGTTCATGAGCATCTTGATCCATTACTTGAACCGCTGATGAGCAGTCCTGAGAACCAAACATGGCTGAAGCATGCGGGTAAAAAGGGCGGATCAACAGCCATGGTGCTGACATTCTCTATGTATGCAACCGACCTTGAAGGAAACCGGACAGAAGCGGCGTTTTTTACTGATCAGCTCATGCTACTCGATCAGGTGAGACTCTCGAAATCTCTCAATGAATTTCAAAAAGCGATTTTAAAGGATGAAAATTTCCGGCGCTACTGTCAGGATGCATTCAGGCAGGATTAATACTTTATAAAATGATCCTTATTCAGGATGGGCACAACGTTATCTGCGTTTAATTGACTACAGTAGTGCACATCGGCTTCAAATCCGCGCTCGCGCAGTTCACGGCCGCTTCCGCATTCGAAAATCAGCTCGCCAAGCTCGCTTTTTCCATGTTCGAAAGCCATTTTACACAATGCTGCTTCAGGTGAGATGCGTCCTGTAAGTCCGGCGAGAATGGCTCCTGCTCCCAGATAATCTTCAATGGATGGACGTAATGAATCCTCATGCTGCAATGGCTGATTCCATTGTTCACCACATGGTACGAGGGTGATGTCTTTTCTTAATTTCATTTGAAGTTCGTTAGCTGCCTTTGCCGTTGCTGCTGCATTTCTGAGGGATCCGATCAGCAGAGCGGGAACGTCTGCTGCGAGCCAGGTGCAATGAGCTCCGTTCAAAGAAGACAGAACAAAACGTTTATTGGCATGTTCGCTGCCAAAGGTAACAGGAGAGAGTGTGGGCAGTCCGCGTTTGGCTGCCTCTGCTCTTCCTAAAATATACTCTGCGTCTTTTTCTTTTGCATAACGCTTACCGTCTTGTGACGGCGGATAGGGAAAAATGGTTGCCTGTACATTCATAGCAGCTGTGACTGTTGATGAAAAACTTAATACGTCAACGATAATGATAATATCTCCTCTTTCAGCCGCTTCACGTGCTCCACGCCGTCCCCATTCTAATTTGATTTCGTACCCATGCTGATCGAACATATGGCTTCCCCCTGTTGATAAAGTTTTTGTGCTACTTCTTCCGGTAACACATTGTGTTGAGGTAATTCACTTATCTTCAACCAGACTGGCTCATAGGAACCCCGGTTATCCCCCTGTTTAAATTCGTCTCCCTGACCTGAACCGAAAACGCCACTGACTCTGTGTGCCAGGTAAAAATACTGTTTTCCGTCAAAATAGTCGGTCGTGAAAAGTTCTCCAAGCTCAACGCGTATCCCAAGCTCTTCAAAAGCTTCCCGCTTTGCTGCTTCCTCAGGGGTTTCGTGAGGTTCAATTCCACCACCAGGAAATACATAATACGTTTGTCCCGAACGAACCCGCTTTATTAATGCTATCCGATTTTGATCAATCAAAATAACAGAGCCGCGATTTCTCATAAGATCAGTCCTTTACGATAGTGTAGTGAAGATAGAATAAAAGTTTGATAAAATACATTTATAGGAAATGGGGGATTGTAATGAGTGTCATACAAAAAATAGATTATATAACAGAAGAACTAAAAAATATTCTTGGAGATACCCTTAAAGGAATATATCTTCATGGCTCTATGGCACTCGGTGGATTTCAGCATCATCGCAGTGATCTTGACTTAATTGGCGTTATCACGAAACGAATGACAAACGAACAGGCGAAACAATTAACTGATTTTATACTAAGAACATCAAATCAGCCTTTTCCTATAGAAATAAGCTTTTTACAAGTGGAGACGCTTGAGAAGTGGATTCATCCCGCTACATATGAATACCATTACAGTGAAATCTGGCGTCCAATATTTGAAGAGAAAACAGTATTAGACTCCTTTTTAAATAGCGGAGTTGATCCGGATCTGACGGCACATCTTGCAGTTCTTCATCAGGCGGGTTTAACACTTTTTGGTCCACCGGTAAAAGACGCATTTCCTTCATACAATTCGGAAGATTTGCTGATAACTCTTCAAAGCGAAATGAAGGACTGCCTGCTACACATAACAGAGGATCCGATATACTGCAGTCTTAATCTGCTTCGCTACTGGCGATATGAACACGAGGGGATCATCTGCTCTAAACTTGAAGGAGCTGAATGGTCCCTTAATAAAGTTCCCGCTTCTTACAGGCAGATCATCCTACAGATAATAAAATGCTATAAAGGTACTTTAAAAGAATCAGATCTTGAAAGGGAGAATATCAAACAATTATCTCTCTTTATTCAGGAGGTAACCACGTTCAAACCAGCTTTTTGACTCTATGAAAAAATCCACACCTGTTTCAATCAGGATTAGAGCTTTGGCGTCGCTCTTTTGAACGTAATAAGCTGTTAATTGATCAAAAAAATCTGCTGCAATTTCCTGAAGTTCAGTTGTAGGGAGCAGGGGGACCAGTTCTGTTTTAGGAAGGTTCCACACACGGATCGAATCCTGTTCTGTCAACGTAACAACCTGGTAAAGTAAAGGAAAGAGCTGGGTACTCATCAGTCTGACGGTACGATCAATTCTTTCATGCCCGAGATCAAGCAGATTCATGAGAAAAGGCGGAGCTGTCTTTAATTCTTTTAATGAGACAACAGCACTTTCTTTTAATTGCTCATGGGTTGCTTCAGGGACAGGTAAATGCCCGGACACGGTTACATAACTCCCGGGAACTGGTCCGATAAAGCCATCCGGCAAATGATCGTTATGAACATCACATTGAATGTAGTTAAAAGGTTCATAGTTAATGGATTGAAGATCTCTTTGAATATCGAAGATCAGTTTTGCAGGGAGGTTCCCATTTTTGAGAAGCTGATCTTTAACATACAGTTTAAGGTCCAAATCGCTGGATCCATTAATAACCCCACCTTTAACAGCAGAACCATGAAGGATTAAACAGAGCACATCTTCTCCAATATGTTTTAGGAAGACACTATTGGCCTTATTAACTATTTCTTGCGTATGAACCGGTAACATCTCAAGATTCAAAGTTTCACCTCATTTATAGAAGAAATTAGGAGTAATTATCATATCAAACTTCCATCTGGAAATGTACATTTATTTCCGGGGAAATAATAGACAAGTAGGGGTGTTAATGATGAATAGATTAGATCCAATTCAGGCGTCAAAAGCTTTTGTTAATGAGTATTTCCCTGATTGCAATGCAGCTGTTTTAGCAGGAAGCGCTTCAAGAGGGGAGGCTACTCCAACGTCTGATCTTGATATTGTGGTGTTTGATCCGGGAATCAAACAGTCCTATCGGGAATCTTTGATTAAATACGATTGGCCTATTGAAGTTTTCGTACATAATTTAAACTCATATGTTCACTTTTTTGAGGACGACTGTAAACATGGAAAACCTTCCATGCCGCATATGGTCGCCTGTGGAATCGTTTTAAAGAGAAGTAATGAACTGGATCAGATCAGAAAGGAAGCGGATCTGATGTTAAAAAAGGGCCCGGCACCATGGAGTGAATCGACAGTTGCGCTTAAACGATATATGATCACTGATCTGCTGGACGATCTGATGGGTTCAAATGATCGAGGGGAAGACATAATGATCACAGCTGAGCTCTCGATTCTCTTACAGGAATTTATGCTGAGAGTGAACAATAGATGGATAGGGTCTTCAAAATGGATGATTCGTGAGCTGAAGCGTTTCGATCCTGATTATGCAGAGGCATTCACTGAAGCATTTGATCAGCTATATACGAGTGGGGATAAAGCAGCAGTAAAGAAGCTTGTGGAAGAAAGTCTCCAGACTCACGGAGGTTTATTGTTCGAAGGTTTTTCGATAGGGAAAATCTGAAGAGATAGTGCATTTGGAAATGCAACTTTCTGTATCCATTGCAACGGTCTTTTTCATGGTGCGGGATTGAATTTGACTTGCTGCACATTGCATTTGGAATTAAAAAAGCTGGAACAACGCTCAAAAAAGAGTATTGTTCCAGCTCTTTCTTAAGGCATTAACGCTGATATTCCACTTCTCTTACCTGATAAAGTGGAGGTGGGATCAGCCAGCCTTTTTCTTTGCTGTTTCGCAGGTTTTTCGCCGCAAATGCGACTTTTTGTGTGTGGAGTTGTGCGAACATAAGTCCAATATCCTCACGCACGCACTGGGTGATCATTTGACTCGCTGCGATAATCCCGGCTCCTGTGCTCATCGTAAGCGATGCTGCAATTTCAGGATCCTGGAAACGTGCGCCGTCCGGAATCTGATCAAGGTTTGCCTTTGCCCGGGCTGGCGGTGCAGGAGGAACCTGAATCTGGTTCTCAATAAGCAGCTCCTCAAGCTGGCGGCTTTCCTGTTCGCCTAGTTTGATCGCTTCCTCCAGAAGTTCCTGAAGATCCCGGTCTCCTGCGTGGTTACGCATTGTCTGATAAGCGGCGACATTGCCGTTTACCGTTAACAGTGCAGTCCAGACGCCATACACTTCCCCGTAATGCATTGGTTCATCTTTTGGTGACCCGCTCAAAATTCCCATTTATAATCCCCCTGTAAGCAAATTGACTTTGTTAAGTCAGTCCGTATTATGTGCAGGTCGGACGACTTTACTCAGTTTGATCAATGGTAATGCTTTCTAAGGACATAAAAGCAGGCCCTTCAATGACTTCACCGGTATAGGAAAATCTTGATCCGTGACACGGACAGTCCCATGTACGCTCACCGTCATTCCAGTTACATTCACAGCCCATATGCGTACACGTCGGATCAACAGCATGAAATTGACCTTGAGGATCCTTATAGACGCCTGTTTTCTGTCCGTTTACTTTCACAATGGCTCCCTCATCATTTTCCATCTCATCAAGCGTTTTATCAGCAGGTTCCAGTTTTCCTTTGATGAGTTCACCCGCTACTTCCATGTTGGCAGCGAATGCCTGTTTAACAGACGGATCTGCCTTAAACCTGGACGGTGTGAATAGATCTATATAAGGATTATCTTTTTCTTCGATTAAATCTGACAGTAAAAGGGCAGCTGCCGTTCCGTTAGTCATTCCCCATTTACGATAGCCTGTGGCAACGAAAATGTTTGGAGAGCTTTGATTAATTGGACCGATATACGGCACTTTATCGAGTGTTATTAGATCCTGTGCAGACCATCTGTTAAGATACTGTTTAATGCCGAAAGCTTCGTCAGCATAAGCTTCGAGTGCAAGGTAATTGGACAGGGTATTTGATTCACGGCCAGTTACATGACCTTCACCACCAATGAGCATAATAAATGAATCTTGACCTGCAGCCTGACGGATAGATCTGACGGGGTTGCCAGCTGTGATATACATACCACCTTCGAATTCATTTTGGGGCTCAACCGCAATCAGGTAGGATCGCTGTGGCTGAAGACGTGAAAAGTAAGCACCTTTTTTATCGATAAATGGAAAGTGTGATCCCACAACCAGCTTTTGACACGTGATCTTTCGTCCAGTTGCCGTCACAACCTTCATCTGACTGCCTTCCTCGACACTGACGGCAGGAGAGTGTTCGAATACCTTTCCGCCCAATTGAATAAACTCCTCTAAAAGTGCTTTTAAATATTTGATCGGATGGAATTGAGCCTGCTGCTTCATTGTTAAAACCGTTTTAGCGGTGGCATCAAATGAAAGCCCACTGGCAATTTCAAATGGAATATCAAGCTTTTCATAAGCTTTCTGTTCCAATTCAATTTGTCTTTGTTCATCATCATTTGTGGCAAAAACAGAGGCACCCTGGAATGAAAAATCATACTTTTCCGATTGACTGCTGCAGTAAGTGCTGATGAAATTTAATGCCTGATTGGAGGCTTCATAAAACTTGCGTGCGCCCTCTAATCCAATATGTGAAATCAGCTCGTCGTAAATGAGTCCATGCTGAGCAGTGACTTTAGCTGTTGTATAGCCGGTTGTACCACTGAACAATTCACGTGCTTCAAGAATAATCACCTTATGACCTTTTTGAGCCAGCAAATAGCCCGTTGTAATGCCGGTCAATCCACCTCCTGCAATCACAATCTCTGTTTCGAGATCCTCCTGAACCGGCGGAAATGTTCCTGCCTGATTTTCTTCCTCCAGCCAGTATGAGGAGGAATATGCTGGTCGTTTCTCCATGTTATCCATCACCTTTCAATCCCTTAATCTGCCTTTCAGTATGACCCTCGGGAAGTAGAAATATTCGCAGAAGGAGTTTCAGGAAATGTAACACGCTACATTATTTGTAGACGAGTAATAGGTATATGGTCACAATTCTGCGAACCAATACTAAAATCTTGCGAAACAGGTCTCATATCCTGCGAACGTGCACCGCTATCTTGCGAAAGACGTACCCTATTTTACGAACCTCACACAAAATCCAGCGAACCTCTACTTCTTCATCCGCAAAACATAGAAAAGCCGCCGTCCTTAAATAAGAGAGCAGCTTTCTTACATTGATCTATATAAAGCTGATTTCAAACTTTTCCTTAAAAATGAAAGGGTTTTCATTTTCAGTGTCGAATAGTGTCTGCTGTGGAGAAATTGAAAAACTGAACAAAGGGGAGAAAATCAGCATGAAAAGAGTGATTCGTTTTTCCAATTCATTAATGGAGCGTTGGCTGCCGGATCCGTTCCTATTTGTCGTGATCCTGACGCTTGTTGTGTTTGCGCTCGGGATCGGGTTAACCGGTTCAACACCTGTAGAAATGGTTGCCTTTTGGGGAGAAGGTTTTTGGGCACTTTTAGCATTTTCCATGCAGATGGTTCTGGTTCTCGTAACCGGATTTGTATTAGCAAGCAGTCCGATTTTTAAAAAGGGACTTGGTTCCCTGGCCTCCGTGGCAAAATCACCTGGCAGTGCAATCATCTGGGTAACGCTGATTTCACTTGCTGCCAGCTGGATTAACTGGGGGTTTGGACTTGTCATTGGCGCGCTTTTTGCAAAAGAACTGGCGAAAAGAGTGCAGGGGGTGGATTACCGCCTGTTGATTGCCAGTGCCTATTCAGGCTTTCTGATCTGGCACGCCGGCTTTTCAGGTTCCACTCCGTTATCCATTGCAACAGAGGGGCATCCGTTAGTAGATAAGATTGGGATCATTCCAACGAGTGAAACGATTTTCGCGGGTTACAATCTGATTATTATTCTTGCACTTATTGTGATTTTGCCGCTGCTTAACCGTTTGATGATGCCGGCAAAAGAAGATACCGTCACCGTTGATCCTGCTGTTCTGGAAGAAGATGAGGTTGCTGTTACAATGGCAGAGCCTTTAACACCTGCAGAAAAGCTTGAAAACAGCTGGATTTTATCAATGGTCATAGGCGTGCTGGGTCTGGCTTTTCTGACCTATTATTTTGTACAGAATGGATTCGCCCTGAATCTTGATTTAGTTAACTTTCTGTTTCTATTCCTCGGTATCCTGTTCCATGGAACACCGCGCCGCTATTTAAATGCAGTGCAAAATGCGGTGAAAGGAGCAGGGGGCATTATTATTCAGTTCCCTTTTTACGCTGGAATCATGGGGATGATGACAGCATCAGGACTGACCTTAATGATGTCTGATATGTTTGTCAGCATTTCAACAGATGTAACTTTCCCACTGTTTGCTTTCTTAAGCGCAGGCATTGTTAACTTCTTTGTTCCATCGGGTGGAGGCCAGTGGGCAGTACAGGGGCCGATCATGATGGATGCCGCAATTGCTCTCGATGCGAGTACTGCAAAAGTAGCGATGGCAGTCGCATGGGGAGATGCCTGGACAAACATGATCCAGCCATTCTGGGCCCTGCCGGCACTTGCCATTGCAGGACTGAAAGCAAAGGATATCATGGGCTTTTGTTTAATCGTTTTGTTTGTAAGCGGGATTGTGATTGGGCTTGGATTAGTGCTCATTTGATAAGAGAAACAACCGGGATTGCGCTTTGAGTGGTTCCGGTTGTTTTTGTTCAAGATTGTTTGACGCGGAGTAGGACTGGATGATGAAGGAGGTTGGTTTTCGCGGCAAATTGGGGGGGATGGTGGAGTGGCTGCCTGGAGGAATCCTTCATTCGAGTGAGTTATTCAGGCTTTTGAAAAAATAATTCCATCTTTCTGGGATTTAATTCGTGCTTTTGAAAAAATAATTCCATCACTGCTTCTCCGAGTCTCCATTTTTCCTTCACAAGGTTTAACGATTCAATCATTCCCGTACACTGATTCCTTCGTTTGAAAATTTATTTCCATCAAACTCGAACCCCATATTCAAGCGTGCCGAGTTTCAATTAAAGCTGCAGTCCTTATCCAAGCACCCTGGGTTTCAATCAAAGCCACACCCCATATTCAAGTATCCTGACTACCCACAGCCCCACAGCCCTTATCCAACCATCCAATACTTCTCCGAAATCAACCTATCCCCAAACCTCACTTCTTGTGTCTTTACACAAGTAAAGCTAAAATAATAAGTGAATAATTGAGCATACCAACTATACGAATACATAATTAAAGGGGATGGCATGATGGCTAAAAGAGCTTTAATAAACATTGATTATACATTTGATTTTGTAGCAGAAAATGGTGCGTTAACATGCGGGAAGCCTGGACAGGACATTGAAGATCAGATTGTCAGTCTGACAAGAGAGTTTCATGAGCGTCAGGATCTTGTTGTTTTTGCAATCGATCTGCACGATGAAAATGACCCTCATCACCCGGAAACAAAGCTTTTTCCTCCACATAATATTCGTGGCACAAAGGGCAGGGATCTATATGGGTCGCTACAGGCATTGTATGATATGATTCAAGATGATGAAAATGTGATATATATAGATAAAACGCGTTACAGTGCTTTCGCCGGTACAAATTTGGAACAGCTGCTGAGAGAGCGTGGGATTACGGAGCTGCATTTAGTGGGTGTATGCACCGATATTTGTGTGCTGCATACGGCAGTTGACGCTTATAATAAAGGCTTTCACGTAACGGTTCATAAACAAGCGGTTGCCAGTTTTAATCAGGCTGGCCATGAATGGGCACTAGAACATTTTGCTTCATCGATTGGGGCGACAGTACAGTAAGGCATAAGGAGATAATGGATATGAGGGATTCGTACACGGATGACAGTCTGATGCTGCACACTGATCTGTATCAGATTAATATGGCAAAAACGTATTGGGAGGACGGTATGCATGAGCGGCAGGCGGTGTTTGAGCTGTTTTTCCGTACATTACCGTTTGGAAATGGTTATGGTGTTTTTGCCGGTCTTGAACGTGCACTGGATTATTTAAAGGATTTCCGGTTCAGTGAGACTGACCTCCAGTATTTAAGGGAAGAGGTCGGTTACGAAGAGGACTTTGTTGCGTTTCTTCGGGAAATCCGTTTTACCGGAACGGTCCGGTCTATGAAAGAAGGGGAGCTCGTTTTTGGCAATGAGCCGATTATGCGGGTGGAAGCGCCGCTGATTGAGGCACAGCTTGTCGAGACAGCGCTTTTGAATATCGTGAACTACCAGACGCTGATCGCCACAAAGGCATCGCGGATTAAACAGGTGGTCGGGAATGAAACCCTGATGGAGTTTGGAACGCGCCGGGCACACGAGCTTGATGCTGCAGTGTGGGGGACGCGCGCTGCATATATCGGCGGTTTTGCTGCGACGAGTAATGTCCGTGCAGGTAAGATGTTCGGTCTTCCGGTAGCGGGTACGCATTCCCACGCCATGATTCAGGCATATAGAGATGAGTATACCGCTTTTAAAAAATACGCGGAAACGCATAGAGACTGTGTGTTTTTAGTTGATACCTACAATACGCTAAAGTCAGGGGTGCCTGCTGCCATTGCAGTGGCGAAGGAGATGGGTGATGCGATTAACTTTGTCGGTGTCCGTCTCGACAGTGGGGATATTGCGTATTTATCAAAAGAAACGAGGAAAATGCTTGATGCGGCTGGTTTTGAGGACGCTAAAATCATTGCCTCCAACGACCTTGATGAGTACACGATTTTAAACCTGAAGGCGCAGGGCGCAGTCGTTGATATCTGGGGCATCGGTACAAAGCTGATCACAGCATACGATCAGCCGGCTTTAGGTGCAGTGTACAAGCTGGTGTCAATCGAAAATGAGTCCGGTGACATGGTCGATACGATTAAAATCTCGAGTAACGCTGAAAAAGTAACAACCCCGGGACTTAAACGGGTGTACCGCATCATAAACCGGGTAAACAATAAGTCAGAGGGCGATTACATTACCCTTGAAGGTGAAAATCCTCAGGAAGAGGACCACCTGAAAATGTTCCATCCGGTTCATACGTTCGTGACGAAGTTTGTCACGAATTTTGAAGCGAAGGATCTCCATCATACCGTCATTAAAAATGGTGAGATTTGTTATGATAATCCTTCCCCGGAAGACATTAAGCATTATTTACAGGAGAACCTGGATTTACTGTGGGATGAGTATAAGCGTTCAATGAATCCGGAAGAATATCCGGTCGATCTCAGTCAGAAGTGCTGGGATAATAAGATGCGCAACATTCAGGAGGTCAAGCAGGCCGTTAAAAAAGCACAAAATATTTGATAGAGGTGATTTGTTTTGTCAGCACTGCAACAGAAAATCGTCGCAGAGATGGGTGTTAAGCCCGTTATTGATCCTGAAGAAGAGATTCGCAAGAGTATTGATTTCTTAAAGGAATATGCACATAAGCATACATTCATCCGGTCATTTGTACTGGGCATTTCAGGCGGTCAGGATTCTACTTTAACAGGAAAGCTGACACAACTGGCAGTCGATGAGCTGAATGAAGAGGCGGGGGAAGAGAAGTATTCCTTCATTCCTGTCCGTTTACCTTATGGCACGCAGGGAGATGAATCGGATTGTCAGGATGCGCTCCGTTTTATTAACCCGAAAGAAACGCTGGTCGTAAACATTAAGCCGGCTGTTGATCAGAGTGTCGAATCATTGAAACAGGCAGGCATTGACATCAGTGATTTTGCCAAGGGAAATGAAAAAGCGCGTGAAAGAATGAAGGTTCAGTATTCCGTTGCTGCCATGAGAAATGGTGTAGTGGTTGGAACGGATCATCCGGCGGAAGCAGTTACCGGCTTTTACACGAAGCACGGTGATGGCGGAGCTGACATTCTGCCATTGTTCCGTCTGAATAAACGTCAGGGCAAGCAGCTGTTAAAAAAGCTTGGCTGCCCGGAGCATCTATACCTCAAAAAACCGACAGCAGATCTTGAAGAAGATCGTCCTCAGCTTGCAGACGAGGAAGCGCTCGGTGTTACCTATGATCAGATCGACGATTATTTGGAGGGTAAAGAAGTATCATCCGAAGCCAGGGAAAAGATTGAGCAGCATTATTTGAAAACACAACATAAGCGTCATATGGCGATCACCATTTTTGATGATTTCTGGAAATAGCGGTTAATTCGATTCAGGCTGGTCTATAATGGGACTATCCCTTTTTCACCGCTTCCTGGATTCAGAAACCGGATTGAGAAAGGGAAACCGACTCAATCCGGTTTTTTCTGTTTAAAAACGTACCGGGTAGTCAGTTACTGTTGTAACACTTTGTTTTTTCTTATATTCTAAATAGAGTGTATATTTCAAAAAACAGGACTTTTTGCCAACAGGTGAAAGTACTGCTGCAACTGATACATTTTTACGCAAGTTTAATAGAAATAGATCGAGTTGAAAATGGGAGGGAACCAACATGTACCATGAAAAATTAGAAACGATTCTTCACAATATTGAAAAAGTCATGATAGGAAAAAGAACGGTTGCTGAATTAAGCATTGTGTCGCTCCTGGCACAAGGGCATATTCTTCTTGAGGATGTTCCGGGTGTCGGAAAAACGATGATGGTTCGTGCGCTTGCAAAATCAGTTGGCGCAAAGTTTACCCGCATTCAGTTTACTCCAGATTTACTTCCTTCAGATGTTATTGGTGTATCCATTTATAATCCTAAAGAGCTTACCTTCCAGTTCCGGCCGGGTCCGATTATGGGAAATATTATTTTAGCGGATGAAATCAACCGTACTTCACCAAAAACACAATCTTCACTGCTTGAAGGAATGGAAGAGGGCAGTGTAACGGTCGATGGTGTGACTCACAGGCTGGCCAGACCGTTTTTTGTTATGGCAACGCAGAACCCGATTGAGTATGAAGGAACGTATCCACTGCCGGAAGCGCAGCTTGACCGTTTCCTTCTCAAATTGAAAATGGGTTACCCGAATGCAAAAGAAGAGCTCGAGGTGTTAAATCGAATTCAGCATTCACCTCCAATTGAAGATCTGGAGCCGGTTATTACACTTGAGGAGCTTCAGGCTCTTCAGAAAGAAGTTAAAAATATTGTCGTAGATGACAAGATCAAGCAATACATTGTGGATCTGGCAGGCAGCACGCGGGAGCATCCGAACGTGTATTTAGGGGTAAGTCCACGTGGATCCATTGCGTTAATGAAGGCAGCTCAGGCGTATGCGATGCTTCATGGCCGAGATTACGTGATTCCGGATGATATTCAGTTCCTGATCCCATACATTTTCTCACACAGAATGATTTTGAAATCAGAAGCGAAATATGACGGAATCGAGCCGGAGGATGTTATTGAACGGATTGTCGCAAGAACGAGAGTACCAGTTCAGAGAGTGGCGAAATAATGAAAGCGATTTGGACATTTCTGCAGGAATTCGGGAAGGTGCTGCTGCTTCTCGTTTTATTGGCAGGGACGTTTTCATATGCGATGTTTCAGGGTGGATTTGTCAGCTGGTTTTTGTTTTACAGCTTTCTCCCATTCGGACTTTATTCGCTCATTCTGATGCTGTATCCGCTTGGTGATTTTAAGGTTGTCAGAAGGATCAAATCAAAGGAATTAAAGGCGGGATCTTATGTGACGGTTCAGATTCAGCTGACCCGTAAAGTACCCGTGCCTTTGTTTTATATGATTGTACAGGAGCATGTATCGACCGATGTTTTTTCCACGCAGGAGATTGGCCAGGTGAAAAAAATGGTTAATCCGTGGTTTAGAAGAAAGTTGATTTTGGAATACGATATTCCGGATCTTCCACGTGGAGAGCATACGTTCAGAAGTGTTGAGCTGAAAACGGGAGACTTTCTCGGCATTATCCAGAAATCAAGACACCTGGTGTGCGAAGAGACGATCCTTGTTTATCCTGCTCATATTAATATTAATTATCAGCCGATTCAGGCCAGGTTTGATCAGGGTGTCTCATCATCCAATGTAAAGTTCCAGCAGGATACAACGATGGCAACCGGAGTCAGGGATTATCAGACCGGGGACCGTGTATCTTGGATTCACTGGAAGTCCTTTGCACGGACAAATGATCTGAAAACAAAGGAATTTGAAGAGCGTAAGTCTCACGACGTCTCGGTGGTGCTCGACAGGACCCCAACTCCTGCTTTTGAAGATATGGTTGTGCTGGCCTCATCGATTGCCCGGGGTGTCATGAAAAAAGGAGCTCAGGTTGGCTACTTTTCACAGGGAAGCACTGTTCAACAGGCGCCTGTACGAAGTGGTGAAGCCCACCAGAAGCAGGTGAATTATTATCTTGCCAAGGTCCAGGGGGATCATACAGGCGCATTTGCTGATGTATTGAAAGAAAACGCGACATCGTTAATTCGCGCCTCAGCCCTTATGATCGTTACATCAAGGTTATCGAGAGAAATGGTCGATCAGGTGAGTGCCATTTCCAAAAATGGACAGGCTGCAGTCATTTTTCTTGTGCGCCATCCGGCTGTGACGCTGAATGCTGATGATCAACAGCTGAAAGGACTCGCTGCTTCAAAAGGCATTATTGTCAAAGAACTGAATAAACGTCAGTTTTCATCTGTGTTCAAGGAGGTGAAGCATGCATGAGAACCGACTTTGGATGGAATACGGTTACGCTGTTGGTTTTATACGTACTTAGCTTCTTCCTGTTATGGGAGTGGCTGCGTCCGATTGACCAGATTACGGATACAGATAACCTGTCTTTCTTTATTATTTTTGCCGGACTTTCGCTGCTGCTTTACTTCTTTGAGGTCGATTGGCGGATTTCAGGCTTGATTAAGCTGCTTTACGTCGTGATTGTTTTACAAACGCTATATTTTTCAGTCCCTTTTATTGGAGAAGGGGAGTGGGTGGCTGCGTTCTTAGCCTCAGTATGGGAAAGTGTGATTTTAACCGTTCAGCAGGACTGGAATAATGTCAGTGATTTGTACCGGAGTCTATTATTCTTTATTTTGCTATGGTTAAGCACGTACTTACTTCATTACTGGCTCGCTGTCAGAAAGCAGTTGTTTTTATTTTATTTGTTTACTATCGTTTACGTCACACTTCTTGATACGTTCAGTCCGTATGATGGAACGAATGCGATTATCCGGATAATTTTATTCGGTTTTCTGTTAATGGGTCTTCTGACGCTTCAGCGTGTAACCGATCAGGAGCGGCTGCATCAGTCCGCAGGGCAGTATCAGAAATGGCTGATTCCACTTGCGCTGATGGTTGCCTTCAGCTCCGTTATTGCCTATGCTGCGCCAAAGTCAGAACCGATATGGCCGGATCCGGTTCCTTTTCTACAATCATTTGCCGGGGGATCAGGCAGTGGTTCCGGAGTGAACAGGCTCGGTTACGGAGAGGATGATTCTTCGCTTGGTGGGCCATTTGTCGGCGATGAGACTAAAGTTTTTGAAGTGGTTACAAATGACGAGCAGTATTGGCGTATTGAAACGAAAGATCTTTATACGGGGAAAGGCTGGGATCAGTCTCAGGAATCTGACGGAAGTGGTGCCGCATTTGCGGTAGGGGAAGATATTCCGCTTAATATTTCCGATATCGATGAGGAATCTGAGCCTGTGACAGCCTCGATTGAAGTGGATCTTACTTACAATCATCTCGTTTACCCGTACGCGCCGGATCAGGTGCTTGAAGCCGATGCTGACCGGATGGTAGTTGATTCGATCAGTGAAAAGATCGTTTCGTATCAGGGTGAAGAAGAAGTTGAGCTTGAACAGTATGAGTGGGAGTTTCGTGAACCCCGTTACAGTCTTCAGGCGATGAGAGATACAACCGGTCTTGGGGATTACGAAAGAACGGGCGATTTGCAACGTTATTTGCAGCTGCCTGAGAATTTACCTGACCGCGTTCGTGAGCTGGCGGTTGAAATCACAGAAGGTGAAGACAACTGGTACGATAAAGCAAGTGCTGTGGAGGATTATTTTTCACGGAATGGTTTCGTCTATGATCAGTTTGATGTGCCGGTTCCGTCCGGTGATCAGGATTATGTTGACCAGTTTTTATTTGAAACGCAAAGAGGATACTGTGATAACTTTTCTACCTCAATGGTTGTGCTGCTGCGTTCAGTTGATATCCCGGCACGCTGGGTAAAAGGCTATACGCAGGGTGAGGAAATCACCCGTAATGAAGATGGACTCACGCGTTATGAGATTACAAACAACAATGCCCATTCCTGGGTTGAAGTATTTTTCCCGGAAGTAGGATGGGTACCGTTTGAGCCGACAGTCGGTTTTTCAAATAACGTATCTCTAAATTACGATTTGGATTTGGATACAGAAACGGAAACACCTGATACACCTGAGCCACAGGAACAGGAAACACCTGAAACGCCTGCTCCTCTTGAGGAGGACACGCCTGCCGGAGGCGGACCTGCCGGTGATGGATCACTGTTCGGGAATATGTGGGATGGTATTAAAACATTTGTGTCAGAAAATCGTTTTATCTCCGGCCTGATCGGTGTGGCGTTTATTCTGGCAGGGGTGATCATTTACCGACTCAGATTCCGCTGGATGCCTTACGTTTTAATTTATTATTACAAATCGAAACGCGGGGATGATGTATACCCGGATGCTTACTCAGCGCTGTTAAAGCAGCTCAGAAGATATGGTTTAAAGCGTTCTGATAACCAGACCCTGAGATCGTATGCAAAAGAGATTGATGAGTTTTTCGGATCCCGCGAAATGAGCAGGCTGACAGATGAATACGAGCGAATCATTTATCGCAAGGATGACCCATCTGCCAAATGGCCTGAAATGCGTGAATTATGGGAAGATTTAATTAAAAGAACAACCGGTTGACCACCTGTTATTCAGGCGTTAAAATGGTGAAAATTAATGACAGCAAGATAGCCCCCCTTCATATATGTCCGACAATATGGGTCGGATGTTTCTACCGGATCACCGTAAATGGTCTGACTATGAAGGTGGTCTTTTCCTTTTGGTAAAAGACCGCCTTACAGAACGCTTGAAGGGAAGAGTAGAACGTGACTCTTATCAGTTGAGCGTTCTTTTTCTATTTACCGGAGAAATAACCTGGCACATATGCCGGAGAAAAATATTACTTGATGAGGTGACCCCATGCTAGGTAAAGAAGAGATGCACAATCAGGAAATGATCGTTGTTCTGGATTTTGGAAGCCAATATAACCAGCTGATCACAAGACGTATTCGTGAGTTTGGTGTTTACAGTGAACTGCACCCACATACAATTACAGCTGAAGAGATTAAAGAATTAAATCCGTCAGGCATCATTTTCTCAGGTGGACCTAATTCGGTTTATGACGAAAATTCCTTCCGTGCAGATGAGCGGATTTTCGATCTTGGTATTCCGGTGCTTGGTATTTGTTACGGTATGCAGCTGATGACGATGCACTTTGGCGGGAAAGTAGAAAAGGCGAAAAATCGTGAGTACGGAAAAGCGGATATTCATATTGAAAAGGCAGAGGGACTGTTTAAGGATCTTCCATTAACGCAGACCGTATGGATGAGCCACGGCGATCTTGTGGTTGAAGCTCCACCTTCTTTTGATGTAGTGGCTACAAACCCATCGTGTCCGGTTGCCTCGATCAGTAATGACGAGCAGAAGCTTTATGCAGTTCAGTTCCATCCTGAAGTACGCCATTCCGTATACGGCAACGAGATGCTTCGTAATTTCGTCTTTGATGCATGTGGCTGTAAAGGCGACTGGTCGATGGAGAACTTCATCGAAATCGAACTTGAGAAAATCCGTCAGGAAGTCGGCGACCGTAAAGTGTTATGCGCATTAAGCGGCGGTGTTGACTCTTCCGTTGTTGCCGTGCTGATTCATAAAGCAATCGGTGATCAGCTGACATGTATCTTCGTTGATCACGGGCTTCTCAGAAAAGGTGAAGCGGACAGTGTCATGAAGACATTTGCTGACGGTTTCAACATGAATGTGATTAAAGTAGATGCACAGGACCGTTTTATGAACAAACTGAAAGGCGTTTCTGATCCTGAACAAAAACGTAAAATCATCGGAAATGAATTTATTTATGTATTTGACGATGAAGCAACGAAGCTTGACGGCATTGACTTCCTTGCGCAGGGAACGCTTTACACAGACATCATCGAAAGTGGAACAGCAACGGCACAGACGATCAAGTCTCACCACAATGTCGGCGGGCTGCCTGAAGATATGCAGTTCACTTTGATTGAACCGCTGAACACACTGTTTAAAGATGAGGTTCGTGCGCTTGGAACAGAGCTCGGTATTCCGGATGAAATTGTCTGGAGACAGCCGTTCCCAGGTCCGGGTCTCGGAATCCGTGTCCTTGGTGAAATTACAGAAGAGAAATTGGAGATTGTTCGTGAATCTGACTATATTCTTCGCGAGGAAATCAAAAAAGCAGGCCTTGACCGCGATATCTGGCAGTACTTCACTGTCTTACCAGATATCCGCAGCGTAGGTGTTATGGGAGATGCGCGTACGTATGACTATGCGATTGGTATTCGTGCAGTAACATCTATTGACGGCATGACATCTGACTGGGCACGTATTCCTTGGGATGTACTGGAGAAAATTTCTGTACGCCTGGTCAATGAAGTGAATTCCATTAACCGCGTGCTGTATGACGTGACGAGTAAGCCACCTAGTACCATTGAATGGGAATAAGCGAATATTAATAAAATAATATGTTTTAATGTTCGTATTTTGTGTTGACGTACTATACAGTCGCTGATACAATTACAACTATCGTGTTAAAGCGGTTCTTATTCAGGTTCTGCTTTACTGAAACTTAATAGTCTTTCGTCGTATAACGTCGGGAATAGGGCCCGAAAGTCTCTACCAAGTCACCGTAAATGACTTGACTACGCGGATTGAATTCATATGTGCTTTTTTCAGCTTTTGACGGGCTGGAAAAGTGCGTCTTCGATCACTACAGTCAACCCTGAACGACGATCATCGTTCAGGGTTTTTTCGTTATACTTCGGAGAAATCTCTGGAGGGAAAAGCATTGAAGAAGTATTTTCAGTTTGAAGAATTAAACACGAATTACCGCCGTGAATTTATCGGAGGATTAACCACGTTTCTGGCAATGGCGTATATTCTTGTCGTTAATCCGTTAACGCTTACCCTTGCTGATGTGGAAGGTCTGCCTGACGCACTGCGTATGGATTATGGCGCTGTCTTTGTTGCAACAGCCCTTGCAGCAGCTATCGGTTCATTTGTGATGGGGGTATTTGCGAAATATCCAATCGCTCTTGCACCGGGAATGGGTTTGAATGCGTTTTTCGCTTATTCGGTTATTTTAACGCAGGGGATTCCATGGCAAACAGCTTTAACAGGGGTTTTATTATCTGGAATTATCTTTATGATTCTTACCGTGACAGGCGTTCGTGAAAAAATCATTAACTCAATTCCTGCTGAACTGAAATTTGCAGTAGGAGCCGGAATTGGACTTTTTATTACGTTTATCGGTTTTCAAAATGCGGGCATCATCGTTGGAAACGATGCGACAATGGTGGCGCTTGGTGATCTGACAGATCCTAATACATTACTTGCTATTTTTGGTATTTTTATTACCGTTATTTTTATGACCCGCAAAATTAAAGGTGGTATTTTCTTCGGGATCGTATTAACGGCAATTGTCGGAATGATTGTTGGACTGATTGACCGTCCAAGCGGCATTGTTGAGCCTGCGCCTAGCATTGCGCCAACTTTCGGTGCAGCACTGGACCCGATTTTTAATAATCCGGCTGAACTATTCACCATACAGATCCTTGTCGTTGTGCTGACTTTCCTGTTTGTTGATTTCTTTGATACTGCAGGTACACTCGTTGCAGTGGCGAACCAGGCAGGACTCATGAAAGAAAATAAGCTTCCGCGTGCAAGTAAAGCTCTTTTCGCTGATTCAACGGCAACAGTTTTTGGTGCGGTTCTTGGAACGTCGACGACCACATCTTACATTGAGTCCTCATCAGGTGTAGCAGCCGGAGCGCGCTCAGGATTTGCTTCAGTCGTAACGGCAGGCTTCTTCCTGCTATCGATTTTCTTCTTCCCGCTGCTTGAAGTCATTACAAGCGCAGTAACTGCTCCTGCGCTGATCATCGTTGGTGTACTGATGGTGTCAGCTCTTGGTAAAATTGATTGGTCACGTTTTGAAATTGCGGTACCGGCTTTTCTGACGATTATTGCGATGCCGCTATCTTACAGTATTGCTACGGGTATTGCGGTCGGATTCATTTTTTATCCGATCACCATGATTGTGAGCGGAAAAGGAAAACAGATCCACCCGATCATGTACGGGCTGTTTGTAATCTTTGTTCTTTACTTCATTTTTCTTTCGTAATACCATATAAGGACTGTTTCCGTTTACCGGACAGTCCTTTTTTAAATGGATCAGGCGGGTAAACGGAATACCGGATCGAAATTGACATGGACGGAAGTGAATGAGATGAGCTACACAGTCAAAAAAGTGCTGAATAATAATGTGCTGATAGCGGGGACCAATGATTCGGAAGTCGTTATGATCGGTAAAGGGATTGGCTTCAAACGGCAAGCCGAGTCGACGATTAGTGAAGCAGAGGTTGAAAAGCTGTTTGTCCTGAGGAATCAGCAGGAGCAGGATCAGTTCAAAAAACTTCTTCCTCATGTGGATGAAGAACTGTTGAAGGTTGTCATTTCCTCCATTGAGCTTATTCGTGAACGGACCCAGTCATTTTTGAATGAGCATATTCATGTAGCGTTGACAGACCATATCGTATTTGCTGTAAATCGTCTGATGAGAGGGATGTCCATCTCCAATCCATTTCTTCTGGAAACGAAAGCGCTTTATCCGTATGAATATGAAATTGCCAAAGAAGTTGTTCAGCTCATCAATGACCGTGCCCATATTTATCTGCCTGAAGGAGAGGTTGGTTTTATTGCCCTCCACATTCACAGCGCGATGATGAATAAAAATGTGCGGGAAGTGAACTCACACTCTCAGCTGATCGGGCGTCTGATCCAGCTGATTGAAACGCAGTTCGATGTCCAGTTGGACAAAGAGAGTATTGATTACATGAGGCTTGTCAGGCATTTGCGTTATACGATTGAGCGTGTGGTCAGGGGAGAAAAAGTGGATGAACCGGAAAAAATAGCTTTACTCTTGAAAGAGGAATATCCTCTGTGCTACAATCTCTCTTGGAAACTGATAAAAATTATGCAGCAAACATTAAAAAAACCTGTCTACGACGCAGAAGCCGTGTATTTAACGATGCATCTGCAGCGGATTCAGACCAAAATGAAATAATTCACTTACGTGTTACTGATACGATCAGGCATGAGTAAGGAATAGATGATCCATAGGGATTCGTGTACCCTCACGACCCGAACTGGGACTCTTTTCTTTACTCATGCCTTTTTTGTTTGCTGCAGAATAAAAAGGAGGAAATAAAATGTTCAAGAAGTTTTTCGGTCAGCTTCAGAAAATCGGGAAAGCGCTGATGCTTCCTGTAGCGATTTTACCGGCTGCCGGTTTATTGCTGGCATTTGGTAATGCGCTGCAAAACGAAACACTGACTAATCTGGCTCCGTTTTTAACGAGTGACTGGATCGTCATGATTGCCAGTGTCATGGAACAGTCCGGTGGTATAGTTTTTGATAATCTACCATTGCTATTTGCTGTAGGGGTAGCCATTGGTCTTGCAGGAGGAGATGGTGTTGCCGGTCTTGCTGCGATTGTTGGTTACTTAATTATGAATGCCACAATGGGTACCGCACTAGGTCTTGATCTTGAGACAGTAACGAGTGGAGAGGATCCTGCTTATGCGCTTGTTCTTGGTATTCCTACACTGTCATCCGGCGTATTCGGCGGAATTATCGTAGGTGCATTGGCTGCTGCCATGTACAATCGTTTTTACAATATCGAGCTTCCGACATACCTTGGATTCTTCGCTGGTAAACGATTTGTTCCAATCGCAACAGCAGGTTCAGCTGTTCTGCTTGGATTGATCATGCTGTTAATCTGGCCGCCTGTTCAGGAAGGATTAAACTTCTTCTCTAACAGTCTGTTAAGTGTCAACCTTGCACTATCTGCATTTATTTTCGGGGTGATTGAGCGTGCGCTGATTCCGTTCGGTCTTCACCACATTTTCTACACACCATTCTGGTTTGAATTCGGTACGTATACGAATGCTGCGGGTGATATCGTCCGTGGTGACAACTCAATCTTCCAGGCGCAGATTCGTGACGGCGTTCAGGATCTGACAGCCGGAACATTCATGGCTGGTAAATATCCATTTATGATGTTCGGTCTGCCGGCTGCAGCGCTTGCGATCTATCATGAAGCACGTAAAGAAAAGAAAAAAATCGTTGCAGGAATCATGGGCTCGGCTGCCCTGACTTCTTTCCTGACAGGTATTACAGAGCCGATTGAATTCGCATTCCTGTTTGTAGCACCACTTCTATTTGCAGTGCACACTGTTTTTGCAGGACTATCTTTCTTAACGATGCACCTGCTTGACGTTAAAATCGGAATGACATTCTCCGGTGGTCTCATTGACTTCCTTCTGTTTGGAGTACTAAACCCACAGACAAACTGGTGGTTAGTGATTCCGGTAGGGCTTGTATTTGCAGTGATCTATTACTTCGGATTCCGCTTTGCAATCCGTAAATTCAACCTGGCTACACCAGGCCGTGAAACAGAAGAAGATGAGGGAGAAGAGCGCGTTGTTTCTTCTAAATCAGATCTTCCACACGACATTCTTGATGCAATGGGCGGTTCAGCAAACATTGCGAATCTTGATGCTTGTATCACGCGTCTTCGTGTTCAGGTAAACGAGCCATCAAAGGTAGACAAAAAAGAATTAAAGCGTCTTGGCGCATCAGGCGTTCTTGAAATTGGAAACAACATTCAGGCCATCTTCGGACCGCGTTCAGACAGTCTTCGTCACCAAATGAAAGACATTATGGACGGAAAGACACCACGTCCTGTGAAAGTTAATGCTGATCAGCAGGTACAAAAGGAAATTGAAGAAACAACGTCAACTGCTGTCCGCAATGATGTGGAGATCTTATCTGATTTTGTTGCACCAATCTCCGGTGAAGCAGTATCAATCACAGAAGTGCCTGACCAGGTCTTCTCCGGCAAGATGATGGGAGACGGGTTTGCGATTATTCCTTCAGATGGAATCGTTCGCGCACCTGTAAACGGTAAAATCGTTAACGTATCTCCAACAAAGCATGCGATTGGTATTGAGTCTGACAACGGTCAGGAAATTCTGATCCACTTTGGTATTGATACAGTGAAGTTGAACGGTGAAGGCTTTAAGGTTCATGTAAATGAAGGGGATCAGGTGAAAGCCGGAGATCTTCTACTTGAAGCAGATCTTGCTGCCATAAAAGATCGCGTTCCTTCTATTATGACACCGATTGTGTTTACGAATCTGATGAACAACGAAAAGGTGGAAGTGAAGAAGAATAAGATCAGTCGTGGAGATAAAGGAATTATTGAAGTGAAGTAAGGTTGTTTGAAAAGCGTCCACTGAGTGGGCGCTTTTCTTTTTGGGTGGGAGATCATTCTAATAGAGGGGAAATTTTTTTATATAAATGTGTTGTAATATTCAGAATTAAATTATATAATGGAATTGCTCTTAACACATTGACTACATTCATGGAGGTGTGATAGATTAGTAAAGTTCTCTTAAAGGGAACGGGATATTTATAGTGTTCCGTAAGGCTTTTTTGTTTTCTCTTTTTTAGACGGTTTTTATCGCCAGAAAAAAAGATGAAAAAAGAATTTAAAAATGCTTTACAAACTAATCTATAACATGATATGATGTTCTAGTCGCTTACGAGAGCGGCGCTTCAAACAAGAAGCACTGAACCTTGAAAACTAAACAACCAAACGTCAACGTTTAAGATTTTAAGTCTTTTTCGAATAAAAAAGACAATGAGCTTT
>NZ_SORW01000007.1 GCF_004405105.1 Jeotgalibacillus sp. R-1-5s-1 | reverse complement strand
CCATCTGATCCACCTTCATTATACAAATAAAACATGTATAACAGAGGAACCAGAGAAAAATCTGGTTATCTATACTATACGAGCGCAGAATGGACCCGTCCCGGTTCTTTTTGATTCAGAAAATTCCCTCTCTTCCAAATCTCTTCTTGACTCGAAATAAGTAATCATCTAATCTAAATAGGAGTTATATATCATTACTTTATCCCTATTTATCTGGAAGGAAGGGTGACAACAAGATGAGGTCGGTAGGTCAAAAGCTTGTATTAGCATTCGTAATTGTCGCGTTGGTTTTCGCAGCCTCTGGGGTTTATTCTTATTTCAACATGCGTTCCATGAGCGCCACCTTCGAAGAAGTAACAGAATCCCTATTTGAAACACGGGCCACGGTTTTGAAAATGCAGGCCGGTGTACAGGAACAAAATAGTCAGTACCGGGGATATTTATTAACCTCACAATCTATTTATCTGGATCGCTTTTATGCTTTAAACGAATCAACAGCAAGTCTAGGTGAACAGCTGGCAGGTATGATTGATGATACTGCCTCTCAGGAACTCCTGACTTCAATTACTGAAAAAAACAGCGAGCTTCTGCGTATCGGGGAAAGCATGCTTGAAACATTCGAAACACGCCCTGAGGTAGCCCGCGTACAGGCAACAGGCTCTATGACCCCTCTTGCCAATCAGTTAAATGAAAACGTGGATGCAATGGTTGTCAGTATTGACGAACAAATCAGCTCGACACTTCAGGCATCAAATGAATCGATGGCACAATCCCGTCTGTTTTCAGCCGTTACAATGGGTCTTGCCTTTATTTTAGCTGTCGTCCTCGGACTTATCTTAACATCAAGATTGACCAAGCCGTTAAAAGCCATGACTGAAATGGCAGAGCGTGTTGCGAAAGGTGACCTGACAGATAATCCGGCCCCTTTAAAAGGGAAGGATGAAATAGCTAAACTCCAGCATTCGTTTATTGCGATGCAGGATAACCTGAAAAGACTGATTCAAAATATTTCCCTGAATGCATCTCAGGTAGCCGCTTCCTCCGAGGAGCTTTCAGCTAATGCTGAGCAGACATCCCGAGCAACTGAACAGACAGCCGGCTCCATTGAAAGTATTTCACGGGGATCAGAAGAACAGGTTCAGGCAGCAGACCAGAGTGTAAATGCATTGGCAGACGTTACAGGTGGCATCCAAACAATTGCCGCGAGCTCAGAAGTGATCGAAAACTTTTCTGCTGAATCCCTGCGTCACGCAAATGAAGGTGGAACACTTGTAGAAAAAACGGTTCACAATATGGAGTCTATTCATCAGTCAGTCGGAGAATCTGATAAAGCTATTCAGGGATTATCTGCACGGACGGATGAAATCGGATCAATTCTTGAAGTCATTCGTGGGATCGCAGACCAGACCAACCTCCTCGCACTGAATGCAGCGATCGAAGCAGCACGTGCCGGAGAACATGGAAAAGGCTTTGCCGTTGTAGCGGATGAGGTTCGTAAGCTCGCTGAACAATCAGCAGGTTCTACCCACAAAATCAACGATCTGATCTCAGAAATGCAAAAAGATTCGCAGCACTCTGTTGAAACAATGGATCATGTGAAATCAGAGGTTCAGCGCGGTATTACCTCTGCTCAGGAAACAAGAGAAAAGTTCAGCCTGATTATCGGATCTGTAAAACAAATGACTGCTCAAATTGAACAGATGAATGCAACCGCTCAGGCGATTGCCTCGAAATCAGACGAAGTGACTGAAATCGTTGGCAACATGACTGGCATCGCCCAACAGACAAACGACCACTCAGCCAGCGTCAGCGCAGCCGCTCAGCAAACACTTGCCTCCATGGAAGAAGTAACATCCTCAGCTGCCGCCCTGACAGGCATGGCAGAAGAACTGCAATCTCTGATCGGCACATTCGAATTACCGGATGAATCAGCCCAAACCGATCATTCGTTTGAAGAAAACGTTAGTGCTCCAGACATTGAGGATGAATTTGTTTCTGAAGAAAAGCTCGATTCTCCTGAATCTTTAGAGAATGAGAAAGCTTCATAACAGCGAAAAGAGAGTCCTTGTGGACTCTCTTTTTTATCAATCAAATATTTTAATTTTTTCATCAGACTCAATCCACTGAGGGTAAAAGCTGAATTCGAGTGAAATCGGATTTTGGTATTTTGTTGTTTCAAAACTTGAATAATATGTTGTTTTCTCCCCATTAAAGCCACCCATTCCACTTGAGGATTCATAAAAAGTCTTTTCATCTGCATCAGTGATCTGTCCAAATAAGGAATAAGGAAACTCTTGTCCCTTCAATTCATACTCAATCCTTCCCCGTTCAATGTCAGTGATTTCAAATGGGAAATAATCCGGCTTTTTGAGCACTTTCTTTTGAAAAGTATCAATGACGAGGCTGGCTTCGTCTTTATCAATTGCTTGTATTTTTCCAAGAACCAAGGATAATTCCTCAGGCATTTCAAAGTAATTGCTTTGAAGGTAGTAACTCTCACCTGATGCAGAAGCTCCATTAGTAACAATTCCCCATTCATCTCCATTTCCATTAACCATTTTCATATTTTCAAAAGATAGAAGCTTCATACTATTATTTTTTAGGCTTTCCAGTTCAACAATCGCTCTGATCGGTGAAATTTTGACATGTTGAATCTCAACTTTTTGCCCCTCCACTTCTACAACTTGATTAAGGTCAAATTGCTTCGTTTCAAGTGGATCACCTGTCAATGAAAACGGAATGGAAAGTGTCTCATCATCAATTTCAAATTCTACGGTTAGATCAGTCAAATCCGTTTTTTCCTCAAAAAGCAAGTTCCATAATCCTGTGAATGTTTTATTATCATTACTTGCATCAAGTCCGGGCCCCGAGCTTGCTGCTGTAATTTGATCACCTGTCTCATCCAGAATCTTTGTTGGTCCAGCATAAAAATATTCGCTTGGTTCATCCAATTCAATCGTATAAAACAACACCAGCCCATACTCATCATAAATCGCTGAATCGATTGTCACTTTTACACCGTCAATCGATCTTGAAGCGCCAATCGGCTCCATATATTCGTTATTAACTGCAGACTGGAGTCCACGGTCATAGCGAATCAGCTCGACAATCCGGTCCATCCCCGGAATGGAGGCAATATGTCCGGCCATAACGGGAGATACCCTGACTGTCAAAATGAAAGAAATCAGAAAAACGGCTGCCGCTAAAGCTGGTATCTTCCATTTAGAGCTACGCTTTTTCTTCTTCGCCTGCCTGATCCCTTCGAACATGGCATTCTCAAGCTTGTCTTCTGGAATATCAATTCGATCAATGTTTTTTTTATAGTTACTTAGTCGCTTTTCTTCTTCCCCGAACATCATGGTCATCTCCTTTCTCCATCCACTTTCTCAATCGTCCAAGTGCTTTATAAAGACGTGTTTTTATCGTTCCCTCTGAAACTTCAAGGGATTCTGCAACCTCGCGGATCGTTAAATCACATATGTATTTCATATGGAGTAGCTCCCGTTCTTCAAAGGAGAGCTGTTCAAGCGCTTCATTTGTCTCCATAAACAATAAATCTTCTTCTGAAACGAAAAGCTGATCATTTACCTCAGTCCGAATGATCTGTTTCCTCTTTTTCAGCTCATCCTGACAAACGTTAATCGTGATTCGAATCAGCCATGTTTTACAATAAGCCGGTTCCTTCAGCTTTCCAATGGATCGGTATGCCCGGAAGGTCACTTCCTGAATGGCTTCTAATGCATCATCTTCGTTTTTAAGATAAGCGTACGCCGTTTTATATAAATCAGTTCTGACTTCTCTGATCATCGCGATAAATGCGTCATCGTCTTTTTTTATTGCTTTCTCAGCCAGGGATACTAAATCCATCTGCCTCCCCCTTTCAATCTTTTTCTAAGCATTAGACTCCGCACAGGTAAAAATAGTTTTATTTAATTTCAAATGTTTTTTCGCAAAATCAGAAACCTTTTCTTTTTTGCTCCGTATAAGGTATTGTAGCAGGAAAGACAGTGATAAAGGATGATGATCAGATGAGCTTGTTTAAACGCCTGTTTGGCGGAAAAGAACCTGCACGGCCTGAGGTGGAGGAACGTTCCGTGATGAACCTCAAAATCAAGGACATTGTGACGTACGACCTTCAGGATTATGAAGTGGTTGGAAAGCTTTCTTATAATGATCACGGTTTTAAGTGGACCGCTTATCAGCTTCAGGGAGTCCAGGATGTGATCTGGTTAGGCGTTGAAATGGACGATGAGCTTGAGTTGGGTATTTATAAAAAAGTGCCACTTAAACTGCAGGAACCTCTTCCAAAAGAAATAGAGTATGAGGGCATAACTTACTACCTTGATGAAAAAGGCTCAGCCATTGTTAAAGGTGAGGGCCGCAGCCAGAATGTAGACGGTGTTAAATGTAAATACGCTGAATACTACGATGAAGAAGATGAAAAAGCGCTATCCGTTGAAATATGGGGCGGAGACGTTGAAGCAAGTACAGGTTACAGTATAGAAGAATATGAAATAAAAATTATTGCAGGTTCAAACTAAACTTTAGGAGGAATTTACATGTTTCAATTTTTTAAGCGAGTAAAAACAGTTGTAGGTGCAGAATTAAATTCAATGCTGGATAAAGCTGAAGATCCGGTAAAAATGCTGGATCAGTTTATGCGTGATATGGAAGCGGATATCCGCGATGTGGAAACCGCTGTTGCGAAGCAGATTGCAAATGAAAAGCTGCTTCAAAAGAAAGTAGAAGACGCACAGAGCATGATGAAAAAGCGTGAAGATCAGGCAATGAAGGCGATCGAAGCAGGTAATGAAGATCTTGCCCGCCGTGCGCTGGAAGATAAGAAAAACCATGCAGATCAGGCTGCTTCTCTTGAAGAGTCATATGCACGTGCAAAAGAAGATGTTGCCGTTCTTCGATCAAAGCTGGATGAAATGAAAAAAGAATACAATGAAATGAAGCTTAAAAAGGATTCGTTAAAAGCACGTGCTGAATCAGCTAAAACACGGACGAAGATGAATCGTACACTGTCAGGAATCGGTTCTGATGAGTCCCGTGGCGGGTTCGAAAGAATGGAAGAAAAAGTACTTCAGTTCGAAGCTGAAGCGGAAACAAGTGAAGATATGCGCCAATCCAACCGAAGCCTTGATGATGAATTCGATGCTCTGGATAACAGTGTAGATGATGAACTGGCTGCACTTAAGAAGAAAATGGGCAAAGAATAATTTCATTTTTATTCAAGACGGAACATGGGGGTATGATAGCCGGAAGATTCTTGGAATCATCTGGCATCATCCCCTCTTTTAGGTTATGATTCTTTTAGAAAGGACGGTGAGAATATGAAACGGTCCATGGTAACCATCTTAATCGTTGCTGTCATGCTGTTTTTAGCTGCATGTGGAAATGGCGGATCGATTTTTAAAGACGGAATCAGAGATTATATCAGCACTACATACCCTCTTTATGATACGATTTCAAGCGCATCCAACACGGACCAGTACGCCAGCGTTTATCAGGCACAAGGACGTGACATCGCTTCAGTATCCGAAGAGCTGCAAAATCATGAAACACCTGAAGATCTGAGTGAAATCCGGGATGGCAAACAAATTCTGGTTTATGACGACCTGTTTGTTACGCTTACTGAATCTGAGGAAAATGCATCTGATACGATGATTGAAGTCGCGGAAGAAGAATTTGCCCGTGATAATTATCGCCCTTCCTTCTTTGAAGGTTATCTGCTGGCATCCCTTTTAAATACCCGTTTTGGTTCAGGATGGTCCACCAGCAGAAGTCAGGACTGCAATCTTTATCCTGAACGCTGTTACGGAGGCTACAATTCATCCGGCACATACGTAGGGAAAAATGCAATCCCGACGATTCGCGGTTCAAGTAATCGCGGCGGCGGAATCGGCTCAGGAAAATAATAATTGAACATGGAAAGGAGACTGAAAAATGAACGCATTTCTTTTAACGATTATGTACTTTGCTATCGCAGTCGTTGTTGTACTGATTGGAATTGTCATTTTTGAACTTTTAACAAAAAAATACAAGGACTGGGATGAGGTACTTGCAGGTAATCAGGCAGTAGCTCTTTCGATCAGCGGCAAAATCATCGGAATCTGTATTATACTGGCGTTTGCAATCTATCACAGTTTTGCCGTGTGGGAAACGTTAATCTGGGGTGGACTCGGAGTTGCTCTTCAATTAATTGCTTATCTTTTATTTGAACTATTTACACGTAAATTCTCCGTTGAAGAACAACTTAAAAAAGGAAATCTGGCAGTAGGAATCATCAGTTTTGGTGTATCGGTAGGTCTTGCATTTGTCATTGGTGCGTCGATTACATAATTAAAAGCGGTTAGGAGCTTCACCATGAAGACAATCAATGAACTCGGCATCCGCCAGAGTAAGACGATTTACTGGGCGTCCGGTATTGTCTCCATCTGCGGAATTATCTTTGAAGTATTATTTGGAGCTGCAGGCTCTTACATTTTAGGAGATGGTGTGAAGCAGTATACGCTCACCATCTCACTTTTTTTAACCGGAATGGGAATTGGGGCATCAATCAGTGAACGTGTAACTAAAAATCTGATTCCCTCCTTTATATGGATTGAATATGCGATCGGATTGATCGGCGGACTTTCCACCTTTTTATTTTTCGGTGTAACGGCTTTCCTGCCAGATGGCACCGATGCGATTTTTCTCTATACCATTACACTGCTGGTTGGTGGTTTGACCGGCCTTGAGTTGCCGATCCTGATCCGGAAGGCCAATGAAATCGGTGTTACGCTTAGAAAGAGTACCGCACGCGTTTTGTTTTCTGATTATGCAGGCGGGCTGATCGGTGGTCTGTTGTTTGTCTTCTTACTCAGACCTGAATTCGGTCTTGTAAAGTCTGCTTTTGTCGTCGGGATGATTAACGTCGCTGTGGCACTTTGGGTACTGTTTTATTTCAGAAAAGAAATCAAGCGGTTCCGTCTTCACCTGACGGCAGGAATCGGATTTTTCATCATTTTATTCTCAGGTATTTTCTGGGGTGAGGAAATGGCCTTTTCTTTTGAACAGAGGCTGTATCGGGACCCAATTGTGTATCATGAGCAAACGGAATACCAGCAGATTATCCTCACCAAGGAACAGGGAGATGTCCGCCTGTTTTTAGATGGACAGCTTCAGATGAGTTCAACAGATGAATACCGTTATCACGAAACGCTCGTTCACCCAACCGTCGCTGCAGCTGATTCAGCTGAAAAAATACTCGTTTTAGGCGGCGGAGATGGTCTCGTCTTACGGGAACTTTGGAAATATGATGATGTGAAGTCAGTCGATCTCGTTGATCTGGACCCGGCAGTTGTGGACCTTTCCTCCACCCATTATGACCTTTCCCGCCTAAATGAAAATGCTTTTGAAGATGAGCGGGTAACCGTTCACCATGCAGATGCTTTTTCATTTATGGAAAATGTCAACGATTTTTATGACGTCATTATCGTTGATCTTCCTGATCCGAATAATGAATCGCTGAACAAGCTTTACACACTGCAATTTTATCAGCTCCTTCGAAACGCATTGGAACCCGGTGGCGCGATGATGATTCAATCAACAAGCCCAACTTTTGCAACAGAGGTGTACTGGACGATTGATCATACCGTTCAGGAAGCCGGGCTATTCACAGAAAACCTTCACGTTGATGTGCCAAGCTTTGGAGACTGGGGCTTTGTCTTTGCCCAGCGCGAAGAAACAGATGGCGTGTTTGAAGAACTGAGTTTTGATGTAGAAACCAGATTCCTTGATGAAGACGTCCTTCAGGGACTTCAGGTTTTCGGAAAAGACATTGACCGGGAAATTGAAACACAAAATGGTGAACCATTTGAATATGAACCAAACACGCTGATCAACCCGATTCTTCTTCAGATGTATGAGAAGGCCTGGGTGAATTACTAAAACCGTGCCAGGTCCATTCCTTCGAGACCATGTGCTGAGCGTAGGAGGTCCCTTGCACGAATTTATAAAAACACAATAATTTTAAACCCCCTCGGTCAAATTAACCGAGGGGGTTTTCATATTACGGATTCACTTATTCCATCAGGAAGTTTACGCCTGCAAGATCCGTTTTGTTTTTGTAGGTAGCATAGGCATATACGTTATAGTATTTGCCAGCCTCCAGCTTTTCTCCATTGATTGTGCCGTCCCAGACAAATGACTGGAATCCGGACTCTACATCTTCAACGACTGAGATATCACCAAGATACGCGACAGGTGCTCCTGCTGCATTGGATGAATAAACAAACAGTTCAACTGTCTCAGCTCCACCCGGGAAGTAGCCGCTGATTGTAAAAGCGTCACCATTTTGTTCTACACCAAGGCTTGATACACGAGGATAATCAGGCTCCTGTACGAACAGAATTGTTGGGACATCCACCGTTTTCTCACCGTCAGATACTTTGATGCTGCCTTCGTAATAACCTGGAGCTAATTTAGAAGCATCAACCTGAACGTTCATGTTTACTTTTTGTGATGCGCCAGCATTCACCTTTGTATTCTTGCTTGTGCTGACCTTGATTGCGCTGCTGTTTGCACCGAAGTCTACCGCAAATGAATACGTTTTACGCTTGTCAGAAAGGTTCTTTACTTCAAAGTGATTTTTTTCAACCTGCTTACCTTTTGTCTTATCAAATACGCCGAATGAGTGACTGCCATTTCCTACAAGAATATCTGTTTCAATGGCTGCCGGAACACGAATACTTCCCGCTCCCTGTGAGTTATGCGGATATGACTTTCCTGTTGCCGGGTCAATCAGATCCTGAGCTGTATTCATCAGTGATGCTTTAACATCGTCAATGCTCCAGTCGGGATTAGCCTGAAGGATCAATGCCGCCGCTCCTGCAACGTGTGGAGATGCCATACTTGTTCCCTGAAGCGCAGCATAGCCGTGTACATTTTCATCATGCGTCGGGATTGTGCTGACGATGTTTACACCAGGTGCAGACACATCAGGCTTTACCATCCACGTATCGATAACCGGACCGCGTGATGAGAATCCAGCCATTGTTTCGCCCACTTCACGGTCGAATGCTACATTGAATGCCACCGTGTTATTTCCAGCTTCAAGCTCAGCCAGAAGCTTTAGTCCATCTTCATTGCTCATTTTAATAGTAGGCAGCGAAATGCCCGGGATATCAGGCTGTACGCCAGGAACATTGTTGAAAATGATCGCGCCAACTGCTCCTGCCGCTTTTGCATTAGCTGCTTTATCAACAAACGGGAAGTTTCCGCGCTGCATAACAGCAATTTTACCTGTCAGATCTTTTCCTTCAAAATCCGCTGGTCCACCAAGACCTACATATTCAAATTCAAAGTCTTGTCCGTTTAACGCTAAAAGCTCTTCATCACTTGGGAAGCCCATTACGTTAGCGGATGGATAGCTGACACCCTCAGAGGTTTCAACAGATGCTGAGTAAATGCTGTAAGGAAGCTGCGTTGCTCCTACAGAAATCGCTTCACGTGAAGTACCTGGTGAACCGACTGTCCAGTTATTCGGACCACTGTTCCCATTTGACGTAACGGCCACAACACCTTCAGACATTGCCCAGTCAAGTGCAATTGACGTTGCCCAGTCCGGATCATTCAGTGAATTCCCTAATGACAGGTTCATCACGTCTGCTCCATCTTCCACTGCTTTTTCAATTCCCGCGACAACGTTTTCAGTTGAACCGCTTCCGCCAGGTCCAAGCACACGGTAAGCCAACAGCTCAGCATCAGGTGCTACGCCCTTGATCGCTCCATTCGCTGCTACCGTTCCAGCTACGTGAGACCCGTGAAGCGTTGAGGCACCACGAGGATCGCCATTTGGCGTTTCCTGAGGATCCTCATCATTATCAACGAAGTCATATCCCTTATAGTCACCAAATGCGTGAGCTAAATCAGGATGTGTATAATCAACACCAGTATCGATGACTGCTACCGTGATTCCTTCACCTGTAAAGCCGTCAGCCCAAGCCTTATCAGATCCGATAAATGGAGCACTGTCAAACATCTCTGCGCTGATTTCATCAGAAGAAAGACCCGTTGCTTCACCGACAACTGATGCCGTATATGTAACGTTCGGGTAAACTGCTTTAACCCCTTCGATCGCCAGCAGTTCAGGAATCGCACTTTCAGGCAACGCAACAGAGAAGCCTGAGAAAACTGAATCATATTCCTGATTCACATCAGCTTTAGATACTGCTTTTTTAAGTGCAGCTTTCACTTCATCTCTTTCAAGCTTCAGTTTTCCTTTAGACTGAGCAAGGCCTTTAAGCTTTGCTTCCGCTAAAGACGGAGCATCAAGTTCTACAATGACTGTTGCTTCTTTGCCGGACTGAAGATTGAAGTCCCCTTTCAGTAATGCAAGTTCTTCTGCATTTTTTACATTCACTCCCGCATTTGCACCGGCCCCCATGCCGAAAGCAGATAACGCAAGTAATAATGCAGATGTCGAAAGTACTGATCTCTTTGTATTCTTTTTCATTCTTTTTCTCCCTTCAATCTCAGAAAATTTGTATCAAACGTTTTACTCTATTTAAAGCTCCCTCCTCATTTTTTCATAAAATAACGAACATAGTTAATATTCTGTTAATTTAACTGGTATTCCTTGAGTTCATTTCCTTATTTTTTCTCGAATGGAATTAGTTCATTTAACATATTACTTTACTCTTATATAGTCCAATGGATATACAATACCACCCTACCCTATAATCTATCAATTTAAAAAAGAGACAAAAGCCAATTTTCATCACTTGTCCAACCAATATTCTATGAATCTCATATTCTAATTCTAGGAGGTGAAAATAAATGACTTGTAAAGATCACTACAAACGCCCGTTAGGAACCATTGGTCAGTGTGACTGCGACTGTCCAAAGCGTCCAAAGAAGGAAAAGCCAGAGAAGCTGCTGTATGAAAACTGTGCTCCATTTGCAGGCGGACCGAACACACCAAACAATATCATCTTTGACGTAGAGCCGAATGACCTTCGCGTCACATTGGCTGCTACAATCGAAAACTTCAGCAACAACGGACTGAATATCACGATTTTCCGTCGCAACAGCCAGGAAACAATCGCTGTACAGGCTGGTTCTTCCCTGACATTCATCCATGATGAAGTCGTACGCGTAACAGTCAACTCATTCGGCCAGAACTACACAGGCTCTTTCAAAATGCAGGTATTGTACGAGGTTTAAGTCGAAAAGACACCGGGGTTGGCCGGTGTCTTTTCCATGTAATTTTAAGTTTGTGAGATTAGAGGATGTTTTCGTGAGTTCAGAGAGCGAGTTTGTGAGGTTAGGAGGAGAATTTGTGAGCTTAACCGCTGCTTTTGTGAGTTCCGCTCGTGACTTCGTCAGTTCAGTGTAAAAAGGCCCCGCCCAGCCAAAACATCTTTTCAGACAAAAAAAGACCCGCCCTCAGGACAGGTCTTCCTCAAATTTAATTCAATTCCACGTTGTGATACACCTGCTGTACATCTTCAAGATCCTCAAGAGCACCAATCAGTTTCTCGATCTGTGCCTGATCTTCTTCCGATACGGAAACATCATTTTGAGCAAGCATTGTCAGCTCGGCTACAGTGAATTCTGTAATCCCACTGTCCTTCAGGGCCTGCTGAACAGCATTATACTGATCAGGTTCTGCATAAATGATGACCGCATCATCTTCTTCAAGAATATCACGGGCATCCACATCTTTTTCCATCAACAGCTCCAGTATTTCATCAGCTGTTTTTCCTTCCACACCAAATACGGCAGTAGAATCAAACATATAAGACACAGATCCACTGACACCCATGTTCCCGCCATTTTTACCAAATGCGGCACGCACTTCAGAAGCAGTGCGGTTTACGTTATTAGTGAGCGCATCGACAATAATCATCGATCCTGCCGGGCCAAAACCTTCATATCGGAGGCTGTCATAGCTTTCTTCACCGCCGCCTTTTGCTTTTTCAATCGCACGCTCGATGATCGCTTTTGGCACATTGTATGTTTTAGCACGATCCAGTACCATACGCAAAGCTGTATTGGCTTCCGGATCCGGCTCTCCCTGCTTGGCTGTTACATATATTTCACGCGCGAATTTATTGTAAACCTGACTTGTATTCGCGTCTTTTGCTGCTTTCTTTTCCTTAATATTGTTCCACTTACGTCCCATAATTGGTCACTCTCTTTCCGTGAGTTGTTCAAAATACCTGCCTTTTCACTATACTTATTTTAACAGGAGAAGGCAACTGAATACGTCAGTTCAGGGACAGGATCGAAAAAGTGTTCCGCCCCCTGGCTTTCGCCTGATAAAGGGCTTTATCAGCCGCCTTCAGGATTTCAGCCGGTGAGCAGGCTTCTTTTTCCACCACAGTCATTCCGATACTTGTCGTCACATTCATAACGAGTCCCTTAAGTTGAAACGGCTCGCGAATCGCAGACAGAATCTTATCCGCTACCTTTGACAGCTTATCTTCATTTTCAACACCGCGCAGTAACACGATAAATTCGTCACCGCCCAGTCTTGCGACGAGATCAGAACTTCTCGTACACTTCTTAAGTCTATGTCCAAACTCCTCTATAACAGCATCTCCTGCATCATGACCGAGTTCATCATTAATCGTTTTAAAGTGATCAATATCAAGCATTAAAACTGAAAACGGCTGACGCCCTGATTGCTGTTCCTCTTCCATTGTTTTTTGCAGAAGTCTCCGGTTTGGGAGGCCCGTTAAAGAATCATGATAAGCGAAATATTCAAGGCGGGATTCCTGCTTCTTATTAAAGGTAATGTCCCTGGAAACGACCACCATATAATTAAAATGATCCTGGTCGTCAAATACAGGCGTACCATGCAGTTCCGTCCACATCCATTCTTTCTCCTGGTGCTGTTGGCGCAACTGTAATTTCCACGGTGTTCCCTGCTGAATAGACATCAGGAAAGAAGCCTCCAATTCAGGCAGATATTCTTCCTCTACATGATGAGAAAACAATTTCCCCTCATATTCACTTTCAGGATAACCGAGCACCTGCCGATAAGATGGTGATGCATAAATAATGGTACCTTTATGATCAACAAGCGTAATCAGATCCTGGGCATTTTCTGCAATGATTCTGAGTTTTTTCTCACTGTCCCTGAAGCGTTTAATAGCATCCATCTCTGTTGAAATGTCTTTGAGTATCCAGTAAATGCCCGTGACTTCATGATGAATCATGACCGGAACAAAGATGGAGAGTCCGTCTATTTTCTTCCCATTCATATACACCTTCGTACGAAAAGACGAGGCTTCACCGGTTTTTGCTTTCAAAAAAGCGTGATCAACCTCTGTTAAATCCTTCTCCTTGAACCATTCCCGGTAATGAATTTCCTCAGGCTCTGATTCCCATCCAATATAAGCTCCCGCAGCACGATTACCACTGATCGTAATTCCATCTAGGTTTAAATAGAAAATGGCATCAAGGTTGTGATCAAATAAAGAGCGGAATCTTTCACGGCTTTCAAGCGCCCGCTCCCTTGATTCCTCTGCATCAAGCTCCGCCCATGTTGATTCTGTAATATCATGAACAAGCGCTGTAATATGAGTGCACTCCCCCTGTTCATCCAATAAAGGGGAAAGCCGGGTTTTAGAATAATAGGTTTCTCCTGATAACGCTGTGTAGGAATCCTTGTAAACAACGTCTTCCTTCGTTTCCACCACTTTTACATACTGGCTGTACAAAAAGGATGACAGATCCGGCTGTATGGCCTGGATAGGCTTCCCCAGATCATCATCAGACAAACCTGAACGCATCTTCGCCTCTTCATTTAAAAAAGCATACGTAAATTCACCGTCAGGCTCCGCCTTAACGATGAACACCATTTCCTTTATGCCTTTCATCACAGCTCTAAAAAGTAATTTCTCCACACTCACCCTTGCCACCCTCTCATATCAGCCCGTTTATATTACAGAGTGATGATTTAATAGTAGTAGGGACTCAGGTAAATGTAAAGAAGAAGTGTGAGACATGAGTCTCATGTTTAATTGAAAATAGGGCAACAATAATTAAACAATATGGCAAGATACATATTTAAGGTCAACATACTTTTATAGTTATGCAGTACTGAATGTCATTTACTCATGCGCTTTCCACACTTCCGGCAGCAGCTTTGTGATTTCACTTGCCAGCATGGTGTGGGACGATTTTGTTTTGATCCATTCATCTGCGCAGGCTCCATGCAGATAAACTGCATTTAAGACAGCGTGCTTCCAGTCTTTATGACAGCAAAGCATACCTGATATCATGCCTGTGAGTACATCTCCGGTTCCGCCTTTGGCAAGTGCGCTGTTGCCGGTTGGGTTAATCCTCGTCTCACCATCTGGAAAAGAAATGACAGTTTCTTTTCCTTTTAGCACAATAGTTACTCCGAATGTTTGTGCCATTTCCTCAGCAGCCTGAATTCGTGCTTCTTTGGAACCTTCCAGCTCTATACTAGAAATTCTTTCAAATTCCCCCGGATGAGGGGTCAGGATAACAGGGGCGTTCCTGACCGCGTATGTTCTTTTTGAAAGCGCACCCGCGTCCAGGACAACAGGAATATCCGTCTGTAAAAAACGGTCAATGATTTTTTCTGTCTCAGGGCCTGGTTCTCTCCCCGACCCGCATGTAAGCACGCGATAACTCGAAAGATCGATGTCCCCTCTCATCATTTTCTCGCTAAATTCCGGTACATACGTTGCCTCTGGTAAATGGGCAGATACATGCGGAAAAACGGATTCATCCGCCCCGATCTCAAGTTTCCCTGCTCCACTGCGCAGACAGGACATCCCCGCAAGAATCGCAGCACCTGGCATAAATGGACTGCCAACTGCCAGTAATGCCGTACCAAACGTACCTTTATGTGCCTCTGCCGAACGAACCGGTAGCGTCTTCTTCACATGATCTGCTGTCCACATCTGCCTGTCTCCCCTTTCTCATTAAGTGCTTTGTTTCACCATTTCTTTATGATGAAAAGGACATTTTCCTGTAACGGGAATACTGTCATCGCCAATAAAGGACTGCTTCCACTCATGATGATCAGGATCCCCGTAATGACTGATATCCGGATGTTTCGGAAGCTGATCCCATTTTTCAACCCGTTCTCTCACTTTTTCCCGGGACATTATTCCTCCCTTTTCCGTTCCCTCCAGCCCCTGAAAAATCGCACGCGGCTGAAATCCAAGCACCATCGCATTGCCAAGATTCCTTGTTTTCCTCTGTTTATAGGCCGGTGCATTCCCAAAAACGAAAATCGGTTCTCCTTCAAAGTGAAAATCCCACAGAAAATGATCAGGGTCTCTCGGATGATCTTCCGGCCAGGCTTTTTCATCCTGCTCATGAAGATACTGAAGAATCTCCCAAAACTGAGTACGATATCGATCAAGCTCCTGCTCCGTCTCGAAAGGCTCCACAAATAAAAACAGACCGTGTTTTATTTTTGTTTCTGATTTAAATAGCGCAAGGAATTCACCGACCGCTGCCGGAAGGTTAGACCAGTCTTTTTGAGATATGTAGGCATAACGAAGTTCTCCTTTACGCTGACCTTTCATTCCGAAATAACATGGAAACGTCGGATCAAGTACTGTCTCTTCAAACGTTTTATACTCCTTCACAAGCCAATCAGGCAGCTTTTCATGTTCCTTCATATCCTCTATTGTCAATAGTCCTGAACTTTTCTTTACCATTTAAATCAGCCTCCAAAAATATGTATTGGTAGACATTACCCTTACATTAAAAATGTAAACAATTAACTATTTTTCCACCTGGCACAATCAACACGAATTGTTCACACATTTTCAGGCTGAATCTTTTATAATGCCTAATAGACCTGGAGGGAAGAAATCATGATGAAAACTGATATTGGACGATTCCGTATGATGGGACTGCTCGAAGGCGGATCCCTGCTTATTTTATTATTTATTGCCATGCCGCTTAAATATATGGCAGGCATCCCGGAAGCCGTAACGCTTGTAGGATCTATTCACGGTTTCTTGTTTGTTGTTTATGTTATGCTTGCGCTTTATACGACTTTTAAAATCAGATGGCATTTTATGTGGCTGTTCAGCGCAGTTGCTGTGGCGTTTATACCGTTTGGAAATTTTGTGCTGGATCGGAGAATTGAGAAGAAGTTCAGCTGACGGAAAAAACCGTAACTCTTATGATAAGAATTACGGTTTTTTCTATCCGCTCAATATTATAAACCAGGTCGAGTCATGCCTACTATTTCTAAGCAGAAGCCTCGTCTGTCTGCTTTTTTGTTTTTACAAAAAAAGCGAGAACTAGTCCGATGACGGCTGTGATTCCGGCTACGACGAAGGAAATGTTAACACCACGGATCATACCGCTGACACCCTCAGCAGGAATTTGTGTCATCGTCATGACCGTAACTAACAGCGCGGTTCCAACAGCACCCGCCACCTGACGCATCGTATTATTCATGGCAGTCCCGTGCGGAATCAGGTGATTCGGCAGCTGGTTCAGACCCGCCGTTGTGACTGGCATCATCACCATTGATAAGCCAAACATGCGGAACATATTCACAATAGCTAAATACATGAAGGTAGTATCAGCTGATAAATTCGTGAACATAAATGTCGTGATAGTCAAAATCGACATACCTGTAATCGCAAGCCACCTCGCTCCGAACTTATCAAACAGCTTTCCGGCTACCGGACTCATTGCCCCCATAAGAAGCGCACCTGGAAGCAGCATCAATCCGGATTCAAGCGCGCTGAATCCAAGCATGTTTTGCATGAGAAGCGGCAGAATAACAGCTCCTCCAATCATGGCAATAAATACGATCATCCCAATGGCTGTTGTCAGAGTAAAAATCGGATTTTTAAACACCCTGAATTCAAGCATAGGCTTCTCAAGCTTCCCCTGCCTTACAATGAACCAGGTCAGTGTTACCGCTCCAATGACAAGTGATCCGATCACCTGCCAGCTCAGCCAGCCGCTGTTTCCAGCCGTACTGAAACCGTATAATAATCCACCGAATCCAAGCGTTGACAGCGCAATCGAAAGCGGATCCACCTTTGGAAACGTCTGCTTCGTTACATTTCGCAAAATAAAATACGCCACGATGATATCAATGATAATGACCGGCAGAATAACATAAAACAGGCTTCTCCATGGGAATTGATCTACCATCCAGCCTGATAAAGTCGGACCAATCGCTGGAGCAAAAGCAATTACAAGTCCAAACATCCCCATTGCTGCCCCGCGTTTTTCAACAGGATAAATCAAAAACAAAATCGTCTGCATCAAAGGCATGATGATCCCGGCTCCCGATGCCTGCAGGATCCGGCCGACCATCAAAAAACCAAAACCTGGCGCAATCGCACAAATAAGCGTGCCGAGCCCGAATAAACCCATTGCGGTTAAAAATAGTCTTCTGGTTGTAAATCTCTCTATCAAAAAAGCCGTAATCGGAATCATAATCCCGTTCACCAGCATAAACACAGACTGCAGCCATTGAGCTGTACTCGCCTGTAAATTAAGGTCAGCCATAATCACCGGCAGCGCTGTAGCTAACAGCGTCTGATTTAAAATAGCAGCAAAAGCTCCTGAAATCAGTACGATCAGGAGCGGAACTTTATTAAAGGAAGTCGTATCCTTCGGCCTTTCCTGTGCATAAGCCATATTAATCCTTCTTTCTTTATTTTTTCAGCAATTAATTGTATGATACAACTATATGGTTGTATCATACAAGTATTCAGCTTCAACTACACGTTTTCGAAAAGGCGGTTTATATAATGAAAGAAGAATCACTTCGTGCCATTGAGCTCGAAATGGCAATTTTAGCAAGAAGAATCACGACCATTGCTCAGAACAGAAAAGACGAGAGCCTGGTGCGCTCCGCCTATCTCCTATTGCATCAGATTTCAGTCAAAGGACCATCCGGCGTAAAAGATCTCGCAGAAGAACTGCAGCTTGATATCTCCACCGTCAGCAGACAGGCAGCCTCCCTCGAGCAGAAAGGGTACGTCAAAAAGATTCAGTCCCCTTCAGACAGACGCTCCTATTTTTTCGAACTTACTGAAGCAGGCGAAAAAGAAATGAAGCAATACCGCAACATCCGACGGGAAAAAGTCGCTAACCTGCTGCACGACTGGACCGATGAGGAACGCGAACAATTCGGGAAACTGCTGAATAAGTTTAATGAAGCGATGAAGAGTGTGAAGTAACAAGATATTTTGAGTGCGAATGAAAGTTTCGCAGAATTTCGCCCCTCGTTCAAAACATAATACCCGAGGTTCGCAGAATGTTGCTGTTGGTTCACAGGATTTTCAGCCTGGTTCACAAGATTCTTTGCGAGTTTCCCGGAATCGGGACTATTGAATCGAAAATGAGGGGACGGAGCGCCCGTTCCATTTTTAAAAAATGAACACCCGCTCCGTCCCCCTATTTCATTACTTCTTCCTTACAATTGGCTTAAATCCTCCAAGCTCAACCATCAGCTCATCACCATCAACCACAACCAAGTAGAAGTCTTCTTTACTCGTGGCTTTGATGTCTGAAACCTTTTGCCCTTTTGAGTTGAAAAACTCCGTAATTTCATTTCTGGCAGATTGACTGACAGAATATTCTCCTGCAATCTCAGGTGACAATTTTTCAGCAGCTGTTACAGTCTCCACCGGACCAGCCAGCTGATTATAAATCTTCTGCAAAAGCTTGATCACCTCGGAAAAACCGACAAACAGCATCCCTGACACAAAACCGCTGAAAATAACCGGTATACCTCCCCAAAGACTATCTGTTTGAACCATCAAAATGATGCCTGTTAATCCTGTTGAAACAAAAATAAAAACACCAATCACACGTAATATGTAAGCAATTCTATTCTCACTAATAACCAAAACCCCTACCCCCTTTCCTGTATTATACAGAACAGGGGGACGGAGCGCCCGTTCCATTTTTAAAAAATGAACACCCGCTCCGTCCCCATTATCATGACATCACCCATTTATCCTTCAAAAACATCACTCTTCCAACCACAAACGCGATCACTACACATAACAGGTTACTTCCTGCCATCAATAGAATATGCTGTACATCAACAATGCCAAAGCTCAGTTCTTTTAAGATTGTAAAGATATTGAGCACCGGGATCATGAAGTGTGTGTTGGTAAGCTCATTGACGCCGATTCCAGTGATGATCATTAGTGGAAAGATAGAGATCATTGTGACTGGTGTAGCATAGCTTTGTGCTTCTTTCACGGTTTTTCCTGCAATGCTTGCGATCATCAGTAATGTCGCTGTGAACATGGCAAACATGACAGTTGTTAAAAGGGCGGCTGCGATGACTGGTACTGCATTGTCTGACAGACTCAGTGCCCCTTTCAGGTTTTCAGTCAGCAGGAAGATTTCCAATATGACAACAGCCAAGGTAATGATTCCGGTAATCGTTCCAATTGACGCAATGGTCAGCCATTTCGCTGTGAGCAGGTTCATACGGTTCACAGGCGTCATCAGCAAGGCTTCCATTGTTTTTCTTTCTTTTTCTCCGGCGAATAAGTCAGCTGCTGAAGGGCTGGCTCCAACACCGATCGCAATCGATAAAATGAGTGGAATCAGCATCGCAATTAAATTCACGTTCGTATTTTCCTGCGACAGTTCCTGCTGATTGATCACGAACGGCTCAATCATTGAAAGGTCTGTTCCTGCCGCTTCAAGACGTTCTGCTACAATGACCTGCTCATATTGTGTTAAAACAGTCGTCACCATATTCATTAAAATAGATGCATTCTGACTGAAAGAGTCACCTGTCAGAACCGCCTCTGCCGGCTCCCCATTTTCAACCCGTGTTGTAAATGTCTCATCAAAACTTAAAGCCGCAAGTGCTTCTCCCTCACGGACCATTTCTTCAGGAGAATCTGAAGTGATCAGTTCGATATTTCCCATCTGCTCAAGTCCAGACGTCACCTCTGTAGGAATCGACTGATCAACTGCAAGCGTATAGGTTTCATCAGAACCATCTGAAACAAGGTTTTCATAAAACAACACGAGTCCTGTCATCATCACGATCGGCAGAATAACCGTTAATAAAAGCGTTCTCCTGTCGCGAAACGAATCCTTCATCTCTTTTTTAAATATATTAAGAAGCATAGTGACGATCCCCTCTCACCAATTTACTCATGAAAATATAATTCAAATCCTTCGTACCTTCTGAACGGTACAAATCTTCAAGCGTCCCATAATGAACGAGCTCACCTTTGTGAATCATCGCAACGGAATCACACAGCAGCGAGACTTCTTCCATAATGTGACTGGAAAAAATGATCGTTTTCCCTTCTCTTTTCAACTGATGAACGAGCTGACGGAACACGTTGGAAGATGTAATATCAAGACCAGTCGTTGGTTCGTCAAACAAAATAATATCCGGGTTATGAATCAGCGTTCGTGCAATCGCAACCTTCTGGCGCATCCCTTTTGAAAAACCGCCCACTTTGCGATCCAGGTAATCACGCATACCGAACATTTTGGACAAATCATCGATCCGCACCTTTGTCTCATGCTTGCTTAATCCATATAACGATGCAAAGTAAACGAGATTTTCTCTTGCTGTTAACCGATCGTATAATCCTGTCTCTCCTCCAAACAAAACCCCGATCTTCCGCTTGATCTCAGAAGGCTGCTTTTCCGTATCAAATCCTGCTACCGTAATCGTCCCTTCTGTCGGCGAAATGAGTGTGGCAATCGAACGCAGCAAGGTCGTCTTCCCTGCCCCATTTTCACCAAGCAGTCCGATCGTCTGGCCCTTCTTTACACTAAATGAAATATGCTTAAGTGCCGTCACCGATGTTTTCTTATCCTGAAACTTTTTAGTCACTTCTTTGATTTCGATCATGAACATTCACCTCTGTCTGTTATTTCTTACTCTCATCATACAAATTGTTCAGTTCCAAATCTTCAGTTCTGTCGTGAAATATCCATTTTATGTCGTGAAAATGACCAAATACGACTTTTTGATGCTAAAATAAAGAAAACTCTAACTGTGAACGGATGAACGAATATGAAAATTGGTCTTGTGGATGACCGGGAAATTGATCTTGATAAACTCAGGGGAATCGTCCAGACGATCGACGATGTGGAAGTTGTTTTTGACACTCAGTCTGCGGATGAAGCCTATATGCATATTAAAAACGAAAGCATTGACCTGTTAATTGCCGATATTGAAATGCCCAATCTCTCAGGCTATGAGCTCGCTGATATCATTCATTCCCACGCGTTGAATATTTCCGTCATTTTCGTTACAGGGAACAGCGGTTATGCCGTACATGCCTTTGAATTGAACGTGCATGATTATATATTGAAGCCTTATCCGAAAGAACGGCTCATTCAATCCATCCAGCGTCTGGAGCAAAAAACAAAATCTTCCGAAATGACAGGCCGACTATATTTGAAGCAGAAAAACGATATACATATCATTAATAAACAGGACATTATCTTTATCGAGCGGTCCGGCCGTTCAACAACGATTTACACAAAAAACGAAACGATTAAAACCTATCAGACCTTAAATGAGCTGGAAGGTGAACTCAGAGAACGTGATTTCCTCCGTTCCCACCGCTCCTTTATCATCAACATTCATTTCGTTAAAAACTTTTCCCTCTATGCTAAAAACTCCTATACTGTCACCTTCGAGGGACTGGAGGAGCAGGCAATGATCACGAAGGAAAAAGTGGAATTTCTGCAGGAAAACTATTTTTAGAGGTGAAATTCGTGCGCTATGTTTATCCGGGACTCCTGACAGTCCTTTTAACTCTTCATCTGACCATGCTCTTTCAAACACCTTTTTATGTATCAGGGCCGATTAGCCTTATCGTAATCTTGATTTTGAATTTCAAACTGCAGGGACTCAACATACAGTTGAACCTGATTATAAACATGGCATTGTGGGGACTCCAGCTGGTTCTCCTTCTTTCACAATTTGAAACAGAAAAGCTCCTGACCGGACTGATGATTCTGATCGGATCTGCCGTGATAGAAGGCTGCAGAATCTATTTTAATAAATTTATAAACACGTCTCTAAAAGAGATCTCTCTTTTAGAAGGACAGCGTGAACAGATGAATGAAACGTTTCAGATCGTACGCCAGGAACGCCATGATTTTTTAAAACACGTGTCAGCGATGCAGATCATGCTTGAAAACAACCAGTTTGAAGAAACGAAAGACTACTTCCATACACTTGTTCAGGATTATGAAAAAACGAATCTCTCAATTAAAGGAGAGCGTGGTGCCACTGCAGGAATTCTCCATCAAATGAGGCACAAGGGGGAAAAAACCGGAGTCAATGTCATCTATGATTTCGAACAGCCACTTTCTTCAATGCCCGTTCCGGATACCGATATGGTCAAACTCATCGGCAACCTGCTTTCAAACGCAATAGATGCCTCCATTGAATGGAGCAAAGAAAAGCAACAGCCCGCTTTCCTTACCCTTCAATTTCAAAAAAGAGCCGGACTTTACATCCTGACCTGTACCAATCAAAGTCTGCCCATTCCAACAGACGTTCTCGACAACCTCTATGTAAAAAGCGGCATCACTACAAAATCAGGGGCTCACGAAGGACTCGGTACCAAAATTATAAAAGAAACCGTTGCACTTCATTCAGGACATTTGGACTTTACCTACAAAAACGAAGAATTCACCGTGAAGATTAAGGTACCCGCGATCAGGTGAGACAAACCAAGTGAGGGGGGAGGTTCGCGGGATTTTGTCTGAGGTTCGAAAGATCACGCCTGGGGTTCGTAAAATAATACTGGTGGTTCGAAGAATTTGGCGGGTGTTTCCTCTGATCAGGAAAAAAGGGGACGGAGCGCCCGTTCAATTTTAAAAAAATGAACACCCGCTCCGTCCCCCAGGTTCACAGTAGTCCAGCCATCTTCAATCCATGCACAATTCCATCTTCATCAACCGCCTTCGTGACAAACTTAGCCGACTTTTTCACTTCATCCAGTCCATTGCCCATCGCAAAGCTGTTTTCAACTGCGGTTAGCATTTCGATATCGTTCAGGCCGTCACCAAAGGCGTATTGCTGCTCTGGTGCAAAGCCCATCTGTTCGATGATTTTTTCGATCCCTTTGGCCTTTGATCCGCCTTTTGGAATAATATCGACTGAGTAGCGGTGCCAGCGGATGAAATCAAATTCCCCGAAGGCTTCCCGGTAAGGTTCTTCTTCTCCTTTTTCACAAAATAACAGTGATTGATATAAATCCCGCTCACGGTAATAATGCGGGTCATGCAGCGGCACTCTGCCGATCTTCAGGGTTCCAATGCTTTCTTCAATATAGGCGTGCTCGGGTACATTGGCTTTCATATCCTGATGATCCATATAGACAACAGGATGCTCATTGCGAATCGCCTTCTTTGTTAACTCATCCAGTGCTTCCGCATTAAGTTTATTCGTATATAGCTCTTGACCTTCATATACAACGTACTGGCCGTTATAGCTGACAAATGTTTTGATCCCCAGATCCTTTCTCAGATCCTCAAACATAAACGGCGCGCGGCCTGTTGCAATAGCCACCACATGTCCTTTTTCCTGAAGATCAAAAATCGCCTGTTTTGTTGAAGCCGGAAGCTTCTTGTCGTGATCCAGCAGCGTTCCGTCAATATCAAAAAAGATGATTGATTTTTTCATCGTAACCCAACTTTCTTTTTAAACAGTTTTACGCTCCACAAGTGTAGCAGAAATTTCGGTGCTGGACACGTCAGAGCTCAGCACCTGTCTGAACAGGTTTCTTCCCATTTCCTCTAAAGGAAGGTCAAAGGTCGTAATCGACAGCATCCTTGCGATTGGATGATTATCAAAACCGATTACCGCAAGATCTTCAGGGATACGAATCCCTCTTTTCCCCGCAGCTGACATGATACCTGCCGCAACGTGATCACTTGTTACAAGCAGCGCATCAGGTTTTTTCTCAAGGTCTTGAAGCTGTTGAACTACACTATCTCCATCCTCAAGATCGTAACAGCCATCAAATATCCATTCTTCACGAAAAGGCTGACCTTTCTCTACTAAAAAATCCCGGTAAGCGGTCTCCCGGGCCAGACTGTTTGAGCCCGAACGTCTTCCAATACAATAACCGATCCGCTCATACCCCTTCTTTTTTAAATACCCGAGCGCTTCCTGAAAAATACGGTAATGGTCAACAAATGTATAAGAGATTCTTTCATCCATTTTCTCACACATCACAATCGTTCCATAAGACTGATAGGCTTCAATCACGCTCCAGTTGCACTGCCGTGAACAGAATATGAGCCCGTCCAGCTGTTTCTGCCTCAACAGCTCAAGCGCTTCAAGCTCATGATCTATTTCATAATCCGTCTGAAATAAAACAAGCTTCTTCTGGTGAACCCTTGCTTCGTGTGCCAAACCGTTCAATAAAGAGGCGAAATACGGGTGATCGATAAAGGGAAGTACAATGCCGATCATACCGGTTGTTCCCTTACTCAAATGCACAGCATTAATGTTTTTGACATAACCCACTTCCTCCATAGCCATAAGAACAGCAAGCCGTTTTTCCTGTTTCACATACGGATGCTCATTTATGACCCTTGAAACCGTTGTAACCGATACTCCCGCTTTCTTAGCCACATCACGAATATTTGCCATCCTCTCACCTCAACGAAAATAATCCTCAATCGATTCAATCGGTTGCACCTTTTCGGGTCTCACCCGGCTTCCCGAAACACAAGCCCAGTAAACTACTGCACACATTCCTGCTAAATAAAACATACGCGTCTCCCCCTTTCGTCCGTTAAACTGAACGTAAAGGATGAAACGCGTTTCAGGTCAAGCCTATTAGCCGTTTTTCTCTAAATATTTCTGAATGAGCTCCTGCGCTCTTTTTTCACCTTCATCTGTAAAAACAATAGACCTTGACTTTGATTTCAGGTTATCTCGTATCAGTTTCTCATCAGCAAGCTTATTCATCGCTCCAAAATCATAGCCCTTCCAACTCCTCTTAAAATCGGGAAAGTCATGATCGTGAAACGCTGTCAGATAAAGCAATAGAAGGGTCAGTTCCTTGATTTCCTCAAAGTTTCTCTCCATCAGAATCGCTCCTCCTTTAAAAAAAATCTCTTTTTCAGTTTATCAAATCTTCCTTCAAACTGCGAAAAGATCCACTGAATGGCGAGACCGTGAAGAATGACCCCAATAATAGAGTTGAAGATCACAAAAGCGTACATATAGCCCGACTCAATCTCAAAAAGCCTTCGTCCAAAAAACAGCAGCTGGCTGAAAATAAAGATCAGCGCGTCTTCATAAGTCGCAATGACATTATTCAGCTGCCAGATGACGATGGATTCAACCATAAAAACGCCAAAAATAACAAGGAGAATCATCAGCTTTGACGCATCACTAAGCCTATCAATGACTGGCTTTACATAGTGCTTCGTAATTGTTTTGGTCCGGAACAAATAAATAACCCTGACAATACGCGCTGTCTGAAAAAACTGATCAAATGGAATAATCGCAATGACCATAAATGGATGCTTTTTAATATAATCCCACTTTCCATCAGATCGCAAAAAGCGGACCATAAAATCCACAAAGAAAACCAGCCAGACAAGCCAATTCAGAATAGAATTGTATGGCTGATCACTCCACAGTGTCGTGATCGTAAAGATAACGAGCGCAATCATAAACGCTTCATAAAGTTTTGTTAATAGCATAGGCATCATGATCAGCTTCTTCTCTAAAATCATTTACTTTTTTACGCCATTCATCCGGCAAAAGTTTCAAGCCAATTTAAAAAGCCCAATGAGTATCTCATTGAGCCCTTTGTCAGGAGCGGTATTTAAGTGCTAACCCTTTCAGGAAATTACGCGCGTATTTGTCCCCGCATTCCTGATAATTCTTGTGTCCCTCTTTACGCAACAGGGCACTTAGTTCACCTTTTGTTACGTTCACACCCGCTGACTTGAAAATTTCTAGCATATCCTCACTTTTTAAAGCAAGCGCAATCTTCACTTTTTTTAGAAGTGCATTATTGACGCTCGACTGATTTTTAATTAACCGCTCCGGCTGCGCCGACTGCCCGGGTCTTGGTTCCTGAGGTCCACGTTTAAATACAATCAGACCATTTAAAAATGACTCCAGCATCGCATTTGTACACTTCATGTGGTCATCCGTTTCGATCGGCTCACCCCAGTCATCGTAAACCGTTTTAGTCAGGATCTTCAGCGCGTCATCCATCGTGACTTCATAGCCGCCAAGCGCAAAAATCTCTACCACTTCCTGATTTTTCAAATCCAGTGCATATCGTAAACGAACGAGAATATCGTTATTAGTCATGTGAAAACTCCTTACCTTTCATTTAAAAGGTCTCGTTGACCCTTTAAGAATTATAACATGATTGCAGTGCATTTCCCGAGTGAAATCAAAATTGCCCCCTTTCCTCATCTTTGTATGAGGAAATGAGGCAACTTATTAGACCGTTTTCATAGCACGTTTATATTGATACATCTTCTGATCAACTGTCGCATAGAGCTCATCCATCGTCATTGAGTCCTGATAATGATGATAGCCATAACTGAAGCTTAGCTGCTGTAAAAGTGGATCCTCACTCCGGCTGAGTGCCTGCCTGATATCACTTATAATTTTTTCAGCGTGCACTTGATCCTTCTCGATCACGATTACAAACTCATCACCACCAAGCCGGCACACAAAAGCATTCTTTTGACACGTTTTCTTCAGCACCTGGCCAAATGCCACTAACACTTCATCACCACGCTGATGTCCAAACTGATCATTAATTTCTTTAAAGTGATTCAAATCCATCAGCATGATAGAAAAACCTCGGTTTCCTTCTATTAAGTATTTTAAGTAGGATTCATAGCTCTGACGATTGTAAAGCTTTGTTAAGAAATCCTCTTCCGTTGTGGTTGATTCCAGAAACGTGTACGAAGCCAGAACACTCAGCACAATAGTCGTCCATGAAAAATAAAGCTTGGAATCAAATAGCTGAACCACCATCCCAATAATCGGAAGCAGGAAAAAACCGATAAAAAGTAAAACAACATAAGGATGTGTCCTTCTTCTGTTTTTCAAAACAAAAAACAGCATATATAAATAAAAACTGCCGAGCACAACATAGTGTAAGTCCTTAAAATCACCACTGCTGAAGCTGTTTCGAACCGGATCGATGTGAAAATAAACCGGATAAAACACGTTCATAATTAATACGAGAAAGGTGAGTACACTGGCTCCCTGGTAATACCACCTCTTTTTAATCCGTCCGGGATTTTTAAACAGATGATAATCCACATACGATAGCATAAATCCACCGAGTATCGGACCTAATAAAAATAAGAGAAAATTCGTTGAATACTCCAGAAAATAAGCGCCGGGAAATTGCTTACTGTCAAAGATCCAGGTTAACGGTTCCATCACAATGGCAATGGCACCGGTCAGCATGATCATCAACAACAGCGATTTACTGTAGCTCTCCACCCTTGATCTCATCCTCATGATCGCATAAAGCACAAACAAAATCGCAAGCGCAAAAATGTTAATCTGAAACTGAACAGCATATTCCACTCTCTGTCTCCTCCAATGCTGCTATGATGAAATGACCTGACCCTGCGGTAAGAATAATTCTATTATCCTACTATTTTCTTTCGAATTAAAGATAATTTTTTCAGAAATTTCACAAATTAATACATTATTATGTATCAGCACCTCTTATTTTCAGAGTAACAGCCAGCGAAATGCGCGGTGAGATCTATCTGATTGAATAAAAAAAGACCTGAATGATATCAGATCTTTTTACCAACTAACTGCCATTCTTAATAATCCCTGATCACTCTTCCACCAAAAGCCGCTTCAATATCAGGAAATTCCGTGGCAATGCTGATCAGTCTTGACAGCATATTTTCTTCCGCAATGGAGCTGAGATATAGAAATGGTAAGGGACTTTTCGTCTCTTCCGTTTCAACCGTTGAATCCATACGGTAAAACGTCAGCGCTTCTATGACGAAAGAATACAAATCCTCTTTCCAATAATCCTTCGCAAAATCCTCAAAGTTCATCGAATTCTCCTTCTTGAGCTGTCAATAAACCTCCTCATATCCACCTGTTTCACGGTCGACTATAAAGGTACGGACCGTCACTGTTTTCGGAATAAGCGGATGCTTTGTGATCAACTCTTTATTTTTTCTCATCGCTTCGTGGACATCAGACGGTCCAGCAAGCCAATTAAGTACATTATGCTGGACGGCATCCAGATAATTCAAGGTTTTTAATGTGTGTTCCGTGATGCCCGCTTCCTTCATTTTCTCAAGCAGATCATCCTGGTCATGCTGCTGCGCATTCTCTGCCAAAATATAAATGTCCTGAACACCTTCATAATAAAGGGCTAGAATCACGTTTCTCATCAAACATCCATATGGCTGTGAAATCAGGGCTCCATAGCTGTTAAAGACAAGCAGCTCCTCTGCATCGCGATTTGTAATTTCTTTAAAAGAAGATGCCAATTCCTGATCGAAATCCGTAATCACCATTGCTTTTTTTGTATCAATACGATCCATCATTCTCATCTGTTTTTCCTCCTTATTGAATCCATTTTGCGATTTCAAAATAAACAGGTATTCCAATGATCAAATTAAACGGAAATGTGATACCAAGAGACAGCCCGAGATAAATCGATGGGTTCGCCTCCGGCACAGATGTTTTTAATGCAGCAGGAGCAGCAATGTAAGAAGCACTTCCTGCTAAAACCCCCATCAGAGCAGTGCCTCCAAGTGACAAACCAACCAGGCTTCCAACCACAACACCAATCGTGCCAAACACAAGCGGCGCAACCATACCAAAGGCGAGAAGTTTGAAACCATACTGCTTAATCTCAGGCAATCTCTTACCGGCAATGAGTCCCATATTTAATAAAAACAAAATAAGTATACTGCTATATAAATCAATAAACAGTGGCTTAACAGTCGGGATCGCACTTTCTCCAAGAACCAACCCGATGAAGAGACTGCCCATCAGCAAAAGTACACTTTTACCAAACAGACTCTCTCTGATCACTTCTTTATCAATCAATCCGGTCGGGAAGGCAACAAAGCCTGCGCGCTGGGCATATCCGGTGAGCTCCTTTTTATTCTCCAGCACCTTAAGCAGCAGTAAAGAAACAAGAATGGCCGGACTTTCCATCAGCACAACAAGTGCATTCATAAATCCTTCATAGGAAGTGCCTGTCTGATCCATAAAAGCAACAGCAGCCCCGTAAGTGACAATACTGATGGACCCATAGGTAGCTGCCAGACCTATTGCGTTTTTCAAGTCCATCCCTATCATTCTCATCGCACCTAGAGTCAGTAGCGGGATGATTCCTCCCAGAAATAATGCTCCTAAAATCGGTGCGAAAACGGATTCGATCGAATAGTTCGCAAGCTCTATTCCACCTTTCAATCCAATCGCAATGAGCAGATATATACTTAATGCATCACTCAGTGCTTTTGGAAAAGCCAGATCAGACTTCACCAGCGCTGCGATGATTCCCAGCACAAAAAATAAAACAACCGGTGACAGCAAATTTTGCATCACAATCTCATTCATCGTCCTACCTCCTGGACACATAAAAGGAACCCAATAAAAAAACCGGCACTCTCAACAGGCATACAGACAATGCTGTATACATGGAAAGGCCGGTTTTTCTTTAACAGACAAACTGTCTTTTAAAGAACTCCCTCATTATTTTTCACTAAGCTTTTTCTCAAGATTTTCTGAGAGCTTAAACACCATAACCCGCTCACCCGTGACGGAGCTGATGTCGGTATAAAAGCTTGTCACTTCAACTGAAGCGATATCAAGAATGATCTGTTTCAGCGTATCAACACCTGACTCTACAAGGCCCGTGCGTGTCCTTTTAACAGAGAGCATACCGTCTAATGTTTCACACACACGGTATTCTGCAGGTGTCAAAATGCCATTCAGACAGACAATGATCATATTTCTTAAAATATCTGCCTTCACTGACACTGAACCTCTCCCGAGAAAATCCTTCTCCCACTGGGTGATCGCCTTGCTGATCTCCGCTTCAATCGAGCCCTTTGTCTTTGTCACTTTCATCACCATTTCTGCTCCCTCCAAACAAAAAACCGGCCTATCCCCAGACTAATCCCTTAGTCAGAAAATAAACCGATATATTCTAATTCCAGCTTTGATAACCTTTACGGATTTCCTCATCCCGCCAACACATGGTTAACGACCTGCTTAAATCCACTCCATCATCAAAGACAAATGTAATCTCTCGGATATTTGATTAATAATAAAATACGTTAATTTTTTTTTCGTGTCAATAGACATCACTTGATGTATTTTATTCCCACAATATCTTCAGTTTACAATTAAACAGAGGGCATTCACTCATTCAGCCCTCTCCATTAGAGCTGCTAAGGCTAAAATGTTCTAAAAAACTTTTATAATTTAAACTGCGAAACTGCTTCCTGTAACCCTTCAGACAAATGTGTTAATGACTGAGCGGAAGAAGATATTTCCTCCATTGTTGCGAGCTGTTCCTCAGTAGCAGCAGAGCTATCCTGATTTGCACCTACATTTCTCACTGCAACATCCTGGATACTCTCTATAAGTATTGAAACCTGAATGCTTAATTGCTCTACATCCTGTATGGACAACGTAACATTTTCTACTTTGCTCGATACATCTTTAATCGACTGACTGATCTGACCAAAGGATTGTTCAGCCACTTCAGTTGCTTCTACACCTTCATTAACTTTAACATTCCCTTCATCGATAAGAGAAACGGTCTTTTTCGTATCCATCTGGATATCATGAATCATTTGAGAGATTTGATCGACTGATTTTCTTGATTCCTCTGCCAGTTTCCGCACCTCATCTGCCACAACTGCAAACCCCTGACCCTGCACGCCTGCTCTTGCCGCTTCTATTGCTGCATTTAAAGCCAGCAGGTTTGTTTGATCAGCGATATCTGTAATGAGTCCAAGTATATTCCCTATTTCGTTTGAACGATTGCTTAATGAATTTATAGACATGCTCATATCACTAAACGCTGTTTTCACATCATTCATGCGATTGACAACCTGCTGAATCGACTGTATTCCTTTATCAGCCTGTTCATTCGTCATTTTTGTAGAATCACTCATTTTGATGCTGTCTGAATTGATGACTTCAACAACCTGCACCATTTTTTCCAGAGAAGCTGATACATCATTTATTTTGTTAAGCTGAACCTCTGCGCCTTCCGAATTATGCTGCGCAAGCTGGGCTAAATGTTCTGTAGCACTGGCTGTCTGCTCCGCGCTTGCTGTTAACTGCTCAGCAGATGAAGCAACCTGAATAATGGAATCCTTTGTCGTTTCGATCGTGGATTTGACGTTCGAAATTAAGTTGGTAACTGAAGCCTCCAGCACCTTAACCTCGTCTTTTGAATTCATCGTAAAATTCTCCTGTGACGTTTCCTGAAGCGTTTGAATAAATCTCTTAACAGGATTTGTAATCGCTCTTGTTAAATAAACATAGATGGCAATCGTGATCAGCAGAGCAAATACTGTAATCGCAACAATAATTAACAGACTTTGGCTGACCTGATTTTCGGTTCTCTCCCATGCATCATTTGTCAGTTTCAACGTATCTTCATAGATTAACTGATGCGTTTCCCGGTAAGAGTCAAAAGCGGCTTTCCCATCACCAATATTGGCACGGGCTTCCTCTATCTCCCCAGCCTGCACAAGGGCAATTTCTGATTCAAAAAATGTTTGTATAGCTTCAATTTTCGGCTCAGCTTCATTGATTAAACCCGCCATGATTGGATGGTTTGCAGAAAGCGAATTGATTGTTTCAAGGTTACTATTAATTTGCTCCTGTCCGGCATAATAAGGTTCTAAAAATGCTTCATCCCCGGTGACGAGGTATCCACGTATACCCGTTTCCTGATTCACAAGCGCAGTCAATATATTATTTGCTGCATTTGATAAAGGAATCGCATCATTCACAATACTGCTGCTCTCGTTTTTAATATTAAACAACCCGGCAACACTGAAAATTACAATCCCGGCAATACACAGAAAAATAGCGAGAAAACTAAACAAAATCTTTCTTCCAATCGACATCTAAAACACTCTCCCTTTAAGTAAAATATGCACCATAAGCTTCTGAAACTGATCTATGAAAACTATTGCTTAAAACTATTTGTGCAGATATTTGTCAGATGTAACAGGGAAATAGTGCTTCGTTCCGCAAAAATTTGAATCATGGGTCGTCAGACTATTTTTAAGAACAACAAAACCTACTGCTTCAATTGCAGGCGGAGTTACAGACACCAGGCAATCTAATCGTGTCAACAGGGCGCCAAATAAGTAACAACATGATTGAAGAGTAGGTTTTTTTAAGAATTTTTGTATGGAATATTTAAATGTCGGGTCATGGTGAAGGTATATTGCTTGTAGGGGTGAAGACTCTTAGAGGTATGATAATGAATGGGTAATAAACAAAATGTCGAAAAATGGTGAATAATGAAAAATACAACTCTGCGACTAATTATAGTGGATAACTAAATTTATGTAAATGTTATTTTTTATGATTATCCATCGTGTAAAAACCTTATATTTGATAAATTCGAAAGTAGAAATTTGTCAGAAGGACAACTTTAAATATGCAAATGACTTTTATTTTATTCCTCAAAACTCCAAAAGATAAACCAAAACCCCTGAATCGTTTATATAAAGAAGGATTCAGGGGTTTATTTCAAAAAATCTATCAAATAAAACAATGTTACCAAGTCAGCTTCTCTAAGTATCTGCTACAAACCCACCTTACTGGCACACTACTCCACTTTCCTCAGCATGATGCAACCAGGGTGATAATTGAAGGTGCATTCCTATCTTCTAGAAGCCCTTTTTCTTGTTTGCTTCAATTTATTTTACCTAGACAGACAAACACCTATCACTGATAATCACCCGGAGTGCCCCAGTACTCAAACTTGTTGTACAGTGGATTTGTTGAACTAAAATGAATCCAGATTGGCGCAAAGTCGAGTGCTGAATGAGCTGCAAAGAACCTTCTGTCCCCATATCTGATTGCCTCTAAAGCTAATGGCAGCTCACGTCTGAAAATGGCATCCCGTAAAGCAGTGACTTCAGGATCAAACGCTCCGTCTACATACACAGATACGTATAGAAATGGACATCCATTAGCCATTTTCCATTCCGCAAGCACTTCATCCCTCATAGCATTAACCTTCTCATAATCAAACTGCTGATTAATCGTGAGAAAAAGATCTGCAGTGATATCGGAGTGCGTTAACGTATATTTACGTCCTATGACTGGTCCCATCATGGTTAAACCATTTCCGAATTTAGCGTATAACTGTTCTGGATTGAGCTTTTTCAATCGATCAACCTCCTACTCTATACACCAGTTCACACTCACAAATTTATGTGATTCCCCAATCATGTATGTTCAATTGCATGAGCATATATAAAAAAGCATCCACTACATTTTAGTGAATGCTTAAGCATGTGATGATATTTATCTCTAACGCATCAGACTGTTGAGGTCATTTTGAAGAAGCCTGGACTTAAAAACCGACCTTCTCCAAATACAATCCCTCTGCATCAGCCATACGGCCTGTTTGAATTCTTTCTTTTGATTCAAGAATGCCAGGTATTGCGGCAGCATCTATTTCTCCTAATCCAACCTCAATTAACGTCCCGACGATTTTTCTAACCATATTATAAAGGAAGCCGTTTCCGTTTATTTTGATTTCGATAAAGCCGTCTTGTTCATGGATCTCAATTGAATATATTTCACGCACCATAGACTTTTTCTTCGACTTTGCGTTGGAATACGATGTAAAGTCATGCTCCCCAAGGAAATGCTGAGATGCTTTTCTCATTTTATTGATATCAAGCTTACCTTCTATATGCATACTGTACTTTCTCATAAAGGGATGTGTATACGGCTTATTCCAGATCTTATATAAATACGTTTTATCCTTAGCATTGTACCGGGAATGAAAACGGTCGTGCTCCAAGGTCACATCAATCACACTGATATCATGTGGAAGGTACCTGTTCAGGTACTGCATAACCTCGTTTTCAGTTGCGTGTTTACGCATCTTAAAATTCGCGATTTGAGCGAGCGCATGTACCCCGGCATCTGTTCTTCCGGAACCGATGATTTCAATCTTTTCCCCAGCAAGCTCAGTTAACACATTTTCAATTTTACCCTGAATTGTATTATCACTATTTCCGAGCCGCTGCCAGCCCTTGTATCGGCCGCCGTCATACTGAATCGTTAATTTGTAATTGTTCATAAACTCTCCTTGTTCTTTAATTATCCATTTCAACTACTCTTGCTACAGGATGCCCACACGCTGCACACTTGCCTTCTAGGACAACCCCAGCCGGATCACCGGTTATGATAAAATCTTTTATCGTCACCGCATCCAGACATTGAGAGCAGAATACATTTCCGATCAGCATTTTTCTCGTTTGTTCGGGTATTGATAGCCATTTTCTATTTGCTTCCATGGTGTCCTCCCGGGAAATTTATTTCTTTGCAAGCCAGGTTACGGATTCAATATCACCTGTTTATGAACATAGTATTTAAAAACACAGATGCAGGAAATCCCAGCACTGTCTTTTGTAATAAAGTTCTATAGCTCATTCCTGATGCTAATGCTAATTTTGCATTCGAGGCAACTGTATTCATTATTAGCTACTTTAACATTGTCTGCCTCTCACATTGTTTCAGATATAATAACGGCTGTAAATAGTCTTTTAAATAAATACTTCAGCTGGAAATGTCATCACTCTTTCCGAATAAACTTGTCTATAGCATGATCAATCCGGATTTTATCTTCAAATATGATTTAGAATGCGGTCATATAATTGCGGTAATTCAATTATTTATACAATCACTATTTAGAGTTCAAGATTAGATCACCCTGTTTAAAAAGAACCAATCAGCAGATATCTCAGATTGGTTCCTTTCAAATATTTGATTGTATACTTTTCAGCTTATCTTGGACTACTCTGCAAGATCTTCACTATCGTTATCATTTTAAATTAAGATACTGACCATAATGGCTGTAATAAAGCTTGCCAGGGTTCCTGCCACAATGGCTTTGAGGCTTAATTTGGATACAGTTTTTTGTTGGCTGGGCTCAAGGGAACCTAATCCAACAATTAATTGCCCAATGGATGACAGGTTGGCGAAATTACAAAGTGCAACTGTTAGAATGGCCACTGTCTTTGGTGTTAGATCATTCATGAGTGAAGACAGCTCGTTGAACGCGACAAATTCGTTAACAGAAAGCTTGGTGCCTATAATAGAGGCTGCCTTAAATGCTTCATCCATCGGAATGCCAATCAACAGCGCCAAAGGAAAGAAGATATAGCCAAAGACAGTGGAAAGATCTGTATTAAGCAGACCAAGCAGACCGTTAATCAGCGCGAGAATTCCCATAAAAGCAATCAGGAGCCCTCCAATATTGATGGCTAGCCTGGTTCCGTTTAATGCACCATCTGAAATGGCTTCGAAAACATTGGTATGCGTGGTTTTACCTAGAGAGATGTTGCCATTTGTCTGCGATTCCTCTGTTTCAGGCTCCATTATTTTGGCAATGACAAGGGAAACAATAGGCACGCTGAAAACAGAAAGAAGCAGCAGTTTCATATCAATTCCCATTAATGAATACCCTATTAATATTGCCCCGCTTGCCGATGCAGTTCCTCCAACCATCACAGCAAAAACCTCTGAGCGGGTTAACTTGCTTAAATATGGCTTGATCAATAATGGAGCTTCCACTAAGCCTAAAAAGGAGTTGCCGATCGCATTGAACGATTCCACCTTTGTTGTACCTAAAATTTTGCCGAGCCCAATCCCAATATATCTCACAAAGAGGGGAATGATACGCAAATAATAGAGAGCAGAAATGACTGCAGAAATAAAAACGATCGCGCCTAAAACATTAATCGCAAAGACGAAAGTAATGTTCGTCCCTTCCTCGAAAAAGCCTCCGAAGACGAACATAATTCCTTCGGTGCTGTAATCAATGACCTCCTGAACACCAAGCGCGGCCTTATTCAGAATGGTTTGTCCAAAGGGAACCTTCAAAACGAACAAAACAAGCAGAAATTCAAGAACAATCCCTATAATAACAATGCGCCAATTAATAGCAGAACGCTTGCTGCTCCAAAGCCATGCCAAAAACAAGACTCCTATCAATGAAAAAACGCCATAAATAATACTCAAAGCAAGATACCTCCAGGTGATATGTTCACTCCAATAATTACTTATACATCTACTTCGTCGTATGATGTCTGACCACTTACAAAAAAGAAAAAAGCGTATGTGACCTTCTCCCAATATAAAGAAAGCCCCATACACTTTTTACATGCATAGAATGACTTTCCTTATAGTCCGGCAATTTAAGGTTGCCAGGTAGAGACTTATGGTCCATATCACCATAGATATATAAGGAATTCATATGAAGTTTATTTTGAGACTTTAACATGAACAATAACTTTTGCACAATATGAAATCTTAAAGATTATATATTGCGAAAGTTCACACGATCAATAGAGTAGAAATGACTGTGGTTCTGTAATAGCAAGCCAATTAACAGTCAGGCAAGTTTCTAAACCCACAAAAAACCTCTGTATGTTTAAGAGAAACAGCAAAAAAATTCCTTAAACAAAGACAACATTCCTTCTTTTGCACAAGTTGGTTGAAAAAGATTACTCAGGACAATAAGAGTGTATTTTATATTCGCTCAATACACTTTTTGGACAATCTAAAAAGGCAACACCATAAAGGTTAGTTGCCTTTTTGAAATATCACTAAAATTCCCTGCTTAGCTCTTTTTATCAAATTGAAACCTGGAAGTGTTTATTGCATACATATTAATTAGCTATCCTTTTAAAACGAGTTGCGCCACACACTCAACATGGCTCGTCTGCGGAAACATATCAACAGGCTGCACTTCCTTCGTCTCGTACCCGCCGTCTTCCAGAATTCTCAGATCGCGGGCAAGGGTGGCGGGGTTACAGGAGACATAGACGACCCGCTTTGGCTGCATGGCAAGAATCGTGTCAAGCAGTGCCTGGTCACAGCCTTTGCGTGGCGGATCGACGACGATGACGACTGCTTTATTGCCTTCTTCATGCCACGCAGGAATCACTTCCTCTGCCGGGCCCGCTTTAAATGACGTATTCGTAAATCCGTTCAGTTCAGCATTGGCTTTTGCATCCTCAATCGCCTGTTCAACAATCTCCACGCCAAAAACATGCTTCGCTTTTTGTGCGAGAAAGAGTGAGATCGTGCCTATTCCGCAATAAGCATCAATGACAGATTCCTCACCATTAAGCTGGGCGTATTCAAGTGCTTTTTTATAAAGAACCTCAGTTTGAATAGGATTAATCTGATAAAAGCTGCGGGCGGAAATGGCGAAACGGACATCCCCGATTGAATCGTAAATCACGTCTCTTCCCCAAAGCGTTCTATTTTTATTTCCTAAAATGACGTTTGTTTTCTGATCGTTAATATTGTGCACAACTGAAGTGAGTCCTTCAATTTGATCGCGAAGCACTTCCACCAGTTCATCAGCGTGAGGCAGATTTTTTGTTCTCGTAACAAGGACAACCATCACTTCGCCGGATGTGCGGCCATAACGGATCACGACATGTCTTAAAATGCCTTTATGACGGGCTTCATCGTATGGAGTGATACCAAATTTCTCCGCCTCTTTTTTCACCAGGTTCATCACCTGATCGCTGACCTGCTCCTGAATGATACATTCATTTACATCAATAATGTCGTGACTTCTCTGTGCATAAAAGCCTGCGATCACACGGCCATTTTCAATCCCGACAGGAACCTGACTTTTATTGCGGTAGCGCCACGGATCTTCCATTCCGAGCGTTGGATGAACAGTTACACCGTTTAACTTGCCAATCCGCTCAAGTACATCTTCAACCTGCTTTTGCTTCGCCTTCAGCTGACCTTCATAGCTCAGGTGCTGCAACTGACAGCCTCCACATTTGTAATACACTGGACATGGCGGTTCAACACGGTCTTCACTCGGTTCAAGATTTTCCATCAGACGGCCAAACCCGAAATTTTTTGTTGTTTTAACAACCTTAGTTTTCACCTTTTCACCAGGAAGAGCGAGCGGGATAAAGAGCGGATACCCTTCCACTTTTCCAACACCATGTCCTTCATGGGTTAAGTCTTCTATTGTTACGATATATTCTTCGTTTTTTTGAACAGGTAAAGCCTGTTTTTTCGTCATGATTCATCGTCCTTTATGTTAGAATCGCTGCCCATTATTGTAGCATACTTTCGGACGATAAGGGATTTAGTTTCAACCTGTCGGAAATAGGGAATAACATATTTACCATTTTAACCTTGATTTTTTATTGCATGGACTGTAGAATGGAGAAACTATTCTTTTTATTCAAATAATTCTAAAAAAAGGAGGAAGCAGTATGGGACAATCACCTATCGTAACAAGAAAGGTACTTGCTTACATTACACGCGAACGGAACGGACAGACGGAACTGCTGGTCTTTTCACAACAGGATCCATCAGCTGGCCTCCAGGTGCCAGGCGGAGGCGTTGAGGATGACGAACTGCTGATTGATGCACTGTATCGCGAGGTTGAAGAAGAAAGCGGACTGAAGCGTGATGAGCTTCAGCTGCAGGGAAAGCTGCATAAGCAGATGTACTATTCAGAAGACCGCTCTAAATACTATGAGCGCAACTTCTTTCATCTATCTCTCACCCGTCCGGCAGATGATGAGTGGGACTACGTTGTGGACGGTGACGGCGAGGATGGCGGCATGAAATTCCACTTTGAATGGCGTCCTCTTCACGAAGCCTCCAAGCTCGCAGCCGATATGGATAATGCCGTTGAGTGGATTTATCAGTAAAACAAACCCCTGCCTGATTGATCAGGCGGGGGTTTTAGTTTGTTTAATTTCTATATCGGATAAGTTTTTTCTAAAGGCGTGTACTTGCATCGATTGGACATTTCACACCTCAATAAACGTATAAAAACCCGGCCATCACGCCGGGTTTTCCTGGTCTTCATCATCAATAATACTATTCTTCAGCACTACATTCTTATCCTCATCCACACGATCCTCTTTACGAAGCTGATCAAGTGGCGCAAACACGTTAATGTGGCGGTACAAATTCTGGAATTCAGCCGGCAGCAGCCCGCCAAACTCCCCGTCGAGATTCAGCTGAACCATTTCAGGTGACATGACCTTAATATGGTTTGCTTTAATATACTCCAGATGCGGATCGTTCAGATGCTCTCCGCGAAGGGCAAGTGAAATGATCCGGATCGTTTCTGCGAGATTTGTTTTCTTTAAAAACATCAGTGTAAAAAGTCCATCGTTAATGGAGGAATCCGGCGCAAGCTTCTCAAAGCCGCCGACCGAGTTTGTCAGACCGATTAAAAACAGCATTACTTCCCCTTCAAATACTTTCCCGTCATATTCAATACGAACGTGTGTCGGCTTGAAGGATGGCAGCATTTCAATCCCTTTTAGGTAATAAGCCAGCTGTCCCAAAACGGTTTTCAGCTTACTTGGCACCTCATAAGTGAGCTCTGTCATCCGGCCACCACCGGCAATATTGATAAAGTATTTTTCATTCATCCGTCCAACATCAACCGGAATCGTGTCACCCTTTATGATGATATCAAGCGCTTTTTCAATATCCCGAGGGATGTGAAGAGCGCGTGCAAAATCATTGGTTGTTCCCATTGGAATCAGACCAATTTTCGGACGGTTTGGCTTTTCTGCAATGCCATTGATCACTTCATTCAGCGTGCCGTCACCACCGGCTGCAATCACAAGATCGTAGCCGCGTTCCACCGCAATGGCGGCCGCGTTCGTCGCATCACCTGCACCCGTTGTGGCGTGACAGGACGTCTCGTATCCAGCCTGTTCAAGTTTCATTAATACCTCCGGCAGATGCTTTCTGAAAAGCTCTCTGCCTGAAGTCGGATTATAAATAATTCGTGCTCGTTTCATGATATTCAGCCTGCCTTTTTCATAATCGATCAGTTACAAGCATGTTTTCTTCTGATCAGCTGTAAGCATACTTATAAAATTATAGTCTCTTTTATCAATATGTAAACAAAAAAGAATAAGCCAGCTCCCTGACTTATTCTTATCATACCGCTAAATGACGTTATTTACCACAATTAGCTTAATGTCTGTTTAAGCTCTTCATATACTTCATTCCAGAAATCCTCCCGCTCAGTGTAAGCAGCCGTTAACTGCTTAATCATCAGGCTTTGTCCGTCTTTAAATGCCGGATCTTCCTGCGCAGGAAGGTTGGATCTTGCCTCATCGACAAATGATTGAACTTTTTCAGCCCGCGGCCCCCATTTAGCCACTTCCTCTCCGTTTTCATCTATAAAGATAAAAATCGGAATCGCACGCGATGTTCCGTTTGTTAAATATTGATCCATCAGTTCAAGGTTGCTGTCACGGAGCAGAAAGCGGACCTCCATTCCAGACTGTTCAGCTAGCTTAAGCAAAACAGGATTATTCATCATCGCATCGCCGCACCAGTCTTCTGTCAGGACAATCGCTTTAAGATTTTTTTCTTTCAGTTGATCAAAAAAAGTCTGATCTTCAGGTAGCTTAAATTCATCGTACACTTTTTGCATATTTTCTTTGTGGGATTCCATCTGATCGATGTATTGCTCAGAAGTCAGCCCTTTTTCGAACCATTCGTTTAATTTTGTCATGTTAATCACCTCTTTTTTAAGAATCGCATATTTTGAATCGGAGGTCGAATGATTGGTTTGATGGATGTGGGTACGAGAAATAGCTATGGATTAAAAAGCCGGGTGGGAGCGATCCTTCCCTTTCCGCGGCCGCGCAATAAGCCCGCTAAATTCTCAGAGAGTTGTTAAATAATCTTATATGTTGTTAAATACCCTCAAAAAGTTGTCTAATAATCCATAAAAGTTGTTAAATAAACAATAACCCACCCCCCCATCCCCATTTCACACTCAAAAAAAACGACCTGGAGCCCACTCTCCAGGTCGTTTTGAAGTATTCACATATAGCTTGGAAATTAGCGCTTTTTGATTTCCTGCATCAGGATTTTGTTGACCATTGGCGGGTTGGCCTGGCCTTTTGATGCTTTCATGATTTGACCCACAAGGAAACCGATGGCACGATCTTTACCGTTTTTGAAGTCTTCGATGGACTGAGGGTTGTTGTCGAGCGCTTCTGTTACGAATGCCAGCAGCTGTCCCTCATCCGAAATTTGTACAAGGCCTTTGTCTTTGACGATTTTGTTTGGATCGCCGCCGTTTTCGATCAGTTCTTTGAAGACTTTTTTGGCAATTTTAGATGAAATCGTGCCATCTTCAATAAGTTTGATCATGCCGGCTAAGCCCTGTGGTGTTAGAGCAGTATCGTTAAGCTCTTTCTGCTCGGCGTTCAGGTAGGCGGACACTTCACCCATCAGCCAGTTGGATGAAAGCTTTGCGTCTGCTCCCTGCTGAAGTGTTGCTTCAAAGAAATCGGACATTTCTTTTGTCAGTGTCAGTACCATTGCGTCATACGCAGGGAGACCAAGCTCTTCCACATAACGTTTTTTACGTGCATCCGGAAGCTCAGGAATCGTCTGACGGACGCTTTCCTTCCACTCTTCATCAATGTAAAGAGAGACAAGGTCCGGTTCCGGGAAGTAACGGTAATCGTCCGATCCTTCTTTGACACGCATCAGCAGTGTTTTGCCTGTTGATTCGTCAAAACGGCGTGATTCCTGACGGATTTCTCCGCCTGATAGAAGCACTTCTTCCTGACGTTTTTCTTCAAACTCAAGACCCTTTTTAACAAAGTTAAAGGAGTTCAGGTTTTTAAGCTCTGTTTTTGTACCGAATTCTTCCTGTCCGACTGGACGAAGGGAAATATTCGCATCACAGCGCAGTGATCCTTCTTCCATTTTACAGTCTGAAACGCCTGTGTACTGGATGATGGATTTGATTTTTTCAAGGTAAGCGTAAGCTTCAGCCGGCGTTCTTAAATCCGGCTCTGAAACGATCTCAATCAGCGGCGTTCCCTGACGGTTGTAGTCTACAAGAGAATAACCCTTGTCTGTGTGTGTCAGTTTACCAGCGTCTTCTTCTAGGTGAAGACGGGTAATGCCGATTTTTTTCGTGTAACCGTCTACTTCAATTTCAATCCAGCCATGTTCACCGATTGGCTGGTCAAATTGAGAAATCTGATAGGCCTTCGGATTATCCGGATAGAAATAGTTTTTGCGGTCAAACTTCGTGTGATCAGCAATCTGGCAGTTCAGCGCCATCGCTGCTTTCATTCCCCAGTCGACTGCACGGCGGTTGATCACCGGTAAAACACCCGGGTACCCAAGGTCAATCACATTTGTATTTGTGTTCGGCTCCGCACCAAAATGAGCAGGTGCAGGAGAGAACATTTTAGAATCTGTTTTTAATTCAACGTGAACTTCTAGTCCAATAATGGTTTCAAAGTTTGTCATGGTTTCTCCCTCCTACAGCTCCGGCTTTAATTTATGATGCTCTGTTGCCTGTTCAAAGGCATGTGCCACACGATATACCGTGCTCTCATCAAAATGCTTTCCGATGATTTGAAGTCCAAGCGGAAGTCCCTCAGAAGAAAGACCAGCCGGAACAGAAATACCCGGTACGCCTGCAAGGTTTACAGGAATCGTCAGGATATCATTCGCATACATCGTCAGCGGATCATTGATTTGCTCGCCGATCTTAAAGGCCGGTGTAGGAGTTGTCGGACCAACAACTACATCATAATTTTCAAAAATATTTTCAAAGTCCTGCTTAATTAATGTACGGACTTTTTGGGCTTTCTTATAGTAAGCATCATAATAGCCTGAGCTTAACGCATACGTTCCAAGCATGATACGGCGTTTTACTTCGTCACCGAAGCCTTCTGCGCGCGTCTTTTTATAAAGATCGATCAGATTTTCAGCATTGTCCGCACGGTAGCCGTAACGGATCCCGTCAAAACGGGCAAGGTTTGCGGATGCTTCTGATGAAGACAGCAGGTAGTACGTTGCAACACCATATTTAGAGTGAGGCAGTGACACTTCATCAATCGTTGCGCCAAGTCCTTCAAGCACCTTAAGCGCTTCGCGGACATTCTGACGTACTTCCTCGCTGACACCTTCACCAAGATATTCTTTCGGTACCGCTACCTTCAAACCTTTAATATCACCGGTTAAGGCACTGCGATACTTTGGAACATCTACATTTGCAGAAGTTGAATCATTTGGATCCAGACCCGCAATCGCCTCTAAAAGATAAGCATTGTCTTCTACATTACGTGTAATTGGACCGATCTGGTCAAGTGATGAAGCAAATGCGATCAGACCGAAACGGGATACCCGTCCGTATGTCGGCTTTAACCCAACGACACCGCAGAAAGAAGCCGGTTGACGGATGGATCCGCCTGTATCTGACCCTAATGAGAATGGTACTTCCCCGGCTGCAACAGATGCAGCGGAACCACCTGAAGAACCACCAGGAACTGCATCCAGGTTCCACGGGTTGCGCGTTTTAGCAAAATGCGAGTTCTCTGTTGAAGATCCCATCGCAAATTCATCCATATTTAATTTTCCAATTGTAATCGCATCAGCAGCGTGAAGCTTATCAGCCACTGTTGCATTATAGATCGGATCAAAGTTTCCAAGAATTTTACTCGCAGCCGTTGTGCGAAGCTCTTTCGTCACGATATTATCCTTCACACCAATCGGCATTCCGAATAATAATCCTTCTGAATCAGAAGAAAGCTTTTTCTGAAGCTCCTCTGCACGCGCAAGGGCACGCTCTTCATCAAGTGTTAGAAAAGCCTGAACCTGACCATCTACATCCGCAATCCGTTTATACGATTCACGAACAAGATCCGTAACGGTAATCTCTTTCTTATGTAACAGATCCTGAAGATCAGCAAGCTTGTGATCAAATAAAGACATGAGTGGCCCTCCCTATTCCAAAATAGTCGGCACCTTCACCTGGCCATCCTGGTGATCCGGTGCATTCTTTAGTACATTTTCGCGCGGCAGTCCATCGACTGACTTATCTTCACGCATAATATTCTTCATTTCAAGAACATGCGTTGTCGGTTCAACGTGATCTGTATCAAGCTCATTCAGCTGCTCAGCAAATGTAATAATCGCACCAAGCTGGTAAGCAAACTTCGCTGCTTCCTCTTCAGTGATGTTCAAGCGCGCCAAATGGGCAACGTGTTTCACTTCATCTGTCGTAATTTTCGTCATTGTGACTCACCTCCGTGTATGTTCGAACACTCACAATACTGTTTATCATACCAAAAAGTGTGACAGAGAGGCAACCGGGGGACGGAGCGGCTGTTCCTTTTCAGAAAAAAGAACAGCCGCTCCGTCCCCCAAAAAGAAAAGCACCCGGAAAATCATCCCGGGTACTTCTCTCAGGCAGCCTGCTTTTTGTCACCTGTTGCTATTTTAAATAGAAGAAACAGGATTATTTGAATAATCGCTCCCAAAAGGACGGTGCTGCTCCATTGTCTGCATTACGTTTTGGCAGTGTGATGGTTTCTTTATCCACGGCATCAGGATGTGACAGGACAAGCCCGTACTCAGAGTTGTGTTCTTTGTTGGTCACTACCTGATACGAAACGCCATGCCTGTCAGCAAGCTGAATATATTTCGAGATAAAACGGTAGCTCATATTGCCATTTAAAAACAGCTTTAATTCTTTATGGTTTTTCATCGCTTCTTCAATTTCCGGGTAGACTTCAGATTCTCTAATCTGATTTTGATACAATGCGTATTCAATCCGTTCACGAATCGAGGTCAGGTACATTCTTCTTTCATCAGGCAGCGTCTCTCTGGCACCATAGATTCCTTCCTGAAGATAATCATCTACATTGCGTTTACCTTGCGCCATGCTGTCACCCTTTCCTTTTAACCTTTTTCTATTGTATAAAAAATTGCGCTTTTTTGCATGCTTGAAGACCCAGGTGGACGGAGCGCCCGTTCTTTTCGGTGAAAAAGAACGGGCGCTCCGTCCACCTTACAAACCCGTGACAAAGATGACAAATCGCTTGCAGAAAACGCCGGAAGCCTAGTAAAATAAAGGTATTATAAATATTCAGAATAGTTTTACTTTTATTTTTTGAAAAATCGCTGTATCCCTTATGTTTTATAGGGTCTGAGGCTATTTTACCAATTTGTATCCAGTTTAGATTGCTTGAATCCTGGTTATTTATTTGTTAGGTTTAGCAACTGTAAGTGTCACGCAACAATTGACACAAAAAATTCATTTTACAAGGAGGAGATTTGGTGGAAGCCGTTGAGATTGGAATTGAAGTCTATATTTCACTCGCGATTTATTTCATCGCCATGCTGGGTATTGGTTATTATGCTTATAAAAAATCAACCGGCGACTTATCAGAATATATGCTTGGAGGCAGGAAACTTGGACCGGGTGTAACCGCACTTTCTGCCGGCGCATCCGACATGAGTGGATGGATGCTGCTTGGTCTACCAGGCTCGATCTATGTATCCGGTATCTCGGGCATGTGGATTGCGGTTGGTTTATCCATTGGGGCATATCTAAACTATTTATTCGTTGCACCTCGTTTAAGAACTTACACAGAAGTAGCAAATGATTCAATCACAATTCCTGATTATTTTGAGAATCGTTTTGTAGATAACACAAAAATTTTGCGCTTCGTTTCCGCAATTGTCATCATTATTTTCTTCACTGTCTACACATCTTCAGGTATGGTTTCAGGTGGAGTACTTTTTGAAAGTGCATTTGGAATGGATTACACGCTTGGACTTTTTGTAACAGCAGGTGTCGTACTTGCTTATACGCTATTTGGCGGATTCCTTGCTGTTAGTATCACTGACTTTGTTCAGGGTTGTATTATGTTCGTGGCACTTATTCTTGTACCAATTGTGGCATTCATGGAACTTGGCGGGGTAGGCCCGACATTCGATACGATTAATGCGATTGATCCAACATTGACATCATTCTTCCAGGGTACGACTTTCCTTGGATTTATCGGGTTAATGGCATGGGGGCTTGGTTACTTTGGACAGCCTCACATCATTGTACGTTTTATGGCGATCAGAGATGTTAAATCTTTAAAATCTGCACGCCGTATCGGTATGACTTGGATGATCGTCGCTATTATCGGTGCATTATTCACCGGTCTAACAGGTATTGCTTATATTGCAAACACTGGAGCAGAGCTTGCAGATCCGGAAACAATCTTTGTTTTCTATTCTCAGGTATTGTTCCACCCATTAATTTCAGGTTTCTTACTTGCTGCGATTCTTGCAGCAATTATGAGTACAGTTTCTTCCCAGCTGCTTGTTACATCAAGTGCGCTGACAGAAGACTTTTACAACACGTTCCTGAAGCGCAGTGCATCTGATAAAGAGCTTGTACTTGTTGGACGTATTTCAGTTCTTCTTGTTGCGATCGTAGCCATCCTGCTGTCACTTGACTCTGACAGCACGATTCTTGATATCGTAAGTAACGCATGGGCAGGATTCGGTTCTGCATTTGGGCCTGCTATCCTGTTAAGTCTTTACTGGAAACGTATGAACCGCTGGGGTGCCCTTGCAGGTATGCTCGTTGGTGCGATTACCGTTATCCTGTGGGTATACGTATTCGACCTGAGCGGATTCCTATACGAAATGATTCCAGGATTCTTCCTAAGTTTACTTGCCATCATCGTAGTAAGCTTAACAACTGGAAACTCTCGTCAGCCTGTACGTGACGGATTCGATGAATTCGAAAAAGTTCACGAGGTTGAATCAAACAAATAATTTTTATCACTCAACCTGTCCGGCATCAGCCGGGCAGGTTTTTTCATGCTACAGAAAACCATTCAGCCTGAGTCAAAACTCATGATTTTATGAAAGAAGTGCAATATCTTTCGAAACAAGCTCAACATTCTCCGAACCAGACTCAAAATAATGCGAAACACCAGCCAAACCTTACGAACCTCCCCATTAATTTTACGAACCCCCTCCTCTTCCTTAGAAAAGATGGCTCCTGCCCGATTTCTTTTCTTCACAAGAAGAGTTGATTATATCCCACACAGGGTCAGATTCCCCCGCAGACTCCTGTGGCGGTAAGGGACAGGTTTACTTATCCGTTGTGGAATTCATTACTTACGATTGAAATAATACAGGATACACATTCCAAAGGGCAGGAGCCATCCGGAGACTCCTGCGGCAGAGAAGCGACAGGTGAGACAGCGTAGTGCGTAGCACTAGCTGGCTCACCGCGCGGCCGCGGAAAGCGAAGGATGGCTCCTGCCCGACTTTACGAATAAATATTATTCTCCCAAAAACATTCAAACCGCACTGACATTTTCTGCATATTATCACACATTATAAGCATATCAGGAAACGCTTACATAAAAAATCGTTAAATATTTCAGAAAAAACGAAAAAAAGACGAGGATTATTGTTATACTTTGTAGAAATTGTATAGACCAATTGTATGAAAGGATGAGTGCTCCCTTGGAACAGCTTCTTAGTGATTATGATATCCACCTTTTCCACGAGGGAACCTTGCAGAATGCACAATCTGTATTTGGCGCCCACCTGATTAAAGAAAAACAGAAAATAACTGGAACGCGTTTTACCGTTTGGGCTCCTCACGCCCGTTCTGTTTCAGTCGTTGGAGACTTCAATGGCTGGCAGCCTGGGAATTTGGAAATGGAACGGGTAAACCGTGAAGGCATATGGACGGCAGAGGTTGGGGACAATCTTGAAGGGGAAATTTATAAATACGCCATCACGACACAATCTGGAGACGTGTTGATGAAAGCTGACCCCTACGCTGTTTATTCAGAGCTGAGACCAAACACGGCTTCTATTGTATATGACCTGTCAGGCTATAAATGGGGGGATCAGCTATACCGCCAGCGTATTCGTCGCAGGCGTCCGATTTATGAGCGTCCGCTTGCCATTTATGAGCTTCACTTAAATTCATGGAAGCAAAAAGAAGACGGTTCTTTCTATACATATCGTGAATACGCTGATGAGCTGATTCCATATGTAAAGGAACGCGGTTTCACACATATTGAGCTGCTTCCATTGACCGAGCACCCGTTAGACGCGTCATGGGGCTATCAGGGAACAGGCTATTATTCTCCAACGAGCCGCTTTGGCACGCCACACGATTTAATGTATTTCATTGACCGCTGTCATCAGGAAGATCTCGGCGTCCTGCTTGACTGGGTTCCAGGACATTTCTGTAAGGATTCTCATGGGCTGTATCTGTTTGATGGGCAGCCTCTATATGAATACGAGTCCTTTAGCGACCGTGAAAATCTTGAATGGGGAACGGCTAACTTTAATCTTGCCAAAGGTGAGGTGCGAAGCTTCCTTATTTCAAATGCGTTGTACTGGATGAAAACCTTCCGCATTGATGGGCTGAGAGTAGATGCAGTTGCCAATATTCTTCACTGGGCTAACAGCGAGCCTCTTACATCGAATCCATATGCTGTCGAGTTTTTACAGGAGTTAAATAAAGCTGTGTTTCAGGAAAATCCGCGCTTTCTTATGATGGCGGAGGATTCAACAGACTGGCCAAATGTCACCGGTCCGGTTCATGAAGGCGGACTTGGATTCAATTATAAGTGGAACATGGGCTGGATGAACGATGTACTGGATTATATGTCCTATCATCCATTTGAACGGAGACATCATCATCACAAGCTGACGTTTTCTATGGTCTATGCTTATTCCGAAAATTATATTTTACCGTTTTCTCATGATGAAGTCGTGCATGGTAAGCGCTCTCTGCTTCATAAGATGCCAGGTGAGTACTGGGAAAAGTTTGCGCAGTGGCGCCTATTGCTCAGTTTTATGATGGTACATCCGGGTAAAAAGCTCCTTTTTATGGGTTCTGAGTTTGCTCAGTTCGATGAATGGAAATATATACAAGGATTAGATTGGTTTTTAAAGGAATACGAATCTCACCGTCAGGCAGACAACTTTTCAAAAGAATTGATGGATTTTTATCTGTCTCACAAAGCACTGCATGAGTTTGATCACGACCCTCAAGGGTTTGAATGGATTGATGCTGACAATGCAGAGCAGAGTATTTATTCATTTATCCGCAGAGGAAAAAGAAAAAGTGATACGCTCATCGTCGTTTGTAACTTCACAAATGTCAGTTACGATGCTTTTCAGCTGGGTGCGCCTTTTGAGGGGAAATGGGAAGAGGTTTTCTCAAGTGACAAAAAAGACGCTGGTGGAACGGATCATCTTAATACTGATTCCATTGAAACAGAAGAAACGCCAATGCATCACCGGAAGCAGTCTTTAACAATGAAGGTACCTCCACTTGGTATCACAATTTGGAAACCGGCAAAAAAATAATAGAATCAAGGAGCGTGACATAATGGTTAAAAAGAAGTGTGTTGCTATGTTGTTAGCAGGTGGTCAGGGAAGCCGTCTTCACTCTCTTACAACAAATATCGCAAAACCTGCCGTGCCTTTCGGCGGTAAGTACCGGATCATTGATTTTACGTTAAGTAACTGCACAAACTCAGGTATTGACACGGTTGGTGTGTTAACACAGTATCAGCCGCTTGTTCTGAACTCCTATATTGGAATCGGCAGCGCCTGGGATCTTGACCGCCGTAATGGCGGCGTAACCGTCCTCCCTCCTTATACAGAGGCATCCGGTGTGAAATGGTACAGCGGTACAGCAAATGCGATTTATCAGAACCTGAACTATATTGAGCAGTATAATCCTGAATACGTCCTGATTCTGTCCGGTGACCACATTTATAAAATGGATTATTCAAAGATGCTTGATTACCATATCCAGAATGACGCGGAAGCAACAATTTCAGTCATTGAAGTGCCTTGGGAAGAAGCGAGCAGATTTGGCATCATGAATACAAATGCCGACTTTGAAATCGAAGAATTTGATGAGAAGCCGGATGAGCCGAAAAGCAACCTCGCTTCAATGGGTATCTATATTTTTAACTGGAAATCATTAAAGAATTATCTTGAACTTGATAATACGAATGAAGAATCCTCGCATGACTTTGGTAAAGATCTGATTCCTTTATTCCTGAATGAAGGTAAGCGCCTGATGGCTTATCCGTTTGAAGGTTATTGGAAGGATGTTGGTACGGTTAAGAGCTTGTGGGAGGCCAATATGGACCTGCTGGAAGAAAATCCGGGGCTGAATCTGTTTGATCATTCCTGGAGAATCTATTCCCGTAACCCGAATCAGCCGCCTCAATACTTATCACAGACATCTGACGTAAAGGATTCACTCATCAATGAAGGGTGCATCATCGAAGGAACGGTTCGCCATTCTGTTATTTTCCAGGGCGTTCAGATTAAAGAAGATGCAATCATTGAAGAATCCGTGATCATGCCGGATGCCGTGATTGGGAAAGGTGCGATCATCCGACGTGCTATTGTACCGGAGCATATTACCGTTCCAAACGATGTAACGATTGAACCCGAAGATGGATCAGGTGAGATTATCCTGGTGACTCAGGAAATGGTTGAAAAACTTCGAAAGGATGTGACAGCATGAGCCGTTTATTAGGAGTCATTGATGCAGCTACTGTTATGGGGGGACTTCAGGATTTAACGTTAAACCGTTCTGTTGCCTCCATCCCCTTCGCCGGGCGCTACCGGTTTATTGATTTTGTTTTATCCAATATGGTGAATTCAGGCGTGAGCAGTGTGGCTATTTTTCCAAAACACCAGTACCGCTCATTAATGGACCATATCGGCTCAGGGAAGAACTGGGACCTTGACCGTAAACGTGACGGTCTGTTCTTCTTCCCTCCTTACTTTGAGCCGAATGAAACGACCAGCATTGGTTCATTTGCCCGCCTGGAGCAGCATATTGAATTTTTCAAGCGCAGCCACCAGGACTACGTGGTCATTGCAAACAGCTATGTCATTACGAACGTAGATTTTGAGGAGGCGCTGGCTGAACATCTGATCCATGACTATGATATTACAGAGATTCAGCATGAAGGCGAGTCTCTTGAAATGTATGTTTTAAGCAAGTCTTTATTAGTAGAGCTAATTGAAAACCGACGCACTTCACAATTTATCAGTGTGTCAGACGTTGTGAAACAGCCTCTGCACAGCTTCAACATTGGCTCGTATGAACATAAAAGCTACACTGCGATTATTGATTCCATTCCTGCCTATTTTAAACATTCGATGGATCTCCTCGGACATGCTGCATGGAGCCAGCTATTCTCGTTAGACCGCCCGATCTACACGAAGGTAAAGGATGAGCCGCCAACAAAATATGCAACAAATGCACAAGTATCTGATTCCATGATTGCAAATGGCGCAAGCATTGAAGGAACAGTTGAAAGCAGTATTGTGTCACGTGCCGTTAAAATTGGCAAAGAATCTGTTGTGAAAAATTGCATCGTGATGCAAAAAAGCCAGATTGGAAAAGGCTGTACCCTCGAATACGTAATTTTAGATAAAGACGTAAAGGTACTTGACGGAACGACACTTAGAGGAACTGCTGAAAAGCCGCTCGTTCTGCGTAAAGGAAGCATCCGTGAAGCGGCGGTGGCTAAATGAAAGTCCTCTTCGCCGTTTCAGAATGTGCACCATTCGTAAAATCAGGAGGCCTCGGTGACGTCGCCGGGGCTCTTCCTAAGGAATTAAAAAAACTCGGTACTGATGTCAGAGTCATGTTACCCAAGTACTCCCTGACCTCAGACGAGCTGCTTTCAAAAGCTAAGAAAATCAAGACGATTACTGTTCAGGTCGGCTGGCGCAATCAGTATTGCGGCATCGAAACACTTGAGCACGGAGGGATTACCTATTATCTGATTGATAATGAATACTATTTTAAGCGTGATTCTCTTTACGGACATTATGATGACGGCGAACGTTTTGCCTTTTTCAGCCGTGCCGTTCTTGATACACTTCCTGTCATTCCATTTAAACCGGATGTGATTCACTGTCACGACTGGCATACAGGCATGGTTCCGTTTCTGCTGGACCGTAAATATAAACAGGACTCATTTTATAAATCCATGAAAACAGTCTTTACGATTCACAATCTGCAATTTCAGGGTCTCTTCCCTCAAAATATTCTTGGCGATCTGTTAAACCTTGAAGATCACTATTTCCATTCCGGTGAGCTTGAGTTTAACGGTGCGGTAAGCTTTATGAAGGGGGCAATTTTAAGTTCTAATGCACTTACAACGGTGAGCCCGACATATAAAGACGAAATTCAGACCCATTTCTTCGGTGAAAAGCTGGATGGACTTTTACGTGATCAGTCCTTTAAGCTGTCAGGTATTTTAAACGGGATTGATACAGAAAGCTATCACCCTGAGCATGATTCATATATCGCAAAACCGTACACGTGGAAAACGGTGAAGAATAAGAAGAAAAATAAAGAAGCACTGCAGAAAGAATTCAACCTGCCTGTGACAGACTCTGTCCCTGTGATCGCGATGGTCACCAGGCTGACCGAACAAAAAGGGCTGTCTCTCGTTAAGCGCGTCATGCATGAACTGATTAATGAGGAGGCTTTCCAGCTTGTTGTGTTAGGAAGCGGTGATCCTGAATTTGAAGGCTATTTTAATTATCTTGCCACTGCATTTCCTGAGAAAACCGGTGTTTATATCGGATTCTCAGAAGCGCTTGCCCACCGGATTTATGCCGGTGCTGATTACTTCTTAATGCCGTCGCTGTTTGAACCGTGTGGACTGAGTCAGCTTATTTCCCTGCAGTACGGGACCATTCCGATTGTCCGTGAAACGGGTGGATTGAATGATACCGTTCATTCCTGGAATGAAGCAGACAAGTCTGGTAACGGGTTCACGTTTTCAAATTACAATGCACATGATATGAAGCACACGATTAAACGGGCGCTCTCCTACTATAAGGATCAGAACGTCTGGCCGAAGCTGCAGGAAAATGCCATGTCCGGTGATTACAGCTGGGCACGTTCAGCAGGCGAATATCAGACTCTATATGAGCGACTTCAAGGGAGGAACTAACACGAATGTTCCGTGATAAAAATGCGTTCAAAACCGCCTTCTTGCAGCGGCTGGAGCAATCATCCGGCCTGTCATTTGAACAATCAACCAAGCAGCACCAATACCAGGCGCTTGGTATGATGGTACGTGAATACGTCAGTACCAACTGGATCGCCTCTAATGAACATACCCGCAAAGGGGACCATAAAGAGGTGTATTATTTATCCATTGAGTTTCTTCTTGGCAGACTGCTGGTGAGCTCACTCGTTAACCTGGGTGTAAAAGAAATTGTGGAAGAAGGCCTCGCAGACCTTGATATCAACCTGAGTGACCTTGAGGAAGCAGAGGCAGATGCAGGACTGGGAAACGGTGGCCTTGGCCGTCTCGCCGCCTGCTTTTTAGATTCAATGGCTTCTCTTTCCATGGCTGGACACGGTCACGGGATCCGGTATAAGCACGGTCTGTTTGAACAAAAAATTATTGACGGATATCAGGTCGAGCTTCCTGAACAATGGTTACGTAACGGTAACGTCTGGGAAGTCCGAAAGCCTGACCTTGCAGTAGAAGTTCCTTATTGGGGCAACGTTTCATGGACAGAGGAAAAAGGCCGTATGATCTTTAAGCACGAAAATGCCGAGACCATTCTGGCTGTTCCGTTCGATATGCCAGTTATCGGTTATGATACTGACCGGGTTAACACACTGCGTCTTTGGGGAGCAGAACCTGCAAAAAACTTCCCGCCTCATAAGGATTTTATGCAATACAAACGGGATACGGAGCAGGTTTCTGAATTCCTTTATCCAAATGACATGTCAGATGAAGGGAAGATTCTCCGACTGAAACAGCAGTATTTTCTTGTCCGGGCAAGCCTTGCGAGTATCCTGCGTGATTACAAGGAAAATCATTGCGACCTGTATGAACTGCATGAACACATTGCGATTCATATTAACGATACCCATCCTGCTCTTGCTATTCCTGAGCTGATGAGGATTCTGATGGATGATGAAGGGATGCGCTGGGAAGAAGCATGGAGCATTGTTACGGAAACCATTTCGTACACCAACCATACGATTCTGTCAGAAGCACTCGAGAAATGGTCTGTTGACCTTTTCCGTCCACTATTCCCTAGAATATTTCAGATTATCGAGGAAATCAACCGCCGCTTTTGTGAAGAGCTGTGGGAAGCCTATCCGGGTGACTGGGACCGCATCGAGTCAATGGCTGTCATTGCACACGGCTTCGTCAAAATGGCACATCTGTCGATTGTAGGAAGTCACAGTGTCAACGGAGTAGCAAGACTGCACACAGAAATTCTTAAAATGCGTGAGATGAAAAACTTTCATGAGTTTTATCCTCACCGTTTTAATAACAAAACAAATGGCATTACACACCGCAGATGGCTGCTTCAGGCAAACCCTGAGCTGACTTCCGCGATTAATGAAGCGATCGGCACGGATTGGATCAAGGATACTCAAAAACTTGATGCCCTTCTTCCGTTTGCCGAGGATGCTTCTTTTCAGGAGAAAGTCGAGCAAATAAAATATGATAAAAAAGTGGCACTCGCTGACATTATTAAGGATCGGAATGGCATTTCAGTTAATCCTGATTCAATCTTTGATGTTCAGATTAAACGACTGCATGCATACAAACGCCAGCTTTTAAACATTCTGCATGTGATGCACCTGTATAACCGGATGAAAGAGGATTCCTCCTTCAAGCCTTATCCGCAAACGTTTATTTTCGGAGCAAAGGCAGCACCGGGATACGAATATGCCAAGAAGGTCATCAAGCTGATTCATTCCGTTGCAAACCTGGTGAACAACGATCCGCTTTCAAAGGATTACCTGACTGTCGTCTTCCTTGAAAACTACCGTGTATCACTTGCTGAAAAAATCATTCCTGCAACGAATATCAGCGAACAGATTTCAACAGCTAGTAAAGAGGCTTCCGGAACAGGTAACATGAAATTCATGATGAATGGTGCCCTCACACTCGGTACGCTTGATGGTGCCAACGTCGAAATTGGCGAACTGACAGGTCCTGAACATATCTTTATCTTCGGACTGACTGCTCAGGAAGTCATGCGCTACGAAAAGCACGGCGGTTATCACTCCTATGACTATTATCACGGGGATCCGCGCATCAAAAAAGTCATTGACCAGCTGACATCAGGATTCTTCCCTGATTCCTACTATGACTTTGATATGATCTCAGACTCACTGTTGATGGAAAACGATCAATATTTCCTCTTAAAGGATTTTGATGCGTACGTCACCGCTCAGCAGGATATCACCGCTGCCTATCAAAAGCGAAAAGAATGGCTAACCTCAAGCATTCACAACATCGCCCGCTCCGGCTTCTTCTCAAGCGACCGGACGATTAAGCAGTATGCAGAGGATATTTGGAAGCTGTAAATGGAAAAAGGCTGAGACAGCGTTGCTGTCTCAGCCTTTTATATTGAACCGGAACAATATTAGTTTTGGAGGAGCATACTTTCGGAATCCTGGAGATTCTTTTATGAAAGCTATCAACAGAAGTTGTTCCCCTATTAACAAAACAAATCGTTCTATCGACAAATATCAAGTGCCTTTCAACAGAAATTCCCCTGCTATCAACATATCATGTCATCTTCAACAGCCTAGCGACAAAATGTGACTTCCTAGCAACAGAAGTGACTAAGCTAACAACAGAAAATTCAAGGCAAACAACAGAATCATTTTCACACACTGACTTATTTCAAAACAACTAAAAGGGCCGGGGGACATCCGCAGACTCCTGTGGCGGAAAGGGTCAGGTGAAACCATTGTGCGAAGCACAAGGGGTTCACCGCCCGGCCACGGAAAGCGGAGGATGTCCACCGGCCCGGTTTTGCAAAAACCAACTAACCATCACTGCTCATAAATATGAACAAACGGCTCTGTCTCATTCGGTTCCTTAATAATCAGTGCCTCAGGACCATTAATTGACGTAATGCTCACCTCAATATCAAAATACTCAGGGAACAAATCAACAAGACGTCCGGCTACATACTGTGTAAATCCGATAATCTCTGATTTTCCGTAAAATTGAATTGGAATGTCAATTTTCAGATTCTCCAGCTGATCTCCCCGGTATAATCCTGTTCCAATAACACTATTGAAATTAGGGAAATACGTTTCCACATCCTGCTTGAAATTCAGGAATGCTGTTTCGTCATCCCGGTAGTTTTCCTGCGCTTCTGATGAAGGGAATAACACATAGTTTTCATTCATTTCATTCCAGCTGCCAAGCTCATTGCTGCCACCGTCTGCTGACGCGTAACCAATGAAGTTACCAGGAATCACAGTCGTTCTCGGCTCCTGCTTAAATAATGCAATCGTGACCGGTACATCAGCCAGCGCTGCTTTTTCCGGATCATCTGCAGCCATTTGACGGATGCGCTGAAGTACTTCCTGCGCCATTTGTCTTCCCTGCTCTTCAATCTCAGCATCAGGAATCGGCTCCTCAAATGTTGGACCGAATGGATCATTATCGTTCTGATAGTAGTAAACAGAATTCATCGCAAGCCCAAGCACAACACCACCGAGCCTTACCTTTGACTCATCTTCTTCAGATTTCACAAAGTAGTTATGCTCAAGAATGTGCGCTAAATAGATCGGACTTTCCTTCGCCCGCTGCTCTCGATTTTCTCCACCGGCATCAACCGGGTTCAACCCGACATTTTCTTCAGGCTCCATCTCGTACTCCTGAAGCTGAGCATCGGTAAACTCACGGTTTAACCAGCTTGTAATCGTATCACTGTCTAGAAACTGTCCCGCCTGAAAGAAGTGCGTTTCAGGATCAAAGTTCTGCTGCGCAACACGCATCAGTCCACTTTCAAATTCTGCAATATCGTAATTCGTCTGCAGATTATTCACGACCATTCCGCGTGAAGGGGATGGTTCGTATGGTAATAAGGTCCGGTAATATTCGTCAGATATCTGGAAGTTTGGAATGATGACAGTCTGTTCTTCCGATTCCTCCGGCGCGTTCTCCTGGATAACCTCATCTTCCTGCTGAAAAGATGGCATACACCCTCCCAGCAGCAAGGAAGCACCCGTTACTGCGGCTATCCACTTTTTCATGAAATGCTACACCTCTTGTTTGGTTATTTCGTCAATGAGCTGCTGCTCATCCCAGATCGTAATATTTAAATCCTGTGCTTTCGTCAGTTTAGAGCCGGCATCTTCTCCTGCAACAAGGAGATCTGTCTTTTTACTAACACTGCCGGTCACTTTTCCACCTAACAGTTCTATTTTCTCTTTCGCTTCATCACGTGTCAATTGAGCTAACTTCCCAGTTAATACAACCGTTTTTCCTGTGAATGCAGACTCAACAGATTCCATCCGCTCTTTTTTAGGACCGGTATAAGTCAGGTTCACGCCATTTTCGCGGAGTTCTTCTATTAATTCCTGTACTTCTTCGTTCTCAAAATATGTGACGATTGCATCAGCCATTTTGTTTCCTATTTCATCGATTTGTAACAAATCGTCCACAGTTGCTTCACGCAGCTTGTCAAAAGAGCGGAAATGCTCTGCAATCGTTTTGGCTGCTTTTGCTCCTACATGGCGGATCCCAAGTCCAAACAGCAGCTTCTCCATAGAGTTTTTCTTGGATGCCTCAATGGCATTCAGTAGATTCTCCACGGATTTCTCACCCATTCGTTCTAGTTGAATGAGCTGCTCCTTCGTTAAACGATACAGGTCTGCTACATCTTCAATCAGATTTTCCTTAAATAGCTGGGCAATGACCTTTTCCCCTAATCCATCTATGTTCATAGCATTGCGGGATACAAAATGAGTCAGACCCTCCTGAATCTGTGCCGGACATTTCGGGTTAAGGCAGCGGAGTGCTACTTCCCCTTCCAGCCGCTCAAGCTCGCTGTCACAGGCAGGACAATGCGTCGGCATCGTAAATTCCTTTTCATCCCCTGTTCTGCGATCCGTGATCACACTGACCACCTCAGGAATAATATCGCCTGCTTTTTTCACAATGACATGATCACCGAGCCGGATATCTTTTTCACGGATTAAGTCCTCGTTATGAAGGGAAGCTCTTTGCACCGTTGTGCCTGCTACACGAACAGGCTCTAAAATGGCAGTCGGTGTAAGTACTCCCGTCCGTCCTATGCTCAGTTCAATATCATGAAGAATCGTAATGACTTCTTCAGCAGGGAATTTATAAGCAATGGCCCAGCGTGGACTTTTCGCTGTGAAACCGAGCTCCTCCTGCTGTGAAAGGGAATCAACCTTGATCACGATACCATCAATGTCATACTCAAGCTCAGCACGCTTTTCGACCCAACTGTTGACGTAATCAATAACCTCTTCAATCGTGCCGCACGTTTTGCGTTCTGGATTCGTTTTAAGGCCATTTTCATTCAAAAGCTTCATGCCTTCACTTTGCGAATTGATCCCCGTTTCGCCCGGATCACCAATGCCGTAAAGGAAAATATCCAGGTTTCTGGACGCGGCAATTCTCGGATCCAGCTGACGCAGTGAGCCTGCTGCAGCATTACGTGGATTGGCAAAGGCAGCTTCTTCACGTTTTTCTTTTTCCTCATTCAATTTAATAAAAGAGGATTTTGGCATGAAGGCTTCTCCACGCACTTCAATGGATAATGGGTTCTTCAGGCGCAGAGGGATCGACCTGATTGTCTTCAGGTTGGCCGTAATATCCTCACCAACCGACCCGTCTCCTCTTGTTGCACCCTGCATAAACACACCATTTTCATAGCGTAGTGAAACCGCAAGACCATCTATTTTCAACTCACAGCTGTAGGCAATTTTGTCACCGACAGCCTGTCTGACTTTACGGTCAAAGTCCCGCAGATCCGCTTCGTTAAAAGCATTTCCAAGACTGAGCATTGGTGTGCGGTGTTCAACCTTGGAGAACTGCTCCAATACGGCTCCACCAACACGCTGGGTCGGGGAGTCCTCCGTGATCAGTTCAGGATATTTCTGTTCAATCTCCTTCAGCTCGTTTAAAAGCTGATCATATTCGGAATCAGGAACCGACGGCTGATCCAGGACATGGTATTCATAATTGAACTGATTCAGCTTGTCATGAAGTTCCTGAACGCGTTTTTGAATGGATGAGTCCATATTGTCATTCCTCTCATTTCATTGGATGGTTTACATTGTATTAACAAGATGATCCGGCTTTCAATAAAAACACCCGTTATAAACGGGCGTTTTTATTGAAAGCCGCTTACCTTCGTAACCGGTGCAAACTTGGCAAGCAGACGTTTAATGCCGGTCGGGCTTGGAAATGCGATATCAAGCTCCATGGAGTCGCCTTCACCTTTGACACTGACTACGGTGCCTGTTCCCCATTTACCGTGCTGCGCTTTATCTCCGACGCTCCAGCCGATATCACTGCCGCCTGTTGTCCGCTGAACCGGACGGCGCACTGGTGCTTTACGCGGTTGTGCAGATGGTCGCGGTGATCCACCAAGACCAAACGGGTTGGCTTCCTTTTTCATCGGTTCCTCAAGAAGTTCAGATGGGATCTCAGCAATAAACCTTGAAACAGGGTTCATATTCGTGCGTCCAAACAGCGTTCTCATCTGGGCATTCGTAATAAACAGTTCCTCTTCAGCACGCGTAATCCCAACATAGGCAAGGCGGCGCTCCTCTTCCATCTCCACTTCCTCCATCAGAGAACGGCTGTGAGGGAAAACCCCTTCCTCAAGTCCCATTAAAAAGACAACAGGGAACTCAAGTCCCTTGGCTGAGTGAAGCGTCATAAGCGTGACAGCATCGAGTGGTGCATCATCTTTGTCAAGCTGATCAATATCCGCCACAAGCGCGAGATCCGTCAGAAAAGCAATCAGACTCTTGTCATCATTGGCTTGCTCAAACGCTTTTGTAACAGATAGAAATTCATCAATGTTTTCGAGACGGCTCTGTGCTTCAATTGTTTTTTCAGCCTGCAGCGCTTCGCGGTAACCTGACTTCTCTAAAATATCCTCAACCAGCTCAGTGACGGACAAATACTCCTGCATTTGCGTCATATTCTGAATCAGTTCCCTGAATTCAAGCACCGCCTTTGCTGCTTTTCCGCTCAGACCAACGAAATCAGCCAGACCAATCGCCTCAAACATAGACATATCGTTATCACGCGCATAATTCGCTATTTTATCGACAGACGTTGAGCCTACCCCTCTTTTCGGTACGTTAATCACACGGGTCAGACTGATATCGTCGTCAGGATTCGCGATTAAGCGAAGGTAGGCAAGCAAATCCTTGATTTCTTTTCTGTCATAGAACTTCGTGCCGCCGACGATCGTGTACTCAATGTTTGATTTCATGAGTACTTCCTCCATCACACGGGACTGGGCGTTTGTACGGTAAAGAATCGCAAAATCAGACGGTTTGCGGGCTCCGGATCGCACAAGTTCATTGATTTTCCCCGCTACAAACTGACCTTCTCCCTGCTCGCTGTCGGCACGGTAATAGGTGATTTTCTGACCGCCCTTTTTATCCGTCCACAGGTTTTTCGGTTTCCGGTTCGGATTGTTTTTGATAACAGCATTCGCAGCATCCAGAATGTTTTCTGTAGAGCGGTAATTCTGTTCCAGAAGGATAACCGTTGCGTTCGGATAATCCTTTTCAAATGACAGGATATTCGTAATATCAGCCCCGCGCCAGCGATAAATCGACTGGTCAGAATCCCCTACAACACATAGATTTTTAAAGCGTGACGCCAACAACTTTACAAGTAAATACTGCGCGCGGTTCGTATCCTGATACTCGTCCACGTGAATATACTGGAATTTTCGCTGATAATTCTCAAGCACTTCAGGGACACGCTCAAATAAATGAATCGTCTGCATAATCAGGTCATCAAAATCAAGCGCAGAATTCTTTCTCAAACGGCGCTGGTATTCAGTGAATACCTCGCTGATTGTCTGGTCGTAATAGCTTCCTGCATCTTTGGCAAACTGCTCAGGCGTCGTCAGTTCATTTTTTGCCGAACTGATCGCTGCCAGAATACCTCTTGGATCAAATTTTTTCGGATCCAGGTTTTTATCTTTCAGAATCGCTTTAATAACAGACTGCTGATCCGTAGAATCGAGAATCGTAAAATTACGGTTATAGCCAATACGGTCAATGTCTCTTCGTAAAATCCTCACACACATGGAGTGAAAAGTGGAAATCCAGACATCCTCAGAAGCACCTCCGAGGATGCTGCCGACACGGTTTTTCATTTCACGGGCGGCTTTGTTGGTAAAAGTGATCGCCAGAATATTGTAAGGAGCAACCCCTTTTTCTATCATCAAATACGCAATCCTGTGTGTCAGTACTCTAGTCTTCCCGGATCCGGCACCTGCCATAATTAAAAGCGGGCCTTCCGTTGCTTTAATTGCTCTCGCCTGCTCAGGGTTCATTCCATTTAAAAGCCGGTCAGTTAAAAATTGCATAATCGCACCACCTCGAACATTTGTTCTTATTATATCGTAACTTGTCTGTTTGCGGCATTTATTTTAAAACTGTTTTTAACGCCTCATTTAGATTCTCATAAATAATGTTTCCGACGACAATGACATCAGCATGTTCAGCCATTTCCTTTGCCTCTTTTACAGAACGGATTCCCCCGCCGTAAAATAACACTGCAGATTCAAGCTCACGGCTGACCTTTTCAACAAGCTTCGGGTCACCGTACATCCCGCTGTATTCCATATAAAAAACCGGAAGCGAAAACAAGCGCTCGGCCATACGTGCATAGGCAATGACATCTTCGTCACATTTCGGTACCTCTGCATTTGTCAGGCTTGCCGCTTTGCAATCCGGGTTCAAAATCACATATCCTTCAGCTAAAAGTTCTTCCCAGTTCATCAGGTCACCATGCTCCTTAATCGCCTCATGATGCAGCCCTGTGATCCACTTCGGATCCTGCGTGTTCAGGACGGTCGGAATAAAATATAAATCATATCCCGGTGTAATCGATTCAAGCGTCGAAACCTCCAGCACACAAGGAACCGTATATCTGCGAACTCTTGCCATCAGATCTAGCACATTGTCGAGTGTGATACCATCAGAACCGCCCACCATCACAGCGTCCGTTCCGGATTCACAAATCGCTTCCAATGCCTCATCTGATATTTCTTTATTAGGGTCCAGTTTGAATACATGCTTCCACTCCCGGACATCGTACATGCCAAATCCTCCATTCGAGCCTTCATTATCCGTACTATTATAGCACCGAATGTGGATGTCTTAAAGTGCGGGAAGGAATGTGGTTGGGATAGAGATGTGGGGAGGAGAGTTCGTGAGGTTGCGGGCGGAGTTTGTGAGGTTAGCCGTAGAGTTCGTGAGGTTATGACACGAGTTCGTCAGGTGCCCACAACAATTCGTGAGGTCCGCGGAAAGTTTGTGAGGTTTGTGTCATTTGAACTACTTCGGAATGATGTGTGGAACGTTAAATTAGCTGGGGAGAGTTCGTGAGGTTATGGCACGAGTTCGTCAGCTACCGGCAACAATTCGTCAGGTCCGTGGAGAATTTGAAAGTTCAATATCATTCGACCTAGCCCGGAACGGAGTCGGAAAATTAGTTTACCCCAATCCCCAAAACTCCATAAAAATAGACCGGCTCTAAGCCGGTCTCATGTCTTACTCTTCTTCTTTTTTATCGCTGTGCACACGCTCAAGCACCATAGCATACGTGTCATTTCCATAATTAAGACAGCGTTTCACGCGGGAGATGGTTGCGGTACTTGCGCCTGTCTGTGTTTCAATTTTATGATACGTATTGCCTTCGCGCAGCATACGGGCTACCTCGAGGCGCTGGGCCAATGACTGAATTTCATTTATTGTACATAGGTCATCAAAGAAACGGTAGGCTTCATCTATATCTTTTAGTGAAAGAACGGCTTCACAAAGCTGATCCAGTTCTTTTCCTCTTAATTTATCGATTTGCATCTGGCAGATACAGCTCCTTTTTATAGATTGCAGAATCAAAATATCATGATCTCTTTTACATTTTAACGCATTATCGTTGGAAAGAGTACCGTTTTCTTTTTCACATCATAGATCCCGCGCTGGGTAATCCTTAAATACGGTAAATGGGTCGAGCATAGGAATAGCAGCGTATAAACCGGATCATCGAATTGGTATCCGGCGTCCCTTAGCACTTCCCTTAATTTTCTTTCCTCAGGAATCAATTCGTCCATCGGCTTTTCAGACATGACTCCACCTAAGGACAACGGGATTTCAAGCTGTACTTCCCCGCCGTTTGTGATAACGATTCCGCCTTTTAACGCCTTCATTCTTTCAAATGCTTGCAGCATATCTTTTTTACTTTTACCAATCAGCAGGATGTCTCCTGAGCTTGAAAATGATGATGCCAGTCCGCCAAGATTTTTCGCAAATCCTTTAATCAAAGTACAGATTTTCCATTTACCATCACGGTCTACCAGCATTAGAAAGGACTCATCCTTTGATCTCGGCAGCTCTTCACCGCTCGCATCCATGGTGATGGAATACGGTTTTGTAATCACGTTATTGACCATATCAATTCCGCATGGCATGGAGAACTGAAGATCATCCTCGCTTAACGTCCAGTCCAGCTCCAGTGCTGCGATTTCCGACCAGTCCGGTGTAAACGACTGCTCAACCTTTACACCATCACGCTTGATCCACTTTCCTTTTGACAGTACGGATTCCGGATTGGGCTCACTCGGATCTGACAATATATTCAGCGTGGCAAGGCGTCCCGTTGCAATCATCCCCTGCATATATTCAAGACGATAATATTTTGCAATCGAATAGGAGGCCATGTGATACGCTTCGATTGGATCTATTCCTTCTTCAATAGCGATGTGAACCAGCCTGTCCATCACGCCATCTGCATAAAAAGAAGGTGTTGAGCCGTCGGTCGTCATCATGAGTGAATCGAAAGAGCGCAGTCCCTTTTCCTTCAGTTCACGAATCAGCTTAGGCAGATCCGGACGTATGGAGGAATGTCTGAGCGTAACAGCAAGGCCCTGTTCCAGTCTCGTCCAGGCTTCATCTCCAGTCATCGCCTCATGATCACCCGTTATACCAAGCAGCGTCATTTTAGCAATGGTCTTTTCTGAGGCGCCCGGTAAATGACCTTCCACACGCTTATAACGAAGTCTCGCCTCCTGCACCCAGCTCAACAGAAGGTCATCCCCTTCCACGAGCTTTGGCCATGCTGTCAGTTCACCTGCAAGGAGCACGCTTGGATCGTCCAGCCATGCCCTGATTTCTCCATTAGTGAAGTAATCCTCTTCCCGGTTCAGTTCCGTCTGTGAATCAAGGCGGCTCCACCAGTAAAAAGAGAGAGGGGATTTTTTAAACTGCTGCATAAAAGGAAGCGCTTTCTTTTTTCGTGTTAATAAAAGCAGCATCAAATTATCCTGGATAAACGAGGTCGTTCCTCTTTGTGCTGCATACGCTGCAAAGCTATGTGGATTATATAGTTGAAACGGATGAACGTGTGGCTCAATGTAGCCGGGTACCACATATTTTCCTTCAGCATGAATCATTTCTGTGCCTGCTGTATTTTCAGGCAAAGCACTGCCTGTATAGATAATCCGGTCCTGATCAATCCAAATGTTTCCCTTCACCCATTGATGCAAAGAAGAATTTAAATAATTCGCATCCCGGATCAGAATGGCCGGCGCTTTCTTACCTTCAAGGACAGATGTATGTGAACGCAAATGATTGATTTTCCACGGAAATCGCTGTTCCATTATGAATCACTCCAGATCATTTCCCATTTGAAAAATAGTGGTTTAATCGTACCATATTTTACACGTCACCGCATAAAAGAAATAAAATTTTCAACACATTATACTTTCCTTATTGTAAAAAAATACATTTTAGTTGTAAAATATTTAAAAGGGATAAGTTTACTATAGATAACACTCAGTTGACCCATGTCTGCATTAATTCAACAAATAATTCATTGAGAAGAACGGACAAAACCATTGATACCAAGCATTCCCTCTATTTCCCGAAAAAAACCTGTCGAAATTCGTGCGTTATAGTAGTCTTTTTCAAATAGTATGATACTATTGAATTTAAGGAATAATTTCGAGCAAGGTGAGTGATGGACAATGATAGGTGATCGTGTAAAAGCGCTGCGAAAAGAAAAAAAAATGTCGCTGACAGAACTTGCGGATCAGGCCGGCGTTGCAAAATCCTATATCAGTTCTCTTGAACGGAATCTTCAAAAGAACCCTTCTATTCAGTTTCTTGAAAAGATTGCTCCGGTACTCGGTGTCAGTGTCAATTCATTGCTTGATCCGGATAGTGATAGTGCACCTGTTGATAATGAATGGGTGGATCTTGCGAAAACTGCGATGGAATCCGGCATATCGAAGGAACAGTTTAAAGAGTTTATTGAATTTAATAAGTGGCGCATTAACCAAAAATAGCCTTAACAGATCACCTTTGATCTGTTAAGGCTATTTAAAGAAAATGCTCCCATTCAGCCGGCGAATAAGTTTTGCTGACTCCATACAACTGACTCCTGGCTTTTTAGAAACTTCGTGATTTCTTCCTTCGGGATTCCGGCTTCAACTGCTTCCTTGATCAGAGCAACCCATTCCATGTCTACCTCATGTTTTTGACCCATACTCTTCCCCTCCTAAAATACTTGATTACAGTACTTCAGGCGGCTCAGCCGTCGTAGCAATTTCTCTCTCTACTTGCCTTAGACCCGTTAGCTTTGCGTCCCAGCTTTTCAGCAGGTTTGCCTTTTTCTGTATCGCAAAGATGATCACAGCATCTTGGTGTCCAAAGGTGTCAATAATGCTTCTGATGGTACAAGAGTTCAAAGTTTATGAACTTATATTACCATTACCCTTTAGAATGATAAATAGTCCCATAGACCTAAATATTCTGACTTTTTCAACATTAAATTTATGTTACAATCTTATTCTTGTAGATTTTTAAATAAACTTGTCTTCCTGCTTTCACAATCTGATGATTTAATTCCTGAAACGACTTAGCCCGATAGAAAGGATTGTCGGTCAGATCCTCACCACATACAGGACACAGCCACGTCCCTTCTTCCATACAACTGAACGATGAGCGTTGACAGCGAGTGCATTCCTTTCTTACCATAGCCAGCCCCTCTTTCTTTTTTGTTCTTTATAAAGAATTAATATATTTTCATTATACTCTATAAAGAACAATCAACAATAGTCAAATAGGGTGTTCTGTTGTATAAAACAATTCATTTACTCTCTCTATCTCTCTTATACTCACTATTCTTCATATTCTCACTATTTTCTATCACTTAATAAGGTGTGTGTTTTACATATATGTAACTTTCAGAAGTAATGAGGTCCAGCCCGTTCAGTTTCATGACGTTCTCTCTGAGGCAACAAAAAAGAGGACTCCTGCACCTGGAGCCCCCTATCGTCGAAATACAACAACTATTTCGCTTTATATCCGGCTTTCCAGCCAATATCTCGTCGATAAAACAAACCCTTTGTGTCAGTGCTGTCCAATGCTGCATAGACTTTCTCCCCGGCCTGCTGCGCGGTCATACCGGACGCTGCAGCTAGCAGGACTCTACCTCCGTCAGATACGATTGATCCGTCTTCTTTTTTCGTCCCTGCATGATACAGATTCGCATCAGCAGTTAACACACTTTCAAGGGAAATCCCTTTTTGATAACTGGCCGGGTATCCGTCTGCCGCTACGACTACACCGAGTACAGTTTCTTCACTCCATTCCGCATTTACTGGCTGGTCTGTCAAAAGTTTAACAAGCAGTTTTGCTAAATCAGACTTCAGTCTCGGTAGGACAACCTGCGTTTCCGGATCACCGAAACGCGCATTGAATTCGATTACTTTAGGCCCGTCTTCAGTCAGAATAAGTCCTGCATATAGAACGCCTGTGAAGCTTCTGTCCTCCTCAATCATCGCCTGAACGACAGGTTTAATGATAGAGTCCAGCGCTGTTTCTGAGACTCCTTCCGGCAGGTGGGCAACCGGTGAATATGCACCCATTCCTCCTGTATTCGGCCCTTCATCGCGATCGTAGGCTCTTTTATGATCCTGGGCAAGCTCAAGTGGAATGATGCGGTCATGGTGAACGAGGCACATAAAGGAGAATTCTTCTCCTTCAAGAAATTCTTCCACTACAATTTTAGCTGATGAGGCACCAAATTTAGCACCCGCCAGCATGTCCTCAGCGGCTTGCAGTGCTTCTTCCTCTGTCATAGCCACGACTACACCTTTACCGGCAGCCAGACCGTCTGCTTTAATGACGATTGGGGCACCCTGCTGTTCTATGTAGCTTTTCGCTTCCATGAAGTCGGTGAATGTTTCATAAGCAGCGGTTGGAATACTGTATTTTTTCATCAGCTCTTTGGCAAATGCCTTACTTCCCTCGATTGCTGAAGCTTTCTGAGATGGACCAAATACGAGCAGCCCTTCCTGACTAAATGCATCAGCCAATCCTTCAGACAAGGGCTGTTCAGGGCCAATGACCGTCAGCTGAATACCCTTGTCTTTTGCAAACTTCAAAAGTGACTCCTGATCACCCTCGGAAATATCCACACATTCGGCTACAGCTGCAATCCCTGCATTTCCCGGCGCACAAAACACACGTGCTACAGAAGGATCCTTACTGAACTTATCACAAATCGCGTGCTCTCTTCCCCCGCGTCCTACAACGAGAACATTCATTCAAAAACGCCTCCTTTTTGATCAGCGTAGAATCAGGGTCTGACCCTAAATCTACAGTCCCTGCACTATAAAAAGAGCTGACTCCTTTCGCGGAAGCCAGCCAAGATATGAAAATATGCTGTAAGTGGTTTTGACATGGACCTCTTACAATGAGAGTAAACATGGATGATAAACTTGAATATGGACTACGTTAAATGTTCAAGATGCTCTTTTAAGAAAGACTTAGTGTTTGAAGTGACGGACACCAGTCAAGACCATAGTGATGCCGTGTTCGTTTGCTTTCTTAATGGAATCCTCATCGCGGATAGATCCGCCTGTTTGAATAATCGCTGTGATGCCTGCTTTGGCTGCTGCTTCCACCGTGTCATCCATTGGGAAGAAGGCATCGGATGCTAGACTTGCTCCTTTTGCGCGGTCGCCTGCCTGCTCCAGTGCGATTTTGGCTGCACCGACGCGGTTCATTTGTCCGGCACCAATTCCGAGTGTCATCTGTGCATCTGCGACAACAATTGCATTCGACTTAACGTGTTTCACCACCTTCCAGGCTGTCTTCATAGCAGCCCATTCCTCTTCCGTAGGCTGGCGGTCCGTTACAACGCGAAGCTCAGCATCGTCAAGCGTGTAACGATCCTGGTCCTGTACAAGAAGACCGCCTTCAACAGATGTATAAAGGTATTCATGCTTCACATGGCGATCAAATGGTACAGTGAGCAGACGAATGTTCTTTTTCTTCGTTAAAATCTCAAGTGCATCCTCTGAAAAGGCAGGTGCAATAACGATTTCAAGAAAGATCTCAGCCAGCTGCTCAGCTGTTGCTTTATTGACTGCACGGTTAAACGCAACGATCCCGCCAAAAATAGACGTTGAATCGGCTTCATAAGCTTTTTGGAATGCTTCTTCAGGGCTTGCGCCTGTTCCAACTCCACATGGATTCATATGCTTAACAGCCACTGCTGCGGCCTCATCAAAATCCTTGACGATCTGAAGTGCTGCATCCGCATCCTTGATATTGTTGTAGGAAAGCTCCTTACCATGATGCTGACGCGCATGGGCGATAGAGAATTCCGAGCCGAGCGGATTGCGGTAGAAGGCTGCTTTCTGGTGGGGATTTTCCCCGTAGCGCAGATCCTGCTTACGCTCATACGTAATGGTGATACGCTCAGGATTTTCTTCACCTGATTCCTGCGTTAAATATTGTGAAATGTAAGCATCATAGGCAGCAGTGTGACGGAATACCTTTGCAGCAAGGCGGCGTCTCAGATCCTGCGATACGTGACCATTATCCTTCAATTCACCAATCACACGTTCATAATCAAGCGCATCTACGACAACCGTAACGTAAGCATGATTTTTAGCGGCTGCACGAAGCATCGTTGGACCGCCGATATCAATGTTTTCAACAGCATCATCAAAGGATACATTCGGTTTCGCGATCGTCTGCTGGAACGGATACAGATTCACCACAACGAGATCAATCGTTTCAATCCCCTGCTCCTCAAGCTGACGCTGATGCACAGGCTGATCCTGCTTGGCAAGAAGACCGCCGTGAATAGATGGGTGAAGCGTTTTAACACGACCTTCGAGAATTTCCGGAAACCCTGTTACATCCTCTACTCCGGTTACATTAACACCGTTATCCGCAAGTAAATTCTTGGTTCCGCCAGTAGACAGAATTTCATAACCAAGCTTTTGAAGTTCTTCTGCAAATTCAACAATGCCTGCTTTATCCGAGACACTGATTAACGCGCGTTTTGACATCGTATTTCCTCCAATGATTCAGCAAATAGCTGGTTTAGTGTTTCAGGGTAGAGCTGATGCTCAATGTCGTGAATCGTCTGCTCAACCTTCGCCCGGTCCATTCCTTCTGCTAAATGAAATGCCTGCTGTGAAATGACCGGTCCCGTATCCATTCCTTCATCTACGAAATGAACCGTGACACCCGTTACTTTCACACCGTAGGCAAGCGCCTGACCGACTGCATCCTTACCTGGAAAAGCCGGAAGCAGTGAAGGATGAATGTTCACAATGCGATTTGGATAGGCTTTAAGAAGGACCTCTCCGATGAGTCTCATATACCCTGCTAATACTAGCCATTCTACTTCTTTTTCATGCAGTCTTTCAAGAATAGCTGATTCATAGTCTGCTTTTGAATCGAATGTTTTCGGTTTAAGTGCACAAACCTCAATACCGAGCGATTCAGCCCTTTTAATTGCATAGGCTTCAGGTTTATCTGTCACCAGTAGAACGAGACTGCCATTCAGCTTCCCGTTTTGCACGGCTTCGGCAATCGCCTGAAAGTTTGAACCGCTCCCTGATGCGAAAACCGCAAACACAGGCTTAGCGCTCATAAAAGCTGACCTTCTTTCCTTCTTCAGCCGTGACTGCACCAATCTGATAAGGCGTTTCTCCGGCTTCACGCAAAGCATTTACAACATCGGCAGCCTTCTCCTGGTCAACTGCAAACACAAACCCGATGCCCATGTTAAAGACGTGGAACAGCTCGTCCTGTGTCAGCCCTCCGGTTCGCTGAATCAGATCAAACACCGGCAGCACCGGCCAGCTCCCGAGATGAATCTCAACTGACGTTCCATCTGGCAGCATGCGGGGCAGGTTTTCGTAAAAACCGCCACCCGTCACATGCGCCATTCCTGTCACGCCACCTGCTTTTAAAGCAGCGAGGACCGCTTTCGGATACAAGCGTGTCGGTGTCAGCAGGATTTCACCAAGCGGCTGTTCAAAACCTTCCGCTGTTTCAGTTAATGAATAACCAGCCTGCTCAAGCAGTACTTTTCGAACGAGCGAAAATCCGTTACTGTGGATACCGCTTGATGGAAGGCCAATGAGCACATCACCAGGCTTGATGTCTGAACCTGTGATAATCGCTGACTTTTCAGCAGCTCCAACCGCAAAACCGGCCATATCATATTCGTCTTCCTCATACATACCGGGCATCTCTGCTGTTTCTCCGCCGATTAAAGCACAGCCGGATTCCACACAGGCATCTGCTATTCCTTTTACGAGCTGTTCGATCTTTTCAGGGTCAGCTTTTCCGACTGCCAGGTAATCAAGGAAGTACAATGGCTCCGCTCCCTGTGCGGCAATATCATTGACGCACATGGCCACACAGTCAATGCCGATCGTATCGTGCTTATCAAGTACAAAAGCGAGCTTCAGTTTTGTGCCAACGCCATCTGTTCCGGAAATCAGTACCGGCTCTTTATAATTCAGTGAAGACAGATCAAACATGCCACCAAAGCTTCCAAATGCGCCCATGATCCCCGCGCGTTCTGTTCTCTTCACGTGTTTTTTCATTCGTTCAACGGCTTCATAACCGGCTTCAATATCCACTCCGGCCTGCCTGTATGCATCTGACATGCTGTTTCCTCCTAGTGAGCCAGTTCTTTTTCGTATGGATGCAGCGTATCCGGATAAATTTCAGTCGGATATTTCCCTGTGAAACACGCAAGACAGTGTCCTTTGTTTTCACCTTCATCCTGACGTCCAATTGCATGAACGAGTCCTTCAACACTCAGGAAAGATAAAGTATCCGCACCAATCTGCTTTCGAATCTCTTCAACTGACAGTCTGGATGCGATTAATTCTTCATGTGTACTCGTATCAATTCCGTAGAAGCACGGGTTTTTAATCGGAGGTGAGCTGATGACAACATGCACTTCCTTCGCTCCCGCTTCCTTCAGCATCGTCACAATGCGACGGCTCGTTGTTCCCCGGACAATGGAGTCATCAACCATCACAACCCGCTTGCCTTCTACCACACCGCGAACAGGGGAAAGCTTCATTTTGACACCCTGCTCCCTCAATTCCTGTGACGGCTGGATAAAGGTACGGCCAATATAGCGGTTTTTAATAAGACCCATTTCATACGGAATACCGGCTTCCTCCGCATAACCAATCGCAGCGGAAATACTTGAGTCAGGTACACCCGTTACTACGTCTGCTTCAATCGGAAATTCAAGTGCAAGCTGTTTGCCGAGACGTTTTCTGGCAGAATGAATGTTGATGCCGTCAATATCACTGTCCGGTCTTGAAAAATAAATATATTCCATCGCACAGATCGCCCGGTTTGTTGAATAAGAAAAGCGCTCTGCACGAATACCTTCATCATTAATGATAAGCAGCTCACCCGGTTCAACTGACCGGATCACTTCTGCCCCGATAATATCAAAGGCGCATGTTTCAGAGGCAACAGCATACGCATCACCGATTTTTGCCAGTGTCAGCGGACGCAGACCATGTGGGTCGAGTGCCACCATCAATTCAGTTTCTGTCATCATGACAAATGCATACGCACCCTTCAGCATGGTCAGTGCATTTTTCACCCGCTCTTCAAGCGTTGCGTAGCCACTGCGTTTAATTAAATGAGCCAGAACCTCTGTATCAGAAGTCGTCTGCAGAATACTGCCCTGACGCTCAAGCTGATGCTTCAAAGAATTTGCATTGACCAGATTTCCATTATGAGCAAGTGACAGCGTGCCTGTCTGTGAGCGGAAGACGAGCGGCTGAACATTTTCATAACCGCCGCCTCCTGCCGTTGCATAACGGACATGACCAATCGCGCCGTGACCCGTTAGTTCACCAAGCATTTCCTGGGTAAATACTTCCGTTACAAGACCTTCTCCTTTATGGAAGGTAACGGCCTTACCATCTGAAGCAGCGATTCCTGCTCCTTCCTGGCCACGGTGCTGCAGACTCTGCAGGGCATAATACGTCAGCTGTGCTGCCTGTTCATGCCCCCAGATGCCAAAAACACCGCATTCTTCGTTTAATCCCTTTAGCTCAGCAAGCATGGGATCGCTCCTCTCCAGCTCTCTTCGAATTTGTCCACTGGCTGGTCGATGACTTTTTCTCCGTTGTGTACAATGCGGAAGATCGGTTGTGCCGTGACTTCACCGATTTTTCGGCCGCCTGTTAATTGTTCAAACGCTTCAGCATGTTCAGGTTTTACAGATATAAGGAACCTGGACTGTGTTTCACTGAACAGTTCTGTTACAGCAGAGCCTGTTGTTTCAGCGGTAACACCAAGACTTGTTTTAAAAGCAGATTCAGCGAGTGCAACCGCAAGGCCGCCTTCTGCAAGATCGTGTGCAGACTGTACAAGCCCCTCACGGATCGATTTCAGTAATCCCTGCTGGCGTTCCTGCTCTACTGCTAAATCAAGCTCAGGCGCTTTGCCCGAGATTTTTCCTTCTGTCAGCTTCTGAAGCTCACTGCCGCCAAATTCTGTTTTCGTTTCACCAATGAGATAAACAAAATCCCCTGCCTGTTTAAATGACTGCGTCGTGATATAGTCAAGCTTTTCAATCAGTCCGACCATGCCGACAACCGGTGTCGGATAGACAGCTGTTCCGTTCGTTTCATTGTATAAAGAGACGTTTCCGCCGATAACAGGTGCATTCAGTGTGCGACAGGCTTCACTCATACCGTCCACCGCTTTTTCCATCTGCCAGAAAATCTCCGGCTTGTCCGGGCTGCCAAAGTTCAGGCAGTCTGTAATCGCAAGCGGCTGTCCACCTGAGCAGACAATGTTACGCGCTGCTTCTGCTACAGCAATCTTTCCGCCTGTTTCAGGATCAAGATACAAATAGCGTGAGTTACAATCCGTCTTCATCGCCAGCGCTTTTTCCGTGCCGCGAATACGCAGTACCGCTGCATCAGATCCAGGTGTGACAACTGTATTCGTGCGTACCTGATAATCGTACTGGTCATACACCCACTCTTTACTCGCAATCGTAGGTTGCTTTAACAATGCGTGCAGTGTTTCCTCCAGGTTTTCAACCTTTGGCTCTGTGTTCTCAAGTGCCTGGAACTCACGGAAGTAAGCAGGCTCCTGTGATGGCTTATGATAAACCGGCGCATCCTCAGCAAGGGCATCAACCGGCACGTCTGCCACAACCTCTCCCTGATGAAGCAGGCGCAGACGCTTATCATCGGTTACTTTACCAACAGCTACTGCATCTAAATCATATTTATGGAACAAAGCCTGGATTTCTTCTTCTCTGCCTTTTTCAATGACAATCAGCATACGCTCCTGAGATTCTGAGAGCATCATTTCGTAAGCGGACATGCCTGTTTCACGCTGTGGTACTAAATCAAGGTTCATCTCAATACCTGAGCCCGCCTTACTTGCCATCTCAGCTGAAGAGCTTGTCAATCCTGCTGCACCCATATCCTGAATCCCGATCAGTGCGTCACTTTTAATCAGCTCCAGACACGCTTCAAGCAGCAGCTTCTCCATAAATGGATCGCCTACCTGAACCGCAGGACGTTTTTCATCCGAGTCCTCTGTTAATTCCTCAGAAGCAAACGTTGCGCCGTGGATCCCGTCACGCCCCGTTTTGGCCCCAACGTACATTACCGTGTTGCCGACTCCCTTTGCCTGACCTTTTTGAATCTCATCATGGTTAATCAGCCCGACACACATCGCGTTGACAAGCGGATTGCCATCATATGAACGGTCAAACTGCACCTCTCCGCCGACTGTCGGGATACCGATACAGTTTCCGTAGCCTGCAATCCCGGCTACGACCTGCTCAAATAAGTACCGAACACGAGGAGAATCCAGTTCTCCAAAGCGTAGGGAGTTGAGGATCGCGATGGGTCTAGCTCCCATTGAAAATACATCACGGATAATGCCGCCCACGCCCGTTGCCGCTCCCTGGTAAGGCTCGATCGCAGATGGGTGGTTATGGCTCTCGATTTTAAATGCCACTGCCTGGCCGTCTCCAATATCAACAATTCCAGCTCCTTCTCCCGGTCCCTGTAACACCTGCTCACCAGTCACAGGAAATTTCTTTAAAAGAGGCTTTGAATTTTTATAGCTGCAGTGCTCAGACCACATAACTGAAAACAATCCAAGCTCTGTATAGTTTGGCAATCTGCCTAAAATCTTCTCAACCAGGGCAAACTCATCATCTGTCAGCCCCATTTCGCGGTAGATTTTCTCATCCTTGATTTGCTGTTCAGCCGGTTCAAGCAGTAACGACATGAGAGTCCCTCCAGTGTTTTACGATTGATTGAAATAATTTAAGTCCATCTGCACTTCCAAGCAGCTCATCCACTGCACGCTCTGGATGTGGCATCATACCGAGCACGTTGCCGCGTTCATTTGTAATACCTGCAATGTCTGACAGACTGCCATTTGGATTTTCACCCGCATAGCGGAACACGATCTGTCCATTTGTCTCAAGCTGCTGCAGTGTCTTTTCATCGCAGAAATAATTGCCTTCACCATGTGCCACTGGAACGGTAATCCGCTCGTTTGGCTGATAGGCTTTTGTAAACATCGTTTCGTTATTGACAACTTCAAGTTCGACCGGACGGCAGATAAATTTAAGCCCCTGGTTTCTGAGCATCGCACCTGGTAAAAGGCCCGACTCTAAAAGAATCTGGAATCCATTACATACTCCCAGCACCGGCTTGCCTGCTTCAGCAGCCTTCACAACCTCATTCATCACTTTCGAAAAACGGGCAATCGAGCCTGAACGCAGGTAATCTCCATACGAGAATCCACCTGGCAGCAGGATCCCGTCAAACTGATCCAGATTCTCTGCATCATGCCAGACGTACTCCACTTCTTCCTTTAACTCATCTTTAATCGCATGGTACATGTCGATATCACAGTTTGATCCCGGAAAAACAATGACCGCAAACTTCATTGTGTAACGGCCTCCTCCACTTCAAACTCATAGTTCTCAATAACTGTATTAGCGAGCAGCTTCTCGCACATTTCTTTTACAACGTCTTCAACCGGACGGTCAGAAGGCTCAATCAACAGCTCCAGATATTTACCGATCCGTACATCCTGCACTTCCTGATAATTCATCGCATGCAGTGAATTCTTCACCGCTGTCCCCTGTGGATCTAATACACTTTCCCTTAATGTTACATGCACTTTTACCTTCATCATGATTGAACGCCTCCCAGTCGGTTTAATACCTTTTCATATGCTTCTGTCAGACTGCCAAGATTTCTTCTGAATACATCCTTATCCATTTTCTCACCTGTTTTACTGTCCCAAAGCCTGCACGTATCCGGTGAAATTTCATCCGCTAACAGAATATCTCCATTTCCGTCACGGCCAAACTCCAGCTTAAAATCAATCAGATTAAGTCCGATCTCTTCAAAAAATCCAGTTAACACTTTATTGACCTGAAGCGCTTTTTCCTTTAAAAGCGCAAGCTCTTTGTGAGTGGCAAGGCCGAGTATGTCAATGTGATCTTCATTCATGAGCGGATCACCCAGATCATCATCCTTGTAATACCATTCCACAATCGTTTTCGGGAGCTTTTCCCCTTCAGCAAGACCAAGCCGCTTTGAAAGCGAACCGGCTGCCGTACTTCTGACCACCACTTCAATCGGAATGATCTCAACTGCTTTTACCAGCTGCTCATGATCAGACAGCTTCTTAATGAAATGCGATTCGATCCCTTCTGCTCTCAGCTTGTCAAAAAGCAGGCTCGTGATCAGGTTATTGAGCACCCCTTTACCGGCGATCTCTTGCTTCTTCTCCCCATTAAAGGCGGTGGCAGAATCCTTATACTCAATCCACAGGACATCCTCCTGATCGGTCTGATACAGTTTTTTGGCTTTTCCTTCATAAAGCAGCTGCGCTTTGTTCACAAGGTTCACTCCTCTTTCGAATGTCGGAATATTGGGTCTATTCAGGTTAAAGTGTGTTTATAGAACGATTAAAATGAATGTCTTCGCTTTCCGCGGACGATTCAATAATTAATCCCAGTAACCGTTGATTTCCGTTGCAGGCGGACGCTTTCCGCGGGGAGAGCGGGTTTTGCTCCGGTGATCCCCCGGCTTCGCCGCCGGTCTCACCTGTCCCGCTTTATCCCGCTGGAGTCGCCGCCTTCCACTCCAATCAACTCAAAATGTCCCATATGTTTCTTGAAGTTTATCAAGGCTTTTTTCGTTCTTAAAGTAGTCCAATACGTTTAAAAATCGTATCAACGTGCTGGAGGTGGTAGCGGTAGTCGAAGCAGTCTTCGATTTCAGCCGGTGACAATTTGGATGTGATCTTTTCTTCTGATTCCACCAGCTCGCGGAAGTGCACCTGCTTTTCCCATGCCTCCATAGCTTTTGGCTGAACAGTGTCATACGCTTCTTCGCGTGACAGTCCTTTGTCAATAAGAGCAAGCAGGACTCTCTGAGAGTAGATCAGACCGAGTGTGCGGTCCATGTTGCGCTTCATGTTCTCAGGGAATACTGTCAGGTTTTTAACGATGTTGCCGAAGCGGTTAAGCATATAGTTCAGGGCAATTGTTGCATCCGGCAGGATCACGCGCTCTGCAGATGAGTGTGAGATATCGCGCTCATGCCATAATGGCACGTTTTCATAGGCTGTCTGCATATAACCACGGATCAGGCGGGCTAGTCCCGTCATATTTTCAGAGCCGATTGGATTGCGTTTATGCGGCATCGCTGATGATCCTTTTTGACCTTTAGCAAAAAACTCTTCCACTTCACGCGTTTCACTTTTTTGCAGACCACGAATTTCTACAGCGAATTTTTCAATAGACGTCGCGATTAAAGCTAGTGTTGCCATATAATCAGCGTGACGGTCACGCTGCAGCGTCTGCGTTGAAACTGGTGCAGGCTTCAGGCCAAGCTTTTCACATACATACGATTCTACAAATGGATCGATATTGGCATATGTACCAACAGCGCCCGACATTTTCCCGAATGCAATTCCTTCTGCAGACTGCTTAAAACGCTCAAGATTCCGCTTCATTTCTTCATACCAGAGGGCAAGTTTCAGACCGAATGTCGTGGGTTCTGCATGCACACCGTGTGTACGTCCCATCATCACCGTATCCTTATGCTCTTTCGCTTTTTCAGCTAAGATCTCAACGAAGCGCTCAAGGTCTGCGAGCAGGATGTCGTTAGCCTGGCGCAGCAGGTAGGAAAGAGCTGTGTCCACAACGTCTGTTGACGTTAAGCCATAGTGCACCCACTTCTTTTCATCTCCAAGTGTTTCTGATACCGCGCGTGTAAAGGCAACAACATCGTGTCTCGTTTCCTGTTCAATTTCTAAAATGCGGTTTACATCAAATGATGCATGTTCACGGATTTTTTTAACGTCTTCTTTTGGAATATCCCCAAGCTCTGCCCAAGCCTCACAGGCGAGGATTTCTACCTCAAGCCATGCTTCAAAGCGGTTTTGTTCAGTCCAGATTGCGCCCATTTCAGGACGTGTATAACGTTCAATCATGATTGTGCCTCCTGTTTTATACGCGTCTGCCAGATGCCGGACTCATCAATCTCCTGAAGTGTTTTCTGAAGATCGTCCGTCAAGATCGTGACATGACCCATTTTGCGGTTTGTTTTCGCTTCGTGTTTTCCGTATAAATGAAACGACCAGTGAGGATACTTTTCCATGGCTTCAAGGGTACCTTCCATATGCTGACCCAGAACATTCACCATGATAACCGGCTTTACGAGGTCAGCTGGCGCAAGCGGCCAGTTTAACACGGTACGGATATGCTGATGGAACTGAGAACATGTGCTTGCTTCAATGGAATAGTGACCTGAATTATGCGGTCTAGGTGCCAGTTCATTAACATAAATCTCACCGTTTTTACCGACAAACATTTCAACTGCAAGCGTTCCGACAAGCTGAAGGTGGTCTGCAATCTGATTGGCGAGCTTTACAGCATTTTCATGAACAGCTGGATTAATACGAGCCGGCACGATCGAAGCATGAAGGATCTGATTCACGTGTACATTCTCAGCAACAGGCTGATGTACCGTCTGTCCCCGTTTATTGCGCTGAATAATGACTGAGATTTCAAGGTCAAAATCAACAAATGATTCAAGCACACAAGTCCCATTTTTTTGAATCAGCTCAGCAGCTTCTGCCAGGTCATCATTGCTCATAAGCTTAACCTGTCCTTTGCCATCATAGCCTCCTGTTGCCGTTTTTAAAATCGACGGAAAACCGAACGTTCCTATGATATCATATAATGCTTGTTCGTGTTCAATGATTTTATAGTCCGCTACCGGTACACCTGCAGCTGTGAGATTTTCCTTTTCAAGCTGGCGGTTCTGTGTAATGCGAATCAGCTCAGAACCCTGCGGAACCGGTACATGCTTTTGCAGTTCATCAAGTGAATCAGCGTCTATATTTTCAAATTCATAAGTAACGATATCACTCAGTTCAGCAAGTTTCTCTAAACCAGCCTGGTCATCATATGCTGCAATAATCGGATAATCTGCCACCTGTGCACAAGGTCCGTCCTCTGCAGGATCTAAAACCGCAATGCTAAATCCTGCCTCTTTAGCAGCAAGCGCCATCATCCGCCCTAGCTGTCCACCACCTATAATACCAATCACCGCTGGAGGCTTGATCATCGTCATATGAGGTCACCACTGCTTTCGAGTACTTTTTCTTCACTTTTATTACGTAAGTCTGTAAGACGATTGGCAATGTCCGTATCAAATGCCGAAAGGATCTGCGCAGCCAGAAGTCCTGCATTCGCTGCACCTGCTTCACCAATCGCGACTGTTGCAACCGGAACACCCGCAGGCATCTGTACAATGGAAAGCAGAGAGTCGAGTCCTTTCAATGCCTTAGACTGAATTGGAACACCTATCACAGGAAGGGTCGTTTTTGCTGCCACCATTCCCGGAAGATGCGCGGCTCCTCCAGCCCCGGCAATAATGACCTTAATTCCGCGCTCTCTCGCCTGCTCGGCAAATGAAAACATCAGATCCGGCGTGCGGTGTGCACTAACCACTTGCTTTTCAAACGGGATCTCGAGTTCCTCAAGACGTTCACATGCTTTTTTCATGGTTGGCCAGTCTGATGTACTGCCCATAATTACACTAACCACTGCTGACATCGTCTCACTCCATCCGGATTTGATATAAAAAAATCAGCCACTTTCCTTTTATTACATGAAGGAAAGTGGCTGACCTGTACCTGCAGAATAGACGGGCAGAAAAAGCTGCCTCTGCTGGTGCTTTCCCTCATAGTCCTGTCATTTACGGTGCAGGGTAGAAACTTTCGGGCCATATTCCCGACTTTATATGAGGTCGTTCATTCAATTAATCTCGTACTCATCATAACAAGCTGACACAAGAACGTCAACTCAATAAACGAACATTAAAAATTCTGTAAATATCATTGTTCGCTTTTAAGGCCCTGAAACCGGATTTTCTGCCTGACAGGTTCCCTTTTGATGGAAGAACCTTCTTTCACTTCCTGAAACACCGGCTCTTCCATTCTTCTTACCGGCGTATAGCCCTCTGCTGCCATCCGGTCCAGGCAGTCAGAAATTGTCTCATTCTCTTCTACATCAAACCATTTTTTACTCATGAAGCCTGTTCCTCCCGCGTCATGCGTCTTCTCACACTCTTTACCCAGAAGCCGCCGTGAATCGCTTTAGGTTCGTAAGATATAATAAATGCCTTCGGATCAATTTCCTTAATCCGTTCATACAGCTTTAACTCATATTTACGCGGCGTCAGGATCTGCATCGCCCAGCGACCGCCTTCAAGACCATTTGCTTCCCAATCCGTCACTCCATATCCTAAAGAACGGAGCTTATTCGGCAGCTCAAGTCCATTATCCATCGTAATGACATTGACCGTAATATAACCAAGTGCCATCTTTTCTTCTATCTTCATCCCGATAATCACGCCCATCCCGTAACCGACTGCATAAGCAATCAGATTCTGAATTTCGTTCAGATTATCAAGTACCATTCCAAGTCCCACAACGTATATCACAACTTCCACCATACTGACCGCTGCGGCATAATAACGGTATCCTTTTAACGTCAGAATCATTCTGACAGTGAAAAACGATACATAAAAGATGTTGATCACAAAAATAATTGCAACCATCATCAAGCCACTTTCAAACAACGAACACCCTCCTCAATCACCGGCATTTCTAACGCCTAAATGCAATCCTACTAGCCTCCGTTCAAATTGTAAAGATCTTTCATTCCTAAAAATATGAACAATTTATTATTTCGCCTAACGAAGTGCTATACTGTGGTTATACATATTGAAGGAGTGACATCATGAAGACTTTATCCATTGGCATTATCGGCCTCGGTGCAATCGGTCAGCGCTTAATTCCTGCATTTATCGAACATGACCATTATGAAATCACAGCGATCAGCGATGTGAACCCTGAACTGATGAACCAAACAGAAAAACAGCATTCCCTGACTGCTGTAAAATATGCAGACGGCTTAGAATGTATTCAGCATGAAGGACTCGACGCTATCTATATCGCGGTCCCGCCAAAGTGGCACGCTGAATATGCACTGGCTGCAGCGGAAAAAGGCCTGGCTCTTTTATGCGAAAAGCCACTGGCTAATTCAATAGAAGAAGCAGAACAAATGGTGGCGGCAGTTGAAACATACAACGTGATCAACGCCATCCATTTCCCACTTCACTACAGTCAGGAAAAAGCGTTACTTGCAGAAAAGCTGAAGGAAATCGGTGAAATAAGCCGAATTGAATTAACGATGCGATTTGAAACATGGCCTCGCTTCTGGCAGCAAAACGAATGGATCAATAAACGCGAACAAGGCGGATTCATCCGTGAGATCACTCCTCACTTCATCCAGCTCACACACGAACTGTTCGGGGAGATCAACATCGAATCTTATACAACGGATTACCCTGAAAATAATATAAACAGTGAAACAAGCGTCATCGCATTTGGAACAGTCGACTCTAATATCCCATTCTTACTGAACGGACACAGCGGGATCGGATTAAAAGATAACCTTACTTACAGAATCTACGGAACAAAAGGCGTTCTTTCACTTGATCAGTGGGCAGAATTGAAACAAGCGACCCCTGAACAACCTTTGACTTTAATTCAGAGAAGAGCTCAGTCCGCATCTGAATCAATTTTAGATGAATTTTATCAGGCCGTCACCACTGGGGATGGAAAGATCGTCTCCTTTAAAGAAGGACTCAGTGTACAGCGTATATTCGAACAACTCTTATAAAAAATGCGTCTGCTCCTAAAAAGAAGCAGACGCATTTCTATTTTATAATACCTTCACAAACGCCTCAGCAGCCTTCTGGCTCGACTGAGGATTCTGTCCGGTAATAAACTTCCCATCAGTCAGAACATGCTCAGCCCAATTGCCTTTCGCCACAAAATGAGCACCCTGCTCTTCAAGTTTTGTCTGAAGCATAAACGGCATCAACGGATCAAGACCCGTCTCTTTTTCCTCTTCATTCGTAAAAGCAGTCATCTTTTTACCTTTTACAAGATAAGACCCATCCTTTAGCTGAACATCAACAAAGCCGGCAGGACCATGACAAACAGCCCCAATCACCTTATCATTCTCAGCAAAATGAGCTAACGCATCCTGCAGCTGGGGTTCATTTGGAAGGTCAAACATCGTTCCATGACCGCCAGGCAGGAAAATGCCATCAAAGTTCTCAAATACAACACTCGAAAGCTTCTCAGTTTTCTGAAGCTCAGCCTCAGCTTCCTTCCACTCAGCCGGATTCTCATTATCATCCAGACTGTTCGGATCAAGAGGAATGCTTCCACCCTTCGGACTTACCACTGTTACATCGTAGCCATGATTTTTAAACTCAACATATGGCTCAGCAAACTCCGAAAGCCACAAACCAGTTGGGTGTTCCGCATCAATCTCACTCGTATTCGTTAATACCATTAATACTCGTTTACTCATATCCTGCATACCACCTTTTTTAATATGGTTTGATTAAATTGTTGCACCTTAGTATGTTACCCGTTAGACATGCAGGTAAACGGACAATTTTTAAAAGATCAGGTAGGCTGGAAATTTAGTCATTCAGGACCATAACATTTTGTAAAAATCGGGCCGGATTCTTCACGTTATTTTCTTTATTCATCACACTTTTGTTCTTATTCTGTATACTTCTGCATTGATTCTACATGCTTTATTCCTCATTCTGCATACCTCTACAAAAACAACACAAAAAAACCTGTAACTCATCAATTGAGTTACAGGCTTTTTTAAGTGCCTAGCGACGTCCTACTCTCACAGGGGGAAACCCCCAACTACCATCGGC
>NZ_SORW01000045.1 GCF_004405105.1 Jeotgalibacillus sp. R-1-5s-1 | reverse complement strand
CACTGAGGCTCCCTTGACCCGCCAGATAATAATCCACTGCCTGTCGTTTCAATTCCTGAGAGTACGCTTTCCAGGTCTTCGATTCCTTTAATCCGTCGATTCCATCAGATTGATATTTACGGATCCAGTCATTGAGGGTCGATTTAGCGACACTGTATTCTTTGGAGACCACACCCATCGACTTCTTCTCATCTAAGACAGATAACACCACTTTCAA
>NZ_SORW01000044.1:177512-239778 GCF_004405105.1 Jeotgalibacillus sp. R-1-5s-1 | reverse complement strand
TTTCCGCATGTTGAACACGTCCTTTTTATTGGTATCCTCAGTATGATAAAAAGGATATCTACGTGTCCACTTTTTATTCTAACTTCAATTCCATTGGTTCGATTCCTTCACTCTTAGACAGATTTCCTTTACTTCTGAACATGATTCCTTCAATCCGGCTACACCCGGCTGGACGCGGAGTCATATTCCTGACCATCATGAATAAGGTTCGCGGCAAATCATCTTTATTATCTAAACAGGTAACTCTTATTTCAATAAAAAACGGATCCAGCCATCATCGGCTGAATCCGCAAAACTTCCTAATATAGTCTCTCCCGATACCCTTCCTCAAGCCTCTTTTGAATACTGTCAGGTGTTGTATCGGGCAGCTTCGTGTGCGCATGAAGAATCTTCGAAGGCTTTGGCAAATCCTCTTTTTCAAGCCAGGAGTCCGGTTTCCAGAGTCCCGAACGAATAAAGGCTTTTGCGCAATGGATATAACATTCCTCTACCTCAACCTGAATTGCAAGCAGCGGCGCTTTCCCCTGAACAGCCATCTTCTCAAGCCACTCAGCATCCTTGACCAGACGCGCTTTGCCATTAATCCGAAGCGTTTCGCCTAACCCGGGAATCATAAATAACAGACCGATCCCCGGATTTTTCAAAATGTTCATCAGCGAGTCGGCCCGTTTATTTCCCGGCCGCTCCGGGATCAGCAGGTGCTTTTCATCCTGAACGAGTACAAAACCAGGTGCGTCCCCACGAGGAGAAGCGTCACATACGCCGTTTTCATCAGCCGTAGACATCGTTAAAAATGGTGATTTTGCTATGTATGCCTCTACATGTTCATCAATGTAGGGAATGACTTTACTCGTTGCATTGATACTCGGTTCGCCGAGATAGTCTCTTAGTTCCTGTTCGCTTGTGATCGAATCTTTCATCATATTCCCTCTGTTTCTCTTGTTTTCATAAAATGAATCAAAGTTAAACGTTCATCAATCACCGTCTGACCCGCAATGTCAAATCCATTTCTTTTATAAAAGTGGATAGCAGGTTCGTTTTTTTCAGCCGTTGAGACACATAAGGTATGGCTCTTATCGTGATGCTCAATTTCTGCAAGCAGTTGGGATGCAATGCCTTTTCTAAAATGATCAGGACTCACAACCAATCGGTGAATATCAAAGTGGTTCCGGTCTATTTTGAATGAAATCACCCCACATAGCACTCCCTGATCCAACCATCCAATAAAGGTTTCACCGCTTACCAAAAGATCTTCAGCTGTTTCCTTTAAAGGCGGAAGGTCCGGATAGCCGATATCTTCGCCTCCATGTGATAAGCTGCACGCTGCACACGCAGAATATCATGGACACATTTATGAACATTCAGCTCACAAATGACGCCTTCACCCTTTCTCCCTCTTCCTTCTCTCCGTAATCAACTCTCCACCCAACCCGTAATTATCCGTATCAATTTCATCAATCACAACCACAGTCGAAGCAGGGTTTTTACCAAGTGTATTTTGCAAAAGCTCTGTGGCACCTTTCACGAGGGCCGCTTTCTCTTCCTTTGTCAAACCGCCGTTCTCTCTTGTTACTTTTATATTTACGTAAGGCATGATGTACCCTCCTTAAATTTTGAGTTCATAATGCAGGAATTCTTCATCCCGCACGTAGCCATTTCGCTCATAAAGTCGCTGGGCCTTTTCGTTATCCGGTGCTGTACTCAGACTGACACTTGCTGCTGACGTTTCCTCGGCAAATTCCTTTACCTGCTGAAGCAACCGCTCTCCTACTCCCTTTTTACGTGCCTGTTCAGAAACATAAAGATCATTTAAAATCCACGCACGTCTCAAGGAAATCGATGAAAAGGTTGGATACAGCTGCGTGAATCCAAGCACCTCATCCCCCTCTTTCGCAAAAAAGATAATTGACTCTCCTTCTGCCAAACGCTCTGATAAATAAGCCTCCGCGCCATCAAGATTGGATGGTTGATTATAAAATTGACGGTACGCATCAAATAATGGTGCCAGTTCCTTACTGTCTTCTTTTGCTGCAAATAAAATATTCATGATCATTCTCCATTTCTTATTTAGGGATCGATAGCGCTTTTCTTAATGTAGCAATGCCAGTATGTACGATTTCCCGATTGTCATCTGTATTTAATTCATTTCTGGCATGGAGCATGGCTGGCCTAAGCGATTCCACTGATCTACCGAATGCCTTCATCCAATCATATCTCGGCACCATCCAGATATGAAAATGATGCGTTGTATCTTCATTGTAAAAGTAATAAACATGCTCAATCCCGAGTTTTTCCCGCTGAGCCGCTCTGATTCTGCCCATAACAGTGATGTAATCCAGACGTTCTTCTTCAGTTAATTCATCAAGGCAAGTGATATGTCTTTTAGATGCTAAAATAACGAGTCCGGGGATCGGATACGCAACGTCCTGATGAGCGTGGAAATACTCCGTTTCACATATGACGCCACCCTCTGGCTCAACAAGTCCACCTGTAATCGCACAACTCAGACACTTCACCTGAACCTCTTCGCCATTTGCCAGTATTAACGTTCTCATTCTGTCACTCCTTAAAAAGGCTCTTCATTCAGTTTTATCGGCCGGAGCGTTCCTTTTTGCCAGTCGGATCGAATCGCTGAATAACAAAGGGCATCATGAAGTTCTCCATGGTTGCCTTCCCATGCATCACGTAAATAGCCTTCCTTGACGAATCCGCTTTTAGAAAACGCCTTTCTCATGCCAATATTATCAACCCTTGTATAAGCCTCGATCCGAATCTTCGGTTCTTTCCGGTCAAACAAATAAGTCTTCAGCCATTCAAGCACTTCAGACCCCGTTCCCTTCCCACGCGCTTTTTCTGCAAGACGGAGATCAAAAACCGGAATCGTATCATCTATATCATGGATGACAAGCAGTCCGATTTTTTCATCATGATCCATCACCCAAAACGTTTCGCGTCTATCTGTATACCATCCACTCTCCACCGTTTTAGCCAAACGGCTTTCAGATGCATGATCTTCTACATGATAAGGCCAATCGCTATCTGTCATAAACGCAAGCAAATCCTGTTGTTCGTTTTGAAATTTTGTCATTTTAATCATCATTTTCTCCACACACCACCCGAGGAAATCTTAAACCCACACGTCTCATAAAAACGTGCGTGTACAGGGTCAAATGTCAGCGTGATAATTTCCAGACCATACCGTTCGGATTCTTCCAAAAGCGTGCTGACGATTCGCGAACCAATGCCAAGATGACGATAATCAGGATGTACCATGATATCCTCCATATAACCATGCTGCAAACCCATTCCGGAAACATATCCAAATCCAATTAAGTCGTCATGATGGTGAACACTTACCCAGAAGTTACAGCGCTGAAAAAGAACAGGGTAATCCTGATCGCGACGATCCCAACCCATTGATTCTCTCAAGTCAGGCACTTCTTTTTCATGGATAGGATGATTAATCAGCACTTTAAAATCAGGCTTCTCTTTCATCAGCCTTTTTCCTTCTCGCCACCACAACCAGCTCGATGCTTTCTTTTCTAAGCGGCTCATGATCCCAGCCGCCATAAACCTCCTCAACGTCATAGCCATGCTGCTTCAGCATTCTTTCAAGCTCCAATGGGAACGTAAAGCGGATACGAATAGAGATTTCCTCTGTTTCAACTTCCGTTTCCCCATCAAATGTGCGGCGCACTTGCAGACAGTCCTGAACCTGAGTAATCGGATCATATACCTCCCGATTTTCTTCCACAACCCGCCTGCCGGATGAATCTGTATAGCTACCCGTGTATTCATCCACGTCTGCCAGGTCATGTAACAGAGGATTTCGCGTGTTGAAAATAAAATATCCATCTGCATGTAAATGCTGTTTAACTGACAGCAGCAGCTGATCCTGCATATCATTGGTTAAAAAATGCTGAAATGAATTACCTGTCATAAAAATGAGCGAGGCGCTCCGTTGCAAGGATAGCTTCGTACAATCCTGCTGAATCCAATCAACCTGAAGTCCCACTGCTTCCGCCTTTTCCTTTGCACGATCCAGCATGCCCTGATGCAAATCAACACCTGTCATGTCATACCCTTCCCTTGCAACAGGAATCGTCAATCTTCCAGTCCCACAGGCAAGTTCAATGATGTGGTCAGGCTTGATCCTTTGGGCATAATCCAGAATGAGGGGAAGGTCCGCCTTATAATTTTCCTGTATGTAATCGTATTTTTCAGAATTGTGATAGGGTTGAAGATTGTCTTTATCTAAAACATTCATATTGTCACCTCTTATTTGGATACCAAATCAGCCGTTCAGCAGCGTATTCATGACTGATCGCGGCCACTTGATCTTCAATGATTGTAAATACTAATTTCCTGTCTAACTGCTCATCTACATAACTGAGCACCTCTATTCCCTGCTCCCGATCATAGGACCTGTTTGGTTCATTTCCGTAAGCCTCCAGCACGGCATCTCTTGAGTCAGTAATATGAATACCTTTCGCCGTTTTAAGCTCCTCATCCTTTCCAATGATCGTGATCTGAATAATCTCCTTTGATTCCCGATCCACACTCACAATCACAGATTCATTCCACCACTGATCGAAACGACGTGACTGAACGTAATATTGATTATCAGGATGCTCCTGTAAATTGAGTTGACCAACCAACTCAGCCTCTAAAACAACTCCGAGCTCAACGCCAGGATAACCTTCCTGCTGAAGTGTTGTGTGAATCGTTTCTCCTTTGCCCTCAGAACCTGCATCTTCAAAACAGCCCGTCAGCAATAATTGAAATCTGATGATAAGCAATACGAGCCATTTGTCCTTCATTCTCATCACTCCATTAGACGGACTTCTGCCTATTAAGTTCCAGATAAAAGAAATGAAATCCTTTATATCCATTAAAAAACCCTTCCACTTTTTTAATGGGAGGGTTCTTCGTAAGTGTACTGTATTGTTTGAATACCTCTAAATAAGAGAAATATTGTGCCTGCAATAGATAATAAGATAAGCGGCCATGCCTGTAAGCCGGAAAGAATCGTTCCGACCACAATTGAGGCAAACGCCCAAATGATGGCGGCAAAATATGGACGTGAAAAATAAATCTCATCAAGCAGCTGATACGAGACAAAGAGGGCTGCCACCAGGATGACTGCCTGCCACGATAATCCCGAGACACCTCCCTGAGGAAGTCCATAATAATGAAGGGCAGAAGCGAGATTTGAAAAGACTGCGACAGTTGTCCAGCCGTAATAAAGCGCAAAGCTTCCACGCACAAAGTATTGCGTCCATTTAGAAAAGGTCTCTGTTAAAAGCCTCAGATAAATTGTTCTCAGCAGGAGACCCATACCGATAAATACGAGAACGGTCCCCCACAGCTCCTGCATCGAAGCGAGCCAGATCCAGTAGGCAAAACCCATGAATATCAGTATCGCTGAGCCTGCAATTTCATCAAAGACCCTCATCTTATAAGTTCGGGGGAGTAGCTGATAGACAGCGTAGATCATCGTTCCAAGCACGATGACAGACCAGATGGAAAACGCATATCCGGCAGGGATAATAAAGGGATCTGTCCCTTGCGTTGAAAACAAATCACCACTTCGGCGTTCAATCAGAATCACCGAAACCGGCTGGAATAACGCAAAAAAGAGTACTGCAAAGCGGCGCAGTAATACTCCAAGCGACTTTAATTTGCTTATCCAACGATTTGTCATCTCAGCTGCTCCTTCCTGACATATATTATAATACGAATATTCAAAAAATAATAATGATAACTGAAATTTTGACTTGATATCAGAGAAAACTAGCTTGAGTATACAAAGAAATAAGCAGGTTTTCAATTTGCTTTTAGGCATTTAGCCGGCGCAAATCCGCATATTGGACTTTTCTGGAGCAAAAGGGCTGTGAATCGCGGCCAACTATGGTTTGATGGAATCAGCTTTTGTAGTGAAGGAATCCTGTGAAACAATGAAGGGATTGTTACAGTGGAATGAAGGGAAAAATGGAGGCTTGAGCGTTTATGAAGGAATTAAATGTTCATAAGCCTGAATCTATTTTTCAAAAGAAGGAATTATTTTTTCAAACGATTGAATCATTTAAAGTAGAGAAGGAATTCCGCCGCACCAGCCACATCCGGCCCTCAAATTCACATAAAAAACCGGAACCGCTCACCACCGCAGTCCCGGTATCAATTCATTTCTTCGAGATAATCTCATCCACAATCCCATATTCCATCGCTTCTTCTGCTGTCATAAAATAATCCCGATCAGTGTCAGCCGCAACCTTTTCAACAGGCTGGCCGGTGCGGTCTGAGATGATTTGATTGATATGCTTACGCAGCTTCAGAATTCGTTTAGCGGAGATTTCGAGGTCTGTTGCCTGTCCCCGGGCTCCACCAAGCGGCTGATGAATCATGATTTCGCTGTTTGGAAGTGCCATACGCTTACCTTTTGTTCCGCCGATCAGAAGCATGGCGCCAAAGGATGCTGCCATACCGGTGCAGATGGTGCGGACGTCCGGCTGAATGTATTGCATCGTATCATAAATCGCAAAGCCGGCAGATGTTGAGCCGCCAGGACTGTTGATGTACAAAGAAATCTCCTTTTCCGGGTTATCTGCTGCAAGAAACAACAGCTGAGCGACGATGCTGTTGGCCATCTGATCATTGATTTCCTCACTCACCATGATGATCCGGTCCTTTAACAGACGGGAATAAATATCATAGGAGCGCTCACCTTTACTCGATTGCTCTATTACATAAGGAATAGTCGCCATGTTCGTTTCCTCCTTCACGCATTATGCTGCAAGTGAGAGAACGGTTGAAGAAGGGAAGCTGACCACCTTTTTCAGGCTGGCTGTCGGGGTGAAAATGGCCGGGAGCATCGCCAAAAGTTTTTCGGGATCCTGCATGGAAACAGCGTCCACTAAAACCGGGAACAGTTCTTCCCGCAGCTCTTCCTCCCAAAAACTTTCGATATCTGATTCAGACAGTCCCTTCACTCTGGCGCGCGCACGATTCAGGAGTGCCTTAACACCCGCTTCCGTCATACCCATCAGCTCAGCAATTTCAGAAATTTTGTATTGAAATCCTTCTTTTAAAACGAAGGTTACTAATTGTTTAGGCGTCAGATTTTTCGCCAGAACGCCCATCAGATCCTCAGATTCTTCTGACACAGGCTGGTGGATCGGTTCATGAATCACCTGAGCCTCCCGCTCCATTTTCCGGACGCGGTCCACCCACACATGATAAGCAATCTTTTTCAAAAGAGCCGCATTCCAGTCCTCGATCTTATATGCGTTCAGTGCCTTTGCCAGTGCCTCCTGAGCAACTTCTTCACGATCCCATTTATTACGGGTCAGAAACTGGCAGTAACGTTCAAGCCTGGAGATCAGCTCCCCAACCTCCTCCTGCTGGCCTTTCACTAATGTCAGGTTTGCGCGCATAACCTTCCCTCCTTCGTACTCTCACCCCTGAAACGAACAGGCTCTGCAAAAAGATATGGGTAAGTGTGTTTTCTTTAAATGTATACCGGGTCAGAACGATGAGCAAATTTGAAACGGGCTGTCAATCAAACGTTTGTTTTACGCTCTAAGGTGTACAGTTGTTATAACTAGCCCTTTCTCCCGCTCTGCGAAAGGTTCTTGATTTAAGTGAGTCAAAGACTTTATCTGAGTTTATATATTTTGTAAACGTAGCCCAGGTACGGAAGACCCGTAAAAATCAGGCTGATGAGTGAGAGGCCCAACAAAACAGACAGGCTGACTGATAAAACAGCTTCAACAGCATCAGGAAACGTTAAGGTATTCACTAAATAAAGCAGCAGTGCGATGCACAGTGTAACTGCCAGAGACCAGATTGCTCCTTTTTTAACGAAGTTCTTTTCATTGGAGTACTTCTCAAGTGTTGAAGGACGATCTGTGTAGATCGGCGTAACACCCGGCTGTGATGTAAAAAGATGAATATAATTCGCCTGAGATCCTACATGTGTCCAACCCGCTTCCTTAAAGAGCTCAAAATACTCTTCATCCGGATTGCTTCTGTAATCAATCGCAAACTGAAGCTCTTGAGGCTCACCTTTTTTGAGGATATATCCCATAAAAGCAAAACGGTCAAACACCCATCCTTTTTTTGAAAGTCTCGATAGTTTCATCATATCCTTTTCTTCACTAAACGCCAGTCCGCCACTCATGATATACCTTCTTTTCATCAAAAATCCTCTCCTTTCTGACTGAATATCGTTTTGGCCTGCTGAATCATTTCTTCTCTTCTTTTAATATCATTTTTCAGAAGCGATATGCCCTGTTCTGTAATGATGTAAGTCTTTTTATCCTTTTCTTCCTCAAGCTGCTCAATCATGCCTGCTGATAAAAGCTTTTTTATCGAGGTGTACATAGATGCCGGACCCACGGTAAAGCTCCCTTTCGTCAATTCCTCGATCGTCTTCATAATTAAATAGCCATGTCTCGCCTCTACAAGAGCCAGCAAAATATAATAATACGTGTCAGTCAGTTCACCAGTCTGAAGTACATCGTTTCTAGCCAAGCAGGAACCTCCTCTACTATATCGTTTAATGATATATCATTAAATGTATTATATCGTTTAATGATATATTAAGCAATAAAAAAAGCAGGATGAGAAAATCCCGCTTTACTCATTAAGTAATATTCTTTTTATAAACGCCGTCTTCCGCTCCGCATAAAGATGTTTGTCATTTTGATGAGCGTCTGCCAGCTCGCGCTTCAATGACTCGTATTCTCTCATGACCTGCTCATCATTCCTCAAAATATCCCGAAGCTTCAACTGTTCTTCCAAATACGGACTTCCTGTTTCGTAAACGTGGATCTGATGCGTTCTCGGCTCTCCTTTACTAAAATAATGACGATCAGGTAAAATCGCTGTCCCTTTATAGTCGTAATCAAGCTTCTCCAGAGGCGCAATGCAGGCTTCTCCAAGCTTAAATGATTCTACCTCGACCGCCATATCAAGGATCGGTTTTGCGCTGAGCCCGGGAACGGACGTGCTTCCAATATGATGCACCTCCAGAATAAACGCACCCGCCAGCTCTTCAATACGCTTCTTTTCAGATTCAAATTCACGCTGCCAACCTTCTGTCCATGGCACGAGAAAAACTTCCCCTTTAGGCAATCCCAGCACGTTTCGCCACCTCAATTTCTTTTTGAAGCCCTTTGATGACCTCATCATAATAAAATGCAGGGTGAGGAACAAAGTTTTCCCTTTCTGCAGGTTTTTTCAGTTCAGCTTGCTCACCATGTTCATCAATCTCAAATCCCTCAATGAGCACCTGATCACGCTTTCCGCTCCAAAGCTCCGCGAATGCATCAAATGGGATTTTCACCATTCCTGCTACTTCTTCGGGCTGCAGAACGAAAGCTCGGATTGGTGTAGTAGATATGTAAACGTATGTATGTGCCAGCTCGCGGTCAATCAGCGCACCATTTTTCACAGCATACGGAATGACGCCGATCGATTTCAAGTCAGACAGTTTCACCCTCAATCCGATCTCTTCCTCTACCTCGCGGACACCCTCCTCCACTGTCTCACCCGCAAGCATATGTCCAGCTGCCGCGATATCGAGCAGTCCCGGGTAATCTTTTTTAACCGCACTGCGCAGCTGGAGGTAAACATATGGAACATCTTTCTCAAAAGCAATGATCCAGCAGTGAAAAGCTTCGTGCCAGTATCCCTTCTCATGAACCTCACGTCTCGTTGCCTCTCCGATTTTTTCATGTTGCTCATTAAATACCGTTAATTTTTCTGATTCCATTCATAAACCTCTTTTCTTTCTTGACATTTGGTACACTTAGTTTAACAAATGATTCCATACAGGAGGAACCCGATGACCATTTTATTCCTGATTCTAGGCGCGGCACTTTTTTGGGCAGGTCTCTTCACGCCCATCAGCAACTTATATACAATGCCACCTGCATTTTTGTTTTTCGCTGGTGCGATTGTTTTGAGTATTACGAGGCCGGGAAAAAAAGAAACATAATTAGTAACGTATCTTCCAACGCCTAATTTCATTTCATCTATTTACCAAAAAACATAAAAATTATTTAAAAAGTACTGGAATTTAATTCTAGAGAAGGTTAAAATGGTAAATATAAGAAGTGAGGTGGGCGTATGGAACTGATGTATATCATGATCATTTTTGCTGTCGTTATTGGTGGCATGGCTATCTATCAACTGTTTAAACAAACCGGATTTTCTTTTTCTAATCAAAATCCAAACTTACTTTTTGCCAAACAGCTGACCATTACCTTGCTTAGCATCTATATTCTCATCGGTTCTGCTTTGGCGTTTGTTTTATTTATGTAGACAATGGAATAAATGAATCTTAGAGATCCCTTTATTCGTATCGAATAAAAAAGAATTGGGGGACTGACATGAATATAAAAATTGCTGCTTTTTTCTCGTTACTTACTGTAGGCTCATTATGTCTTGTATTTTCTAACCTATTGGACCTTCCGGGAATCATCAAAACGGTCATGTTGATTTTAGCTGTTGGTTTGAACATGACAGCGGCAGTTGGCTTGTTTGGAATCGTCCAGAAACAGAAACTTCAGGCTGATGAATAAAGGAAAATCCCCTATAGAACATGAGGGGATTTTTTTAGTTTAGCTGATTTACAAAAAGAACGCGGTCCTGCCCATTACCATCGTAGTCCGGGAACACCGAAATCTCTCCTGCCTGATCAGGACCTTCCTGAATGGAAAATCCCATTTTCCGATGAAACGCAATGGACCGCTCATTTACAGGTGAAGTAACCGCTTTGATGAGGGTGCGGTTTTTCTTTTGAGCCGTCTCAAAGAAGGTCTCATATAAAAGACGCCCTACCTGGTGCCGGCGATAATCCGGGTGGACACCAACAAAGTGGATATACGCTTCCCGTGAATGGCTTTGAGAGAAAAATCCGCAAAGAAAACCGATTACTTCCCCCCTATCCTCTGCAATAAAGCTTGTCTCGTTAAAATGAACGAAAAACAACCTCGGCAGCATGTCCGCCATCCGGCGACCACTCCACCACTCATTTATTACTGGTGAAACACGTTCAAAATCAGATGCCTTCAGCTGTCGAATCAAAACGGATGACATGATCTTTCCACTCCTTTTTTCTATCATACCAAAAGAAGGTTTCAGCCTTCCTGAAAAGTGGAAACCTCTTTATAGGAGAGGAGTGCGTGATATGAAGACCATCGATGAATATTTCCAGAGAGATTATGAAACGTCCAGAGCTGTTTTCCGAAAAAACTTCGAGAAAATCAAGCGCATCTGGCCGAATGCTGAGATGACCACTCATTTTATCGGACAGGAGTCTGATGATAATACAATTGACATGATTTATACAGAGGGCACACATGAGAACGAACGGGTGCTTTTTATGACGACTGGAGAACATGGGATTGAAGGGTTTGCTGGAGCTGCGATGCTCGATGTGTTCGCTCATGAGCTTGCCTATCTGCTCGATGAAAAAAGAACGGGACTATGTCTGATCCATGCCGTGAATCCATGGGGTATGCGTCACCGGAGACGGGTTACTGAAAACAACATCGATCTGAACCGGAATTATCTCGTTGAACCTGAGCAAGTACCCGAAAACGCAAATCTTGAATATGAAAAGCTGCAGGAGTTATTTTTGCCATCTGGGAAGATCGAAAGCCTGCTCGTGGAGAAATCAAATATACGGAACCATATGGCAAAAGGCGCTGTAAATGAAGGCTACAGTGGCTTAATGTCTGCTAAAGGCATGGGCCAGTATGAGTTTCCGAAGGGTGTCTACTACGGTGGCAAGGAAAAAGAAGAATCGGCCATCTTTCTGAAAGGCATTCAGGAAAAACTGCTGGCAACTTTTGATCGTGTCATTCATTTAGACTGGCACACAGCCCTCGGGCCCTCCAATGAAGTCACCATGGTGATGAGCGACCGTGATGGACGGACCGTCAAAGAATTGAAAAAGACTTACGGGTTAAAGAATATTCAGGAGTATGATCCCGAGGATGTCAAAGGGGACTCGACCAACCACTTTTACGCCATCAAAAACCGGATGTATCCTGATAAATACTTATTCTCTGCACTGTTTGAATTCGGCACATTCGGAACGAGTATGTCCGCCACCATCCGTGAATTCCTGACGATCATTCTGGAAAATCAGCTGTATTGGGAAGGCGCCGTCCACGAAAAAGACCGCCAGGAAATCCTCGATGAATTCACAGCCATGTTCTACCCGGATGACCATGAATGGCGCCTCGCCGTTCTTCAGGAAGGCCGGAAAGCAATGGAGAGTGTGTTTCGGAATGAAGGATTGTATGTGATTAAAGGATAAAAGATGTGACCCGGCTGCGGCCGGGTTTTTTGTTGGTTTGACGCGGAGATGGGTTGGTTTTTGACGGAGGTGGTTTCGCGGCAAACTGGGGGTTCGGGGATCAAGAGACCCGCGCCGGATTCCTTCACTCGCTTCAAGGATTCAGGCTTTTGAAAAATTAATTGCCTCGTTTCAGATTTTAATTCCTTCTTTCTGGATTTTTATTCCTTCAATAGACCTTTGAGCCGTTTTTATTCCTTCAATCCATACTCGGATTCCTTCACTCCCTTACCTGAATTCCTTCACTACGATCAATAATTCCCTCACTCCCAAACACACGCCCTGACCGTTTGACGCGGCACCACCCCTGCTGATCGCAAAACAGCTGTTTCCGCGGCAAACTAAAAATCCAAAAAAAGGTGACATTCATTTCCATCGTGTGGTATGATCAATGAAATTTATTTGCGATGAAGAGAAGAGTAGGTAACCAGAATCCTCAAAAGAGAGCTCCGGCTGGTGAAAAGGAGCAGGCTGACGGTTATTGAAACAAGCCTCTGAGCATTTTGCCGGATCCTAAATGGGTGATGGCAGAACGGCTGCTTCCGTTATCGAGCTTGGGTATACGCATAAAGCTGTACCTGAAAAGGTTGATATGGCGACATATGAACAAACTGAGGTGGCACCGCGAATCAAATCTCGCCCTCAAGACAACAGTCTTGGAGGTGGGGTTTTTTATTTTTCAACAAACGAAAAGGCGGTGTTCACATGAGTGTTGCAGCTATACGACTATTGATTTCCATGGGTTTTGCAAGCCTAGGGGGCTGGATTTACTTTATTGCGTTAAACCTGATTATTTTTAACGAGACGGGATCTGCAGCCGCCGTAGCCGCTCTTTACATGATCCGCCCTGTGTCAGCATTGCTGACGACTTTCTGGGGTGGCAGTCTGGTGGACCGTGTTTCTAAAAAACGGTTGCTGCTCTCACTGTTCATTGGTCAGAGTATCCTCGTGATAGGGGTTGCGTTCTCTATTGAATATATTTGGATTTGTTATGTGCTGGTGTTTTTTCTGCAAATGCTGAGCTCTCTTTATGAGCCGGCAATGCTTACTTTCACAGCTGAAATGATTCCTGACCACAAGATGCAACGCTTCAATTCAATCCGCAGCTTACTTGACTCAGGGGCTTTTCTTTTGGGACCTGCTGTGGCTGGAGTCATCCTGATGGCCGGGAGCCCGATGCTTGCTATTTACATGAATGCGTGTGCGCTTGCAGTGGCGGCTGTGCTCATTGCATTTATTAAAGAAAAAGGAAAAAAGAGTGTGTCGATCCCTTCTTTTTCGATAAAAACGGATCTGGTGGCAGACTGGAAACTCGCTCTGTCGTTTAGATACGATCAACCTGTTGTCGCGATCGCATACTTTCTGTTTACAGGCTTTGTTGTAATGCAGACAGCTGTTGATTCTCTGGAGGTTTCGTTTTCAAAAGAAGTACTGCTGCTTTCAGACAGTGATTATGGATTTCTTGTCAGCGTTGCGGGAGCCGGGATTCTAATTGGCTCCGTGATCAATTTGTACGGCGCTGACCGATTCAATATCAGAACGATGATCCAGGCTGGTGCTGTGATGACCGCAGTCGGTTATATGATCTTTGCCACTTCAAATCACTTTATTGTTGCCTGTCTGGGCGTGTTCATCATCGGACTCGCTTTATCTTTTGCGAATACAGGATTTCTGACGTACATTCAAACACATATTCCGGTCGATCGCATGGGCCGTGTGTCCAGCCTGTTTGATTTTATCGGAGCTCTTGGCATTGTCATGATCACAGCTCTGTTCGCATACTCAGCTGAATTCATCTCAATCAGAATGACTGTGTTAACAGGTTCGATGGTCATGCTATTGATCACGATTCTGCTCGGGAGGACACAGTCAGAAACAGGATTTTCTGGTGCAGTCAAAATAAAAAGTGGCGTGTGAAGTTAACAGGGGGGACGGAGCGGGTGCGCCATTTGCCGTGCTCTGTCCCTATAAACATTACTGTTCAACAGGGGACAGGTCTCAATAAAAGGAACACTTCCTCCGTCCCCCTGTTTTAGTATTCATTCTCAAGCAAACTAAACAAAGAGGAGTCCCTCCAGCCATCTCTAATGAACAAATCATCCCGTAACCTGCCATCGTATGTCATGCCTAGTTTTTGTAATAGATTTGAAGAAGCTGTATTTCTGGGATCACATGTGGCAAAGATTTTATGCAGCTCAAGTTCTTTGAATCCATACGCAACCAGCCTTTTCGCTGCCTCTGACGCAAACCCATTACCCCAGAATTCAGGGTGAAGAATATAGGACAGTTCTCCACTTCGATTGTATTCCTTTATATTTAACTCGACAGCACCAATCAGCTGCTTCGTTTCTTTCAAAACAACGCCAAGTGCATATCTTTCTCTCGGTTGATGAAGAGCAGCTTCTAAGGCTTCTATGACGAATTCCCGTGTCTCTTCTTCCGTATTGGGACCCCAAGGTTGATATTTGCTCACATCAGGAATAGAAGCGTACTGATGAACCTCGTACCAGTCTCCATCTTCCAAGTCTCTCAAGATCAATCTGTTTGTTTGCAGTTGTATCTTCATCGCGCTACCTCCTCAATAAATAAGGTACCGTCTTCATTTCCTTAAGCAATCCTTCCTGCTTCACCACAAGTGCATGTTTTTCAGCTTCTTTTAAAGACTGCCATTCAACGGATTCAATTTCTTCCGGGTTTGAAAGATCAATGTCTCCCCCTTTGATTTCCCCAGAGAAAGTAAAAAACACCGCATGATGATTTGGCTCATCAAAAAAGGCTTCTGTCACACATAGGATATTGCCGACCTTTACCTCATATCCTGTCTCCTCTTTCACTTCACGCTCAGCTGCTTCAGCAAGCGTTTCACCCTGTTCAACCGCTCCGCCTGGCAAAGTAAAATAAGACCCGTTCTTCCCTCTATTCTTCACCATCAACACATTTTCATGATCATCATTCAGTACGACATAAACAACATCTACACGTTTCATATAACCATCCTTTTTTAATTCAACATTTAAAAGCGTAGACTCAGGGTCTGTCCCTTAAGTCTACGCTACCTACCTTCCTCCCACTCCCTCAGCAATTCATTGAGGTTTTCTCCTTGTACGTCTTCAGGGGAGCGGCCGTCAATAGAACTGGCCGACCCTGAGATGCCTTCTCCTGTTGGAGATGAGGTGCCGCCGATGATTTGATCATTGAGCATAAAGACCCTGACTTCGACTTTGTCCCCGAAGCCTTCCTGATCTGAATAAATTTCATTAAGTGGATGATCTTCTACAAGGAAGATTTGCTGTGTGATTTCTTCCCCGAAGTATGGCTCTGGTGAAGTTGATTGCACTGCCCAGATGAAATTATGAGGCATGTTGCCAAGATCACCTTTTGTAAATGAGTACGGCTGACTGCCTTCGTATGACTTTACGTCGTATCCAAGATCGATTAAATGCTGCTGTGCCGTTTCAGCGTTCTCGTCTAACTGAGTGCAGCCAGCGAGACCAAGGAAAAGTATAAAAAACAACACCCTTTTCAAAGTCATTCCTCCCGGATCATTTTTACATCTAAAAGACAGTCAGGAATCACACCCACCACCTGCTCTGTGGCAGCAGTTTTGTCTGCACACCTGCTTGTTCAAACCATTCCTTCATGAGTGTCTTTTTCACAAGATATTCTGAGGCTGAATGAGAGACGCCAATCAGTGACATGCTGGTTTCTTTCACATAATGCATGATTTGGCTATATTTCATTTGTCCATAGTTATTATCAATATGGCAGTGAATTTCACCCGATATATATGCCTGTGCGCCTCTTTTTTCAGCTTCCTGTATCCAGTCCACCTTGTCACCGCATGCGGCCACTACCGCAATTTTTGTTATGGACTCAATCTCACAGCCTTCAAAATCAACATACGGAATCTCAAAAATACCCTTAAGCTTTTTCACAAGCCCTGCAGTGGATATCGGATCAATTTCAACTATATGAATCAGAGGATTTCCAAATTCATCAGGTTCAAAACCATCTGTAATGGTTCCCTGTAATTCTGCGATAATGGCTCTGCTCGTATTTAACACGGGATGATAATCCATCGGAATGTGACATGTGTAAATGGATAGCTTTCTCCGTCTGATTTCAGTTAGATAATAACCGTCTATTGGAACAAATCCTTTGCCTGATACACCAAGTGGATCCCCACATTCCATCACAAGCGGGTGATGCATAAATAACAAATCTCCTTCTTGTCCCTCTTGTAAAAACCGTTCCAGTACTTCCTCCGTTGGAAATACAGCCAGAAAAACGGACTGAACCTCCGGCGCCCCTTTTATCATCAGTCCGTTAAATAGCTCATTGAATTCCTTCTCAAAATAAGACTCCCAACCTGGCGAGTACACCTGTGGTATAAAACGGCTGAAGGCTGGGTCCTTGCCGTATTGATGAATAGAAAACTCTTGATTTAATGCTTGCGTCAGCTGTGAAAGCTTCATTCTTACACCCCTTTATTTAAGCCGACTTCACAAGCGCGCCACTTCTTCTTGCGGCGTATTCCATCACTTTTACGATTAAAATTGCGACGGTCAGATAACCGAGACCGATCAGTGCTTCTTTCATTAAGAGACTTTGGACGTTGTAGGCTTCCAGTCCGTAAAGGGTTCGAAGCGCTTCAATGCCGTGAGTCAGCGGCAGTATTCTGGAAATGCTCTCGATCCAGGCCGGTAAAAGATGCGCTGAGAAGTGAACGCCACACAAAATTTGCAGCCCGCCGAGGACGAGATTTAAAAACAAATTGATGTTTGAAAACAGCAGACTCAGGCACGCAAAAAACAGACTCAATGACAGAACCGAAAAGGTCACAACTAACACGATAAGCAGCAAATTCCCTAATTCATCCCAAGGAATATTGACCTTGAACAGCAGCTGTCCAATCAACAATCCAAATAAAAAAACAAACAGTCCATCAGCTAACGGCACAATTGATTTTCTGAAAATGACCACAAACGTATTCATGGGTGCCGCAATATTCAGCTCAAGTGTGCCAAACCGGCGCTCCATCCTGAACATCGTAATGAAATTGATGATCATGATTTGGGCAGCGTAAAAAGCGATGTTACCTATGATGATGTAAGATAAATAACCTGATCCGACAAGTGCGCTTGCAATCGCCGCAATGAATACATAATGCAGCATTGGATCAATAAGGCGAAAGAAGAAAAACAGTCTGACAGAATGAAAGGAATACAGTGCTTTAAACGATAAATACGAAAATCCATTTAACCTACCCGTCATCACATCACCCCCCAATTCCCTTTACTCCGGAGCGCGATCTCAATGCGTCTATAAAATAATAATCCAACAATTAAGTACACCCCACTCAGTAAAAGTGAAAAACCGGCCTGCTGATACACCTCAGATGACAAACTGAGCGAGCTATAGACAGCCTCCACTCCCCAGGTCATCGGAATGCAATAAGCCAGCACCTGCAAAAACAGCGGGAAGCTTTCAACTGGCAAGAAGACACCACAAAGAACGATCAGCGGTGTGAGAATCAAATTCTGAAAAGCAAACACATTTTCAAAAGCTGAGAAAATAAACGCCAGCATTAAGCCAATCACACTGAGAGAAAATACGAGAACGAGAACGCTCCCGAAAAACAGCCAGACATTCGGAATATGAAGGTCAAAACGAAAAATCACAATACTGTAGATAAACGTAATGACCATGGAAATAAGGGCAATGACAGCATTACTCAGCACTTTTGACAGAATCACTGAAAACAGCGAAACAGGCGCTACAACAAGCATTTTCAGCGTGTCACTCCACTTCTGGCTGACGAGTGCAGAGCCGGATGAATAGAGCACATAGCTCCACATACTGATAATGGCTGAAGCAACAATAAAACGTTCCACTTCTATTCCCTCTCTCATTTGCCCGAGAAAATAAGTAATGGTCAGGAAAACAAGCGGTTGAAAGAACAATAGAAATTGATACATTTTATTATTGAAGTTTGTAAAATATTTAATCTCTCTCATTAACAATTCAGCTGAGTTCATCTTCACCCAAGCTCCTTCATATGAGAGATATAAGCATCCTCAAGTGACATTTCCTTTTGAATGACGTGAACGACTTCACCATATTTAGAGAGGATCTGTTTGATCTGATGAATGTCCATTTCTTTCATTTTCACTTCAAATGTAATGGAATAAAACAGCTGCTTCAGTTCTTCCATTGTATGAATGGAAATCGTCTGCTCTTTCTCGATTTTTTCTATCTCCTCCATTTGAACAATGGCTTCAAACATTCTCGTGTGTCCACTGCTTCGCTTAATCTCCTTTGCACTTCCGATCAGACTGATTTTCCCGTCTTTAATAAAGGCAATTCTGTCACAAAGCTCATCCGCTTCCTGCATATAGTGGGTCGTCAAAATAATCGTAATGCCATCCTTCTGGAGCTTTTGAATCAGGCTTCGAAGCATCCGTGCGCCAACCGGATCAAGCCCGATGGTCGGTTCATCCAGAAACAAAAGCTTCGGCGAATTGATCAGACAGCGACTGATATGTAAACGTTGAATCATCCCTTTAGAATAAGTATGTATCTTTTTATCCGCGGCCTCCGTCAGTCCAACCAGCTCCAGCAATTCAGCAATCATGCTGCGCTGTTCCTTTCGCGGAATTTTATATAACGTACAAAAATAGTTCATATATTCAGTTGCAGTCAACCTGCCGTAAACACCACGTTCCCCACCGTAAACAAAGTTAATTAGCTTACGGATTTCATGACTCTCAAGATGGACGTCATAACCAAATATTTCAGCCCTTCCCTCTGTCGGCAAAAGGAGTGTTGTCAGCATCTTAATGGTCGTCGTTTTCCCGGCACCGTTCGGCCCAAGCAGACCGAATACTTCTCCTTTCTTCACTTCAAAGCTGATCCCATCCACAGCCTGTTTGACCTGTCCCTTTGTTTTAAATGACCTGGCTAAATTTTCAACCTTAATAACCGTTTCCACCCATTCTCCTCCTAAAGAAATTTCTTACAGTAATTATGAAGGTTCATTTTCAGCTGCGTCAATGTATTTTCAATATTCATATCATTTGAACAAAAAAAGCATTTGATTATTTTGGCTTCATTGACAGCATGAAGTGTAGCCACTACCATTAAACTGCAGTAAAAAACCATTTTAATGGAAAGCGGTGAAAATGATGGAACAGGTTTTAATCAAAGCAAGAGAGGTTGCCTCAAAAGTGGTGGTTGAGGCTGGACAGGCTGCACTGTCGGCATTTGACCGTTCGGTGCAGGTTACAGAAAAGGATGAATTCGGTGATGTGGTGACGGAAGCGGATCACGCAGCGGAGTCGATTATTCTAAAGCAGCTATCGAAGTCATTTCCGGACCATGCGATTATCAGTGAGGAATCAGGTCACAATGACGTGAAGAGTGACTGGACCTGGCAAGTGGATCCGCTTGATGGCACGAACAACTTTGCGATCGGCCTGCCCGTATTTTCATCCTCTATAACTTTAATACATAAAAATCAGCCGGTTCTTGGCGTGATTTATGAACCCGTCATTGACCGGTTGTATGTGGCAGATACACTCGCAGGTGCGTCCTGTAACGGCCAGACGATGCAGGTCCAAAAGCGCCAGAACCCTAACCGCTTTACCATCGCCTGGATTCAGGGACATGCCGTGCGAAACGAAGCCAAAGCCGTCCAGCTTCGCCAGCACCTAGACCTGAACTGTAAACGCATGCTACGTACATGGGCACCAACCTTATGCTGGGCACTGCTGGCTAAGGGTGAAATTGATGGGGTCGTGCTCTACAATTCCGAAGGAGAAGACCTCTACTCAGGACTACTCATGGTCCGGGAAGCAGGCGCACTCGTATTCGACTTCGATGGCAACGAGTTCACAGGCATCAAATCCGACACCCCTTATTTTATCGCCTGCCACCCGGAAAATCGGGGTTACTTTTTGGGATTGGTGAGGGAAGGGTTGGGTTTATAAGGTTTAATTCATTTCCATATTCATACACATAATTGACTTATTTTACATCTCTCCTCGACTTTAATATTGATATAGTTAAGATGAGTCTACTTACCTATTTTTCAAAAGAGGAGTGTCAATATGTCACCTGGTTCCATGATATCTTTAAGCAGTTCATCATTATACGCTTCGTTCATTTTATATTTAATTGCCATTATTCCTTTTGGTATTGCCGTTCGATCACGGAAAAAGGTTGCGGTTAAAATAGGCATGACCTTGACAGTCATTGGGTTTCTGGCACAGCTGAATTACTTTGTTTTCAGGTGGATGGCAGCCGGCCACGCACCGGTGAGCAACCTGAATGAGTTTTTAACCTTCTTCGGCATGATGCTGGTGGGAAGCTTTTTTGTTTTTTATTACCTTTACCGCCAGGCAGTCGTTGGATTGTTTGTATTGCCTGTTTCATTACTAATCATTGCGTACGCAAGCATGTTTCATAATGACGTGTCTCCGCTTATTCCAGCCTTACAAAGTCACTGGTTAACAATTCACGTCATGACGGTCGCCATTGCCAGTGCCGTATTATCAATTTCTTTTATCACAGGGCTCATCTACTTGTTGAAAAAAGTGAACACGCACGAAAAAAGCAAAAGTTCTTTCTTTTTAGAGTTGGTCTTATATTTTATGGTTGTTGTAATAGGTTTTATATTGGTTACTTCTTCATTTAGAATCATGGATTATCAGGCAAGCTATCAATTTGAAAATATGGATGGAGAAATGCAGGTGTACGATTATCAAATGCCCGCCATCGTCCTGCCAGTTGATTCAGAGCCTGTTCATGTGTTAGAGAATTCACCGGGAAGCTATGAACCAGCGAGTCATTTTAGTGGGGGAATTGAAATCCTAAACATCATTGACGCTGCTAAACTAAATTCCGTCCTTTGGTCATTCCTTGCCGGATCCATCCTTTACTTCTTCATCCGGATCATTACGAGGAAAAAGATTGCTCAACTGCTCCAGCCATTTACGCATAAAGTCGACTTATCTTTAATGGATGAGATCTCTTATCGCTCAGTCATGATCGGTTTTCCTTTATTTGCACTCGGCGGACTTTTCTTTGCCATGATTTGGGCCCAGATTGCCTGGACCCGCTTCTGGGGATGGGACCCTAAAGAAGTGTGGGCCTTAATTACCTTCCTGTTTTACGCTGCCTTCCTCCATCTGCGTCTTGGCAGAGGCTGGGCGGGAGAACAAACAGCCTGGCTCGCCATCATCGGATTTGGCACCATTGTTTTCAATCAGGTCTTTGTCAACCTGGTCATCGCTGGTTTGCACTCTTATGCGTGATTTTTAAGGGAGGATTTTTAGAATATGAGACCTATTCTAACAAAAGAGATTAGTCTAATCAGTTTTAAAGATTTTTATTGGTTGAAAGAGGAATTACAGTCTTTTTGTAGAGAAAACGGTATAAGCACTTCCGGTTCAAAGATAGAGATTTCTGATCGGATTGAAACGTTTCTCCTTACAGGAAAGATAGAACAGCCAATTAGAAAATCAAAAGGAAATATCAAGTCGGAGCCACAGGTGGAGTTAAGTCTTGATACAGTCATTCTAGAAAATCATCGATGTAGTCAGAATGTGAGAGCCTTTTTCAAAACCGTGATCCCTCACTTTCATTTTTCTACCTATATCCAAAACTATTTAAAAAACAACATCGGAAAAACGTATCGAGATGTTGTAGATGCCTGGTATAAGGAAGAAGAACGAAAGAAAGACCCGTCGTATAAGAAGGAAATTGCTCCTCAATTCGAATACAATCAGTTTATTCATGACTTTTTTGCTGACCCAAATAATCAAGGAAAAAGTCGCGAGGAAGCGATTGAAGCCTGGAACAAGATCAAAAAACTTCCTGGCAGCAACAAGTACATTCATTAATGGAAACATAGGGACGTATATCTTGTTTCGTTCGATGTACGAAACAAGATATACGTCCCTTTTTGAACAGGCAGATGGGATTGACGGGCCTGAGCTGGATCCCTTCACTCGCTTGAGTTATTCAGGCTTTTGAAAAATTAATTCCCTCGTTTCAAAATTTGATTCCTTCTTACTGGATTTTTATTCGTTCACTAGACCTTCGAGCGGTTGTTTTTCCTTCACTCCAGACTTGGATTCCTTCGTTCTCTTATCCGGATTCCTTCACTACTGACAATAATTCCTTCACTCCGTAACCACCCCAGTGACCGTTTGACGCGAAGCCGTGCCGGTAAATTGCGAGCAGTTGGTTTCGCGGCAAACTTGATCGGCGGGCTTTTGTATCGTTCTCAACATTCATTCAATCGTTTCAATTTTTTTATGTATCGAGCCATTAAATAAATGTTCTGTTCTAAAAAATATTTGTATCGTTGACAATGTGAACGACCTTAATTGTCTCGCTGCAAAAGCTTTTTGTACTGTTTCAAATTATTATTGTATTGTCCCACAAATGATTTGTATCGATCCTTTTGACGCGAAGCCCAACTGACTGATCACATAAAGCTGGTTTCGCGGCAAACTAAGAGAAACACAAGGACGTATATCTTGTTTCATTCGACATGTTCACTTACAGCCCCACCACCTTCCACTCACGAACAAACCCACGATAAAACTGAAACAGAAATGCACCCTTCAATATCAATAAAACAGCCGTCAGCGTCACCGAGACACCCGGAACTGCCTGGAATAAGAAGTAGCTGACTGCTACCAGAGTAAAAATTAACATCAACCCTGCACAAATGGTTTTTAACTTTCTAACAGATACTGAGCTGTTTTCATCCTCCTCAACAACTTTAATCAGCATGGAAATAATCACAAACACCATGAACATACCCGTGATCATCAACGCCAGTCCAACGACTGTAATGATGGCCCAATCTGTATTCAATGGAAGATGAACAGGTGAGTACCCGAAAACGCTCAGCAGAAAAAAGACCGCGCTATGAATGATCATGAACAGGACGTATGGCTGGATCTTTGATGCCCCGGTATACTGCTTTTCCATCACCCTGATCCCGGACCAGATCAGCGCATATCCAAGTATATTGCACAAGTAATCGATCACACCGAGATCAAGAAAGTTAAGATTCGGATTGAAAAAGATCAAAAGTAACCCCCAAAAGATGTTAACCATGCATTCTCCCCCTTAATGAAGTAAGAGTGTAGACATGAGGACAGACCCCATGTCTACACTCTTTTTATTCTATGGCAATCTCAACGCGATGCCCATCAAATTCCAAAGTTTTCATATCATTCTTTTGTTCAAATTTGATGGTTTTCAGCAGCAGGTTGTTTTCGAGTAGCTGCTGGTGGGTGGTGATGACGTGTTTGATTTGGTCGTTTGTATGGAAGCTGAGTGTGACGCGCTGGTCGACGGGAAGGTTGAGTTCTTTCCGGTATTGCTGGACGCCTCTGATTAGTTCCCGTGCGAGTCCTTCTGCTTTCAGTTCCTCTGTTAAGACAGTGTCAAGCAGGACGGTGTAGACGGCATTGGAGGCGAGCTCGAGTCCTTCGTCTGCCTGCTGGCGGATCTGGAGATCTTCTGCTTCAATTCTCTCTCCTTCGACGTCCGCATACCCCTTCTGCGCAACGCCCCTCGCTTCCTCTGAGCTCAGCTGCTGCAGTGCTTTTTGAACCGCACCGACTTTTTTGCCGAGCTTCGGTCCTGCGGTCGGGAAGTTCAGCTTCACTTCGTAGCGTACAGCCTCACCCGCTTCCTGACTCAGCTCTACCGCTTTTACATTGATTTCGTCCATCACAATCGCTTCATATTTTCTCAGCGGATCGGTTTCTTCTTTTGACCCGATCAAGGTCACTTTTGCGAGCGGCTGCTTTGTTTTCAGGTTTGTTGTATTGCGCAGCTGACGGGACAGCTCCACGACCTGCAGCACACGATCCATATCCGCTTCAAGCTGTTCATTGACCAGATTCAGGTCAGCCTGTGGAAATTCTGATAAGTGCACACTTTTTCCAGTCAAGTGTACGTGAATATCCTCTGCGATAAACGGTGTAAAAGGTGCCAGCAGACGACTCACATTTACAAGGACAGTGTGGAGTGTGTGATAGGCAGCGCGCTTATCATCGTCTAACCCCTCTCCCCAGAAACGGTCGCGTGAACGTCTGATATACCAGTTGCTCAGCTCATCTACAAACACAGACAGCTCCCGTGCACCTGCTGTAAAGTCGTAGTCATCCAGATGCTTTTTCACCTTCACCGTTACTGTATTCAGCCTCGACAGCACCCATTGATCTAAAAGTGCCTGCTCGCCTTTCCCATGAACAGCCGGGTCAAAGCCGTCGATCTCTGCATAAAGCGAATAGAACGAATGAACGTTATGCAGTGTATCAACAAGCTTCGATTTTGCCTGTGCAACAAGATTTGCTGAAAAACGCTTGTTGTTCCATGGTGCACTATCAGCTAAAAGCGCCCAGCGCAGTGCATCTGCTCCGTATTGTTCGACCAGCTCCATCGGATTGATGACGTTGCCTTTACTTTTAGACATTTTACGGCCGTCCTCATCCAGGATATGTCCGAGTGACAGCACGCGTTTATAAGGCGCTTTCCCAGTGAAAAGCGAGGAAACGGTCAGCAGGCTGTAAAACCAGCCGCGCGTCTGATCGACCCCTTCAGCAATCACATCAGCCGGGAATTGCTTTTCAAACAGCTCTTTATTTTCAAACGGGTAATGATACTGGGCAAACGGCATCGAGCCGCTGTCAAACCAGACATCAATCACCTCTTTTGTGCGCGTCATGGACCCTGCACATGATGGACACGTCAAGGTGATCCGGTCCACGTAAGGCTTGTGCAAATCAAGGTCCTCACTGATTTCCTGTTCGGCATGATGCCTTAGATCTGCCACGCTGTCAGGTGCATGCTGATGCCCGCAATCCTCACATACCCAGACATTCAGCGGCGTGCCCCAATAGCGGTTCCGCCCGAGATTCCAATCGACCATACTATCAAGGAACTTACCGAAACGGCCGTCTTTCATATGCCCCGGGTGCCACTCGACAGACTGATTATTGGCAATGATCGTATCCTTAATCGCGGTTGTTTTGATAAACCAGCCCTCCATCGCATAATAAATCAGGGCAGAATCACAGCGCCAGCAGTGCGGGTAGCTGTGCTCATATTTCTCTTTTTCAAACAGGCGGCCATTCTCAGCAAGCAGCTTGATGATCGCCACATCCTGATCCTTCGCCTTTTCCCCTGCAAATGGGGTCACTTCAGCTGTGTAACGTCCTGCTTCATCGACTACTTTGACAAAATCAAGCCCGCTGTCCTTGATCGCCTGATAATCGTCCTCACCATGCGCCGGAGCCAGGTGAACGATACCTGTTCCGCTGTCATCCGTGACAAAATCAGCAGCGATGACTTCGTGTCCTTTTTCAAGCGTAAGATATTGCAATGGTGGCTCATAAGATAACCCGGTGAAGTCACTTCCTTTATGCTCGCTCACGACTTCAAAGCTGTCTTTAAAAACCTTGTCTGCAAGATTTTTCGCGACGATATAAACCTCTTCACCCTGCTTCACTTTTACATAATCGAGATCACGATTCACAGCTAGCGCTACATTAGATGGCAGCGTCCACGGCGTTGTGGTCCAGCCAAGGAAGTATTCATCTTCGGTCCCTTTGACTTTAAATTTTGCCGTTACAGAAAGGTCCTTCACATCCTTGTAGCCCTGTGCAACCTCATGTGAGCTGAGGGAGGTCTGACAGCTCGGACAGTATGGGACGACCCGGTGTCCCTGTTCTAAAAGACCGCGTTTATGAATACTCGAAAGGATATGCCAGACGCTTTCGATATAGCGATTTTCCAGCGTGACATATGGCTTCTCCATATCCACCCAGTAGCCAATCGCGTCGGTAAATGTTCTCCACTGCCGCTCGTAATCGAAAACACTTTTCTTGCACTCCTCAATAAATTTTTCCACACCATATTCCTCAATCTCACGTTTACCGGAAAGGCCAAGCTTCTTCTCCACTCCAAGCTCAACCGGCAGGCCATGCGTATCCCACCCGGCTTTTCTTAAAACCTGATAACCGCTCATCGTTTTATAACGCGCAACAAAATCCTTGATCACACGGCCCAGCACGTGACCGGCATGCGGCAGACCATTCGCCGTTGGAGGGCCTTCATAAAAGACAAAGGTCTCTTTTCCCTCCCGCTGATCAATCGACTGCTGAAAAACCTGCTGCTCGCTCCAGTAGTCCTGAACCCGCTTCTCACGCTCCGTTGCCGTCTCCTGCATTTGACTTCTAACCATATCCGTTCCTCCTTTTTTGCATACAAAAAAGCCCGCCCCTAAACAAACGTTAGGGACGAGCTTAGCCCGCGTTACCACCCTGATTCCCGGAAAACATCCCGGACACTCATTCAACGTACCATCATACGCGTTCCTTGTAACGGCGGAATCCCGTCGGCACCTAAACACACTCAGCACCGCTTCTCGGAGAGGATCTTCACAATCGCCTGAACACTGACTCACACCAACCGTCAGCTCTCTTTGCTTCAGCACCATCGCTACTCTTTCTCGTCATCGAATGTTAAACATTGGGTTTTGTTAGACATAGCTTATGCTAAGTCGTTGGAGATTGTCAAGAGATGGAGAGTCGCGGGGACGGAGCGGCCGTTCCTTTCGCCAGGCTCTGTCCCCCTTTATTGTAGGGTTTAGGGACAGACACTGACTCTACGGTTGTGTGGAACAACGGAACGATACATTTCCATTTTGAAACAGTACAATTATGATGGCTAGCGATACAATTCAAGTGTCGAACAAAACAAAAACTCTCTGGTAAAAGGTGAACGATACAATAAAAATCTGGAACGATACATATATTTTCTGGAACACGACAATAAAAAGTTGATTCGATACAAAAACTGCCGTGAACCGTACATTCCCATTTAGCGTAGACCCAGGGACAGACCCCCACTCTTCACTCAGCTCATCTTCATCCATTCAAAATAAACAAAGTCATCGTCCTCATGTGTCCTGCGGAAGCCGTTCTTTTCCATGACGCGCTGGGAGCCGATATTGTCCGGAGTTGTTTTGCCAATCATCCTCGTTACGCTCAGGTCTTTCCTGAGAAGCTGCTCAAGCGCAGTAGACGCTACCCCTTTTCCTGCATCAGACTCACCAATGCGATAGCCAAGAAAACCGCGTGCGTTTTTAATCTCAACGACATTCATCCGGCCAATAACCCGGCCACGATCGTTTTTGATCAGATAAAATTCAGACTGTCCTTCAAGCTGCTCATTTAACAGATACTGGTACTGCTCCCGGAAAAAGTCCTGTTCAAAATAGTCATCCCCTCTGTCCGGAATAAACCGGGCGAAATAAGCACGGTTCATTTTTTCAAACTCATAAACTGCTTTTAAATCAGCATCGTTCAACGCTACAAGAAAAATATTCATCTTCACACCAACTTTTTAAACGGATTATGAAACTTTTTCCTCATTTTAGTATACTAATGACTATATCAGGAAAAAGCGATGAAAGGATAGAGGAAGTTGAGATTCTCATTTGTAAAAATTGAAGTATTACTCCCTGAGGACATCATAATTCCGTTACGAAACCGTCTGAATGATGCCGGCATTTTGCATGTCGGACATTACGACCATGTTCTGTCCTATACTCATACAAAAGGCTACTGGCGGCCACTAAACACCGCCAAACCTTTCAACGGAAATCAAAACGAAATATCCTTCGGAGAAGAATGCAAAATGGAGTTCAGATGCCCAATTGACAAACTTGCACTGGCAAAACAAATCGTTAAAGACATTCACCCATACGAAGAAGCAGTAATGTACATCATTCCGTTGTTGGATTAGCGTAGACTTGAGGTCTGTCCCTGAAGTCTACATTTACAAAATATATAGGAGGCAAAAAAATAATGGGTTATTTAAATCTTGGAAGCTTACTACTCGGACTGATTGCGTGGGCAATTCCACTTGTGTTCCTGGCATCAAGGAAACCTAAAATATCAATATCCATGACAATTTTTGCGAGTTTCACTGCCTGCACGATCGCACTTCTGTTCCAATTTCTTTACGAACAGCACCTGGTGAATATCGAAGACTGGTCCGCACTCTCAGAAATCAGAGCCGTGGTTGTAGCGTCATCAGTCCTTATTGCTTTCACAATATTATTTAATGCATTTGCACTTGTTAGACATCAACGCAGCATGAAGAGAACAGCGTAGACTTGGGGTCTCTTTACTGTAGAGTTGGGGTCTGTCCCTGAAGTCTACAGTAAACTGCCCCCTGTCAAAAAGGAGTGAAAAGTGATTTTAAAGCCTTCGTTTTTAGATGTAACTATCTTGTTTTATGGGTTTTTACTTTTATTCAGCTTGGTCATGGGGATTGATATTAATGTGAAAAATCTCATCATTATTTTAATCTTTTCTGCTGTTTTCTGGATATTAACTGTCCAACAATACAAAGTAAGGAAGAAGTTTAGAAAATAATGATAGTTTGAGGTAGCTTGAATTATCCTTTTTTCTTATCCACACCGATCGTTGCAATCTTCAAAGAAACGGAGTGAATTGTTTGAAAAGAATCTGGTTTATCTTTTTCATCTTATCTTTCGCTCTCTTCATTGCCGGATGCATCAATGAAAATACAGCGGAGTGGTTTGACACACAAAATGAAGCGATTGAATCTGGCTTGGCACAAGAGGGGGCTGGTCTTGAATCAGTTTTAAGCACAGAGAAATTTCAAGGTGAAACATTTGTTTTCTATGAAAGTTCAAGTGGGCTTGGCATTGGAAATATCATTGAAAAAGATGGTGCATACAGTTGGAAAAGAACCGATCCGATCGTTAACTTTGAAGTTGAGGGCGAGTTACCTTACTCTACTGCCGCATTTCCATTTCAAACAGACAGTGGAATATCCGCCTCTATTCTCACTGGCAAAGCTTTCGATCACACCATTCAGGAAATGAAGCTTTCAGGGGATGGTGAAGAAAGAAACCTGAGGCTCCGTGGTGACGATCGATTCTTTTACGCCCTGATCAAAGTACCCTACGAGGAAATCTCACTCACTCCGGTTCAATAGATTGATTAATCGTGTAGAGTTGGGGTCTGTCTCTGAAGTCTACACAACAGCAGAAAGCAAATTGAGAGGTAACAGTTATGAATATAATGATTCGGACCGCCAAACAAAATGATTACAAGTCACTACTGCCTTTATTTAAGCAGGTACACGATTTTCACGTTTCAGCAAGGCCGGATATATATAAAGAGAATGCAACCCCAGTTGAACAGGCGTTTTTCGAAAGTCAGCTACTGGATGATAAACAGCATATATTTGTCGCTGTGATTGCTGAAGATATCGCTGGTGTGATCGTGACGAAGGAAGAAGAAATAAATGAGAATACTTTTGTTAAGGCAAGGAAAGTTTTATACATACAGAGTTTATGCGTTTCTGAAATCCATAGAAAAAAAGGAATCGGTAAAAAGCTGACAAAATACGTATTTGATTTTGGAAGAAGTCTTGGAGTTAGCAGTATTGAATTGGGTGTGTCAGAGGCAAATACATCCGCAATTGAATTTTATGAATCGCTCGGCATGACGACGATGAGTCGTAAAATGGAGTTTAAATTTAATGAATGAGACGAGATAATCATTTGTCGTCATAGAAAAAGGAGCCCGTATATCAGGACTCCTTTTGAACATGTTAGTCTTATTCAGCAGACAATTCACTCTCTGTTACCCATTTGTGGTTTGTGACTTCTTCTCCGTTTTCAAGTGTGAAGTCGACCATGTAAACGGTGGTTTGTTCAGCGGAGTCGATTTCAGCTGTAGCGCCTTCCATGCCTTCCATGTGTGTGGCTTCGACGGTTACTTCATCGCCTTCTTCGTAAGGTTCTTCCTGTGCATCTGCGATTTCTTCATGGATGATCCATTTGTGGTCTTCTACGCGTTCGCCACCTGTGGTTGGATCATAGGAAATGGTGTAGACGACTGTATCATACGCGCCAACAATCGTTGCTTCTGCTCCCTCCATACCTGGCATATGTGCATCAGTAATAATGGCTGTGCTGCCTACTTCAAAGGCCGGATCAGCTGCTTCCTCGAGTCCTTCAGGCACCTCACCTGAACCGGACATCTCCATGCCGGAGTGATCCATGTCAGAATGATCCATGTCAGAATGATCCATTTCTTCAGATTCCATTTCCATCATCTGATCTTCATTTGCTTGATCATCAGCTCCGCAAGCAGCTAATAATGCACTGACTGCTAAAATACAGGCTCCAGTTAAAAACGTATTTTTTATTTTCAAGGTTGTTCCCTCCATCATAAATGTTTTCGATTTCATTATACCCCTTATACGTATATTTGAACACATCCTCTGGTAAAAATGATCAAATATTCGTTTATCTTATAAATAGTCGGGAATTCCTACACTAGTACTTATTTTAGAGGAGGAAATGAAGATGAGCCATCAATTTGAAGACTGTCTGAAAGCCTGCCAGGAATGTTTGGAAGCCTGTAATAGGTGTTTTTCCGCCTGTTTGAATGAAGAGGATGTTAAAATGATGGCGGCGTGTATCCGATTGGATCGGGAATGCGCCGATGTATGTCAGCTTGCGATCACAGCTATGCAAACGAACAGCCCGCACGTGAGAGAAATCTGTGGATTGTGTGCAGAGATTTGTGACGCGTGTGCTGATGAGTGCGCCAAGCATGATCATGACCATTGTCAGGCATGTGCTGAAGCCTGCCGCAAGTGTGCCGACGCCTGCCGTCAGATGGCAGCATAACTCCAGCAAGCCATAAAGAGCGGCCTCAGCCGCTCTTTATGGCTTGCGATAATTTTCTGACTGCGGCTTCATTGCGTTCGAATCCTATATAAACGTCTCTCTTTACTTTAATGCCAAAAAACAATTGTTTTGAAAAAACAAAAGCCGGAACAATGCCCGTTCCTGTCACAGCCCTCAGTTCACCTTCCTTGTCAGGCTGATTCGACAGATCAATTTCTGTATAAGGGATGCTTTCTTCCTTCAAGTATTTCTTCGCCTGCTGACAATCCGAACAGGTTGGTCTTGTATAAAGTGTCAGCTTCATGCCGATTCCCTCTTTTCTAATAATTGTTTACACATCTTGATAATCTGGCGTTTCTCGTTTTCGGGTGACAGGGAGACAACTTTTCTTTTTTAACAGAAATCCAGCGGTCCTTTGTAAATCGGATCCATAGCACAATGGCCCGGAAAATAATATCAAGTCCAATTGCGATCCAGACTCCTGCAATCCCCATCTCAAATGTGATCGCGAGAAGATAAACAGCACCTGTACGTATCGTCCACATACCGATCGTTGTCAAATACATGGGAAACTTTGTATTGTTCGCTCCCTGAAATCCACCTGTTAAAACTAACACGACAGCTAAAAACGGCTGGAAGATGGCAGCAATTTTCAATGCAATATCAATATCTGCGATGACCTGCTGATCGTCTGTAAATAAAGTACCTGCCCATCCTCCGAAAAAGAATAGCAGTAATCCGAAAAATGACATGAAACCAATTGCCAGATACGTACTTAATTTTGCATATTCCTTCGCAGCCTGATGATCGTTAGCACCAATATGTTTACCGACAAGGATCGTTGCCGCTGTTGCAAAACCGTAGGCCAGCATGTAAGAAAACACTTCAAGATTTCCGGCAATCTGGTGTGCAGCAAAAGTACTCGTACCCAGTGCAACAATAAATCCGAAATACACGATCTGTCCGGCCCTCATGACAAGTCTCTCCATTGCAGCCGGACTTCCCAGATTCAACAGCTCCAGCTGATGCTCCCAGTCCGGCTTCCAGAAATCTCTGCGAAACGAAACCGTTGATGTTTTGCGTATATAACGGAGTAGTAATACAGTTCCGGCTATTCTTGCCATTACTGTTGCAAGCGCTGCACCGAGAATGCCCATGCCTGGAATCATCCAGAAACCGAAGATAAAAACATAATCCAGCATAATGTTAATCAAGTTAACAGCGATACTGACTTTCATTGGTGACGTCGTATCTCCAGCTCCTCTTAAAATACTGCTCAATGCAAACATCAGTGACATGAAAACAGAGGGTATTCCTACTACCTTAAAGTAAATACTCGCTGCAGCAAGCACCTCTTCTTCGATCCCCATCAGCAAAAGCAGCGGTTCAGCGAAGAATAATGTCACCAGTCCAAACAAGACTCCGAGTAAAACGGATAAGATAACAGCCTGCTGGGCAATATGACGTGCCCTTTCTACTTTGCCTGCTCCTAAATTATTCGCCACGTAAACATTAACAGCGACACCCACTGCCATAAAAACAGCAAAATAAATGGCCAAGATGGCATTCGTTACGCCTACTGCCGAAACTTCTGCCAGCCCGATTTGAGATACAAACAGTGTATCAACAAATCCCAGTACGGTTTGAAAAAAGTTTTCTGCCACTGCCGGAATGGCCAACAGTAGAATGACTTTTATTTTATCCTTTCTTGGTGAAACTTCATCAAGCACCTGTGTTGTGTCCATTTCCTCACTCCCTTTATACCTTTACGGGGTATAAAAATGATTACAGGAAGCCATACAGAATTGTATGGCTCCAGCCTTATTCAGTTACTTCTATAACAAATGGATACACATGGACCTGTTCACCGAACATAAATTCTCCCCATACCTTGTAAATGCCCGGCTTGCTGAAGCGGGTTTCAAAAACGGTTTCATCCTCTGAGGAAGGGTGAACATGAATAAACTCCTCTGCATCCTCATCCAGAATCACCACGTGACCCAATGCGCCAAGATACGGATCAGGCTTCCCATCTTTACTTGTATATGTGAAAACTGTTGGCTCATTTACTTTTAAGGAGTTAACCGAAAGCGCTACAGTGCGTCCATCTACTGTTTTTTCAAACTCTGTATCTACTGAGAGATCATTATCAGCTGAATGATTCTGATGTTCACCCACATGCAGTTCAACAGGTTTGACCTGATAGGCAAGTCCTTTAGGTTTTATATCTACAAAGACTTTATACATTCCGTCAGATAACTCATAGGCCTGCTCAAAAACGCCGTTCTCTTTGCTGACCGGATGAAGGTGACGATACTCACTTAAATCACTTTTCACTACAATTAAGTGAAGGTCTTTTTCATGATTTGTTTCAAGAACCGGCGCATTACCTTCCGGGTCCTTTAGTTCCACCACAATCTTTCCATCCTCATACGCTGCTGTTACAGATACCTCATTTTCAACTGCTGCATGATCGTTATGTGCCGCGTGCTGATGGTGCTGATGATTTTCCATCTGTTCATTCTCCTTTTCATTTTGATTAGCTTCATGTTCATGTGAATCTCCTTGTACTTCCATTGCTGTTTCTTCATGAGCATCAGAGTGGGGCTCTTCTTCATTCCCCACAAAAAGACTATACCCAATTATAACCAGCCCTAAATAAGCTATACCGGAAACAGTCCATATTTTTACTGATTTTTTCATCATCTTCACTCCTGTCATGTTACAGCTTTACTTTTTGAAGTCTCAGCGCATTCAGCACAACGGATACTGAACTGAATGCCATTGCTGCACCGGCAAGCCATGGAGCAAGGAATCCTGCTGCTGCAATCGGTACACCCAAGCTGTTATAGGCAAATGCCCAGAACAAGTTCTGCTTAATATTTCTAATCGTTTTCTTACTCATGAACAGGGCATCCCCGACACTCATCAGATCTCCTCTGATTAATGTAATATCTGCCGCCTCCATCGCGACATCTGTTCCTGTACCGATCGCCATTCCAATATCTGCGGTTGCAAGAGCAGGAGCATCATTAATTCCGTCTCCGACCATCGCCACTTTTTTCCCGGCCTGCTGAAGTTTTTTGACTTCCTCGGCCTTACCTTCGGGCAGAACCTCTGCAATGACACGATCGATACCCACACTTGCTGCAATCGCTTGTGCAGTCTGTGGATTATCACCTGTCATCATAATGACTTCCATTCCCATTTCTTTTAATCTTGAGATGGCTTTGGCAGATGAATCCTTTACAGTATCAGCTACGGCGATAATGCCTGCAAATCCTCCATCAATTGCGATCAGCATTGCTGTCTTGCCTTCTTTTTCGAAATTCGTTACTGTTGATAAATGATCCTCAAAGGAAATATCGTGCTCCTTCATCAGCTTTCTCGTTCCGGCAATCACCTTTTTTCCTGCAACCGCTGCGATAATTCCGTAACCAGGGATGTTTTCAAATTCATCGGTCTTTTCAAGTGAAATTCCTTTTTCTTTGATCCCTTCAACAATCGCTTCAGCCAGAGGGTGCTCTGACGGCTGCTCTGCTGATCCAACCAGGCGCAGCACCTCTGCTTCGTTGTGTCCGGAAGTGAGATACACATCTGTCAATACAGGTTTACCATTGGTTACTGTTCCTGTTTTATCAAGTACAACGGTATCAATCCGGTGTGCGGTTTCAAGGTGCTCGCCGCCTTTAAATAAAATGCCTGCTTCTGCAGCGCGTCCTGAACCTGCCATAATACTTGTAGGCGTTGCTAAACCAAGCGCACATGGGCAGGCGATAACCAGAACGGCAATCAGTTTCTCAAGTGCTCCTGCAAAATTACCCTGGTCAATGACCAGATACCAGACGAAGAAGGTTATAAACGCAATCCCTACAACGATTGGAACAAAAACCCCAGAGATACTGTCTGCGAGCCTCTGGATCGGCGCTTTCGATCCCTGTGCCTCTTCAACAACGCGGATAATCTGTGACAGCGCAGTATCTTTCCCAACCTTGGTTGCTTTGATTTTGATAAATCCATTTTTGTTGACTGTCGCGCCAATGACTTCATCTCCCGTGACTTTATCCACGGGAAGACTTTCGCCAGTAATCATGGATTCATCAAACGCAGATCTCCCTTCCAGAATAATACCGTCCACCGGTACTTTTTCACCTGGTTTTATAGAGATGATGTCACCGGTTATAACCTCTTCGATAGGGATCTGAAGCTCCTGTCCATCACGATAAACAGTGGCTGTTTTTGCCTGAAGACCCATCAGCTTTTTAATCGCTTCAGAAGATCGTCCCTTCGCTTTCGCTTCAAACAGCTTTCCTAAAATAATTAATGTAATCAATACCGCACTCGTTTCGAAATAAAGCTCGACCATATGACCGGTTGATCCGATTGAAAGAACACTCAGATAAATGCTGTAAAAATATGCAGCCGAGGTTCCCAACGCTACCAGCACGTCCATATTGGCACTCTTATTCTTTAGTGCTTTATAGGCTCCTTTGTAAAACTGACCACCCACGATAAATTGAACAGGTGTTGCAAGTGCCAGCTGAACCCATGGATTCATAAACATTTCAGGTAACCATATAAATGATGTGAACTCAAAATGGCTTACCATTGCCCAGAGCAGAGGAACAGACAAAATACTAGAGAAGATAAAACGGCTTTGTTGTCTTGCAATCTCCTTCTCTCTATAATCTGCTTCACCAGTTGCATCCTGTGATTTTTGATGAAGTTCATATCCAAGTTTCTTCACAGCTTTCTGCATATCTGAAAAGGATGTATCTTCCGGGCGATAATGTACCTGGACAGATTCCATGGCAAAATTAACAACTGCTGATTGAACGCCATCCATTTTGTTTAACGTCTTCTCAATTTTGTTTGCACATGCTGCACACGTCATTCCCGTGATACTAAACTCAGCTTTTTGATTCACTACCTTATATCCGAGTGATTCGATTTTTTGCTCCATCTCCCGCAGACTCGTCAGTTGATCATCATAAACGATAGTTGTTTTCTCCACAGCAAAGTTAACCGCAGCTTCCTTCACACCCGTAATTTTCTTTAATCCTTTCTCGATTCTGATCGCACACGACGCACATGTCATCCCTTCAATACGAAGGCTGGCTTCCTTAAAATCACTCATAGTTCTTCACCTCTTATATACCCATATGGGGTATATTTTATTTTTAAATAAATCGTGCTGACTTTATGCAGCACGATTTATTTTGTTTTTATTGCTGGACCTCATAGCCTGAATCTTCAATGGTTGCAATGATCTGCTCTAATTTAACCTCTGAGGATTGAAACACAACATCCACTTTTCCTGAAGACAGGTTAACTTTTACACTTTCTACACCCTGAAGCTCTCCAACATTTCCTTCAATTGATTTCACGCAATGGCCACAAGACATTCCTTTTACCTGTAATGTTTGATTTGTCATCATAAATCCCTCCGCATATACCGCTATAGGGTATATTATTTTGTAAAATTTTTTATAAACGCTTTTAATGTGTCTTCTGAAGCAGAAGGTGCAACCTCTCTGCCTGTCTCTTCACCATCTTTAAATGCAATGAAGGTTGGCAGACTCATGACACCGAACTGTTCAGCTAATTCAGGTTCCTGATCCACATTAACCTCGTAGAATTTGACTGAATCACTATATTCCTCTGATACTGCTTCAGCCACAGGGGCAATTTGACGACAGCCTGAACACCAGTCTGCTGAAAACTTCAAAACAACAGGTTGATCCATCAGTTTCATTTGATCGTAAAATTGATTAGCTGTTATTTGCACCATTTCTTCACCTCCCTCTCCATATACCCCGTGTGGGTATATTTAATATACACCCCTTTTCCTTTTTTGTAAACAGGAAAGCTCAAAAATAATTTCAGCCCCTGAAAACCTTTCGGATCAAGGGCTGGATGTATCAGTATGGTTTAACATTTTTTCTTTTTACAAAAATGCTCACAGCTTTTTTGTAAAATTCCTCATTAACTTCAAATTTTCTCACCCAACCCATTACCTCTTCCGGATTCAGCATGTGATCCTCGAAGCCTGATTCCCTGAAAATACGAAGCTCATGATTACGCAACGATACAGGCACCCCATCCAGGTATCCAAAAAGCTTTAGCGATTGAAAAGCAAAGCCGTCTTTCCAGTCATACGTTCCTTTAATATGGGCTTCAATTTCCTGCCATGAAACAGGCTCAGGGTTAAGGGTTTTAGTAGGACCAGGACTTCTTTCAACGAGTATCTTTGACTCCATTACCGTATAAGTAAAAGTTTCTGCCGGCGCCACAACTTCAAAGGATTCAAACATAGGATAGGCTTTAAATAAAGGCGCACTGTATCCAACATCCACGTAATAAGGTTCCCCTTCGAGATCCACTCTCAGGCATAAATGATTTGGCTCCACAAATAAATAATTCACATCAAAACCAAGCTCACTAAGAAGCCAATGAAACCCCCTTGCCAGTGTATAACAGGTACCCCCTACCCCTTTATTGATTATTCGATCAATGTAAGAGTCCATTGATGGCAGATAAGCGTCTGCCGGACTTAAGTTCTCGTAATCAATAAACTTAGATAGTGTCTCCCACCTAACCTTCGTTTGATGAGCGTGGATCAATTCGTTTAAATAAGAAAGAGACGGCTCCTTTTTCTGTACATCCAGAAATGTAAGGAAACGATCAATCAGCATACGATTCCCTCCAGTCTGACTTTATGATAAAGAGACAATGCTGCGTCAGTCCAACAGGAAGCTTTTTATTCGTTAGAAAATATAATAGTAAACAAGATGGAAAAATACCGGCGCCGTATAAGTCAGGCTATCTATTTTATTAATAAACTTGCTCTCTGCCACTTTACCCCCGTTTTCACGAAAGAAGAAGTTCCGCTTTAACACAGAAACCACAAGCGTTCCAAAAAACCCGGTTACCCCGATGATCAGACCGGACACGATACTGAAACCGAGCGACATCGGCGTGATATAGGGTGCGATGACTATGGATAAAAGAATCGTTGCAATGACGCCACACACAAACCCCTCCCATGTAAGATTAGGATTTGCAGCCGTCAGCACTTTTCTTCTGCCGAACTTTTTAGACACCATGTAATGCACGACATCATTTACTTGTGTGAGAGGAACAAGATACAACACCATTAATGCCCCGTATTGCGTTGCGATCGTGACATCGTGCCGCGTGATCTCAGGCATTTTTGCAAAAAGGGCGAGGTGACTGATCCCGAACACCATCAGCATCAGTCCCCATTGCGTCACACTGACCGACTTCAAAAATCCGATACTCCCGCCTCTGAAAATGCGTGCCAGCGGCAGAAACAAAAACACATAGATAGGGATAAAGACAATAAACATGCCGTACCAGCCAATATAAATCCAATAAAAGTTAAGCGGGATCGCCAGGTAGGCCCAGATAAAAATCCTCCGGTCCTGCTTCCGCGTATCCATCATGGAAAAATACTCTTTCAGCGCAAGAAAACATAAAATCATCAATGACATGAGTGATACATTCGGATGAAACGCAATCGACAAACAGAAGATCACGGCCATCCCCCACCAGAGACGTGTCCGGATCACAAGCTCATCATATTTGTTAACGCCATGATTTTTTCTCTTTTGATAAAAGGTAATCAACGAGACGAGTAAACTGACCGATATTAAAAGAAGGAAAATAAAGTATATGTATTGAACTATATCATTCATACTGACAGCCCCATTCATAAAAGGAGTGACATCCCATGGCTAAAAAGATTTATATCCTGTTATCAGACACGGGAACGATCTTCACCAAAACCATTAAAAAATACACAAAAGCCCCCTACAACCATTCCTCTCTCTCATTAGATGCAGAGCTAATTCAATTATATAGCTTCGGGCGAAAAAATCCTAATAACCCCTTAAATGGCGGTTTTGTACAGGAAGATGTGCTTTACGGCACCTATAAGCACTTTCCGAAAACCACCTGTGCCGTCTATGAAATTGAGGTCACAGACCGCCAGTACAGCAAGGTGGTCAGACTGATTGAACTGTTCAAACGAAATGACCGTAAGATGATTTATAATTTACTGGGCGTTTTTGGCGTGGCGATGAAGGAGCCATTTGAGCCAATCGGGATGTATTTCTGTTCACAGTTTGTCGCAGACATTTTGCACCGCGCAGACATCAGACTCTGGGATAAGCTCCCTGCACTTGTTGAACCGAATGATTTCAGGGAATCAGATCAGACTGTATTGATCTATGAAGGGCTGCTGACGGAGTATCCGCCAGTTGCGGAGAGGAAGCGTTTGGGGTGAGGCGGGTTTGACGCGGAATGGAGAGCAGCTGCTGGCCGGGACGTCCGCCGCGGGAACGGGTTACACTACACTGTTGGCCAGGACCGTCCGCCGCGGAATTCCATCTCAACCGCTAACAATACCTTCTTTCTGGAAAATCATTCAGGCTTTTGACATGTTAATTCCTTCTTTTGAAAAATTAATTCCTTCACTAGGCCTCACACGCTACTGTTTTCCTTCATACCGTAATGTCAATTCCCTCACAACCAGACGGAATCCCTTCACAACTGCACATGATTCCATCACTCGTCACACGACTAATTTGGCATGAATTTGACAGGTAGATTTCAGGGACAGACCAACCTCTACACGAGAGTGTGTTCAACACCGAACAATACATTTCTATTTTGAAACAGTACAAATATGCCCGTGAACGTTACATATCAAAGTTGAAACATAACAAAAATGCCACTCTGAACACGGAACGATACAATTAACAGCTGAAACAATACATATATTTACTGAAACATAACAATAAAAAATTGATTCGATACAAAAACCACCGTGAACAGTACATTCCCATTAAGAGCAATTCAAGGGGACGGAGCAGCTGTTTCTTTTGTCCCCCTTTTCCAAATCGCATACAAAAAGGACAGAGCACGCTGAATGGCACAGGCGCTCCGTCCTCATCTTCTTCATCATTTCCTCATCCCGTAAAACACATAGCTGTAATCATCCGGATGCTGTTTGAACAGGTTGATTTCCTGCTCAAGCATCGCCACAACGTTCAGCGCTTCTTCGTTTTCAGGGTATTTTTCCTTCATTTGCTTTAAGCGGTCAGCGAGTGGCGCGTAATATTCAACAAGCCAGTCTGATTTAGGTAAAACAAACGAGGCTTCAAACGCATATTGGTTCGCTTCAACCTGAATAATTTTATTTGGGATTGTGTTCATTTCGGCGTAGCCCTGTTCCCAGAAGGCGCGGCTTGATTCGGATGGCATGGCATGCAGCCAGGAGATCTCGCTGCAGAATAAATACCCTCCATCTTTTAAAAGAGAACGCCAATCCTTCAGCCCAGACTGAAATCCTGCAATGTAGATCGTCCCTTCAGACCAGATCAGGTCAAATGTACCTTCCGGGTAGTCAAGATCAAACATCGATTGGTTTTTCACCTGAATCCTGTCCTCAAGCTGAAAGATTTTCAATTTTTCCTTTAATACTTCCAAATGTTCTTCACTGATATCAATCGCTGTGATATCAGCCTTTGGAAATGCCTCTGCAAGGAGCATTGTGTGAATGCCTGTCCCACACCCAATATCTAAAATACGGATTGCCTGATCTTTTGGCAGCGGGACAAGAGAAATCGCCTTTTTTGTTGACGCTTCACTTCCCGGTCCAAGTCTGACTAACCCTCCAAACGCTTCATGGAAATACTGTTCCATTGCGTATACACGCTCCTTCTATTAAAAATCATACTCTCTGATGATTTCATCTGTTATTAGTTCATACCCTTTACTGTTAGGGTGTAGTGCATCACTGAAATAATCGGTGCTCTTTTCTTTTAAAAGACCGTCTGTCGCGATGAATTTCACCCGCTCGTCATCCGCAAGCAACTCCTGCGTCAACCCGTTCCATTCGGTGATAACCTGCTGAATCTCCTCAGACTCAGGATACGGATTAAACAGCCCTAAAAATAATATGGGTGCATCAGGATTTTCTGCACGGATCATGGATAAAATCTTTTCTACATTCTTTCTGTAATCTGCTTTCCCCGCTTCGATCCGGTCTTCATACAGAGGATTTAAGTCTCCTCCATTCGTTTTAATCAGGTCGTTGGTGCCAATAAATATTGTAAAGTATTCCGCATGCTTCAGCGTCTTTTTAACATCCTCATCCTGCAGCTGCTGAAGAAGGCCGTCTGTCTGCTGGCCCGGGATCCCATAGTTATATACGGTTAAGGGAGACGATTGGGTTTCATTTAAACGCTCCTCCAGTTCATCTGCATACCCCTGCCCCGTTTGATCACCTACACCATAGGTCAGAGAGTCTCCAAGCGCGACCATCTCACGACCGGACTGCGGTTGAATCGTTTTATCAGTATACCAGTAAACGCCTCCTGCCGCCGCTAAAATAAGAGCCACAAGAGACAACATTTTAAATTTCGACATAAAAAAACCTCCTAAAGAATACAAGATTCCCCGGAAGGTCAGGATGCAAACGATATTTATGAAGCTGTTATGAGATTGTTATGTAAACGACGTATCTGACGCATTATCAGGAACACCTCTGGCTTATGATATGATCAAGACAAAACTGAAAGGATGTTATTTATGGATCTTATACATAAACCTGTTATAACAGGACAAAATCTTACTTTGCGCCCTTTTAAAGAAGATGATCTCCAAGCTATAAAAATATCACTGCAAGATCAGGAAGTCATTCGATTAACAGGTAGTTCAGGTGAGTTTGATGAGGAAAAAGTCAACCAATGGTATCTAACCCGCAACAGTCAAGCTGATCGTATTGATCTGGCTATTGTAGATCACGAAACACAATCCGTTGTCGGTGAAGTTGTGGTAAATGAGCTGGACTTTTCATCAAATAGTATGAATTTCAGAATTTTGATTGGACAAAAAGGACGCAACAAAGGCCTCGGTACAGAAGCTCTATCCCTGATCACCAAGTATCTATTTGAGGAAATCAAACTGGATAAAATAACATTGAGTGTTTTTTTATTCAATCCACGTGCCCTGCACTTATATAAAAAGGCTGGCTTTACAGAAGAATACATAGAAAGAACAGAGCTTAACCATGGTGAATTTGCAGATGAGGTTTTCATGTCCCTGTCAATAGAGCAGTGGAAACAGAGTCATTAGAAGAACCCTAGAACAAATGATTCAAATTCATATTGAATTCGAATCATTTGTTGTTAGTAACCTCTTTCACAACCAGCCCACTAAACCGGTCGTGAGGCATTACTGAGCCGTCTTCTCCTTCAAACGCTTCGCGGTCCTTCAAATAAGAGATGGTGCCAACTGTATCGCGATAGGCCACGCGTTTTAACAGCTGCTCGGATGTAGGTAATGTCCCGTCTTCGTTTTCCAGCACAAGACCCATCTTTTTGTAGCCAAGTGTCTGACCGGACTTTTTCAGCTGGGCGATTTCGAGTGCATACATAACAACAGTTGGCGTCACAAGTGCATGAAAGGCTTCATTTTTGATTTTTCTGCGGAGCAGCTGTTCAATGGCAAGTGTGGCGACTGTTGAAACAGCAAAATCGATCATGATGGCTTTTGCACGTTTTTTCGTTAAATCCTTCATGTTGTTCCCTCCGGATACGTTTTTTGTAAAAAGGTCATTGATTGCAAAATGAGTTCTTTCAGGACTTCTTCATCAACATCATCCAACTTGTTAATATACACACAGGCTTTTCCGGTCGTATGCTTTCCGAAACGTTCTAGAAGCGCTGTGCGATCAGGATCTCCCGTTGCAAAGTAAAGGCTGATTTTCGCTTTTCTTGGAGAGAATCCAACTAAAAACATGTCCCCTTCATGACCGGACTCATATTTGTAATGATAAGATCCAAAGCCGATCATACTGGGACCCCACATTTTTGCCGGATAGCCGGATGTTTCAGTGAAAAGATCAAGCAGGCGGTAGGCGTCTTCTCTCTTTTTAGGGGAATCAACGGCTTCAATAAATTCAAAAACATCACCGTCATGCTCTTTCGTTTTCAGCTCATAAACCATCATTGATTGCCTCCTTTTTACGTATATATTCAGTGTACCGCACTTTCAATTTTATTCCTATTCGCTTCATGAACATGTTACGCTTATGTAAATGATTGGAGGAATCTGATATGCCTGTTTCACGTTCCGGTAAGGTTGCAGCTGTCATGTTGTTCATCCTCATCACACAGTTTCTCACACTCGCACTTCTGACGTTTGAGAACCCATTTGGCGCGATTGTATATTTTATCGTTATTACACCCTTTACCGGATTGCTTGGACTTATTTTCGGGATTTTGGGTGTCATAAAAGAGAAAGGAACAGGGAGAATTCTGCCTGTTCTCACTCTGATTGTCAGTTTGATCTTTATTGCACTGGAGCTATCCTTTCTTTTTGGTTACTCTTTCGAGGGTTAAAAAAACCCCGAACATTAAGCTCGAAGTTTTCAAAAGTTATAAAACTGAACGAATTTCGTCTTCTATTTTGTCAGGCGTTGTCGTCGGGGCAAAACGCTTCACCACATTGCCTTCACGATCTACGAGAAACTTAGTGAAATTCCATTTGATTTCTTTTGAAAGCAGTCCTTTCTGACGATCCTTCAGATAATCAAATAAAGGGTGCGCATCATTCCCGTTGACATTCACTTTCGCAAAAATCGGAAATGTGACGCCATAATTCACCTTGCAGAATTCAGTCGTTTCTTCGATATCTTCGAATTCCTGGTTGTTAAACTGATCACATGGAAATCCAAGAATCTGCAGTCCTTCACTGTGATACGTTTCATGCAGCTTTTGAAGCCCTTCAAACTGAGGTGTCAGTCCGCACTTACTTGCCGTATTCACAATCAGCATCGGCTTTCCTCTATACTCCTTCAGACTAGTCGATTCACCGTTTGGTTTATCTACAATAAAATCATACACAGACATCGTAAAGCCTCCTTCGCCATCGTATCCAACCCTATTTTAGCGCAACAGAATGGCCTGATTCGATTTTTAAGGCGCTGTGAACTTTTATGGTCGTTCACTAAGCGGAAGGATCACGGTAAATAAAGCGCCCGCTCCCGGCTTACTCTCGACAGCGACACGTCCGTCATGAAGCTCCACAATCTTTTTGACGAGCGGCAGTCCAAGCCCTGTTCCTGAAGAGTGTCTTGTTTGATCAGCCTGATAGAAGCGGTCAAAGATCCGGCCTATATGCTCAGGTTCAATCCCCTTTCCCTGATCTTTTATCATGATCTGGATTTCACCCGGTTTATGAGACAGTGTAACTGCCAACTCGCCTCCATGATTAGAGTGCTCAATCGCGTTTTTCAAGATATTTAACCAGACCTGGGACATCAGCTCCTGATCAGCCGTCAGCGTTATTTCCTCCAGCTCAATGTTCAGCTGAAGTTCCTTTTCCTCCCACTGCGGCTGCAGCGTCAGCAAGCACTCCCTGATCTGTTCATCCAGCATATACGTTTCTTTTTCCAGCCGAACAAGCTGGTGATCAAAGGTGGACAGCTTTAGAAGCGCAGAGGACAAATTGGCAAGCCTTCTTGCTTCACGTTCAATGACTGATGCGTATTCAAGGCGCTTATTTTCAGGCAAGTCCTCTTTCTTTAATAACGCAGCAAAACCTATCATAGACGAAACAGGCGTTTTAAATTCATGCGCCATGGTCGCAGACAATTCTTTGTTCAGGTATTCATTTGATTCAAGCTCTTTAGCCATCTGGTTAAACTGACGTGCCAGATCACCGATTTCATCATTCCCCTTATCTTCAATCCGCACAGAATAGTTCCCCTCGTAAACCTGTCTGGAGGCCTGACTGATCCGCTTCAGCCTTTTAGTCAGGAATGAGATCGCAAATAATAGAAGGATGGAGCCCACAACAGCCACTCCTAAAAAGCTGTATATCGTCATTTCCCGAAACTGTGTAATTTGATTGTTGTTCAGATCAGGAGAAATCATATAGATTGCCCCGTTTTGCTCGAAGGCTGCATAAGGAAGCTCTCTGAAGTCAGCTAGAACGCCTGTGACTACCTCCCCATCTGTCAACTGCTCAATGGTCTGCCCTGTGTAGACCGCCGTATCTGAATTTCTCCACTCAGCAGCGGAGGAGTAGACCTCTGCAATCAGCAGATCACTGACGACCAGATCAAGCGCTTCTTCTTCTGTAAAGGTATTTGATTCAATAAGCGTTTGAACAACCTCTGCCTGATCCTTGATCTGTGCGGTTACGTCCTCTCTGATTTGCCCGAGCTGAACAGTAAACAACACTGCAAATGAAATCATCATCGGAATTAATAAAAGACCGATAAATATAACAAGGAAACGCCCGTAAATAGTATGAAAAAAGCGCTTCATTTCTGAACCTCCAGCCGGTACCCAAGTCCCCAAACCGTTTTCACTTCTATATCCTCTATATGCTCAAGGCGTTTCCGAATACGTTTGATATGAACATCAATCGTGCGCAGGTCGCTTTCCGCCTCATAGCCCCATATATCATCCATCAGTTGCTGACGGGTAAAGATTTTCCGGGGATTCGATGCCAGCTTAAACAGAATATCAAACTCCTTCATCGGGAATTCGATTCTTTCGTTTTCATAGATCACAACCCTTGCAGCTTCTTCTATGACCGTTCTTCCAAAGGCAATCTTTTTTTCTCTTGCAATATTTGATCTCCGGAGCAGAGCGTTGACTCTGAGAAGCAGCTCTTCAAGTTCAACCGGCTTTACCAGATAATCATCTGCTCCAGATAAAAATCCCTTCTTTTTATCCGTAATGGATTCAAGGGCTGTCAGCATCAGAATAGGGAAAACGTATACTTCCCTAAGTTCTGATGTCAGTGTCACACCATCCAGGTTTGGCATCATCACATCTGTAATCATCAGATCTATCGCCTGTTGATCCAGCAGGTCCAATGCGTCCGAGCCATCTTCAGCTTCGATGACTATGTAACCTGCCTGACTCAGTCCCTCCTTTAAATAATGACGAAGTCCTTCATCATCCTCAACGATTAAAATCCGGACCATCTCATCTCCTCCTATACGCTTCGGAGTGCCACAATTGGATTCAGACGGGAAGCTCTTCTCGCCGGAATAAAGCCGAATAGAACACCGATCCCCACTGAAAACCCGACAGCCAGCAACAGGGCTGTACCAGATAATGTGAACCCGATTCCCATAGCTAAACATACGAGATACGCAAGCCCCATTCCAAAAGCAATACCAATTGCACCTCCCAGTAATGATAAGAACGTTGATTCCAGTAAAAATTGCAGCTGGATATACCGGGGTGATGCACCGAGTGCTTTTCTCAGCCCGATCTCGCTCGTTCTCTCTGTTACTGACACAAGCATCATATTCATAATTCCAATTCCGCCTACCAGCAGAGAAATAGAGGCGATTCCAACAAGCAGCATCGATAGCATTGAATTAATCTGATCGATTGAAGCCAGGGCATCCTCAAAATTCGTAACCGTAAATACATCCTCTCTCTGATTAAAAGCCCGCTGCAAAATGACGGTCGTCTCATCTACAATCTCATTTGCATCTGCGCCAGTATCCATATATAGATCAGCCTGGTTTACAGACGTAACGCCCAGCACGCGCTGTGCAGTCGAATAAGGTGTGATCACCATATCATTAACTGATGTGACGGAAAAGCTGCTCGATGGGGCCAGTACCCCAACGACTGTAAACGTACGTCCATTCAATTCAACCGTCTCATTAATCGGGTTTTGTGTCGGAAACCATTCATCTGCAAGCGATGACCCGATCACTGCTACAGCCGTTTCCTGCTCAACATCGGCTACTGTAATGCCTCTTCCCCTCTCCAGTGCATCAGGAGTCTGATTGAAGTAAACATCACTTCTACCCGATAACTGAATTTGTTCGGTGGAAAATGCATTTGAAACAAGTCCATTTACTGACGGAGAGACACCCTTGATATCCTCCATACTACTTAACTCTTCGACCTCACTGGCAGTCAATCCTGCTTTTAATTCGGTACCCTGAATCTGTAGACTCACACGATCGGCTCCAAAAGTGGATATTTCTTCATTTATGGATTCGGTCGCACCATTCACGATCGTCATCAGGGCAATGATCGCTCCGACACCAATTACAATTCCAAGCATCGTCAAAAACGAACGCATTCTGTTTGCAGCAATATTCAGCCAAGCCATACGTATATTTTCTCTAAACATGGGCGACATCCTCCTCTCTTATTTCTCCGTCCAACAGATGTATAATCCGGCTCCCATAACGGGCAATCTTTTCATCGTGCGTGATCATGACAATTGTTTTCCCTTCACGGTGCAGCTGGACAAAAAGATCCATGATCTGTTTTCCGGTTTTCTGGTCAAGAGCACCGGTCGGTTCGTCCGCCAGCAAAATAGCCGGATTGGTCACCAATGCACGCGCAATGGCAACACGCTGCTGCTGACCACCTGATAATTGATTAGGACGATGTGTCAGCTTGTCGCCAAGCCCCACTTTTCCCAGAAGCTCAGTCGCTCTTTGTCTCCTCTCTTTTTTAGAGACTCTGGAATAAATCAGCGGGAGCTCTACATTTTCCAGAATAGACAAACGTGGTAAAAGCTGAAATTGCTGAAACACAAATCCGATTTCCTTATTTCTCAGGATCGCAAGCTCTGCTTCTGTCATTTCAGATACACTTTGGTTACTGATTTTATATTCACCAGAGCTAGGTGTATCAAGACAGCCAATCATATTCATCAGTGTTGATTTTCCTGATCCGGAGGGTCCAAGCACCGAGATGAAGTCCCCTTTATGAATGATAAGGTCAATAGATGTCAGCACCGTTTGCAATTCCTCGCCCAGCTTGTAGGTTTTGGTCAGTCCGTTCATTTCGACAATGGTACTCATTGTCCTCCCCCTCCCATCATCGGGGGTGCAAAACCTCCGCCTGCTGACGTTTCTTCAATCACGATACGGTCACCGGGCGAAAGACCTTCTGTTATCTCAATGCGCATACCATCCGTTAAACCGGTTTCAACAAATCGCTTCTCGAGATCACCTTCATCATTCTCCACCCAGACAAAAGCCTGATCCTGGTCGTCATATTCAATTCCATCTAAAGATAGTGTAGGAACCTGAACCGACTCATCCCTCACCATCATTGCCTCAACCGTCATTCCCGCACGCATTCCCTCAAGCTTCTCAAGCTCTACCTCAGCAGTAAAGTAAGCACGCGCACTCGGCGTTTGATTTGCAGATGCCTCATTGGATACCGTAACAATCGTTCCTGTTACTTCCTCACCTGATGCAGAAATCCGGACCGTCATCTCATCACCCTCAGAAACGGAACCAATATCAGATTCATCTATTTGAACAATCGCCTGTAACGACTGATAATCCACAATCTCCATCAGAGGAGCCCCCTGAGTCACCGGTCCATCCTCTGCCTGAACACCATGAACCGTACCTGATTCAGGCGCAGTAATCGTCGACTGACTTCCTTCCGCCAGTACATCACCTTCAGAAACCTCCTGTCCCTCCTCAACCACAATCGTCAGCGTATCCATCTGATCGGCTCTCACAACCGTACGTTCAGCAGGACTCAAATTCCCAGAAAAATAATTGTACGTAGTAACCGTTTCCTCAAGTACCTCCTCCGTCTTCCTTTCACCCTGATCCTCCGCTGCAAACAAAGGACCCGCAATCGCAACAGCTGCCACCACCACAATCCCTCCTATCATCCAGCCTCTTTTTTTACGTTTATTTTTTGACATGTTATTTCCTCCTTTTGGTTGATGAGGATAGAATAGTGGGTAGTTATGAACGAAATATGAACGGAAGGAAGGTTTTTGAGGACTTTTATTGCTTTGAGGTGCTTTGAGGTGCCAGGCACCTCCCGAAAACTGTCGAATGCATCAGACAAAATTCGACGGGTGCCTGTCACCTGAATATGGTAGTATGTAAAAAAACAGATCGGAGAACAAACGAGTGTAGACATTCATTTTCCCCTTTATCAAACTGAATAATGAAAAAGGAGCAGGAAAATGAGGAATCATTCGTTTCGTTTCCTGTGGATGGGTCAGTCGCTGGCGAATCTTGGGGATGTGTTTTATATTGTCTCTTTGATCTCAACGATTTATTTGCTGACGGGTTCAGCTGTTTATATAGCGCTGCTGCCATTTTTCAGTATGAGCGCCCGCTTTTTTGGTGCGCTCGCAGCCCCGTATGTGATGGATCGTTATTCTTTGCCGTCACTGCTTGCTTGTTCACAGGGTGGTAAGACTTTATTGTTGCTGGTGCTTGCCATCAGCTATCCGTATTTAACAAAGGAAGCGATCCTTGTGACCTTTTTATTCGTCATCGGGATTGCTTTTTTAGATGGTTGGGCGACGCCTGCGAGTTATGCGCTGATTCCGAGGCTGGTGGAAAAAGAGCGCCTTGTGAAAGCCAATGGATGGATGGGCGTCGTCACACAGACGATTCAGCTGAGTGCATGGCCGCTTGGCGGAATTTTGGTCGCGTTCTGGTCTCCTGAGTCAGTCATGTGGATGACTGTTTCCCTTTATGCCGGATCAGCCATGCTTGCCGGAATGCTTGCGAAACGTCACACCGTCAGCGCTGTCCAAGGGGATCATTCATCAAAAGACAGGCGTGCCGGATGGAAAGCCATCTGGAAAAGCCCCTTTTTGAGACTTGTTACATTCGTGGATATGATCGAGGTTAATGCGGGTGTGGTCTGGGTCGCAGCCATTATGTACGTATATGTGGCTGAGGTGCTGCAGACGAGTGAAGCCTGGTGGGGTTATATTAATTCAAGTTTTTTTGCCGGACTGATCATCGGTGGACTGATTGCCATCAAAGTGGATCAGCTGCTTCACGAGCAAACGCGAAAGGTAGTCATATTGACTGCATGGATTGGCGCATTGTCCACTCTTACCTTCGGCCTGATCACCAATCCCTGGACTGCTTTGGTGCTATCAGCCCTGTTTGGTTTCGCTTCACAGATCAAAGGCATCACACAAGACACACTCTTACAACTCAAAGTAAAAGAGCACGAGTTACCTAAAGTATACGCTGCACAGGAGGCAGTCAGTTTTTCAACCTACGCCATCTCCACGCTGCTGGCAGGTGTACTTGTAGAGGCAGCAGGTGTGAGATTTGTGTTTTTATTGGCTGGGGGCATGCTGATATTTGGGGCAGTCCTGGTGGTGGTGTTTAGAAGATTCATCATATTTGAAAGTGTGAAAAATCCTTCTTAATATGATTTGTAAGTAGAGGAGCATTTTGAATTTCATGTCGCTCAATGATGCCGGTTCGTCTGTCGACAGATCCCTCGGTGCTATCAACAGATATGGAAGAGCTATCGACAACAATAACGAGTCTATTAACATTAAAGCCTGCGCTAACAACAAATTCAGCCCATTAAGAGAGTCGATCAACAGAAAAAGCCTACCTATCGACAGAAATAAGCTTGCTAGCGACATCAAAACAATTACGCTAATCTAAAAAATGAAGAATGACCTGTCACGTTATTAAGATAATCATCATGGAAAAAGCTCCGGCATAATTGAACTGCCCCCTGTCAAGTAGACAGTAAAAAAGAAAAAGCTAGAACTACGCTACGGCCTGGTACCGATATTCCATCGGTGCCAGGTTGTTTAATTTCTCTTGATAACGTTCCTCGTTGTAAAATCGCATATATTGATCAATGTCGTTGACTAATTCTTCATAGCTCTTGTACGGTTTCAATGTATATTTCTCACATTTGAAGTGACCGAAAAAGCTCTCTATCGGTGCGTTGTCGATACACTTCCCGACACGGGACATACTGCGCGTAATCCCTGCCTGTGTCGTGATGTAGCGGTATTCCTTCGATGTATACTGTGATCCACGGTCGCTATGGAGTAGGGGGTTCGCGTCTGGGTTCGCTTCGATGGCTGCCTTCAGCGTATCCATCACCAAGGCGTTGTTGTTGAAGTGACCGACCTTATAGGCCACGACAGACCCGTCATACAAGTCCTTGATCACACTCAAATAAGCCTTGTTCCCAAGACCGTAATGCAGGTGCGTGATGTCCGTCACCCATTTCTGATTGGGCTGGCTCGCTGTGAACGCGCGATTCAAGACGTTATCCTCGATGTTGACATAGCTGGTCTTCGTACAATAGCCGTTCGACCGGCGAATGAAAGACTTCAAGCAGAGCTTGATCATCAGACGACGAATCCGTTTGCGATTGTACTGCTTCTTGAACCGACGGTTGATGAACACGGTGATCCGTCGGTAGCCCAGGATCCCTTGATGCTTGTTGAACAACCTCTTGATCTCTCCGAGTAGCCATTCATTTTCCTCCTGTTGGTCAGTCGGTGTATGGTTCAGCCATTTGTAGTAACCGGATCGTGATACTTCAAGCAGTTGACAAAGCAGTTGGATCGACGCTTTTGTCTCTTCATGATAGTCATGGATCGCCTGAAACTTATGCAGATGAATCCCTAATCGCGCATGCTGGCCCTCCTTTCGATTTCCTTCAGCTTTTTTAACAGACCGTTCTCCGTTTCAAGGTATCGGTTGCGATGGTCCAGTTCTTTGATGCGCAGCTTCAATTTTTCCACTTCTGTCAGATTCGACTTTGACTCCAAGGTCTTACCGCGTCGATCGTGAAGTCCTATCTCTCCATCAGCCTGATATTTCCGTACCCATCCATAGACCTGTTGATACGAGACCTGATATTTCTCCGCAGCCCCATGATAGTCAAGGTCGTGGGCGATTGCGTATTGGACGATCTCTATCCGTTCCTGTAGTGTTGTCTTGCGTCCTGTGCTCATCTTTTTATTCCCCTCACTAGTGGATTTTAAGTCTTTTCCACTAGTGTAACGCTTTATCCATCTTCGTAAAACAGAGGAAGTTGAAATGTTGAAACGAGCACAGGTCTCACTGAGGCTCCCTTGACCCGCCAGATAATAATCCACTGCCTGTCGTTTCAATTCCTGTGAGTACGCTTTCCAGGTCTTCGATTCCTTCAATCCGTCGATTCCATCAGATTGATATTTACGGACCCAAGATTTGATGGTCTTTTCAGCGATCTGGTAATCTCTTGATACCACACCCATCGACTTCTTCTCATCTAAGACAGATAATACTGCTTTTAATTTTTCATCTAATGTATGGCCAGTCGTTCTTTTAGACACAAAAATGCCCCCTTCAGAGTAGTAGAGAATTTTTATTATTTCTCTGTCTACTTTGAAGGGAGCATATCATAATCGCCGGAGCTTTTTCTCATCATACAGTGTATTAAATCCATCCCCGAATAACCTTCTCCTGCAGCATCAGAAAGAGCACCCAGCCGCTTATCCCAAGCCCGAGTCCCACAAAGAGGTTCAGCGAATGTTTTAGTGACAAAAAGACAATCAGCAGCAAAACGGCTGTTGCCGGAAAGCCCCATAAAACGCCAAGCGCAAATTTACTGAGCTCTGTCTTCTCAGTTCCCTGAACATATAACCAGAAAATACTGAGCAAGCTGACGAGGGGCAGCGCAGCAATGAGCCCTCCGTAGGTTGGGAAACGGCGTGCAACCTCCGTCACCACAGCAATGATTACAGCTGAGACGAGTATTTTAACGACTAAAAACATGATTTTGCCTTCTCACTCAAAAGAGCAAACGCATTCAACACTGATTCCCGTTCCTTGTCAGATAAAGATTCCAAAAGCATTTGAAGCTTTTTCTCATCAAGACTTGTATGTCGGTGTAAAACGGACCTGCCTGACTCCGTCAGAGCTAACACGACTCTTCTTTCATCATGCTTACTTCTGAATTTTTCTATATATTTTTTATCAATCAGGCGTTTTACATGTTCTGATCCCGTATTGTGAGAAACTCCCAGAAAAGCAGCTATCTCCTTAATCCCAATCTCATCGGACTTTTCAAGCAGCTGCATAATCCGGACTGCCTGGTGAGAAATTTTCTCTTCGTGATGATAATGCAGATTGAAATATAGATCGGTCCAGCATTCGTTCAGTTGTTTTACTTCTTTCATCTGGCGCACCTCGTTTATATCGTATAGTGTGATTATATCTTATTTTACGATATAAATGAAAGATGCAGCTTTAATTCTTCTTTAAATCATCCCCAACACGCACTCTGCCAGCCTTCAGCACTTTCGCATACATGCCAAAGCAGTTTTCGTACTGCTGATAAACTGTTTTCAAAACAGCAGGATCGGTGTGTAGTGTTTCCGGATCGATATTGATGATGCTGCAGCGCTCACACGGTCGGACGATTTCGATTCCCGCTTCCCCTAAAGAAATCTTTTGTCCGATCAGCTTTTCCTCTGAAAACGGCACATCGTCATTTAGGGATACGATCAGATTCGGACGAAATCTTCTCCAGTCGATCTCCCTTCCAAGTGTTTTTTCAAGATGCTCAATGGAGGCTGCATTGACGATCAGCAGATGCTCTTCCTCAATCGCACCAAAAGGAACGTGCTCCGGTGTGTAGGATTGCTGTGTTAAAGGCTTTCCAGCCAGCTCTTCAAACGTTGATAAGCAGGCTGCTTCATGCCAATAAAATGTCTGTTCTTCCGGGCCGTAAATCTTAACAGGTGGATATTTCTTGTCCTGCTCCTCACCATCAAACGCTGCATGAAAGCCGAGTAGTTCTTTATTTTGTGTAGCGGTGTAAAAACGATCGCCATCCATCAGTGCATGACTGCGATCTCCATACAGCCCGTAGTTCATGATCCTTGTCTCCGCTACCTCTTCACCGCGCAAGGACTTAACCGGATGACGCATGATTGTGGTTACTTTACCGATTGACGTCATTTTAATCACCCCTATTAAACAAAAATGGCCTGATAAGCCAAAACCAGAAATAAGATGGAGAATACAATATTGAACCAGTATTTCTTACCTTCTTTATGTCTGATCCCTTCAACAACCTCTATAAGACTGTGAACCACCGCAAGGACAAACCCGACTGCCAAAGCAGGATCGCCTGTATCTGTAAACAATCCTAGTAATATAAAAAACAAACTGATCACGATTAAGGTGATCTGAATCGTCGTCACTCTTTTAGAAGACTTCGTCTCACTATTTTCGAAAAAAATTCCCATTTCCCGCGACCCCCTTATACCGTTTTCTTAAACGACTGCGCATACACAATCGAAAATGTACTGACAAACAAAAGCAGCATCACAACACCAACGATTATAGGGAAATACGTAAATCCATTAATCATTTCCTGACTCGTCTCCCAGTAGCCGGCATTTCCGGGCCTCGAAAAATTAACTGCCAACCGTTGTCCATTAAAACCAATGAGTAAAAACACAATACCCAGCACCAGAAAACCGCTCGGCACCTTAAATTCTTTCAATACCCCACTCATCGCACACCCGCTTTCTGCCCGAGCATCAGACTCAATATTTTCATTTCTCCCTTACGTCCCATCTTCCTGCGCCCGTAATCAATGTAGCCGTTTTTCTCATAAAGTGACTGCGCTAACAAATTGTTCATATTTACAGCCAATACGATTTCATTAATATGCGGGTAGTGCTCCCGCACAAAGTCCGGGAGCAGCTTTATGGCAGCCTTCCCATAGCCTTTCCCCAGATACCTGACATCTGTTGAAAACGTCCGCATTAAAATAGCCTGGGGATTATCGGAATAAGGAGCCGCTCCATCTTTTTCGTGTAAAACAAAATACGATACAAGCTTTCCTTCATCCATCAGCAAAATGCACCGCCGCTGATCATCCTGCTCAGCTAACTTGATGCTGTTCTGCGGGGCTCCTGTGAAATTCAATTGCTCCTTTGAAAGCTGATATTGTTCAATCAATGATGTTTCCTTCTCTGTGTAGAAAATGAGTTCCATGTTTTATTCCCCTGTCTATTCAATGTCCTCATTTGTATTTCGCTTCCAAATGACTGTTATCCTGCAAAACTTCGTGTTCTGGACATCTTTTTAAAGTTGGAAACAAATTCGATACAATTTTCCAGTAAAATAATAGAAGAATGATTTTCAAGGACGGTGTCTATATGAACAAATCGATTTTAATTGTGGAGGATGAAGAATCCATTTTCGATATATTATCTTATTCTCTCAGGCAGGAAGGATATGCTGTAAAGGGGGCTGCCACAGGACACGAGGCGCGCAGGCTGCTTCAGGGCACTCGCTTTGATCTCGTTGTGCTGGATGTGATGCTTCCGGATACGAACGGATTTGAATTATGTAAGGAGATTACCGCATCAACCAGCCTGCCTATTTTGATGCTGACGGCACGGGGGGATATTGTGGATAAAGTGCTCGGCCTGGAACTTGGTGCTGATGATTACCTGACAAAACCGTTTGACATCAGAGAAGTGCTGGCCCGTATCAAAGCACTGCTGCGCCGGCAGAAACAGGATGCGACTTATCAATACATACCGCTTGATCATGAGATCGTTGTAAATCCTTCAGCCCACACCGTTCTAAAAAAGAATGAAGTCGTGGCAATGAAGCCAAAGGAGTTTGAGCTACTATTATTGTTTGTCCAGCATCCAAACCGCGTATTTTCCAGAGAGGAAATTCTTGATCATGTATGGTCTTTTGATTACAGCGGCGGGGACAGAACGGTTGATGTCCATGTGCAGCGAATCAGACAAAAGCTCCATCCTGCTTTAATTGAAACTGTTTTTGGAGCGGGATACAGAATGCGCAGGCATCACAGATGAAGTGGACGATCAGCAGAAAGTTTTTTATTGGTTTCTCACTGATTTTTTTAGCAGCCGCTCTTTTCGCTTATTCCGTTATTGAAAAAATGCTGGAGGAGCACGTTCATGAGCGCATTACGACTGAAATGCAGACCCTGCAAAACACTTCCCGCCAATACCTGCTCCAGTTTGCAGAACTTCAAGGGGCGGACCTTGGTATGTTTAATGAATACAGCAGGCCTATTGCCAATGAATTAAGCAGAATCAACAGCATGGCCGTCTCTATTTACAATGCTGACGGGACCTTTTTGTATGAAGCGATGCCATTACAGGAGTCACTCCTGATTGACCATCAGGAATTCCATGTCGATCTGTCAGAAACGGAGCATGCAGAGCTGCTTCAGGCATTTGACGATAAAGCCGCCTACACCCTGACGCCGGTAAATGACGGAACCATTCTTTATTTCGCTTACCCATTTTATGTGAATGGTGACTTTTATGGCGTAGTGAGATTCACGTCAGACTACACAGCCATTTACGCTCAAAATAAAGCTTTACTGGAGCGTTTGACACTGATCACAGGCATCATATTCTCAGCGATCCTGGCCTTCCTTATGATCTTTACGAATCAGCTGATCAAGCCGTTACATACGCTGACAGCAGCAGCCAAAAGAATCGCACAAAGAGATTTTCAAACCATCCCAACTGTCAGAACGTCAGATGAACTGAACGAGCTATCCATTCAATTTCAGCACATGCAACAAAACATCACGCACTATATCCAGGAACTTGAAATTGAAAAACAACGTGTACTTACCGCCGAAGAAAAGCGCACCGTCTTTTTCCAGCACGTCACACACGAATTAAAGACACCGCTCACCACCATTTCCGGGTACGCTCAGATTATTGGTGCTGAATCCTTTGACGATCAGGCTTTTCTGCAAAAAGCGGCCGGTCGGATTCACCTTGAAAGTCAGCGTCTGAACGAGATGGTTAGCAGGCTATTGTCCCTTTCAACGGCCGAAACGGGTCCGCGCAGCACCGAAGAAATCGACCTATATTCTTTTACACAACACATCCTTGAAGATCTCGAACTGAAGGCGGGCAAATACGGGATGACGTTCAAACTGTCAGGTGAACCCACGATCCTTTCAGCAAACAGAGATGAGATGAAACAGATCATGATGAATGTGCTTGATAATGCGATTAAGCATGGTACACCCGGACACGCCATTGATATTCATGTGTCTCACGAAATCACTGTATCCAACCATGCACCCCGCCTGACTGCGGAAATAAAAAGTCAGCTGTTTGAACCATTCGTTCTCCGGTCTTCCAAGGACAGTCATGGCTTAGGTTTATTCATTACAAAGCAGCTTGTAGAGTCCAATCGCGGCACGATTACAATGGAGCAGCAAGATCAGACCGTTCAAGTCAAAATGACTTTCCCGGCCGGAAACAAACTGGAAACAAGTGCGTAAAGGTTGGAAAAATCCTTCCCTTACTCTATAGAAGAACTTACTTTTGAGGAGGATATCAAATGAACAAACCAAAGAGTCTTTCTATTGCACTTGTAGCTGCCAGCCTCGTAACAGCCGGATGCGCCATGAGCTCAGCAGCTCAGGAAACCGTCACTGTAAAAGAGGACATCAAAACAGAAAGTATGCTGACGGATCAAACGCTTGCATTTACTCATGAACAGACCTTCGACACCGAGTTTTTCACCGAGGAGTTTTATAGCTTCCACGGTACTTCGACTTTCTTTTCTGATGGTAACAAAATGATCCGTGTTGATACAGAAACAGGAAACCATACTGAGGTCTCCGACAAGCCTTTTTTCAAGGTTTCGAGGGATGGAAAAATGGCGCTGTCGATAGAAGATGAGCTTTTATTTCTGGCTGATCTGGAGTCAGGTGAGGATACGCTGATCGGAACGCTTGGTGAGGAAGGATTAATTGATCAGCCTTATTTTTCAGGGGGAGAAAGTCATTTAATCATCAACCCTGCAAGCTATTACACGGACGGTAAGATTGAAGTCATTGATACCGCTACAACGGAAACCAGCGAGTGGATAATGGATTCAAGGTTCGTAGCGGACTCCATTCACCCTCAAAACTTTCAGGTCAGCGAGTCCGATCTTTTGTTAACTGGAAAACTCAAGGATGGCGCTTATGGTATTTATCGATTGGCCAAGGGTGGAGATCCGGAGCTTTTGCTTGAGCTGGCACTGGATCAGGATAAGGATTCATTTCATGAATACGTGTTGTTGGATCAGAAAATCATATTTAACGGCATGATGGATGGTCAATCAGGCATTTTCATCAAGGATCTTCAAACTGACGAAATAGAGATGCTCGTTTCCGGAGGGAAAACTGAGGAAGGAATCTGGACACCATCCTTTAATCTCTCTCCTGACTGTCAATATCTTTTATTTGATACAGCCATACAGATGGGAAGTGAGTTCTATAGCAATGTCTATGTCGGTCGACTGGATGATCTTCAGCTGACCCACACCTCTCTAGTGATGGAACACGCAGACTCATATGCCGTCATTTCCTACAGCGGTTACTGGACGGAGGATTCTCAGCAATTTTATGTTCAAACGTATGAGCCGGACAGCCCTGAAAACAAGAAGGTTGAACTATTTAGACTCGGACATTAAGCATTAAATATAGCGGTACACAAAACAGCAGAAGCCGGTGAGAGATGGCTTCTGCTGTGATTTAGGTTCCCAGATTCATCATACGTCCTCCATTTCTATAGCGATTCATCTGCCGGATTTAACAGGGACCACCTTTCGTGATCCTCCCAGACGCCATTTACCTTCATCATTTTGAACGTTGTCCCTTCGTAGCGAAAACCCAGCTTTTCGACAACCCGGATTGAAGGTTTGTTGGAAGGCATAATAGGTGCTTCAATTCTATGTAATGTAAGCTCTGAAAACACAAAAGTAACGACACCACGCAAGGCTTCTGTGATATACCCTTTTCCAACCATCGCGTGATCCAGCTTATAGCCGAGAATACAGGATTGCATGATGCTGCGCAGAATATTTTGAATTGAAACACAACCAATTACGCGATCAGATTCACCGTGTTCAAAGATCCAGAAACGATACGACTGACCGTTCAATTTTGCTGATTGATCATTTTCTAATAAAATGCGTTGCATCTCAAGTGTAAAAAACGCTTCTTCCCTTTCCGATTCCCATTCTGACAGGAATGTTCGATTTCTTATGTAATAGTCCAGTGCCATTTGAGGCTCAATCCGAGTCGTTAAGCAGAGTCTTTCTGTAAAAATCTTCATTTGATTCGTTTGTTTACCGCTCATTTGACTTGGACTCCTTCCGTTTGCGCCAAATGATTTCATAACTGCCTCTTACAAAACAAAGCACCGCCGATAAAACAGCTACACTAAGTGACAGGTAGGTACTAACCGGCACCTCTCCATCTCCAAGCGGACCTGTATCAACTTTAAAAAAGGAATCATAAATGCCATAAAAAACAAGCAGAAGGATGAACACTCCCCCTGCAATGAAAAACCATCCCTTCATTACTTAAACAACTCCGGCAATTCTTTCAACCCGTCAATCTCGTAATGGAAATCATCCACTTCGCCAAATCCATACTTTGCAAATACAAATGGAACACCCGCATGGCGCGCAGCGTTACGGTCTCCTTGTGTATCTCCTACATAAACCGGCGATTGTAGATTGTTTCGTTCCATCACCAGCTTAATGTTTTCTCCTTTTGTCAAACCCGTTCTCCCAGGATTTTCGTAGTCCTGAAAATAGTGATCAAGCTTGTGGTATTCATAAAAAGCCTCGATATACCCGTCCTGGCAGTTGCTGACGATAAACAATCGATATTTTTCAGAGAGTTTTTTAAGCGTTTCCTCCAGATCAGGGTACAGTTCTCCCCCATGCTGCGCCACGTAGGGAATTTCAATTTCCGTGCAGTAATCCATGATCTCCATTTGCTTTTTTTCATCAAGCTCTGGAAAAAACACCTGCGCAATTTCATGCATTTGAAGACCCATCGTCTTCGTTAAATCTTCCTGAGTCAGCATCTTATCAGTCAGCGAACTCTGGCTGATCGCCTGATTCCAGGAGGTTAACACCGTTTTTCTCGGATCCCATAGCGTTCCGTCCAGATCAAAAATAATGCTGTCCATTTGATCACCCCATCCTTACTATTTGATACTGCTCAAATGCTCATGAATCAGTTTCCACTCACCATTATCATCCACTTTAAACACATTCGTTGCGCGACCGTTCCCTGAGACCGGTTTTCCATCATAAATACCCCGGTAGTGATAGGCATACACACAAGTCGCAAAATGCTCATCAGCATGCAGCCACCGGATGTCCGTTGCCCAATATTCTTCATCACGAATGACTTCCCAGGTCGTTTCAAAATACGCCTGGATTTCAGCCGGGGTGGCACAGGTTTTATTCGTGAACCAATATAACGCATCGTCGTGCAGGTACTTCCGTACGTTGTTAAAGTCGTGCGTATTTGTCGCGTCTATATATTCCTGAAATGCTTTTTCGTAACCCATAGATAACCCTCAACTCCTCTATACTCTTTTCTCGTTAAGGTAGCGTTAACCCTTTTTTCTATTTGATTTCGCGATTTTGATATACCATGGATCCTGAAGAGACTGATGAATAAATGCATCAGGTGACTTCAGATAGGATTTGATCTGTTTTTTTCTATGAGGGATCATGAAGTATGGCAGTCTATTCTCCGAAAACCACCTGACCTCCGCAGTTTCAGGCCCATCCTGTATCGGATTTCCCCCTTCAAGGACACCTGAAAATATGTATTGAACATCTCTTCCATCAATCTCATATTGAGCGATTTGCTTTTGAATGGAAACAATATATCCGCTTTCTTCCCGGATCTCTCTTTCAGCACACCGGCTCAGCGTTTCTGCATCATCCAGCACACCTCCTGGAAGGTCCCAGAGAGGGTAGTCCTTTCTTTTAACCAGCAATACTTCCTCTTTTTCATTTTGAACAATTGTAAAACAGCCTCTGGATTTTGGGTGCATTGAAAGACTCCTTCTCAGACTGAGTTTCAGGTCTTGCATGGTAATATTTGAGTAATGGAATTAATTTTTTTATCGTGGAGAAGACCTGTTTGATTATGTATAAAATAAGAATGAAGTGACGCGGAATCAGACTCGTTAAAATGAAAAAGCTCATTCGCGGCAAATCGAGAAGTTGCGTCATAGGTCAATTATCACTGAACTCACGAATTTCTTCAGGAACTCACGAAAGTGGATGGGAAACTCACAAACTCATGCCGGAAGCTTACGAACTCTGGCGCTAACCTCACGAATTGGCGAGTGAAACTCACATTCTCTCAAACCTCTTCATGTGTTTATGTACTTTTCTAACTAAATTTCACTTTTAGATCTCAACTGCTTCTTAATCAGACGGATTTGTCCGCGGTGGCCTAGTTCGTCTTCCATGACGTGGTACCAGAAATAATAATGGTTCACTTTCACTCCGTTTGGCCACAGACCTTCTGTGTATAGCCACTCGTCTGTTTTCATTTTCAATTGTGACAGTGTATATTCGCGGACTTCTTTGAGTTTTTGCAGATAATAAGAGAGCGGAAATCCCTTTATTTCTGAGCGTCCCTTCTCCCCCATATCTATCGCGGCTCCCCACACTTTCCATTCTTCCTCAGAAAAATCACGGTTTTCAAATGTAATCAGCTGATGGACAAACTCTATCGCTGCCATGTGAGCTAATAACATCCCAATTGAATTTGCTGATTCATCTGTAAGATAGTCCAGATCTTCCACAGATAGACCCTCAAGATCCTTTAATGTTCCATCTCGTGTGATGTCAAGCATTGATACGAGTTCCCCGATTTTTTCTGTATAATCACCATTATTTTTGACCTGATAATGCATTTGAAACCCCCTTGTTCTTTAAGGCACTAGAAACCTTATAAATGTAATAATAAGACGAGGTACAAAAAGAATGACCTGAATGACGGCTTCACCAATGGCCCAGGCTCTAAAATCCCCCGACAAGCTTTCTGAATCATTTCTTTTCTTTTTTGATGAAGTTTTCTTCAGCATAAGATGCGATCTCCTTTTATTCCCATTATAACATGCGACAACTGGATGTGAGTGGAAGATTGACGCGGAACTGGCTTCATGCATTCACCGTTTCAGGTTCGCGGCAAATGGAGAGGTTTTGAGCATAGGTCTAATTTCACTAAACTGACGAACTTTTTTAGGAACTCACGAAAGTGGTGGCTGAACTCACGAACTCATCCCCGAACCTCACAAACTCCCACCACAAACTCACGAATCCGCCGCAAAACCTCACATTCCCTCCACTTCTTCAATAAAAGGAAGGCCGGAACCATTCCCGGTTCCGGCCTTCAAAATCATATTCACTTTATGTCCCACAATAAGTCTGATACCCGCGATCCGGATCACCC
>NZ_SORW01000044.1:0-177502 GCF_004405105.1 Jeotgalibacillus sp. R-1-5s-1 | reverse complement strand
TTCAATAAAAGGAAGGCCGGAACCATTCCCGGTTCCGGCCTTCAAAATCATATTCACTTTATGTCCCACAATAAGTCTGATACCCGCGGGCCGACAAAAAGCCGGTTCTTCTTCGCGGTATTCATAAGGTTTCGTAACTACTTCAAGCAGCTTCTCCACTTTGGATAAATCTCCTGACTCAGCCGCCTCCAGTGCTTCCTCTACCAGATGATTGCGTGGAATCACTGATGGATTAGCAGACTTCATTAAGTTCTGGACGTCTGAAAGTGACTGTTCCTGACGATCCAGTCTTTCATTCCACTGCTGCACCCATTCTTTAAAACCTTCATCTGATTCAAGTCCTGTGTTCTCCTGCAGCGTTAATGCGCGGAATGTATTTGTATAGTCCGCTCTGTGCTGTTCCATCAGCTCCAGCAAGCGGTTAGCGAGCGCAAGATCTTCTTGCTCTTCGTTAAACAACCCGAGCTTCTTCCGCATCCCGCTCAGCCAGTTTTCCTGATAAAAGCCCGAATATTGCTCGATGGCATGCTGGGCTAGTTTGATGGCCTCTTCCTGGTCTTCATGCAGAAGTGGAATTAGACTTTCAGCGAAACGCGCCAGATTCCAGCCACCGATATGCGGCTGGTTGTAATAGGCGTAACGTCCGTCGCGGTCGATCGAGCTGAAGACTGTTGCCGGGTTGTACGTATCCATAAAGGCACATGGGCCGTAATCAATCGTTTCACCACTGATGGTCATGTTATCTGTATTCATGACGCCATGAATAAACCCGACGTGCTGCCATTTAGCGATCAGTGATGCCTGACGTTTGATAACTGCCATGAGGAAAGCAAAATAAGGGTTTTCTTCTGATTTCAGTTCAGGGTAGTGCCTCACGATCGCATAGTCGGCTAATGACTTTAGCGCTTCTTTGCCTCCCCATTTAGCGGCGAATTGGAAGGTTCCTACCCGTAAATGGCTGGCTGCAACGCGTGTCAGGACGGCGCCCTGCTTCACGGTTTCACGGTAAACGGGCTCACCTGTTGTCACAACAGCGAGACTTCTCGTCGTTGGAACCCCCAGTCCATGCATGGCTTCACTGATCATGTATTCCCGAAGCATCGGACCAAGTGCCGCACGGCCGTCTCCACCGCGGGAATAAGGTGTGCGCCCCGATCCTTTTAACTGAATGTCAACGATTTGACCATCCGTTTTCTTTTGTTCTCCAAGTAATAAAGCACGGCCATCTCCAAGCATGTTGAAGTAGCCGAACTGATGCCCGGCGTAAGCCTGTGCAATTGGCATGGCATTGTCTGATGCCGCATTTCCAGCCAGCATATTCAGGTTCTCGTTCGAACGTAAAGCTTCAGGCTTTAATCCAAGCTCCTCTGCCAGCCTGTCATTTACCAGTGTATATGCTGGACTGCTGACCTTGTTTGGTTGAATCTGTGAATAAAAAATCTCGGGCAGCGCTGTATAAGTGTGCTGAAGTGACCAGCCTGCCTGATGCGTAAAATGCTGTGTCATGGTCTCTCCCCGTTCCGGTTTGACATACAGGATTCATGTGTCCTGTTTGCTTTATTATAAACGGATTTCTCCCAAATACTAAATCATTGAAACGAATCGGTGCTTAAATCGTAATGTAGGGTAAGGAGCTGATTGAAAATGGATGTAAAACAAACGAACAGTAACTCGATTGTTTCGCTTACACTCGGGATTCTTTCTCTACTGATCCCCCTCATCGGATTGATACTTGGTATCGCAGGCGCGATCTTAGGTGTGAGGGCATTATCTCAAATCAAGGAAGATAATGGACTTGGCAAAGGATTGGCGATATCAGGGATTATTTGCAGCGGTTTAGGGCTTGTGGGTAACTTGTTGATGGTGCTTGGTTTTGTTGCTTTTTTTATGGTTGGCACTACGTGAATGCAAAAACCCGATCCTTTGCTGGAATCGGGCTTTTCATTTAATGACGCAATTGCTTCAGCATCTCCAGCCCCATCGTCACACCGTGGCTCATAGAAGAACCGCCGCCGTATGCAGCTGCCACCATCATCGCTTCATGAATCTGTTTATCTGAGCAGTCGTGTTCAATACATTGATCCATATGATACACCATGCTGGATTCGTCTCCGTCTGTGACGGCAATGGCAAGCGCGATCAAATGCTTGTGAGCCCGGTCGATTTCACCATCCTCAAACGCTTTTCCGGTAAATTGGTTGTACTCATGAATCGCAGACGGCATCTCCTCATGCACGAGACTGATCCCCCGTCTGTAGCGTTCAAGTATTTCCTGTGCGTTGATTTGCATGTTCATACCCCTTTCGTAAATGAATGAGGTTAGTTTTTCCTGATAGCGGGCGGATTATGTAAGGTCTGAATCTTCATCCTCCGGGTCGAATTCCATGCTATCGTAAATGTAACCTAAGGAATCAGGGTATCCCCATCCTACTTGACTTGCCTCCTCTAAAATAGCCTGAAGCCTGTCAGCGTAAGAAACAACGCGTTCATATGAGGTATCAATCATGTCCAATGCATCAGCAAAAGTAGAACTTCAACCGCTTCTTCCCCCTGAAACTTAGTCGACAGATCACTTTTCACCTCAGGATTCAATTCGTACAGCTCTCCAATCAGGCTGATCAATTCTTTTTGGTCGTATTCTCTTAATGCTTTTTTAACTCATTTAGCTTTATAACCACTACACTAGCCTGCTGTTTTCACATCGAGAATACCCAGAAAGTATGTTAAGAAGATGAATAGAGATATTTAAGTATATCCGGCAGTCTCTTCTTCCAGGCACCTTCATTATGAACCGCTCCCTCCACCAGCTGAAACTGATGCGGGACTCCTTTTTCTTCAATGATCTTCCTCATGCTTTCATTAACTTTTACATAAACCTCAGGTCCGAAATGCCCTGTCCACTCATCTGTTCCTGTGTCAAAGTAAAACCGTTCCACAGCGGACAAATCACTTTCTCTCACAAAAGTCTCGATATCCTCCTGACAGAACCAGTATGCATTCGACAGCGCAGCTACCCGTCTAAACACGGATGGATAATGGGACATCGCATAGGTTGAAATCAACCCGCCTGCCGAGCTTCCAGCGATGGCTGTCTCAGCAGGAATCGTCCGGTATTTTTCATCGATCAGAGGCTTCAGTTTATGGACAATGAAATCGACATACGTTTTCCCTTCACCACCGACCTTTACAGATGGCTCAATATCCAGCCCCTTCTTAATGTCGTCCTTCATTTCCCACGGAGAATACTCGTCACTTCTTTTATGTCCTTCAGGATTACAGTCAATTCCTACTACAATCAGTGAAAGCCCCGTCTTCTTAAGCGCCCCCTGCACATCCCAGCTTGTTCCGAAAAACGACTCTTCATCACTGAACAGGTTCTGTGCATCATGCATATACAAAACAGGATAGTGACGGTCTCCACCCTGATAATCATCAGGTAAATAAACACTGATTTTGCGTTCGCGTTTCAACTGCGTCATCTCGCAGGTAAATGATTCGATCATGATTGCCCCTCCTTTTTAGTAACTCAATTGTTGCTATAAAGGCTTTTTTACTTTCATAATAAACGTCGCAGGTACCAGTGCAGCCTTCTGAACCGAATACCACTTTCCATGATCATCCGGATGTTCTTCCGGGAGGAATGCATCATCAATGATTTTTTCTATCATAAATCCTGCGTCAACCAGTGTATTAACATATGTACTCAGTTTTCTATGGTGAATGACGACCGTATTTTTCCACGCTTCATTCAGTTCAGGCCCTTCAGCATGATACGATTTTTTCAACTGAAATGCCCCGTTCACAAAGGAAATCCTGTCATGTATTGGATGCTCCCAGCTGAAAATAAAGGCACCACCCGGCTTCAAATAGGTGTAAATGTGATTAAGCGTCTGCTTTAAATCAACTGTCCAGCCCAGCGCGTAAATGGAATAAACCATATCAAAATAATCCACCGGCAATCCGGGATTTTTCTCCATAGGGGATTCAAACAATGACACCCGAGCCTGTTGATTTCCAAGCACCTGTCTGGCTGCTTCTATCTGAGCAGATGTCAAATCCAGTCCCCACAATTCTTCTGCACCCTTGTCTGCCATATATGCGAGAGAATGCCCGCTGCCGCACCCGATATCCAACACCTTCTTACCACTGATCTCTCCAAACAATTGAAGCCGATCTTCAGATGGCGCAAGCGGACCAAAGTCCGGTAAGGCTGCGCGGCCAAAAAAGCGCGGCGCTTCTCTTTCCCAACTCGATTTATTCATGGATAATGTGTCTGATTTATTCATATGGTTCCACCTTTAAATGTCTGATTTTATTCTTTTCAAGAAGATCATCATGATCTCCTTTTATGATTTACCGAAATGTTTGTTTTCTTTTGCTGAAGCTGCCTCCACCTCAGCAACACGGTATCTTTCCACCTTCGCAAGCCCTCTTGCACACCAAAATCCAATCATTAAAAAGACAGCGATCATCCCTGCAACACCGATCCAGCCGAAACCTGACCAGAAAAAGCCTCCCAGTGTCCCGCCTATACTTGAACCAACATAATACAGAAATAGGTATAAGGATGATGCCTGCGATTTATGCTGAAGCGCACGTGCACTCACCCAGCTTGTCGCTACCGTCTGGCTGGCAAAAAAGCCGAACGCATATAGCGTCAGTGCCAGTACTTTGCTAAAAAGTGATCCTTCAAGCGAAATCAGCAGTCCTGTAAACGAAATCAGCAGGCTGATCAACAGCATTTTCTGCCGGCCAAACTTCTCTACTCTTCTGCCCGCCCAGATCGAGCTGTACATTCCGATAATCATGACGATAAACAGCCAGCTGACCAGCGCCTGACTCAGGTTGTAAGGCGGCTCAGTCAGGGCATACCCCATATAATTAAAAATCGCCACATTGCCTGCCATGATGATAAAGCCGATGCCAAATAAGTACCTCAGTCCCGGATCCTTCAGATGACTGACCATAGAGGATACAAGTGTCCCCGCATGCATCGCTTCAGACCCAAACTGTTCAGATGATCTGAGGTTCAATGTAAAAATAATCGCTGATATCAGACCTAAAACCCCGATGGCAGCCATGGCAAATTGCCAGTTCAGCCAATCTGCCACAATGCCTGAAAACACCCGTCCGAATACCCCACCAATTGCATTTCCGCTAATATAAAGACCCATTGCCACCCCAAGACTGCGGGCATCCATCTCCTCACCGAGATAAGCCATTGCAATCGCGGGAAGCCCTGCAAGCGTGATCCCAAGTAGCGTACGGAAAACAAGCAAAGTCGTAAAATCCGGACTGAAAGCTGCAAGGATACACAAAACTGAAGAAGCCACCATGCTGATGCTCATAACCGGCTTCCTTCCCCAAACCTCTGACAACGACCCAAAAATGATCAGACTAATTGCAAGTATAATCGTGGTAATCGATAAAGACAGACTTGAAATTGCCGGTGATACCTTAAACTCCTCCGAAAAAACAGGAAGCAAAGGCTGTGTACTATATAAAATCGCAAACGTATTAAATCCTGCTGCAAAAAAGGCAAAGCTCGTTTTTCTAAAAAGCGGTGTTCCATGACGAATCAGACTCATGATGCCTACCACCTTTAAAATGAATTTACAAATTAATGGTAGCACTAAATCATGTTGAAGTATAATGGATCACACTTTAACAGCAAAAAACCGGCTACCCTTTTAGAGGTAAACCGGATGCGACTATGGTTATTCCAGCTGATCTGCCGGGTGCCATTTCAAAGATCGTGCTGTCTGCGCCTGGCCATCTAAATAACCATACTTATACAGCGCATTCCCGTCCTCATCATAAGCCACAGCATTCAGTCTTTTTAACGGAATGTCCTGATCGAGCACAATTGTAGTCAGTTCTCCCTGCTTCACTTCTTCTCTTTTCACTTCTTCCCCCTCAGTGACTTCTATGTATGAAATTTGGTCATCACTGGATTGAAAGGTGAAATAGGTGAATTCCTTGCTCTCACCTCTGTAATTAATGCCACCAACGGTATAAATAGGGGACTCCCGATCATCATACGGGACATAAGTGGAGGAAATACTTGAATAGAAAAATTCCTGTTTTTCAGATATGACGGCACGGTAAGCCTCTCTCAGATCACTTTTGAAAAGAAAAACGGTCACGCCATCCATCTCGTACTCTTCCATTAACTCATAGTCTTCACTTATATGCTCATTCAGCTCTGCTGCACCAAGTGGCGTCAGCCTGTAAGCAGTCAGGAAATTAGCCATAATAACTAATCCTGCGATTAACACTCCGACAAATAAAACACTCTTAATTTTGAACATTGCATTCCTCCATATTTGTTATTTATTACCTCTATATTACCACATAAAATAACGTTTTCTGAAAACTTTTTTTGATTTTTCATTGAAACTTCCCTCAGGTGAAACACGTCTACTCTGCTATAAAGGGAGGACTGCTTTGTGGAAATATATGATTTTCAATATATGATCTTGTTCACCTTGCTGATGGGGATGGTAGCCGTTTGCGTAAGACTGATTGTGACAAAAGAAAAACAAGCGGTTAATACATTCACGCTGATTCTGACTTCTTTCGTGACCTTTTTCATCACAGTCTTTAACCTGATTATTGCCGGATATGTATCGGATGAAATTGCTTCTGGCGGAGATCCTTACTTAATGATCCTGTCTTTTTTCGTCATGTTATTCATTCCAGTGAACCTTGCATTGTTTATTACACTGAAGAAGCGCAGCCATACAGCTTCACGCATAGACGTTTAACGAGATTGGGCCGGGTCCTTATGGAGCCGGTTCGATCAGTAAGCTAAGTTGCGGATTCCTGAACCGCTCCCTCTAGATTTCCTGACAAAAGTGGCACTCATCCGGATTCAATCACTCGTGACACTTATTCAATCGTTTGAAAATTTTTATCCATCGTTTCAACAATTATTTCTCTCGTTCCAGAAATTTTTTCCATCACAACCTGTTCAACCTCGATTTTTCCCTTCATTAACTTTCCCGATTCAATCACTCCAGCTCCGGATTCAATCGTTTCAAAAATTAATTCCATCACTCCAAAAACTTCACATACCTTTCAAAACTTCAGCCAATCCCTCGGGATACAGCACCTTATCCCCCGAAACGCATTCATCAATCCGCACCCACACCGCTCTGCCACCAGGTTTATCTATAATGCCATACTCAGATTTCCCAGCCGCTTCATCATCCTGAAATGACACAAGGTAAACCTGAATAATCTCATGCCCCATCTCCTCCTCAACCCAAAATATATTCTCCAGACAAGTCACATATTCATCGATCAAAACCTCATATCCAAGCTCTTCCCGAAACTCCCTCACAAGCGCTTCATCAGACCTCTCACCGAACTCAATTGAACCGCCCAGAGGCCGATAAAAATAACCACTGCCTTTTGCAGGCTCTTCCCCGTATTCTTCAAGTAGCAGCTTCCCATCCTGAATGATCAGTCCAAACACCTTTGCTCTCGGATACAAATAAACCCCTCCTTCAAAAAGAAAAAATGACTCCTAAAAGAGCCATTTTCTCCATGTTATCATCTATCAAACAAACGTTTATTTGCCTCCTGTTAATGACAGTCCTTTAATAAAATACTTATTGAAGAACGCGTAAATCACAAGCACTGGAAGCGTAAAGACCATTGATGCTGCCATGATGTAGTTCCAGTAGCTGACGAACTGACCCTTGAACGTGTTAAGGCCAAGCGGCAGGGTGTACATGCTTGAATCAGTCATGATAATCAGCGGACGCATAAAGTCATTCCAGAATCCCATGAAAACGAAGATTGCCTGAGCAGCAAGCGCCGGCTTTGCGAGTGGGAGCACGACTTTGAAGAAGGTCCCGATCCGGCTCAGTCCGTCAATTGCAGCTGCCTCCTCAAGCTCCTTCGGGAAATTCACGAAGAACTGACGCATCATAAAGATGAAGGTTGCGTTGATCATAGACGGTACAATCATTCCCTGATAACTGTTCAGCCAGCCAAATTCACGGAGAATCAGATAGTTTGGAATCATCGTCACCTGTGCCGGAATCATCAGGACAGCAAGAATAATGATGAAGAGCCCTTTTTTCCCCGGGAAAGACAGTCTCGCCAGTGCATAACCCGCCATCGAATTAAAAATCAGATTTAATCCTGTTCCGACAGTAGCAATAAACACACTGTTAAACATCCAGCGCGGAAACAGCTCCTCCTCTATAAAAATCTGGCGATAATTATCGAGCGTGAAATTTTCGGGAATAAAGGTAATCGCACCACTGACAATTTCAGATAAAGGCTTAAAGGAAGATGACAGCGCCCATAGAAATGGAATCAGTGTAATAAGCGCATAAAGGCTAAGGATTCCGTACAAAATGATTCGTCCAATGCTCGTTTTTTTCTTCACATCAATCCCGCCCTTCTAATAAAGATTTTCCTCTTTTGAAAATTTGCGCTGAAGAAGTGTCGCTACTAAAATGACAATCGCCAGCATAAAGGCAATCGCTGTTGCGTATCCCATCGTATCCATCGTTTTAAAAGCATACTGATAAATTAATAGCACCACAGTAAGCGTCGAGTTATCCGGTCCACCTGAACCGCCTGAGAAAATATAAGACTGGTCAAATAGCTGGAACGTGCCAATGATCCCCATAATCACAACAAACGAGGTAATCGGCTTTAAGTGAGGAACGGTAATGGACCAGAATTTGCGAATCGGTCCAGCTCCGTCCAGTTCTGCTGCTTCATACAGAGAATCCGGTATATCCTGAAGGGCTGCCAGATAGATAACCATAAAGAATGGTGCTGTAGCCCAAATGTTCATAATCATAATAGCTGTTAAAGCGACATTCGGATCACCTATAAAATCATATGTAGGTAGACCGAGTGATTCTAATCCAAAGTTTACTAACCCTTCACGGTTATACATCCACATAAAAATCAGTGTTAAAACGGCTGAGGATGTTAACGTCGGCAGGAAGTAGACAATCCTGAAAAACTTTTCACCCTTCATTCCTGCATTTAACGTTGCCGCCAGGACAATCGCAAGGACGGTCTGACACGGTACAACGATAATCACATACTTAAACGTATTCCATAGCGCAATCAGTGCTCTGCGGTCATCAAATACCCGCTCGTAATTGGCAAATCCCACAAAATTAAAGGCTGTTTCTCCGAGTAAACGGACGTTGTGAAACGACAGGAAAACAGCGTAAAAGATCGGTCCAAGAATAAAACAGGCTAATACGAAAAGGGTTGGAGACATAAAGAAATATCCCTGTCCCGCTTCCTGCAATTTCTTTCGGCTGTATTTACGGCTCATCTTATGTCACTCCCATTTCAAGTAAGAAGCTGACGATTGCTTCGCCAGCTTCCTCCCTTTAAAGTTACGGCTGATTAATTATTGGCCTCAATTTCGCTGTTTGCCTGCTCCTCTGCTTCTTTTAACGCTTCATCCAGTGGACGCTCACCAAGGAACGCACTGACAAACTGGTTATTGAAGTTGTTTGTGATTGTTGGCAGGTTTGTTCCGTTTGCCCAGACAGTTGCATACTCTGCACCTGCTACAAGCGGACCGCGCAGCTCATCATTGGCATAACCAAGCTTTTCAGCAACTGATTTACGTGTCGGAAGAGCGAACCCTTTACTTGTCCATGTTTCCATTCCTTCTTTACCAGTCAGGTACTCAATCAGCTTCCATGATGCTTCTTTCTTTTCAGAGGCAGCATTCATAACGTAAGACACCGTAAACGCCATCGTTCCTTTTTCACCGTTAATCGTTGGCACCTCAGCTGTTCCGTATTCTAATTCAGGGAAAGTCTCTTCTAAGTAAGGAATGTTCCAGTTTCCTTCAAGTACCATTGCTGCACGCTGCTGTCCGAACATATCTCCACCTGATGAGGCACCTACTTCTGAAGGCTGTGCAGATGTTTTATCGACATTGTGCTGATCAATAATTGGCTGCAGTGCTTCGATCACCTCATCACTGCCGAAGTTCGCCATGTTATCCTCTACTACACTGCCTCCCAGTGATTCAGCTACAAAGTACTGACGTGCAAGCTCAGGTGCTACACCATATCCGTAAACGCCATCCTTCGTAAGTGCTTTAGACACTTCCATCATTTCTTCCCAAGTTGTCGGCACTTCTACGCCAGCCTCTTCAAACAGGGTTTTGTTATAGAAAAGAGCCAGTGTGGAATAATCCTTCGGGAATCCGTATGTGACGCCATCCTGCTGGAAGGCTTCAAGTAACGGTGCTTCAAAATCCTCTACATCGAATTCTTCTGTCACGTAATCATCAAGTGGTTCAAGAACGCCTGTCTCAATTAGAGCCGGTGCTTCAAAGGCATCCAGATAAAAAACATCAGGACCCTCCCCGCCGATCAGCCGCGTTTTCATTACGTCCATGTACTGATCTGCAATGACCTCAAGCTTGACATCGATATCCGGATTTTGCGCTTCAAAATCATCCAATGTCTGTTGCAGCAGATCCTGCTCAGTCGGATTTCCTCCCCATCCTGCAAGCGTGATTGTTGTTTTACCACCTTCATCAGAAGAGCCTTCCCCACCATTATCAGAACTGCATCCAGCTAAGACGCCACCTGCTAATAGTGCTGTTACACTCATTGAAACCATCCATTTCTTTTTCATGCTTATTCGCTCCTTTTCCCCTTTTAATGAGTTCGTGCCGTTAAACGATTTTCGATGTCAAAGCCCGTTGTATTTTTCACAATGTCAACATTTACTTTGTCTCCAATTCTTTTCACATTAAGCGAAAGAACCCCTTCACCCACCTTCAGTTCATCGATTTGTAATTCATCCATGGAATCAAGTAATACAGGGTTAATTAAAATCCTATTATTTAAGCTGTCAGGGAAAATCCCTAACAAGGATTGAATAAAGGTCAGAGGTGTTCCAGCAGCCCACGCCTGTGGCGAGCACGCAACCGGATATGGAACCACTTTATTCAGCGATGCATCATAGCCGCAGAAAAGCTCCGGCAGACGATCATACTCGAAATGTCCGGAGGCCTCGATCAGCCCATCAATCACCTGGTTCATTTGTCTTTGATGACCAAGCTTGCCCATGCCGAGCAGAATCATGCTGTTATCATGCGGCCACACACTGCCGTCGTGATAACTCATTGGATTATAACCGGCTTCTCCCACAGCCATTGTCCGGATGCCATATCCTGAAAACATATTGTCATTTGTCAGCTGTTCAGAGACTTTCTTCGCTCTTTCTTCCGTCAGAATGCCCGACTGTAAAAGGTGACCGGGATTCGATGTGATCGTTCCCACCTGTTTTTTATGTTCATCTAATGCGATGGCGTAAAATTGTACATCTTCCATCCAAAAATCCTGATTGAACTTTTCTTTCAACTGTTCAGACTGAACTCTCAATGCTTCCGCACGCCCGGATTCACCCAGCCTGTCAAGAAGTCTGGCAATACCCGTTTTCGCCTGATACACATATCCCTGAACTTCACTTAATGCAATTGGAGATTTCGCATAGTCACCATTTCGATGAACAACCGAGTCACCGGAATCCTTCCATCCCTGATTGGCAATCCCTTTTGATGCTTCCTGATGATATTCAACAAACAAATCACCATCACGGTCTCCATATTGATCAATCCATTCAAGGGCACGATCAATATTGGAACGCAGCTCCTCAGCCAGCTTCAAATCCCCTGTCCAGTTCACCGTTTCCACGAGAAGCATCAGAAACAGCGGTGTGGAATCAACACTTCCATAGTAAGGAGCAAAAGGAATTTGATTTGTGTTCGCAAGCTCTCCGTAACGAATTTCATGCATGATTTTCCCGGGTTGCTCATCTCTCCATGCATCCACCTTCGTTCCCTGATAATGCGCCATCGTGCGCAGCGTTCCTTTTGCCACCTCTGCATTGAAAGGCAAAAGCTGAAGGGCAGCGATCAGGCTGTCACGTCCAAATGGAACGCCAAACCATGGAAGACCTGCGACTGGAAATGAGCCATGTCCAACATCCGTCAGCAGCACTCTCAGATCGTCTGTACCACGTTGAATCAGCTTCTCCAGCTGATGGTGATCCGTTCTGATTCGCGGTAATGAATCATTCCACTGCTGATAGGAATGCTGCAGTGCCTTCAACGCGCTTTCCTGATCCGTCACTTTACTTGCCTCATCCTGTTGAAGCGCTTCCACAGTGAACGTCAGCTCCTTCGATTCCCCGTGATTTAGCGTCCAGGTGAAATCGACCGTTCCGCCGTGCGCATTGCGTTCCGGCTCGTCCCAGCTGATCACAGTTCTCCGGTTGATCTGATCAGCACCGTTGTAGGTAAAAGTAATACTTCCAGGCTCTGAAATTGTCGCGCCTTTTTTACCTACCTCTCCATTTTGAAAACCCCGGACAATGAACATATCCGCAAAATCGGCATCCGCCTGCAGGCCGAGATTAAAGGATACTTCTTTTGGGAAAAAGCTTGTTGCCTTTACCGTTTCGTATAGAACATCATCATGGATAAACCTGGTCCGCTCAATCTGAATCGACTCTCTCCACAGAATCAGCTCCCCGTCTTTTTCCTGATGCGGGTTCGTCAAAAGAATGCTGGAACGGAAGTTTTCACCACCATCTGAATGCAGCGGGATCGGTGACTCCCCGTTGATTAACAGCTTGAATTTACTTAGGAATCGCGTGTCCTTTGTGTAGAGCCCAAGCTCATATGTATGATTAGAAACAATATCTCCCTTTTCATCAGTCAGTAAAAACAAATCGTTTTCTTTGATCACTCTATAGTTCATAAAAGCCTCTCCTATCAGCATCCGAAACGTTTCGGATTTAGTCAAAAAAAGAACCCAAGCTTTATCTTGCGCCGATAAATTATAGACACTGTTGGCTTGAGTCCCGAATCATTAATTCATGTTTTACTATCGTCTTTCCAGGCTGCTTACCCTCCAGCATACCGATCAGCATTTTAGCTGCTTCATAACCGAGTCCGTGTGTATCCTGAGAAACCGTGGTCAGAGCAGGTGTTACATATTTAGCAAGTAAAATATCGTCATATCCGACAATCGACAAGTCTTCAGGTGCACTTTTGCCGAGTTCCTTTAATGCTGACAAAGCTCCGATGGCCATTAAATCACTCGCACAAAAGATCGCAGTTACATCAGGATGCTGGCTCATTATATTCAGCAAGCTTGCTCTCCCGCCTTCTTCAGAAAATCCTCCGTTCTCTACCTGAAGCAGAGATAATCCAGCTTCATTAAGCGCTTTTTGGAAACCATCAAGTCGCTCCTGACTGACGAAAGCCTGGTCATGACCGTTAATCATCGCTATTTTTGTATGTCCAAGTCCAAGTAAATGCTTACCCGCTTCATAGGCTCCGATTACATTGTCTGTTGAAACATAGCCAGTTTTCGGACCCATTTTAGGAATGTCGACAAGTACACAAGGTATATCTCCATCAATAATCTCCTCAAGATAAGGATCATCGGTTTTGATTCCCTGGATAACAACACCGTCCACCTGACGTTCGCGGCACAGCTGATGATACGTTTTTTCTCTCTGCTTAGATGAATTCGTATTGAACAATACAATATCGTAATCCGTGCCAGAGGCGAAGTCATTGACCCCTGCCAGTACATTCAGCATAAAATTATCCTTCAGGCTTTCTCTGATAAATCCTGATACAAGTAATCCGATTGTTTTTGACTTCTTCATCACGAGGCTGCGGGCAATCGTGTTAGGCGTGTAATTCAGCTGTCTTGCTGTTTCTACAATCTTTTTACGGGTCGCTTCGTTTACATCCGAATACCCATTTAGGGCACGCGAAACAGTTGTTACGGAAACGCCGGCTGTCTTTGCAATATCTTTTATAGTCGTCATTTCATCACGCTCCCGAAACGTTTCGGATTAATTGATTTGAATTATAGAATATCCTGAAAGCGATTGCAACAAGTTTTTTATAAGGAATATTTTATATCCTTCAAAAGGGATATTCTCTTCCCATGAAAAAGCGACCCCAGCTATGAGAAGGATCGCTCTCCGTTATGGATTTATTTCCACTATTCTCTTCTCGTCAGCAGTCACCATCACAGAAACATTTTTCCCATCTTCATTCACTCCTGAAAAATAATAGGCAGTATGAGGATGAAAAGGATTAATCCGATCTTCCCAACGTTCTATCATTAATGGCAGGTTCCCTCTATCTGTGATGTCAACCAATCCATATTCCTCCACAACTGTTGACTCCGCCTCGACATATGTAACCTGTGGAATGGAGAATGAGATGACTACGATCAACATCAGGAAAAATAATAGATGGGTTTTCCATTTTTTCTTCTCAATGAGATAAGGAAATAAGATACTGTAGCTGCTCAGCACCATCACAATCGCATTTAACGGCCCTGTATTGGCATAATACCAGTCATTAATGACAACAAGCACGAGAAATATGATAATCGAGATTAAAACACCTGGCCCGTATCTATGCATTTCACTCCCTCCTATCAATCAGAAATAGTTAAATATACCGACAAAAAAAGCTGAGAACACAAAACAGAATAAGAACATGGTCAGCCAGTCACGTCTTTTGGTCGTTTTGAACATAATATTCAAAAACGACCCAATCGCAAACATCATCACAAAGATGATCAGCACAGTGAGTGAAGCTTCATCCCAAAACAAATAGCATCCCCCTTTTGGAAATAATCCTTAAACCAAGGATACCATTTATTCTAAAATATGTATGGAAACTTTGATAGTGTTTCTAAAAGAGAAAACCCCCTGCTAATAGCAAGAGGTTCCAACTATCAACTAAGTCTCTACAAAACCGAAAACTCTTCATTCTTCAAATCAGTTATAAACATATGACCTGGAGAATGCGTAATCATCAGCTCGGGCTTAACATGCATGGCGATCGCCTGCGGTGTGACCCCACATGCCCAAAATACAGGAACTTCGCCTTCTTTGATCGTGACGGAATCTCCAAAATCCGGATTATGGATGTCCTGTATTCCGATTTTTTCAGGACTGCCGATATGCACCGGCGCCCCGTGCACAGAAGGGAATCGGCTCGTCACCTGAACAGCACGAATCACTTCCTGCTCGCTCATCGGGCGCATGCTGACCACCATCGGCCCTTCAAATCGCCCTGCTTTTGTACATGCAATATTCGTTTTATACATCGGTACATTACACTGCTCTTCATGATGACGAATCGGAATCCCGTTTTGCAGAAGAGCCTCCTCAAACGTAAAGCTGCATCCAATTAAAAAACCAACCATATTCTCATCCCAAATGTCAGAAACGTTCTCGCACTCTTCGGTCATCTCACCATTTCGATAAATGCGGTATTTCGGAATATCTGTTTTCATATTGGCATCGGGGGCTGCGAACCGTGCCGAGATTTCCCCGGCTTCTACTACATCAATAATCGGACACGGCTTCGGATTACGCTGACAAAACAATAGAAACTCAAACGCCAGATCCTTTGGCAGCACGGCAAGGTTCGTCTGTATATAGCCGTTTGCCAGTCCGGCAGTCGGCTTTGTCCATTCATTTGCGCGTATCATTTCTCTGATTTCTGACGGTGATAATTGATTCATGGTACTCCCTCCATTTAAATGACAGATAAAAAGGCCAGGAGCATAAAGAACCCCAAAACAAAGGCGCTGATCAATCTGCCTCTTTTACGCTTCTTCAACTTTTTCTCATGTAATTCATTCAATTCATCAATCGATAAATCATCATTGACCTTTCTAGTCCATTCTCTGTGAAGGATCTCACTCGCCTCAACGATATTATTGTATGCTGACGGCTTAAATGGCACTACGTTCTCATCATTCAGGAGATGCTGGTGCCTTTGTGTACGACTATACCATTGTTTATTTGCATAATAGTATAACAGTTTTGATGAATAAGAGATTGGAACTCCCTGCTCTTCGAAATACTTCACCCACTGGTCGATTGTCGTCATATCATTCTCAGCCATCAGCATTTCAACCAGATCATTGTCCGTTACCACAGCAATCATTGGAGCAGTCACTTTGATCGTTCTTGGAGCATTGCCATAGTCATAAAACTCCCTGCTCGGCCTCGTCACGATCCTGATAATGTAAGGCAACATCACAACTCTATTAATATCCGAGAGTGGAAAAGAATGTTCTCTTTTCCGCTGCTTTTCTTCAATTCGATAGGTGGTTCCGTAAAAGTGACCATCTCTTACTTCATAATGAGCGTGATGCTTCTCTTTCCAAAACACCTTTTCAGCATGTCGGATCGTCACCCAGTTCAGCCAGCCAAACAACGGTGTCATCCACGCGATAAACCAGATCCAGGAAGCCTGGTAGATAAAAAACAACACAATAGGTAATAGAGTGACCGCACCTAAAAATAAAATGGCAACGCCAAACATAATTACATATGCAACAGAATAGAATGTCTCCGTCTTCGGTTCCTGATAATACATAATAATTCACCTCGGTTATTGATTACGACCCTTATTTGGAAATGTTTCACTCATTCCACAAATGAGTGCTTTGGTCGCATCGCATTACATAATGAACTAATACCCAATTTCAGGATGAATAGTCCTGAGGTTGAACGGTATTGTATTAGTTTTCGGTCAAACTTGTACGATATAGACCTTAGGTTTTGCAAAGTTCTTGTCGCTAAATGCAGTTGGGTAACTGAGAGGGTGATTGTGGCTGGAGCTGGTTTTCGGAATTCCATCACTTGTGGGAGTTATTCAGGCTTTCCAGATTTTTATCTCTTCTTTTAAAAAATTAATTCGGTCGTTTGAAAAATGTATTCCTTCACTAAGGTCTCGGGCTCCCATTATTCCTTCATTACAGTGCCCGGATCCCCTCCCTAACGGTCTTAATACCTTCACTTCAGCACTTGATTCCATCACTCTTACAAACGCTGATTCAACTTCAATACGTCTATTCTCCCTGCTCACCCCAAAGCGACACTGACCACCTGCCATTTCCATTCATCTTTTAATTCCTGCTTGCATAAACTTTTCCTAGCGTTTATGATGTAAATCGTAACCGTTATTATTTACATAAAAGGAGTGCTAATACGAATGAATCGTTTTTTAATCATGCTGTGGTCTGTCCTGGGCACACTCGTTCTTGCTGCCTGTAACACGAGTGACACTGCGCAGGAAGAAAGTCCGGAGACAAGCGCCTCACAAGCAGAGGAAGCAACGGAGTCAAACAAAGAAGAACATGAGGAAGACGAGCACCACGATCATGAGCACGCCGCAAGTCATGCACGGCTTGCTGTCTCTCACGAAAATGGTGTGTGGATCATTGACAGCGAGGGATATGAAGCTACAGAATCCTTTGATACAAAAACATCTGCGATTCGTCTCGCAGCGGACGATCGCCACCTTTTTGTGAGTGATCGCGAAAGTGGAAGCGTAAAGCTTTTAGATTCTGGTGTCTGGTCTGAGGCACACGGTGATCATGCCCATGATTACGTGGAGGCTCCATCCCTTTCTACTTTTGAATTAATCGGAGATGAACCTACTCATTTCGTTAATCACGGAGGCAATTCTGCTATTTTTTATGATGGCAGTGGTGAGGTTCAAGTATTCGGTGAGACTGCCTTTACAACTGAAAACGAACTGACACCGGTCACGACAATTCAGGTTGCACCCCATCATGGTGTGGCAGTGCCGCTGTCGGATGGACATGTTTTAGCGTCTTACACACCTGAAGATAACCCTCAGCCACTTCCGGAAGGCGTAGCACTATTTAATGCAGCGGGCGAAGAATTGAATCGTTTTGCAGGATGTCCAGGCCTTCACGGTGAAGCATCGGGTGGTTCAGGAGACACAGAAACGATTGCCTTCGGCTGCGAGGGACAGCTGCTGATTTACAGCGTAACTGAACAGAAAGCAATTGAAATTCCTTTACCTGATCAAAACGCACGCGTTGGATCATTGAAAGGGTTAGATAACGCTGACTATATCATCGGTAATTACAGTAGCGAGGACAATCCTGAATTAAATACACATATCTCCATTCTTGATTTAAAAGAACGTTCCGTAAGTACGGTTGACTTAGGTACGGAATACGTTGGCAGCATGGCGATGGACGAAGAACATGCTTATGTCCTTGGAAAGGATGGTAAGGTTTATACCGTTCATTTATCAGCCGGAGAAATCGAAGGAAGCATTTCTGCCATTGAACCAATCGCACCATCTGAAGGGCATGGACACGGCGCACCAAGTCCATCTATGTCACTCATTGAAGGAAACCTTTATATTACAGACCCGGCTGAGATGAACCTGACACTGGTTGACCTTGCTCATCAGGAAGCTGAGGTAGTAAAAACATTTGAAACTCCGCCAACTGCAGTCATCGCACTGAAAAAAGGCGAAGCGCACGACCATTAATCCTGTCCCCCCTAAATTTAAATAAAAAACGGATCCTGAAAAAGGGTCCGTTTTTGTATGGAAAATTGCGCGATGGTGATGAGCTGATAAATAGTAGCTGGTTTGTTGAATTCCTTCACTCGTGGAAGTGATTCAGTCTTTCCAGATTTTTATCCCTTCTTCTGAAAATTTTATTCGATCGTTTGAAAAATTTATTCCTTCACTAAGGCCCCGAGACCCTATAATCCCTTCATTCCAATGTCCGGATCCCTTCATTACCGGACTTAATCCCTTCACTTCAATAATCAATTCCATCACCAGTCACCTTCACAGCCTATTTATTTCGCTAAACTAAATTTTCCTGTTCTTACATAAAAAAAGTGACCATCACACCAACTTACTCTTTCACTTTAAACGGTTAAAAAGAATCATTCTCAATTTAAGGTTGATTTCACAGCAAAACCATGATTATAATTTCAATTATTAGAATTTTCGTAACACTAAATAAATTTCAGATCAGGAGGAGTGCTACATGAAAAAAGCGTGGATTTTTACAGCAATGATCTTATTAACTCTTGTCTTATCAGCATGTGCAGGTGGAAGTGAATCGTCCTCTTCTGAAGGATCATCCTCAGATGGTAGTGGCGAGCTTGTGATTGCCACACTATCAGATGCAGTGTCTATGGATGTTCATTTAACAAACGATATCCCGTCTGCCAATATGCAGATTCAGGTGTATGAACGCCTCGTGACCCAGGATGAAAATGCTGAAATTCAGCCGGCTCTTGCAGAATCCTGGGAAACAATTGATGATGTAACGTGGGAATTTAAGCTTCGTGAAGGTGTAGAGTTTCATGACGAAACCCCTTTTAACGCGGAGGCTGTAAAAGCGAACTTTGATCGTATTTTAGATGAGGAAATCGGTTCTCCACGGGCGGTTCAGTTTGAAATGGTCGAAAGCGTCGAGGTTGTGGATGATTATACGGTTCGCTTTAACTTGAGCTACCCATTTGCTCCACTTTTAGCGAACCTGTCAAACGTTGGCGGCTCAATTGTGAGTCCGGCGTCTATCGAGGCAGACTATGAAGCGGTGGCAAACGGCGAACAGCCTGGCACGTATGTGAATAATAACCCTGCCGGAACCGGCTTCTTAAAATTTGATAGCTGGACGCCGGGTGAGGAAATGATTTTAGTAAAAAATGAAGACTACTGGGATGGTGCGGTTGACTACGATTCTGTGAAATTTCAGATTGTGCCTGAAGGTTCAACGCGTGTCGCCAATCTTGAAACAGGGTATGCCCATATCATTGATCCACTCGCGCCAAATGAAGCAGCACGTGTCGAACAGCTTGAAAATGCTTCTTTGACAACACAGGACAGCGTTGGATTGAACTATATCGGATTCAATTTAGAAAAAGAGCCGTTTAACGATGTCCGCGTAAGACAGGCGATCTCAATGGCGATCAATAAAGAGGAAATCATCAACGGCATTTATGACGGTTACGGAACGGTCGCGACAGGTCCACTTGCGCCGCCGGTACCAAACGCTGCTAATGACCTGCCGGGTCTCGAATATGATGTGGAGCAGGCAAAGGCATTGCTTGCAGAAGCCGGCTATGAAAATGGTTTTGACACAACAATCTGGACCAATGACAACCCGGAGCGCGAAAATATCGCGGTTGCCGTACAGGACGCCCTTTCACAAATCGGCGTAAATGTGGAGGTTGAAGTGTTGGAGTGGGGTGCTTACCTCGACCAGACAGCACAGGGTAATCACGACATGTTCATTCTCGGATGGTCCAACCAGAATGCGAACGCAGATAACGGACTGTATTCACTATTCCACTCATCTCAAATTGGTTCAGCAGGAAACCGTTTTATGCTGCGCGATGAAGAGATCGATGCCAACCTTGAAGAAGCCAGACAAACGAATGATGAAGCTGTGCAGGCTCAACTATACCGGGATGCACAAGAACGTTTGATTGAGCTCGCACCGATGATTTACCTGCAGCACCAGACTTATCTGGCTGGCCACGCTGACGATGTGGAAGGCTTCTGGATGAACCCAAGCGGCCTTTACCAGCTGAAGGATGTAGTGATTAACGAGTCATAAGGATGAGAGAGCAGGCTCCCTATTGAGGGGGTCTGTTTTTTGAGTGATTGGCCTGGAGGCGGTATGGTCGGGGAGGCGGTCGGGATTCCTTCACTTGCGCGACTTATTCACTCTTTCTGGATTTTTATCCCTTCTTTTCAAAATTTAATTCCCTCGTTTGAAAAATTAATTCCTTCATTAGGGTCCAGGGCCACCATAATCCCTTCATTCAGGTAGCCGAATCCCTTCACTAGATTACTTTATTCCTTCACTCCTAAGCCCGATTCCATCAAAACGTCTCTTCCAGGTTTACTTCACAAAATAGGACAGCCTCATGATCTACTCAAGATCCAGCACGCCCTCATCCATATCAATATACTCAATCAGGTCAACGCCAAATTTTTCGTATGTCACGGCAAGTTCTGTCACATCAAATTCCTCCCGCACATCCGCTCCCTTCACACGAAGGATAATTTGAAAAGGACCTTCCACCTGAAAGCCGTCGACTTCAAGTAACGACTGATCCATGCCAAGTTCGTAAAACAAATCCGCGTCAAGCAAACCCATTGTCATGCTTGGATTGATCAATACTTCAACATGGAAATCCGCTGCTTCCTTTTCCATCGTCAGACCTTTTTGCCGTACTTCAATCCCTTTCAATTCAGGTGACCCGATCCCTTCCCATATAACGTCGTACGCCAGATACATTTCCTTACCCTGATCAAAAACAGTCGGATCATGCATGGAGGAATGACTCGTTTTGGTGAAGCTCCCTGCCTGACTCACATAGTCAAACGTAAACCATCCACTGAAGGACAGCAAAACAATTAAGATCATCACTACTGAAAGCTTCTTCATCCACCGAACCCCCATACCCATTTTCTTGATTTTACCATCATCATCTATACATTCATACAAAAAAACACCCATCCTGTTAGCTTTCAGGATGGGTGTTAGGATGTTCAGTTATAAAGCTTTCACAGCATCGTCAACAGTGGTTTCCCCGCCGACTACCTGAAATTCTTTTCCGATCGTCGAGTCGTTTTGCAGCGTTGCGAGCAACACGCTTGCAACATCCTCACGCGGGATTTCACCGCGTCCAACATTTTCAGCCGCCTGTACTTTACCGGTTGCTGCGTCATTTGTCAGTCCGCCCGGGTGAACAATCGTGTAATCGAGATCTGTTGCACGTAACCAGACGTCCGCGTAATGCTTCGCAACAACATATGGTGCAAATGAGGACGGCACAGACTGAATTTCCTCACGCGTTGTGTCAAACGAGCTGACCATAATATAACGCTTTACGCCTGCTTTTTTAGCCGCTTCAATCGTTTTCACCGCAGCGTCCAAATCAATCAGCATCGTTTTATCATCACCTGTTTTAGGACCTGATCCTGCTGTAAAAACGATGGCATCCGTTCCTTCAGCTGCTTTTGCAATCTCATCAATGTCCGCTTTTTCAAGATCCGTTAATACCGTTTCAGCGCCAAGATCCTCAAAATAAGGAACCTGCTCCTCTTTTCGGATCATCGCCTTTGCCTTGATGTCACTTGTATCCTGAATTTTCGCCACCAGATGTTTCCCTACCTGACCGTTTGCTCCAATCACCAATACTTTCATGTTCGTCACCCTTTCTGTTTTTAAATCAGTGTTAGGTGTATGATAACGCCCAATAAAAGCTGTGTCTAAAGATTCGGGTTGAGGATGTGTTTTGGTGACTTTACTGGTAAAATAAGCATATTACTCCCCAGGCGGTGTTATATGAGAATATCCTTTGGTTTTTTCATCTTATTTATTGGTTGTTTTCTACTTGCTTTAACAATAGACCAGTTTGGCACAACCGGTAATTTATTGCTCAACGTTTTTGCTGTTCTGATCATATGCTTAGGTGGTTACATTTTTCAAAGTCGAGAAAAAAAGGGTTAGAAGGAAAATAAATTGATCCTATTTCGAAAATCAGGTACGTAAGGATCGCCACAACTCATTTTCCCATCACATACACCGATCCGTCCGCACCTTCTCCGTTGAACATAAAATCTCCCCCAACGGTTAACCTTGGCCTGATTAATCTTTCTTCTAAATCAGCCAGTTCTTCAGTCGCGATCGCATTTTTTTCTTCTATTTTAAATAATTGAGCTGAGTCAGTTTCTCGTTTAGCATCCCAAACGGTAAGGAGCAAATACTCGCCAGATATCGCATAGCTCTCAAAAGGAGGCGTATCTATTTCTACGAATGAGTTTGTATTCATATCAACATATCCAAACACCTGACGATTTTTATCATCCAACAACTTCGCGTATATTTTCCCGTCATTTAATTGTACTTCTTGAGCTGTATCAAGCGGTACCTCGTGAAGCAAAATCAAATCCAGCGTATTAATGTCATGGGCTGTAAAACGTGTTTCATTCACATGACCTTTTAATTCTTCGGCAATGACAATAACCTCATTTTCTATAGATACTTTGCTATGGCTGCTTCCTGTCATTTCATGAAATTCTTGCGCTTCGTGTGTATTCAAATCCATTCTGAAGTAAGCCATGTGTTTCCTTTCTGAATCAGGAGCCATATAAATTAAATAATCGTGGCTAATTGCTAATGAGTGATAAGTATCTCCTTCTTGCATCGAAAACACCTTGCCTGTGCTCCGATTTAATACATGAAGCTGTGATTCGAGATCAGTCCACGCAAGCCAGCGATCGTTAATAACCCAATCATAAGACTGATGATCCATATTTGTCAGTATTTTTTTCTCTTCATTCACCACATCGTAAGCAACAATGCCAGTACCATCCGAGAAAACCAATTCATTCATGTTATCTAAGTAAATGGAATTGATTAATTTCCCGTCCTGAACATCAGGAACGGTGATTTTTTGGATACTCAATTCACTTGCTTGCTGAATGGATTGGAAGGCAGGGATCAGAATGACAAGAAGCAACATGGTCATAGCACCAGCTAATAAAGGTTTTACGTTAAAGTTTCGCGAGGGCTGCTGATGAATACGGTGGAGGATTGTTCTCCTTTCATCTTCAGTAAGCCGCACAGAAGACGGAATCGATTGATCCAATTCATGTTTAATACTCATACTCACCCTCCTCTATTGATATTTTCGCGAGCTTCCTTCCCCTTACTAAACGGGTTTTCACTGTGTTAGGCGAGCAGTCCAACACCTCTGCAATATCCTGAATTGATAACTCAATATAATAGAAAAGCCAGAGCACTTCACGGTATTTCACAGGAAGCATATTAATTAGCGACGCGACTGATTCTGCTTGTTCTTTATTTATGTATGATTCCTCAACAGGATCTCCTTTTGTCCATTTTCTAATTTTCTCTACCACATCAATCTTGCGGTAAGACCAGCTTCTTAAATAGTTTTGAGCCTCATTCACAGCAATCCGGTATAAAAATGTTTTAACTGAGGAACGCTTTTCAAACGAATCAAAATGAATATAGAATTTAACAAAAACATCCTGAACAATGTCCTCTGTTTTTTGTAGATCTTTCACATAAGAATAAACGAGACGTTTTAAGTAATCGCCATGCATCTCCATGGCTGCTTTTAAACAGCGCTCTTTTTCACCCAGATCCAATTGATCTCCCCCTTCCTACCCTTTAGACAAAACAGAACGAATCCCGGTTTCAAAAAAAGATAAAATCATCGCGATTTTATCTTTTCATTTCATAAAGTCAAAACTCCTCCGTCACTACATCTTTCAATTCTTCTATAAAATCCTCCGGTGCTTCTGTCAAAATCAGCTGATGAAAGTCCTGTGGAGGCATAGCTTTTTGCAGATAGGGAAGACATTCTTCGAGATGGTTGTCTCTCGTTCCGAAACGTTTATCTGTCAGCAGCTGAAAACCAAAATCAGAATACAGTTTTATCGCACGGAAGCTTTCAGGCTGCGTGTGCAGATAAACAGGATAATCACTGTCACTTAAACTGTCCATGATGATTGTTAACAAAGCTCTGCCTATTCCTTGACCCTCAAGTTCTTTGACTACCTTAAACCAGTGGATGGCAGTGAATTTCCCGTACGCTTTCCAGGTCGCACAGGTTGCGACTGGCTGGTTTTGCTCATTAAAAACAAATAAAGTTTTGTTATAAAACTGTTCTTCATCCTGTAGATACACGCGGTTGAAATAATCCACCATAAATGACCGGTATTCTTTCACCGTAGCCTTATCATCAAAAGGCATTGCCAGCCATGCCTCCATATCCTTTTTTTCCATCGTCCTTACAGTAAAGTTTTCAGGCATTGAGCTGAACGCAGTCCGTTTAACCTCTCTGCAGATCATAAACAGATTTTTTTCCGGCATGCTTTCCATGACGTTTCCCCTCCGATTACACTTTTTCAATCAACTTTACCACATTCAATCCAGCTTGATTGATCTTCTAATTTCAAAGGTGCATAAGCAAATCATGTTTTTACAATCATAAATTGAAATGGAATATTTTCCTCTTTTTAGCATCTGTATCCTCGCGGAATGTTAAAATAGAATAGATATTTACATTTAACAAATTAAGGGGGGGATGATGTTGAAAAAGATGAGGTTCTTGCCGATGATGATTGCCGGGGTATTAACGATTGCAGGTTGTCAGCCTGTTGCCGGCGAACAAATCGATATCGTCTTTAAAACTCCGGAAGAACAACACCAAATGTTAGAGACCTTTACTTATGAAGACTATAAAAATGTATACGATCAAGCCATTGCTGAAGCGAAAACCTATGACACAAATGACTCTCTGAAGAAATTCATCATTTACACGCTCACAGAGGAAGCTCTGTATTATGAAACAGATCTCAATCAGGATCAGGTGATTCAACTGGCCGAACAGCAGAAGGATGAACTGGCAACCTGGATTCGCTTAGCCAGTGAGAAGTATGGTGTGACAGTATCCGATGAGGAGCTGGATGAATTTATTTCACAGGGACCCGATAAGAGCGATCTTCCGGAACACCAGGCATTTGCAGATGCATTGGGGCTGACGCTTGAGGAGCTGAATCATGACTATGAACGGGATTTATACGAAAAAAATCTGATGTGGCTTGAGCTTGAGCAGATTTTAAAGGAGGAATACAAGACGAGCGATCCCCAGCAAATCATTGAGCTGTTCGAAGAAGAGGTACAGAAGGAGTTAGGTAATTAGCACGACCTAAGACTATTAGCTTATTAATGTCGTCCATAGAGCAAATCTTTTTGTCGACCGCACAACCTTTTCTGTTGTAAGCCCACCGATTATTGTCGATATACCTTCAAACTAGATGCGAAACGTCGTTAGCCGGACTTTTTCTGTCACTTGCTGCCTTATTAACGTTGTAAGCAACCTCTTTTTTGTTCTTAGTGCCCACCAAATTGTCGGTACCCTATCATGCAGTGATCTTTTGCAGAACCTTTCTAATTGAAGGCGGCGTATGTTGCCGTGGGCGATCTCACCATTCTTTTTGTCCTAAGCAGCCCAATTTCTGTCGATAGCAAGCTGCTTAATTGTTAATAGCCACCCGATAACCGTCGATCACACATCTAATTTTGTTGACAGCACCCCAGAAACTGTTGATTGAACGAACTCCATCTGCGACAGAATTCAAAACAAGCCGGCAACCACTCACAAATGGTTGCCGGCTTGTTTTGTTTTACTTTATTTCATTCGCATCAAAGCTTCTCACTGTAACAGGGCCTGCCAAAAATTCTGCGGCTTTAGCTGAAAAAGCTTTAAAATGTTCGGCTTCATTGTGCTGTTGAATCGCCTCAACACTTTCCCACATTTCAACCATGGTAAAGTGCGCAGGGTTTTCAACGTCCTGCTTCAAAGAATAAGAGATATTGCCTTCCTCTTTTTGAGATGCTGCAACGAGCGGCTTGACTGCTTCGCGAAAAGCCTGTTCCTTTTCGGGGTTAATCGTTAAATCAGCTAATATGATGATCATGTTTCCGCCTGCTTTCTTTAAATTATTTCCACGTGGCAATTTCTTCGATTGGCAGACGGACAGATGGATAGCCCTTGTCAGCTGCTTTACCGATCGAAATAAGCATGACAGGATAGTAACGGTCTTTATCCATGCCGTATGCTTCTGCAATCTTGTCTTTCTCATAACCGCCAATCGGATTTGTATCATATCCGAATGCACGGGCAGAAAGCATGAGCTGCATTGATACAAGACCTGCGTCGATCAGGTTCATTTCACGCATCGTTTCTTCAGGTACTGCACCAAGCATTTCCTTGATCGCCGGAACCTGTCTGTCTCTCACCTCAGCAGGCATATATCCTTTTTCAACTGCTTCATTGTAAATGTCGTCTGTATAATCAAGGCTGTTCATATCAACAAACACAGCAATGACAGCAGAAGACGTTTCGACCTGTGACTGGTTAAATTTAGCCAGTGGCTTTAACGTTTCCTTCCCTTCCTCACTATCGATCACGACGAATCGCCATGGCTGCAGATTCACAGAAGATGGAGCCAGTGTTGCCTCCTTCAAGATCTCTGTCATCTCTTCTTTGCTGATTTTGACGTTCGGATCGTAATGACGGATCGAACGGCGTCCTGTGATAATTTCCTGGTAGTCGTTAATTTTTGTTTTATTCATGGTTTAAAACTCCTTTTTTTACAGTAATATTCTTTACGTTTTGCTGGATCTTTGTTAACTGGACAGACAGTTGCTGAATGTCCTGTTCAGTAAAGTCTTGAAATACTTTTTCAACAAATTGATGCTTTTCCTGTTTAAATGACTGAATCCTATCGCGCCCGTCTTTTGTTAGACGCACAAGCGTTACCCGATAGTCATCAGGGTTTTTTCTGCGTGAGACCATCCCCTTTAATTCGAGCTGTTTGAGATGTCTCGTAATCGCCGAGTGATCGATACCAGCTTCCCTTTGCAATGCACGCTGGTTAATCTCATCAACTTCGAACAGTACATGCAAAAGGTCAAGCCTTGCCTGACTGATACCGGTACATTGTTCAAACTTTGGGCTCATCCATTTATAAACGTCATTCAACTGATATATGATTTGCGCTTTTTCAGAACAGTCTCTTGCCATCGCATGCGCCTCCACCTAATTCATTGAGGGGTCAATGTTTTCTATACTAATACCCCTTCAATGATTAAAATTCTAATATCGAATAGTTTAAACACATTTAATTGATAGGTCAATGAATTTGCATATTAGACTTTCTTTTCTTTACATCCTTCCCTCAGGTAAACTAAATCAGAGAAAGGATGATCTTATGACACAGCAGTTTATTCACTTATCAGATTCAATCGCCTACCTGACGCCTGTCAGCGAAACAGACCGGCCGATTTTAATGGCTGTCAGAGGGGACCGTCATACACTTTTGATTGATGGGGGAAATTCCGAAGCACATGCGGAGCTGTTTTTACAACATTTAAAAGAAGCGGGGTTTCCTGAACCGACCTTGACCGTTGTGACACACTGGCACTGGGACCACATTTTTGGACTCGCTGCCCTTTCCACCCCGATCATTTCCTCCCGTGATACGAAAAAAGCGATGGAAGAGCTCGTTGACTTCACTTGGGATGATCAGGCGATCGACGAACGGGTCGCTTCAGGTGTTGAAATTGAATTTTGCGCTAAGGCGATCAAGGAGGAATTTCAAAAAGAGCGGGATATCCGTATTGTGCTGCCTGATGTTCTTTTTGCAGATGAACTGACACTCGATTTAGGTGGCATGACCTGTGTACTCAAACAGGTTGGCGGTGATCACGCAGAGGATAGTGTGGTCGTGTATGTAAAAGAAGAAAAGCTTCTCTTTCTGGCGGACTGCACGGCACAGAAAATGTACGCACCGAAATGGTACTATGATGCTGTAAATACAGTGAAGCTTCTGGATACGCTTGATCAATTCGATGCCGAAACGTACGTTTACTCTCATTGGAAGCCGGCTACAAAAGAGGAGTTTCAGAAAGAGGCAACACTTTTACGGACGCTGGCTGAACTCGTTACGAAGTACGAGGGAAATCGTGAGGAAATGGTCAGAGCTCTTGAGGTGCGTCTTGAGAGATCACCTGAGGAAGAAGAGCTTGAAGTACTCGATTATTTCGTCAATGGATGGCATAAATAAAGGCACAGATCCGCTCTGTGCTTTTATTCTCCCTGTAAAGTAAGCTTTAAATTTTTCTTTTGTAACAAGTATTGAAGTCCTGCTTTAAATGAAGAAAAAACCTGCGTTTCTTTGAAGGCCGTGGGGTTCAGCTGAATCAGATACTGAGCCAGTTTCGGAGAAAAACCGACAAAGATCGTCTCCGCTCCCATCATTTTCAGTACATTTACCAGATCATTCATCCGATTACTCAACAGCTGATACTCTCCGCTGCTGTCAAAATCCAGCTCGTCTATTCCTGTAAAATCGATCAATACAGCAGACGTATCCTCCTGATGAATCTTTTCAGCTACCTTCTGCTGAATCTGCAGAAAACGCTCCCCATTCAGTGTGCCATTCAACGGAACCAGAATCGTATTCGGCACAATGGATGGAATAATCGGCGCAGACAGCTCCTTCACCATCCTTTTGTAATCTTCAATTTCACTTTTTAATGCCTCATTTTCAATTCTTAATCTCTCAAACTCGTCCATGATCACCAACCGCCTTAGCATTTAAACTGAAAGTTACGTTTACTATACCCTATTTATTTCGGGGACAATCCTTGTGCTTTTTACGCTATTTATTTTTATAAAAATAGCATTAATGAGTTATTTAGTCTAATATAGAACATAATGATCATAATATTTGCTTTAAAGGAAGGTGATTATATGAAGAAGTCTTATGCGCTTCCTCTACTGCCAATCCATTTCGACCCTGCCACTGAGCTCGGCTTTTATAAACTGGTTGTAGAGGCCTCTTCAAAGCTGGAGAGATTGAAGCAAAAGCTGCGATATTCTCTTGTAAATGATTCGTTCATTCAGCTTCTGACCCTTCATGAATCCGTACAGTCCACCCGAATAGAAGGCACACAGGTCACATTCAGCGAAATGCTTGAGGATACAATTGACGAATCTACTGATTGGGAAAGAACAGAAGTAAGAAATTATCAACGCGCTCTCCATTTGGGCGTGACAACGATCCAGACAGGTTACCCGATTACAGAGCGTCTCATCAGAAATATGCACAAAAAGCTGATGGATAACGCCAGAGGATCTGCCGGTGCAACAGGTGAATACCGCAAAATACAAAATTTTATCGGACCGACTAAACATATAAAAGATGCATCCTATATTCCTCCTGAACCGCATTTAATGGGCGAATACATGGCGAATCTTGAACGCTTTATTAACGGGCATCCCTACACAGAGGAAAAAGATGATGATTTTCATCCTTTAATTAAAACGGCTATTTTGCACGCCCAATTCGAGTCTATTCATCCCTTCCTTGATGGCAACGGACGTCTTGGAAGAATCTTAATCGTTCTTTATATGCTTCAATCGAAATTAATTGATTCTCCATTCTTCTTTCTGAGCGAAGAACTTGAAAAAGAAAAATTCAAGTATTACGCCATGTTAAACGGGGTGAGAGGAATCGGATCAAAAGAGCCTGATTGGAAAAACTGGATTGAATTTTTCCTAAAAGCCGTGATTAAAATGGCTGAACATCAATATGAAAAGCTGGATCAGGCAGAGTTGCTATATGAAGAAGGCTTAAAAAAGATTGACCAGCCCTCTACACGAAAAGTATGGGGTGCACTGTTTACACAGCCGATCGCCACAACTGAGCAACTGCAAAAGCTTACTGGTCTTGCTCCATCGACCATCCGAAAATCAATCAGCCAGCTAGTGCAGCTTTCTATGGTTTTTGGAGACGACAGACAGCGCAACAGACGTTATTATCAATATGATTTAATTCGGATTATGTCTGAATAATTTAGCGGTTAAAGGAGGTCACTTATGTTCTATCGCAGAAAATACTATCTCGTAAAAAATGAATTTGTTGATGATTTCAACGAGCATTTTAATGAAACAAACCTGCCCAATCAGCTTAAAAATGGCTCACGCCTGGTTGGACGCTGGATGAGAAAACAGGATGAGAACCTGACCGAGATCTTTGCTATTTGGGAATACGATCATTATGACCAGTATGTTGAAATTGAAACGCGGATTAAGCAGGATGAGGCACATGTCCAGCGCATTCGCGATTGGTATCAAAAGCACGGCGGGAGAGAATATATTTACAAAGAACTTATTGTCGATGTGAAAAATGAGGCTTTAGAGAGCACGGTCTCACTGTAAAAAAGATCAGGCGCAAACCTGATCTTTTTTATTTATGACTCCGGGAAATATTCCATCGGCTCCGTGGCGCGGTTATAGTCATTCCGCTCGTAATAGTCGACACTGTCTTCACTCGGCCAGACAATCACAAACTCATATCGATGTTCCTTAACCCACTCATGAATGGCCTTAAGCAGCTGACTGCCAATCCCTTTACCTCTGTAGTCAGGCAGCGTATAAACGTTTGTCATAAATACAAACGGATACGTCACCCTGCCAGGACGCGGCACCTTCTCAACCAGCTCCGTGTAAATGTGTGAAAGCACCTTACCTTCCTCTTCTGCCACCCAGATCCACCACTTCTGACCTTCAATCGCGCTCTCTAAAAAAGCCCTGCATTCCTTTTCAAAAACCTGATAGGAAGTATCCTTCACCTTCCCTGTCTCATCATGCTCAATCGTAAAATCCCACCTCATTTTAATGAGTTGCGGGATGTCTTGAGGTTGTGCGGGTCTGATGTTCATGTAAACACTCCTTTTTATGTATCCAGTTATTTTACATAAATAAATGCGAAAAAGATTCATCTGCTCATCAATAAATATATTTATCCGTTATTACATCAAATCTTATTTGTCTTATACCACACCTGCATTTACACTGGATGTAACATTCTTTTGTAAAGGACGGGAACAATGATTGATTTTGAATGGTACAGGAGTTTTATACATGTTTATCAGCAGCGCTCGGTTTCCGCAGCAGCCCGCGTACGCTTTTTGACGCAGCCGGCCATCAGTCAGCATATTGCGGCACTAGAGGCGGAAGTTGGGGAATCTCTTTTCATTCGTGCGCCAAGGGAAATGATTCCCACTGACAAGGGAAAGGAGATTTATACGCAGGTGATTGGGCTGATTGACCGCTTGGAGGAAATTTCATTAGAGGCGAAGCATCAGGCTGGCGCCGATCTGAAACGACCTCTTTTAAAATTTGGCGGTCCGGTTGAATATGTATCAAAGCGCGTGATCCCCAATTTACCTTTGGAGGCTGCACAATTCATCGCGACATTCGGGCTGTCCGATTCTCTGACAGAACGACTCATCAAACGGGAACTGGACTTTATTATTTCTACAAAACGGAGTACGGAATCAGGCGTTCAATATATTCCGATTGAAACAGAACATTTTGTGATTGTGGCACCTGCATCCGTAGATGAACCAGTTGGTGATCTGAATGAATGGCTGGATCAGCAGAGCTGGCTGAGTTTCGGTCTTGAGCTGCCCATTATCCGCCGCTATTATCAGACTCATTTCGGTCAGCGGCCCACGTTCCGCCCAGATCTGATCCTGCCAAATATGGAAGCCATTTTGTCTGGTATTAAAGCAGGCCATGGGATTAGTGTACTGCCATCCTATTTTATAGAAGAGGCTGTATCACACGGACAGGTAAGGGTCATTGCGCCTGAGCGCAGTGCAACTAATGTCATTTATCTGGCCTATCGCACCGAGAGCCGGCATGATCCGATGATCCAGCAGCTGGTTCGTTCTTTGAAAAGTGAGTGATGGAATCCGTTTATGAAAAGAAGGAATCCGCGGGTTGTTGTGAAGGAATCCGACGGGATTTTGAAGGGAAAATGAGTGCTTCAACACGTTGTGAGGGAATTAATTTTTGAAACGAGCGAATCATTTTCCAGAAAGAAGGAATCGAAATTTCAAAAGCCTGAATAACCAGAGTTTATGAGGGAATTCCGTGAACGCGGCCGGGCCTGTATGTTCCAAGCGCACGACTCTCTTCCGCGTCAAACTCAAAACATTCACACAAAAAGAGCAGGAAACCCTGCTCTTTTCATAATTCCTTTAATCGGTGAACCACCCTCGACAATGTATGTGCCGCGCTCTTCTCACGATAGGCGAGATAATGCTCCGAATTCACATGCGCCTCAAAAGCCTCCTGATCCACCCACTTTTCATAAAATACAAAAGTACCTTCGTTTTCTGTTGACTCGTGAAGTGCATAGAGGATACAGCCTGACTCCTGGCGTGAAGGGGCTACCACATCTTGTACAACCTCACGCAGTGCTGCTTCATGGCCTTCTTTCACGGTTAAAACCGCCTGAATAATGATCATCTTAATTCCCCCTCTATTTAACATAAAGCCGGCTCCAATAAGAACCGGCTTTCATGTTGTTTACCCGTTTAACGAATCAATAACAGCTTTCGCTACGCCAACCGTTGATTGTGGATTCTGGCCCGTGATCAGCTTACCGTCCACCTGCACGTTTGCCGTGAAGTTATCGGCTAGCACAACGTTAGCGCCAAGCTCGCGAAGACGTGTTTCAAGCATAAATGGCATATAAATATCCAGCCCTGTCGCACGCTCTTCTTCGTCTGTAAATGTGGCAATCGTTTTGCCTTTTACAAGAGGTGTACCATCTGATAGCGTCGCGCCGACTAATCCAGCAGGACCGTGGCACACAGCGGCAACTGTTTTATCCGCTTCATACAACTCACGAAGGGCACGGCCTAAAGCTTCACTGTCCGGCAAATCAAACATCGTACCGTGTCCACCAGGAAGGAAGATCGCATCATAAGCGCTGAAATTTTCAATTGTTCTTAAATCTACCGTGTCCTCAAGATGTCGCTTTGTATCAAGAATTTCCTCCGGCACATCTCCATCAAGGCTGCGTGCATCAACCGGCGTCTGACCGCCTATCGGACTCGCCACTGTAATGTCATAGCCCTCTCGATTAAATTCCACATACGCTTCACCAAATTCAGAAAGCCAAAGACCTGTCTTATGTCCATCCTTCATTTCAGATGCGTTCGTTAACACCATTAATACTTTTTTCGTCATGATTAATTCCTCCCTGTGATTGAATACAGCTTTATCTTAAGGCGGAATAATCGATAATACAAATTAGAAAAAATGATCTTATCCATAAATATATTTATGGACTTGCAAGATGGAGGGCCGTTCATAGATTAGGTCAAATGACATGATTTTGCGAACAAACGGCAAAATCCTGCGAAACTGCCCCATCATTCTGCGAACCTCACTCATCATGTTACGAAACAAGACCAAAATCCCGTGAACCTCACCCAAAACCTCGCGAACCTCAACCAACTGGCATCACTTCAGCTCGCCAACATACTCGGCCTGAGGTCTGAAAATCACATTATCCTCTGCCTGCTCCAGCACATGTGCGGTCCAGCCAACGATGCGGCTGGCAGTGAAAGTCGGGGTGAATAGCTCTGCCGGAAGATCAATGGATTTCATAATGGCAGCGGCATAAAACTCCACGTTTGTATAAAGCGCGCGTCCAGGCTTCAGATCTGCCAGTACATCGATCGCCGTTTTTTCTGTGTGCAATGCTAAATCCAGCCACTCATCCGCGCCATTGGATTCAGTCAGCTTATCACGCAGTGCGATGGATCTCGGATCATGTGTTTTGTAAACGCGGTGTCCGAATCCCATAAGCTTTTCTCCAGCTGTTATCTTTTGACGGATGACGGTTTCCGCACGATCCGGAGTCCTGATTTCATTTAAAAGATCAATGACTCCTGACGGCGCTCCCCCATGAAGCGGCCCCTTCATTGTCCCGATAGCAGCCGTTACCGCCGACACAAGATCTGATTCCGTGGATGCCGTCACTCTCGCTGAAAAAGTGGAAGCATTCATGCTATGTTCCATCGTGAGAATCATATATGTTTCAAGCGCTGCTTTTACTGCTGCTGAAGGATGTTTGCCCGTGAGCATATATAAGTAATTTTCAACATGATCAAGTGTGCTGTCAGGTTCCATCAGAGACTTTCCATTTAAAAGCCGCATCCGGTTTGAAATAATGGTTGGCACGAGTGCTGTCAGTCTGATCGCCTGGCTGATTGTTGGTTTCCACTTGTAATCAGAAGTTCCTTCAGCAGAAAGCACCGTTCTGATTACGCTCATCAAATCCATTTGGTCAGGAAGCGCGGTTAAAACGCTCATTGATGACTCAGACAAAGTCCGTTGCTGAACAAGGGCTTTCTTTAAATCATTCAGCTCTTTCTCATCAGGTAACCTTCCATGCCAAATTAAATAAGCAATTTCCTCAAACGAATATTGACTGGCAACTTCCCGGATTTCATAACCTCTGTAAAACAATTGTCCTGCCTCGCCATCTATATGACTGATGGCTGTTCGGGCAGCCGTTACACCTTTTAAACCTGGAGAAAACATTAAACCCATCCCCTTTTTATGTTAATAACTTTATTGTAAAGGTACATAATATTTAATAAAATTAAATATAATTAATGATATCAATTAAATTTATTAATCAGAGGTGAGATCAATGGAATTAGCCTGGCTACGCACATTTGTAACAGCGGCTCACTATCACAATTTCAGACGGACGGCCGATCAGCTTTATATTTCGCAACCAACTGTGACCGTTCATATTAAACTGCTCGAAAAGGAACTCGGTGCGACGCTTTTTGACCGTTCCGCTAAAAAAGTGAAGTTAACAGAGGCTGGGCATAAATATCTCAGACATGCCAGGGAATTACTCGATCGTTATGAAGCAGGGGTGGCGGAGCTTCAGTCTTTTACACAAGGATATTCTTCGAAAATGAGCCTGGCGATTTCACCCCTCATCGCTGATCACCTGATGCCATATGTACTGAAACAATTTTTAAAGGTTCATCCTGAGCTTGAAATCTCAGTAAAAATCATTGAATCTGAAGAAATCGAAGCGTCTGTTTTAAACGGCGAAGTGGATCTCGGCTTGTCCTGCCTGCCAAGTCATCAGTCCGATTTGAAGAGCGAGCTGCTGTTTACAGATCAGGTCATCATGGTGGCACCACATGACGGACGCGATGCGGAATCGGCTTATCCTTTAGAGGAAGAGGAACTTTTGTCCTCTCATTATCTCCTCACGCATAACCATCCCGGATACTGGGATGAGCTGGCGCAAACGGTTAAAGTGTTTTATCCATCCACGAAAATGATGAAGGTCTCTCAAACCCACATCACGAAAAGGTTTATCGAGGAAGGGCTTGGTGTCTCATACCTCCCTTCTTCCTCTGTCCGGCGGGAGCTGCTGGAGGGAAGACTGCTTGAAGTACACACGACTGCATTCAAGCTTCCACAGGCTCACATTTATGCCATTACGAAGGATCAATTTACAATCCAAAAGGAATTCATCACATTTCTATCCCGGTTCAGACTGTAAACCAGGAAAAGAATTCATGGAAAGTTCAGGTTTTCCTCTTTACGAACAAGCCTGAAATGGAGTAAAGTAATAGACGGTTCAAACCCATCAGGTTATTCCTGCAAAATAAAATGATAGGTGGAAAAAAACGTGGATTATCGAGTTTTATTGTATTATCACTACACGCCGATTGAAGATCCGGCTGCTTTTTCGGAAGAGCACCTTGCTTTCTGTAAAGAGCTTGGACTTAAAGGCCGTATTTTAGTTGCAAATGAAGGTATCAATGGTACTTGCTCAGGAACAATTGAGCAGACAGATGCTTACATGGAAGCCATGAGAAACAACCCTATGTTCGAAGGGATCGTCTTTAAAATTGATGAGGCTGAAGGACACACGTTCAAAAAGATGCATGTCCGCCCTCGTCCGGAGCTTGTTAACTTAAGTCTTGAGGATGATGTCAATCCGAATGAATTAACAGGCCGCTATTTGTCACCAAAGGAATTTTACGAGGAAATGCAGCGCGAGGATACAATTGTTCTCGATGCGCGTAACACATATGAATATGATGTTGGTCACTTCCGCGGCGCGATTCGCCCGGATGTGGAAACATTCCGCGACCTGCCAAACTGGGTACGTGAAAACCGCCACATGCTTGAAGGCAAACGCGTGCTGACGTATTGCACAGGCGGAATCCGCTGTGAGAAATTCTCCGGCTGGCTTGTGCGCGAAGGCTTTGAAGACGCAGCACAGCTTCACGGCGGAATTGCGACTTACGGTAAGGATCCGGAAGTAAAAGGTCAGCTATGGGATGGCCAGATGTACGTGTTTGACGAGCGTCTGACGGTTCCGATTAACCAGGTGGAGCACGTTGTAGTCGGAAAAGACCACTTCGACGGCACACCTTGTGAACGCTACATTAATTGTGCGAACCCGGAGTGCAACAAGCAGATTCTCGCATCAGAAGAGAACGAAGCGAAGCACTTAGGCGGATGCACGATCGAGTGTACGAAGCACGAACGCAACCGCTACAGCGTCCGTCACGAATTAAGTGAAGAAGTTGTTGCAGAGCGCATCGAAGCCCTTGAAAAAGAGCTTGCGGTGAAATAATGTAATGTAAAAACCGTCACTGCTCACTTGAGCGGTGACGGTTTTTTGTGTGGAAGGCTGGTTGGACGCGGATGTGGTCGACATTTTAGACGGGTGGTTTCGCGGGCGCGGGTTGCGTAAGTTGGATCTGTTGAAGAATTCCTTCACTCCATCCAATAATTCCATCTTTCCGGAAATGGATTCAGGCTTTTGAAAAACGGATTCCCTCGTTCCGGAAATTAATTCCTTCACTACACCCGCCTGCCTTCTTTTTCCCTTCATATCACCATGCAGATTCCTTCACTAGCCACAGTAATAACATCACGCCAACGCTCGCCTATTTCCCCGCGAAACACACCCATTCAACCTACACTCAACTCCGCGGCAAACAATTACTCAACCCTGTCCTACAACATCCCGCCTTGCAAACATCAAAATCAGCACGGTCACCAGCATTTCAGCAATCGGCACGGATAGCCAGATGCCTGTTGCGCCGAAAAACATTGGCAGAACAAACAGGAGAATCGGCAGAAATACATAACTGCGCAACACAATAATCAGCGTGGATGTCCTGATTTTTCCGATCGACTGGAAATAAGTCATATAAACAAAATTGAATCCGAGGAACATATATCCGATAAAAAATAATCGCACACCCGTTTCAGCAAGGTCACGAACCTCCTCTGACTGAAGACCAAACAGCGAAACGAGTAACGGTGCCGCAATAAGGCCGATCGTCAGAAGCAGTGCTCCAAGAATAAACGCAGCCTTTTCACCAAGTTTCACACTGTCAATAATCCGGAGTTTTTGTTTCGCTCCGTGATAGAAGCTGATCATCGGCTGCAGAGCGGATTCAATACCAAAAAACGCAAGGAACATAAATCCATGTAAATAGTTTACGACTGAAAATGCAGCCACGCCCGCATTCCCAAGTAAATCCACGATGGCAAGATTATAACCTGTTACAAAAACAAGCACGCCTGCTTCTGCTAAAAAACTCGGAAACCCAATCGCAAAAATCAGACCGAGTGCACCCCAGGACCATTTAAACGAAAATTTTCTGAGATTGGAACCCTTACGAAAGAAATGGATGAGTAAGACAAGCAATCCAATAACACTTGCGAGCACTGTCGCAAGGGCAGCCCCAAACACGCCAAGCCCCAGAACGAAAATCATATAGTAATTCAATGCAATATTAACAAGTGCTGTTACACCAAGCGCTACCATTGATAAGGTGGGTCCCCCATCATTTCGCACGAAAATACTGATCAGCTGCTGGAGGGCAATTAACCAGCCCAAGCTGAATAACACGCTTAAATAATCTACCGTTGGTGCAAGTGTTTCTGCATTGGCACCAAGGAGGCCTGCAATGGTTTCAACATTGAAATAACCAATGAGGCCAATCGCAGTCAAAATCAAAATCGTACTGGCAAGCGCCTGAGAAAAGACCCCTCTTGCCTTTTCAACATTTCCTTCTCCCATATTGATGGAGTAGACGGTCCCACCGCCAATTCCGATCCAAAGAGAAATAGAAAAAATCAATGAGAAAACAGGCATCGCCAGATTCACCCCGGCAAGACCAATCTCCCCTACCCCATTACCAACAAAAATGCCGTCAATGAGAATATTGACAGACATGAGCATCATGCCGAGCAGTGACGGGAAAAAATATTGATAGAAAACTTTATGAACCGGCTGTTGTAACAAACGATTGTGTGTACTGCTCATTTGCCTGCCTCCTGCTATGTATCTTTCACAGAAAGTATATCGCGTAATAGCCGTGACGGGAAATGATTCCCTAATTCGATACGTCATCTGGATAACATCACCAGCAAATTCGGGTCGCTTAAAATTTGTTTTAAGTCCTCTATTCTATTATTCTTAAATTGTGTGTCACAGATTATTTTCCATCTTAAATAATAATCATTTTAAGTGATGCATTTTTCTTTCAATTCGAAAGCTAGTTTATTATAATTATAATCTGAGAACGATTATAATCCTTTCTCTTGCTGCAAAATGCAGTCAGATCAAGGATCCATTAATATTTTTACTTTAGAAGGGAGAATAAAACATGGATCACGAAAACAATGGCGGCACTTGCCCAATCACTGGACAGTCTTCTGAGGACAGTGCAATCACAACGCAAAAGGTTGGTACAACGAACAAAGACTGGTGGCCAAACCAGTTAGACCTGAGCATTCTTCGTCAGCATGATAAGAAATCTAACCCTATGGGAGAAGATTTCAATTATGCGGAGGAATTCAAAAAGCTTGATTATGATGCATTAAAGAAAGATCTTCATGATTTAATGACAGATAGCCAGGACTGGTGGCCAGCCGATTATGGTCATTACGGTCCATTATTTATACGTATGTCATGGCACGCAGCCGGTACTTACCGTACAGGTGACGGGCGCGGAGGAAGCAGCACTGGACAGCAGCGTTTCGCTCCACTGAATAGCTGGCCGGATAACGCAAACCTTGATAAAGCACGCCGTCTGCTATGGCCAATTAAACAAAAATACGGAAATAAAATTTCATGGGCTGACTTACTTGTATTAACGGGTAACGTGGCACTTGAATCGATGGGATTAAAAACATTCGGTTTTGGAGCAGGACGTGCAGACGTTTGGCATCCGGAAGAAGATGTATATTGGGGTAATGAAAAAGAGTGGCTTGATGATAACCGTTACTCAGGAGACCGCGAGCTTGAACATCCATTAGCGGCTGTTCAGATGGGTCTGATTTACGTTAACCCGGAAGGTCCTAACGGAAAGCCGGATCCACTAGCAAGTGCACGTGACATCCGCGAAACATTTGCCCGCATGGGAATGAATGATGAAGAAACCGTAGCACTGACTGCCGGTGGACACACATTTGGTAAATCACACGGTGCAGGCGATGCGGATGAGCACGTTGGTGCACTGCCTGAAGCAGCAGAAATTGAAGACCAGGGCTTTGGCTGGAAGAGCACGTATAAGAGCGGAAAAGGCCGCGATACGATCTCAAGTGGTATCGAAGGTGCATGGACTGCTAACCCGACGAAATGGGATAACGGCTACTATGACCTGTTATTCGGTTACGAGTGGGAGCTGACAAAGAGTCCTTCAGGCGCTTACCAATGGAAAGCTGTTGGTCAAACAGAAGAGCACATGGCACCTGACGCAGAAGATCCATCTGTAAAGGTACCAACGATGATGACAACTGCTGATATGGCACTTCGTATGGACCCTGAGTACGAAAAGATTTCACGCCGCTTCCACCAGAATCCGGATGAATTTGCTGATGCATTTGCACGCGCATGGTTCAAGCTTCTTCACCGTGATATGGGACCAAAAGACCGCTACCTCGGACCAGAAGTACCTGAGGAAGAATTAGTATGGATGGATCCGGTACCGAAAGTGGATTACACACTTTCTGATGCTGAGATTGCTGACTTAAAGGCGAAAATCCTTGATTCAGGTTTAACAGTAAGCGAGCTTGTGAAAACGGCATGGGCTTCTGCAAGCACATACCGCGGAACAGATATGCGTGGCGGTGCAAATGGTGCCCGCATCCGTCTTGCTCCACAAAAAGACTGGGAAGCAAACGAGCCTGAACAGCTTCAAAAAGTGCTTGCTGTTTACGAAAAGATCCAGGGTGAGCTTGAAAAGAAAGTCAGCCTTGCTGATCTGATCGTACTTGGCGGAACAGCTGCTGTTGAAAAAGCTGCGAAAGATGCAGGTGTGGACGTAACGGTTCCATTTACACCTGGCCGTGGCGATGCAACGCAGGAGCAAACAGACGTTGACAGCTTTGACGTTCTTGAGCCGGTATCTGACGGATTCCGCAACTATCAGAAGAAGGAATACAGCCTAAGCCCTGAAGAAATGCTTGTTGATAAAGCACACCTTCTAGGCCTGACTGCACCTGAACTGACAGTACTTGTCGGCGGACTTCGCGTTCTTGGAAACAACCATGGCGATACAAAGCACGGTGTCTTTACAGACCGCGTCGGTACACTGACAAATGACTTCTTCGTCAATCTGCTTGACATGGGTGTTGAGTGGAAGCCAAACGGCTTTAACCAGTATGAAGGCCGCGATCGCAAGACAGGAGAAGTTGTTCGCACGGCAACCCGCTTCGATCTTGTATTCGGTTCTAACTCAATTCTTCGCGCCCTTGCTGAAGTCTACGCACAAGACGACAACAAAGAAAAGTTCGTAAAAGACTTTGTTGCTGCATGGGTGAAGATCATGGATGCAGACCGCTTTGACGTAGAGAAGTAATATCGATGACTTCGAACCCCTTCCCTTTTGTGGAAGGGGTTTTTTGTATGGTGTTAGTGAGGATCCGGCTTGCCGCGGGACGTGACTAACTGCGAATTAACAGTCCTGTTCCGCGTCAAACAGTGGTTGCGGATGAAATGATGGAATTATTGACTGGAGTGAAGGAATGCGGTCTGGGTAATGAAGGAATCCAGAATTTAAATGAAGGAAAAAAGGCAGGCCACAGTGCTAACGAAGGAATCAAATCCCAGAAAGAAGGAATTAAAACCTGAAACGAGCGAATACATTTTTCAAAAAGACCGAATAACTTCAACGAATGAAGGAATCTTTCTAAGCGTCATCTCCGTAATCTCTCCGTCTAAAGTTACACCCACATCAATTCCACCCCCCTCGACATTTAATCACCCTTTAAATATCCATTGAGCCAAGACATCACGATAAATATTAAAAATTTTTTAAAACACATACTTTTATACTACAAAAAGAAGGGTATATATTGAAGGATGACGAATTTGTATAAAAATTTGAATTTCATGTCGAAATATTTACGGTCAACTACGCGAAACGGTAATGTCTCAACATATAAAGATTGAGAGAGGTGAAACAAATGCACCATGATCGTTACTCAAGGTTAGCCGAAATTACAAAGATGATTCATTTGAAGCTGGATAAGAAGTCAGTGCTTGAACAGGTCGTCATGGCTATTTCCGAAGAAATTGTCAGGTGTGATGCAGTGGGCATTTATTTGCCGATTGCAAAGGATCAGTTTCAGGGTTTTGTCGGGAAACCGGATAATTTTAATGGTATTACACTTGATAAAATGGTGATTGATTTGAAAAATGACCAGTTTGCAGCCGAGATTGTTCAGACGAAAAAGAGCATTTATATACCGGATACAAGTAAAGATTCCCGGCCGGACCCTATTCCGATTGAATTATTTAAAATTAAATCGGTTTTTGGGATGCCTATTTATTTCGAGAACTCTTTTTATGGCCTTGTTTTTCTGTTTGATTACAGCTCGCCGCTTCATTTAAACAAAGAGGAACTTGAGGCAATAGAATCCTACGTAATGATGGCAGCGGTGGCGATTCGAAACACTGAATTATTTACTGCCTCAAAAAAACTGCTGAAAGATAAGCAGATGCTGCTTGATGCAACGAATGACCTGTCGCGCTGTTTGACCGTACAGGAAGCACTTGAAACGAGCTTCCGATATGTCGGTCAGGCGCTGAACAATCCGAACGTCGGCGCGCACCTGAAGGATATTGAAACGCAGACCCCCTCCCCTCACCGGTTGTCAGCTGACAGCGAGTGGAAGGAAGAAGACTGGATTCAGGTTCATCGCGAGGTTAAAGTGAATTTCCAGGATGACCCTGTCTTCAAAGAAGTCATTGCAACAAAACGTCCCTTATTAATTGAGGATGCCATTAATGATCCAAGACCCAACAAAACAGCGATTGAGCGTTTTGGAATCAGGTCCATGTATACACTGCCACTTATTTCACGTGGCGAGGTGCTTGGAACACTTGGTGTCGTCAGCTTCGATGGCCCCCGCTGTTACACAGACGCCGAACAAAAGCTCGCCATCTCGATTGCCGGGGCAACCGCGGGGGTACTCGATAATCTGATTCACCTTGAGCAACTAGAGCAGATTATCAAACATCGCACACGTGAGCTTCAGGAAAAAAATGAGATTCTTGAGACTATGAACGACGATCTCCGACTACTCAGCAAAAAGAACGAATCCATTTTAAATTCTGCCGGAGAAGGCATTTACGGACTTAACAAAGATGGCGTTATTACATTTTGTAACCCGACCGCTGCTTCCATGCTCGCCTATGATCTTGAAGAGCTTGTCGGCAAGACACAGGATGACGTAATTGCTCATTATAAAAACGAGCAGGAGCTTTACGAAAATATGAGCTCTCCGATTCACCAGTCCTTACTAACAGGTCAAAAAGCGTACTCTGTAAATGAAAAGTTCGCCAAAAAAGACGGCGCGGTTTTTGATGTTGAATACGTCTCTACGCCGATTCAAAATGGGGATCAGCATAATGGTGTCGTTGTCACTTTTCGTGATGTGACAGAACGCAAACAAATGGAAAAACGCATTCATAATCAGGCCTACTATGACCTGATTACAAGGTTGCCAAATCGGACTTATCTGGTTCAGAAAATCAAAAATGCATTAAAATACATTGATCCTGTAAAGCATCGACTAGCCGTGATGTTTCTGGATCTTGACCGTTTCAAGCTGATCAATGATTCCTATGGTCATACGATTGGTGACCGGGTTCTTTGCGAAGTGGCAGAGCGTTTCCAAACGCTTGTCAGTGACCGGATTACGGTCGGAAGACTTGGTGGCGATGAATTTATTGTTTTAGTGGAGGAAGTAGAACATCCGGAAGAACTGGATGAAATCGCGGCACAGTTTCTTCATGTTCTGAAAGACCCTATACACATTGGTAAACATGAGTTATTTACCGGTGCAAGCCTTGGCATCAGTATGTATCCGGATGATGCTCAAAATGAAGATGATCTGATTCGCAATGCAGACACCGCCATGTATGTGGCTAAAGAACAAGGCGGCACCTATCACTACTTCACCAGAATGCTCATGGAGAAAAATATTGAACGGTCTAATTTACTGAATGCTCTCTATCAGGCCGTTGAGCGAAATGAGATGGAAGTTTATTATCAGCCGAAAGTCGACTATGAGAATAAGCAGATTACCGGCGTAGAAGCGCTTCTTCGCTGGACGCATCCCGAGCTTGGTAAAGTCCCACCTGATAAATTTATTCCACTAGCTGAGGAAACCGGCATGATTTTAAAAATTGGTGAATGGGTACTTCGCGAGGCACTGGGGCAGCTGAGAAAATGGCATGATCAGGGCAATGACATCACCATGGCAGTGAATTTCTCCATCCGCCAGATTCAGCACCCGCGCGTTGTTCAAATGGTGAAATCCATGTTGGAAGAGGAACACCTGGAGCCAAAGTATCTGGAGATTGAACTGACAGAGCATACTTTGATCCAGGCCCATGATATTGAGAAGTTGCACGAACTCAAAGCTTTAGGCATCAGCCTGTCACTTGATGACTTCGGGACCGGTTACTCATCACTGCGCTACATCAAGGATTTCCCGATTGACTGCATTAAAATCGACCGGTCGTTTGTTGAGAACATGACTCAGGTTCCGCACATCGCCGCCTTAAACTCAACCATAATTCACCTAGCCAAAAGGCTGGATTACAGGGTCATTGCTGAAGGCGTTGAAACGAAGGAGCAGATCGACCGCCTGATGCAGGAAGGCTGTCATTGTATGCAAGGCTTCTATTTCAGTCGCCCTATACCCGCTGGTGATATGCAGGAAATGTTTGCAAAAGAGCTGAGTTAACAAAGAGCAGGGCGTCGTCCCTGCTCTTTTTCATATAAAGATGATGCAGTTAACTGCAAGCGAAAAAGACCATTTCACCCTCCACCAGTTTTCAAGTAGACGTTAGTAAAATGACCTGTTCATTTCGTGTTGGACTGACAATTTAAATCAATTGCACAAATTGCTTCGATTTTGAATCCAGCTGTTGAGCCGACGAACCGATCATTTCAAAGTCTTCCACTGTCGTTTTGATCTGATCCTGGCTTTCTGTCACGCTGGTCATGACCGTGTGAGTACCTGTTGTGATCTTCTCCACTTCACTCGTAATGGAATTCACCGTTTCCCTTACCTCACCAATTGACTGCTCTACTCTCGCTGACAGCTTCCGGACTTCCTTTGCCACAATATCAAAACCGCGGCCATGCTCACCTGCTCGTGCCGCTTCAATTGCAGCGTTTAAGGCCAGCAGATTTGTCTGACTGGCGATTTCACTGATGGTTTTGACAATCCCGCTGATTTCATCGGTCTTTTCGTTTAACGAAGTGAGGGTCTTAGAATTGTCTGATGAAACCGTCGTGATATGATCAATTTTCTGCAAAAGCTCGCGACTTCGGATGACACCATGTGCTGATCGCTGATTCAATTGATCAGACATATCACGCAGATCGTCTGCCATCTCTTTAGCATTACGGTATCTCTCGGTAATATCGGTGGCAATCTTCGTCACGCCCACTACTTTACGTTTATTCTCATCGAACACCGGCATATACGTCGCATCCAGCCAAATAGACTCTCCTGCAGCGTTTTTTCGTTCAATTTTATCCTGAAATGTTTTACCCTTAAACAAATCACGCCAGAACTGCTCGTACTCACGACTGTCAGCAAATTCACTAAAACACAGATCACGATGATACATACCCTCCAGCTGGCTGATCTCATAGCCAACCGTTTTCGCGAAGATTTTATTCACATAGGCTACCCTGCGATCTTCATCAAACCTGATAATCGCTAAATTATCCTCTATGGCATTCACAACTAAATCGTCTGTTACCTTCTGCTGCACATCCATGATTAACCCTCCCAGGCATAAATTGGATAGTTACAACAGACTAATTAGACAAAAAAGGACTTTTATCCTTCTTTTTTGCGAAAAAATGTGATTTATCTGAAAAATATTTCTATTCATTCTCATTTGTATACGTTTAATTCCTCTTTCAATATCCCGAGGTTTTGTTCATAAAAGTCTCTATTCTGATCAATCCCGCGTCTTTGACACCAGCCAATACTGTTAAACGCATCTGTAAAGCGGTAAAAAATCAGCACCTGATCCAAATCAATCAACGGCCGAATACTCCGATAACCATCCTGATACGCCTGATAAAGAGATGGATCCAGACTTAAAAAATCGCGATGAATTTTGGAAAAGTCCATCTCAGTTGCCCCGAACCGGACACTTTCAAAATCAATGGCACCCATCACCCGTTCATCCTTCACTAAAATATTTGCAGGTCGAAAATCCATATGAATAAAGCTTGGCCCATCCGGAGCTGGAAGATCGTTTTTCATCTCAACGTACTTCTGAATAGCCGCTTCATATAAAAACGGATCAATCACTTTTTTCGTATCCTCTGCAAAACCGTAGAACATCCGATCCAAAAATGCAGTCCAGTTCGGAAACTCATTATCTATATTCGTCAGATCCATTCCCTGCGGCGGCTGAATCGCATGCATTGAAGCATGATAAACACCCGTTTCATATGCCAGTAAAGTTGACAGTTTCGGCTTAAGAGGCTGCCCTTCAAGCTCCGACAGCAGCAGCGCTCCGATTGTCTCATCGTCGCCCTCCCACACATCAAGCAGACGCGGAACCGCAATCCGCCCTTCAAGAATGCTGTAAGCCTTAATCTCACGGTGAAACTTCAATATATTGAACGGAATCTTTATGTATACCGTTTCTCCATTGGTAAGGAGCACTTTATAAACAGTTGAACTGTGCGAGTCGGCCACATCACTGATTGATTGCGTCTGCAGGCCGAAGTGTTTAATGATCTTGTTTAATATCATGTCTGGTGAGTCCTTTCTAGTTGAGATTTTGCGGGTGAAAAGCTTGTTTGACGCGGAATTCGATCGTTGGTTTCAGGTGATTGGTCCGCGTCACATGGGTAATGATAGGGGCGGTCAGGAAGCACCGGTGCTTTTGTATCGTTATCGGGAGTTATTTAATCGTTCCGGGTTTTTATTGTACTGTTTGAACTTTTTATTTCATCGTTTCAACATTTTATTGTATCGCTAGCCTTCCAACCGCTTTATTTTGTCCTGTTACGATCGATTATTGTAACGTTTCAGAATAGATATGTACTGATTCAGAAGTGGATTGTATCGCTGCGACTGCACTCTCGACGCGTTAAAATACAAGTTTATAGCTGTCCCATGAAGGCTCACCTTTAAAATGAGCGAAGCTAAATAACTCATAAGCCAGCAAATCTGTAGAATCGACCTCTGCTTCCACTGTCTGAATTCCTTTATCCCGCAGTCTGATCAACTGTTCCTTAAAAATGCCTCTGAGTACTTCCATCGGTATATCCTTTTCGAATGACCCAATCCAGCCAATTTCATAATGCCTGTCACTTACAGGGTGCAGCAATATGTAGCCTCTTATCACATCATTCTCTATGTAAACCAAACTATTATGTAAATCCGGTTCCCCATCCAGCAAGAGCGCTTCCCACTCTTCAAGCGATCTTTCAGCCACCGGACTAACTAAATGACTTTGCGTGTAGTCAGATTTCAGCATCTTAATAAAAGATAATTTGTGTTGCTCGTCCTTCAAAATTTTATTGAGAGAATACACACCGTGGGTGACCGTGTTTAATGCTTCGAGCTTCTCTAATAGAACGCTCACTTCCCAGTTGGGCATGTATGTTTTTCGCATCAACTGGAATTGATTTTCTTTCAATGTGTCTATGATCATGGATTCATCACTCAGCACTGAACAAACAAAGTGGTCTGCCGTTGTATCCGGAGTGTGATGAATCAGCTTTCCAATCAATTCTTTGATGGTTTCAGGCCCAATGGTTTCATCTGCAAACATACTTATTTTCTCTGCCTGTGGATGGAATTCGTTTTGCCAAGTGAAGGCAATGGCGTTGATTTCATTCTCTTTTATCACACCATAAATTTGATGAAATCTTTTTCGCTTTAATAACCATAAGAAGCCCTCTACTTTTTTCTTCAAGTTCGAACTAAAATGACTGATACAAATCGCTTCTATACGTTCAATTAACTTTGTCATCGTCACGTTTATACACCTTTCTTTTTGATATTGTTCAAAGATCGATAATAAGCATACGAATTAAAAGCATTTTTTGGTAAAGTCATCATAACACAATAACTTTCAGGAAAATGAACTTTCCCGGTAATTGTATCCTTAGATTTGAGATTTACTCAAGAGAGCAAAACAGCTTTCGAGCCTTTCAAACAGTCATGTCTTCCTTCCAACAAGTATGTTACCCTTTAATTATAAATTGTTAAGATATAGGGGCTAACATGTTTAGAAGATCAAAAAAGCTTTGTAATGTTTTATTTATTTTCGGGATATTTATGATCATTTTCGGATGGATGCAGGGCTGGTGGCAATCTGAGAATGTAGAGCCTGTCACTTATGAAATTAGAAAATACGTATTCATGACGGCTGGAGGACTTATTTTACTTTTTACGTACGTGATTAGTGAAGTATTAGGAGAATATGAGAAAAGAGAAGACATGTGAACATGATGACAGTAGGAATTGTGAAAGACTTATATAGAAGGTCCATTGCTGCTTTTTTTACTGCGATACTCATGACACTCGGATTGAATGCATTTTCCAATTACAGTTATGATAATTCAACGTTCCTGTTTTTTCTCACCCTGACACTTCTAATGGTGATTGGATTCCCTGTCTCACTTTTAATAGACAGGATTGTTAATACTCATTTTTCACTTTCAAGTATAATGAGATCTTTGTTTTTGTATTTTGTTGCAGGGATACTATCAGGAGTGTTCATTATCATTTTACTTGAAGCTCCGTATGCGTCACTTTTTCTTTTGATCACTTCGACAGCCTGCTCAGTTATTTTTTATCTCATTTTAAATGTGGTGAGGCAATTAAATAAATAAATAATCGTCAGCCCTTTCCCTACGATGAAGAAGATGCGTGAAGATAAAATTCAAGCCGGATCACTCCGGCTTCTCTACAACCACTTCTCCGTTTTCATCCAGCAGCGGCGTTAAGCCTCCGCTCTGGCCCATCCACGTATGTATGTAATGCACCCCAGTCTCTGTATCGACAAATACGGTTATTCTTCCGTAATCAGGTATTCTTTGAAATGATTTAACGACGAAACGATTTTCTTCCTCGTGATGATTGCCTTTAAAGAACATCATTTATCTTCTCCCTATAAAAATATTTGATATATTCTAATGTTACTGATCTAGTCACTTCAACACAAATAATACCAAGACTTTTGGATGAGTTCACATTCATCAATCAGGCTGAATACACATCTTCCCTCTTCCTCTATAGTTAATATTATAATAAAGAGAGGAAGTTTTTAACATGAAGAATTTATTTGGAGATAGTAGATTTCGGCTGATTTTACTGGCAAATCTCGCCTCATCGATCGGCTCCGGCATTACCATGATCGCCATCCCCTGGCTGCTTGTGACGAGCGAAAATGGCAGTGAGGTTTTTGGTTATATTACGCTCACGATGACGGCGATTAGTTTCATTATCACGCCACTCATCGGGCAACTTATTGACCGGATGTCACGTAAAAATCTACTTTTAATCAGTAAGATTGTGAGTTTGATTGTCATCGGCATTTTTTCATTCAGCGGCTTTTTGGGACTATCATTTGAAACGTGGCATTATATCATTATTTATTTCACCGGAAGTCTGTATTACACCATTTTCTATCCGACGATGTTTGCGCTGAACCAGGAGCTGTTTACGAGCAGTCAGTACAAGTCACTCAATGGCACCATGGAGGTTCAGGGTCAGCTGTCGAGCGTCATCGCTGGTGGAGTCGCCAGTTTGTTGCTGGTCAATTGGGGCATCCACCAGATTCTCCTGCTAAATGTGGCAGCTTATATGGCAGCCATCCTATTATTTATCAGAATCCCTTACATAAAGCGTTCTAAAAAGAATCAGAGTGAAGCAACTCGTTCAACTGAAAACGCCTATACGTATATCAAAAACCAGCCGGCTCTGTTTTACGTTCTGTTGCTGACAACCATGCCATTTATCGGCGTCATGGTCACCAATTACATGTTCCCGGTTTACCTGGCTGAGGTGCTCAAGGCCTCAGGTAGCATTTATGGTATTAAGGAGATGATGTATGCGATAGGTGCTGTCACAGCAGGGTTGATCATGCCTCTTGTAATGGTGAAGTTAGGACCGGGCCGAGCGATGATTTACGGTATGATCATTTACACCTTAGCGATTTCACTCGTCTTATTGGTCAATATCCCGGTATTTCTCGCACTCATGTTTTTTATCGCCATAGGAAACAGCGGCACCCGTGTCGCACGAAATTCGTTTATGATGGATCAGATTCCAAACCACATGATTGGACGGATCGACGGCCTATTTAGAACGATCGGGCTCATGCTTAGAATGGTTCTGCTCGGATTGTTTACAGGATTAGTTTCTGCGGAGTTGATTATGGTCTGCTTTAATGTGCTGAGTTTGGTGATGGTGATAAGTGTTGCTGGGATTGTGGTTGCTTGGCGGAGAGTTGGGGTCGAGAGTAGGCTTGAGAAAAGAGTAAACACACAAGCATTATAGCTTGAGTGTTTACTCTTGAAACTCTGTCACCACATCTATTTCAATTGTATTTCTGAACTTATCTGCTGTTCCTACAATGATGCGATTAGGAGTGCGTACTTGATAATTCCATGTCACTGCATTTTCAGGATATGTAATGAGCAGTTCAACCTCTTCATCATTGTACTCTTTAGACAATTGCTTCTCTAACTGCAGCTTGGAAACGGCAGACAACCCACTAAAAATAACTAGTAATAACAACCCCACAAAGAGTATTTGTCTGTTCAGGTTAAATTTTATCACTACTGTTGTGAGGATCAGCAGATAAACGATTAATGTGAGATCAAATTTATCAATGATACTGAAATTTAAATCCTCTTCACTGAAAGGATAAAACAAATGTGCACCATTGCCAAAGAAATCGAGCATAATATGGCCAATGATCAGTATAAAACTAAACATAACCATCACTGACTTGCTCTCCATCTGACCTATAGCTATCTGATAACATATTGAATATAAACCTACAATAACAGGGAAGAAAAATAAAGAATGGCCAGCTAATAAGCCGAAAAATTTCAATATATCAGGCGTCAAAACAACTGCACATGACAGAGCAAAAGTCATAATGATTTTTATTAATGTACCTTTTTTGTTTTTAATAAAAGGTATTGTAATTAAAATGGCCATTAATAAATGTGGTATTGTACCTAAAATGTGTTGCAAGAAAAATACCTCCTAATTTATTTTGATTAAGAATGGTTTTTTTGCCTATATGTCCGCACCTTCGCAATCGTCCCGCAAGCGCGTCCACTCTCACTTTGTTTCGTCATACTACACCACTTTTTCGTCCCGCTTTTCGACTCATCAAAAAAGACATATTGGCAGTCAGGGCACATTTTCAATCTGTGGAGCTGCTGTTCTTGTGCAAGCTGAACTATAATGATTAGCAGGTTTGCAGTCATGCTATTTTTAAGAGCAACGGGTTTTAGTGCATACTTGTTTTCTATGGCATGAACCTCGAACTTTATCTGCTCATCGATCAAAGTATTTAACACAGTAAAATCATGTTCTTTCAGCATTTCCCTTACTAGATTCCTAAAAGAGAGGGCATCATGTAAGGATTCCCCTGAATCAGATTGAAAATGCTCCATTGCAAAATTGACTAATGCTGACTCATCATGAAGCACTTCTTGCGCTTGCCTTGTAGAATTTGATACGGACCAGGTATTCAAAAAAGATACTAACTTCTCTGTTTCTGTACTCATCGTAACCACCTATTCCTTTTAGAGGTTGCCTTATGGAAGAGTATACCATACAATCAATGTAACCACTTAAAATAATAGATGGTTACAATTTGTACAGGAGGTATAAAACATGCAGGCAACTGGACAGAGGGTCGTTATCTTTTCAGCTTTCCTATTAAATCTGGCAGGTTTTGCGGTCTTCTCTTTTTTAGCGGTCTATTTGACTTTCAAAATAGGACTTAACGGCTTCGAAACTGGAATCATACTCTCAATTTTGACTTTATCATCACGTGCTTTCCCATTCTTCACAGGACTGTTAGGAGACCGTATAGGCTACAAAACAATGATGACGTCAGGCTTACTTCTTCGCTCTGCAGGTTTTTTAGGATTAGCTCTGTCCGGAAATTTTGAATTCATTGCCCTTTCTTCTTTTCTCATTGGCTTTGGTGCAGCGTGTTACGAACCCTCCGCTCTCGCTTTCTTTTCTGCTCAACAGCATGCAGAAAATAAAAGACGTTCTTTTTTCTATCTAAATATGGGATTGAATGCAGGCGCTGCGGTTGGGCCATTGTTAGGAGGAATGTTGTTTTCAATCAGCCCCACAATCCCATTTGTCATCAGCAGTATCATTTTTTTACTACTTGCCTTTGTTCAAATCAAATTAGTACCCCCGTCAAAACGAACGTTATATTCAGGTTCAATAGCGATTAATTTTAAAAAGATCTTACATAACAAACCATACCTCCTCTTTTGTTTTACGATGATCTTTTACTGGTTTTTATTTGTCCAGCTGACTGTTGTATTTCCTGTGCATATGTACAACATGACGCAAAGTGAGCAATGGGTCAGCTATGTCATTACAGTGAATGCAATAACAGGTATTTCACTAATGCTTTTCGCTAAGAAAGCGTTCGAGTACTTGTCTCCACTTATATTAATTAGGTTTGGCTTTCTCCTTACCTCACTCTCATTTTTTCTGATTATGGCAAACGGAACCCCTTATTGGCTGTTATTCTGCGTAATTATTTTCACAATCGGTGAAACGATGATACTTCCTTCATCAGATTTCGTGATTTCGTTGTTCTCAAAGGGTGAAAATGAGGCAGCCTATTATGGATTTAGCGATTTTTCTTTTGCGATCGGTGCGTCTTTAGGAAGTTTCATTGGAACGTTATTACTTCAGCAGCATGCGGATTCAATCATTCCCTGGCTTCTATTAATGAGTATTGGATTGATCGGATTTGTTTTTAGTTTAAAATACACGAATGAATCTGAGAATCTAAGTGAGAGCGAATTGAGGTATGATTAGAAGAAAAGGGGCATCTCATGAAATCCAAACTCATAGTGGGCTTGGGCAGTCTGATCTTCTCTATTCTTTTTGTTATATGGACAGGTATGACTGGACAAATGATTGAGACTGAGGAAGAGCTGGCAACAGCATTCCCAATGAAGACAGGCCTTCCATTTCATTTTGCAGAGCTCCGTAATCCGTTGATTGACCCCCCTTTACCTCATCGGTATGGAGGAGATTGTTGCTCCATTTTTATCACATCTTGGTCAAACTTTGTTGGATCTATTTTAGTTACATTTATTGTATTAATTGTACTGATCGTTGTTTTAAAACGTTTTCTAAAAGCGAGGTGAATATCAATGCAGACAATCGAATTACGTCCTATTAAACTTACAGATTTCGACGAAGTCCTGCGCTGGAGCAGGGATGAGGCGTTTTGCTCAGCGAATGAATGGCCGGCTTACCGTGACCGGGATGAGTTGTTAAAGTGGTGGGAAACCTGTGTAACGAATGAATCAGAGGATTTTATGCGGTTAGGCATTACCCTTGATGACAGGCTGATTGGCTACGCTGATCTGGCTTGTATTACAGAGCGATCCGCGGAAATAGGGATTGCGATTGGCGACAGCACGCTTTGGGGTCAGGGAATCGGATTTCGTGCTGCTAAGCGATTGATGGATCATGCTTCTGTGACACTTGGAGTGGAGATGTTAAATGCTGAAACCCATGAGCATAATGTGCGCTCGAGAAAGATGTTTGAGCGGCTGGGCTTTGAAGAAGTTGGCCGGCAAGGAGCTGAGGAGTGGGCTGGTAAACGCGGGTCGATGATTGAGTACAGGGTGAATTTGCAGTGAGGTGCTGGCTTGGTATAGTTTGCGTGGCGGAGGCGGTAAGACGAGATTCCTTCACTCACGAAGGTCATTCCATCTTTTGAGATTTTATTTCCTTCGTTTGAAAATTTTATTCCTTCTTTCTGGAAATTAATTCAATCACAAGGGCTACGCTGCCCTTTTTTCCCTTCATTTCACGAACGGATTCCATCTTTCCAGCTGCGTGATTCCTTCATTTCAAAACATGATTCCATCACTTCAGCACCTACCTAAAAAAGCACGAGAACAAGAAGTTCCCGTGCTTTCATCAAACCTTCAACACACCACGAAATCCTCTCGCTGCATAATACGAATCCGCGCCATTATGATAAACGAATACCGTATCGTAGCGGCGATCACAAAAGAGTGCACCGCCAAGATTACGAATCGAATCAGGTGTCTGAACCCAGCTTGATGTTTTCAGATCAAAGCTTCCTAGCTCCTGTAAATGACGGTATTGTTCCTCCGTCAGCATCTCAATCCCGATTTCAGCTGCGAGATCCATCGCATTCGTCTCAGGCTTATTCTTCTTGCGCGCATCCAGTGCTTTCCGATCAAAACACACGCTTCTGCGGCCAGCCGGACTTTCAGGAGAGCAATCAAAAAAGATGAACTCTCCAGTCGACTCATCAACGCCAACCACATCAGGCTCCCCACCCGTCCGTTCCATCTCACCTAGTGACCAGAGCTTGTCCTCATCAGCTTCAATTCTTTTCAGTACATCCGACCAATTCAGATCAGGGTGACGATTCATATGATCTTCAAATCGGACTTTAAGTATATCCAATAATTCCAGACGCTGTTCTGCGGAAACTGATTTATTCTTCATCATGATCCCCTCCTCATTTTAGAGAGTGTAGACTTGGGTTCTGTCCCTTACTCTACACGCCTGCGATACGTTCTTTTGTCCAGATGTTCCCACTCTTTGCACAATTGCTCTTCCTTACAAATCGTCCAAGGATTAAAATACGTTTGACCGTTTTTATTAAAGTAAAGAGAATTTCCGAGGTAAAATGCTGCATGCTGGATAACTTCATTTTCATTTACCCAGACTGATATATCTTCCAGGTCTGGCTTTTCATTAATTACCTGATAGCCTTCAGATTTAATTATCTCTACAAAGTCCTCCTGAGAAAGCCACTGTTGAATAATATCTTCATCAGACGTCATAGCAAAAATAGTTGCAGCCAAACAGTTTCCATGATGCGTGGCGTTAAAGGTATTTGCATATTTAGCTAAATGTAAAGGGCTCTGCTCAGGTAGTGGCTCCGCAGTCCAGCCATCCCAGAGTTGAGCATAATTTGATAGAATTTCAACTTGATTTTCAAAGGAAAAGGATTCCCACAAGCCTCGCTGAACAACCACATAACCAGCATGCAAATGGTGATCCGGTATTGCAGCGGATGACGGGAAAATGTTAGATGGAAAAATCATGCCTTGACGCATTTTTGTTTGAGACGTTAAAAGAATCACCTGCTTTTCCAGCGATAATTGACTCAGCCACTCTGCAGGAGCGATCACCACATAACTGACTTCTTTTGACAAAGCCCAGTACATCAAGCTGTTGTTTAAATCCAACGTGTCGTATTCTCTAGTTTCAAAAAACGCCGTCCGCGTGAAAATCTCTGCACCTGAAAGTTCCTCTTCCAAACCAGCAACCATGTTTTCATCTACAAAGAAAAAATCTTTCTCTGGGATATACCCTTCAACCCACATTTTTAATTGTTCACCAGTTGGTTTTATTTGAATCTCCATTATGCTCTCCTTGCATTGTGCTAACCTTACATTCAACAAACATACAAAAAAATCTTTTAATAACGACCCAATTCCTCTGATTGAAAAGGCAAAAAATGCTCATAAGACGCATCAAACGCTGTAAAGGAAACCGGCTCATCCAAGCCCGGCTGGTTATCGATCAGGTAGGCAATGGCTGTGCCGTAAGCAGCTGAGGCACCTGCTTTCAGATCGTAAGCAAATTCAACTCCGGATCCTCTATTTTCATGGGCAGGGTTGGTCAGTTCATTTTCTTTGCTGAAGTACCCGCTGAAATCCTGTATATCACTCATGCCCCATGATTGACCGTACCATCTGCTGTCCCATGATAACGAAAACCGATCCTCAAACCTAAAAAACGGCATGTCTGACCACTGATAATCGCCCAGCAGCTTAATATGCCGGCTTCCATCCTCCATGCCAAGGTCAATCGCTACGACATTAATGGCTATATCTCCCGTCTCACGATCAGGCATAGGATCATCAAGGTTTCCTTCATCATAAATGACCTGTCCGTTCCGTTTAAAAAACAACAATTTTTCAGCTGCATCCTCATTCGCAATAGATAATTTCGTTTCTTCGTTTAACACACTGATATACTCTTCTTTAAAACCAAGCTCTATTAATCTTTCGTTAATCTCATCATTACTCGACACATCATTTGCAGATGATGCAGTTGGTAAAACGATAAAACAAATCATCACCACAAAAAACAAATAGATTACCTTTCTCATTTTTTCTCCTTTCACTCCCTACACTGTGTAGACTTAGGGTCACTTCCTTCATCTACGGTAATCATATTCCTCACCTGGCACATCAAGCTCAATATTGTTGATCTTGACTGTATCTTCATCCTGCCATTCGATATTTCCCTCGGTTGTTTCATACTGCCAGTAGATGTTTTTCGATCCTTTAAAAGAATTCTCAAATTCAAGAACGCCCAGCACCGCGAAGTCGACGGTAGCTCCACCGTTATTCAGATAGGTTTTAACGGTATATTCGCCGTTTGGTGACGTTTCTTCAGCAATCAACTCACCCGGCTCTAACCGTGCAATACTGAAAAAAGCCCAGTAAATGAAGTATGCGATTAAAATCAGCAGTGTCACAAAAGCAACTAATGAACCAGTTATGTAGGGGTGTTTTTTAATAAATCTCACGCTGCACTATTTCCTATTCTTTTACATCATTGTATCATCCATAAAATGTTACATTCAATGTCCGATTCATTTTTTCAAATAGTACATTCCCTTTCCACAAAAACAGAACACACCTCTACCCCAGCTTCGCACTCTCCTCTTCAATTTGTTTCGTATCGATTCGCTTGTAAAGAGGTTGAACATCGTGAACGTAATCAGGCAGCGATTCTACAACTGACCAGCCTTTTAAAGGTTTCTGCAGCATTTTTTCAATTTTTTCTGATGCAAATGGCAGAAATGGATGTAACAGCTGCGCAAGATTTTGGATGATAAATACACAGTTTGTTAATGTAGACTGAGCGTGACTTCGATCACCTTTCACGTGTATCCACGGCTGCTGTTGATCAAAGTAGCGGTTTGCGTCTCGAATGAAAGCAAAGATCGTCTCCAACGCCTGTTTGATCTCACCTCTTTCAATCAGGACACCGGCTTGATGATAAAGAGCTGCTATTTGGTGATGTAGCGCTGAATCGATCAGATGCCGTTCCACTTTTCCATCAAAAGACTGATCAATAAACTTTAGCGTTCGATTGACGAAATTGGCAAAGGCTCCAAGAAGCTCGCTGTTATGGCTGTAAATAAATTCACGCCATGAAAAATCGGTATCACGCTGTTCCGGCGCATTGATTGTTAGGAAATAGCGAATAGAATCCGGATCATAGGCTTTTAGCAGATCCGGCAGCCAGACAGCCCAGTTACCACTCGTGGAAATTTTCCTTTTTTCAAGCGTCATGTATTCATTTGAAATGATGTGTGTCGGTAGGGCAGGATTGTCAATCCCCATCAAAATCGCAGGCCAGATGATGGAGTGAAATGGAATGTTATCTTTTCCATGAACATAATACGACGTCGTCTGCTCAGACCAAAATTTTGAGGCATCCTCGTTGTTAATCTTTGCCCACTCAAGACTCGCCGTATAGTAACCGGCTACCGCTTCAATCCAGACATAGATTTTTTTGCCCTCAAATCCCGGAATCGGCACATCAATTCCGTTTGGCAAATCACGGGTGACGGCTCTGTCAGGAACACCTTCAGCTAAATACCGTTTGGTCAGCCGAAGCGCATTATCACGCCATGTACTTTCAGCTTTAGATTTAGCTGCATACTGTTCAAGCTTCTGCTGAAACGAACTGAATGAAAAATAAAAATGAACCGTTTCTCTGATCTCAGGTTTTTTTCCACAAAGCTTGCAGCGCTTTTCATTTAAATCCAACGGGTCAAGAATTTGCGAGCAGTGATCACACTGATCGCCACGCGCTTTCGCTCCACAATTCGGACACATCCCTTCAACAAAGCGATCCGGCAAAAAGCGTTCATCGTTCGAACAATAAGCCTGGTCAACTGTCTTTTTGTACAAATGACCCTTCTCCAGCAACTTTAGAAACATTTGTTGTACAACTTCATGATGATGTTTACTATCCGTCCGCGTATATAGATCGTATGTAAAGCCCAGTTGACGGAAAGTTTCCTCAAACTCTTCATGAAACTGATCTGCAATCGCCTCAACCGTCGTTCCTTCATGACTCGCCCGGATAGAAATCGGCGTACCATTACAATCACTTCCTGAAACGTAGAGCACCGGCTTGCCCTTCTGTCTGTAATATCTCGCTAAAATATCCCCCGGTATTAAAGCTGCTATGTGTCCGACATGTAAAGAACCATTTGCATAAGGCCAGGCTCCCCCAACAAAAATACTCATCCCATCTCCTCCTTAAAAATAAAAAAACGCCCTAATCGAAGTATCGATTAGGACGAGTATGCTCGTGTTACCACCTAAATTTACACACAGCTCACACTATGTGCCTCTGTCAGTACGTATTCATACTGCCGCCGTTGTAACGAGTGCTCATCTCGTCGTAGCCTACTTTATTGTTCGGTACGAAGCTCAAAGGCCATTTTCAACAAGGATCATTTGCTTCATTTCCACCATCAGAAGCTCTCTATCAAACTACCTCTTGTCTACTTTCCTTATCAACGCTGTTATCTGGTTAGAAGGAGTTTACCACTTTGGAGAAATATGGGCAATCATTTTTTGAGAAGGTTGTAAGAGAATAAGCTTACAACAACCTTTTTATGGTAAAATCAATTCAACTACAAACTATTCAGATTGGGGTGCTCCAATGCAACTGCCTGTGGATTTTTTGTTCTACCTGTTTTTAGTAATCGCAGGAACCGGCAGCTTTATTTTCGGGAAAAGGACATTAAAAAAGTACGGTTCGCTTGCCGGAGCATTCCTAACTTTTTTAGCAACAGACATTGTGCTGGTCATCGTAATCTTCATCTGGTTTCAATCTGCTGCAGCTGAAGTATTCATGGGCACCATCCCATGGGTATTTAATATGGGTTTAGCGCTGATTCTGTCTCTGCTATTTTTTATTATCGTGTGGTTTTGGATGAGGTGGATGCGTAAGAGGATGGTTGTTCGCTAAGTTTTTAAAAGCAAAAAGCCGACTCTTTTCCTGTCTTTATCTTTTAGACAGACCTTAGAATGACCTGATGGATCAATATATCCTCATATAGATCTGTCAGCCATTCAAAAACATCTGCTGATCGAAAACCTGCTCCGTGAATAAGGACATTGGCATCAACGAACACCTTCCCTTCACGCTTCATCATCCGTTTTCCTATCCAAAACATACGCCTGGTAACGTTCAGCTACCTTTGGTGCAAAGCTAGTTAACTTATTGGCAGCCGTTAATTCGTCCAATTTTTGTTGTTCTACGTATTTTTTAATGATTTTTTCATATGACGAAAAACGCGTATCCCTGCTCGGAAGGTCTAACGCAGATGCAGGAAAGCCTGATTGATCTCGTATTTGCTTCCATTCTTCTTCTTTTCTTTTTAGAAAAGGAACGGAACCAGTTAACTCATTTACTCTGCGAACAACTGACACATATGGAACCTCTGCCATATCCGCAATGTGTAAAATGGCTTCTTCTGCGCTGTACTGTTTTTTGAACTTTTGCCATAAAGTTTTAGTTAACGTAGACGGCATCATGATCGCCGCAGCAAAACGATCTGCTGCTCTTTCATGATCAAATGAGTCGTCCTGTAATGAACTCCCCTCAGTTAAATGCCATAATTCGTGCGCTGCTGTGAAGTATCTTGTTCTCAGCGAATGGAAAGTGTTAAGAGCAACAAACTGCTCACCACTTTTATGCGTGATCGATGCTCCAAAATAAGCTGGATCGTCTACATCCTGATAAATGACATGGACATAATCAGCTAGTAAGCGCTCAATGTGAGATCCTATAAACAAATCATGACTCATTGCCTCATCAAGAAAGCTTGATGCAAATGCCTCCGCTACTTTTTCAGCTTTCATTCGCTCATTCATTTTCTCACCTGCTCTGCCAGTCCGATATAATCTTCAATGGCAAATAGTAAATGCTCAAGATCCCTTTTTGAACGCCGATTTGATGTGCTACCTCTCAGATTGACACTCAAATTTTCATCTTGAACCCCTTCTGAGACCAGCTCCATCACTGAGACATCCATTAAGTCAGCCAGCTGCCTGATGCGTTCAGGCTGAAGCGTACGCTCACCCGACAACATATGACCAACCAATGACTTACTAATCAAAAGCTGATCTGCCAGCCATTGATATGACTTGTTATGATCACTTAACCAGCTTTTCACCTTATCAATCACAACATCATTCGTTCGCATCATATCATCTCCTTAATTGTCTACATTTATAATAACATAAAAGTAGACGTCTACATTATTATATACGAATGTAGAATTTGGGATTTGCACCTAATCTCTACCTCTCTTTATCCTTCAAACGACTAATCATTTCACTGTTTTGCTCTTTAATTTTTTTCAACTTTCCATCCATCGATAGACACGAAATAGCGATCACAACAGCACAAATCGTGATTGTAAAAAGCATATTATCTCCTCATTCCCTTTATTGTATCCACCTGTCTATTGCGCTTTGGTTAAAGCAATCCCCGCAGTTCATCCAACATTTCTTCTTTAAACGTTTCCTTCACCCAAAGCGTCAAAAGTTCTTCAATGGAATACTTTTCAGCAAGTTTCTCCACCACTTTATAGCCAAGGTAATAAGCAAGCCGCGTGAAGCCGAAGTGTGCGCCTCCGTTGATCGAAAACCACTCCTTAAAGATGTCTTCCCCACTTTGCAGATCGTCTAAGAATCTCTCAGCAATCAGAGATTCATTTCCCACCGCAAAGTCCATCCATTCCTGGTCTTTTTCATAAGCGAAATACTCATCAAAGTCCGCCTGTACGACCTGCTTGGACAAATACGTAGCGATTCCCTCCTGCAAAAGCCAGGTGAGCGGGCTCATCCAGTCCACCTTTTCCCAGTCAGTTCCGAACGTGTCATTGTAAATGTGGTGTGCTGCATGACCGAATTCATGTGCAACAATCACCTGTATATGCGTCCGTTCACCAGACAGCTTCTCAAGGCAGAAGCCAACTTCAGGATTGTACTGACGGTATGTAAAAGCATTGCTGCCATATAGACCAACAAACAAATGAACATCCTGCGTGAACCTCACTGGCAACATCGCCTCGTAAGCCTTCGTGATCGAATCAATCTCTTCAAAAAAGATATCCCTCATCGGAAGTATTTCATCTAATTTCTCAGGATGTAGAAGAAGCGCTTTGTGCTTCTTCTCTACAACATTCCGGCAATGCCGTTCAAAATAAAATGCGTACTCCTCTTCATGCTTCTTATAAAAGCGATTCAAATAATCAAGTGTCGATTCATAGTTCTCCACAAAATCAGTTGCTGTATCAATGATTCTCATGGAATTCTCCTTTCAACGTAGACTAAGGGTCTGTCCCTGAACGCTACACCCATTCCACCCCGTGCTCGCGAAGGAACTGGATGTCTGCCTGATAGTGTTTGTCATGGCCTTCGTCGATCATTTTTTGAAAGGCTGGATCACCTTCTGCTGCTTTTCGGTGCATGGTCCTGCATAAGCCTTCTAGTCTGAGGATGACTGTGTTGATGATGTCCTGCTCAGGCTTGTCATTGCCGTATGCCTCATAAAACAATTTGACTCGTTTTTTGATCCGATCTGCGTCTTCTGGCAAGTAGTGAACGGCCTCTCCTGCTTCTGTATGATAAAGACGGCTCAATGGTACACATGTGTAAAGCGCATAGGCCACATCCCATTGCCGCGGACCCGGTCCAGCGTTGTCAAAATCGATCACCCCAACCGGCTTTTCCTGATCAAAAATCAGATTATAGATCGCAAAATCATTGTGGCAAATGATTTCATATGGTTCAGGGGTACAATCAATCGGCTGCCAGGAATCGTCAATTGGAAAATCGCTGACCGCATCATGATATCCCCGCAGCATTCGTGCAATCCCAACAAGTGTCTCGTCTGACCACATATAAGATTTCAAAGGGTAATTTCCCGCTTCACCCTCTATAAAAGTCAATACTTCTCTTCCTTTTTCATCCATACCAAGAAACCTCGGAGCCTGCGTAAATTCCTTTTTCTCAAGATGCCTCAATAATTGATGGACCTTTGAACTCTCCGGCTTCAGTGAACGTCTGACTGTATTGCCAGCACGGTATACGCTTGATACATTGCCGCCTGATAACTTTTCTTCGTGATTCATGTTCATTCTCCTTTCAGTGCAGACTTTGGGTCTGACCCCAAGTCTACATCAGCTCTGTCACCATCCGTTTTCTTGCGTACAGATAAAATACGAGCTGAATGCTTTGGTAAAGCAGGGCGATGATGAGGAAGTAGGTGATGACTTCCGGATTTTGCAAAATGCCACCTATGTCTGTGCTTATCGCGATGATGAAGAGCAGAGCCACGGTGATGCCTGTAATGGATGGGATGAAAAAGATCGGTATGAGTTCTGTTGTGATCGCTTTTTTCATCTCAGGTGTTGTTAATCCGATACGATGTAGATGCTCAAATTTCCGTTTCTCTTTTTCGATGCCTGAAAATAGGTTCAGGTAGAGAATGACGAATGAACCGATGAGAAACAGGACGCTTAGAAAGGCTGTGACGAAAAAGGAGATGCCGTTTGTTTGTTCGTTGATCACGGATGCCTCCATTTTAGAAGAAAGATGAAACAGTTGTTCATGCCGCACGCCATCAATAGGTGACGGATTTCCTTTGTTGGTCAAGTCGAATGATCGCTCCAGGTTCGTGATAGGATCATATGAAGATTCCCAGTCGTTAAGATTCACATAATGTAAAGTGCCCTCTATACCTTTCCGTTTCCCTTTCAACTCATCGTATTCCTGCTGATTGACCAATATAAATTCGCTTCCAAGCTGGTTAAAATCCTGTTCAGTAATCGTTTCAGCCAATTGATAAGGTTCGATGCCTTCTATATCCGGAAATGTTATTGTAAAATCATAGTTCTCTAATGGATCAGATAGCTGTTGATTAATATGATGGACGTATTCATCGTCTTCAAGCTGAACCGAGTCACCAGTCAGCCGACTATATTCTTCAACAGATACTAAATGGTATGTATTCATCCAGCCGGCGATTGGGTCTTGCTGGGCAAAGGTAAAAACGGGCAATCGATCATGGGTCTGTACTTCGTTTCCAAGGACCTCCTGCAAAAGTTCCTGAGGATTATTGCCGTCTGCCTCCAGAAAAGCAAGATCATACGGATGATCATCCTCTACTTTTTGAGCAGCATCCTGATACGTATAGAGGATCATCGTTCCGTATAAGACGGTGATCATGATCATGACTGTAATCAGCATCAGTGTTGATGTCAGTTGCCTGAATTTATAATCAAGGCTGCTTACTGATAAAATATGTTTGTAAAATAATTTCTCATCTCTTTTTATAGCTTGAAGGACAACGTCAGAAAATTGGCTGAGGCAGAAATACAAGCCGCAAAAGGCAAAAATCGTCCAGAGGATCAGGTAATCACCGCCGTTCGGTCCGGTATAGGTTACGTATAAACCTATAATCGACCCTGCAAGAACGGTGACACCGATCCAGCCGAGGAGTGGACTTTGTAAGGCAATGTGTTCAGCTGTCCGGTCACTTTTTAATGAATCGACGAGATTTTTCTTCAGAATCTGGTACAGCGAAGTGCACACTGCCACGGTAAAAACGGCAGCATAAGCATAGATCGTCGCGCTGAACATCTGGCTGTTAAGACCAAAACTTACAGCCTCAATCCCTAAAATTTTCGACATCAAATAGAAAAACATCCGCGAAAACAACACACCTGCCAATAGGCCAGCTACGATTGATAGAATACCTACAAAAAGATTTTCCAGTACGAGAAGCCTGCTCACATCACGATTCGTCATACCAAGTGTGCGGAACAATCCGAATTCAGCTTTTCTGCGTTTAATAAACAACTGGTGAGCCTGGCTGACGAAAAATACGATAAAGACAATCAGTGCAATACCGGGTACTGCCAGCGTATAATTAATGGATTCAAATTGCTTTTCCCTATCAACATCCGCGTTATAAAAGATGCTGGCATACAGAAAAAACAATGCGACTGCAAGGGTGTTGCAAGAAAAATAAAACAGGTATTTTCGAAAATCCGCCTTTACCATTTTCCAAACGATCCGGTTAAAGGGCATGAGTTCGCCCTCCGAAAGCCCTTTGCGCGTCAAGAATTTGTCTTAAGAATGTTTCCCTGTCTCCGCTTCTTTGAATGGTGGAGTGGATGGAGCCATCTTTTAGAAAGACCACTTCCCGGGCATAGCTGGCGGCAAAGACATCGTGTGTCACAAGAATAACTGTCGTCTCCATTTCCCGGACCACCTTTTCAAAACATTCCATAATGGATTCAGAGGACATTGAATCCAGGTTGCCTGTCGGCTCATCAGCCAAAATGATGCCCGGCTCATTCACCATCGCACGGCTCACCGCCGTACGCTGCTGCTGGCCTCCTGAAACTTGATAAGGATAACTGTTTAAAATCGATCCAATACCAAACAGACCGCCAAGCTCCTGAACCTTTTCTTCCATCTCGCCAAGTTCCTTTTTCTCCAGAATCATGGGAAGGATGATATTTTCCTTCACGGTTAAGCTGTCCAGCAGATTAAAATCCTGAAAAACAAATCCAAGCTTTCTTCGGCGAAACAGCGCCAGGTCATCCCCCTTAAGATTTTCAAGTGGTTCACCTGCGATGGTTACTTTGCCGGATGTTGGCTGATCGAGACCTGAAAGTATATTCAGCAATGTCGACTTCCCGCTCCCCGACGGACCCATAATCGCAATAAAATCACCTTTTTCTACTGACAAATTAACCCCATTTAAAGCCGGCGTGGCCGTTTCCTCATTCCCGTATACCTTTGTTAGCTGACTCGCTTCCAGCATCACCATACCAACCTGCCCCCTTTTCAGCCTCTATATGGTTAGAATATCCATAAGGCAGAGAGGAAGCAATTGGAATTGGTAGAATAGTTTGTATTCTTTGTGTACAGTTTCAGACGTTTTTATGTACCTTTAAACGCATAATTTTTTTAAGGTTAAGCCGTATGTGTTGCGACCTAAATGAATCTATTTTTCATCACTGTGACCATTCGTATTGCTTACTTTCAGATAGAAAAAAGCACATTAGCGCTATCCAATGAAAGGATAGCGCTAGTATACATACGTTTTATTTAAAAATTAAAAAAGCCGCAATGATTACAACCACAATAACCCCACCAATTGTCGGTGTGCCGTACAACGCTCTGTTCCAGCCATCATCCGTCTCAATCTTACTTTTCTTCTCCTCGTTCATGAAAACACTTCCTTCCATGAGCTTTCCTGACTTTATTTTACCATTTATTGTTTTAATATGTTTAGTCGAGTTTTCCATTATTTGCATCAGTTATACAAATACGTTACCATTTTGAGAAAGGTTCGGCGTAATCTTAGGAGGGACTTTAAATATGGTGAACCGCTTACTAATGGTTGCGGCTATTTTTTTCGCAATAGTTGCAGCAGGATCAATTTATTATGGTGTTACATCTAATCAAAATGCTAACGAAAAAACAGACCGGATTTTGCAGCGATATGGTGATGAAATTAGTTTTTTAGTGGACCAGGAGGTTACGAATGAACGTGATCGTCTTGTCTTTGAACAAAAAATCAGCACCTATATACGTGCAATGGATGTAGCTTCCAACGAACCAGTGACTGATTTTGCATTAGACGTTCAGGGAAGCGTAGTTGATTTTGAAAATTACCTGATTCAGCCGAATTCGATTTATGATCTGCCGAAAAGCGAAAGAGCTGAAATTGCAGATCTGATTCGTGAACGCTTTATTAAAAAAGACCAGATTGAAACACTGCCAGCTGAAATCAGCAAAATGATGTCAGGTTGAGCAGGAATATGTTTTGCACATCTAAATGGCTCAGAGCTTTTCCGCTCTGAGCCTTATTGTTTTATATAACTGTTACACTTAATCCTCAAGATCCATTTCAAGGATTTCACCTGTTACTGCATCAATTTCAAATTCTGCATCGTCGTCATCGCCGTTACCTGTGTTAATTTCAATCTCGTAGATCATACGGCCGTCATCGTCATCGAATTCAACGCTTTCAAGTGTGCCTGACACTTCTGCCATTGCGATGCTGACTGCTTCTTCCTGAGTGATATATTCTTCGGCCGATGTTCCATTTGAAGCCGTCGCTGAAGCTGTTCCGTTGTCGTCGCCTGACGTGTTATTCGTCTGGTTGTTTTGGCTGTTGTCATCATCACGGTCATCGTCGTCCCCATCATCGTCACGCTCTTCTTTTGCCTTCAGAATTTCTCCCGTTGAAGCGTCCATATCCAAGTCATAATCGATTTCTCCATTATCAATATCAATTTCGTAAATATACCCTCTGAACTGCTTCTCCAGCTCAACACTTTCCACGACACCCTCATACTCTGCCAGCGCTTTTTCCTTCGCCTCATCCACACTGATCAAATCAGACTGCTCTGCCGGCTCCGGATTCACAATCCCCACAGTTCTAAACTGATCCGTCATCGCACCTGCACCTAACGCTCCACCTAAAATGACTGCACTCGCCACTGTTCCGATAATCACTTTCTTATTCATATTTAACGCCTCCTGAAATTTGTTTTTGTTTGTTGTTCTGATTACATCTTACCCAGCCAAGATGAGAAGAAAAGATGAAGAAGATTAGAATTTGATGAGAAAGCAGAGTGTAGAGTTTGGGGTCTGTCCCTGATTCTACAAAACGCAAAAAAACAGGCCCGGTAGCAGGCCTGTTTTTTATGCGTTCATCCGTTTGACAGGGATCCAGATTTCACTTTTAAATGTGGGTGAGGTTGTGTCGCTCTGTTCGTTCCAGAGGATTTCGGGTCCTTCTGTTTGTTCGTACTGGCTGGTCGGGAACCATTCAGCATATATTCTACCCCAGATATTTTGCAGCGTTTGAGGGAATGGACCGACTGCTTCGAACACTGCCCAGGTGGAAGGCGCGACTTCAAGCTGATCAAAACCATCCGGGCTTTCGTGTCCTGAAGCAACGCCAATGTAATGATCAAGTTCTCCCTTCTCTTCCATTCTTCCTTCTGAGAAGTTGGCAGAGGCGCTGATCATCCCTGCAGGCTCCACATTGGATAATGCCTTCAGTCTTGTAATGTGATCTTCAGTTAAGCTCTTCCACATCTTTTCAATCTCAGGATTTACCCCTTCAAAAACGATCGGTACTCTCTTTTTTAGTCCGATTACACGAAAAGCATCTTTCTCTACAATCCGATAGTTCATTTCTGTTCCTCCTCTTACTGTTAACTGAAAGGTCATTGGAGGAAATGCCTTTAGCGTTTTTCCTGTATCTCTCGCATCAGCAGGCGACATGCCATGAAAGCTCTGAAAGGCCCGTGCAAATGAATCTGCAGATTGATACCCGTATTTAACCGCAACATCTACAATTCGCTGATCCTTCAGGTCAAATACAGCAAGCGTAAGTCTTCTGAGCCGGATATACTCCGATAATGGAATACCCGCCAGAAAAGAAAACATCCTTCTAAAATGATATTCCGAACAATACGCCCGCCTCGCCACCTCCTGCATCTCAACCTCATCTGTCAAATGCTCCTCAATATAAGTCACGGCCTCATTAAAACGCTTAAGCATATCCATCTCATAACCTCCTTGCAAACAGCATAACAGGGGAAAACTAAACCGGTCCGACAATCTGTGCACATTACTGTAGACTTCAGGGACAGACCCCAACTCTCCCAAACTTTACTCTCTTAAGACTTTCTCAAGATCTTCTCCATCGCCTTTCCTTTAGCGAGTTCATCTATCATCTTATCCATATAGCGGATTTCCTGCATGACTGGCTCCTCGATGTCTTCAACCCGGACACCACAGACTACTCCCTTGATCAGCTTCCGTGAGGGATTGAGCTCCGGTGCTTGAGCTAAAAAGGTTTCAAAATCTGTCTTTGCTTCGAGCTGTTCAGTCAGCTGCGCCTGACTGTACCCTGTCTGCCACCGGATGATTCCATCAACCTCTTCTTTTGTCCGTCCCTTTCTTTCAGCCTTCGCGACGTAATGAGGGTAGACACTGGAAAAGCTCATTGTGTAGATTTTGTGTTTGGTCATGTGTCATACTCCTTTTTTGAAATGACATCAGATTTATGTCAAAAATGATTTTCTATCTTTCATATACCGCAAACTGATCGTTTTTTCCTTCTCACTTTTCATTTTTGTTTTCCGTCATATGATATAGTTGATTTTAAAATCAGACCATAAGAGGCGGAGTGTTGTTCATGCAGAATCAGCTGGAGATTCACCAGTGCGATACGATCAAAAACGAAATCAATTCACTGTCTGAGCTTTTACTGAGGGTTGTTGAGGATGGCGCGTCTATTGGATTTCTGCCGGGTATCACGTTGGATGAGGCTCATGAATATTGGAAGAGTGTGTTGAACCCCGACGTTTTTCTATTTATAGCAAGGGTCGATCATCATCTGGCTGGAAGCATCCAGCTTCATTTGTGCACAAAACCAAACGGTCTGCACCGGGTTGAAATCGCCAAGCTGATGACGCATCCGGACTACCGGCGGCAGGGAGTTGCAAAGCATTTAATGAAGAAAGCAGAGGAACAGGCGCAAGCGTTGAACAAATCACTGATCGTGCTCGATACACGTGAAGGAGATCCATCAAACCTTCTCTACACATCCATGAATTATCAGCAGGCCGGTAAAATCCCAGGCTATGCCCAATCAGCCTCAGGTGAACTGCACGCAACTGTTTTTTATTACAAAGAATTAAGGTAGACAGAGGCGTCCTCTCCGTCTACCTTAAACACTGAAGGCACATGATTCCTTTTTCAACAGAGGTTTCAATGTAGCCGATAATTTGCTCAAAGGTGAACACGGACAAATCTAGTTCAATGTCCTGTTTATTGATCTCCATATCTTCAAGCATGTAGGGGATAAAATTTAGCAAATCTTTCTTTGTTACTTCTTCCGTTTCAATCATAGAGAAAGATTTTTTCAGATAGCACGTTATTTCCGCTGAAGCATCGTAATGTTCCAGTAATTTGCTGTTCAGCAATCGAAAATCATGATGATAGCGCTGAAATACTTCTTCATCCTTTTCCATCCGGTTGCGCAGCCACGGCAGGTAAAACCCTTTTAACCACAGATCATCTGCAATCAAATGGGTATAATACCCCTGAATAAATGGATCATCCTTTTTCATCGCATACTTCTTCAAAAACTCATCATAGGCAATATTTCTTGAATAATCTTTTAAATCTCCACGATAAAAATGTGACAACTCCTTAGATGAAGCCGCATCAGCTGCAATTCCACCTAAAAGAAAAGCAGACCGATCCTCAATCCGTATTGCTTCCGCTATTTGATTCGCAATGATGATATGCATCACTCTTGAACCCATCAACAAACACTGCCTTTAATTTGTATTTTCATCTGTTGTTCTGCATGCTGCGCCAGAATCGCAACAGCCGATCCTCTACCACAAAGGTTCATCCCTATCACTCAGCTTAATCCGGAAAAATAAAAAAGGAACAACAATCAAACTGATCCAGCCCAGGGTAAAAAGATTCTTAGTTTCTTGTGAAATGTATTGTGTCGTGCCGCAGTTCGAACATTTCTTACCGCTCTTTGAAAAACCTAATGACCACACCTCACTGATTTTCCATTTAGACTGGCAATGCGTACAGCGAGCCATAAATTGACCTCCTTTTCATTATAATATTAGTACGTTGCAGATAAATAAGAGGTTTCACGTTCACATTGACTTAAATGCTATGATTACACTATGACATAGCATTTTCCAGGAGGTCACGATGAATAAGGCAGCACAAAAATATTGGAATAAATACTGGGAATCACAGACCGGTGACAAGCCACAAAAAGTGAGCGCCTGGCAATTTGGAGAATCACCGGATTATTTGGCTCAATTAGTGATCGATGGGATCAAGACAGCCACGTGTTCAGGTCACGTCTTTTACGAGCTTGAAAACGAGCCGCTCCCTGCCGTGAATGATTACAACATTATCCTAAATGGAGCAGACGAACCGGTTGTCATGACGAGAACAGTGAGTGTTCAAATCATGCCAATGAACGAGGTTCCTGAGGAGTTTGCGGTAGCTGAGGGCGAAGGCGATCGGACTTATCAATACTGGTGGGACACGCATGTCAGGTTCTTTAAAGAAGATTTAGGCAGAGTCGGACTTTCCTGGTCAGAGGATATGATGGTGGTGTGCGAGCGGTTTGAAGTGGTGGATGTGATACGGTGAAAAAACGCAGCGGAGATGTCAGATCTCTCCGCTGCGTTTTTAGTTCGATTATTTGGTAGCCTCATAGGTGATCACCTGATTGGCACTGACCGGATAGGTGCCGTATTCGTAATCAGCTGAAATGACAACCTCTTTAAATCCAATCTGCTTCAGAATAAGCACCATTTCCTCTACTCCGTACCATCTCAGAGGAAAAACTTCGAGTTCGGTATCAACTAATTTGTCATTTTTCCATTTTTCATATTTATGATGGCTGTATTTTACCTGATTTACAAAATCCACATTCACCAATGTCCCTTCTATGGTGATGGATTCATTTTCCCCACACTTTATCAGTCTTTTGAAAATGCTGCCTGTCTGAAAGTCACCAGGCAAATCTAAATCTATGATTAGCCTGCCCCCAGCTTCTAAATGACGATAAAAGCATTTTAAAGCGGAGATCGATTGTTCCCTGTCATGCAAAAGCAGGAATGAGCCTGCAGGGAGGATAATTGCCTCAAACTGTTCATCCAGCTCAAAGGTAGACATATCCATTTTAGACACGTCTGCCTTCAACTTTCTTTCTTCTAAATGCGCCCTGCAAAACGCAAGCATGTCATCAGACAAATCAAATCCACTGATATCGATTCCTTTCTCAAGCAAAGGAATCAGCACACGCCCATTCCCAACCGCAGGCTCCAGCACTTTTCCCCTTACATCCTTCAACCTGTTCTCATAATACTCCACATCTCCAAACGACTTCCCGATGTATTTATCAAGATCATAAAACGCTGAAGATAACTTGCCGTAATAACTCAAAATGTTGGCCTCCTTTTATGTAGACAAGGGTCAATATAGAGTTCAGGCATGTCCCTGAGGGCTACAATGAAAAACTCCACACAACCAGTCCCATGCTGATGATCCCCCATAATGCAGCTGCAGCGATCCACTGAATGACCGATTGGGAATGCGCTTTTGCATCAGGATGCTCACTATTTTCCTTAATAAATGCAACCTTCCATTCCATCTTTCTTTTCATTGAAAACAGAAAAACAAAACCGGCTGTAATTATCGTGATGTTTAACAAAATTAGTGCACTCAAATTGATCACTCCGTTTCTTTAAAAGTCGGGCGTGCCTTCAGTTTTTTCTGATGATCACTGAGAGGCACACGGTACCAAATAAAAGGATATGTGCTAATGGACGATCAAGGACTCCATTTGAAGTGTAAACTGCAAACAATAGCTCCTCCCATGAAAGGCGAAGTAAAAAAGAAATTGATATTAATATAATAAAATACCTATTTATAGAAGTAAATGGAATTGTATTGTTTATGGTAGTTTTTAAATCGTTTGGATTATTATTTGTCGCGTTCCAGAAAATATATGTATCGTTTCAGATTTTTATAGTATCGTTACCCTTTCAAACCAACGTTTTTGTATCGATCCACCGCGGAATTGTTATGATTCAAAATAGAAATGTACTGTTCCAACATTTAATTGTATCGTTCCAAAACCACCCACCAAAGGCAGAAAAAAGGCCTGCCCCTGAAGTCTACAATAGACTCTAGGGACAGACCCCCATTCACTACGCTCTGATCGCACGCGTTATTTCGCTGCGGGAGTTGGTGATGCTTAGGATATAAAACGCTAGATAGATCAGAGTAAAGATGCTGATTGAGATGATGACAGGTACTGTGATGTTAGTTCTAAATAGAAAGGCAATGGATTTCAAGGCAAAGTAGGTGTGGCCAAGTCCAATCATAAGCGGAATCGCGAAGAATAGGAGTTGTTTTCGCCCAACACCGCTCATCATGTTGCCAACGGTAAAGCCGAGCTGCCGAAGTGTGCGGTAGCTTCCTTTCTCTTCCTCGACCTCTGTCATCTGCTTAAAATAAAGAATGCTGCCCGTTGCACTTAAGAACACAATACCTAAAAATCCTGCGATAAAAATGAGAACACCAGACATCTCCATTCGCTTCAGCGTTTCATCTACATTGGTGCTATACAGTACGCCTTCTTCAGGATCCGGTGAAATATCATGATACAATTCATTAGCACGTTCCCGTTCAGCCTGATCCTCCAAGTTAAATGTGAAATAATTAGAATTGTAATCAGGTTTTACTGCGCGGTAATCCTCATCATTTAAAGCAAATACATTGAATTGAACGCCATAATTCAATGCTGCTTTATTTTTTATTTCCACTAGTTCAAATGATTTCCCCTCTAATTTCACAGTCGTATCTTCAGGCATTGATGGCACGACCATGCCGCCAAAGTATACGGCTTCTCCTGGTTTGACTGATACCTCAACCCCTGCTTCACTCAAATCGCTCGCCGAAACAATAGTCGGATGATTTGATTCAATAGGAATGCCAAGACCCTGATCAAAGTTCTGATAGGTCACATCATGAGAAAATGTTTCAATCACATGATGATCATACGAGAGATTTTCTTCTTTCATTTTTTGTTCAAAGTCAGCAGGAGCGCCAAGTTCATTTGCCATATCATCAAAAATAAAATCATGCGGATATAAAATATCTGCTTCCTCTTCAGCAGAGTAATATAGAGAATATGCGCCCGTTACCAGCGTAAGTGTAATCGCAGAAAGCGTAGCGATTAACGTCAGCATTCTCGCATTGCTCTTCAGGCGGTGGATCAGTGGAGCCAGCGACAGCGCATGCTTGAACTGTAAGTGACCGTCCATCTGTTTCCGGTAAAGGGTCAGCAGCCAGCCGATCGAGACGCGGAACACAAGATAGGTACCTAATACAGTTGAGAATAACACGACAAGCATATTGATCAATAACATGGCATTGAGCATTCTTCCTGAAAGCCAATAGCCAAAGGCCACAAGCAAAATCCCGGCAAGTCCCATCATCAGCTGACGGACTGGTTTTATTTCACGGATCTGTTCTGTTTCAGCTTTAGACTGAAACAGCTGGACCAGCGTGTGCTTTCGCACGAATTTGATCGTCTGCCAGGATGTCACCACGAGCAACAACAGAAGCAGTACACCAGTTTGCAACAGCGCTGCAGTAGAAAATTGAAAGCCAACGCTCATGTCAAAACGCATGATTTCGAAAAATAATAGCAGGAACAGTCTAGAAAAAAGGAGCCCTAATAGCGTACCCACGAGTGCTGCTAATGTCATCATGATCATGTTTTCAATCAGCAGCATCCGTATAACCGCTCCCCGCGACAGACCAATCAGCTGATACAGCCCAATCTCTCTGCCGCGCCTTTTGAAGAACAGACTTTTCGCATAAGTGACGAAAACAAGCATGATCGCTGCAAGGAAAAAGACACCAGTCCGGAACGACGCACCAATGCCTTGTGCGAATGAAACCGCCTGCGTGATCACCTCACTGTATTGCATCGTACTAAAAATAAAATAAAGCATCACACTGAAAATCAGTGAGAAAAAGTACAGGTAATATTGACGGATGTTGGCGAGCATATTGCGCCGGACGAGCTCACTTAACTTCATGGATCGTCCCTCCAAGCACACCCTGCACGTTTAAAATATCGTTAAAAAATGCCTGGCGGCTGCGACCGCCGCGATGAAGTTCTGTATAAAGCCGGCCATCCTGCAAAAACAGCACACGGCTGCAGTAGCTTGATGCCAGCGGATCGTGCGACACCATCATAATTGTAACGCCATTTTGACGATTCAGCTCTTCCATTTTACCTAACAGGACAGCTGCTGATTTGGAATCCAGCGCGCCGGTCGGCTCATCTGCAAAAAGAATTTTCGGCTCATGAATTAACGCGCGTGCTGCAGACGTCCGCTGTTTTTGACCACCTGACAGCTCGTGTGGATACTGGTTCGCTACGTGGGCAATGTCAAACGCATTGGCCAAACGTGCATAAGTGGCTTCCACATCTTTTTTAGCATGACCGCCCAATGACATTGGTAGCAGAATGTTTTCTTTAGCCGTGAGCGTTTCAAGTAGATTATAGTCCTGAAAAATAAAGCCAAGCTCTTTTCGCCGGAATTCAGACAAACGCTTATCACGCATCGCTGTCACATCCGAGCCATCAATGACGATACTTCCGGAAGTGGCCGTATCAATGGTGGCAAGGACATTCATAAAAGTCGTTTTCCCTGCTCCTGAAGGACCCATAATCCCGACGAATTCTCCCGCCTCTACATTTAGATCAAGCCCTTTTAATACTTCAATGGGCTGTTTTTTCGTTCCGAAGGTTTTTCGTATGTTTCGTGCCGTTAAAAGTGATTTTGATTGAGACATTGTTAACGCTCCTTCCCTGTTCTGTCTCCATCATAAGCAACCCGCAGTTGACAATCGTTCGATTTACATGACAATGCAGGTGACATTTTTGTCACGTTGTGTGATAGGGTTTTTGAAACGCATCAGGTGACGGGAAAATCAGCCGTGCGCATGTTCCCGTTTGATCTGATCGTATATCTATTTTGATGCCAAACGAATCTGCAGCCTGTTTCGCTAAATACAGGCCGAGCCCCGTCGCATTGCTCTGTCGCCTGCCTGCTTCGCCTGTATACCCCTTTTCAAAAATGCGGGGCAGATGCTCTGGTTTAATCCCAGAGCCCTGATCGCGTATCAGAATTTCTTCAAAACGATCATTTTTCTCAGCCGAAATGGTAATTTCGCTCTGGTCCGGACTGTATTTAACAGCATTGGAGAGCAGCTGACGAAAGACAAACCGGCTCCATTTTAAATCAGTCAGTACGATGAGTTCCTCCCCCTCTATATCAAAACCGATTCCCCTCGCCCGGCAGATGGCAGACTGTGCCTTGATTTCAGGAAAGATGATTTGCCCGGCTTCTGCGTGCTCCATGACTGTGTCATGCTCAATCGACGAAAGCCTTGCCTGATAAAGCTGCTGCTCTAAAAGAAAATGCAGGCGGCTCCATTCAAGCTCCACCTTTTGCATCGCGGGATGATCCTTCTCAGCATCAATCTGCAGCTTTAATGAAGTCAGCGGCGCCTTCATTTCATGCACCCACGCTTCAATATCAGCTGCCTTCAGTGATTGGGTTTCTTCACTTCCCTCCGCCTGACTTCGCGCAAGACGCGATGCTTCCGAAATCACGGTTTGTAAACGTTTCTCTGAGTGACTCCTTGCTTCCGGCAGGAGCGTTTCCCAATCCTTGAGGTCATTTTCTAATGTGATTTCTTCCATTTCTTTTAAATACCTCGTTTCCCGTTTATCCCGCCAAACGAGAAAAGGAATAAAGCAGATAATCAGCACACCATTAAAGTACAGGACGCTCATCGTACTTAGCGCAAGACCCTGGTCTAGCCAAAAAAGAAGATTGGCGAAAACGAGTATTAATACAAAGGCCGCGATCCAGCTTTTCTTATCAGCAAGATAATGGATCATCGGCTCACCGCCATATAACCAATCCCTTTTTTCGTAATGATGACATCCTCCATCCCAAGTTCAGCAACCTTTTGACGCAGCCGGCCAATGTTGACCGTCAGCGTGTTGTCATTGACAAAGCGCTCATCATCCCAAAGCTTCCGGATCAGCGTGTCACGCGGCACAATTTCGTTTGGATGCTCAAGTAGAATCGCCAGGATATAGAGCTCATTTTTCGTTAAATCCATCGTCTGATTATGTAAGGAAAGGGTGCCTTTTTTCAAATCAAGTTGAGCTCCGTTCCACGTTTGGACGGGGCTTTCCGCCGGAGTATCCTGATATTCATAGGTGCGGCGGGCAATCGCCTGAATTTTAGCCACGAGCACCTCCATGTTATACGGCTTCTGCACATAATCATCCGCACCAAGCTGCATCGCCATCACCTGATCCATCGGATGATCACGCGAGGAGAGGAAAATAATCGGCACCTTCGACTCGCTCCGGATCTCACGGCACCAGTAAAACCCGTCAAACGCCGGCAGCTGAATATCCATCAGCACAATATGAGGAGCCTCCTCCCGAAAGCTGTTCATCACATCCTGAAAATCTGTTGGGACCGACACCTCGAATCCCCACTGCACAAGGTGCCGCTCCATCTGCTCTACAATCTGTCTGTCATCCTCCACCAGAAAAATATTCATCTTCAAGAACCACCTGTTTTTGTTATGTTATAGGGATAGAATACCATATTTTGAGGGGTGGGGTTCGGCGAGTTGGGATCTGTTCAGCGGGGGGAATGCTGAGTGGAATTGTAACGTTCGTTCGGGTTATTCAATCGATTCGATTTATATTTGTCGCGTTCCAGGAAATATATGTATCGTTTCAGATTTTTATTGTATCGTTAGCCTTTCAAAACAGCGCTTTTGTATCGATTCACCACAAAATTGTTATGCTTCACAGAAGAAATGTACGGTTTCAGCATTTAATTGTATCGTTCCAAAATCACCTGCACTACACTAAAAAAGATGAAGCACCCATGGCGCTTCATCCTTCACATCAGTTATTAAATCGTGCTTGTATCAATCACAAAACGGTATTTGACGTCTGATTTGAGTACGCGGTCGTAGGCTTTGTCGATGTCGTCTGCTGAGATGACTTCGATTTGCGGAGCGATGTCGTGTTCGGCACAGAAGTCCAGCATTTCCTGTGTCTCACGAATGCCTCCAATTAGTGAACCTGCGAATGAGCGTCGGTGCGGAATAAGTGAGAACACGTTGATATCAAGCGGTTCTGCTGGTGCACCTACGTTTACAAGTGTTCCGTTCAGGTCAAGCAGTGACAAATACTGATTCATATCAATCTTTGCGCTGACCGTATTGATGATCAGATCAAATTTACCGGCAAGCTTTTCGAATGTTTCTTTTTCACTCGTTGCATAATACTCACTTGCACCAAATTTCATGCCGTCTTCCTGTTTGTTAAGCGTCTGCGAAAGAACAGTCACTTCAGATCCCATGGCGTGTGCAATTTTAACCGCCATATGACCAAGTCCGCCCATTCCGATGACAGCCACTTTTTTATCAGGGCCTGCATTCCAGTGGTTTAAAGGTGAGTACGTTGTAATACCTGCGCAAAGCAGTGGAGCAGCTTTATCAAGTGGAATGTTGTCAGGAATTTTCAGGACGAAATCCTCTGTGACAACGATGTGCGTAGAGTAGCCACCCTGCGTATAATCACCGTATTTATCAACGCCGGCGTAGGTTGGGATATTGCCTTTTAAGCAATATTGCTCCTCACCTTCCTGGCAGTTCTTGCATTTACCGCACGAATCGACCATACAGCCGACCCCTACACGATCGCCTACCTTGTACTTCTTCACGTCTTTTCCTACCTCAGTGACAATCCCGGCGATTTCATGTCCGGGAACGAGCGGATACTGAACCTCGCCCCATTCACCATGCGCTGTATGAATGTCCGAGTGGCAAATGCCCGCAAACTTAATCTCAATCAATACATCCGTTGCATCCAACGCCCGGCGTTCAATCTCAGCAGCACGAAACGAATCCTTCGGACCATCCACCGCTCTCGCTTTCGCTGTTACCATCATAAAACCTCCTGCTCACTTTTATGTAACGTGAAAAAACACGTCGATAAGTGTTTTCCCTTTGTGCAGGAGGTTAATCATGAGAGAGCGCATTGGGAGTGTGGAGTTGGGGTCTGTTCCTGAAGTCTTCGGTAGAGTTTAGTATATACTCTTTTTACCAAATTAAAAAAAGCGGCTGCTCCCGTAATCAGGAACAACCACTCTTTTATTATATTGCGATATCACTTGCAGCACCGGACTTAGGATTTGGTCCGTATTGATTGTCTGGTACACTATCTAAACATTCGAAAACTAATAGAATAATTGCACCTACAAAAGGTACCAGAGAAATCAAAATCCACCAGCCGCTTTTTCCGATATCATGCAAACGACGAACCGTTACAGCCAAAGATGGTAAAATAATGGCTAACGAGTAGATACCAGATAGGAAAGCCGGAATTTCCAGAACCAATTCAATAACTGAAAGAGCAAGGACAATAAGGAAATTGATTAAATTAAACATCCAAAACTCTTTTCTTCTAGCTCTCCCACTGAAAGTAACATAGTTTTTTAATACTTTTAAATACCACTGCATAAAAACACTCCTCTCTTTTGAATTCTTAGACATAATTAGATAAATAAAATAATGTCGATTTAGTTTAGCACATATTCAACATCATTTATATTATCTCGAAAAAATTTTATTGTGAAAAAATGTTATCTATTCCGCTAACATTTAAATCACTTACCCTTTTATTTTCTATTTAAAACCATTTGTGTAAATATCCTTACAAACCTTTTTATAGATCCTATAAAATAACTTTTTCAACGCGTTTACAATCTTCACTACACATCTTCTATATCCTTTAATGCACCGACACTCAATGATCAAAACACTTTTGCGCATCAATCATCCTGAGTTTTCTTAGTATGAGCCTTTCTGTTTCTATTTTAGGTGTACCTGAATAGTTGATCCTGGATTAATCTCCTAGCCCTGTTTCACTGAACTGCTTTCTGATGTTCATAACAATAGATTTTCCCTTTGAATTTTTGGTTCGTTAAACAAAAGTTCTTAACTTTATCTGAAACTGTCTTATTGCATACATTGCACTTTGAATCAGAGGGAGTATTTTCTTTTTTCAACAGCTCATTGTGTTCTTTTCGTGCATGAGGGTCTGAAATATTTGCTGTTGAAAATGCTTGGTAAATACCTTGAAGGTCTCCAGATGACAATAACGGTTCTTTATGTTGAATTTTAGTTACAGATATTTTCCGATTAATAAATTCGGACAGTTCAATGTCATACATAATCAATTCGTTTGATGCGATTTTACGGTAATCTGCATCCACCTTAAATGTAGAACGTTTCGTAAAAGAAACCATAGACACGAAGGAGTCGTGATATTTATGGTCGAGCAATAATTTCAGTGATTGAATATGTCCATAATTTTGCACAAACGGGTTCATCATCTTAAACTTTCCATTAACCAGCCATGTTTTTCGATCCTTCCCTCCATAGATGGTTCCTTGATAATTTTTAGTCTCGATAACAAAGATGCCATAAGGCGTCAAAACAACATGGTCGATCTGTGAATACCCGGATTTTGATTTCGGATTTTTCAGCATCAGATCACTTAAATATGTACAATCTTTTGGAAGCTGGTCTAATTGAATGTTAATCTTATATTCTCCAATCTCCCCCTTCCTCGCAGCCACTTTTTCATTAGTTTTGCTTTTAGGAACTTCCTTTTGTTTAGTTTGAACAGCTGGTACATCCTTTTTAGTTTTTTTAAACAATGATAGAAATGACAGCATAATGAACCCCTTTCTTTTAGTAGTGTCTCTATTGTATCTTTCGAAGTGGGTATTAACTACTAAAATCGAGTCAGGATTATTTCCAGAGCGTTCGCCTGTTTCTTTTTAGGTGTATCTGGCAGCTGGTCAAATATTTCCCCTACCCATTTTATTTTCCGGCTGTAAATCCATCATCGCGCCAAAATACTGTGAAGCTGTTGAAAATGCGATGAACGCACAAAGCTCACTGATTTCTACATCAGTAAAATGCTTCTTTAAAATGTTAAACTGACCATCTGATATCTTACCTTTTTGTTTAAGAAAAACTTCTGCAAATCCCGCAGCCAGAGATGTTTTTTCATCAAATAAATCAGTTTCTGGCGCTCCCTTTGCTTTGCAGTATTCACAACCATTTCCCTGAGCTAATGTTCTTCTTACCTGTTCTTTTAAACCTGATGATAACTGTTGGTCCTTTTCAAGCATTTCTCCCAATTCCCCCCATCCATTCATCACTTCCTCATTATGTCCCAACAGCCTTTGAAATGGAGTACACCCACATTCTGATTCGCTAATTCTTGCCACATTCATTACCTCCTTTTATATTTATACTATCTAACTTTTCCAAGCGATTACATTAAATGAGAATCGTATTTTGTTAAATTATTTTATTAAATTTACGAGTATGGAGGTTTTTCGTTAAAAATGAAAATTGATTCGATTGATAAAAAAATATTGGACGAACTTTCTAATCATAGTCGTTTGTCTATGAGTGAACTTGGCAGAAGAGTTAACCTGTCTTCCCCCTCTGTCACTGAGCGCGTGAGACAAATGGAGTCTTTTGGCATTATTAAAAAATATACATTAGAAGTGGATTTCAGCAAATTAGGCTACCCTGTCCAATGCATCATCGAGGCCACCGTAAAAAACGGAGATTATCAGGCTTTTAGAAATTACATCGAAACTTTACCCAACGTTGAATTCTGCTATCGAATCGCCGGACAAGCCTGCTACATGCTCAAAATGCAGTTCGAAACCTTTGCCAAAGCCGAAGAATTTATCGAAACCGTAAACCCATATGCACACACCGTCACCCACTTTATTTTTTCTCAAGTAGAAACCGAATTGAGACTAAAGTAATTTCGAACGTAGAGTTGAGGCCTGTCCCTAAGTCTACAATCTACAGGAGGATGTATATGACTACGATTCAAGACATGATTTCTTCAGCTATTAGAAATTACGGGCTGAACACAAGTACGCTGAAAGTACTTGAGATTTTGCCTGAGAATGCTCATGGAGACCTTCATTTTAAGATCGAGGTTGATGGTGTTTGTTATTCCGCACGTTTTGTTGGATCAGATCGTTATGATCATGATGTGTTTGGGTATTTAACGGATGATGTTCTCGTTGAACAAATGAGGTTTTGTGATTATTTGAATGATCATGGAATTCCTTTTATGCTCCGAAAAACTCCTGCTGACGGAAGTACCTTTATTCATTTCACATGGGACAATGTCCATTATCGATTTTTGCTTTTCGAATGGATTGAAGGCGAACATATTACACATTGTACACCAGACATCGCTTATAAATTTGGCGTTCTGGCACGCCGGTATCACGACGTTTCCGGCTCTTTTGACTCTCCGTTACCTCGGATATCACATTTAGTGGGATATCAGAAATTCATCGGCATGATTCAAAGTGACTTGGATTCAGTCGCCTTATCAAACGAAGATAAACAGTTGCTGCAAGCATACATAAATCAATCTGAACATCTTATCAAGTGTTCATTTTCGGACGCTCCAGACTTTATCATGCAATCCGACTTAAACCCGCTTAATATCATTTGGGGTGGACATGATGATGTCATCGGGATCATTGATTTCGAACATATTGGCTATACCGATCGCATTGAATGCCTGGCCTGGCTGATCAAATGGTATTCGCGAACACATGGCATCGGAAGCAGTGAAGTCTCTTCGTTTTCCGCACAAAGCTTATTACGGGGTTATCGGGCAGAAGAATTTCTCACATCAAAAGACATCGTCCGGTTACAATCCCTCGTCTGGTTGTCAGGCTGTCTGAACTGGGGATTTGTTGTCGGCGCACTCGATATATTGAACGAACGAAATGGCAGGAGCCAGTCGGAGTTGAAGGAGCATTTAAAAGCTTATCAGCTAAGAGGCGAGAAGCTATTGGCATTGTTGACTTAAAGCTCGGAAGTATTGGGTCTGCATTCTACTTTAGCAAAAAAAGTCAAAAACAATCTTAAACGTTTTGCTATGATTTGGTTAAGGCAGGTGACATGATGACGAATGATGTGATTATTCGGAGGACGATTGAGTGGATGGAGGGGCATTTGCATGAGGAGGTGACGGCTGAGGATATTGCTGCACAGGCAGGATTTTCGAAGTTTCATTTCCACCGACTATTTCAGAGTGCGGTTGGGATGTCTTTTACAGAGTATTTGCGATTGAGACGGCTGACGAATGCAGCTCTGGCACTGATACATACGGATGAGCGGATTATTGATATTGCTATGCATTACTGTTTCGATTCTCAGGAGGTATTTACAAGGGCTTTTAAAAAGGTATATGGGTTTCCACCCGGGCAATATCGCAGGCAAATGATGAGTTTGATGAAAATGAAGGAGGAAAAGCAAATGGAAGAGACGTTAAAAGGCTGGTTTTTAAGTGGTAGTCATCCATTTAATTATGAAATGGGTGCTGATGTAGAGACCGTTCACCAGGGTAAGCAATCCGGATATCTGAAGTCGAAGACCGTTACGCCTGCAGAGGGTGAATTCGCGACGATGATGCAGCAGTTTAAAGCTGATCGCTACCGTGGGAAAAGAATGAAACTGTCTGCCTTTTTGAAGACAGAAGACGTGCAGCATATGGCTTCATTGTGGATGCGGGTAGATAGTGCCTCTGAGGAAGTGCTGCAGTTTGATAATATGAGTGATCGTCCAATCCAGAGCACTTCAAACTGGAACCATTACACCATCGTGCTGGACATTCCGGAAAACAGTGCGGTCATCTCTTTTGGCATGATCCTCTCCGGGTCCGGCTGCATCTGGGCTGACAGCGTGACATTTGAAGAGGTGGACGAAAAAACCCCGACTACTAATTTACAGACGGAGATCGTGATGCTTGATGAACCGGTGAATCTGGCTTTTGAAGAATCTTAATGCGCGAATCATCATAAATGATTTGCGTAAATGACTGAATGATTAGAGTCAATAAACCTTATCGTGAATTCTTCTCCCAGCTCCTGTTGAACTTCCTCCGACAACAGGAGTCCTTTTTGATTGAATCGGGTCTCAAGTTCAAGCCCTCCAGGTCGTAATTGGTCCACGTCCCAATCAATCCAATTCCCATATTCGGCTGCCCACTGTACTAGTTCCTTTATTAACTTTGCGGAAACAGGCAGATCTTCAATATCCAAGTTACACCCGCAATGATGACACCAAACCGGATCTGCTCCGATGTCCCCTTCTATGTTGATTTCCTGAATATCTCCGCAAATTAAACAATTCATTTTTGATGCACCTCTTTCAGTGTAGTATCGGGGTCTGTCCCTACCCTCTATCTTTTGTAAAATATTCTCAATACCCGTTCTATATGGTAACATAATGACTATCAAAAGGGGCAACCTTCCGGGGGGATAAAAATGGATGAAAAGATGAAAAAAGAAATGCTGTCGTGGGTGAAGTCCATCGTGATAGCAGTGGTCATCGTCTTTGTTTGCAGGCAGTTTATTTTTGAACCGATTGCTGTTCGTGGTGAATCGATGCTGCCGACGCTTGAGCATAATAATCGGGTTGTGATCTCGAAAACGTCTGATATTGAGCGGTTTGATATGATTGTTTTTGATGCCCCAGATGCCAATGCAAAGTACGTGAAAAGAGTCGTTGGCGTACCAGGGGATCATATTGAAATGAAGGACGATGTTTTATACATAAACAGTCAGGCATATGACGAAGATTACGTAAAACAGAGTACGACATTAAGCAGGACAACGCAGGACTTTACACTGGAAGAACTTACTCAAGTCTCCATCATACCGGAAGGCCATTATTTCGTTTTAGGTGACAACCGCAGAAAAAGCAATGACAGCAGAGAATTCGGATTAATTTCCGCAGACACCGTGCTTGGAGAAGTGAAACTGCGGATTTATCCGTTTGATGAAATCGAAATAACAGAATAACGTAGAGAAGGGGTCTGTCCCCAAAGTCTACCGTAGACTTTAGGGACAGACCCCTTCTCTACCGACTCTACCTGTAGGAGTGAGAACATGAAAATTACAGAAATGACTTGGAATATTGATAAAGAAATGAAAGAACTGTTTCGGAAGCAGGTGATTTTGCCGATCCCTGAGTCGGATGATGAATGGAGCATCATGTTAGATGAGGCAGCTGAAGAAGAGATTGATTTATCAGGTCAGATGACAGAGGACTTAAATGAGGCGAAAGAGGAACTGAGCAGTGTTCTCCCTGATCGATTCCTACCTTATCTGGAAAACGGAACACTTAATCAGCCTGATTTGCCGACTGATGTTCGCGAAGATTATTTGCAGTGGATCCGGGAATCAGAAATTGCATTTGAGTCAAAGCTGAATGCTGCATTTGAAAATAAAGAAAAGGCGGCAGTTCATTTATCCAGCGAAGCGCAGAATGTGTTTACTGACAGCCTGCATGACGGTGTTATTCAGCTTGTGGAGCGAAACGGAAACTCCCTTCGGTTGCATGTGAATAACGAAAACGGCTTTTCAACAAAAGCAATGGTGATTCTGGACTTTAAAGGGATTACCTCTGAGGAATCAGATGAACCTATTCAAACTGGCCAATGGTTTATTTATGATGAATTGCAAAAAACAGATGATGGCTTTGCGCTGCGTGTGTTGTTCGATTGTCCTGAAAGTCAGTGGACGATTCATATGAAGGAGCTTGAAGCCGAGGCTCTTTTCCGGCCTAAGCAGTATGTGACATTAAAGGATGAAGATAAGCTGGATGGGCTGCCGGTGACTGAATATCTTACACTCTTAAATCCAGAGCACAGCTACCGATTCATTTCACCAACTGAGGATATCAGTATTTCGCTAAACGATGAGTGGGCACTAGATGATCCTCATGCGATTGATTATATCTACACGAATGTTTTCGAGGATCCGTACGCTCATTTCAACGAGCCAATGCCTTCTGATCAGATTTTGGACGCTGCCTTAAGCGAAAATATTCAGCTGCAGGTACAGGCGTGGAACACCCTTTATCACAATCCCCAAGAACACAGGCAAATCATTAACCAGCTTCTGCGTGGTATCGAACTGACCGGTGAAAATGAAATGGTGATTGGTTTGTATGTTCAGCATTTTTATGATGCAGCCGTGTTGGATGAGGAAAATATACGGAAATTTGATGTGTTGATTGAGCGAAGTTAAGGGTTCTATCCCTGAAGTCTACAGTGAGGAGAAAAAATGATCATTTTAAGGGTACTGTTTTTACTTACAACCGGCAGTGTGATGATGTATTACTACAGTCAGCTTATGCCTAAGGACGGCCTGGTGAACAGTGTATTGTATTTTGTTGTCCTTATTCCTATCGTGATTGTTTACTATGTATTTTATACGAGAGTGATCGTTAAAATCACTACGCGAAACAAAGCGTAGGATCAGGGTCTGTCCCCCAAGTCTACCGTAGACTTGGGGGACAGACCTTTTCTCTACCCTAATGGTCTCGTCATACATTCATTATTTTTGAAATTGAATTTATTGTAAAACCCTTGTGCATCAGAGGTGGCCAGGGCAAAGGCGGTGTGCTTGATGGACGGGTGGTCGAGTATGCATTCCATTAACCATTGTCCGAGTCTATCACCTCTGTAGTCAGGGTCTATGACTACATCCATCACCCAGGAGAAAACGGTTTGGTCCGTAACTACCCTTGCGAAACCGATCAGCTTTTCCTTTTCATACATACCAAAAGCCATAGAATGCGAAACGGTTTTTTCAATCACTTCTAATGACCTTTCTGAAGCCCAATATGTATTTGAAAGAAGCTCATGGACTCTATGAATATCCAAGAGTTCTACATCATCACTAACTCTGTACATGCTTTTTGACCATTCCATTCAGATATCTCCTTTCGTGGAGCGCAGACTTGGGGACAGACCCTACCTCTACACTCATAGGTCAAATGACACAATTCTTGGAACATAGCCTAAAATCTTGCGAACCGCTCCTCTTATTTTGTGAACCATCCCCAGCATTCTACGAATCACCGCCGATATTTTTCGAACAACGATCAAAATCCTGCGAACCTCCATATGTTTAGAGCTGGGTAGAGTTCAGGGGACAGACCCTTTCTTTACACAGCTTCTTCCCTGCGCTTGATCTCATAATCGATATGCAGAAAGTGCAGGCCGAGGATGGTCATGTCGTGGGTGGCGGTGAGTTTTCGGCCGGTTTCTTGCAGGGTAAAGCGTTCGTGCAGGGGCAGCTTTGGCAGGTATGGGCCGATAGCGAGGTAGGTACCTGCGTCGCCTTCTGCTGCACTTGTGAGATGGAGTTTCCCGTTTTTTGCCGTTAGCTGCAGGATGCCGTGCATGGATGAGAACGGCAGCGGCAGCGCGATGTTCATGTAGGTTTGCCCTGCAGTTTGGTGGCTTGAGTAAATCGCTGTAAATACCGTTTCTTCCCCAATCCTTCTATGCCAGACGCGCGGTCTGCTTCTGCTATCAAGCTGTTCATCAACCAGCAAAATATCCCCTGTCATCTCCACTTTTTCAGATGAATAAGGCAGGTTGATCTGCCCGATTTTCCGGCTGATCCCTTTATAAATAAATGCAAACGGCTTGAACCACGGTGCCCATTTCACAGAGGCGGAGAGCTTGAACTGCTCTGTCTGTTCATAAAACCGAACGACTTCAGCAGGCAGCTTCTCTTTATCAACATAATTCCCCATCTCATCCACAAGCCCGCGATGCGGATCACCGGTCTCTTTTAGCTTCCCGCGAATCCGACTCACCGGAAAATGGGGTGATTGGTGTGTTGAGTCAGGCACATTTAGCGCCCAGCCAATCACGGTAAACGAGCCAAACAGCACGCAATTCAGAAGCCCGTGTACGACAAGCATCGTTGGAATCGTCACCACAGCCTGACCGGCGAAATTTCCATAGGCATACAAAAAAGACCAGGCAATCGTGAAACACAGCGTCACGTAAGGAATCCGGACAAAGGCAGCCTGACCACGCGGAAAGGTGATCCGGAAGCTGTGAAACGTCAGGATATAAATCGCAAGCACATAAAGTGATACTGAAATGATTTCGATCGTTGTCGAAAACGTAATCCCCAGCGCCACTGTAATGGGCCCGGTTCCAATGATTAGCGCACATATCTGGTACAACCGTGTCATTTTCAAGCGGCCAAGCAGACCAACTGACACGCAGAGCAAAAATGCCGAATAATGAAAATGAATACCTGTCAGCCAGGTCAGCATTTCGCTAAATCCGGTATCAATTCCGCTCACATGTGCGAAAAACCACATCCCACCGATTGACAGATACATAAAACCAAGATCAATCAGGATTTCAGGCACATTCGTAAAACCACGTTTTAAAAACCGCTCTAGCCCCTTCCAGGCCAACCAAAAAGTATAAAGAAGGTAGACTGCGGCACATGTGACTGCCAAATTGAAAGACACGCCAAAACTGATGAGCGTCACCGCAACCATAGCGATTGTGATGATCACTTTTTCAAATGAACGTAACGGCACGATCAAATGAATCAGCGCAGGCACAAAAACCAGCTGAGCCGCCGTCAGATAATAGCTATACCCTTCCTGATTTTGAACGAGTAAGCTGATACCCAGTAAGAGAATCCCACATAAAATCAGAGGATTAATGAGTGCTTTCTTTAAATTCCCCGGCATACATCATCAACCTCCCCACCAAATCGTTGTAAATAGACACGTGAATCGTGTACACGCCCTTTTCATCATCGTAGCCTTCAAGCACCGTCACACGGCCATTTAGCGGACCAGGAAGTATGAGCCCTTTCCTTCCAAGCACGATTTTTTGCACCCCTGATGTGATCAGTAAGAAGCCGTCCTTTGTTACGTTAAAGTTCAGGTCTGAATAGAAAAACGGCACGTCACCAAGATAATCCTTCACGAGCTTTCTTTCTAAATCCACAGTCATTTTCGCGTTAAATTTACGGACCGCTTTTGGAAAATGGAAGGTTCTTTCCCATGCCACCTCTGCTTCCCCGTCCTGATTGATGGCGCAACGGTTTGCGATGGAAAACGGAACCCCCTCCCCACTTTCCGGAAATAAAAAATTGATCCTGGATGCCACGCGGAAAAACGGAGAAAGCAGCCAGCCTCCATTTTGAATCCGGCTCATCACGCCTTCCGCATAAAACGTTTCATCTAAAGGAAGTGCGTAGCGATGCTGAAGCTTCGGGTGCAGCTTTTGAAAATCATCGCCCAACAAGGTTGAATAAATCGTCACGCCTTCTTCCCCCGCTTTCTTTTACAGCTTTTCGCAGTCGGCAGCTGATGCGCCAGCAGAAGCCCTATGATTGAGAGCACCCCCAGTGTCACATTTAACGTGATGACATTGAATGGCGCTGTTGCAACGGACGGTGCTGATAAGACGGCGCTTAATGTCAGCAGCGGGAAGATGACGACCTGCAGCTTCAACAGTGATTTCTGCAGCCCGGGCACCAGCCAGAAGCATGCAAACAGCATCTCCGCCAGGCCAACCCAGAGCACAGCAGTCTCAGCCTGCGCTTGTGTAAATGGCGACAGTTGCATCAGCATGCTCACCTCTAATGGATGCTGCGTGAGCACCTTTGGCACAAGCCCCTGGTACAGCCACACAAATGAAAACAGCAGGCAGATCGCATAAAACGAAAAGAAGCGGCGATATTGCGTGCCAGGACGCTCACCTGTCTCAATCCATCTTTTAAGAACATCAAAACTCAACGCCGTTCCCCATCCCATCAGCGGACGAAACATGCGGTCGAACAGCTTTCCTGCCGCTCCAAAGCGGACGTCATAATCATACTGCGTCAGAAAAGTCGTTCCCTTTTCGTGAGGGATGTACTTCCAATACCCCTTTCCTTCCGCAATCGGTGAAATGATCTGGTCCGTCCCAAAATGCAGCGCAGACGTCTTTTCACCACTCTCCTTCTCATGCGTCCCCTTACTCTCACCCCAGCCTGAAACCTCAAGCCCAGGCAGCACCTTCGTCGAATAAGTAAACGTCTGAACCTCCTCACCAGGCGGCTTTTCGTTATACGTAATAGAAGAAAAGCGCACATCCCACTGCTCATGCAGCCCAGGATCCTGGCTATACGTCCACACCTTCTCAACCTCATCCTCTATCTCAATCTCCACATAAATCGGCTTACTCTTCATCAAACTCACATCACTTATTATGTATTCACAAATCTGTCTCCATCTTACCATTGATACACCAGGAGAAAAATGGGAGATTCGTAGAGTTGAGGTCAGACCCTTACGCTATAAGATGCAAGAATATGGTATATTTGAATAAGAATACTACATAAGGAGGAAATCATTTGGAGCTATTTTTATTTATGCTATTGAGTGTCTTGTTGGGTTTCCTATTACCTATGACAGGGCTCGTTGTTGAATTTAATATTTTTATAAGTGCTATTTTTGGTTTACTGCTTTATATTGCAGTAATCATGAGGCGGTTAGATATAAGTAGACAACGAGGTAAACAATGAAGCTATCTGAATTAAATATTGACCAGCTTTTGTAGACTTGGGATCTGACCTGACTCTGCAGATGTTTGAGCGGGACGATACAAAGCAATCAACAAGAAACCATTTTCGAAACGCAGGAGCCTTGGATTAGCGTCTGTGAATGGTGATCAAAGAAAGAGGAACTGTTCAATGGACATATGGATCTTAGTAAAAGAACGATTTGGACCTTTAGCTTTTTTTATGCTGCTTATCATTTTACACTTCACCTTACTTATCGTTGTTTGGAAACAAAGTACACATATACCGAAAATGCTTAAAATCATCACAACAACAATTTGTACCCTCGTAATCACTATATCTATCATATTGATGATCTTCACATTATTTATTGGATTTAATGCTTAGCGTAGACTTGGGGTCTGTCCCTGAAATCTACCGTAGATTTCAGGGACAGACCTTTACTCTACGTTCAGGCAGGATTTAACCTTACGTATTCCGAATTTATACAAAGATAGAGAAAGGGGTTTTTTGATGAAGGTACCTGTAGCAAAACGCGAGCCTTTTGTGCATGAGATTCATGGTGATGTGCGGGAGGATGATTATTATTGGATGAGGGATCGTTCGAATCCGGATGTGGTTGAGTATTTGGAGGAGGAGAATGCGTATTATCGTGAGGTGATGACGCCTCTTGAAAAGCAGACGAATGAGATTTATGAGGGTATGGTGGCCCGTGTGCCTGAGGCTGAGGTGAAGGTGCCTGTTCAGAATGGGGCTTATTTTTATTATTCCCGTCATGATAAAGAGCAGCAGTATCCGGTTTATGCGCGTAAAAAAGCGGCGAACCGGTCACTTTTAGCTGAAGCGTCTGAAGAGATCATTCTTGATTTAAATGAGCTTGCAGGAGATGACGATTATTTGAGTGTGTCCCTGCAGCGGTTGAATGAGGAACAGACAAAGCTTGCCTACCTTGAAAATCGTGACGGCTCTGACCGTTATACGATTTACGTCAAGGATCTTCAAAACGGAGAACTGCTGCCTGATAAAATCAATAACGTTTATATCTACAGCAGTGTAGAGTGGAGTCAGTGCGGTACATACCTTTTTTATGTGACGGTTGATGAAATGCAGCGCCCTTGCTATTTGTGGCGCCACGAGGTAGGTAGCACGGAACCTGATACACTTTTATATGAAGAAAAGGATTCAACGTTTGCTTTATTCATTTCAAAAACACAGAGCGGTAAATATATCATGGTGAATTCAGAATCAACAATGACGGATGAGGCGCGCCTGATTGATACTGAAAACCCGCTCGCGCCTGTTCAGCTTGTGGATGAGCGACGCAGAGGGATCAAGTATGATGTGGAGCATTGGGGCGATGATCTGCTGATTTTGACAAATGAAGACGCCCTGAATTTCAAGCTTGTCCGCTGTTCTGCAAACGATTTTTCAAAACGAGAGGAAGTAATACCATACGATGAAAATCGCTACCTTCAGTTTGTGTATCCAACGCTAAGTAAGCTTTTTATTTACGGGCGTGAAAATGGGCTGACACAGATCTGGACAATTGAGAACAACAGTCTCCAGCAGCTTACCTGGGATGAATCACTGTACACCCTTTCAATCACCGGCGGGCAAAGCTATGATTCGCCTGAGCTTTTAGTCGAATACGAATCCCTTCTCACACCGGACACGATTTACAGTTTACAGATCGCTACAGGTGAAAAAGAAACGATTCACACCGCAACGGTAAATGGAGTGTATCACCCTGAAGATTATCATCAGGAGCAACTGTGGGCCACTGCACGTGACGGCGTGAAGGTGCCATTAATGGCGGTTTATAAAAAAGGTGCACTTGATAACGGACCTGCACCTCTTATTCTGACAGGCTACGGATCATACGGGGCCAGCAGTAACCCTTACTTCAACGCCTACCGTCTGCCGATTTTAGATAAAGGCGTGATATTCGTTACGGCACAGGTGCGCGGCGGAAGTGAAATGGGCCGTCACTGGTATGAAAACGGAAAAACACATCAAAAACTCAATTCGTTCAACGACTTTATTGATGCAGCACGCTTTTTAATCAAAGAAGGCTACACCACATCTGATCAAATCGCTGCTCGCGGTGGCAGTGCAGGCGGCTTGCTTGTTGGAGCCGTGTCGAATATGGAAGGCTCAATTTTCAAAGTAATCGTGCCAGAAGTGCCTTTCGTTGACGTCCTGACAACGATGCTTGATGAAACGATTCCATTAACCACGCTGGAGTGGGATGAGTGGGGCAATCCGAAAAATGAAGAGGATTACAACTATATGAAATCCTACAGCCCATACGACAACGTAGAGCAAAAAGACTATCCACACCTGTACATCACAACAGGCCTGAACGACCCGCGCGTCGCCTACTGGGAACCTGCCAAATGGGTAGCCAGACTGCGCACCATGAAAACAGACAACAACACCCTGGTCCTGAAAACCAACATGGGCGCCGGCCACTTCGGCGCATCCGGCCGCTTCGACCAGCTCAAAGAACTAGCCGAATACTACGCATTTGTGTTGGATAAATTAGGCGCGGAGTGAGGCATGGGGACGTATATTCTGAATCATTCGGTTTATGAAGGATTTGGGATTGCGTCCTTTTTTTGATAGGAGGTTTATGATGATGAAACGAGGAATCAGTTTTGAGATCCCCAATCAATTCGGCAGATATCTTGACGAAATACTAAAACCGTTAGATGTCACTGCTTATGATTGAAAAATCGGCGATGGCGAGTCCTACAAAGTGATGAAAGGAAAACTAGCTGACGATCTCTTTCCAGAGAGCCCTAAAATCATGGATGGAGCTACATTTCAAAACATCATTGAATACGATTCATACTATCTTATTTTCAGCGACTTGCAGGCATATCCCCGAGGCCACTCCGCTGACATCAGGACATATGAAGCGTTTCTCGAAAGCCCGTGTGAACTCGTCTTACTCGTTGTCGACTGTACTTATGTCACCATCTATTGCAGAGATAAAGTTCTACTTGAGTTACTACACGAACATTCAGTAAACGCTGGATTTACAAGCATCGAATACATCACAGATAAGAATGACACGAGAACAAGCTTGAAAGCCTGGTAATCAAATACTTATAGGATATTTCCCAAACACAAGAATAATATTCCTAAAATTTGAAACTAATTCCAATCAAGTTCGTAATCCTGATATACACTAATAAAGGAGGTTATCAGGTGAAGCGAACTGTTGAAAAGGTACTCGTGATCGTGGCACTTGTTCTTCAATTACTCGTTCTTATCTCAGGACTGTTTTTAGCTGTATTCATAGGGACATCCTATCCTGAACAATTACCTCAGGTGACTGAATTATGGTACGGGTGGATCGTGTTGGCCGTACACCTGGCAGGATTATTGGCAGGTCTCGCGGCACTCTTTAAAATGAAAAACAACCCTAAAGCAGCCGGCGTCACCTTTTTGATCACTGGGATTATCATGCTTTTGCTTACGTTGGGGGCTACACTGATTCAATCTGTGCTGTTCATGATTGTGGGAATCATGTGTTTAGTTAGACGTCCTGAAGCATCACTTGCAGCGAATTAAACCGTTTTTGAACACCACACAGGTTCATAGGAGGCGTTACGATGATCTATCTCGTACTCATCATTTGTGGTTTTTTCATTTGGCTGTATTTTAAATACGAGGTTCGTTCCATGTCCATGTTTAGCCGATTGATGGCCAAGGGATGGGATGGCGTGAATAATGAAGATTCTTCTCATATTCGCTGTTCTCATTGCCATAACGTCATCAAAAGAGGAGATACAACCCCATACTGTGGCACTTGCAGACGCTTTACATGAAGCACAGGGACGTATGCGTTGAATCATTCAATGACAGAATGATTCAACGCATACGTCCCACTTTTCATTTCAGCATCACATACACAACAAACACTCCAATAAACACAACATCCGCCATCACCACATACAAGCCTATTTTTGATTTCTTCATTTTGGCCAGTGTGTAATTGAACAGGGTGTCATATAAGCTTGCAATAAAAAGAATGAGCGACACAACAAGCACGACAACATTTTCAGTCAACACCACAGCCAAAACATAAACAAGCCACCTGCGAAAAAAATTAAACGCCAGGCCCATCAGCACAATCGAAAAATGATGAGGGTTAAACAGCAACTCATCCTCAGAACCAATCTCAGTAAGACCCTCACGAAGATGAGCAGCCTCCCTCAAATAATCAACATTCACCCACAAAATCAACACACAATAAATAACAATATACATCTCCTCAAAACCAGCAACCCACTCGATCATTAACAACACCTCAGCGTAGAGTTAAGGGACAGACCCTTAACTCTACAGTCCACATCTGTAGTTCCTCACGATCAAATCTGACGAAACTGGCTTTTTTCCAATCTCTCGGGCCCAAATCGACAGCTGTCCAATATGATGAATTTCATGTGAAATCAGGTGTCGAATGATTTTTCCATATGTAAAGGAACGCACATTTCCATTTCTGCCCGTGATGTGAACAACCTGATCTTCAAGCTCACCGTTCCAGCTATCAATCACCGGCTTTGTCACTGTCTTTGTGAAGTCTGAATAAGCCTGGATGTCCTCTAACGTTTGAATCGCATCTCGCTTCTCATAGACCACAGGCTCTTGAATCAAGTGGTTGATCCAAAGCAACTCACAATCCACGACATGCACCAGATTCTGAAACAAACTTTCCATTCCACCAGTTCGTTTCGCAAACAACTCTTCCTCCGTCAAAGACTGACACCACTCAAACCAATCCTCACGCACCTGCCAATTGTACAAAAACAAATCGATCAACTTAATTTCCCCCTTCATCTATACGAATGGTTCTATTTTACGCTAGTTTCGTAAACTTGGGGTCTGTAACTGAAGTCTACATTAATTTTCTAATCTCCTCCCCCAGCACTAACAGCCCCTTTTCAATTTCATCGTAACGGCTATATGCATATGAAATTCTCAGGTGGTGGTAATCGCCCGGATCGTAAATATACCCTGGATTGATCAGGACGTTGCGTTTGATCATTCTTTGAAAGAGCGTTTTTGTTACGACGGGTTTGTTCACTTTCAGCCAGATGTAGAATCCACCTTGTGGTGAGTTCCATGTAGCGATGTCCATGAAGTGCTGAGTCAGAATTTCCTCTGTATATGCAGCTCTTTCTTTTAAAGACCGGCGAAGCTGCACAAGATGCTGATGATATTGATTAGATTCCAGCCACTGAGCAGCGATTTCCTGAGAGATCGCACTGCTACCGTAATCAAGCTGCATTTTCAGATCCGCTAAATGATCAATGACAACTTGAGGACCCGTGATCCAACCAACGCGCAGCCCAGGGCTAAACACTTTAGACATGCTGCCAATATGCAACACTTGTCCGTTGAGATCCAGCGACTTCAGAGATTGTGGCGCTTCTTCAAAGGTCAGTTCCTGATAGACGCCGTCTTCAATAATCGGAAGTCGAAGTGATTTACACCGATCTAAAATACGCTGTCGTTCATCAACGGACAAAACCGTTCCTGTTGGATTATTTAAAGTTGGAATTGTGTAAAAAAACGAATGGTTTTTCGCGTCTGGAGCACTATTTTCTGAATGCCAATGGATATTCTCAGTCGGGATCGAAGGCAGTGAATGTAAGTACGATGGACCACCAACATAGATATTAGCCTGCGAACCAATCAAACCAATCGAAACGAGCTGTAAAGCCTGCAAGCCACCTGATACGATGAGGATGTTTTCCTCCAAAGACTTAATGTTGAACTTCTTCAAGTGCCGCACCAAAACCTGCCTCAGCCTTAAAGATCCTTTAGGTTCAGAATATCCCAGATCCCTGCTTCCGAGATTTATTTCACCTAGCGAATGCTGTATTTGATCAGATGGTATAAGTTCTGGAGACAACTCCCCTGTTCCTAACCGAATAAGGTCTGGATTTTTCTCATGTTCATTTATTAACTGGATCGTTTGAATGTTCGACTGATAATCACTCTGACTGATTCGGGTACGCCAGTCAGGAGAAGTATTTCGCAAAAAATTCTCCCACCCGCTTGAACTTACATACACTCCACTTCCAACTTTTGAGGTTAAAAACCCTTCTGCTTTCAGCTCATCCAGCACCTGAACAATCGTGCTTCGGTTCACCTTTAATTGTTCCGCTAACTTTCTCTGAGTGGGAAGTCTGGTTCCTGAAGGCCAAACCCCCTGCCTGATCTGATCTGTTATCCATCCTTGTATTTGCTTAGAAAGCGGTGTGCCTGATGCACGATCCGGTGTCCATCCCATACGTATACTCCTTTAAATTGGTTGGGTCTAAAATCAACCAATTGGTTGTTCATTTACTGTACATGACCGTTTAAGATGAAACAAGTAAGGAGTGATCAATTATTTTAAGTGCATTTATTCATGGTTTTATTTTATCAGCGGCTTTGATTTTGCCGCTCGGTCCACAGAATATTTTTATCTTCAATCAGGGTGCAGCTCACAGGAAATTTGTGATGGCACTTCCTGTTGTCGTAACGGCCGCGCTGTGTGACACGCTGCTGATTCTCATTTCCGTCTCAGGAGTTTCACTCGTTGTGATCGCTATCCCCCAGCTTCAGGTCATTTTATATAGCCTTGGCTTCATTTTTCTTATGTATATAGGATGGACGATCTGGCATTCAGATGCAGGGGATTCCGATCAGAAACAAGCGGTCCCGGTAAAAAAGCAAATCCTGTTTGCTTTATCCATTTCCCTGCTCAATCCACACGCCATTTTAGACACGGTCGGGGTAATCGGCATTAACGCCGTTCAATATGCAGAACGAACAGAACTCATTGCATTCGCTCTGGCATGTATTCTCGTTTCGTGGATCGCCTTCACACTGCTTGCCATCATAGGCAGAGTCGTCAAAACGATTGATAAAGCCGGGAAAGGGCTGAAAATCATTAACAAAATTTCAGCTGTCTCTATGTGGGGAATTGCAGGGTTTATATTGATTGAGGTTTTTCGAATGCTATGAGATATGCGTAGAGTTGGGTGCTGACTCCAACTCTACGCTATTTCAATCGTCTTAACATAAACAGCTGTTCCGGATATTGATACTTCAATACCATCATTAATTTGTTTCAAATGCACAAAAACTTGTCCGTCTTTGTTGATTTCATGCCCTTGTTCCACTTTTAAGGTAGCCGGCAAAGGTAACGATGGATGAATAAATTGGTGATAGTATGCGCCCATGACTGCAGATGCTGTCCCTGTTACGGCGTCTTCAATGGTTCCTGAAGCCGGTGCAGAAAAGTGGCGTGCGTGCATGTGATTGTCAGCATCTCTCACCTCAAGACAAATGGGATGCACTGAAGCGCTTGGTATTTCATTCAACACATCCGGAAAGCTCTCTGTATCGGGCTCCATGCTCTTAAAGCTTTCTAACTTTTTGATCGGAACGATTAATGTCCAGTTACCTGTATTTCCGTATATAATCGGCAAATCATCGTCCAGTTCTACTTCCTTCAGGCCGATTGCCTTTGCTGCATCAGCTTTTGAGCCGCCAAAAGCATGAAATTTCGGCAGTGCCTGCTGCATTGTGATGAATATCTGACCGTTTTCTTCACGAAGCATTATAGGTAAAATCCCTGCATTGGTTTCTATTGTTATCGTCGGTTGCTCTAGCAGACCCTTCATATGTAAGCAGTAAACAGCACCAAGTGTCGCATGTCCGCATAAATTCATCTCAACCCCAGGCGTAAAATAACGAAGTCTGATATCAGCTCTTTGTGACGGAAGTATAAACGCAGTTTCATTAAACCCTGCTTTTTTCGCGATTTCAAGCATCTGTTCTGATGTATAATCCTCCCCATTCAGCACAACACCCGCTGGATTCCCTTTTTCCGGAATCGAACTGAAGGCATCAATGTGTTCCACTTTCACTTTTCTCAATCGTAACCCTCCTCTTACATCATTTTAGACTTCAGGGACAGACACTAAGTCTACGCTTCAATCTTCTTATGTATCAAACTGACAAGTACATCATACCCCTGCTCACCAAAATGAAGACCGTCATTTCTTATGCCTTTTAGTTTGTCTTTATAATCTTTTTGAGCAAACATATAGGAGAAAAAATCAATGTAATGGCTGCCTGTTTCTTTGGCTACCTGCTCTACAGCTGATACGTATCGGCTGAGGATACCGTTTGTTCTGGCAAATTGGACAGCTTCATCTACCGGTGAAGGTGAAATCAGAATCGTTCGATCAGGTCCAATTTGTTTTACCATTTTAAAAAGGTTAGATTGATAATCACCTAACTCCACCATCTTGTGAATAGCAGCATCGTTCGCTCCAAAGAGAACGGTTACCAAATCCGGCTGTTGACTCATCACATCATGTTCAAGTCTTTTTAATGCATCGAAAGTATTGTCGCCGGCTACACCTGCGTTGACAACTTCATAGCCTTGTAGTTTGTCGCTAAGTTTCGTTGTTAACATTGGTTCTGAAAAACCTTCCTGTCTGGCGGTAATACTATCACCAAAGCAAACGAGTTTTCGCATAGATACGCCCCTCCTCACATCACCCTAAACATCCCCGTCATATTCGGTGCGTAATTCTTAAAATCAAATTTTTCATAGAATGATTCTTTTCCCTGTGAGGCAAACAATCCAATGAATGCTTTCTCCGGTGCATGCTCTTGCAAATACGCGAGTAAAATATTCATAATCTCATTCCCAATCCCTTTACCTTGAACATCCGGATGAATAACAACGTCCTGAATGTAAAAATAGATCGCCCCATCGCCCACGATTCTATCCATGCCGATGATCTGTCCATGATCATAAACCGTGACGCCAAAGACCGAATTCTTCAAAGACTTCTCCGCAACCTCAAAATTCATGAAATCCTTCCATCCCACCGCTTCGCATAAATATTTGTATTCGTCCAACGATGGAACACCCTGCTTACACTCATACTTCACCAATATAGATCTCCTCGATTCTACGCTTTTTCCTATTTGTAATACCCCAACACTTTCCCATACAGCTCAGAAACTTCTTGCGTGTGCTGCACACCTCTGAACCAGTCGTCTCCTGCGAGGTATAGTTCGTTTTCTCCGAGCTGGAATTTATCGATTGATAGGGCGTAGGTGTCTTTCATTGAGTCCAGGTTTTGCTCGGCTCCATTTTCTTTTAAAGCCTCGTTATATTCTTCATTTGAACCAAATCCCAATCTATGAACTTTCCCGTAAAAGGTGTCTAGTTTTTGGTCATTGATGTAGATTTGACCTTCTTTTATTTCGACCGTTTCGCCCGGTAGACCGATCACTCTTGAAACGGTCAGTTGCTTGCCATCAAAAAAGTCATATTCATAAGCCACAACGTCACCTCTTGAAATGTCGTCTACTCCAATAGCCGAAGGGTCAATAATGAGCGGATAGACTGTATAGTCATGGTTCCCTCTATCCATGGAATCACTTCCATAATCCAGTAACTCCAGGGGCTCTTCGTACGTTGAATACGTTTCAATTTCAGGTGAAGTATCATCATCCTTTATGACCGAAGTTTCCTCAGATGAAGAGGTTAGCTCCTGACTATTTTCCGTTACAACCGTGTACAAAAAAGTGGCGGTGAACACTAAAAGTACTGATAAAATAGCCGCATATTTAAAAGTAGCAAGGTTTCTTTTAAAGAAAACAGGCGATGGCTCAGACTTCTTCATGTCAATCAGGATTTGTTGCTTCAGTTCATTTGTAAACCGGGGACGCTTGCCAATATGATGGTCGATCTCGCGCTTCAGTCTATTCATCCAGCAGTCCCTCCCATGTCTCCACATCTAATTTCGTTTGAAGAATCTTTTTCGCTCTCCTCAGCCTAGTTTTAACCGTATTGTCAGAACAGCTCAATACCCCGCTCATTTCTGTGATGGATAGCTCCTGATAATAATAAAGAATGATGACTTCTCTGTATTTAACCGGAAGCGCCAGCACACATAGCGCGAGTTCATTTTCCGTCTCACGATGTTCAAATGATTCCTCCGGCGACTTATCAGCTGATAGAAGATGCTTCATCGAAACTGAAAGCATTGAGCGCTTATTCTTCCAGCTCCGTAAATGGTCGTGACATTTATTGACGGTGATTTTGGCCAGATACGTTTTCAGAGAAGAACGGTTTTCAAACTGACTGGATTTTTGATAATAAGTAATGAACACTTCCTGCACCATATCCTCCGCTGCAGACCAATCCTTCACATAAAGAAAAGCCAAGCGGATCAGATACTCGCCGTAGCCATCCATCACCTCTTCCATATGCGAATCACTCACGTACCCTTTTTCGGCCGAATTCATAAACACAACCCCCATCCCAACCTTCGTACCCTACAGACGCAAGTTTTCGTTAAATAGTTTCAACTTATTTCTATATTTTACAATACACGAAAAAAGAGGATAACTTGAAAAAAACCAGTTCAATTTTGGAGTACAAAAATTTAAATTGCACTTAAAAATGAACTGTTTTTTTAATTGAAATTACACTCTTATTTTCTATAAGAAATGATAATTGGAAATTTTGTGGTATTATATAGATGTGAAAATGTTCCTTATTTCGTTAACGGGCAGGTTAATGGAGTTAAGAGGAACATATAATTGCAAGATTTTGTATAAAAAAATGACTGAGAATAAAGTTGATTTTTAGATATTATTTTGTGATATCTATTTTTTGAGGAGGGATTATTTGAGTTCATCAGTTTTAAATTTAATTTTCTCGTTTATTTTGCCGTTGTCTTTAATAATCGCTTCGGTTTATTGGACAATAAGAATTAGCTACTCAAAAAGATACATACCATCACTTTTGTTAATGTTCTTAGCCATTTTGGTATTTTTCTTACTATTTTCACTTGCGGAGATGGATATAATCGAAAAAGGTTTCGGAACAGCCGTTCAAAGCATCTATTATTCAGGTTTCCTTGGTTTGGGAGTATTGGTTAACGTATTTGTAGTCATATTTATAAAGAAAAATAAGAAGGCTGAACCTCAATTATAGGGGGCCTTAATGACATATCCAAATAAATCCAAAATTGAAATACAGAGCTTGGGAACCTTCCCTAGCTCATTTTTTATTTAAAATAAATTATGTCGTCCCAATCAAACTGTATATCTGCAAGACCCAAACGTTGTGCTTGCGTTGCGTTTTTTCCATAAGGACTCTTATATGTGCCGCAAAATAGTAGTCCCAGGGCCAGACCCTAAAACTCCCATACATGAAAAAAGACGATCGCTTGCGAAAAGCGATCGTCTTTTTTGTAAGTTGGGGGCGGCCCCTGAAGTCTGCAAAAATATTGTAACCAGAACCAATACAATACTTTTCTGAAACAGTACAAATATTTGTTGGAACGATACAAATTCGAGTTGAATCGAGACAAAAAACTAGCTTTGGAGGTCTATCGATACAATAAAAATTCGAATCAGTACAAATATTTTCTGAAACAGTACAATAAAAAACTGAATCGATGCAAAAACCCGGACGATCAATACAATCCCTTTTGGCCCAACTCCCAACTCAGCCACTACCTATTCACAACAGCTCTCTCCATTCCCTCCTCCTTCTCCTCCTCTTCCTTTTCCACTACCGGCTTTTTAGACCAGATGCTGGCAAGAAGTGGGCCTGTGATGTTGTGCCAGATGGCGGCCCAGGCGCTTGGGAGTGCGGCAAGCGGGCTGAAGTGGGCAGTGGCGAGTGCGACGCCGAGGCCGGAGTTTTGCATGCCGACTTCGAGCGAGATCGCACGGCGGTCATCCTCTTTTAGACCAAGGCCCAGTGCAACGAGGTAGCCGAGCAGTAGGCCAAATCCGTTATGCAGAAGGACTGCGACAAAGACGATCCAGCCGGCTGTCACTACATTTGCTCCGTTAGCGCCTGTCACGGCACCAACGATGATCAAGATTGCCGCCACAGAGATCAGCGGAATGACAGAAAGACTGGCTTCCACTGCTTTTGGCGCGACCCGCTGGATGATGAAGCCGAGCACAATTGGGATAATGATCACTTGGAAAATGGACATAAACATCGCAGCTGCATCAACCGGCATCCACTGTCCGACTAGGAGAAGCAGCAGTAGCGGTGTCGCGATGGGTGCGAGCAGTGTTGATAAACTCGTCATCGCAACGGATAGGGCCAGGTTTCCTTTCGCGAGATACACCATGACATTGGAAGCTGTTCCGCCTGGCACGGATCCTAAAAGAACGAGTCCGGCTGCCAGTTCAGGAGGCAAATTCAGGGCAAATGCAATGGCAAAAGCAACAAGTGGCATAACAACAAACTGCGCCAGCACTCCTATGACAACTGGAATCGGACGCTTTGCCACGATTTTAAAATCGACCGGCTTTAACGTGAGCCCCATCCCAAACATGACGATCCCGAGAAGAATCGTGATGTAGCCGCCAAATCCAGTGAAAAGCTCCGGTACAAAAAAGGCAATGAGTGCAACGGATACGACCAGCACAGCAAAGTACTTACCCGCGAATTCACTTACTTTTGATAACAGATTCATGAACAACCTCTCCTTTTGACGGCAACAGCTTACCCGGATTTAAAATGCCTTTTGGATCAAGCGCCGATTTGATTTGCTGCATCACACCAAGCGCTGCACCGAACTCCTGCTCCATATATTTTTGCTTGCCGTAACCGACGCCATGCTCCCCAGTTGAGGTCCCGTTTCGCGCAAGGCCATATGTAACAAGACTTTCATTAAATGTATTGGCGCGTGACACTTCGTCCTGATCTTCCATATCAATCATCAGGATAACGTGAAAGTTCCCGTCTCCCACGTGACCCGTGACGCCCCCGATCAGGTCAAATTCCTTAAGCTTTTCCTGCGCATAACGCACGGCTCCTGCGAGTTCAGAAATCGGCACGCATACGTCTGTGACCATCATTTTGCGGCCAGGAAAGCCGTGGATAAAGGAGTACGCAAGGTTATGACGCGCTTCCCATAAGCGGTTTCGCTCAGCCTGACTTGATACGAATTCAATGGCATCGCAGTTGTACATATCAACGATTTCCTTCATAAACTCAACATCCTGAGCAAGTCCCGCTTCATTGCCGTGAAACTCCATAAACAATGTAGGGATCTCAGGATAGCTTGTTTTCTGATGATGATTGAGCTGCTTGAGCGAGATTTCGTCCAGCAGCTCCACTCTGGCAATCGGAATACCTGACTGAAGTAAGCTGACCACTGCCTGTACTGCATTTTCAACGGACGGGAAGGTCGCACGCCCGGCCATTTCATATTCAGGAATGCCGTACACCTTTAGCGTAAGCTCCGTGATACAGCCGAGAATCCCTTCTGAACCAACAAACAGGCCGTTTAAATGCAGGCCGGCTGAGGATTTAGCTGCCTTCGAACCAGTGTGAATGACCTCACCACTCGCCAGTACGACTTCAAGGTCGCGAACCTGATCCCGCATAATGCCGTAACGCACAGAAGTCGTTCCGCTGGCGTTTGTGGCAGCCATGCCGCCAAGCGTGGCGTCTGCTCCCGGGTCTACGGAGAAAAATAGCCCGTGTTTTTTCAGCTCCCGGTTCAGCTGACTGCGTGTCACCCCGGGCTGGACTGTCACTAAAAGATCATCCGGTGACACATCGAGCACAGCATTCATTTCGCTAAAATCAATCGTGACACACTCACGGACCGGCACCACATGACCCTCCAAGCTTGTTCCGAGACCAAACGGTACAACCGGAATGTCATATTTGGATGCCGACGCTAAAATACGTGAGGTGTCATCAGTCGAACGTGGAAACACGACTACTTGAGTGAGTTGGCCTTTATGGTAAGATTCGTCAACAGAATGCTGCTCGCGCACGGTCTCATTTTCAGAGATCTGGTCTTTTTCTAAAAACTGATGTAAACTCTCTACAAATGCCGAAACTGACATATCATATGTACCTCCTGAAATGAATTGGTCCAACCAATTTAGTCTCATTATACGTAATTATCTGAATTTTTCAAGAACATATTTAGAGGGAGCTTATGACATCGCCATGGAAACTACGCCGAAATATAAACAAGTCGTTGAACGCCTGTCACATGAATATTTAAATGGGGAAAAAGCCATTGGGTACAAGCTCCCACCGGAACGTGAGCTTGCGAAACAGCTTAGCGTCAGCCGCACAGGTGTCCGGGAAGCCTTACATTATTTGAGGGAAATCGGGGTGATTCACTCCAGGCAGGGCGGAGGACACTATTTGCGCGTGGCACGATTGGAGGCTGCTGCAGGGAATCAGGCGATGCTGAATGCGAAAGCAGATCCGGCTCTCACAGCAGAAATGCTTGAGGTTCGAAGAGCACTTGAATGCGAAGCCGCTTATCTGGCCGCCCTGCGCGCAACGCCTGAAGACATTGAGACACTTAACGAATATTTAGAGCAGATGAAGCACGCAAAAACAGAAGAACAAGGAGCCAAAGCAGACACAGGCTTTCACCTGACCGTCCTCCGTAGCGCCAAAAATCGTTTATTGCTTAAGGCTGCAGATGAAATCGTGTCCCAGATGGAAAACAACATTGAAAACACACGCCGCCAACGCTTCAGCTCAGACGCCTCCCGCTACCAAACCACCCACGCAGAACACGAAGACATCTTCAAAGCCATCCGGGAAAAACGCGCAGATGATGCCAAACAGCTGATGCTGGAGCATTTGAACAGAGCTTATGAGGAGATTGAAGAACCGTAGAGTTGGGGGGTCTGTCCCCAGGTCTACGGTCGATGAGAGTGTGGTCGATACAATTATGTTCTCAAACAGTACAAATAATTTTTGAAACAATACAATTCCGTGATGAAACATAACAAAAAATCTGTTTCGGAGGTGTAACAATACAATAAAAATTTGAATCAGTACAAATATTTTTCGAAACAGTACAATAAAAAACTGAATCGATGCAAAAACTCGGACAAACCGTACAATTCCTTTCCGCACCATTTCCAGTCAGAGTGTAGACTTCAGGGACAGCCCCCGACTCTACACTCTATTTTCAATCAAGATACTGCACAAGCATGTTCTCAATGAGTTCCATGTAGTCCCCTTGATAGATGAGGTTTTTCTTGGCAACGAGCAGGGCCATGCCGTGCACCATGCTCCACATGAGGAGTGTTTTTTCTTTATGAACGGCAGGATCAATGGAGGCAGCATGGAAGTAGTTTTTGGCACTTTCGCTAAAAACGTTAAAGGCATCGACCTGGCTATGGATTCCTGTCTTACTCACCTGTATCGGGATGGCGCTGTCAGACATAAAGATAAATGAAAGGTATTCAGGCTTCTCCACTAAAAATTGCACGTATCTCTTGCCCATTTCAATGATTTGAAGCTTTGGGTTCTCCGGATAGGCATTTACAGCGTCAGCAAGCGCTGATGAAAATGACCTCCATACCTCTTGTGCTATTTCATGAATCAGTTCTTCTTTATTTTTAAAGTGTCGATACGGTGCAGTATGACTGACCCCACATAAGGCGGCTACTTTTCGGAGAGAAAAACCGTCAATTCCCTCTTTATTCAGCAGTACCAGTCCATTTTCAATCAGATTTTTTCTTAAATCTCCGTGATGATACGTGTTGCTCGTCATATCGGATCCCTCTTTCCCCTGAATCTCTCACTCATTATAAAGTTAAATGTTGACGATGTAAACATTCGGCAGTATACTGAATTTACAGAAAAGTTTACACTGTCAACATTTAAAAAAAGGAGTGATTGAATATGAACAAGACGGCACTTATTACAGGCGCATCAAGCGGAATTGGACTTGAATTTTCAAAGATTATGGCGAGAGAAGGATTCGATCTTGTGCTGGTAGCTAGACGGCAGGATTTACTGGAAAACCTTAAGCATGAACTCGAGGCAGCCCACCCGATTAAAGCGACAGTCATTGTGATGGATTTATCAATGCACGAAAACGCTGAAAAGCTTTATGATACGGTTGCTTCAAGCGGTACACATATTGATGTTCTCGTTAATAACGCCGGCTTTGGAGATTATGGTGACTTTATTGAAACGGATCCGCAAAAAAATCACGATATGATTCAGGTCAACATTATGGCGTTAACTGCTTTAACTCGCCTTTTCAGCCCGGCTATGGTCGCGAGAAAACAAGGAGGCATTATCAACCTCGCCTCAATCGTTTCATTTCAGCCTGGACCATTAATGGCAGTCTATTACGCTTCAAAAGCATATGTTCTTTCATTTACAGAAGCGCTCGCAACCGAACTGAAGAACAGCGGCGTCAAAGTAACCGCCCTCTGCCCCGGCCCAACCGAAACGGGCTTTTCAGAAGTAACCGGCCTTGAAAAATCCGTCCTGTTCCAACGCTTCCAACCAGTCCCTGCATCAAAAGTTGCCGAATTCGGTTATCAGGCATGGAAAAAAGGAAAAATCGTCGCCATCTACGGCCTACCCAACAAATCACTCGTATTCGGCGAACGATTCCTCCCACGAAACGTCACCAGCAACCTGATGAAATGGATGCAGAAGAAAGCCGTTTAAGTGTAGAGAAAGGGTCTGTCCCTAAAGATTTTGGGGCCAGACCTCAGACTCTACACTCTTCTCATTTCTTTAACTGGTACTTCACGTAATCCCTCACATGCCCAACACCCACATGCTGATATCCGGCTAAACGAATGTCACTTTCAAGGTCCATCCAAAAATAGTTGAATTCCATCCCTTCATCCTGACCGGTTGATTTCACGATATGACGCCAGCGATCCAATCCTTCATCTTCAAGAAGGACTAAAAAGAAATGCCTCTTTTGAAACTCCTGTTTGATCGGATGATAATAATATTCAAATAATATTTTTTCGAGAAGATGAAGGTTTTGATTTAAACCAGTTTCTTCTTCAATTTCTCTCATCATTGTAGATGTTAAGCTTTCATCAGAAGACTCAACCGTTCCACCGGGGATTTGTATACCCGCTTCCGGAGCATCTGTCTGACTAAAAACGAGTAATTGCCAGTTGTTGTTTTTATTTCTCAAGATATAACTCAGTACTTTCTCTGTTGCCATGTTAATCCTCCAGGAACAATTTTAAGACTCAAAATGTAGATGTTATGTCTCCCTGAGTTCTAAGAGAGATGATGGAGATCGTTACAATTCTGTTTTCAAACAGGACAATTATTTGTTTAAACAGGACATTCCCGGGAAAGAACATAACAAATAAACGGCTTCAAAGGTGCAACAATACATTAAAAAGTTGGATCAATACATATATTTTTTCAAACAGTACAATAAAAAACTGAATCGATGCAAAAACGCGGACAAACCGTACAATTCCTTTCCGCACCATTTCCAGTCAGAGTGTAGACTTCAGGGACAGATCTTTACTCAGTCTGACTATCCCTACCTCTCATAAACCTTACCAGGCAATCCCGGACTTTCTACGATTTTGACACTTCCATCCCTCAGATCCACTTCAAGGCCTTCATACTCGAATACTTCAAAAGGCTTATCTGTGATGTAGCTGATGGTAGCCATAGGGATAAAGGTTATTTTTTCAGCTAAAGGATTCAGGTCACTCAGAGTTGCGGTCCACCTGAGATCTTCCCTTGTTATATCATAATAGTAAGAATTTCCTCCATTATAAGGAACGTCGTATCGGTTCCCTCTATCGTCTATCGCAAATAATTCCGCTTCTACAGAAAAGGTCTCTGAATAAACATCAGGATCCACCAGCTGCTGATAGGCAATATCAACCTGATCACCCGACAACGAAACTTCTGTAAAATGAATATCAACATATTGTTCAGTCAGCGTTTCATCTAATGGATAAACGGCTTCTTCAGGTACTTCAGTGACTCCTGCTCCAGCACCATTCAAATATTCCACATTTACAAATGGCAAGTAAGACAATAACTGCTGACCTGTTGGTGTCGTAAACATTAATGTTCCGCTTAGTCCAATAAATAGCAGCGCTGCTGATGTATGTTTTATATACCTTGTTCTCTTCGTTTTTCTTACATTATGATTAAACACAGATTGATTAATGATCTGATTTAGTCGATCCTCCGGCAATGGAGTAGAATTAATGGCAGATTTAATTGAATCTCTTTCCAGGTTCATCTTCATACACTCCCTTCAACTTACTTTTCAAGCTTGTTAACCCTCTGTGAATATTGGTTTTAACCGTACCAATGGGGCAATCTAATACATTTGCGATATCCTGGATCGACAAATCCTGATAAAAACGAAGCATTAGTGCCGTCTTATATTTATCAGGAAGTGCTTCAAGCGCATCCTTTACGTCCATTCCATGCGCAAGCGTACCTGAAAAGTCCTGATGTCCAGGTTGCTTTAAAAGTTCAGTCAGCAAATTCAACCGCTTACCCTTTCTTTTTACCGACAAGGATTCATTAATACAAATCCTCGTAAGCCAGGTTGAAAAGTATTCAGGTTTCTTTAACTGATGGATCGATTCAATGCATTTCAGAACCGTCTGCTGAAAAATCTCCACCGCTTCATCTTCATTCCTCACATAAGCAAAAGCCATCCGGTAAAGCTTTGATTTCTCAGCATGCAACAACTCCTGCAGCGCATATCGATCACCATCGATCGCGCATTTCACTCTATCAAGATCATGCTCCAACAGGCTCAACTCCTTTGACTATTAGAGTAATGTCAGCAGGAAAACGTTTCATAAAATTAAAATATGGAGAGATCTATTCGTTTTCTCATTGAAAATAAGTTTACTACTCTACTCGTCATTATTTTCAACAATGGTAAAATGTAGATATAAAAAATAATTATATATCAGAAATCACAACATATATGAAGATAAATTTGTAGAGGAAGTGACCTGTGCAGGCTTTAGAAAATGGAGAAAAATAGTCAAACTATCTATCAACTAGAAATCTGTGATGGTACCAAATCAATTAAACTTGTCCTCGAAGTAAACGTGAATACAAAATAAAGCGTACACTTTAGCAACAGGCCCCGACACTACAAACGAATAAAATCCCGATGAGTAGCCACGACTCATCGGGATTTTTGATCTGTAGACCTCAGGGACAGACCCCGACTCTACACTGTTCGCTGCCCAGCCCCAACCAAGCTCTTCCTCCGATACACACTTAACACAATCCCCATTACAAAGGCATTTAGAACGGTTGGCATCACGCCATAACTGATGAATGGCAGGGAGATGGATGTGATCGGCAGCATGGCCAAAATCATCGCGATGTTGTAGATGAACGGCACGATAAAGAGTGCCATTCCGCCTGCGAGAAGCAGGGTGCCGAATGAGTGCTGGATGCCGCGCGAAATCGTCAGCATTCTGGCTGCAAAAAGTGCCAGCACGAGTACGATGAAGAACGCAAACACATAGCCAAAATGATACGTCATGCTCACAAACACAAGGTCTGTATGTGCTGCTGGAATAAACACCTGCTCACCAGCACTTCCAAACCATTTAGCTGACGACAATAATTCTTCTAATCTCAAATATATATAACCCGACCCTTCTGAATTCGCCTTAGGGTTCAGAAAGCCCGAGAGTCTGCCCCGCTGGTATTCCGATGCTGCAAACCAGAAGAATGCTCCACCAGTAACCAACAAACTCAAAGGTATCGCCGTTATGGCCAGTACTGACTTCTTCCCTAACTGACTGCACCAGAGCATCACAAACATCATCGCTATATAAATAAAGACAGCCGACAGACCCGGAAGTGAGAAAAATAAATAGAGTGTCAATAAGTACAATACGCTGACATGCCACCACTTCAACTTTTTGTTATTTAAAAAAGATGACCAGGCCAGGAAAAATAAAGGTAAAGCCATCAGACTCTCAATCGCAAGCGGTCCCAGCACGATAAATGGCTGCCCATTGACCATATCAGTTGGACTGTATCTCAACATGAGCAAAATCAATACCCCCGCCGAATAAAACACCAAGCCAAACTTCTCAAGTTTCCGGTAATCAACGAACATCATGCCAACCGCCACGCCAACCCCCAAGAGAACAATCACAAATTTATTAAAGAGAAAGCCGTCTACATTATACGTAAGCGTCAGTATTGGCAAAAAACCAATCCCCATCGCAACCACCAACAAACCAATCAGAACCCAATCCACCTTCGGCTTATGCACCCTGTTCAGCTCCTGGCCCAGTTTGACCGGACTACCCATTTCGTCAACCGCCTTACCTTCTGCCGCTTCCTCACTCATTCCCTTTTGCACCCACATGTTTTTTGCGCTTTTTAAATGGTAGGCCAGTTCCGCTGTGACGAATTCTCTGGCTTCCCTGGATTTTATATGATGTGTCACTTCTTTTAAAAAATGCTCCCCTTTGTTTTTCAAATTCGTCTCACTCCTGTATGAGTTCTTTTAAAACGAAAGATTTCTTCGCAGAAGGTTTTTCAGCCTTACGTAAGATTTTTCTTCCTCTATCATTCAGCTGATAATATTTCGCGCCTTCTTGATCCCAGCCTGATTGAATCAGCTGCTTTTGTTCGAGACGATGAAGCATCGTATATAACGAGCCTTCATTTCCATCAAAACGCTGGACCCCTCTTCCACGCAGGAGCTGTGACAGTTCAAAGCCTGTTTTCTCTGAGCTGAGCAGCTGCAGGACAGCAATCAGAATGTCCTCTTCACTTTCCTTAGACTGACTGATTTTTTGATGAACCTGCTTGCGGTGCTGGTCAGAAAAATTCAAATGCTTAAAGGTCGTTTCGTTCATTGAGTGGCGCAGTTTTTTTAACCGATCCTCCATTTGATCATTCCTCCAATTCTTCTTTCAGAAGTTCCTTGGCTCTTCTGAGTCTCGTTTTAACCGTGTTCTCTTTTACACCGATGATCATTGCGATCTCCTTTATAGCCCGCTCCTCAAAATAAAAGAGATAAATCACTTCCCGATATTTTACCGGCAGCTCCATGACAGCCAACGCCAGCTGTTGATCCTCTTCTTGCTGAATCACAGTCTGCTCAAATCCTTCATACCCCTCACCTGTAAATGCAGTCTCACTCTCTGACACGATCACCTTATTGTTGTACCAGCTTTTTAGATAATCCTTACAATGATTAATCGCAATGCGCCACAGCCACGTTCTCAGCTGCGCGCTCCCTTTATATGTATGAAGTGACTGATAGCATTTCACAAAAATGTCCTGAGTCAAATCCTCCGCAAGCTCTGTGTTACGAACGTACGAATACACAAGCTGCAAAATATCCTGCCCATACCGCTGCATCAGCTCATCCATCAAAACTTCCTTATCCTCTATCTCAAACACCTCAACCATCAACTCATCCACCTCAGAACCCCCCTTCCAAATAATAGACGACGCCAGGGGCTGGAAAGTTTTTGTGATTATAAAAAAGTAGACCAGTGTAGACTTTAGGAACAGACCTCAAGTCTACACTGGCCCACGTTAGATCTCAGGAACAGACCCCAAAACTCTACCTTTTAAATAATTCGTATTTTTCTATGTCAGTTACCATTTGATACTCTCAGCTATTTGAATCATCTCGGCTTCAATTATATCAGGTTCATTCTCTGCACTTTCTCCTCGACCTGTACTCATTACGACTAATGTCCAGCTGTCTTTTTCAATATATAACGCAAAGCTATCTGGTTCACTAGTACCTAAGATTTTACCTTTTATACCATTGATATCAACATCTCTATCAATTGCTGTCCCATCAGCTGTTTCTGCGGAGAAGTTTACCTGTGATTCAGGGTTATTAGTAACGAACAAATCATAATTTCTATCTTGAGTAGACAGGTTGTATGAAAGCCCGGAAAAATGATTAGCTTGGTCTACAAAAACATTATATTTAAAAAGTTCAGTATTGCTTATTGCTTCAACTTCTATAAATTTTTCTGGAAATGGCACTGAAACATCGAATGCCTTTTCTACTTCAGATAACGAGGTAAACACAGCTTCATCATAGATTGAAACATTACTAACTTCGTATCCGAATGACATTTCCTTTACATTCGCCCGCTCTTCAAAAGTTGAAACCTGAAATAACCCGTGAAACGTTGCCTGCCCAGAAGGAGAGAAAATGAACCCCAATCCCAATATAGATAGAATCATAGCGGCAACCCATGGATTTCTAAATTTTAATTTCCGCTTCTCTGATCTGGCCTTTCTCACACCCATTTTTGATCTTTCATGCAGATGATCAGGAATCTTAATTTTTTCTATTTCTTCTTTTATGTTATTCACACAAATCCCCCTCTTTGAAATCATGTCGAAGTTTTCTGATCGCACGATAAAAGATCGTTTTTGCCGTTCCTAATGGTATATCCAGCAAGTCAGCTATTTCTTTAAACGAATAACCTTCGTAATATCTTAAAATCACCATGCTTTTTTCATCTTCATTTAATTGATCAATCATGTACTGCAATGTAATGGAAAGACTAATGTCGTTCACACCAGTATCTTGTAACGTCTCTTCATACTGTGGATTAAGTTGAACTACCCTTTTATTTTTTCTAACGAGATCAATTGAACAGGTAATCGCAATCTTTAATAACCAGGTCTTAAAAAACTCCGGATTCTTCAAAGTATCAATCTTTTTAAAAGAACGGTAAGCTACTTCCTGAACAACATCCAACGCATCATTTTCATTTTTCACATAAATATAAGCGATCCGGTAAATCTCTTTCTCATATTCCTGAAATAACTTTAAGAAGGCTTTATCGTCACCCTTTTTAGCCTTTATAACCAGCTTTATAATCTGAAATCACCCCTTTTTAATTTGCCTTACGCTTATTAGACAATTTAATCCTTATTTTGGCTTTAATTATTGGAAATATTTTAAGATCTCAGGTACAGACCCCAAGTCTACACTGATCTACTGTAGCACCTCTTTATTTTTTTGAAAATATTCCTAAAACCATTTGTGTTTAAAATAGGTAACCTTTACAATATAAATAAGTCAAAATATTCAGTATTTAATTTTACATAATAGCCAATAGCCACCTTGCAGAGAATGATTAATAAACATAGAAGCGTTGCGACCGTTCAGTTTTTGATGTTAGGAATAATAGAAATCTTTCCTGATTTCTATGAAATACATCAAAAGGAGGAACTGACATGGATGATTTATTTGCATTGTTGCTGCTTGTGTCTATGCTGGCGTTAATAGTTGGTCTGGTGAAGCCTGGACTTGTTTTGAAATGGGTGCCAAGTGGTGAGAGGAGCAGAAAAAAAGTCCTTTTTTATTTTGGATCTTCTATGCTCATATTTTTTGTTTTGTTTGGAGTAACCGTTGAACCTGCTGAAGAAGATGTTGCTGGAATTGAAGAAGCTGCCGCTGAAGAAGAAGCACAACGATTAGCTGATGAAGAAGATCAGGAAGCTGAAAAACAGGCTGAGGCTGAAGAAGCCGAACGTATAGCAGAAGAGGAAGCTGAAAAAGCATCAATGGAAGAGGCTGAGCGCGAAGCCGAAGAAGAGGCTGAGAGGTTAGCTGAAGAAGAGGCTGAACGTCTGGCTCAGGAAGAAGCAGAGAGATTAGCCGCCGAAGAAGCGGAACGTGAGGCGGAAGAAGAAGCCGAGAGACTAGCTGCTGAGGAAGCCGAACGCCTGGCAGCTGAAGAAGCTGAAAAACTGGCAGCTGAAAATGCTGCAACAGCTTCTCAACAACAGGCTGTAAGCATGGCAGAAAGCTATCTCGCTTACACCGCTTTTTCAAAAACCGGATTAATTGAACAGTTGGAATTTGAAGGCTTCGATAACGCTGATGCTACATACGCTGTAGAAAACATCAGTGTTGACTGGCCTGGACAGGCAGTTTTAATGGCACAAAGTTACCTCGATTACACTGCTTTCTCTAAAATCGGGCTAATTGACCAGCTCATTTTTGAAGGATTCGATCAGGCTGACGCCACATATGGTGTAGAAAGCATTAGCGTGGATTGGAGAGAACAGGCAGTCGCCATGGCGCAAAACTATCTGGACTACACCGCTTTCTCAAGAGCCGGATTGATTGATCAACTGGTCTTTGAAGGATTCAGTCTGGAAGATGCCACATACGCTGTGGATACGGTAGGGTTGTTTTAACAACCTGGGGACACTGGATCAGTAATGCTGTGTCCCCTCTTTTAATATATTTTAACAAGTATGTTCAGTAGATCAGGAGGGTTTTTATTGTATAGCGAAATGTACGGAAGCATTGGTTCAGCACTTTTAACATTGGTTATTTGGTGGGGAGTATTTTTTGCATTTCAGCGAATTGTTTATTGGTACCCGGGTAAAAACAGCTGGAAAAAGGATATCATTGTGACCTTCTTTCAAAGCCTGGTTGTTTTGCTTGTGTTGCCTGTGCTAGCGCATTTTTTTGGAAGGTAAAAGAAGGACGTATATCCTGAATCATTCGTTAATCGAATGATTCAGGATATACGTCCCCATGATTCAGTCAAGGTGCTAACCGCTTCTTCACCCACTGGCCATTCTGTAAAAAATACTTCAATCTGATGTGCAGCCTTTCTTCGTCTGCCTGCCAGAATTCCACTTCACTGGCTTGCACCCGGTAGACAGTCCAATCCTTAGCGATAATAGCAGAATCTTTTTCAAGGTTTGATAATTGACGATTCAGTTCTCCCTCAAAGGCACTTTGACTATCAATCAACTTACTTTGATTCCCCGTCAGAGCAATGGCACGCGCCATTTTTCCTCTTTTTAAAAAGTCCCGCGCATTGAATTCTTCATTCATCTTTACGGCCTGTCCGCGGATTCTGATTTGCCGGCCAACCTCCGACCAGTAAAAACTTAAGCAGACTGCCGGATTTCCGTCCAACTGCCTCCCTTTTTCACTTCCGGTACCGGTGGCAAAATACCAGCTTTCTTCATCCGTGTCCTTCAGGCTCAGTACTCTCGCATCCGGCCTTCCATCCGCATCGACGGTAGAAAGCGTCATCGCATGAGGCTCATGAACATGATGATCAAGCGCTACCTGAAACCATTCCAAAAACAGATTCATTGGTGACGCCGGACTTTTCTCCACTTTAAATTCAGGAAACGGACCCAGAAGTGTTTTGCTATTTCTAATCTGATCCCTCACATCTTTACCCACTCAACACCCAGCCCCCTCCTCTATGTAGATGAACAATTTTACAAAAAGAAAGCCTTACATTCACATTAAAATTTACTCTGAGCACATAGTCAAACTGGGACAATAAACCCGTTGCCTTCCACCACCTGATTCCTTATAAATAAAGTCTTATCTATCTCTCATCATCCTGCAGCTCAACGTCATATTTTCCTTTAAACAGCAATTACCACCTCGATATGGTAAGCTGGATTTAACCAAAAAATCCTCCAATAACTCATCAACATCCTAAATTAAAGGACTGATCACAAGTCTATTTCCTTACCGGGCAAAATCACTATTGGCGTATTATTGCTCTTTATTTTCCAACTTATTTTATTTGTCACGATGGCTCTTACCAGCAATGGCTTTGGTGCGATCGTGGTTTTTCTTCAGTTTACTCCCATCACAGCGATTCTTGGCCTTATTTTTGGTGTTTGGAGTTTTAAAAAAGAAAGTAATAAACCCAGGATTCTCCCCACCATAGCACTGGCAGTCAGCTCCGTGGATATACTCATTTTTCTCTTCATCTTATTTGGATATGCCGCTTCTTTCGGAGAGTAATTAAACGAACACGCTTATGAGATGCTCTCATTTAGTCATAGTAAAAGATCTATCATTTTTAATTTCCCTGAAACGGAGTGAACTTTAAATGAGAAAAACTGGCGTATTGTTATGCTGCATCCTATTTCTAGCAGCATGTAATCAAACAAACACCCCAGAAAGCTTCGCACAAATTGTGGTCGTGAATGATATTGAATACGGCGGTACCGAAGAAGATATAGCGGATTATGAGGTGCAAAACGCGATTAGAAATGTCGTAAAAAAAGTACCAGCTGATGTATTTCCAAATAATAATGAATCCAACTTTTTTGAAGAAGGGTCTATAATTTATTCCGTTAAAAATGATACGGATTTTATTATTGTGGAGGATAGAGAAGGAGAAAGGCATTTATTGCAGAAAGCGCCGGGGAATGATTGAATAACTGGGGACGATCATCAAATGAAATAAGATTCACGTCCCATTGATCTTAAACAGAAAAATCATACACAGCCTTTTGAGCCGTCGGTAATTGAAACGACTGGAGCCTTGGAAATATAGAAGTGAACTCGTTCCATTTCGTACGCAGTGCTTCCTGATCAGCCTGTATGACGCCAACATGAGCCATGCTTTTCTTTTGTTCATCCCCCATATCGGCCAATGCTTTTTCAAAGGATTCTGCCAGTTTAGATGGATTTGACAGGTCTATATCCTGATAAAACCCTTTCACCTTCTCTTCCTGAGAAATGAATATTGGTAAAGCTGCTGTAAACCTTGCAAACATTCTTTTCCCTAGATCACTTTTGTCGTTCTCGAATTTAGTGATCATTTGTTCATAAGAGCGCTTAGCATGATTGAACTCTTCCTCCTGATAATCCTTGATCGCCTGTTGCATTTGCTCCTGATATTTTTCAGGAATAAGCTTTTCCGCAATCAGCTGTAATTGCATACCTGTCTGGGCACGCTCCATTTGAAAATAATCACCATTCCCTGCACTGGCTTTTTGTGTTGTTTTTTCGATCAGATTCATAATTGTTCTCTTGTCATCAATACTTATTTCATTTATACCTATGATGAAATTAAACTTCTCGCGATTATAAAGCTCGACTACTGTTGCTGTTAAGTTGACAGGCGCTCCTGAGTCAGCTCTTGCAAACTGGTCAACGGGATTATTTTTTATTTGTTCTCTTGCTTTTTCTTCAATCTTTTTTACGTCCTCACGCTGACTGGAAAATGTATTAGTTAATGAAATCGCATGATCAGTGCTAAATCCTGTTTTATTGATATTCAAACGGTTCCCTCCCTTCGTTATTTTACATATCGTCCCATTTATTGATTTATGAAGTAATTTTATGGAATTAAATTCATAATTTAACGGTCATTTATATATTGGTCAATACCTGCATTTACTCTTTATTTTTCAACACAAAATTCTGCAAAAACGAAATGATCCCTACTAAAAAACACGAAAAGGTCAACATGAAAATTTCCAGCCCTGAAAGCTCAATCGCTCGAAACAGGATGACAGCCAGTATTCCGACAATAAAATAGATCGGGATAAACTTTTTTGATAATACTAATTCCCTCACATGTATCAGCTCCTAAAACAAAAAGGGCGGTCGAAGATTCATCAGCTGCCTGATTCATCATGTCACCCATCCCCTTATTATCAAGGTAGACCTCAGGGACAGACCCCTACTCTACACTCTTTCATTCTCCCTCAACCAACTGCTTAATCCGCTTCAATGCTTTCGGAATCCGGTCAGCAAATGTTTCTTCCTGTTCTGTTGGAATGTCCATTGTGATGACTAGAAGTGTTACACCTTTTTCCTCGGAAAGGGAGTAGCTTTCTTTCCCACCGGTCCACTCATTGTCCCGCTCCTGCTGTCCGCTTTCTTTTGTGTCAGCGCGATGCCTGAATAAGACGAACTCATGAGGCTGGAGTTTCTCCACCAGACTTGTGACGCCGTAGCCGTTTACCGAAGAAATGAACTCGATCGTGTTCCCTTCTTTCATATCGCCTTTCTTGTATGTACCCTCATCCACAATACTTGCCCAGTCCTGGAAGGTTTTATCTTCCCAAAGGATGGTCCAGACGTGTTCTTTTGGTGCATTGATCCGGATGGAGAAGCTGGTTTCTTTCATGATCGGCCGTCCTTTCTAAAAGGGGATTTTAAAGTCCATATGCTTTTTCATCAATGATTTGATGCAGGATCTTTTTACTCACTGCATCTTTTTTTCTTGGTAAACGACCAATTTGTTCATAGACTTCTTTTTCCTCTAAAAGCTGATTAGGATGAATCACCTGAGCTGTTATTCCTTCCAAAATAAAAGTTTCAGGAATCAAAGACTCCGGTCTCCAAACCCATTCAGGCAATCCATTCATGATCAGTTTTCCACCCGCTGTTCGAGTGATATAAGTAAATGTAATATCTACATCTTCTTTATGAAAATCAGATTGCCGATCACAAAATTCTTTTTTAACAGGCACTTTCTCATATCCAGCCTTTTCAAGCTCTATCTCTAAACGCTCACGATGATCAATCCACGTTACGATATCAATATCATCGTGCGGCCGAGTAACCCTTCCAAGTAAAAAATCAATGGCCCATCCGCCACGCAACCAAAACGCTATTCCTAATGTTTTTGAGATTGCACCTATGTCGTACAAGGCCTGTAATTGATTCTCAGCGTTATACTGTGTCATTTTGATTCTCCGTTCTACAGGTGTGGGTCATGAGATTACTTAAACCTCAACCATCCGTTCAGCGAGACATCACTTTGCTTTTTCACCAAAAGTAAACAACCACCTAATGATCCCGGCGACCAGAATGAGCAGTCCATTTACAAAGGCTAAGATCGCTAACAGCGCTGCCCCGTATCCTGCACCTTCTCCCGTGCTACCTGAGCCCCAATCATAATATCGAAGTAGCAGTGAGCTACTCGTAAATTGAATCACCGGGGCCATTAACATCATTAAAATGCCTGAAACAATAAGGTTTAACTTGCCTTTGTGAAACAATACGAAGAAAAGAATATTAAGCGCAATGATGATGAAGAGAAATAGGATCAAAATGAAACCAGCCATTTAGATTCCCTCCTAAAGATGGTGACGTAACTCCATTAGTACAGGCCAACGATGCTAAACATTAATATAAACAGGAAAGCAAACGTGATCACTGCACCTATGAACGTTTGATTGTGAACGTCTTGACCCTTTTTCAGGTTCTTTAAAATGGAAATCAGCGTCACAAACCAGAAGACACCCAGTAATGGTATGACTAACAATAATAGAATCAACATAATGATGGCTGCCCCTTTACTATGTTATGTAGAAAACAGGGACGCACAGCTTGTTTCCTTCGCTAGTCGAATGATTCAAGATATACGTCCCTACGAATCCATACTCATTTAGAATTGAATACTAAACCCTTGGAATTTATGTATCCCTGTTCCGAATTTAACCAAGTTATTTTTTCTCAAGTGTGTAATAGCAAGTTTAATTTCTTCTAGAATACTGATTGGCAGACCAAGTGTATGATGAGACCCGAATATACTGTTGACCCCATTAATCATAGTGATTTTTTCCAATGAAGCAATAAGGTCCTCAGGGCTAGTTGAAGGATAAAATGCATAGATCGGCGTTGTGTCATATAGAAGATCTCCAGTAAATAAGTAACCATTTGTTTCATCAAAGAAACAAACATGTCCTGGTGAATGCCCAGGAGTATGTAACACGGTTATGACACGATTTCCTAAAGGGATACGTTGCTGGTCCTCCAGTAACCCTGAGGGCTTTCCTTGAAAAGGCTGATATGTTGAAGGATGAAAAGATTTAGGAGTCGGCTTTGTGATATCTCTACCAATATCTTTTCTAATCTGAGTGATTGGCAATCCTGAAATTCCGTTTTCCAGCCATTCTCTATCTCGTTCATGCACGTATACCTTATCAAATTCTCCGTGACTTCCAATATGATCAACATGAACATGTGTTGTAAAAACCTCTACCGGTAAAGGCGTAAGCTGGTCTGTTATTCTCTTAATGTTATCAATTCCAAGTCCGCTATCAATTAACATCGCTCTTTCCACGCCTAACAATAAAAACGAATGAACCTTCTCCCAATGGCCATACTCACTAATGGCAAATGTGCGTGAATCGATTTGTTGCACTGTAAACCAGGGATCATTAATCATCTCACCACTCCTTTACTAGTATTTGTGTAAGTAAAACTTCTCTCATCCTTTAATAAAATGATCCACCATATACGTCCCTACTAGTCTTTTATCAAACGGTAAACCAATTTATTAATAAAGTAAATGTTTTTTGGAATAATGACACTTTTTTCAAAAAATAGCGTCTAATGATATGCGGAGGTGTCACAATGACTGATCATTCAGATGAAAAAATAACGCAAATTTATCTGCTTCATTCAGATGCTGTATTTAAATATATTTATTACATGGTGTCAGATAAACATTTAGCTGAGGACCTGACACAAGAAACATTTATTAGAGTATACAAAAACCTTAATCAGTTTCGGTCTGATTCAACGATCAGTACATGGATGATTAAAATAGCGAGGAATGTGACGCTTGATCACCTAAAGAAAAAGAGATTCAAGCACCTACTAAATATAGACCTCTTTATGAACACCCTTACGAATAAACAAATATCTTACGGGGACTTGATGATTCAGTCAGAAGACGTTAATAATCTGTATCAATCTTTAAATACATTGAAAAAAGAATATAAAGAAGTCATCATACTTAGAAAGATTAATGAGTGTTCCATAAAAGAGACGGCCATGATTCTTGAATGGTCTGAGGACAAAGTGAAATCTATGACATCAAGAGCTCTCATTCAGCTGAGGAAAGAATTCAAAAAGAGGGAGGCAAGCTTTAGTGAATCATTCAGATGAATTTAAAAACTTATTTGAAGAATTGAAGAATGTTGAAAGATCAGATGCAGATAGAATGAGATCTTTAAATGCCCTACTCAATTACACCGACTCAAAAACCAAATTTTTCAGCAGACGATTCCTAGTGATCCCTATAACATCGATCATTAGTTTTTCTATAATATTTTTCTTGTTTTTTTCTGATATTAACGACAATGCCCCCCAGCAGAGTAGTGCAAATGAAAACATCACCATTACGTTGGTTACAGTCAAAGCATCTAAGACAGATGAATTATTTGAACTCAGTTCTACCTCCCCATTGAATGTCATTGAAATCAAAGATGATTCAAAATTCTTTCATGAGTTGAAGAATGTTATCGTCGATGCAGAACCTATTACGAATCTAGAAAGAGGTTCCGCAAATACATTTGATATTGGTGTTACATTAGATCAGAGCAAACAAATAAAGTTGGAATTATGGGGAAATGAAAAAGGGATCTATTTTTATCATTTTGAAGAAGATGCATTCTATTCCTCTGACAGTAATTCGGCTTTAAACTTATATTCAATGCTTTTAAATTTGCCAACCCCTGACTGAAACTACAAAAAATGCGGGGATGTATATTACTTTATTCGTTAGCCGAGTGATTCAAGATATATGTCCCCACTCATCTGTTTCTAATGATGAATCCATATATTTAGGCGTTTTGACACGGTCATAGTCATTATGAATTGATAAAGATAAACTTCCTCCCATACTTTCGATTTTAACATATATTTCTAATAATAAATGTCTGTGTCTAAACGTTTTGATGTAGATATAAAGTTTTCCCATACTTTTTATGGTAAAATCTAACGATAACATCAGGCTGTTTAGAGATTTTTTTAAGGTGGGAGAAATATGGCATACGATCAACATTGCCCTTTGTGCAACCCGGATCAGGACATTGAACAAAATATTGTATTAGAGAATGCAACGTGCTATTTTCTGCAGCACAATAAGCATCAGGGAATTTTAGAAGGCAGCGGCTTGATTGTTCCTAAGAATCACCGCCAGGATCCGTTTGAGCTAACCCCTGAAGAGTGGAAGGATACATATGAAATTTTGCATGAGGCGAAACGAATTCTGGATGAAAAGTATTCTCCGGCTGGCTATACAATGGGATGGAATGTTGGCAAAGTGTCGAACCAGGAAATCCCCCACAGTCATCTCCATGTGATACCGAGATATAACGATGAACCTTTGGCTGGTAGGGGGATCAGGTATTGGTTGAAGCAGGAGAGTAATCGGAGGAAGTGAAGATCAGGGACGTGTCATGTGAATCATTCGCACCTCTAATGATTCACATGACATGTCCCTTTTTAATTAAAAATACTAATTTTAACATTAATGCCGATAAATACAGTAAATATTATTTCATCTAACGTTTAAGGAGGCACTAAATTGTACATTAATCCAACACATAAACCTGCCGTATCAACCAGTCAAATCCAAAAAAATATCGCGAGTGCTCAAGGTAACAATCAAACGGTTATTCAAAGTACGAACGACTTGGAAAGTACTGCTGAGAAGATGATGAAGATTTTGGATGAGAAATATCGGAAAATTAATGAGCAAAATAAGAAGTACAAGGATCCACATGGACATATTTTTGATAAGTATAGAAATCCTCATTCTTCTCACTTTAGAAGCGACCTGACAAAAAAGGAGAGAGATGCTGCTTATAGTATGGAAATAGGCTGGGCAAACAGCGGGCAAGGAGGGCAATATAATTTTAATGATGCTGCTTTTCGTCATGAAGCGGGATACAACCCCGAGCAGGAAGGCATAGAACGAAGAGTATTTAATAGACAGCAAGTGAATGATCAATTACGCGAGTTGTTTTCTATGCACGGGATCACAATTCCTAATGGAACAAATTTAACGTTTACAATCGATCCAAATGATTTTAATTTGATAATTGGCGGTTCGGAAGATGAGACGCTGATTAAGCAATTAGAAAGTATCCTGAATACAGCTAACAATCCAAGAGAATTATTTTTTCATATTATGAAAAGTCGGTCTCATGACTCTAATCAATTTTCAAATGCAAAACTGGAGAAGTTTCATCTGGTCAATCAAATAAAGACAGTTACAGGATACAATCTGAAAGACTTGGAAATTGCCAACGGTAAATTTCTAACGAATGATGGGACTGATATATTTGATATTTATAAAGAAAACCTTAAGCAAAATCCATATACAAAGAATCATGTTGGAGAAGCCCTTGGATATTACGGCCCGCTCCTTCACGAATTAGCTGAACATGGGTTTGATTCTATACCTGATCTAACTCTATCCATCCTATATAAAAGTCATCAACTACAAGATATCGGACAGTCTGTAAACTATAGCGAGATATAAACACACAATTTAATGGGGACGTATACTTCGAATCATTCGCTTACCTAATGATTCAAAATATACGTCCCCAACCATCACTGCCCCTTCAAAACCACATACTTCTGATAAGATTTATAAAAACTCAAACTGAACGCAACAACCATGATGGCTGGCAGCAACTTTATAAGAGCGAATGGGGTTTCAAATACAAGTGCTTTCCAGAATAGTGAGCCTTCCATATTCCACAGTCCTTCGTGGTACAGTCTTGAATCGTTATAGATCATGAAGGAATAGGCAAGGAATAACATGCCTAACCATAAAGAGTACTTCATCAGCCTCCTATAGTAATGAACGGTGGACTCCCGGTCTGAGAAGATTTCGTTCTGACCATCGTCTTCTTTTTGCCAATATCTAATCCCGTTCAGCGCAAAGCCCTTTACATAGCTCCAGCCGAAATCTTCATAAATCCCCTTGTACTCCTCAAGCCTACGTTTAGATAAATCAGCCTGATAATCAAGGCGCATTACGTATTTCTTTTCCGTTTTTTCGAAAGTGTAGATCCCCAGTCCACTAATATTCGTACAGCGGTACCCTTTCTCCAACTGCTCGTTCAGCCACTGCTCTTCTTTCTCTACATCCAAAAAGACTTTAAACCTTTTCATTTCATTCACTTCCTTCATACAAGGATAAAATGTGTTGGAGTCTTTGCTGCTCTGTTTTTAATACTTCTCTGCCTTCATCAGTAATATGATAAATTCTCCTCCGACCTGAGCTTCCTACCGGTTCAATCCAACCGTGTTTATTCAGATTTTCAATCGCACCGTACAACGTTCCTGCTGCTAAAATAACGTCGCCATTACTCATTTTTTCGATCTCCTGCATGACAGCATAGCCATGGCGCGGCTCACGCAGAGCTAATAAAATGTAATGCATGGTCTCAGATAACGGTAATAATTTATGTTTCATACTTTCACCCACTATTCAGTTTGACTATATAGTTCAACTTAATAAATACATTAATACAGTTGAACTGAATAGTCAACCTGATTTTTACATTTCATCAAAAAAGACGCATATGTTAAATCATTCGTTAATCGAATGATTCAAGATATACGTCCCCACGAATCATTTTCTTCTTCTAGTTGATGAGTGAGATGTTCATCTTCCATCACCCTGGCGATTTCGAAAGCTTTTTGTATAAAGACGTCTGACTCCGATTTACTGAGTATTTGACCGATGATTCCTTTCCTGAGATAGCTTACGGCGATCTGTGCGTATGCTTTTTGTTCTTTTAATTCCTCAAGCGTTTCTTCGTTTAAAGAATAAGCTTCATCGAACATTTCTTCCTTCATGAGTAACATCACCAGGTTAAATTTGAAGGGAATAAAGCGTTTTTTGTAATCGGTGTAGTTTTCGTATTTTTCACTTTGTTCAAGTGCAAATTTAGTAATGGAGATCGCAGTACTCACAGGAAAGAGAAATAAAATGACGGCGATCAGTTTGAAATCCGTTAGATACCAAGTATCTGCCTGCTGCAGCCTATCCCAAATTTTACTCGCATAAGACATGGCGGGTTCAAAGCTTCCTTCGTTTTTAATGAGTATGAGCCCTCTGGAAATGTGTAGTATATCTTCAATATATCTATCCTTATGGTTTGTAAGATAGTTTTCTGCTAAAGAAATAATCTGATTAAGTGCAGAAACTTCTATGAATTTCTGATGCTCGAATAGATGGATGATTTTTTCTCTTGTAGGAAATTCGTAGTTGTGATGCACATACATGAATTCATCCAAATTCATCTCCAATGAGTCGAGAATCTTTTTAAATTTTTGATGTGTCAGTTCGATACGGCCGAGTTCAAATTTGGAGTAGCTTGCCTGATGCAAGGCTCCATTACTCACGTCAAATTGACTGTAATTTTTTGAAAGTCTGATATCACGCACAGTTGTACCATCATGTTTCAAGATATCATTCTCCTTTTCAAATAAACTTATACGCTTGGTTCAGGTAATTGGTAAATATTATTATATAGAATAAACACAAATAAATGAAAGGAGGATGTGTATATGGATCTTATACTTACTGCAATTAGATGAATGATCGGTTGTTGTTAACTAACACCAAAGGAGGTTAGAAAATGAAGTTATCAAATAAGTTTATTAGAACTTTTATTGCTAATGCATTAGTATTTATTTTAGGTTGTACTCTTATTGTTCCTAATGTTTCTGCAACTGACAATGTATCAAACCAAAAATAAGTAACGAACAACCTAGAAACATCTCATACATATATCTACATGTCATCAGATGTAAGCATCCTCGATGGCGAATTTGAAACAATGGGTGTCAAAAAAGACTTGTTAATTTTCGCCCTAAAATATGGTGGCCAACTTTTAGAAGAATTTCTTGATTTTTTAGGTAAAAAATCATATGCTGACGCAGTTCAAGAAAATCGACTTGCTATTGCAAAATATTTAGAAAGAGTCGAGGATGGAGTTAAACGAGATATTAAAAATTTTCTCATTGATGATTGTGATATGTCTCCAACAACTGCAGACGTTGTTGCTGAAGCTATATTATTCTTTGCATTTTAATCGAAAATATCTTCCCCCCTTTTACATTATTCTAAAGGAGATGAGCCCTTTGAATCCTCAGAAGGAAATAGAAATACTTAAATACAAAGTTGAGTTATTAAGCAAAATGGTAAATCAAAATGAGTACCCATTTTTTGCTTTTTTGTTTGATTACGATGTTACAGAAACTGAACATATGGCGATCATGGACATCTTGTACGTATTCAACCATCGATTAAAAGATACTACAGATGAAAATAGTAAGGCGTTTTTTACGAAAAGAAAAAAGCTATTCTCACAAAAAAATATGAATTACCAATAGACTTTACAAAGTTATTTATCGATGAAAAACCTACGTATGATGAGTTCAATCATTATATAACTGAATTTTTACCTGATATTAACTCGACAAAAATATTGAAGCGACTTAAAAAACAAGAGATCTACACAACTCTCTGTGATTATTTATTAGAATAAGTAAGCTAACTTTTTATAACTTCAGATAAAGGTCAAGTGTTTCGTATCACGCATTATTTAATTCATTCTCCTTTCATCAGAATGCTTATTCTAAATCTTCAAAGAGTCATCAGCCGTTGCGGAAGTCCTTCTGACTGCCTATTCCTTCTTCTCGCAAACCATGAAAAAATCGGGACATATATGATGAATCATTAGACAGCCTAATGATTCATCATATATGTCCCTTTGTTTTAACATCTTTTTTCTATTAAGCTTATACGCTTGGTTCAGGTAATTGGTAAATATTATTATATAGAATAAACACAAATAAATGAAAGGAGGATGTGTATATGGATCTTATACTTACTGCAATTGGATGGATGATCGGTTGTTGTTAACTTCAGCTAACTCAATCAAACTTGCACGTGTAGACAGCTCGAATAAACTTTTGTATGAGAATTATAAAGACTTTCTGATTAAGCATGCGTCTAAATAAGTTGGTAGTCAACTACACAGAGATCAATACACAGAGATCAATACACAGAACTCTTTTGCCGGCTTTATTCCAGGTATTTTTGATTTGTTGCCCCCTTTATAAATAGATCAATATAAGCATTTTGTAAGCGAACTTAATAAACTCACAATTATCTATTAGTAAATCATTAAGTAATCACCAAACTCAAATCACGATAAATAGGAGGTTTTATGATGTCGAAGATGAAAAAATTCTTTTCGCTATTAATGGTCCTTACCATCTGTATAAGTTTTTCTCCAGCTACAAAACTTCTCGCGCAAGCCAATGATGTTTCTGGTATTGTGCCAGTTACAGGCGATGCAGCCGAAGAAATGGTAGAGGCAACGCTACGTGTTGTTGAAGAAGGTGAAGCTGATGCTGTCGCTTCTGTATCTACTTTTGCATCGGAAGAATCGAGTGTATATACGGTTGGTGGCGGCGTTACAGTCGTAACCGTGCCACTGAACGGAGAATACAGCATTCCTAGTAACATCACAGTGTTCTTCGATCAGGATAATACTGTATTGCAGACAAATGAAATGCTGGTAACAAAGAATGAAGCAGGAAATTTCCAAGTTGAGACCTATTTAGATGGCTATCTTGTTCAATCAGAAGACACTGGGATTTCTTATATGACAGATGAGGAATTGTTAGCAGAAGAGCCTGCTGATGTTCAGCCGATGGGTGTTGGCGCTGTAGCAGCTTGCATCGGAGCAGCGCTTGGTGTTGGCGGTACGGTAGCCTACCTCATCGCAGTAGGTTGCGGCGGTTCTTGTGTAGCGCCAACGCCCGTGACTGCCCCTATCTGTGCTGCATGTATCGGTGCCTATGCAGTTCTTGGTGGTGGCGGGATGGCCGCAGTAGTCGCTTGCTTCAATTACTTGTAAGGTGATGCAGATGAATAAAGTTATCGCATTCTCCATTTTAGGGATGGGTTTAACCGGTGCCGTTCTAATGTTTCTCGTCCCTCTGCATTTCAACACGCCATCAGGAAATGTATTGAACATCGTTACTGCTGGTTCCATAACAGCTTTCGTTGTATTTACAATTTCGGCTCTATTACTTCGTCGGCGATTAGATCAGCAAATAAAAAATGAAGACCATTTAGTAAAGTGAAAAGTTAGTTGAATTTCATAAACCGTGCCGGATCATTCCTTCGCTGTCAACAGACGTTTCGGATTGCTCTGGCACTGTATAATTTCTGAAATAAAAAAAGGACGTATATTGTAAATCATTTTGCTATTAAATGATTTACAATATACGTTCTTTTGGTTTCTAAATGTCAGATTCTTCTTCAACGAATCCTTTTAAACATCTATTTTATGGTAAAATTTAAAGTAATTTAAGTCGCTGATTGGGGAATCGGGGACGTATATGCTGAATCATTCGGTTGTCTAATGATTCAGTGTATACGTCCCTGTGAATCACCAAACGAAAAGGGAGGAAAAAAGTGAACCATTCCATTAAGTTACTCATTTACTCACAGGATCAACATGCGATATTAACCACTAAGGTTTTAAATCATGTAGCGCTTCCTTTCTTCTCTACAACAATTTCACATATCGCCGTAACACAACATATTAACGAACACGTTTCGAATACCTATCAGATAGAAGCAGCAGTCTTAAAGTGTTTAAAAGCTTGCGAAAATGAGAGAGTGTATGTACTTGAACACCTTAGCGGAAGCCTGCCAGGTTCATCGTCTCTCCAATGGCAATCTATACATACGATGACGGCATTAGATCAACAGGATTATGACCTTATTCAGCAGTGGATCCACGACAAAGAGCCATCTGACATCCCATGGTTTCAACCCGGATGGAGAAAGAACATTGAAGAGCTGTTATCAAATCGATTGCCGCAAAGAGTGACAAATATAGAACAAATAAGAAGCTGGGAACGCTCCACTTTGTTGCGTCTATATGCAGAAGATGAAACTTACATTCTAAAAGCAGTCCCTCCTATTTTTCATCACGAGCCAACCATTTGTGCCTACCTTTCCAAGTCATTTCCTGACTCCGTCCCGGAAACGGTTTTTGCAGATCCTTCTCTAAACGTATTTGTTATGAGAGAAGTCAAAGGTCCTTTGCTGGGGCTGACTAATCAATTGGAACACTGGCGACAGGCACTGTTGAAGCTGGGAAAGATCCAAACAGGAATCCTTAACAACATCGATCAATTAACATGTCCGTTCAGGGCAATCGATTATATGATGGTTGATCAACTTGACCACACGATACAAAGACTATTTGAAAATGAAACGATTACGAAAGAAACTCTCGAGATTTTATCAGAAAATGCTACCAAGGTCAGAAAAATAGCCAACAAATTAAAACAGAGTACGATCCCTCTTTCGATCGATCATGGCGATTTCTTTGGAGGAAACATCCTATTACAAGACGAAGAAGCGATCATTTACGATTGGTCAGATTGTTCTCTCACTCATCCCTTTTTAAGTGCCGTCGTTTTCCTGCAGGAGGTTGAGGATCTGTTTTCAAAAGAAGCGGCTGATTCGTTGTTAACAGACTACTTACGCTTATGGAGAGCATATGCTTCTATGGAACAGCTTAAAAATGAGTATCAGTCTATCAAATATATCGCACCAGCATTTGGACTTATGGTGTATGAAAATATCATCTTTCCAACGTTTCGGGATAACTGGGATAGAGAGATCATCATTCAGGGGTATATCGATAGTTGGGTAAAGGAAATCGATACTAGCAAGGAGGCACACCTCCATGACGCATGAAACAAAAAGAACAAAACTAGAGCTCGAAAAGGTTATTTTCATCGGCCGAACATACGAAGAATACATCGATATGTTTGTACTATCTGAAGCAGATCTGAAGGATAAAAAGATTCTCGATTGTCCATCCGGTGCCTGTTCATTTACCGCAACGGGTCACACGAAAGGGCTTAATATTACGGCAGCTGATATTGTCTATGATTTTTCAGCGGACGATCTCTACGCTAAAGGACAGGAGGATCTTCAGCATGCGATGACTCATATGGAGAAGGCAAAGGATAATTATAGATGGCAGTACTTTACTGACATCAGTCATTTACATGAACATCGTGAAAAAGCTTTGCTGACCTGTACGCAGGATATGCAGGAAAATCCTGACCGGTATATTCCCGTTGAGCTACCCGTATTGCCATTTGACGATCAAGCCTTTGATATCCTGGTATCCGCACACTTCCTGTTTACTTATGCTGACAGACTGGATTTCCAGTTTCATTTAGACACGCTAAATGAATTACTAAGGGTGACCAAAGAAGAGATTAGACTCTTTCCTTTGATTGATTTAGAAGGAAAACGATACGAGCATCTGGATCGCCTCATTGACTATTTACAAAACAAAGGCTATCAAGTCACCGAGATGAAGGTGCCTTATGAGTTTCAAAAGGGTGCGAATGCGATATTGAGGATTGTGAAGTGATGGAGGTTGGGGACGAGTATTTTGAAAGGAGTAATCAACATGCAAACATATCCTGATTGCCCGGTTGTTACGAGAAAAATAGAGGTTGGCGGACTGACAAAACAGCAGCTCCTACAAAGGTTGCAGCAGCACGCTATTTTGCTAAATGAATATGGAGAGCGACTGTTTTCTGATAATCGATTTACGACTTCTAACGAAACGTACAACCTTGAGACCGTGGAATTAACCGTTAAAGCCCTTGGCTTCCCTGAAGGGGCAACTTTGCCTGAGATATTTGAACGAGCAATCAAGCTTGGCTTGGATTTGTGCCCACTTGAGACAGGCCCTTACCTGAGAGTGGCGTATCAAAATCAGCCTGAGGGTGATGCAGGAAATTCTTTGAGAAAAGAAGCCCCATCCGGTTCACTTACAATCGCTTCGGAGATCATAAGTGAAGAAGATGATTATCCAAAGGGATTTTACCTGAGAAACATTGAAGGCGTGCTGTGGCTGCGGGGATATGCTGCTGATGATCTGCATGTTTGGAATGCTGGTGATTGTTTTGTTTTTTGTAAAAGATGAGTTAAAGAACAGGTACGTGTAAAACGATGCAAATTCGATATTAAGGATTGTTAAGTCAAGGAAGTTGAGTACGAAGATCTTGGAGATGATAAATTGATAATAGAAATTAATTCAACATTCCCCGATCCTCACGTAAAAAGATTGTTATCCTATGCAACGTCTATCAGCAAAGTCGATATGGTATATGATGGCTACATTCAAGCTCTCAATCAACAATTATTCGGATTTATGAAAGAAGGCAATATAATCGGTTGTATAGGAGTAGAAATAAACCTTAGTCGCTGCGAAATAAAACATATTGCCGTTTGCCCAAAAGAAAGAGGATATGGGATAGGGAGTAAAATGATTAACTTTCTCTTAGAAAGGTACTCCTTTACATCGATCCTAGCTGAAACTGACATAGACGCAGTTGAGTTTTACAGAAATTTCGGTTTTAAAATCACTTCTCTGGGTGAAAAGTATCCTGGAGTTGAAAGATTTCAGTGCGAATATAAAAATTATATAACAAGAATCAGGGACAAATAGTTGCATCATTCAAATCGCTACTGGTGCAACTATTTGTCCTTTTAAAATTGTGAAATTCTTCTTTTTTATACCTTTTATAACATCTATTTTATGGTAATATTTAAATTAATTTAAGTCGTTTTTGGAGGCTGCTTATGGGTTATATCATGGACTTGAGAAAAGTAGTGGGAAGCCGGCCGCTTATCGTAGCAGGCGCCAGTGTCATTGTGAAAGATCAGCACGACCGGATTTTACTGCAACTGCGTCAGGATAATAACTGCTGGGGGTTAGCGGGTGGTTCGATGGAGATGGGTGAGACGCTTGAAGAGGTCGCCAAAAGGGAGTTACAAGAGGAAACGGGCTTAATCGCAAACGAGTTAGAGCTAGTTAACATCTTCTCAGGAGAAGAGCTCTACTATCAATACCCTCACGGTGATGAAGTGTACAATGTGATAGCTGCGTATATATGCACAGATTATACAGGAGAATTAAAGGCGGAACTTAAGGAAGTGAAGGAGCTGCGTTTCTTTGGTGCGGATGAGCTTCCTGCAAATATAAGTCCTCCTGATTTAGTGGTTATTAGGCGTATTTTAATATACCATGAGTGATTTAGATGGCTAATGTTCTTAAATTTACGCCACCATTCCCATAATATTTTTTAATTTATTTAAAGAGCAACAATTACTGGGAGGATTAGATATGATGAGGAAAATGTTTATCAAATTTAATTTGATCGGAATACTGTTCGTTACTCTTTCGGCTTGTTCACAAACACCCGATTTCGAATCCTATGATGGATCGGAATTGAATATCGGTGTGATTGGAGAAGCTCCTGCAGTCAATGAAGAACAAGTTTATTTTGATGAAATATCATTTGATGTTTTAAATGGGGAAATTGACCACGGATATGATGCCATCTTTGTCATGCCAGAAAATCTTAAAAAAGCTTCAGAGATACAATACGCAGATATCTTCTCAACTACAGAAACGCCTGTCTTTTTTATTTCTGCTAAAAGTCATATCCCTTTCACTATCGCAGAAACAACATATAGTGATCAGTGGCAGTGGAGCCCGGGCAATTCATATTCTGTCGGAGTTGTGAAGCAGGAAAACGATTTATTCAGAAGCATTGGCTACGGTTTATATAATGAAAAGGAAACAAAGGAGAACATTAATGAGATGTATTCCAGAATCTTTGAAAAAGTTGAAGATATTTGAATCAAGGGGACGTATATCATAAATCATTCGCATCTCTAATGATTCACAATATACGTCCCCGTGTTTCATTGTTTCACTTTATGCGTCCGGTTCACGGTCTCCGATCACAATTGAGGTGCCTTGTTTTTCATTTATGTCCTGCTTACCTAGAAGTAAAGCGGAGATCAGGGCAGTGATTGGTATTGCAAGAACCAGTCCGATGCTGCCGGCAAGTGTTCTGAGGATTTCTACAGCGAAGAATTCCATCTGAATGAGTTCCTCAAAAGAGTATTCGTAGGCGAAAATAATTAATAGTAGCGGTAGAGTCGCTCCTACATAAGCGAGGATCAGCGTGTTGGCCATCGTCCCCATGATATCTCCACCGACATTCATGCCAGATTTAAAAAGCTCTTTGAATGAGGCTTTTGTGTAATTACGTTTGACTTCCTCGGTTGATGAAGCGATGGATATCGCCACATCCATGACTGCCCCCAAAGCACCAATGATAATACCCGCAAGTAACAGTCCGGAAATGTCGATTGGAAAATCATCAACCATCGTCCCAAGCATCCGTTCTTCTTCACCATGAAAACCGGAAAGATTCATCAGCCCCATAAAAACAGCAGAAATAATGGCTGCTGAACCGAGCCCTCCTACTGTTCCAATAATGGCTGCGAATGTCTTACGGGTAAAGCCACTCACAATGAAGAAGGTCAACGCTGTGACGATCGCTCCTGTGATTAAAACGAGCCAAATGGGATTATAACCTTCTAATAAATATGGAATCATGAATTGAAAAAGAATAAAAATGGTCAGACCTAATGTGATGACTGACTTTACCCCTTTCAGTTTTCCAAAAAGAATTAACACACCAATGAAAAGCGCAACGAGGATATAAGATGGAAAATCTCTGGCATAATCCAGCGGGTAAGCGTGCAGGATTTCTCCGTCCTGAATTTGAAACTGCACAGTAATTCTGTCCCCTTCTTCAAACCAGAAATTACTGTTCCCATAGACGCTTCCCGGATAGTTATTGCCCGTCACTTCCATTTCTTGACCTTTATATTCTCCCGACAGAATTTCTACCCGCAACTGCTGAAACTCAGTTTCTACCTGAGTCATTTCATCCAGCTCGACTCCCTCATCGATCACTTCGAGGACACGTGCCGTCGAGTTTACCGTTTCGGGGATATTCTGCTGCATCATTTCTTCTTCACCCGGATTTACTGCCGGAGGCGTAGCAGCTGCATATCCAGTTACCGGCATAGCCACATAGGCAAACACAACGAGCGTCAATAATCTAAGCATCAGATTGATCTACTCCTTTATCCATTCACAATATTGAATGTTTATTATAACAAGAGAACATCAGCATTTTTCTAGTCATTTTAGGTTATTTTCCGACATTGAAATAACGGGAAGCACTTAGATTAATCCGTTAAAAATAGGCGTTCTGATACTGACATGGATGGGATAAAAAAGTTTTCTTTAAGGACAGTACATATACACTTTATGGTAAAATTTAAATTATTATATGCCGTTTTTGGAAGCTGTCTATAACACATTAAAGACGCTCTCATATTGAAAAGGGAGGAGTATTTTGAAAAAAATAGTGATAAGTTTATTCATTTTTATCGTTGTAATCGCAGGAATGACTTGGTTTCAACTCTCTGGCAATACTACGTTTGGAGAGGTTCTAAACGAGAATATCAGCGGAACGGATGATATCACTCATATCATTTTAGAATCCCGTATTAACGGTGAAACCTTATGGGCACGTATCAATGATCGCGACATGATAAATCAATTAATTGCCGACCAGTCAACTGTATCACTTAACAAGCAATTCGGGAGAAATAACGAGCTGTTGGACTATACAATGACCATCCATACAGGCTTTAACAGCTACTTTTTTGACTTTGATGATGGGTCTTTTATTGGCGGCAACAATGATTACAAGGTGATGGAAGGCAGCTTCGTAGAACCGATTATTCAATTGGGTGATGATGTAGAGTGGGTAACTGGCGAGGAGTTTTTGAGTGTTGATTAAACAGTCATTACTAAAATGAAAACATCAACGTATATTTCTGAAGAATATTAAGGAGCGTGAAATCGTGAAGGAAACAAAGTTTGTTGAACTTCAAAAAGAACTTTTTAGCTTATTTGAATTAGAAAAGTACGATGACATTCATTTGTTGATTGATCAAGCACAAGGTGGTTTCCCTGATAGATTAGATAAAACAACATTTTGGAGAGCTTGCGCTTATGCTGCTCAAGAAAACGAGAAAAACGCCATTGCAGCGCTTGAGGACGGGCTAAATCAAGGAGTATGGTGGAACCCTCTTGTGCTGACTTATGACCGGCACTTAAAAACCCTCAAAGACATTGCAGCGTTCAAAGTGATTTTAGAGGAGTGCCAAAAGATTTTAGAAAATCATATACATATCTCTAAACCCGAACTATTTACATATGGTCATGATCAGTCAGATACAGGCCTATTTTCTTTGCACATGCGGGGTTCTAACGTGGAAACTTTTGCGCCTTATTGGTTTGACGACCGTTTATTAGATGACCTTCTCTTGGCATTTCCACAATCCTCTCAGGTATTCGGATATAACGCTTACTGCTGGGACAATCCAAGTATTGCGGTCAATGAAATTACCGAATCATACAAGGATTTTAAAGAAAACTTTAATACAAAACAGGATATAATTGCGGGTGCATCTCAGGGTGGGAAATTAGCGATTGAACTCAGTTTGAAGGGAAATACGCTTGGCACAAAAGGGTTTATAGCGGTCATTCCAGCCATTCAGGATGTGGCTGCTTTGGAAGGTTTGCTAAAGGGAAATACGCATGACCTTAAAGGCTGCATTATCACAGGAGATCAGGATCCTTTTTACAATAAAACGATTGAATTCGTAAAGTTCTTAGAAGACAACCAATTTCCGTGCAAATTGATCGTCAAAGAAGGATTGGGCCACTTCTTTCCTGATGATTTTACTGAATTGTTAAGAGAGGCTGTTGAGTTTGTTCGTATTTCTTGAGGAGAAAATCGGGGATCGTATGTCTGACCTAAAGGAGAATTAAATGAGGAATATTTTCGTTGCTTTTTCTCTGATTTTTATCTTAATCGGAGCTGTATTATTAGGATCTATGATGAATGAGCGAGTCATCGCGAGTATGTTAACGTTTGGTTCCACCGGCCCTATGGCGTTCTTGTTTTTAATTCTCTATAGTGCAGCCGCTTTGATATTAGCTTTTCTTGCTAAGGGAACAAAGTATAGACCCCTGGTACTCACTGTGAGTATGACGTTACTTGTTGTGAGCCTGTTCATTACTTTTGTGGGTGCGTTTGCTTTTCAGAATCCGTGAAATTTAGACTACTCGTTATATATGAGGCCCCAATGACTCATACTATAAAATTCAATAAAATACTTCGTCTGCTTAATACTATATTAGACACTAATAATTTTAATATAGTACGAACATTAACAAAAAAACATTTACAGAAATAATCCACACAATGCTTGTTAAGATAATAAATTTAATTTGTTTAATGTTTTCAGAGTACTTTTTTATAAAAATCTCGACTACCCAATAAATGAGTGCTACCACAAAAGAACTTATAAAAAATAATGGAATCGGAAACATCATTAGAATAAGAAAACTAGGAATTATGTAACATAAACCCCTGAAGACAGTACTGGCTTTAAATTTATTTAATAATAAAGTAATAGGCAGAGCAAATGCCAACATCCCACTAGTTACAAAAATAGTGTAAATATAAAATAACTCAAGAGAATCTGATAAAGGAAAAAACAGTATTAAAATAGGAACACTTATTGCTATTGTTAAGATTATGGAGTTTAATATGTTTCTCATAACTTCACCTTTCATATGAACTAACATCCAATAAAGACTTTGCTATTAAAATAAAGAGTAACGCTGAGGCACGGGGACGTATATCGTAAATCATTCGTATCTCTAATCATTTACGACACACTCTTAATAGATCGCTTAAATCAAGGATTTCTATAGTCATACTGCTCATTTGGCACATCTAACATTACCCCATTAATGTTGACCGTATCGCTGTCTCCCCACTTAATTAAGCCTTCTTGTATTCGATACTGTCAATATATTTTTATCCTTCTTATTTTTGTCATTGTATTCTAATACACCTAAAACCGCATAATCGACAGTTGAGTGGGCTCTGTTTAAATACGTTTTGACCGTGTATTCCCCTGTTGGTGAAGCTTCTTCCATGATCAATTCCCCGGGTTCAATACCTCCGATGAAATAGAATGGCCATAGTATGATAAAAGCGCCGATTGTTGCAACAGAAATAATCAAAACTATTGAAGTTTTAACTGGGTTTTTCTTTATTTTCTTAAACATACCTTAACCTTTTTTTACCTATTTTTCTATACCATTTTATCAACTGGCTATTAACGGAACAAGGAACTTAAGTAAAGGAGACGTATGTTGTGAATCATTCGAAAGGCTAATGATTCACAACATACGTCCCCCTGCCATCGATTAACTGGTGAGTATAGTTATTTAGTTAAGGTCATTACAGAAACGAACGAGTTACTGGAAGAGTTCATTGATCTAACTATGGAGTATGGGGAACCCTACACGATGATGAACCTTTCTTCACCAGTTTCAAATAAGATGATTTGATATGCGCCCACATATCTAGCTCTTTTTCAAAAAACTTATGATTGCATTCCACCTCGCATTTCGTTACACTTAAGTAATTTGTAAATTTATAACTATTACATAGAGGTGTTAAGATGAATGAACTCATATCAAGAGCAACACAGAGACAACGGAAAGCGCGCGAGGTATTACATGCATTAAACCTGGAAGCGTTGTGGGGAGAAATAGGCGAGGTTCATTTAGTTGGTGCCAATGCGTACAACTTAATGGTAGATCACGATATTGATATGGAAGTTTTTTGCGAAGCACCCTGCCCTGAGTCCGTCTTTAAAGTCCTCACTTCCTTGTCTTCGATTGAAGGGGTAAAGCAAATCAAGTTTAGTAATCACTTAGACTTAGCATTTAACGGTTTGTATTCACGATTAACATACTCAAATCCAAAAGATGGTGATACTTCATGGAATGTAGATATGTGGTTATTCCCTAATGATCATGTCGGCCCGTTATCCAGGGATCTGGTAGAACCTATGAACAACATTTTAACGAGTGCTAGCAGACAAACCATCTTAGATTTAAAAGAGTCGCTATTGGAACAGGGATTGTCTTACCCATCTATCTTTATTTATAAAGCTGTCTTATCAGAGGAAATTAAGAATGTTGAGCAGTTTTTAAGATGGATTGAGGATCAGGATGTGAGTAAGACTTTTAAGTTGGAAGACCTATTGGTTAAGTGACTTAAAAAATCAGCAACGTATATCGTGAACCATCAACGTCTTTCATGATCCACTATATACGTCCCCCTGCCTCACCCAGATCTCACTTCCTCCTTCTCTGCTCTAAAAACACAGGCGCTATATTCAGCAAAATCGAAACAACAGTCAAAAACCATAACGCCCTTTCCATGCCAGGTACGACATCCGCTAAAGCTCCCCAATCTTCTGCTTTTACCCAATTCGATATCATACTGTACTCTGCGCACAGTGTTAATGCTGTCAATGACAATCCCATGGCCATCGCCAGCTTATAATCTTTTCCTGCTGCGTACATCAGTAGATTGATTACTGTTGCTACTATTGCCATTATCCCTAATATAATCCACATCTTAATTCTCCTAAATCCTTTTTATAAGACCTGCGAACGTATGGCTTGAACTTTATATATCTAATAATTCAAAACACACGTCCTCGCGAATCAGACAGTCTTATTTTTTTGATTCCATAACAGCAAAGTAGTTTTGTTCATTGTCAGCAAAGTTAAATACTCTTCCGGCGGGCATATCTACAATTTCTCCAACCGTTACATTTTGTTGTGATAAATCCTCATGTAATTTCTCTAATTGGTCAGTGAAAAACATTAAAGATGGGGTACCCAGATTCATTTCAGGGTCTAATTCAGCTACTATCTTCTTGTTGTGTAAAACAAGGCAGGTTTCCGAATCTTTAGTTGGAGCAATTTCCATCCACTTCATCCCCTGGTCATTCTCTTCAGAGGAAATTAAGCTAAACCCTACTTTATCGGTCCAAAATCGAACGGCTTCCTCCTGGTTATCTACATACAACATAATCTGGCCCACTTTATTAATCATAAATTTCTCCTCCTGATTTCTTAATATGAAAGTGCAAGGATCTTGTATTGTTTGATGCGTATTCTTAATACCAATTATTTCAAATTGTTAACTGTAAGACAAGCTTTAAAATGAAATAAGAGGACGTATATTTTGAATCATTCGTGTATCAAATGATTCAAGATATACGTCCCCATGCGTCACTTTTTTGCGTCCAAAATAAACATCGATGCATCTTGTCCCATGAATATTTTATCTCCATGATAAAAAGTTTTGAATTGAATGTCCTTATACCCAATCTTAGTCATAATATCGATTAACTCTTTTGGGTCAAATCCGTTATGAACAAGATCTGACACTACTTTTTCATTTAGATTAAAATCCACTATTAATAGATGTCCTCCTTCATTCAGAACATCAAATAGTTTTGATAACACGAATTCAACATCAGGAATATGAAGTAGAACCTGAGCCATAAAAATATAGTCGGCATGTAAATCTGACGGTTCTTCTTTTTCAATATCAAAGTAAAGTGTATCTGCATTCTTAATATTATGATCAGTTATTTTTTGCTTTATTTGATTAATCATGTTCTGTGATGTATCCAGGAAAAGTATAGATTGAAACTCGTCTAACAAATTCATTCCGACAAGACCCGTTCCACACCCAAAATCAATTGCATTCTTACTTTTAGCGTCAACTAAATAATGACGGATGGCACCTGATGAGACCTTTGCTATTTCTATTCTTTCAGGCGTGTCATACTTATCAGCGATCATTTCAAATTTCTCAGTGTTTCCCATTATGTCCCTCCTCGTATTGGGGACGTATATCCTGAGTCATTCGTTTATCTAATGATTCAAAATATACGTCCCGGCGCGTCACAAGGGGGAAGGAGCGGCTGCGCCATTTGCTAAGCTCTGTCCCTCTGTTTTTTGATCAGGGGGACAGACCTGGAGAAAAAGAACGGCCGCTCCGTCCCCCAGTGTCACTTACCGTTCATCAACTCATAAAAGTATTCAGGTTCATTCGTCTTATTCAGGTTATACCATGAATGTAATGCGTCTGGTGTAAATACTTCTATTTTTTTCAGTACTTCCATGGCAAATTCCAGCGGGGCGATTCCTGATGCGGTGACTAAGTTTGTATCAGCGACAGCAGCTCCCGATTCATAAAACGTTTCGCCTTTATAGTGAGGGCTTACCATTTTGGTATAGTCTATGTTATTGCTTGTGTGCTTTCTGGTATCTAAGTATCTTCTATTCGCGAGGGCATCAACAGCGCCACAAATTGCCGCAACAATGGTGCCAATTTCTAAAGCCTGGCCGATTCTTTCCAGGACAGGCTGGTGAATATCTTCACTCCACGTAGTCCCTCCCGGTAAAATGACAAGATCTTTATTTTCAAACGTACATTCATCAAGGGACATATCCGGTTTTATGCAAAGCCCTCCCATCGTCGTTATCATGTCTTTATTCGCTCCTACTGTGATCACTTTTAAAGGTGCTAGATCCTTTTTAAAATACCTTCCTGAGTTGAGTTCCGCGATTAAATAGCCATATTCCCAGTCTGACATTGTATCAAATACATATAAATAAGCTTTTGTCGTTTGCATCTCATAACACTCCAATCACATTCGATAATGCCAGTATAATAAAACTTCCCTGACAGTTAGCGTCAGGGAAGTGATCATACTTCATGAAATTTTATTAATTCCGTCAGAACTTCAATCATTCTTTTCTTAAGGCTGACCGGCTCCATCACTTTAATCGATTGATTGTACGGCAAAAGCAAATAAGGCACATAAGTATGGAGCACATCTTCTTCAAGAAGGAAAACAGCTTGATTGGAAGTGCGCTCTTTTACATAATGCCCCAAAAACCAATGCTCGCATATATCATCCAATACACGCCGATCCCCACTGATCACAAAAGAAATAACCCTATCCTTATCATCTGTAGCTGGAAGAAGATTTCTTGTAAAAAAGTCACGTGCTGAAAAATGTTTGGGTCGGCTAAATGTATTTTCGGTTGGCGTGAGACTTTCAATTCGATCTACTCTAAAACTACGAATATCATTTCTGAGATGACAAAATCCAATCACATACCACTTATGATTCCAATAGATCATTCTGTACGGATCGACCAGTCTATCATCCAACTGCTTTGATCCGTTTTTATGGTAAACCATGTTTACTGAGTAACCGTCAGCAACCGCCTGCTCCAGCTCCTTCAAAAAAGGTTCTACAGAAAGTGAGCGTGAGCGACTGATGACTTCAAGACTCGTGACATGCTGGTTTACCTTTGTTTCCTGTTCATGATTTGAGTAGTGACTCAGTTTTGAAATCGCCCTATTCAGTGCCTCACCACCATAATACCCGGCTTCTTCTGCAAAAACAGCAGCGTGAAACAGTGACGTCTGCTCCTCAGCATCAAAAAATAAAGGCGCATCAACAAAATGATCCAATAAACTGTATCCACCATTATGTCCCGATTCTGACACGATCGGTACACCACTCGTTGAAATCGTATCAATATAACGATACACCGTCCTGATATTCATCTCTAACCTCTCTGAAATCTGTTGCGCCGTCACCTTTTCACCTGAACGGAGCATCCATAAAATCGCTAACATGTTGTCAATTTTGGGCATATGATTCCGCCTCTATTTGAATTATTTTATTAAAATTAAGGAACGTTATAGTTGAATATATAAGAGCTATCATACCCTGTTAAAATCGCTTAAGCTGTCTAATAAATGACATGAACCACTCCTAGTGTAATACAACATATTGAAGTTTCTATAATTATTTTGAATTTAACCGTATAATTTTTCTATATGGAAACGTCTTTATAGTGTAAACATTTTAGGAGGGAATCCATATGGAGCAAACAAGCAGCATTAACAAGGATTTTATAGATGAAGCTCGAAAATTAAGAAATGACTTTTCAGAGATCGTGTCAGTTTATTCCACAGATCTTTGGAATTATTGTAAATACGTCACTGGTTCGCCTTGGGATGGAGAAGATCTTTATCAAGAAACGATGATAAAATCTTTTGGATTACTTCCTCAAAGGTGGAGTGATATCACAGACAAGAAGTACTACCTGTTCAGAATTGCCACAAATACGTGGCTAGATCAGTGCAGAAAATTAAAGCGTGAAGTAGGGTCTTTAGATGAAGTACCTGAACAAAGTGTTGATTTTTCAGATCGTCTATTTCTGGAAGAAATCCTAACATCGTTGGAATCGAATTTGACGCCTAAACAAACAACTGCATTCCTGCTATTAGATATTTTCCAATTTAGCGCAGAAGAAGTAGCCGGCATTGTTCAAAGTACGCCAGGAGGTGTCTATTCAGCTGTGCAACGTGCGAGAAGAAAAATAGCTTCTTTAGACTTTTCGAAAACTGAATCTGGTGTAACGTCACAAGGTCAAAACGAAACGGTTCAAGCATACTTAGAAGCCTTTAATAATGGAGATTTAAATAGCATGTTAAGTTTGTTTAGTGAAAACGCACAAAATGAAGCATTCTTTGGCTTCCAGGAATTTTCTAAAAAAGAAATGCTGAAAGGGTCTCTAAAATTCGGATTGCCTGGCCATACCGCTCAAGAATTTATCCTTTGGGGTAAACCCGTTATCATTGTTTTAGCTGATGGTGATCATGGGCACGAAATACATGACATACAAATGCAGGAAATAGAAAATGGAAAAATAGTAAGCCATAAAAGTTACTTTTTCAGAAAAGAATTTATCTTAGCTGCGGCCGAAGAGCTCGGCATGAAAGCACAGTTAATAAAACCACCAGTGAACTGGAACTAAAACCGGGAAGTGCGGGGACGTATAATGTGAATCATTTGGAAGTCTAATGATTGGCAATATACGTCCCCGACAAATCAATCCACAGATTTCTTGTTCGTGTATAAAACATACGCAGCATTTAAAATGAACAATACGATTGCAGCTGTTAAAAAGCCGAGTATTCCAGGTATATTAGGACCCGTTATTAAGTAGATAATAGTCGCAATAACAAACGCAGTGAAGCCAGCCAGACTAAGTTTCCATCGTGAATTGTCTAATCTCCCCATCATAGTACTCCCCTTTCTCATGTATAAAGTAGTTATTACTAAAATCACAAGTTCTGAACTTTCTAGTTAAATCAATATTAGAAAATGCAGCTAAAAAATGATTCGAAAGTCTAATGATTCACCATATACGTCCCGGTGTTCCACCCGTGTTTACATCAGCAAAAAGTCCATCTACATCCGACACGATAGGATATACACTTTGTTCAATATTGGACAAGATATGAGTTTGAATGTTTGTCTTTACATTGTATGAAGAGTGCATTCTAACTCCTGGATCAAAGCCTAAAATAAAATACTTAAGTATTTCCCCTTTTTGTTTTAGGATCCAAACGCCATAACCGTAAGCAGTTTCTTCTCCACTTTTAACGTGAGGGAAGAATAACTGATCAAGATACTCTTTGTTAAGTAGCTTCAAATTCAATAAACCATCCCAGAATTTTACCAGATCTGTTACAGTCGTAAATGCTCCCCCATCTTGCCCTCCCATAATAGGTAATGAATAGATGTTTGTTTTCCACGTATCCATCTCCAGGTTATCTATGTAACCTAAAGCAGTCTGCTCCGGGAGCTGGTCCATTCGATAGTAACCGGAATCAGTCATCTCACAAGCATCAAATATATGTTCCTGGACATACTCAGGGAATACTTGGCCAGATACCTCTTCAACCACTAAACCAAGTAATATAAATCCTGAATTGTTGTAAGCAAATTTACTACCAGGAGAAAACTTCATCTTTTCATTTTGAAACATGGGTAAAAAATCTTTCGGAGTTTTAATTGAATACATAGGTACCTGTTTCCAAAGATCTTCAAAATCATCCATTACTTCTTCATCAAAGTAATCAGGTATGCCTGATGTATGTGTTAATAGCTGATGTATGGTGATGTCAGGATGAAAATGAGGAAACGGTACATTTACAACATCTTTTAAACGGGTATCAAAACTCAATTTTCCCGCTTGAACTAACTGACAAATGGACACTGAAGTGAATATCTTACACCCTGATGCCATCCCAAATTTTGTAGAAGGTGTAATCTTTAGTTTCTCACTTCTGTTGGCGTAACCAAATCCTTCTTTAAAATGAATCGTTTGATCTTGCTGCACTAACACAGAACCTGAAAATGGAATTTTTTCTGCACAATTTAAAACGGAATTTTTAATTTTCTCCGATATATTCAATAGTGACACCCTTTCTGAAACATGGGGACGGAGCGGGTGCGCCATTGGCTGAGCTCTGTCCCTCTGTCTTTTAGTCCCGGGGACAGAGCTCAAGAAAAAGAACGGCCGCTCCGTCCCCGTGTTTCCCGAAAATTAATATAAATATAAGGTTACGAATAGGTAATTCAATACTTATGGCACAAATCGGTTAGATATGCACTAATTTTCATCATAACTAAATAACCATTTTTTACAATATTAATAGAAATAACTAGGGTTAGTATTAGAATATGTTAGTATAATCATGATTTACAATATATACAAGTTAAGGAGATGAGTATATGGTGATTAGGTACATTTTTATATTTGTTGTAGGATTTATCCTCACATATTTTTTGCCTTTCAGCTTATTTGATCATGAGAGCTTAGCAGTTGAGATTCTTATACGTGTTATGTTTGCTGGTTTCTTCACTCTATTAGCATGGTTACTTAATAAACCAATTAAAAGGAGTACTAAAAATGAGAAATATACTGTTTAAAATGACTTCAATCTTAATGGTGATTTTTTTACTTACCGGTGCACTTTCATCAACAGCAAGCGCTCAGATGTCTGAGCCAGACTATACATACAGCGAAGAAGAAGTTGAACTTTTAGCCAAATCATTAGAATTGATGTTTGATACTGGACAAGTAACTGAAAATGGACAACTTTTGGGGTACAATCGAGATGCTTTCGTTGAAGGGCTTTCTGGATTAGAAGGGGCAGAAGAAATAATTCAAACTTTTGATCAAAATAATTTATTCAAAGATGCCAATTTACAGCCTTCATTTTCAACTCAGGCAGTCGGCTGTGCATTATATGGAATGAAAGAAAAGTCTGCTTACATCAATGCTGAAAATGCTTGCATCAATAAAGGGATTAAAGAAGCATATGGCATAATTGCTATAGGGAGTACCATTGCTAACTTAATTGGTGATAAAGAATTTACACTGGCAGCCAAAAAATTAATTGCCTTAGGTGTAAGAAGCAATATTTTAGGTGTTATTTTCACGTTAAGTGCAGTTTTACTTAATTGCGGAAAAGAAATGGACAAACAATTTCCAGGCAAATCAAATTGCTATTAAAACACGGGGACGTATATTGTGAATCATTCGGAAATCTAATGATTCACAATATGCGTCCCCACAAATCATTTGCTATACCCTAATATTTCCCCAATGATCTGGTCTTTTTCGATTGGACCAAAATCTATACTGTCTGTACCTCTCCACCAGTGATCAACGAGTAAGTATACTTCATTTTCCCCCACCTTCGTTTTTTTGGTATTCATTGAGAAATATTCTTCAAAGAATTCTCTATTGACCAGATTTTCATCTGATATTGAATCGAAATATTCGTCCTCATTTGAACCACGAACTAAAGCTTCTGAATAAAAAGCTTCAAGTTTTGCGCCATTTATATAAACATTACCTTCTTTTATTTCAATTTCTTCACCAGGTAAACCCACTATTCGGGCAACGTTTTGTTCTGGGAGATTAGGATTAGCCTCTATAGCAATCTCTGGAGTATGATAGTAAACAACTTTTCCTCGCTCAATTTCGACTCCTTCCTTCACTACTAATTCATTTTCTTTATAATAATCATGATCTCCTCGATCCATTGAATCAGATCCGAAAGTTATCACAAAGTCACCTTCGTTTGGCTCAACGCTCGCGACCTCATCAGGGGTTTTTTCGTCAATTATAGTATTGCTACTTGATGAAACTGCATCTGAAGAGCACGCAATTAATAAAAGTATGGGCATGAATAGCACTAAATGACATATGTTTTTCATAATATTCCGCCTCCTTTTTCTTATAATTAATTATATCTCTTCACAAGCATAATAAGTGATTATTTTTATGTATAAATTATAAACTAATCCATATAAAACCATTTCTAAATAAAGGGACGTATATTGAGAATCATTCGAAAGTCTAATGATTCACAGTATACGTCCCGGTGTTTCATTCTATCTATAATTTTTAATTCCATTTTCAAAAGCCTGTTTGTCATCATTCTCCACTCCATGCAATGCTTCCTGTAGAGCGAATGTACTTTTATAAAATCTAACTCGTTCTGATATTTCTTCACCGTTGGGATATAGATTCATACACATATTAAAAAAGTCTTCACCATAGCTGGAGAGTATTCCGGCGAAATCATACGCAGGGTCTCCTATGCCAGAACCACCAAAATCAATGACCCCTGATATCCTGTTTGTTTCCGGATTCCATAAGATATTGGCAGCTCCGAAATCTCCGTGTATAAGGGTATTATCTAAATTTGAAAAAGCTTTCCCATTTAGGGCCGTTTCAAAAGAGTGTGAGATTTCTTCTTGAGCGCTTTTTCTGATATAAGGAAATAGTTTACTTTGAATCTTATTATGCAAGCTATGCATTTGTTCTCGTGGATGGCGAGCCTTTAAATTCAAACCTTTACTTGCTTTGTCCTCTGTTATAGAGTGAAGTTCCTTAAGAAATGAAACAAGTTGAGCTGCTATTACACTAACTAATTCAACACTCTTAATGCCATCCAAACTTTCTCTCCATAAAGGGACTCCATCTATAAGATGATATCCGGTAAAAACCTTACCTGGCTCTAAATCTGCAAAAGACTGATAAATAGGAATTGGAACAGGAGTAGAGACGGTATCTTTAATATAGTTTAAAATTCTTGTTTCTCTTTTTAATTGAGTGATTCCATTTTTATATTTCGGAAATCTAAAAACCAATGAATTGTTTACAATCAAGACATCGTTATTCTGTCCAATTTCATTAACATAATAGTCTTCAATGGGAAGATCAGAATAAACTAATTGAATGCTTTTTAGTAGGCTATTTTTCATATAGTAATTCTCCATTTAAATTATTTATTCTTATTGTTTGAAACACTGGTGAAACACGAGGACGTATATGATGAATCATTCGTGGCTCTAATGATTCGAAATATACGTCCAGGCGAATCCTTCTTCGCTACCTCTACTGTAGATTAACAAAGCGGTTTATATCCCTTTAACTATTTTACATTTTTCCCCATTAACATTTTTTCGTTTGAATCAACATAATCGTTTACTCCTCAATTACTCTCCATCCCCCAAAATCACCATAATAATTTCACTCATTTCATACATTTTAGTCTTTTTGAATCAAAAAATTAGTATAATGTATAACAAATACATTATTTTACGGAACAGGGTGCTACTATGAAATATTATAGCTCAGGTTATACACGTACTAATAATCATTTCGTGATTAAAAATTTACCCGATCAAAGGCATGTAGAAAATGCGGATTCATCTTTGAAAATCATTATATCTATCATACAAAACCTGATATCCCGAGGTAATCCAACAGTTGCTTCACCTTTTCTTCGTGAGAAATTGAATTTAAACTGGTCTTACCTTAAGAATCAGGACGAGGTTCGCATCATGGGTGCGAATATGAATGACTGGAGTCAGCGGATAAAAGGAGACAGTGAGAATCAATTATACCCTGCACTGACCTTTTTCGAGGATTTGCAAGAGATCTTCAAGCAAAAAAAGTTCTTAGCTAAGCTATTTATTGCTGAATGTCCCATCAATCAGATTATTAAAAATGACCACTTCGATAAGCAGGAAGTGGATTTCTATAGTCCTCTATTCAAATTAGTAATCGAAGTAGATGGTCATTCTCACAAGGATTCGGAGCAAAAAAAGCTAGATCGTGTAAGAGATAATTTTTTCAAAAAACACGGAATTGACGTTTTTAGAGTTTCTACAGCTCAAATTAAATCAAAGGATTATGCTCAATTACTTAATACTCTGCGAAAAAAATATCGTGATTATGAACATGAAATCAAATTATATGAAGAATTTCTTAAAGATTCCTCTTCCTATGCTTTACATACTCAACTAACAGAAATCTATCGTTATCAGCAAGCAGTTATAGAATTAATAAATAGAAACCACCTGGACTTCGAGTGCCCAATCTGGCAATTTTCAGTGCTAAATCCAGACCAGATTCAGTCATTAAAGCTGGCTTTAAGTGATTTGAACACGTGGTTAAACGTTATAGGCGGTTTATTTAATAGAGAAATAGAAATACCTAACATACAGATAGAAACTGATCCCCGTGAAGATTTTATATGTATTGATAATGTGGTAGGAGAATACTGGGATGATTCCATAACCGATGAGAACTGTATTTATATCAGAGAGGATTATTTTGGAGAGAAGAATTATCGATTCATTAAATCAACAGAGATCGTAAAATATAACATCGACCTGAATACTCACCAGCCGATTCTTGAATATATTTTAAATACTCTTTACGGATTTTCTTCTTTTAACGAGGGACAACTAGAGATCATCTCTAATACACTTAACGGTAATGACACCGTTGGTCTGTTGCCGACTGGAGGTGGAAAATCATTAACATATCAAATTTGCACCTTCCTCCAGCCATCTATCAGTTTCGTTGTAGCACCAATAAAATCATTAATGGTAGATCAGGTACTAAATTTAAAAGAAAAATATTTTGTTGATTGTATTGAATACATTAATTCTGACTTGGGATCTCAAGATCAATCAGATATTTTAAATGCTTATACTGAAGGACAGTATTTATTTTTAGTTATTTCACCTGAACGCTTTCAACAAGAAGAGTTCAGAAACCGGCTTCAGATGATTCAGGCAAAAAAACAAATTGCTTATGCAGTTATTGACGAAGCTCATTGTTTATCAGAGTGGGGGCATGATTTTAGAACATCTTATTTAGCACTATCTAAAACAATCAAGCGTTTTTGCCCAACCTCAACATTCTTAGCACTCACTGCAACAGCCTCTTCAAAGGTTTTACAAGATATCAGGAATGAATTAAACATTGATAGCAAAAATGTTAAGACAATCACCAATTTCACAAGAAAAGAACTTAAGTTTCATGTGATCGAAACAAATAGGTTCGAACGGCCGAATACGTTGGCTGAATTAATTAAACCTGCAGAGGATGATATCAAATCTTTTCCAACTCTTATATTCACCTTAAATGTCAATGGTCCACATGGATGCTACAAATTGAGCAATCAATTAGCTAATCAGGTAGGAGTAAAAACGGCTTTTTACAGCGGAAAGAAACCTAAAGACTTTGGTATTGACTATTCTGTTTATAAAGAACAAACTCAATCCGCATTTATGAAAAACGAAATAGACGTATTGGTCGCTACAAAAGCATTTGGAATGGGAATTGATAAACCCGATATCAGAAAGGTGATTCATTATGGTATTCCTTCATCTTTGGAGTCGTATTACCAGGAGGCAGGACGTGCCGGCAGAGACCGCACTGAATCTGATTGTTATGTTTTATTTACCCGAGACCAGCTGACTGACGATCAAAAAAACATATTGTTTGGTCTTGATACAAATGTAGATCATATTGAAAAAACGATTGGTGAAATTAAAGGTGATTTAAATAGTATTTTTTATTTAATGAAACAGGGCTTAATGAATGTGGAAGTAGAGTCCAAAATCATTGAGGGATTTTATAATCAATATCTTTCAGGAAGAAAAATACAAGAAGTTACTTTAAATGAAAAGAATGAGAAAATCATTTACAAACTTTCATTGCTTGGCCTGGTGGAAGATTGGACAATCAACTGGAAAACAAAAAAAATTATTGTTGAAATGAACGATTACGATGAGGACCAGATCAAGGAGCTTTTATTCAAACATATTCACAAATATGATTCTACATTTTCACAAGCTAATCTATTCCAACAACCAGAATTAAAGCCTTATAAAGATGTATATGAAAGTGATATTTATTCCCCACTCTACAAACTGATTTTCATTTTATTGAGGTGGTATAACGATAATGTTATCTACACAAGAAAGCAGTCTTTAAAAAATATGTTTAATTATATTTCTGAATTCACCGATTCGGATGATTTCCAATCTAAACTGGAAACGTATTTCAAACGGAATGATGATGTATATTTACTAGAAAAAACAGTAGCTATCCCCCAAAACATAAATAATTGGTGGAAAATTTATTATGTTGAAACGAACGACAAAACGGTTCCAAAGTCAAAAGCAGAATTGAAAAATGTATCAATCATCACTAGCCGATTTCTTGAAAGTTATAAAAACGATCCTGCTCTGAATCTTATTGAAGGCATAAGAGCTTTGATCAGTGATGAAAAAATAATTCAGGAATCAAGCGACCGCTTAATCCAATCTATTCAGTACATTTCAAAATTAGAAGAGAACCTGCGTCGAGAAATTCTTTTATCAATTCTAGATGTGGCTAATGATTTTCTTACTTCAGATAGCAAAGCAATATTGAGTCAATTTTTAATTGGTAATGGATTTCCCTCTAAGAATGATAAAAAGTTGATTTACCAGTCATTTAAAGACAAGTTTTCATATGGAGAAATGGTTAAGGATACTTATATGAAGATGAAAGAATTAAGAATAAGGGAGGTATACCCATGGGAGAGTTAGAAAGTATTGATGCACTTGATAACTATGTTCAAGAGCTGGGAAATGAAATAAAAAACGTTAAAAAAGCTTCGAATTACCTCAAGGATATTGAAAATCAACAAATTCTATTGAAGCAGCAATTAGAAGGAGTAAAAGAAACTACAATTACACTAGAAAAAATCCAATCGAATTTTGAAGAAAAAACAATAGAGCTGGAACAACAGCTTATAAAGAATAACGACCGATTTAAAGAACTCAACTCTACTGTAGCTACGTCATTTCAAGGTACTGCGGATTATTTAAAAATAGAACTGGAGTCATTAAAATCTAATAACGCTACAGTAAATAATGAAGTAAAAGAGCTGCAATCAAGAAGCAGTCTCCTTGAACAACAGATCGTCTCTATGTCGGCCGCAGTATCTACGGCAAACAATTCTATTGTTGATTTACAAAGAAAGATTGATCATCTCGATACCTCTAGCCAATCTTTAAAATCGTCACTACAAAGTAACCATGAATTGCAGATGCAGCAGCTAAAACTGAACCGCAACCTAAGTATTTTAATGCCTGTGATTGTTGTGGCTGTTTTGGTTATTGTTCAGTTTTTGTAAGAATTTATATGCTCCAAAAATCAGGAGGCTTATATCGTGAATCCTTAGATGTACGAATGATTCACGATATACGTTCCAATGACTCCGTCGCATCCCTAATGATTCAAAACATACGTCCCCACGAATCACTCCACCGGCAGCAGTATCCGAAACACCGTCCCTTCACCAGGCATACTTTTCACATTAATTGATCCTTTGTGCAGCTGGATCAGTTGTTTGGTGATGGCCATTCCGAGGCCGGTGCCGCTTCCGGAGTCGCTTGTGTTGGTGCCGCGGAAGTAGCGGTTGAAGAGTTGGCTGGTGGTTGTTTGGTCCATGCCGATTCCGTTGTCAGCGACTGTAATTTGGATCAGGTGCTGTTCGATGGTCGATAGTGTGATCGTAATCGTTGTGCCGTCAGGGTTATATTTGTGTGCATTTTCAATCAGGTTGTTCATGATTCTCTGAAACCACTTAGGGTCGACTTTTGCCTTAACATGCATGTTCTCCGGGTGATACTGAAGATGTTTGCTGCTGTAGTCCGGGTTGTTCATAAAGCTGATGACGGTTCTTTTTAAAAATTCATTGATATCGGTTTGTTCAGGGGTGATTGGTAGTGCGCCATTTTTTATCCGGTAGGTGAGGGTCAGATCCTCTAGCAAATGCTCCATGTATGTGGCTTTATTGCTGATCGTACCTGCAAATTCTCTTGTCTCTTCTCCAGTCCAGGCGTATTCCGGTGCCTCCATCATTTTTGCGTAACCTGTTATGGAAGCTAGTGGTGTTTTCAGGTCGTGTGAGATGCCGCTGATCCACTCTTCGCGGGTGGATTTGATTTTCTCCCGCTGCGCCTCATTGTCTTTTAATGCTTTAGCTAAATGGGACAGATTGATAATCAGATCCTTATATAATCTGTACTTTTTCTTCAGTTTCCCGTCTTTTTTATAAAGAATGGGCTCCTGAATATGGTTGACCGGTTCAGCATAGTGACCATTGCTTAGTTGGTTAATCCATTTCATCATTTGCAGTAATGGGCTGCCGAATTTGTGTGCGTACCAGAACGTGCTGCCTAGCAAGATGAGAAATAAGAGAATAAAGATCAAGACGATGCTGTTTTCAATGGGACTTACGGATTGCTCTGCAAGTGTGGCAGGTTGCTTATTTTCAACGCTGACTAATAGGGTCTGGTTCGTCGCCTCGTCGAAGTACGTTCGGGTTGGTCCCATCTCAGCTTGATTGATGGCTAGAATTTGGTTGATTGCATAGGTTGCCGGTTCATTATCTGCGTGATGCTGATCAATCACATTACCTGATTGATCAATGAGCTGGACCCATCCCCCATTCTCCTCTGCTAAACGGATGGTTTCGTTCCTTAAGTCTAGTCGACCGGACACCCAATCCGTTTCCTGCCTCACTCTTTCCAGAAGGATGGATTCGGTCTTCTCTCTGCCAAACACAACAAGCGGTGAGTCTGACGCTGTCTCATTGAGTGGCCAATACGTATAATCCAGTTTCTCGTCCTGTAAAAGTGAACCGGAGAACTTGTGGCTGTTAATATCAGCCATGATGCTTTCCGGCGCCAGATAATCTCCAAGCACTTCCCCATCCACCGACACCACCATGAGCCAGCCCTGCTGATGGTCAACGAGCTCTCTCAGACTTTCATCAAAAATCACCGTGTCGCCATCCATCGAAATATTTTCTGAAATAAAGTACCCTTCCGCACTGGCTAAGTCGCTTTTGAGCTCCTCGTCCCCGATCATAAAGCCAAGAATGGCGAAGGAAAACACGATCAGTGCAGTAATCAGGGAAAAAATCAGCAGCACCTGAAGAAACATTTGTATAACAAATCGTTTATGTATGTTCATCTCACTGATTCCTTCGGGACAAATTTATAGCCAAGCCCGCGCACTGTCACAATGAATTCCGGCTTACTTGGGTGCTCTTCGATTTTTTCACGGAGCTTTCTAATATGAACCATCACGGTGTTGTCCTCACCCAGGAATGCCTCTCCCCACACCTGCTCATACAATTGATTTTTACTGAATAACTGGTTCGGATGCTGGCAGAAAAAGATCAATAGCTGATAAACCTGTGCAGGTAAATCAACTGGTTTCCCCTTTACCTTTACAGCGCCTGCTAACGTATTGACTGAGAGCGGACCAAACTCGTAAAAGGTGGATGGCTGCTCTGACGAAAAGCCGCTTTTCCTTTTTAAATGCGCTTTTACACGGGCTACGACTTCAAGAGGATTAAACGGCTTGGTAATGTAATCGTCTGCCCCTAACGCAAAACCTGATAGCTTGTCTAAATCAGTGGATCTCGCGGTCAGGAAGAAAATCGGTGCATCGGTTGTTTCCCTGATAAGCGGACAAATCTCAAACCCGGTCCGATCCGGCAGCATGACATCGAGTAAAATCAGGTCATACTTTTTACTCCGGCAACGTGCCAATGCTTCGGCAGCTGTTGAAGCTGTATCAATATAAGTAAATTGTTCTTTCTTTAAAATCGTGACAAGCATCTGGCTGATGGACACTTCATCATCAACAATCAAAATCTTGGCGTCCTGCATGGTTGAATCTCCTGTTCTGGTATGATGTATAGCATCATCATACCAATTATTAACTTGGAAAAATAGGAATTAAGGTAGAATTAAGGTACAGATTGTAAGGCGTTAAGGAAGCCCCTGTAAAGTGAAGTTGTCAGTAAAAATCATATGCAATACGGGAGGAAAATGACCAATGTTCGCCATTAGTAAAAGAGAGTTTCTACGATTAGTTAAAGGGGTTAAATCGATTATCATCATTGCCATCATGCTGATCACAGCGTATTATTCCGCAAAATTTTCAAATCTTCTTCTATCACTTGAAGAATTCACCGCGAGTGAAACCGAGAGAATTCATTACGCAGGGCTGCTAATGTTGTTACTGGTTTTCGGACAGCTGTTTGTCATGGGGCTATCACATGATGTGATCAACCGGGAAACACATGACCGGACGATGCGATTTCTAGTGACCAGAACGTCCAGGTTATCCATCGTCTTAGGAAAATTTTTCGGCGTATTTCTATTCTGGCTCTTATGTGTCACCGTATCTTTTTCCATTGTCTTTGCTTTTTCTCAACAGCTGGACTGGCTGAGCTTTCTGCAAGTCATGAGCTTATTATTTTATCAAATCGCTTTAACCGTTATGCTATCCGTTCTCATCCCAAAGCCGGGCTTTACGATGTTTCTCGGCATCATCGTCGGCCTAGCGTTCCCTGTTGTAGGATTCTGGGTAACCTTTTCAAATAACCCGTGGGTGAGCTGGTTAAAGTTTGTTAATCCGCTTTATTACCTGGAGAGTGATGTTACATTTCCAATCATCCTGCTTCTTTCCGCTGTATGGTTAGCTTTAGCTTATGTTGTATTCAAAAGGAGAGAATGTTAATGACTGCGATTGAGACAAGACAACTATTTAAAAAGTACGGCAGTGTGCCGGTTGTAAAGGGGATCAATCTGACTGTTGAAAAAGGAGAGATCTTCGGATTTCTTGGCCACAATGGTGCAGGTAAATCAACGTTAATCAATATGCTGACAGGCATTATCCGTCCAAGTGCCGGCTCCTTTTCACTGCTTGGTATCAACGGTCCGGATGACAAAATCAAATCCCGGATTGGCGTTATGCCGGACTACAGCAGCTTTGACGGATCCATGACCGCCATGGGCTACTTAAGATTCTTATCCGAACTGTCAGGAAACAAAGCATCAAAAGAAACATGCCTATCCATCCTGAAAAAAGTCGGCCTTGAAAAAGATGCCCATAAGAAAACCGGTAAATTCTCATTCGGTATGAAAAAGAAGCTCGGCATCGCACAAGCCATCATCCATAACCCTGAGCTCATCTTTCTCGACGAACCAACATCAGGACTGGATGCTGAATCCGTCATTCACATCCAGCACCTCATACGTGAGCTGCATCATGAAGGCAAAACCATCTTCATGACCTCCCACAACCTGGACGAAGTCGAAAAACTATGCACGAGAATCGCCATCATGAAAGACGGCCAAATCATCAAAACCGGATCCATGGACGAACTCAGATCCTATTACCAATCAACCATTCTCGTCAAAATCAAACACGGAAACATCCCAATATCAGACATGACCCAGCTCACACAATGGCTCACCAACGTCGGCGACAACCTCGAAATAAAGGAGCAGCACATCATCATCACCGTTAACCAGGAGAAAAAAATCGCAGACATCATCCGCGCCTTTAACCAGTGCAAGATCGATATCTATCGTGTGGAAGTTGATGAGCCTTCTTTGGAGGAGATATTTCTGGATGGACAGGTTGGGGTTAGGCGGGTGGTTTAGAAGCACCTAAAATATAAAAATCGGGGACGTGTGTTGTGAATCAACTGTTTGATTATTCACAACACACGTCCCCGTATCTAACGGTTTAATCTTATGGCTTTAGTCAGCAATCTTTCGAGAATCGGGTGAAACAAGGTCTACGTGCCGGTGTTCCATAAAATGAAGGGGTATGTAAGATGAATTCAAGTGAAAATATATTGAAAAGTGGATTTCAAGTTGATTTTAAAGTGTTTAAAAATGCTATTAAATTGCTCTCCAAAAGGAATCACTATTGGAGAGCCTGAGGCAATTAAATATTCTTACGCTTCCACGGTAAACGACGGTGGTCAATTCTCGAAAGAAAATTCACAATATCTGTTTTACCATAATACTGAGGAACTCCACGAGAATTTTGAGCCATTAGAATAATGTGAGCACCTGGGAAATATGGCTGATAACTCATTTTCAAGTCATCTCTGCTGTGAACATTATTTAAGGCGTGGCTCTTAACAACAACGACTGCAAAAGTTACTCCTTGCTCTTTTACTAAAGCATAATCCATTTATATCACCTCCCACACTAACTTTACATTATTAGGTATTATATGAAAAATAAAGATTTATTTATATGATTTTCTATTTTATATAAGATTAAGAAAACCAATCTCATGACTACGTCAATATAGTATTTTTTGAATTGTTAAATAATATTAAGGGGATGAATGAAATCGGTATATAGAAAGCACATCAGTGCCCCCGATCACTCCTCCTGCTACAGGGACCATCTTTCCGAGATTGATAACTCCTTTCTCTCCGAACTTTGTTAGCATCCGGAATCCTACTGCCTGATTGATTTTTTTAATCACTTCAAATAGAATCTTCTTAATTCCAATAATCGCAAGATTTTTTTTTATTTAAATACCTGTGCTTTTAAGAATATCTTTTGCGCCGGTTCCCGCTAAACACACGTATACAAACGACTTAACTTGATCATCTTTCAGATCATATCCACCTACATGTGCGATAGCAACAACCAGTAGCACTTTTAGTATTCTGCCAACGGATTAGACTCTTTACCTTTTCATAAAGTGTGTCCTTTTTCTTCAAGTAACTATCAGCTAACTCTGTTGCTGTATCCATACCTAGTATTCCTCCATTAATTGCCCTATCATAAGACCAATCTAGAGCTATCATTATTACTTCATGCGTCAATTCTTTTGGTTTATTTTTAGACACCAGCACACGATCCAGGTTTATTTCCAAAATCCACATTTTTAGTTCTCAAATAAAACTAAGCGACTCAAAGAATTAAAATCACTCCTTAAAGGATTTGAGACCTCTAGCTGCTTATACGATATACTCTGGAACATAAAAAAAATCCAATGAAACCTACGAACTCCAGTTTTTTTATCAAAGAGGTCAAGAATTGGAACTCTCGAAAGAAAAAGATCTTTTCGGACTATAATATTTAAAAAGTGTTGGCATATCTTAATGACCAGATAAGTCACATAAAAAAATCCTGATGAGCCTATTCTTTAGCCCATCAGGATTTTTTGTTATTCAAAATGTCCAAATGTTGATGATGTTGTTAGATCATAGGGCAACACTAGATCAGTCTTGTGACTGCAATTATTCAGCAATTTTTCAAATTTTAAATGAAACAAAATCTACCTCCCAGTGTTTCATAAATCTATTGTAATTTAAATACTGTATCCAACATTTAAAATGATTTATTAATATCTAAAATATGAATATTATTTTCAAAATCTTTTTTGATTACCGTAGGTATGTCGAATTTTTTTCTTGTTTCAAGGAGACTTGTAGTAATTAGATTTTCTTTTATAGCAATTTGCCCTTTAAAATAATAGTAGGTATCTTCTATCAATAAAACTTGAGAGACGTTCATTTGATTTATTTCAGATTCGTTAAAAAATCTCTGTAAATTTATTCTTTTTTGCTCTTCTAGATTTATTTGCAACTCACTTGTTAACGTTTCGTTTGTTGGTGGAGAAATAGGAACACTTATATAAACCTCATGACCAATGGATTTAATCACCAAGAGGATAGAACAGTTATAAATACCGTACGCGCTTTCGATTTTTACTTTTGCATATGGGGCGTCTCCTGAAATTAAAAAACTCCAAGTAGTATTATTTAGAATCAGTAATTTTGGGAGATCAAAATTCTTCGCCACTAAATTTTTCGCATTAAATAGTTCCTTTACAGTTAAAATTTCGATTCCTTCTTCTGTGTCACTAAGACTACTTAAAATTATTGCCAATCTCATCGAAAAGAAAATGAATAAACTTGTAACGACGATAGTTAAAATTAAAGAAAAATAATGTATTGGACCTTCTTTTTCTAAAATAAAAAATAATGTAGAAAATCCCGAGATAGTCCATATGGGTATTAATACCCATAAAACGATAAAGCTTGTTTGCACAGCCTTCTTCAACACTTTTGGTGTTTTGCTAAAATACTCAAAGTCCACTACATTCTGTTCAAACTCAATTGGATCATTTTTTTTGATATTGTTTCTCATTTTCCAAATCAGTTTTTTAAGTTCGGATGTATGGTTCTGATATTGGTGAGACAAAAAAATAGTAAATACACCCAAAACAGAAAAAATACTAGCCGTGAGCCAGCTAGTATATTCTACGGTTTCATTAGCTAAAATGAGTTGATCTCTCAGGATAACAAAAATTTCTTTCAAAGATTCTTTCATTAAAATCACCAACTATTAGTTTTTCAATCAAATTAATTCTTTCCGTATCAGTTCGCATCAGGGAGGTAGTCACTTTATTCGTACTAGTCTGCTTATATATACTTGTGAGGACACCTTTTCCATCTTGCAAAACAAATGAGTGAATTCCAACATTCAAGGGTTTGCAATGAATACCGAGTTCTGTCATCATGTATAAAATCATGTAATCCAGCAGCTTTTCATTGCGAGTAAAGACTATTAAAATGTTTTTATCTTTATCTATCCAAATTGCTGCTTCATCAAAGTCTAAGGAATACTGCTCCGTCTCGTAATAAGAAAAGGAATAGCAGTCAAACCCACCAGCTCTTTTACTAAATATAGATCGAAAAGTGATGTTCTTCATTTGCACATCAATATTGGAGCAATAGCAATATTCCGTACGGAATAAATAACAACCATCACTATACTTCACAGTGTATCACCCCTCTATTAAGTAACTATTGATCACATCCAATACTTTTGTCTTTTCTGTTTTAGAAAGAGTCATCTGATTGATATCATCTTTTACTTTCCCTAAGACACTTATTAAAAATGCGGAATCACGCACTTTAGCTCTGGCAATTATTTCTTTAATATTTGCATCAACTTGTTGCTCGCTATAAGTTTTATTCAAAGAGTTGTTTAAAGTTTTAATAAGATGTCTATTTATATCGCAAATATTTAAAGTATTGTTTAGATTAGAGTATTGAAACTTAATCGTAGCTTGAAAATCGATCGTTACATTTACCATTTCAATCGTGTTTTCGCCAGTCTTAAATCTCAATTGAAAGCGTACTGACTTAATTAAGTCCCCAAGCCTAACACGATCTCCGACCTCATAACTATCCAAAAGATTGTTACCGCTTAATCGAACTGAACGTACTTTTTTTTGTTGATTTTTATTCGCGAAAGCAACACTTAAATAGTCGTTAATTTCGTGCCCTTCTTGATTAATACTATTTTCAATATAGTCCAGTAGAATTATTGTTTGCTTATCGAGTTGGTATTCACCTTCAACCTGAGTCTTTTTCTTTTTTGAACTAAAAGAAAAAGAAGAAAAAATCTTAAATGTTCTAATAATATTCTGTAAAAAAACTTTATGTGTTGCATGTGATTGATTACGCTCCCCACATTGTATGTAACAAAGATTAGTAACAGAATCAAAAACAACATCAAAGGTAGTTTTACTTTCTAACTCCCCACGTGCTTTTGTACCACTAAATTCCATTTCTTCTTTGTATTTTTCATAGATGACAGGAACTTTCAATAGGGTATTATCAATAACAACAACTTCCCCTGCACGCTTAACATAGACAAACGAATCATTATATGACTTTTCCTCTTCAAAAGGCAGACAGGTTTCAATATTATCTTTAAGATTTGTCAAAGTTATGCCATTATTCAATTCATATTCATATACAAAGTTTGGATAGCCTCTTGAAAACGTTTGTTCTAAAACGTCAAAAATTCCAATAAGAAGATCTGTCTCTACACTGTTTGTACGAAGATAGCTGGCTAAATCCTCTACACTTCCTATCGAAGCGGAAACGTCATGATGCATCAAAAGATACAAGCGAACCACTTGAAGCTTTTTGTCCGTTTCTTTGTCTAACAGATCTTTAATACGTTCAATATGTTTTTCGATACTTACAATTTCCGTTGTGGTTTCTGTTATTTTTTCTGGTATTAATGTATCCATTTTATGGCCCCCTGACAAAAAATGTGTACTCTAATCTTAACATATTGTAACTTCATAATTATAAATTTTTGTTAAAAATATGAGTATAGAGAAGCTTTTTTAATCTCAATAGAATAAAATGTATATGAAATATTCTATTTTTAGAATTATAAGACAAGTATAAATCTATTAAGTATTATATGTATAACAGTTTAAAACCGACTTAATACAAAAGATTATTATTTTCAAAACTATATTGCTTAACCAATGAACTTTAACTTTAACGATAAGATTAAATATCTATATTTTTCACAAAAAAGGAGATCGTTCAAAATGATTGAAAAAGTAATTATTAAAAATTTCAAATCGATAGAATCTCTATCTTTAAACGTAGACAAAGATATAAATATTCTTGTTGGAGATAATGAACAAGGAAAATCTACAATACTCGAAGCAATAAATTTAGCTCTCACCGCAATCTTGAATAAAAGAAGCATTCATAATGAATTATCACCTTATATTTTTAACAGAAAAACTGTAAGTACTTACCTTTCTCTTCTCCGGGACAAAAAGAATATTGAACCTCCAAAAATTTTAATAGAAGTTTATTTTCAAGAACATGACGTGGTAGCTAATTTAAAAGGGACAAACAATTCATTAAGAGAAGATACTTGGGGAATTAGTCTATCTATAGAGTTAGATGAAGAGTTTAAAGAAGAATATATTGAATACATCAAAAATCCAGATGAAATTACCAACATTCCTATCGAATATTATACTGTTAAATGGTATTCATTTGCTTTTTCCCCATTGACGTTGCGAAGTAATCCAGTAAATTGCGTACTGATAGATGCTACTGAAGGAAAAGCTTGGAATGGAACAGAAAGATATATCTCCAATATTATTGGTAATACACTGAATTTAAAACAAAAAGTAGCACTGAATGTAAACTATAGAGATTTAAAAGAGAGTTTCTCTAGTATAAATGCCATCCAAGATATCAATACCAGCTTATCAAGTAAAACAGGAGAGATATCAGATAAAGGTTTGAGTATATCCTTAGATGTGTCTCAAAAGAGTGGCTGGGAGAGTCATCTAACAGCATATTTAGACGAAATACCTTTTAATTTGATTGGAAAAGGTGAACAAAATTCCATTAAATTAAAGCTCTCTTTAGAAACTAACTTGGAAGATATGCATGTTATATTAATTGAAGAACCTGAAACACATTTATCATATACTAGTATGAGCAGGTTGGTTAAACAAATTTCCGATAAATGTCAAGGAAGGCAATTACTCATTACTACTCACAGCACTTATGTTTTGAATAAATTGGGCTTAGATCATGTCATTTTTCTGAACGATGGAAACACAATGACTTTGAAAGACCTTGAGAAAGATACTTATAACTACTTTAAAAAACTTCCTGGTTACGATACTCTTCGACTAATATTAAGCGAAAAAGCTATTTTAGTTGAAGGACCGTCGGACGAATTGATTGTTCAAAAAGCATACATACAAAAATATGGACGACTGCCCATCGAAGATGGAATTGATGTAATTACGATAAGAGGACTTTCTTTTAAACGATATCTAGAAATCGCAGATAAATTGTTGAAAGTTGTTATTGTCATTACAGATAATGATGGAAATATTGAAAAGAATATAACTAATAAATATGGGGATAAATACTTAAATCACCCTAGTATCAATATTAATTTCGATGATGATGAAAATTACCAAACATTAGAGCCACAGCTCGTTAAAGTAAATGGAGTAGAGTTTTTAAATAAAATACTAGGAGTTGACTTCTCTACCGAAGAAGAATTAATAAAGTATATGACTAGTCCAAGTAAAAAAAACGAATGCGCAATGCAATTATTCGATAGTGAAGAAATTCTTCAAATACCGGAGTATATAGCAAATGCAATATAATAATGAAGTAGTTATTGCTGCTGCCGGATCCGGAAAAACAAGTGAGCTAGTTGCTGAGGCGAAAAAAATATCAGATAAGAGAATTTTGATTACTACATTTACTATCGAAAATTCTGAAGAAATAAAAAAGAAGTTTTTTCTAGAATTAGGATGTACACCTCCCAACGTGAAAATTCAAACCTGGTTTTCATTTCTTCTAAGTGAAGCTGTAAGACCTTATCAAAATTTTTTATATAATAAGAATAGAATTGAGAATATAGAATTTGTTACTGGTCAATCCACAAGGTACATTAAAAAAAGCAATGTTGAAAAATATTATTTTAGAGATGGGAAATACATTTATACAGATAAAATGTGCGATTTTATTATGGCAGTCAATAGACTTTCTCGTGGTGCCATTATTACAAGGTTAGAATGCTTGTACGATGTAATTATGATTGATGAAGTACAAGATTTAGCTGGCTATGATTTAGATTTTCTATTGGAATTATTTAAGTCGAAAATTGAAATTGTAGTTGTGGGTGATAATCGACAAGCGGTGTTTTTCACTAGCCAAGCAATCAGAAATAAGAGCAAAAAAGGCGAGCATATCTTCAGTTTATTTAAAGAATGGGAAGAAGAAGGTCTTTGTAGAATAAGTTACAAAACAGAATGCTATAGAAGCAATCAAAAAATTTGTAATTTAGCAGACTTGCTTTATCCTGAAATGCCTAGAACAGTATCTTTAAATCAAGAAATAACTGGTCATGACGGGTTGTTCCATATTACTAATGAAAGTATTGAAAGCTACATCTTAAAATATAATCCGCAAGTATTAAGGTATAATAAGAGAACCAAGTTTGAAGGGGATAGTCTACCATTGAATTTTAGAAAGTCGAAAGGTCTTACGTTTGATCGAGTGTTGATATTATGTAATGGACCATTAAATAAATTTTTAAAATCAGGGGAACTGGACTCACTTTTTAAATCAAGATCACCATATTACGTTGCTTTAACTAGAGCTCGGTACAGTGTGTGCTTTGTAAGCCATGAGAAGAAAATAAATAATGAGTATATTGAAAATTACAAATTTTAATAGAATAATCAAAAAATTCTTTTATTATTTCTATCTATAAAGAAAATACTTAAACAATTTCGTTTAAACGTAGGTGTACCTGAAAAACAAGTCCTTCCCTGACCCTTTTTTTAAACCTTTATCTTTACTGAATTTCCATATATTCCAGGTGAATTACTTGTCCTCTAATTCGCTTTTTCACCCAACAAAAAACACGAGGAAAATCGGATGGTGATTCCGATTTTCCTCGTGTTAGGGAACGTCTTATTTGACCAAGAATACAGTTTATTTTGCTAAGGAAGAACTATATTTTGCTGGTACAACAGTTGATTTTCCCGATTATTCTACAGTAACACTCTTCGCCAGGTTACGTGGCTTATCTACGTCGCAGTCTCTGTGAAGGGCTGCGTAGTAGGCGATCAGTTGTGTTGGCACGACTGATACGAGTGGTGCCAGGAGTTCGTGTACGTGTGGGATGACGTAGCTGTCTCCTTCTTCTTCAAGGCCTTTCATGGCGATGACGCATGGGTTGGCGCCGCGGGCTGCTACTTCTTTGACGTTGCCGCGGATGCTCAGGTTGACGTTTTCCTGTGTTGCTAAGGCAATGACAGGTGTGCCGTCTTCGATTAGAGCGATTGTTCCGTGCTTGAGTTCGCCGCCTGCGAAGCCTTCTGCCTGGATGTAAGAGATTTCTTTCAGTTTTAGCGCTGCTTCTTGAACGACATGGTAATCCATTGAGCGTCCGATGAAGAAGGCGTTGCGTGTTGTGCTTAGGAAGTCGCGTGCGATTTGCTCGAATGCTTCCTTGTCGTCTGTCAGGGTCTGGATCGCGTTTGCGACGATGCCAAGCTCCTGGATCAGGTCGAATTTCAGGTCGAAGCCTTTTGCTTTTCCTGCTACTTCAGCCAGGATCGCTAGGACAGCGATTTGGGCTGTGTAGGCTTTTGTTGAGGCTACCGCGATTTCAGGACCTGCGTGCAGCAGTAACGTGTGGTTGGCTTCACGTGAAAGTGTTGATCCTGCTACGTTAGTCAGTGTCAGTGCCGGGTGGCCAAGCTCTTTGATGTGTACGAGTACGGCACGGCTGTCTGCTGTTTCTCCACTTTGAGAAATAAAGATGAATAATGGCTTTTCAGAAAGCAGTGGTGTGTTATAGACGAACTCACTTGCCACGTGTACTTCTGTTGGGATCTTCGCTGTTTTCTCAAGGTATTCTTTTCCGACAAGACCTGCGTGGTAGCTTGTTCCGCAGGCAATGATGTAGATGCGGTCAGCTGCGTTGACAGCGTCAAGTGTTGACTGTTCGATTGTCAGCTCACCATTGTCGTTCTGGTAGGCCTGGATGATTTTACGCATGACAGCTGGCTGCTCGTCGATTTCTTTTAGCATGTAGTGAGGGTACGTGCCTTTTTCGATGTCGCTTGCATCGATTTCAGCTGTGTACGCGTCACGCTCAACGACTTCGCCTTCAAGCGTTTTGATTGTTGTGCTGTCTTTTGTCACGATGACCATTTCTTTGTCCATAAGCTCAACGTACTGGTCTGTTACCTGTAGCATTGCCATTGCATCAGATGCAACAACGTTGAAGTCTTCTCCAAGTCCAACAAGTAATGGGCTCTTGTTTTTCGCTACAAAGATTGTGTCTTCGTTCTGGTTATCTAAAAGCGCGATCGCATAAGAACCTTTCAGCTCTTTTAATGCTTTACGGAATGCGTCTTCTGTTTCAAGACCTTCGTTTACAAATGTTTCGATCATCTGAACGATGACTTCTGTGTCTGTTTCAGACTGAAGTTCAACTGCTGACAGGTGCTCACGCTTAAGACCTGAGTAGTTCTCGATTACGCCGTTGTGTACAAGCGTAAAGCGGCCTGATGCACTCTGGTGAGGGTGCGCGTTGACCTGGCTTGGTTCACCGTGTGTTGCCCAGCGCGTATGCCCGATTCCGATATTCGCTGTTACGCTGTTATCTACGATTGCGCGAAGATCTGCGATACGTCCTTTTTCCTTGAAAACAGATACGCCGTCTTCGTTTTTCACTGCGATACCGGCAGAGTCATAACCGCGGTATTCAAGCTTCTCAAGACCTTTAAGTAAAATTTCTTTAGAGTCTGTTAATCCAATATATCCAACAATTCCACACATAATAATTTTCCTCCAATATGGATCCGGAGGGCATGACCGAATAGAGGACGGTCGGGCCCTCCTTTTCTCTTTTATAAGTTTTTTTGGTGCTGCAGCCCCGCTTCTTTGTCCATAAAGTCGCCTTTATGATTTCAGATCACAGGTTGTCGGCTGTGCAGTCATCAGCCGGAAGGCATCCGCCGAATCGTCGATGCTCCTTCTCCTCGTCAACTGCCGCTCCACTGGGCAGTCCTGGCGCTTTGTCTTACTCTGTTTGCCTACCTCACGATCCACCTTTCTCTTTTTAAAATGAATCCAACTCGGGTTGTATACCCCATTTACATAAAGTTTACACGTTTTTTGTCACATTTAGTAGAAAAATTTTACTTGCACCCTTTAGTTTGAAGCATACGAGAAGGATTATAGCACGCCGGAAGCATTCGTGGGTTACGAAATCTTTACAGTTTAGTGTATGTCAGGCGTACATTGGATGAGACGGTTTACGGTTGAAATAGGTTACAGATGTTTTGAAGTTTTTTTGCGGGGGCGGTCGGATTGTACGGTTATAGGGTGTTTTTCACTCGTTTGAGCATTTTTTTGTTTCGTTTCAGTCGCGGATTCAATCGTTCCAACATTTTATTGTATCATCCGCCTGTAAAGTACCATTTTTTGTTATGATAGAAATGGGAATTGTACTGTTCCGGTACTGGATTTGTATTGTTCCAGCAGGCTTTTGTCCTGTTCCCGCATCAACACCACTGGAGGAAAAAATGACATCATTGATACATGTAATGACCCTTTTAACAACAGGGCACTTCCGGGCGGCACCTGAAGCCGTCCTTTATGCGGGCATGCCTGATCAGCTGGCTGGTTTACTCGTTATACTGAATGGGTGCTTCGCAGGCTTACTGCTTATAGCTATGGTCTGGCTGATTGCCCGACGACTTCGTATTAGGGGATCAGCAGCCAAACTATTGGACGTCGATCCACTCTCTGTTCATCTCGCTATTCATCGGGGCAAGGCCGCAGGGATCGCCTTATTTGGCGGTCTGCTGACGCTCGTTGAAAAAAGGGTGGTGAATATGGCGGTCCAGGAAGAAACGCTGCTCGGCTTTCAGCGCAGAGGAAAAAACATGGACCGCACGACTGAGCAGGAAGCAGCGCTTGTAAAAGGCATGTTTGCCGCTTCAAAAAACGTGCTGTTTGGCGTTGGAGCTGAGCCGCCGATCCAATCAGACAAGCAGCATGCGGCACTTGAGAAATGGCTGAGCAGGACACACCTGAGCTATAGCCGACGCTTTCCACCTGTGAGATGGCCGAGACTCGTTCAAAACAGCCTGCTCGCCGTGATGACGGCCATCATGATTTTTGTGTACGGAACGGCCGCAGCTGCCCTTATCCTTACCGCGATCGCAAGTGTTCTTTTGTTCAGAGCCATAAGGCAGCCGCATCATAAGCGCTGGCCGATGCTGTTGACTGTCGTTCTGTGGGTCGCAGGCTTAAACAGCGGGTTTCCGGCATTTACAGAGACCTCTTACGTGTTTTCCATCTTCATGGCCTTATTTGTGTTAATGACACCAGCTCTCAGTGAAAATAAAGAGCTGCTTGAAACACGCGCTGCCATCCGGACATTTAAAAGATCGCTTCGTGCAGGAGAAGCGCAAGTAGCATTCAGGGATGATGCTGATGCGTGGACAGCCCGCGCAATCATGCTGAAGCAGGAAAAGCTTGTCGCTGCACGGATGAGTGAAGGTGGATGGGATGCTGACAAACATCCGCTCACTTATGTAACAGTCCATCAGGCATTCTCTGTGCGTTACTTGAATGCATCGATGGTCAGACGTGTATTGAGGTGGATTCGGTAGCTGGTGAGGAAGGGACGGAATTTGTATCGTTCCAATCATTTTATGTACTGATCACCAACACCTACTTTACATAAAAACACCCCTTTTCCGGAGGTTAAAATGAAGATCAAACTTAGTATAACAACGTTTCTAATCTGGATGGCGATTGTCTTACCGGCTGGTGCATTTACGATTGATGAGGTAAATGTGCGTGCGTGGATTTATCCGAATGGTGATGTTGAAGTCAATGAGGTGTTCCATTACACGTTCGAGGATCCGCAGGAAGATATTTTGCGCACGATTCATGATAGAGGTCACGAGGGGGTGGAGCAATTTGAGGCTCACCGCGTGATTGGCGAGGAGGATCGCCCGGGTTTTTTGACGCCTGAAGATGTGAGTGCGGTCGATTTTGTCAGAGGCGACAATGAGATGCGGATGAATATTAATGCTGAACCTGGCGAATATAAGATTTTTTATTCGTATATCCTCGTGGGTGCTGTGGATCGTTACTACGAATATAGCGAGCTGTATTTCCCCATTTTCGGCGACGGCAGTGAACATGACGAGGACTTGAATAACGTCACGATTGATGTCGTGTTTCCCGATACAGTTACACCGGGCAGCTACCGTGCGTTTTTTGATGATCGCAATGGGAGAATTGTTCGCCAGGGCGAAACGAACGTGACCTTTCAAACGCCTGAGTCACCGATGTTCACAACGACTGAGGTGAAGCTGTTGTTCCCGTCTGAACTCGTGCCACAGGCGTCGGCTACTGCTGCTCCCGTTTCGTATGAAGAGGCGGTTGCGCGTGAGGAAGCCGCGCTTGCGAGAGCAGAGCGCTTCCGCAGTATTCAGGACATCACAAGCCCTGTGATTACTGGAATCACCGTCATTTTGCTTGGCCTATTCCTCGTATTAGGTGTGCTCTTTTTCATCCGTAAACGGAGACAGCGCGGAGAGGCCATCGATATCATGACCGTTGATCCACTGATGCTGTATTTCATCCAGTTTAAATCTGTCTCGATTCAGCACAGACTGATCGCTGGATTATATTCACTCGTTGAGCAGGGTGTGTTGAGAACGTCCGTCGTATCTGTCGGGAAAAAAGGATTGCCTGAGGAAACGGTCGCATTTGGAAAGGTCGGCAATAAATCGGATTACACGGATGCTGAGACGTACTTACTCGACTGGCTGTTTCCAACCGGCGGCACCTTCAAACTGGATGAAGCGCTTGGTGAGGACGTTCACAGTAAAACGCGTTTCAGCTACCGAGAAAATAAATGGAGCAACCTTGCGAAAAAAGAATTCCAAAAGAAGCTTGGCACCGTGCGCTGGCCGATTATTGTGCGGAATAGTCTTCTTGGATTGCTGTTCGTGCTCGTCATCAGCTTTCGGGTACTCGACCGCTCCGGCACTTGGGAAATGGTGCTTTTTACATTGGTTGCAGGCTTTTTATTCGTACAGTCTATCCGCCAGCCTATGCGTAAACGCTGGTCCGTCCTGTTTGTCCTACTATGCTTCATAGTAGGCATCACGATTGAAAGTGATAGCGCATCCGAATCCATTGCTGAATTTGCGATCGTTCTGTTTTTTTATGTCCTGTTGATTCCAAGCTTTACAGAAAACCTGGAGTTAAAGCGGATCAAATCCAGCATTCAGGCTTTCCGCAAGGTGCTCGATTCAAAGGAAACGTTCACGATTACAGACCAGGCGCTTGATCCATGGATGCTGCGCGCTGCGATGATTAAGCGCCGAAATGCCAACCTGAAGCAATACGCGCCACAGGATGCCGGCAGTCTGCGCGAGCATCCGTTCACGTATGGCGTCGTAAATGGTAAAGACCCGTATAAATTTATGGGCCACATGCTGAAAAGAAACCGGAATTCATCTGACGGCATACTGATTTTTGATGACGGGCCCTCGAACCATCACGACCACAGCTCCTTTGACGGAGGCGGTGACGGTGGTGGTGGCGGTGGCGACTGATTTATCGTATGAGGAACCTCCGTAAATGCGGAGGTTTTTTGGTTGTTGAGAGCTGCTTGCGCAAATGCGGGCTTTATCGTTAGAATGCCTCGTCTGCGGAGCAGCATCTTGTAGATGCACTTGGGTAACCGTCTCTCATTTCAGCCGTGATAATGTCTGAATGACAATATGGCTTTTTAGGGGATCCAGCCTTATTGAGTACTGAAGAGCTGCTTGCGCAATGTAGGTTTGTTGATCAGTCTGTCCGGTTCTGCGGTATTGGTCCTGCTGAATGCACTTGGGTAACCTGAAGAGCGGGATTTCTGCCGGCGTGCGGGATTCCTTCACTGTGGGCACTTATTCGATTGTTTGAGATTTTATTTCGTGCTTTTCAGATTTTTATCCCTTCTTTCTGGAATTTAATTCCTTCACTAAGCTTATCCAGCCCCATTTTTCCTTCATTGCCGGACATAATTCCATCACTCCGATCACCTGATTCCTTCACTCCACAACTTTATTCCCTCACTTCCCGCCAGCCCACACCACCTCCCCAAACAAAAAGAAACAGGCACCCAAAGGATACCTGCTTCATTTACGCAATTATGCTTTTACACCCATCTCTTCTTCCACGACTTCAGCGATGCGGCTGACGTATTGGTCGCAAAGCTCCTGTGTTGGGGCTTCTGCCATGACGCGGACGAGTGGTTCTGTGCCGGATGGGCGCACGAGGATACGGCCGTTTCCGTTCATTTCTTTTTCTACTTCTTCGATTACGGCTTTAACGCGCGCGTTGTCGGTTACGCCGTGCTTGTCGCTGACGCGGATGTTGACGAGCTTTTGCGGGAAGATTTCCATTTCAGCCGCAAGCTCGGACAGCTTTTTGCCAGTCAGCTTCATGATGTTCACGAGCTGAAGTCCGGATAGGAGGCCGTCTCCTGTTGTATTGTAATCAAGGAAGATGATGTGGCCGGATTGTTCTCCGCCAAGTGTGTAGCTTCCTTTTTTCATTTCTTCTACTACGTAACGGTCACCAACAGCGGTCTGGATGCTTTGGATGCCTGCTTCCTCAAGCCCTTTATGGAAGCCAAGGTTACTCATTACCGTTGATACGACTGTGTTCTGCTTCAGACGTGCTTCTGATTTCAGATGCTTCGCGCAGATGAACATGATCTGGTCGCCGTCTACTACCTGACCGTTTTCATCGATCGCGATCATGCGGTCACCGTCTCCGTCAAAGGATAGACCAACATCTGCACCGCGCTCTTTTACAAAGGCAGCAAGTGCTTCAGGGTGTGTTGAGCCGACACCTTCATTGATGTTCAGGCCGTTTGGTGATGCGCCCATTGTTGAAAGGTCTGCATCAAGGTCCGCAAACAGGTGCGTCGCAAGTGCAGAAGTTGCACCGTGCGCACAGTCTAATGCAATATGAATGCCATTGAAGTCTTCATCAGCAGTCTGCTTCAGATACTGAAGGTACTTCTGTCCGCCTTCAAAGTAGTCTGTCACAATACCGAGGTCGCCTCCTGTTGGGCGTGGTGCCTGATCCGTTTCTGCATCGATCAGTGCTTCGATTTCATTTTCCTGGTCATCCGTCAGCTTAAAGCCGTCCGGGCCGAAGAACTTAATACCGTTATCTGCTACCGGGTTGTGTGAAGCTGAGATCATGACGCCTGCCTGTGCGCCCATTGCTTTTGTCAGGAATGCTACTCCTGGTGTAGAAATGACACCAAGACGCATGACTTCTGCTCCGATTGATAGAAGACCTGCGACAAGCGCGCCTTCAAGCATATGTCCTGAGATTCGTGTGTCACGTCCGATTAATACCTTTGGACGGTTCGTTTCTTTTGTTAATACGTAACCGCCAAAACGTCCTAATTTATAAGCCATTTCCGGTGTCAGTTCTGTATTTGCTACTCCACGTACACCGTCTGTCCCAAAATATTTACCCATTCTAATCATCGCTCCTTAATTAATCGCTCCTGTTTCCTGCAGGACTACGCTTGCGCAAGTGAAATGGTGACACTTGGCCGCGACAGGATATATGTGACGTTTGAAGGTCCCTCCACCTGGACCTCAACGTTGTGTTCACCTTCATCTAAACCTTCAGCATCAATATACAGTGAAAAATCATCTTCTGATAAGCCTTCAAGCGTCTCGGCATCACCCGTTACACGCAGATTCAGCTCCCCGCCGGCCGGCTGTAAAAAGGTTGCCTGCAGATCATCGCCAATATTTCTCGTTTCAACAGGAAGAGCCGACAAAGTCAGCTCTTCCGTTGTATTATTATTATTTTCATTTTGATTATCATTAGAGGCCGTTTCATCCTGATCAGTGTCAGGTGGCGGATCCTCTGTATCGGCAGTTTCACCGGTATTATCTGTACTGCCTTCCCCGCCTGTCAGCGTGACAACAGCGGAAGCCGTTTCAGAGGAAAGTTCAGATACACCTTCAGGCACAGGGATCGGCACTTCTATTCTCGAACCGCTTCTTGTTACGCCTGATATGTCAAACGGTACTTCAATCTGGTCAATCTCGTCAATGGTTCTGGTTGGACCAAAAATCGTCACGGTCTCATTTACGAGTGAAATGTCTTCGATTTCAAGACCATCTCCAGGTTCGCCCTGCTGAACCGGAACCAGGGTGACTTCCTTGCTTGGCTGTGACATGTTCACAGTCAGATCCACGTTTTGCGGTTCAATAGAAACCGGCAGCTTGTCCAGATTACCATCAAGCACCTGGACGGCGGATTCAAAGGTGTCTCCATCCTCCACTTCTCCGTCCGTGCTTAAGGATGCTCTTACATAACGAATGGATTCAAGCACACTTCGCGCTCCGGTAATCTGAACGGTTTCCGGCTCCACGTCAATCGAATCAAGCTGGAACCCTTCCGGCACAATCGACTGGTTGAACTCAGCGTCCACTCTGAATTCCTGCGTCAAGCGCTCATCAATGGTGACGGTTGCTACAGATGGATTCAACGTGACACGAAGCTCAGGGGAAAAGTTTTCATACTGGATATTGACTTCATGTGTCCCGATATCCAGATCAGACATATTAATAAACACGCGGAAATCACGTGCAGAATTCGTTCTCGCAACAAACGCAGCCGGGCCTTCCACCGTTACGTCAATCGTACTCGGTACCCCGCTGACGACAAATTCTTCTTCGTTGTACATCGTATCAACCGGCACATTTTCAATCGTCTCGATATCATTCTGAGAGCTGGTTGAGCTGTTGGACCCTTCCTCTACATTGTTTGCAGAAAAAAACATAAAAAGGGCAATCATGAGAGCAAACCCTCGTAAAAACCAGCGGCTTTCAAGGAATTTATCCATTAGACTTTTTCCCCCTCCAGTTCCATCGTGACGATCCGGATGCGCCTTCTTTTTCGTTAAACCATTCGCGGCGGAGGATCTTACTGAACTCATCCAGCTCCAGGTTACGCTTCAGCTCACCGTTTGTCGTGATGGAGATGGCTCCCGTCTCCTCTGATACAACAATCGTAATACTATCTGTTACCTCACTGACACCAAGTGCAGCTCGGTGTCGCGTTCCAAGCTCCTTTGAAATGAACGGACTTTCTGACAGCGGCAGATAACACGCAGCAGCTGAAATCCGGTTCTTCTGAATGATCACCGCTCCATCGTGAAGTGGCGTATTCGGAATGAACAGGTTAATCAACAGCTCGCTCGTCAGCCTTGAATCCATCGGAATACCGGTTTCGATATAATCACCCATTCCCGTCTCACGCTCAAACGAGATCAGGGCACCGATCCGGCGTTTTGCCATATAACTGACGGCCTTTGTGACCGCTTCAACAAGACGCGTCCGCTCTTCATCCTCCTGCAAATTACCTCTTGTGAAAATTCTTCCTCGCCCCAGCTGCTCCAGTGCACGGCGAAGCTCCGGCTGGAAGATAATAATGACCCCGAGAACCCCCCAGTACATGACTTCCTGCATGATGCTCGCAAGCGTATTGAAGCCAAGGAGTTCACTTAGTATCCGAACGATAACGATGACAAAGATTCCTTTTAGCAGCTGGACTGCCTTCGTCCCTTTAATCAGGGTAATCAGCTTATACAGCAAATACCATACAAGGAGTATGTCTAAAAGGTGCACTGCAATGTCTAACACCGTTAAATCTGAAAATTGTTCAAAAAACGGCATGGGACTTCCTCCATTTATCTATTTAAAAGGGCTGTTCACTTATCTCTCTATAATAGGCAGCAAGCTAAGCTGCCATAAATGCTGAAATCACTTAAACTCCACCATTATAACACAATGCCCCTGTTTCGTGTGTGTGAAACGGAATGTCATCAAACTGAAACAGCTGTTACTGTGCTTTTAAATAGTGAAATACCTGCTCATCTTCAAGGACGGCACATGCCCGCCCGTTCCGCTTCGCGTGATACAGGCGCTGATCGGCTTCCGCCACGACCTGTTCAGCCGAACGGTTGCGCTTAAAGATCGTGTAGCCTACACTCATGCTCAGTTTCCACTCAGGCTGCTGCAGATCCAGCTCTTCCACCTCTGAGCAGAGATCACCGAGAAACCGTTCGACATTAAATTCTTTCCCGGGAAATAAAAAGACAAATTCCTCGCCACCATAGCGAAATGCCTTGCCAAGATGCTCGCCGCTCACCTTTTTCAGCATCGGGCCAACTCTTTCAAGAACATAATCTCCATATAGATGACCATAGTGATCATTCGCCACCTTAAAGTGATCAACATCCCCGATCAATAAGTGGAAAGGTTCATTGCGCTTCACAAGCTGCTCAAGCTCCTCGTCAAAATGGCGCACATTGTAAAGGCCCGTTAAATAATCCTGGCGAAGTTCATTTCCAAGATGTGCGGCTTTATCTAAATGCCTGCGCTCCTGTAAAACGAGGATCGCACTGAATACGGCCATGACAATCAAAATAAATGTCTGCAGCGCTCCGGAAATCAGAACCTCAGGCGTGTAGCCATTTAAAAAGTACGGCATGGACCAGATGGCCATCATTAAAGCCATCGTCATTAAAACAGCACCGCGTTCCTTCCAGTAAATCATCGCATGCATCAGAATAATGTACATAACCGGCAGAAATTCACTTTCAATTCCACCTGTGATCGCAACGAGCCAGACAAAGGCACCGTAATCGATCCAAACCCCGCTCTGAAGTAATTGAGGAAATAAAAGCTGCTGCTTTGTTGCTTTATATAATTGAAACTGCGCAAATACAGTAAACATGAAAAAGGTCAAAACCAATATTGGAAACGACTGTCCGGTAAAGCCGATTTGTTCACGTAAATAAGGGATCAGATAGATCGCGAAGATTGCAATAAGAAAAACCCAGCGTAACAGGGAAAATAATTGTTCTGTTTTGATATCCTTCATCTTCCATCCCCCTCTCTTCATCACTTTAACACAATGAACGCGAATCGTCTTATAATTCTTTATACCCATTTTTCAACCAAAAACCACTTATTACATTATAAATTATTCGTCAGGCAGAACGCAGGACTTACAGACGAAAAAAAGAACCACCAAATTGGCAGTTCTTATGATTCTGTATCTGAAGAGCGACTAAAATCGCCCAGTTCTTTCACAGCTGATTTAATCGAGTACCAGAGCCATTCGAAGGCCTGGTCAATTTCTTCAATTTCACCTGTAACCGTTCCTGCACCTGCCGTATATTGTTCACCGTTAATGACGGTCACATTGCCAGTGACTTCCCCTTCTACACGCAGATCGCCGTTGCGGACCGTAAAGTCTCCCTCAACCGTTTCTCCTTCAGGAATCACAACCGTACTGCCCTCTACCACTACTTTTTCACTTGGCGTAAAGGCAAACTCATTGTCCCCACCCCATGTGGCGAAGAGGCTTCCGCTCATTAATACGAAAAACACAGCCGCGGCCACAAATAACGGATGTCGCTGGAACCATCGATTCATACCGGCTTTTTTCTTTTCCTTTGGCAGCCTGTTCATGACATTTGCGGTAAAGTCAGACGGCGCCTGGATATGCGATGTGCTCTGCACGAGCGCAATCGTCTTCTTTAATTCATGAAAATGAGTTTTGCACGCTTCACATTGCTGAAGGTGCGTCTTTAACTCCTTTTCCTGTTCTTGTGAAATCTCTTCATCTAAATACTCATGCATTAAATGCACGATGTGTTCAGGACAAGTGTTCACGAGACTCACCCTCTCCTAAATTGATCTTAATTGCTTTCGGAGCGCTTCCCGTCCACGATGAATTCTGGTCTTGACTGTGCCAAGCGGTAAATCCAGAATCTCACTGATTTCCTTCAGCGATAGCTCCTCTATATACTTTAATACGATCACAGAACGATATTTGTCGGGTAATAATGAAATTTCTTTCTGAATTGATTCCTGTAATTCCATTGATTCTACTTTATCCTCAGGCAACGGTTCATCCGACTCCACCTGAGAATACATCGTCAACCCCTCTGTCCCAGCAACTTCTGCATCCAGGTAATAGTCCGGTTTCTTTTTACGGATCCGGTCAATACAAAGATTCGTGGCGATACGAAAAATCCACGTGGAAAATTTGCGGTCGATATCAAATGTATGAATGTTGGTATAAGCTCTGATAAATGCTTCTTGCGCAATATCTTCCGCCTCATGACGATTGCCTAACATCCTGAAACATACATGATACACTCTATCCTTATAGAGTTCCACAATCTCGCCGAACGCATTCTGATCACCCTTCAGCACCTGCTGTATTCTCTTTTTCACGATGAGTTCCATTCTTCCTTTACCTCCGCTTCATGCGGCTCTAACCTGTTTACGGATCGAAGGCGCAAAAGGTTTCACGCTTTTTATTTTTATTTCGAGATTTTTTATGTACGTTCATTTTCGACCTCTGTGTCGAATTGCATCCCTTCTATTATACTATGTTTCGACAAAAGGGTCATCCAGTTAAAGTAAATAAATATGAAGTTTTTGGGAATAGGTGGGGAGGGTATAGAGTTGCCTCATTTGCTGACATGAAACAGACCGGAACAAGCTTTGAAAAGTTGTTCCGGTCTGCTTACCTTACTATTAAATGAAGAATTGCGTTATCTTATTACAGAAGCTTTTCGCCAAACAAAGATCCAATCAGCGCAACTGCAACCGTTGCAGTCTTGTTCTTTTCATCAAGAATCGGATTTACTTCCACGAATTCAGCTGACGTCAGGATATCCGCCTCAGCGAGCATTTCCATCGCCAGGTGACTTTCGCGGTAAGAGATTCCTCCAAGTACCGGAGTTCCGACACCCGGCGCATCACTTGGATCCAGTCCGTCCAGATCAAGTGACAGGTGCACACCATCTGTGCGGCCTTTCAGATACTCGATCGACTCTTCCATCACACGCGTCATACCCATACGGTCAACCTCGTGCATCGTATACACGCGGATGCCCTTTTCCTTAATCAGCTCACGTTCGCCTTCATCTAAAGAACGCGCTCCGATAATCACAATGTTCTCAGGCTTCACTTTAGGCGTATAGCCGTGAATGTTCACAAGGTCCTCGTGTCCCAGACCGAGACTTACCGCAAGCGGCATACCATGAATATTCCCTGAAGGTGACGTCTCACCTGTATTTAAATCACCGTGTGCATCGTACCAGATGACACCAAGGTTCTCATGCTTGCTGCTGATACCAGCCAGTGAGCCGATCGCAATACTGTGATCTCCACCTAGAATCAGCGGAAAATCGCCTGCATCCTTCACAGCCTTTACCTGATCTGCAAGCTCTGTATTGCCCTTTACCACAGCCTCAAGATTACGAAGGTTCGTCTCAGCCGTATGTACGCGCTCAGCCTGGTCAATCCGGATATCACCAAGGTCCGTCACCGTATGACCAATATTCTCTAAACGTTCAAGTAATCCGGCATAACGAATCGCACTCGGTCCCATATCCACGCCGCGGCGCATCTGACCGAGATCCATCGGTACTCCGATTACAGAGATGTTTTTCTTTTGCATGATTGCTCCCCCTTCTATGTACTGCCTTCCTATTGTAACGCTTTCATTTGAAGTGACTCAACTGGGCAGAATTATGTATATATATACAGGTGTCTATGGGTGGAGAACAGTTGGGAGGAGTATTATGATGACTAGCGTGGTTATTTTATGTTGTTGCTTCTTTATTGTGCTTACTTTTGGTTTTATTCGATAGACTTTTTCGGTTATTCTACTTACTTCACTCCTCATTCTACATACCTCGAGAAACATCCCGGCGAAGCCCGGGGGCTCTTCGTGCAGTTGGGTAACTGCAGCGATACGCTTTTATCTAAACTATGTCATTTATTCGATACACTTTCTTCTTCATTCTTCACACTTTTGGTCTAATTCGATAGACTTTCCCCGTTATTCTACACACTTCACTCCTCATTCTGCATACCTTCAGAAACATCCCGGCGAAGCCCGGGGGCTCTTCATGCAGTTGGGTAACTCAAAAGATCAAACTCACGCCTAAACTGGACCCTATCCTTACCCAAGCCCAATGGCATTTAACGCAGCCTCAGCCCAATTAGATAGACTTTCCTCATTATTATGAGGACCTCCACCATTATTGTGCGTTCCTGACCTCTTATTGTGCCGACCTCACCTCACCATCTCTCTAAAAAAGACAAAAAAACGCCCCATCGATGATAAAATCGATGAGACGCTTTGTAATGAGCCATGAAGGACTCGAACCTTCGACCCTCTGATTAAAAGTCAGATGCTCTACCAACTGAGCTAATGGCTCTTGGCTGGGCTAGCTGGATTCGAACCAACGCATGACGGAGTCAAAGTCCGTTGCCTTACCGCTTGGCTATAGCCCAATGTTATTTAAGAACAGTATGCCCTAAAAAAACAGAAAGGACATCTCTGAATATGTCCGTTTTTAAAAAAATGGTGGAGGGGGGCAGATTCGAACTGCCGAACCCGAAGGAGCGGATTTACAGTCCGCCGCGTTTAGCCACTTCGCTACCCCTCCGTATTTAAATGAAAACTGGTGCCGGCAAGAGGACTTGAACCCCCAACCTACTGATTACAAGTCAGTTGCTCTACCAGTTGAGCTACACCGGCAAAAAAAATGGTGGAGAATGACGGGCTCGAACCGCCGACCCTCTGCTTGTAAGGCAGATGCTCTCCCAGCTGAGCTAATTCTCCATGGGATAATTTCATTTTAAAAGTGGTGACCCGTACGGGATTCGAACCCGTGTTACCGCCGTGAAAGGGCGGTGTCTTAACCACTTGACCAACGGGCCATGAGTGGAGCTTCCAACAGGATTTGAACCTGCGACCTCTTCCTTACCATGGAAGTGCTCTACCTGCTGAGCTATGGAAGCAGAAAAATGGCTCCACAGGTAGGACTCGAACCTACGACCGATCGGTTAACAGCCGATTGCTCTACCACTGAGCTACTGTGGAATATTGCCTAGCGACGTCCTACTCTCACAGGGGGAAACCCCCAACTACCATCGGCGCTGAAGAGCTTAACTTCCGTGTTCGGCATGGGAACGGGTGTGACCTCTTCGCTGTCATCACTAGACTATTCTGCTTGCTTGGAACAAAAACTATTATACCAAGTTTCCATTGCTGATTTCAACAACAGGTTTAAAAGAAAGAACAAAAAATTTCATTCCCTCAAAACTGGACACAACATCAAACAACCGCAAGGTTTTTCGAGAATCACCTAATTTGGTTAAGTCCTCGATCGATTAGTATTCGTCAGCTACACATGTCG
>NZ_SORW01000043.1 GCF_004405105.1 Jeotgalibacillus sp. R-1-5s-1 | reverse complement strand
GCCTTGAAATGAGAAGGATGCAGACAAAACAATAATAGCTTTTGAAACCGCGTCCTGTTTTAGGATGCGGTTTTTTTGGGGACGGAGCGCCTGTTCCTTTTTGCAAAAAGGAACAGGCGCTCCGTCCCCATGTTATACTTATTCATAACAGAAAGGACGGAGCATCATGCAAAACTGGTATAACATTTTTCCGAAAAATACAGGCTTGAATATTTATATATGGATTATTTTCTGTATGCTGC
>NZ_SORW01000005.1 GCF_004405105.1 Jeotgalibacillus sp. R-1-5s-1 | reverse complement strand
CATCTGATCCACCTTCATTATACAAATAAAACATGTATAACAGAGGAACCAGAGAAAAATCTGGTTATCTATACTATACGAGCGTAGGGTGTGTCCGGTCCGTTTTTATATTACATCACAATTCTCTCCGGATTCGTATAGATATTAAAGGAGCGGCCTCTGATGAATCCGACGGTTGTGATCCCGAGTTCTTCGGCGAGTTCGATTGCGCGTTCGGTCGGGGCGGATTTTGACAGAACAATCTCACATCCGATCTTGGCTACCTTCAGCAGGATTTCAGAGGATAATCGGCCGCTGAATACAATAATTTTATCCTGCACTGACACATTATGCTTCAGGCAGTATCCATAGATTTTATCAAGAGCATTGTGACGGCCTATATCCATTCTTGATAACATCATTTCACCGTCCACATTGCACAGGGAAGCATTATGAACCCCCCCTGTTTTCTTAAAGACATCTGCTCCGTTTTGCATTTTCTCCATCAATTCAAAGCATAGCTCAGGCTGAATTTTTACTGTGATGCTGTCCATTTTTTTCGCAGCCATGGCATCACTGGCAAAAACAAATCCCTGTCTGCTTCCTCCGCAGCATGAAGTGATATATCGTTTATTTTGCAGATTTTTATATAGCGGGTTGAGTTTTTCTGATTCAATGTAAATAAAACCTGCTTTTTCATCGAGACGGACGGATGATAAGTCCCGCACTGACTTGATGATTCCCTCTGACGCCAGATATCCGACAGCCAGGTCTTCCATATATTCAGGTGAACAGACCATCGTGACAAATTCTTCGCCGTTCAGCTTGATCGTGAGTACCTGCTCAGTGGCGATCGTGTCCTCCTCCCAAACTGCGGAGCCTCCTGTAAAACGCAAAATTTTTCTTTTATATGTAATGTCTTTCATATGAATCACTCCTGACGAAATAAACATCCGGACATGGGTCCGGATGTTTATTAAACTATGAAACAATGAGTTGATCAGCTTTAATCATAAGATTAATAGAGTAGCGTGAAATAGGCTGTTTTAAAAAACGAAACCTCGTAAACACAGCTGATTTTTTCAGCTTGTCGCTTCAGCCGGCTGTGTATTTTCTTCACGGATTTTTTTGATATTTACACGGATCAGCAGGGAAACGACCAGTGCCACAACGAATGCACCAGTAAAAATATACATGGTCAGCGCATAGCTGTTTGTTGCTTCTTCAATCCGTGTTACAACACTTGGTCCAACAAGTCCAGCCGCTGCCCAGGCTGTCAGAATATAACCATGAATAGCACCAAGCTGCTTCGTTCCAAAAAGATCTCCGATATAGGCCGGAATAGAGGCAAATCCTCCGCCGTAACACGATAAAATAACAAAGATCAGAATTTGGAAGATGATCGCATTTGTAACGTTAGGCAGTAGAACAAACGCTGCTATTTGTAAGACGAAAAACGTCGTATAAACGTTGGGACGTCCGATATAATCTGATATGGAAGCCCATCCAAGGCGGCCAAATCCATTAAATAGTCCCATGATTCCAACCATTAACGCTGCTGCACCGGCGGTCATCCCTGCAATGTCCTGTGCCATCGGTGAGGCTACGGCAATGATCGCGATTCCACATGTTACATTGATAAACAGCATGATCCAGAGCGCCCAGAAACGGACAGTCTTAACCGCTTCGTTCGCCGTCAGCTGAGCCAGATCTCCTGTACTCTTATTATTCTCTTTTTCCTTCTTCTCTTCAAGCGTCATTCCCTTAGGAACGAAGTCTCTTGGTGGCGGCGCAAGATACAGCGATGAACTGAACATCAACACAAAATAAATGGCACCCAGTAAGAAAAATGTATTTGAAATGCCGATATTGCCAATCAGCATCTCAATCACCGGACTCGCTATTAATGAAGCGAATCCAAAGCCCATAATGGCAAGGCCGGTTGCAAGTCCACGCCGATCCGGGAACCATTTAACCAGTGTCGATACCGGAGTGATGTAACCAATCCCAAGACCTATTCCTCCTAATGCACCATAGAAGAAATACAATAAATAAAGGTTCCCGATACTGTCAGCAAAGCCTGCACCGATCATCCCAATCCCAAAACAGATCGTCGATACAATACCGGATTTTCTCGGACCGTGTTTTTCTACAAAATGACCCATAAACGCGGCAGCTAAACCAAGGAATAAGATTGCAATACTAAACGTCAAGGCAATGTCACTTGAGGACCATCCATGCTTTTCATTAAGCGGATTTGAAAATACACTCCATGAATACACGGACCCGATTGAAATATGAATGCCCACCGCTGCCATCGCAATCAGCCAGCGGTTTTTTAACTTTTTTTCTCCCATCCCTGTTCCTCCTCGATAAAAGTCATCCGGAGCCGGACTGACCCCGGATCGTAATGCTACGACTTCTTTTTAAACAACAATGAAATAGGAATTGCAGCCAGCAATAGACCTGCCGGGATTAACCAGCTGCCGCCGGAATCACCTGAAGCTTGCCGTGACGTACCGTTTTCTTTTTGCAGTGTGTGATATTCTTTTGTGAAAATATCATCAAACTGTTCACCATCTGTATGACCTTTTTGATGTTCGGGCTTTTGGGTTGTCCGTTCATATTCATCCTGATTGATTCCAAGACCTTTTAAAAATGCAGCTCCAACAGCCATGGCTCTTTTTACTTCAGGATCGTTTAATGATTTTAATAAAGTAACATACCCCTGCTGCTCTTTTTTCTCATCGAGCTCTGCAACCCGCGCAATACCAGCATTCACTTTTAAAATAAGTGGTTCGAGCTGCTGGACGTTAAGTGTTCCAAGCGTTCCGAGCATTAAAAGCAGATTTTTGATACTGTTGGCGGTTTCTTTGGAATCAGCTGTTTTCACGAGAATATCCATCACCTCATCCCCTTTAGCAAAAAGGGATTTTACCGTTTGAAGGATTTCGCGTTTTTGTAACTGTTCAAGCACGTCAAAAAGTTCGTGTACAGCGTCTTTATTGTCCAAAAGTCTTGTTTCAATCTCCTCCAGATCACGACGACGCTTTTCTTCAGGACTGACTTCCATCCGATGAATCACTTTGGTTGCTTTAGCCACGCTTAGACGCCTCCTTTCTTAATTTCACGAGGTCGCCAGGAAAGACATAGTCCTTCCTTGCCCACTTTTTGTCCACGCGGACACCCATCTGAGGCTGCGGATCTCCGTTTCGATGATTGATTCTCGGAAGCGGACTTTCTCCTTTAGCCTTAAGCACCTCAAGCTTCGCGCTAATTTCTTTATAAGCAGGTGTGTCTGTATCCTTATCCGCCTGTGAGCTTGTGAGGTAGTTGATGGCACCCTCACCTGCATCATTCATCGGCAGATACACCTCTTTCCCTTTCACACGATCCGTAACGAGACATTCCACTTTGACAGAACCATAAGGAGAGGTCAGTCTTACAAGCGTTCCATCCTCAAGTCCGCGCTCTGCAGCAAGTTCAGGTGATACTTCGAGAAAGGCTTTTGGCGTCTTGGAAGAAATACCTTTTGACTTATACGTCATATTCCCTTCATGGAAATGCTCCAGTAAACGTCCATTATTCACGTGAATGTCGTACTCTTTTTCAAACTCAAGCGGCTTTGTCCAATCGACCGGGAACAATCTTGCTTTGCCATCCGGGAACGGAAACTCGTCCAGGAATAACAGTGGTGAGTCTGTTCCATCAGCGGCGACCGGCCATTGAAGGCTGTTATAGCCCTCCAGACGTTCGTATGTTACACCTGCGTATAAAGGAGCTAGTGAAGCCGCCTCCGCCATAATTTCACTCGGATGTGTATAATGCCAATCAGCACCGAGACGATTGGCAATGTCCTGAATAATTTCCCAGTCAGGACGGGAATCTCCGAGCGGCTCAAGCGCCTGATACAAGCGCTGCACCCGACGTTCCGTATTCGTGAACGTACCCTCTTTTTCAAGACTCGGGCTCGCAGGCAGTACAACATCAGCAAATTCCGCTGTTTTGGAAAGGAAAATGTCCTGCACAACAAAGAAATCCAGTTTTTCAAAGGCTTCATGAACGTAATTAATATTGGAGTCCACGATTCCCATATCCTCACCTTTTAAATACATGACATTCAGCTTACCTTCATGAATTGCGTCAATCATCTCATGATTATTAAGACCTTTTTCAGCCGGTATTTTTGTGTTCCACGCTTTTTCATATTTTGCCCGAACCTCATCATCAGCCACTTTTTCATAACCCGGGAAACGGTCTGGCATACTGCCAAAATCACTCGCCCCCTGTACGTTGTTATGACCGCGAAGCGGATAGCTTCCCGCACCAGGCTTACCATAGTTCCCAGTGATCAGCAGCATATTTGAAATCGCAGTACTCGTGTCACTTCCGCCTGAGTGCTGCGTTACACCCATCGCCCATAACACAGCGGTCGTTTTGGCCTGATGAATTTCTTCTGCGATGTTAATCAGTGTATCTTTAGAGAGACCTGTTGCTTCCTCAGCGTATTCAAGCGTGAACTTTTGAATACTTTCGATATATTCATCTATCCCATTCACACGGTTATTCAGAAACTCCTGGTCAGCCCAGCCCTGGTCTACAATATACTTTGTAACGGCTGATAACCATACAAGATCTGATCCAGGTTTTGGCTGGAAAAAGAGATCAGCACGGTCAGCCATTTCATGACGGCGAATGTCAGAAACGATCAATCGCTGTCCATGAAGCTTGTGAGCACGTTTAACCCGGGTCGCCAGTACAGGATGAGATTCATCTGTATTAGAGCCTACAATGAGGACAAGACCAGCCTTTGCGATATCCGTAATTGATCCGGAGTCTCCTCCATGACCTACCGTTCTGAATAGACCCATTGTCGCTGGAGTCTGACAGTAACGGGAGCAGTTGTCCACGTTATTTGTCCCAATGACAGCACGTGCCAGCTTCTGCATGACATATGATTCTTCGTTGGTACATTTGGAAGAACTGATAAATGCCATGGAATCAGGGCCTTTTTTCTCGAGTGATTCTTTGAATTTCGAAGTGATCAGACTGAGCGCTTCCTCCCACTCCGCCTCGCGGAATGCATCACCTTCACGGATCAGAGGCTTCGTCAGACGTTCCTCACTGTTTACGTAATCCCAGCCGAATTTCCCTTTTACACAAGTTGAAATGCCGTTTGCCGGAGCGTCAACGGAAGGCTCAACTTTGAGAATTTTACGGTCCTTGGTCCAGATATCAAAGCTGCAGCCAACTCCGCAATACGTACAAACCGTTTTTGTTTTCTTAATCCGGTCTTCCCGCATAGCCGATTCCATATCAGAAATGGCCAGAATGGAGCCGTAACCGGTTTCAACATTTTTCGTCAGTTCAATCATCGGGCGCAGCGTTTTCTTTGCGATCCCCGTCAAAAATCCGGCCTCGCCCTCCATGCCTTTTTCCATCATGGCGTTACAAGGGCAGACAGTGGAGCAGTGTCCGCATGATACGCAGGATGACTCATTGATTTTAGAATTTTTGTCCCAGATAACACGCGGCTTTTTTAGTGTCCAGTCAATTGTAAGTGTTTCCGTTACCTGGACATCCTGACAGGCTTCAACACATCTTCCGCACAGGATGCACTGATCAGGATCATAGCGGTAAAATGGATTCGAATCATCAATTTCATATGGCTTTTGTTCAAAAGGCATACTTTGATGATTGACCTTCATTTCCTTGACTGTGTTATGTACTTCGCAGGTGCCGTTATTGTAATCACAGACTGTACAGTACAGCTCATGATTTTTCAGGATTCTATCCATTCCGATTACCTGGGCTTCTTTAACATCTGCTGATACTCCGTCTATCACATCGCCGGACTTCAGTTTGGTTGAGCAGGATCTGACAAATTCCCCGTTTACTTTCACAATACACGTATCACAAGTTTCAATTGCCCCAAGGCTCGGATGGTAACAGACGGACGGAACCTCCGTCTGATGATCCTCGAGTACCTGCATAGCAGATAAATTAGCATCAATAACTGCGGGTTTTCCGTTGATCGTTACGTTGATCTGTTCTGACACATTTCTCTCCCCCTGTACAATTTTTATAATTTTCAGTTTTTCGCACCTGTCATTTATTACCCTATCAGATAATGGGTGAAACTAGAAATAGTGAAAAAGTTTGAATTTGAGATTGTTTGGTAGCGAAATAGTTTGGATGGCTGATTAATGTACATGTTATGAGAGTTGTTTAATAACAGTGTTAAGTGGTCAAATGAAGCAAAAGAGTTGCTAAATAACCTCTAAAAGTTGTCAAATAACCGCCAAGAGTGGTCAAATAACTGCAAGCTCGCAATTTCCAAAGTGGCGAGATGTCGCATCGACAGAAGTCAGGACTGTTGGAACAGAAAGCAGGCGGCTAACGACAAATCTGCCAACTCTATTAACATCTTCCAGCAGTCTATTAACAGTTCCAAGCGCGTAATGAATCCTATCAACAGAAACCACGGCTCTATCGACATCATTTATGCAATTAACGACAAAAGCTCCCTGGCTATCAACAATTTCACCCTTCATCAATCAACCGGCACCCATAAGAAAAACCGCCCCAGTCAGGACGGTTTTATCTTGTGAGTTCCCAGGCAAGGTGCCCGATCTCCGGCAATATGAGTTTTTCCATGGCAAGTTTGACTGCGCCGCTTGATCCAGGTGTGGAGAAAACGACGGTTTTATTGGCGGTTCCTGCGCATGCTCTTGAGAGAATAGCGGCAGATCCGATGTCTTCTGTGTAGCTGAGGTAGCGGAAGATTTCTCCAAAGCCGGGGAGTTCTTTTTCAAGCAGCGGTTTGACTACTTCAATGGTCACATCTCTCGGTGCTACGCCTGTTCCTCCATTAATAAGAATCGCTTCCACTTTTTCATCCTTCAGCCCGGACTGAATGGCTCTCTCAATCAGAATCCGTTCGTCCGTTACGATTTCGTAATGGATGATCTGGTGGCCTTCCTTTTTCAGGAGATCAATCATCAGTCTGCCGCTTTTATCGGTTTCCTCCGTCCGTGTGTCGCTTACAGTAATGACCTTACAGGCGACTGACTTGGAGGATTTTTTCCTATGTTCACTTAACATGCTCTAAACTCCTTTACCCGCCGATATAGGACATCTCAATTTTCGGTCGGTTTTTAGCGGTTTCTTCCGTTCGTTCATCAGAATAACGATCAGCACGTCTGGCCCAGATCCCTGCGACTTCTTCTCTTAACTGTTCATGTGATTTCGTTTGAACTGCTTCTTTCAGATCGTAGCCTTCTGTTGCGAATAAGCAGGTGTAGAGCTTCCCATCAGCTGACAGCCTGGCCCTTGTGCAGCTTGAGCAGAATGAGTCAGATACGGAAGAAATCACACCGACTTCATTTTCTTCATCCGTGTAGCGATACCGGTTGGCTACTTCCCCGAAATAGTCAGGGTCCACCGGCTCTAAATCAAATTCCTGCTGAAGCAGTCCGATGATTTCTTTTTTAGTGACAACGGAGGACATTTTCCAGCCATTTGTGTTGCCGACGTCCATAAATTCAATGAAACGGAGCGTGATCCCTTTTTTCTTAAAAAACCGCGCCATCGGCAGGATTTGATCATCATTCACTCCCTTTTGCACGACCATATTAATTTTCACTTCGAGTCCTGCTTCAAGTGCTGCATCAATCCCTTTAATAACCGGCTTTGTGCTGACATTACGTCCGTTCATTTTTTTGAAAACATCCTCTTCAATCGCGTCCATACTGATATTCACTCGCTGAAGACCCGCTTGCTTCAGTTTTTTCGCCTGTTTGGGAAGCAGCATCGCGTTTGTGGTCAGGGCAATATCTTTGATCCCTTCAATTCGGTTCAGCTTCTCAATTAGCTCATGAAGGTCCTTCCGTAAAAGGGGTTCTCCACCTGTCAGCCGAACTTTTTCCACACCAAGCTCGCTCATCGCACTGACCAGTTTTTCGATCTCATTAAAGGTCAGATAATGCTCCTTCGGCATAAAAGCAAAGTCAGGCCCAAACAAGTCGGCCGGCATACAATAACCACAGCGGAAGTTACATTGATCCGTGACGGATATCCGGATATCGTGCAGCGGTCTGTTATAAGTATCTTTAATCGGCTCCATTGTCTCCCTCCTTTCCTAAAGAAGTGCTTTTTTGTATTAAGTCGTGATAGGTTTTTTGATCATTTACATTCAAAAAAACGTCCTTTGATACACCGAGTTCCTGATCCGTCACTGCTTTCCAGGGAATCTCGTTTAAAAACCCTGTCATACGATAATCTCCCTGTTGAAGCTGCTTTTCGATATACGGCAGGCATCCTTTTAAATAGAGTGCTGAAAGGGGCTGTAGAACACCATCGACTTCCGGAACCACAGCCATTACACCTTCTTCAAACTGGTTAAGCAATAAGGAAACAGCCGTTTCCGTAAATAGCGGTAAATCACACGGCAGAACAAGATAAGCGTCTCCGTCTGTCTGTTTCATCATGGCATATAAGCCTCCGAGCGGTCCGCATCCTTTGTAAGGGGGCAGGTCTTTTATTAGCTCGAGATCTATTTCCCCAAACATCTCTTCCTGTTCATCTCTGATTGATAACAACACCTTCTCTGTATGAGGTGTCAGCGCATCCACTGCTCTTTTATAAAAGGGAGATCCATCAAACTCGGCAAAAGCTTTTGGTTTCCCAAAACGGACTGATTTACCGCCAGCCATTACCGCTCCAATGATGATCATCCGCCGCTGACCGGCGGAATGAGCGCGACCGTGTCATATTCCGTGATCTTATCTTCCGGAAATGCATATTCTTCATTGACTGCAACGAGGATAGTTTCTGTCTTTACTTCATATTTTTCCTGTAAGACCTGCAGCAGCTGTTGCACGGTCAGCTCCTTGTATTCAAGCGTGATCCGATCCTGTCCCAGCTGTTCTTTTAAGTGGGCAAAACAATTTACTGTAATCAATGGATTTCCTCCTTCGATGGTGTTCCCGGATGTTTTTCAAGCTGATCACCAATCCACTCTTCCCCATCCTCCCATTTTTCTTTTTTCCAGATGGGTACAATCTCTTTGATCCGCTCAATTGCGTATTCATTTGCTTCATAGGCATCTTTTCTGTGCGGTGTGGACACGGCGATCACAACCGCAATATCAGATATGCCCAGCGTACCTGTCCGGTGTGTGATGGCGGTCACTGCATCCGGCCAGCGTTCCTTGATTTCATCACCTATCCGCTTCAGTTGCTTTTCTGCCATTTTGGCATAGGCTTCGTATGTAAGCTGAAGGGTTCGTCGCCCCTTCGTAAATTCTCGTACGGTTCCTGTAAAGGTCACAACTGCCCCAGCTTCAGGACGAATCACTTTCTTTGACACTTCTTCGATTGAAATTGAATCTTCCGTTACGATAAACAAGCGCTCTCCTCCTTTAACCAGTTTAAAAACCACTTTATATATCCCGACTGATCTTCGAATAATAGATTTGGCAAAGTTAATCCGGTCAATGGCGCTGCTGATATGACCAATTGAACATTTGTGCACGTATCTATCAATGAGAGATCCCGGGCATCCCTGATCACAGCGATTTTTGGGAAATGCTCTTTTTTATATCCTTCTATTAAAATAACATGAATCGGCAGTTTTCTGTAAAAATCAAGAAGCGACTCCAGTGATAACACACCTGAAACAGATTGCAGAACGACTGCACCTTCCCCTTCTACAGTACTTACGGAGGCACCCGCTTCCAAATGTACACGGCTGTCTTTACCGGAAGGCTGTTCAGGTAAGCCGCCATGCCCGTGATGCTTGATTGTCCCGGTTAAAATACCTTTGGATTCAGCAGCTTTAATCAGCTGTTTCATCACTGTCGTTTTTCCGCTGTCCTGATAGCCGATGACCTGAAGAACGGGTATCACCACGGCCACTCACTTCCATGTCCCGATTCAAGTAACACAATTCTCACTGAATCACCCGACTGATACCCTCTTGTTCCGCCCGGCAGCATAATCAGGCAATCTGTTGAAGCAAGAGAACTGACCGCGCTGGATTTATCAAAGCCTGAAGGACTCGTATAAAGCTGTCCATTCTTAATCTCAACCTTTCCTCTCACGAATCTTGTGAAGGGATTTGGCTTTGTAAAATCAGTGCTTAATATGGCATCTTCAATCGTGTGATGAGGCTTACTGCTGCCCATCATAGTCATAATGACAGGCCTTGTAAGAAGCTCAAAGCCTACATAACAGGCGGAAGGATTTCCTGATAATCCGAACAGATACTTTCCGTCTCCATAAGCCACTGTGGTCACGCTTCCAGGCCGCATAGCAATTTTATTGAATAAAACGTCCGCTCCGAGACGCTTATACACCTCAGGTAAGAAATCAAAGTCGCCGACGGATACACCACCTGTCGTGATTAAAACATCCACCTCACTTAACGATTTCTTAACGGCTTCAAAGCATTCATCCGGGTCATCAGTCAGCTTTCCAAGCAGTCGCGGTTCGGCTCCTGCGCGTTCCACCTGAGCTGCTGCCATTAGCGCATTACTGTTGCGGATTTTACCCGGTTCAAGCGGCTCATGTACTTCAAGCAGCTCTGATCCCGTTGCAAGAATACCTACAACCGGTCTGACACCGACTGAGATATACTCATATCCAAATGTGGCTAAAAGAGCAATGATCCCTGGATTCATGACCGTTCCCTTTTGAACAAGCGTTGCTCCATGAGCAATATCTTCTCCTTTAAATGAAACGTCTTGTCCTGGTGAAAATGAGCGTTTAATAGACATTTTACCGGGCTCTGGCTCTGTTGTGAGCTCAAGCATGACAATCGCATCGCATTCCTCCGGCAGCATGGCCCCAGTCATAATTCTCGCTGCTTCATACGGTCCTACCGGCTTGGATTGCACCGAACCTGCACCGATCGTTTCTGTTACAGTGAAGGTCACGGGTTGATCTCTGGTTGCCTCCACTGAATCCTCTGAACGGATCGCAAATCCATCGTATGGCGAGCGGTCAAACGGAGGTACAGGGTGGGTAGCCGTAACGTCTTCTGCCAGTATCCTCCCATTTGCCTGTTCAATATGTATACGTTCTGTCTTCATATCTATCGACTGATTCATGACTTTCCGAATCGCTTCACTGACCGGAATCGGTTTTCTTTTCTCAACCAAACTCTTCCTCTCCTTTCTTTCCCAGCGTGCTACAATATGATTACTTAAGATAATTGGGGTGATTTGAATGAAAGAATTTACACATTTTAATGATCAGGGTCGCGCCAAAATGGTGGATATCTCTGATAAACAGGAAACGGTACGTACAGCGACTGCGCGCTCGAGCGTCATCGTGAACGAGGATATTTATCAGCAGATTCATTATGGAACGAATAAAAAAGGTGATGTACTCGCTGTTGCCCAAATCGCAGGCATTATGGGTGCCAAGCAGACATCCACACTCATTCCAATGTGTCATCCACTTTCATTGAGCGGTATTGACCTGTCATTTGAATGGGATCTGTCTTCAAGACTTGAGCTGATCATCACTGCTTCAGTCAAAACAAAAGGCAGTACCGGCGTTGAAATGGAAGCCCTGACAGCCGCCTCCACAGCCGCACTAACGATTTATGATATGTGTAAGGCTGCAGACAAAGGAATCATTATTGGCCCCACCTACCTGTATGAAAAAACCGGCGGGAAAAATGGCGATTACCTTCGTCGTGACATTCCCGGCACTAAAATCGACTGAATGTCCCATTATGTTTAAAAGATCCCCGCTTTATCCAACAGCGGGGATCTTTTTGTTTTCCCTTCCTTTTTCCTCACAAACCGTATCAGCTGAAAATGCGGTGATACGTTTTTTTCGCCTCTGAAATATCATTTGTTCCGTGAACGAGTACACGTCCATCTTTAAACACAACCATTCTATACGGATCCAGATTGACACTGATCAAAAAAGAATTGTACTGTACAGGCAATCCCTGTGTAGAAAAAATAGTATGCAAATCGCCCAAATCGATGGCCTTTTTCTCCGCCGGCCGGATCTGAACCGTATCTCTTCCGCATAACACAGCTGTTTTCATTGTATGTTCAGGTGTCAGATAAGGATAGGTCGGATTCTCTCCGCATGAAGGACATTTCTCTTTCTTTAATTTTGATACGCCAATTGCCTGATACTGATTCTCCCAGACATCAAACGTAACGATTTTTCCACTCAGAGCATCCATATTGCCACTTAAAATCTTCAGGGCATCCGCTACCTGGTGAGAAGTGACCATGGTAACAGCAGGACTGATAATGCCTGCTGTATCACACGTCTGTCCATTTTGCGGCATTGTCTCCCACACACACTGAAAGCACGGCGTAACACCCGGTACAATGGTAAATGACATCCCGTAGCTGCCTACACATGCCCCGTAAATCCAGGGTATAGAAAGTTTTTGAGACACATCATTCATGACCAGCCGCGTCTCATAATTATCCGTTGCATCCATCATCAAATCACTGTTTTTTGCAAGCTTCAGCAGATCCTGATACGTTAAATCCGCCACAATCGCATCAATATCAATCAGACTGTTCACCTGTTCAAGACGATACTTTGCCGCAATTGCCTTTGGCAGCTTTTTGCGAGCATCCTCTTCATTATAAAGCTGCTGTCTCTGCAGATTGCTGACCTCCACATAATCCCGGTCCACAATCGTCAGCTTGCCAACACCGGCCCGTGCCAGCGCTTCAGCAGCACCTGTTCCAAGTGCTCCGGCCCCGATAATCAGCACATGCTTTTTCTGAATCTCTTCCTGTCCCCCGGCGCCAATCGGTGTAAATAACTCCTGCCTTGAATATCTGTTCTGATGCACACGATCCGCCCCCTCATCTCCTAAAATTCTATGTAAAAGCTGAAAATTTAGTTTTTTATAAAGATAGCAGTAAATGAGTGGAAGAACAAGGGATGAGCGTTGAAACACTTAAACAAATTAGCTATGAAACTATACCTTTTCACATTTCATACAAATCCCGAAAAGCAAATATCAACTACAATCGCAGAGCATATCCAAAACAATCATTAAAAGACTTCTCAAAAATAATGGGTTTTCATTTAGACAATCCGCTTTTTCATAATAATTGTTTATTCATCCTTTAAAAGGGAAAGACATTCAACTATAACAATCTTAGGAGGTTTTACCATGAGTATTGAAAATAGAGTTGAGCAGGAAGCGCGTAATATTGCACCTGAAAAGAAAGAGGAAATCCTTCAAAACTTTGAGCATTTTAAAAACTATCTTGGTGATCAGGTTGCCAAGGGGGAAAAGCTCGGTTTAAGTGAAGAAAGTCTGGCTAAGGGTGCTGAGAAAATAGGGGATTACCTGGCTAAAAACGAAGAGCCAAGAAACCGTGAAGAGAAGCTTTTACAGGAATTGTGGAAGCTTGGTGATAAAGAGCAGCGCCATCAATTAGCTCATTTGCTGGTGAGACTTGCACAATCGACTAACTAAAAACAGAAGCCCAAAGCATTCAAAACGCTTTGGGCTTTTATTATTTTTAACGTGCTGAAAAATCAGGAAACGGATCCTCTAATGTTGACCAGTCAGATGCAAGCTCCTCTTCTGTCAGTAGACATGCATCAAGTTCCGCAATGATCTCATCTTTTTTCAGATCAATTCCGATAAAAACGAGCTCATTGATACGGTCCCCCCATTGAGCATGCCATCTCTGCTTCAATTCAGGCTCTTCAGCAAGGGCTGCCCGCTGCTCCTCCTCAGACATTGATGCCACCCAGCTGCCCGCTGACTGAAGCTGAATCGACTTCCCAGCCTGTGACACGAGTCCTGCTGTGTGCTGCTTCGTCGCGAGCCAGAAGAAGCCTTTTGAACGGACAATTTCTTCCGGGAGTTCACTCAGCCACTCATAAAAACGTGCCGGGTGAAAAGGGTGCTGTCTTTTATATAGAAAAGAAGTGATTCCATATTCCTCTGTCTCCGGAATATGCTCTTCGTTTAATTCCTTAATCCAACCTGCAGAATGACTTGATTTTTCAAAATCAAATCGGTGTGTATTTAAAATATCAGCTGCTTCTATCTGACCGTAGCTTGCCGGAATGATTCTTGCGTCAGGATTTAACGTTGCCAGTAATGTGTTGATTTTTGATGCTGTTTCTTCTGATACAGCATCCATCTTGTTCAGAATGATCACATCTGCAAATTCCACCTGATCAATCAGCAGGTCCGAAACATCGCGCTCATCATTCACATCATCCGTCTGCTTTCGGTCAAGCAGTGTTTCCCCACTCTCCAGATCATCAGCAAAACGCATGGCATCCACAACCGTCACCATCGTATCCAGACGGCAGTGCTGTGATAAATCAATACCAGTTTCCTCATCTTCATAAACAAACGTCTGTGCAACAGGGATCGGCTCTGAAATACCCGTGGATTCAATTAATATATAATCAATGTCCCCTTTTTCAGCCAGCCGCTTTACTTCAATCATTAAATCCTCACGCAGCGTGCAGCAAATACAGCCATTCTGCATTTCAACCAGTGTTTCATCCGTTCTTGAGAAATAACCTTTTTTCAGCTGACCACCGTCAATGTTAATTTCACTCATATCGTTTACAATGACAGCCGCCTTCAATTCTTGTTTTGAATGCAGTATATGATTGAGAAGCGTCGTCTTCCCCGCTCCAAGGTAGCCACTCAGGACTGTTACAGGTATTGTCATGAAAATCCTCCTAATAAATCGTAATGATTTCGTTTTAAATAATAGTATAAACTTCAGCGGATGTCACGTTAAACTTTACCCATTTTGTTTTGTTAAGTTTTTGTAAACATAAGCTTTTTCAGTACACAAACGAAACATTCCCTGATAGAATCCACTATAGATTTTCGTTATCGGTTTCCGATATCGAATGACGAGGAGGGTCTTTCATTGGAAGATAAAGTGTTGCGTAAACTGTTTCTTGGTTTTATCCAGATCCATATCCTCCATCACGCTTCTGAACACCCCATTTACGGTGCATGGATGACGGAGGAATTAAGGGAACATGGTTACTCCATCAGTGCCGGTACCCTGTATCCGATTCTCCACTCAATGGAAACAGACGGTTTACTGATCAAGGAGGAACGAAATGTGGATGGCCATATCCGAAAGTATTACACTGCTTCCGAAAAAGGTGTCGCCGTTCTGAAAGAAGCACGCAGCAAAGCTTACGAGCTGTTTAAAGAAATCAAAGATTAGAAGGGAGATTATGATGGAACAAAAAAGAGGATCACTGTTAGAAATTTTAATGGTGTCAATGAGGCTTGGTTTCACATCATTTGGCGGCCCGATTGCACACCTTGGATATTTCCGTGATGAATACGTTCAGCGCAGAAAATGGATGGATGATAAAACGTACGCGGATCTCGTTGCGCTGAGCCAGTTCCTGCCTGGACCTGCCAGCAGTCAGGTTGGGATCGGGATTGGTGTCATGCGGGGAGGCCTATTAGGTGGATTGGTTTCCTTTATTGGGTTTACAATGCCCTCTGTTATTGCACTGATCATTTTTGCTATGATTGTCAATGTCTTTGACGTAACAAACTCAGGCTGGTTACAAGGGTTAAAAATTGTGGCAGTAGCGGTTGTTGCTCACGCAATTATGGGAATGGCTAAAAACCTGACGCCGGACCTTCAGCGAAAAGCCCTCGCATTATTAGCTTTATCGGTTACGCTGTTATGGCAGACAACAGTCAGTCAGGTAGCGGTTATTCTGATTGCAGGACTTGCAGGATTTTTATTATTTAAAGGGGACACGTCAGAGGAAAACCCGACATTCAAGTTTCCGGTTTCCAAGAAGCTTGGCGCTGTTTTCCTGACACTGTTTTTCGCTTTATTAATTATTTTGCCGATTGCAAGAGAATTCACATCCGCGAACTGGATTGCGATGTTTGACAGCTTTTACCGATCTGGTTCACTCGTATTTGGAGGCGGACACGTCGTTCTTCCTCTATTAGAAAGAGAGTTCGTACCAACCGGATGGCTGACTGAAGAACAGTTCCTTGCCGGTTATGGAGCAGCTCAGGCCGTTCCTGGTCCACTGTTCACGTTTGCTGCTTACATTGGAGCCTTCATTGGCGGATGGCAGGGCGGACTGCTGGCAACTGCCGCAATCTTTCTTCCGGCCTTCCTTCTGATTCTCGGTGCTCTTCCATTCTGGAATGCACTGCGTCAGAATCCTAAGATGAAAGCAGCGTTTATGGGCGTCAATGCAGCTGTTGTCGGTATATTGATTTCAGCTTTTTATTTCCCAATCTGGACCAGCTCTATTATTGAGCCGATTCATTTTGTGCTCGCTGCTTTTCTTTTCAGCATGCTTGTATTCTGGAAGCTGCCGCCATGGGTTGTTGTACTGTCAGGCGCTCTTGCCGGACTGATTTTTCTATAATGTAAAAAGAACACGCCGGAATTTCATATTCCAGCGTGTTCTTTAATGTTCATGTCCATCATCATGCGTCTCAGCTTCATTAGCAGTCTGATAAATGACTTCTTCGTTCCATGTCTCTCCACCGTCTGAAGAAAAAGCAGCATCTCCAGCTCCTGTAACAGCAAAAATCTCCTCCGGTTTATCCGGGTTTACAGCGAGATACATCACTGCCTCATCTAGAAAATCAATGCTGCCGATCTCCTGCTGATCTTTTTTCACAAGGTTTCCTTCAACCGTATATAAACCGTCTTCTGTGAAATAAGCTGCAGTGGTTCCCTGACTGTTATCGAGCAATGTAACGGTCTTACCACTGTCAGTTGACTGAAAGAGTCCTTTATCTGTCATAAGCACTAATTCTTCTTTATTAGAAGGGTGGGCTGCAAATCCGAACAGACTTTCAGCTTCGAGTCCCTGAAGCTCCATCGGAATCCAGCTGTCACCTTCATCGTCTGTATAATAAAATCCTGCATCAAGCTCACTGTTTCCTTCCATCAGACCGGTATAGAGCCGTTTTCCCTCCCGGCTGGCAGCCATATAATGATAGTCTGTCTCACCTGAAAAAACGAGCTGTTCCATAGATTCGCCCTGGTCCAGACTTTTAACCAGACCCAGTGGATTCTCCAGGTCAGTAGAAGGATCAGGATGACCACTCGCATAAAAACCGTCCCCGAAAGACGTAAATCCCATATAATCGTGATTATTTGAAGTTGAATGTAACCATTGATCCCCATCGCGCTTAAATAAGCCATAATGTGTAGCGACAATCAGTTCTCCTTCAACAAAGTCCATCCCATGAACATGGTGAGCGCCTGTCTGTTCATCAACCGGTTCATAAAACGAGCTACTTTCTTCAGTAGAGCATCCTGCAGCCATGATCACAGCAGCCAGAATCGTCAGGCCGCTTTTCACTTTTTTCATATCATTTACCCCCAGCACGTATTTCTTTCTCTTTTTTCTCATAAATGCATTCTCAAGTCAAAGTCTAAATCGTGAATATTACATAACTGTCCACGAATCGTCATGCAAAAAAACATCATCATCAAAAAAGTTTTTATTTTTGTGATCCTTTTTTGAAATCGTTCCGTTTCTCTATTTGAATGGCTCAACAGAAGATGAAAAAAAGACCTTTTTTAGAAAAATAAATCTTTTTTCAAAAAAAGTGATCCAACTCTTACTTCTTCCCGTTAGCCTGAACAGAACCAATACTTTTAAAAGAAAAAGGAGAGATTACACATGAAATTGAAGAAGAGTATGTTAGCTGTGCCATTAAGTTTTGCTTTACTTATGCCAACCGCCGCATTTGCACACGATCACGGTGAAGGCTCCGACCACGCTGAGTCAGGTATGGAAGCGAGCACAGCTACACCAGCTGCTGAACTTCGTATCACGCTTGACACTGCATTAACTGAGCACGCATTCCTTGCAATCGAAGCAATGAGAAAAGGAATTGACGGAGCTGAAGATTTCGATCAAGCTGCTGCTGCACTGACAGCTAACTCTGATGACATCGCTGCTGCAGTATCTTCTGTATACGGTGAAGATAACGGAGCTGCTTTCCTTGAAATCTGGAACTCTCACATTGGATACTTCGTTGATTACGTAACAGCAACTGCTGAAGATAATCAGGAAGGGAAAGACGCTGCACTTGCAGAGCTTGAAGAGTACAAAGTAGAACAGGCTGCATTCTTTGCAACAGCAACTGAAGACCGCCTGCCGGCTCCTGCACTTGAAGAAGGACTTCAAATGCATATTGATCAGTTACTACAAGTGTTCGATGCTTATGTAGCTGGTGATTTCGAAACAGCTTACACAGGTGAGCGTGAAGCGATTCACCACATGAGCATGTTTGCTGAGCAGCTATCTGTAGCAATCGCTGACCAGTTCCCGGATCAGTTTGAAGGAACAAACCCTGATACACCTGCAGTTGATCTTCGTGCTCAACTAAACTATGTATTCACTGAGCACGCTGGACTTGCTGCTATGGCGATGCAGGATGGCGCTGACGGAGCTGAAAGCTTTGACCAGGCTGCTGCTGCATTAACTGCTAACGCTGACGACCTGACTGCTGCTGTATCTTCTGTATACGGTGAAGAAGCTGGAGCTCAGTTCTCTGAGATCTGGAACTCTCATATTGGATACTTCGTTGATTATGTAGTTGCTACTGGTGAAGGTAATACGGAAGGACAGGAAGCTGCTAAAGCTGAACTCGATGAGTATATCGTAGAACAGGCTGCATTCCTTGACGCAGCAACTGAAAGCCGCGTACCTGCTGATGCACTTGAAGAAGGATTAACAGCACACGTTGGTCAACTTCTCACAGCATTTGACTCTTATGTAGCTGGTGATTATGAAACAGCTTACAGCTCAATCCGTGAAGCATGGGCTCACATGACAATGCCTGCTGCTGGACTATCAGCTGCAATCGTAGACCAGTTCCCGGATCAGTTCGGTGGCGGTGAAATGCCTGCTGAAATGCCAAACACAGGTTTTGGTGGCACAGCATCATCTGAACTTCCATACGTATGGATCCTTGCAGGACTACTGCTTGCTGCGATCACAACAACAGTTGCACTTCGCACTCGCAAACAGTCTTAATAGACTAAACAAGTGAAGCCGATTCCCTCAGGGGAGTCGGTTTTTTTTTATGTTTTTTGAGGTTATGCGCGCGGTTTTGATGGAGGGCCGGATAGGTCAAATGGTACTGAACTCATGAATTCATCCCCCAACCTCACGAATTACGCGCGCCAACTCACAAAAGCTCTTGGGGAACTGACGAATTCATGCCGGATCCTCACGAATTATCAGGACAAACTCACGAAGTTTTCCAACCCCTTTGTTTGTCCAGCGCGCGGTTTTGATGGAGGGCCGGATAGGTCAAATGGTACTGAACTCACGAACTCATCCCCCAACCTCACGAATTACGCGCGCTAACTCACAAAAGCACTTGGGATACTGACGAATTCATGCCGTATCCTCACGAATTAGCCGCACAACCTTACGTTATAAAGCATAAAAAACAGGATAAGCATCAGATGCCTATCCCGCTTTATTTTGATTACTGACGTCCAACATCTCCCGGAATATCTCCTTTAGGAGAAGCGTCTACTGTTTTTTGGCTTTCTTTTGATAGTTGAACAACATTGCTGTCATGTTGATCTCCTGTAGAAACGCTGCCTTTTACTTCAGACCCGGCATCAGCAACCTGTGATCCGATATCTTTCGCATCCTCCGTTACTTCTTTAGCCGTTTCAACGATTTCTGAAGCACTTTCACGGATTGATTCGATTTGAGGTACGACCTCTTCATTTACTTTTTCATATAGCGTCTGGGCTTCATTCATAGCGCTTTTCAGCGTGCTTACAGCGGATTTAAAACGTTCTGTTACATCGTTTTTGAATTCACCCGGATTTTCCTTTACATTCCGGACAAAACCGCCTGTTGATGATCCGAGATTTTTGCTGCCGGAAATGACCTTTTGGCGTGTTGAGTTGTCCAGCAGGGCAATCGCTGCGCCAACTGCTGCACCTACTACTACACCAAGAAGTAATTTACTGCTGTCATTATTGTTTGAATAATTATTCTGCGTCATATGAAAAGCCTCCTCGTTTTATCTAGTATGAAGGTTACCCTCATGACGTTTTTTTAAACCTTTATACCGACTCCTGAAGTCTTGCAAAAACCAGCCAGGTTCCCATTTTCGTCTGGTTCAGTCCTACTCCCACATAGCCTGAAGCAAAAAAGTCCTTTTGTCTTGAGAGCTTGTCAGTACGGATAAAAATGTAAGAATCTTTATCGATAAACAGCTTTTGCTTTAAAGGCATATAAAAAATGTACCTAGGCCGATCACCGTACTTTACTTTTACATCAAGCACAAACATCCCCTGCCTGAATTTATCCTTTATACTTGGAATGTTACCCGGAGAAACGGTACAGCAAAGGTGTTCAAAGTAAGATGTAGAAAACTTCATCTCCTGCATGATCACTTTTCCGAGAATACCCTGAAGGCCATTCCCCCGAAAATCAGGATCAACAAGTGAAATTTCCTGATGGACCACCTTCATTTGTTCTTCGTAGGAAAGCTCGAGATCCCGGCCCAGATTTTCTTCATCATCTCCTGGATACAACAGGACACGCACAGCGATTATTTTCCCTTCTACTGAAGCAGCAATCACGATGCCCCCGCCATCAAACACGTAATGAATTTCTTCATCTGTCAGCGGTTGCAGAGTTGCCGGATCCTCAAGTGTTTCCACAATACCTGCCTGAAACGTTTTAAATTCTTTTATTTGATCAGGATGAACTCTGTCAACAGTATACGAAACCTTCTGTTGATCAGATCGGCGTTCAGCCTCCCCCTGGTATAAATGCATAAAACGATCCCCTTTACTCAACGATTAAGTTACATGATAATTAATGTAAGTTTAACATGAAAATTTCAAAGAGGTGAATGTTTTGAAGGTGATTGCTTTATCTGATACACATATGCCGCGAATGGCGAAGCACCTCCCCCTTCCACTTGTAAAAGAATTAGAAGATGCAGATCTTATTCTGCACGCAGGTGACTGGAATACAAAAGCCGTTTTTGACGAACTGTCATCCTATGCGCCGGTGCATGGAGTAACCGGAAATACCGATGGCAGAGAGATCATGGAGCTGCTTCCCGACAAAACAATCGTGGAGGCGGGAAATAAAAAAGTAGGTCTCGTCCACGGACATGGAAAAGGACAAACGACCGAAAAGCGTGCGCTTCAGGCATTTGAACATGAAGATGTGGATCTGATTCTGTTCGGTCATTCTCATATCCCTGTTTTGCGAGATGACCAGAGACCCATCTTACTTAATCCCGGTTCAGCTACAGATAAAAGAAGGCAGCCGCACTATTCATTTGCAGTCATCACGATTCAGGAAGCAATCAGTGTGGAACTTGTTTTTTATAAAGAAAAATAGGAGGAGATCGAATGAATACAGTCGTTATTGCGCAAAACCTTGAAGAAGAGCTGGTTGAGAAAGTAAAACAAACGTTTAATGGGTGGAACATCATTACCGGAAAAGATGAAGAGCAGTGGGGACCATACATAAAAGAAGCAACGATCATTGCCGGCTGGAAAAATGCGATGACACCTTATCTGCAAGAAGCTCACTCCTTAAAATGGGTTCAGTCCTGGAGTGCAGGGGTCGATAAACATCCTCTGGACGAGTTCCAGAAGCGGGATATTATATTGACGAGCGCCAACGGTGTCCATGCTTACCCGATTTCTGAGACTATCTTCTCACTCATGCTCGGCTGGACAAGGAAAATCAACGCTTACACACGGCAGCAACAATCAAAAACCTGGCATCACGCCGGGCTGTCTCTTGAACTGCACGGTAAAACAGTTGGACTACTCGGTGCCGGTGCCATTGGAAAAGAAACAGCAAAAATCGCAAAAGCATTTGGGATGACGGTAAAAGGATTCAGAAGAAGCGGAGAAAACGAAGAATATTTTGATGAAATGTATACAGTCGACAATCTGTTAGAGATTCTCCCTGAGTGCGATTATGTAGTGATTACGCTGCCTTTGACTGATGAGACGAATCAGCTGTTTACGTCCGCTCATTTTTCAAAAATGAAGGAAAGCAGTTTTCTTGTTAACATTGGACGGGGTGAGATCATTGATGAATCTGCTCTTACTCGTGCCCTTCAAACAGGCGAAATTGCCGGAGCGGGTCTGGATGTCTTTGAAAAAGAACCTCTGCCGGAGGATAGTCCTTTATGGGAGATGGAGAATGTGATGATTACGCCTCATACGGCTGGTTCGACGGAGCATTATAACAAAAGGGTGATTGAGGATATTTTTCTGAAGAATGCGGAATCGTTTTTAGATCAGCAGTTGTTGCCTGTTAATTTAGTGGATTATGATAAGGGCTATTAAAATAACCGTGCCAGGAACATCCTAAGCTGGTGTCCTGCTTCGGAATGACCCGGCACTTTGTTTGATATTTCCGCTTTATAATGTTTTTTATAAGATAAAAAAATAAATACGAATGATTTATCAATGATATTATTCAACCGGCCCCTGCCAGTTGTTCATGCCGCCGGTCATGTTTGTTACTTGATAGCCCTGGTCCTCCATGTATTGAGTGGCTTGTGCACTGCGGCCACCAGCGTGACAGACGACTACGTACTCTTTTGATTTGTCGAGTTCCTGTTTACGGAATTCGAGCAAACCGAGTGGGATATTGACGGCTCCGGGAATTTTACCTGTTTTGACTTCATCTGTTTCACGCACATCAATTACGTTTAGTTCAGCATAGTTTTTTTCTACATCTGCCGGGGAAATGTTTTTCATGTTAATATCCTCCACACTTTTTCAGTTTGTATATACCTGACTTTGCAGGCATTAATAACGTCATTTTTTTCACCTGAAACCCTTTGCTTTTTAAAAAGCGGATGCCTAATTTCAGGTCCACTTCATCAGATGCGATGACATGGATTTCTTTTTGGGGAATTTCTTTATAGAAACGCTTTAAATAAGCGTAAGGAATATGTTGAAATGTTGTTTGAGTACGTGTGTCAGGATCGTTGTATTCACGCAGATCAATTACTTGATGATCCGGTTCAGCCAACTGATCTTCGGGTACACATTCTACGCCCTTTACTGGTGCGTATCGCCTGTAAAATGAAATACTGAACAATAGCAATAAGAGTAAAATCAGTTCCACTGCTTTCCCGCCTTTCGTTTGTACAAAATTAATATATACCCCTAGAGGTATGTAGTCAAGAGATTTGTTTACACTTTGTGACCCGTTCTTCTATACTGAACAGGAGGAGGCTGTTTCATGAAATTATGGATTAACCGTATTAGTTCATTGCTTACACTGGCGTCATTGACACTGGTATTTGTTATGTTTTTCTTTCCAGGCAGTACGCCATTTTCCATACCGTTTTTGTTTGTTTTATTTGGCCTGTTTCTAATCGTTTCTATTGTGACATTTGATCCTGCTATTTCAAAGCGGGACGAACTGACGGGTCTGCCGGTGACGATTTATTTTGCAGCACTGGTTATTTTTCTTCAGTTGATTGGCGGGGAGACGGAAACACCGCTGAGTATTGATCAGCCGTTTTTGTGGATTGCGATTGTGATCGGGATCTGGCTGGATTTTAAAAGAAATCGCAAAAGAAAAACGGAAACGAACGCTTAAACTGCGCTCGTTTCCGTTTTTGTTTTTACATAAATGACGTGATCCGTCCAGCAGCCGTTTTCGAAAAGAAAGTTTTTACGGACACATTCATATTCAAAGCCTGATCGTTTTGCTGTTTTGATTGAAGCTCCATTATCTAGATTGATCTGGGCTTCAAGACGATGAAGCTTCAGCCTTTCAAATGCAATGTCTGTGAGTCCTTTGAGGGCTTCTGTTCCAAATCCTTCCCCCCAGAACTGGTTGTGAAGCGCATAACCTGCGACACCCCATTGCGTATCTCCCCTGCTCAAAACCATCAGATCCGTGTGACCAATTAATTCTCCATTTTCTTTCTTAAATAGAGCCCACACATAAACGTGGTCGTCTTCTGCCCATCGCTGGAAACGATCAAGCTTTTCCTGAAACATCTCCTTTGTGAAGCCCTTCATGTCTATGTAACCTTCATCATATTGATGCTGAGAAGGCTTCCTCCGCTCCATTTGTCTGATGTATTCCTCATAATCATTGAGCGTATAAGGTCTCATAACCAATCTCTCTGTAAAAAACGGTTCCAAATTCTTCCCTCCTATTCCCTTCCTCTGTAAGCCCGCTCATTCACTTCAGTCAGTCTGAGCATATCTTCTCTTGTGATGAGTGGCTCTGCACCTCTTTTAACCTGGTTGACCCACTGCTCCATTGCACTTGATGCAGATGCTGGAAGCTCAGGTTCTATCCAATCACCACCGGTTTCAGCGTTTTGCATACGCGCCTTTTTACCTTCTACAAGATAATTCCCTTCCGTCCCCCGAAGCTCCAGATGGAACAGTCCACTTGAAACAAAATCGGTTTCGATCACGGCAATTAATCCGCTGTCATATGACACCAGAACTGCGGCAAGCTCGTCTACCTCACTGTCAAACACCGTGTGAAACAGTGCCTTCACTTCTTTTACTTCTCCACCAAAACGGTTGGCAAGATAAATAGGATGTGCTCCAAGATCAATCATGGCGCCACCTGCTGTTTCTTCTTTTTTAAGGAAAGCAGCCGGTAGCCATCCTTGCGGGTTCTCCTCTGTCGGAACAGCCCCATTATGAGACACTCTGCATCGAAATGAGGTCAGTCTGCCGAGCTTTCCTTCATCAGCAAGCTGCTGACCAAGCAAATAATAATCAGCTGAGAGCCTTGGCAGAGAAAGCATAAGATGAACATCCGCTTCATCCACAGCATGAAAAATCTCCTCACACTCTTTCACTGTAAGTCCCAGTACTTTTTCTGAGAAGATGTGTTTTCTCTTTTTCGCCGCTTTAATGATCACCTCTTTGTGCATAACAGTAGGAGTATCCACAATTACTGCTTCTATGTCACTGCGGTTAAGAAGATCGTCCAGTTTCTCATAAAAAGGTACACCTAATTCATCTGCCCATTCCTGACCTCTTTTAGCATCTTCGTCCCACACAGCACAAACGTCAATTTCAGGATGAGCCAGTGCTTCCTTCACATAATCGTCGGCATGTACATGCCATCTGCTTAACATGGCTGTTTTCATTGTATCCACTCCCCTTTTTCTTTTACTATGACAGACCACAGCCCGAAACGGAACAGGCATTTGCCAATCAGGCATATTCACTATCATAAAAGGATTTTATATCTTTTTGTCGAATCTCATTTTTAAAGAGAAGTCGTCCAGATCAAGTTTAATACTGATACCGGCACTTTTCTCTGTCAAAAACCATTAACCTGACTGTCCATGAAAGAAGGAGGACTGATGAACATGCTTTACCAGACATCAACAGAAGGCATTACACCTGCTATGCTGGAGGGCTTTTTTGACGGGTGGCCAAACCCTCCATCTCGTGAGAAACACCTGCAGATTTTACAAAACAGCTATCGCACAGTGATTGCGATTGAAGAGGAGACAAATCAGGTAACAGGTTTTATCACAGCAATCAGTGATGGCATTCTCTCTGCTTATATTCCACTATTAGAAGTACTGCCTGACTACAAAAAGCAGGGAATTGGAAAAGAGCTCGTTAAACGCATGCTGGATGAACTGGATGATTTGTATATGATTGATTTGATGTGTGATGAAGAGCTTCAGGATTATTACGATGCTTTTGACCTTAAGCGTTCAACGGGCATGATCAAGCGGAATTATGAGTTTCAATCAGGACGGAATACGCTTTAAGAACCTCCTGATCAGTAAAGTAAGGTGACGGGATGGAAAATCTGTTAGAAATGCGCTCTTAAAGACAAAAAGCCTTCCCCATATCAAATATGGAGAAGGCTTTACTATTTCACACTCCGGTAACGGGTCAGTCCTCCCGCTCCTCCGTTCTGAGTATGTCAGAAAGCACTTCAGGAGGATAAGGCTTCAAAAGATAATGCTCAATCTTATACTCTCTCATTTTTTCATAATCACGATCCAGCGCTGATGAAATGACAATAGGGATAGACGAGGTAGCCGGATCCTCTCTCAGCTCTTTAATGACATCCCAGCCATCGAGCTCGCCACTCAGAGACAGGTCAACCACCACAGACGTAATCCTGCCATTTCTCACATCATGGATCGCCCGTTTCGGATCAAGGTGATGAACCACTGAGTAGCCGTTTGACTTGAGTTCATCTGATAAAAGAAGCGCAAGACTCATATCGTCCTCCAGGATCAATACGCGTGCCTGCTGCCCATCATCAGTCAGCTCCACCGTTGCCGCTGCTTCTGATTGCTGATCAACAGGCAGAACAAATGAGAACGTTGAACCGGAACCATCACTCGACTCTGCCCAGATGGTCCCATCATGATGATTAATGATCTCTTTACAAATGGCAAGACCCAGGCCGGTTCCACCGATTTTTCTTCTTTCACTATTATCAATCCGTTTAAACTTCTGGAAAAGCCCCTGAAGCTGATCCTTTGGGATACCCAGTCCCTGATCCTGAATCGAAACCATTAATCCCGAAGGACTGCTTTTTGTTCTGATGATGACATCTCCGCCATCCGGAGAAAACTTAATCGCGTTGCTGATCAGATTGGTTAATACCTGTGTCAGTCTGTCCTGATCTGCATTAACAATAGTTGAAGGAGCTTCGTCGTTAAAAATCACATGATGAGACGATGGTATTTGAATACTTTCGATCGTTTTTAAGATGATCTCATTCATTTGAACCTGCTCCATATGATACTCCTGACGGCCCGACTCCATCCGTTGCAAATCAAGAAAATCATTGATAAGGTTTGTCAGCCTCCGAGCTTCTTTATGAATCGTTTGAATATAACGTTTCTGTTTCTCAGGCTTTACTTCTTTTGTTAATAGCAGCTCTGTAAATCCAAGCACACTTGACAAAGGAGTTCTCAGCTCGTGACTCACTGTGCTGACAAGCTCTGACTTCATCCGGTCGACTTCATAATCACGGGTGATATCACGATACACAAAAATGGTGCCGACTCTCTTGGTTCCCCTGAAAATAGTCGTCGCATAAATATCGATGACTTTCGGGTGCTCCTCATTTGTTGTGTAACGGATCGTCTTTACCCCCGTAATTTCTTCTGAAAAAGCTGTTTTAAAAAACGTCTGCAGCATTTCAGGTTCTTCTGCCATTCCGGTAATTTTATTAAGCCAGGCATCACAATCCACCTTCTTGTTCTCATAAGGTTCTCCCATCATGTCACAAAGAGGCTTGTTATGCTGAATCATGCAGCCATCCCGGTCTACAAGCTGCAATCCTTCTGTCATATTATCTAGAATCTCCTGATTCAGTTTACGGGAATATTCAATTTCCTCGTACGCAAGAATCCTGTCAAACGCAATCGAGATTCTGTTAAAAATACCTGTCAGCTCTTCGCACTCTTTCTCTGAAAATGAATTACCCGCACGTTCCGCCCTGAAAACTGCCAGCGTTTTTCCTTCGTTGTTGGCTACAACAGTCTTTAATTCGTAGGTATACTCAGGTACATCATTCAGCGTCTGGTCATAAGATGGAGATAACTTTTTACGAATCGTCAGCCCCTTAATGGTATTGGTAAAATCAAAGGGTTCTTTTAAAACTTCATTGATCCGCTCTGTTGTCACATTGTAAGCGGAATATACACTCCTGTCCGCCAGATAGAGCATACTGCGGTCAAACTCATACATTCTGTTTAAATACGCTATCGTGTTATCCAGAAATTCATATTTATTAAAAGTTGCTACAAGTGACTGATTCAGCTCATTATAAAGCTCCAATTGTTCCTTCGTTTCTTTCGTAATCTGAAGCGTCCTGTTCAACTCTTCCTCAGCCAGCTTTGAATGTGAAATATCCTGCGCAATCATGATAAATTCATACGCATGGCCCGTTTCATCCAAATAAGGAACCATAGCCATATTTGCGTAGACAATGCCTCCATCTTTTTTGCGCAATTGTACGTCAGCATTGAAAATCATGCCGAAATTCAACTGCTGCCACATTTGCTCAAAGTAAGAATCCGGACGGCTTCCTGTGCGAAAGATTCTCGTTGTTTTCCCTTGCAGTTCATCACTGGAGTAACCGAGTTTTTCACAAATGATCCGGTTGGCTTTCGTAATGATACGGTTTGAATTGACGGTAACTACCATAAGCGTTCTGTCGAGTGCCTGCGAGGTTGCCTCAATTTGCCGGAGCTGATCCCTCAATTGGTCCTGCTGTTCATGAAGAGCCAATTGTTGTGCCGTCAGCTCCTCATTCTGAGCACTGAGTTCATCTTCTTTATGAGAGATAGACAATTTCATATTATCAAAAGCCTTTACGAGTACACCTACTTCTCCCTGAGCACCCTGTAAAACAGGATCAAGCTCAAATTCCCTTCCCTGCTGTATTGCAAGAGAAGCTTCTGTCAGCTTTTCAACCGGACGAACGATAGACTTCAGAATCGTTCTCATCATGATGAATAAAATAATCATCAACAACAGCATTAATCCTCCAAACAGCAAAAATGTCATGATGTTATGCTGTATGGTTTCCTCAATGGATTGCTGCGTTAACATTCTGTTCCGGTCACGAAAATCTCCCGCAAATGTTAAAAATTCATTTACTGATACATTTACGCCACTTGCTGAATATGCCTGCAAACCTTCATAATCATCATTTTCCACAAACTCGAGTGCGTTCGGAAGCAGTTCATTGAAATACTGTGTCATAAAAGCATCCAGATCATTGATCAGCTGACGTTCATCCGGTTCAAGAGGCAGCTCTTTCGCTGCAGCGATAGCCCCGCCAAAGCGCTGTATTTCCTGATCCAGCTGCTCTCTTTCCACATCAAGCTGAAAAGCATAATAGCCTCTCGCTCTAAAGAAAATACCTCTAACACTCTCTTCAAGCTCTACTATTACATCACTTTTTTGTTGGAGCGCTTTATAATCATTTTCAATCTGCTGATTTTCAATACTTAAGAAAATAAACAGTCCTGCAGCTAAAACAAAAACAGGGATCAGAATTTTATATGTGAGGTTCATAAAGTTTTTTCTGATCGAGTTATTGTTCATTAAACAGCCCCTCCATAAAATCAGCCAGTTCAACCGGACTGAACGGTTTTGATATAAAATAATCAGCCCCGGCCTGCATCAGTGCCTCCTGATCCTCTTTTTGTGTTTTGGCTGTCAACATAATGATCGTTACGGTTTTTTTAATATCCTCTGACAGCTTCTCCAGCACTTCATAACCTGTCATTTCAGGCATCATGTAATCAAGGATCAGATAATCAAAGGGTTCTTCATTCAAACGTTCATATGCTTCCCTGCCGTTGGTCACTTCTGAAATCTCCACATCAAGATCCTCAAGCGTGTCCTCTATCAGCATTCTGAGAATATCTTCGTCATCTGCAATGAGCAGTTTTTTCATTCTTCATTTCCCCTTTATTGTTCACTGGATGCTGCAGCCATTTCCGCATAATCTGGAAGGTGGATTTCCGTCAACCTGACCAATTCCACTTCATCCTCTATACCTGACAGTCGTTCGGTAATCAATTCTTCTTTGTAAGTGTAAGATGTTGATGACACTTTTAATTCCTGCCATTCCGTTGCAGCGACCAGCAAATCATTACCGATGCTTTTTTGCTGAATCCGTGCAGCCATATTCACTGTCCGGCCAAAGTAATCAAGTAATTCATTAGCATTAACCGCAATTACCGGGCCTGAGTATAAACCCAATTTTATCGTCATCTTACTGTTTTGCTCCCGGTTAAATGTCTTCATGCCGTCCTGTATGGATAATGCTGTTTCAAAGGCATCTTCCTTTTTATAAAAAACCGCCATGACAGAGTCACCAATCGTTTTAACAATGGTTCCATTCCCCGATGCAATTTTATCCTTCAAATAATTGAAGTGAGTATGAACCTGATGATAAGCAGGTGCATCGCCAACTTCCTCATAAAGAGAAGTTGATCCCTTCAAATCGCTGAATAACACAGTCAATGATTCAATACCGATCTGTTGATCAGGTGAAAGAACTTCGTTTGAAAACAGATCCCGGTATAGCTGCAGAGAAGTTACTGATGCAGCTGTAACAGCAGCACCGTCCCATTCCGTATTCTCAAGCAATACGATGATTTCATTTTCGGATCCGTTTTGAATGATCAGCGAACCGCCATTACGATTTAATGATGTGACAGATGTTTCCCATCCATGATTCTGATAACTTAGCGTTTTATGACTTTCCGCTTCCAGATCATGTTTGATAACGTGATTGGACTTCAACAGTCTGAGCCTTACCTGTCCTGTAAATGCCGGGTAATAAAAGACCGTTTCATCCCCGGGGGAAACTCTTTTTTGAGAAAGAACATGTGGAGAACGAGCCGGCCCTGTCATACAGTAAACCTGATCCACCGCCTTGCGGACTGATGGATGAATGGAAAACTTCATTTCAATATAGCGGTCGAAATCAAGCTGATAATCCACTCCGCATAAATCACAGTGAACCTGGTTTTTCACATTCCTCATCGACGAAGAGGTACTTTTAGGAACGCGGCAATTCGGACACATCAGACTCCATTCCTGATTTAAAAGACCCTCTTTTACACTGTGAAGAAATAATTCAAGGAATTCTTGCCGTGAAAATCCCCACCTGTCTGCTAGAGCATACGGCTGCATATGAAGCACTTCATTATCTTCGGCTGTTGACAGGTGATTCAGCAGGATGCTGATCTGCTGATGATCATGATGAAGAAATTTCAATTTTTCACTAATACGGGATACTCTCTGCTGATCCACTTTCACATTGGATTGTGAGGGTAACGTTTCAAATCCGGCTGTATGATTCGCTTCCAGATATTTATCAATATATTTCATGATTTCTTTAATGGATTTCAGTCCAACTGTCGGAATCGCAGCATGTCCGATAAGGTTGGCAGGTATAAATCTTGCCGTTCCTGTAATTTCGGTTCCCGGCTGTCCATTTTCCAGTGTTTCATTGCTGTCTTTAAACGCAACCTCCCAAATTAGAAGCTTTATTGGGCCGCCCTCATATCGTCTTTCAACTGAATAAATCTGTTCCTTTACCCATTCAAAAGGGTGTTCTCTCCACTTTAATGGAACGAGCCCTAAAGCTTTTGCATTAGCGAATCGAAAAAGCTCCTTGTCACTCGTAACGGCATCTGAAAACTCCACGGGGAAAAGACCTGATAGTCGATTTAATTGTTCTGTGTCTGAAAGTAACGCCCACGCTTTTGTCCTTTCGATTGGATACGTTCGCTTGAACACATATGTCTTTTCCTTCATTACAGATCATCTCCTCTAATTATGGGCTGTCAGCATACTGTTCACTAATGCGGATAAATTCAGGGAGGTTTTCGAAAAATACTTCAACGATAAATGGATCGAAATGCTTACCCTTTTCCCGTCTGATAAGATCCGTGATTTCATCGTTCGTCCACGGTCTCTTATAAGGTCTCTTAGTACCAAGCGCATCAAAAACATCTGCTAAAGCAACAATGCGTCCGTACAAATGAATGTCTTTCCCTTTCAAGCCGTCAGGATATCCCGTTCCATCCCATTTCTCATGATGCTGCCTCGCAATAATCGCTGCCGTCTGCAGGATTTTCCTTTTTGAATTTCTGAAAATCCTGTGACCTGTTTCAGTATGCTGTTTCATGACATCAAATTCTTCATCCGTTAACTTACCAGGCTTGTTTAAAATCGCATCCGGAATAGATACTTTACCAATATCATGCATAGGGCTGGCTAATTCGATCAACCTTGCCTCTTCTTCAGACAAGCCCGCTCCTTTAGCGAGTATATAGGCATAACTGGCTACTCTTTTAACATGCTTCCCTGTCTCAGCTGAGCGGCTCTCGCCAATGGTACCCATCATATAAATAATTTCTTTTTGAGATTCGATCAGCTCTGAATACAAAATGGCTTTTTCCATGGATTGTCCGGTATACGTCGCTGCAAGAGAAAGGTAGGTTTCATCTTTTTCAGTAAACACGGGTGGATAGCTTTGTTTATTAACAGCCTGATAGACGCCAATCACTTCCTGATCCATATTACGAATGGGAATGCATAGAATAGATTTAGTGCGATAACCGCTGCTGCGGTCTACTTCCCGGTTGAATCGTTCGTCCTCATAGGCATCACTAATGGAAATGATCTCACCACTCTGATAGGCAGCACCAACGAGCCCTGTATGGATCGGAATCTCAATACGGTTCATTCCGTGTGCAATTTTACTCCACAGCTTTTGATTGGCTGGATCTGCAATCCACAATGTACAACGGTCTGCCATCGTCAATTTTTTCCCCATATCCGCCATCAGGATATGGAGCGTATCAAGGTCATTTTCATGTGCAATTTTTGACGCGTAATCAAAAATGATTTTAAGCAGTGTTTCTGCAGGCATTTCTGAAGTTGAAACAGGATTCACCCCCATTCCCTCACTCCCTTTCGATGTAAATTTAATCCGATTCTCCCTCTATCTATTAGGATTAAATATGATATAGTAATTCTATCATATTATGTTAGGTCTAAAGAATGATTCGAGGTGAAATATGACTCCTTTTTCATGGCTTTTTCTTTCTCACTTGATTGGTGACTTTCTATTTCAGACAGGCTGGATGGCTGCTAATAAAGCGTCAAAGTGGATTCCACTCCTTGTTCACTGTGCGGTATACACTTTAATCGTCGCTCTAATCAGCTGGATCGCCTTCGACGGACTGTCTGTGATCGCCATTTTATTTATTTTTATTACCCATGTTATCCTTGACCGGCAGCAGTTTGTTAAATGGTGGGTCAAGAAAGTTATGCAGACACCTGCAGGACCTGACAAATGGTTAACGATCGTAGTGGACCAGATTTTTCATCTCATCATTCTGGCTGCAGCTTTATATTTGTAAGGATTAAAAAAACTGTCCCGAACGAAAAGATTAACCAGGAGATTTTCTCCTCTTAATCTTTTTATCGGGACAGTTATTTTATTTCGAAAGGTATTTTGAAAAAAATTCATCTGCGGGTAAAGCAGCTTCATGATAAAAGCCCTGTGTCACTCTGCCCCCGAATTGTTTAATTTTCTCGAGCTGGCCAGCACTCTCCACTCCTTCTGCTATAGCCGTACACCCTAGAGATCCTGAAAGCTTTATGAGAGATTCTACAACAGATGCCGCTCTTTCTGAGGTCGTCATCTGCTGAATAAAACGCCGATCAATTTTTACAAAATCAACCGACACGTTAATCAGCTGGGGAAATGTATTGTATCCGGTACCGAAATCATCGAGTGAAATTTTTATACCAAGGTTCTTCAAGTCTGTAACTTGACGTGTCCAAACATCCAGGTCGACTTCTAGACGCTCTGTAAGTTCAATGGAGATGAATGCAGGATCTATTTTATAAACTTCAAGAAAATGGCTGACTTCACTGATCAGAGAGCGATTCACAAATTGAATCCCTGAAATATTCGTAGCGATGTTGATCAGTTCCGCCCCCTGGTCTTTCCACTTTGCCTGCTGATGAAAAAGTTCATGAAGTCCCCATCGTCCAACGTCCATGATCTGACCTGAATATTCCGCCTGTGAAATAAAATTCTCAGGAAAAAGGATCCCGCGGTCCGGATGATGCCATCGAATAAATGCCTCCGCGCCTGCTAATGCGCCGGATTCGACATGGAACTGTGGCTGGTAATACAGTTTAAATTCGTTATTGCGTATGGCTCTCCGGATTTCTTCACTAAAGGACAGCTTCAGCCTAGACAATATATCCTGATCACCTGTTTGACCTTCTTCAGGAGCAAGGGGAAATAACGTAATTTTCTTTTGAGATGACAGATTTTTCACCTTTGGCTGCATGTAAGCGACATTCATTCGGGCTCATTCCCTTCAACGCCATGCTGTAATACTTTCATTATAACGCATTTATATAGACCTCTGCACTATTTTTCAGAATTTTATAAATATTTTTAGTTCTTTATTCGTGCTATCCGTACTTCTTTTGATGGTGTTTCTTTTTCTCCAGATATTCCTCATCTTCTCTTACGATTTTCCACTTTTCTTCAAAGATTGAGGCGGACTGGGCTTTTTCATGATCTATTTCTCGTTCATTTATTTCTCCGCTCTTGTCGTATTTTCTGCCACCTTTGTAATTGGCATAACGTCTGGCTCTCGTATATCCCATCTGGATAAATTTCCTCGCCATATCCATACCGACAAAATCATCTTCTTTCTTATAGGTTAAAAACATTTCATAAATCTTTTCTGATGATTTTTTTGCCTCCTCCGGTGATTTAAAACGCCAGTGCGGCAGTATTTCACCTTTATAGGGCTCCACTAATAAAACTCCCTGCTCCCCTCGCCCTACTCTGTATAGCTCAGGATGTTCACGAAAATCAATTGAATCGAAATCCAGGTCATAATCAAATGGCATACGATCAACCTCCTTGCTTCTCTTTTCCCACTTTCAATATCCGGAAACAAAAAAAGACTGCCGGCAGTCAGTCTATCTGACTTGCACGACAGTCCTTATGATCAGCGGCTGATTCCGCGTTTCATCGAGTACACCTGATATGATGTTTTACTATTGCTGCTGATTGTCATATTTTTCTCTTCGTTTAATGGAAAAACACGGCATGTGAAGACTGCTTCTCCACCATTCACAAAGATCTCTGCAATACTGTGATCAACAAGAATTTCAATTTCAGAAAGATCGTTCTCGAGTGTGACTTCACGTGATGTCCCGAATTGCGCTTCCACCACATGCGTCATTCCCGAACGGTCCACCGTCACTTTTTTAGCATCATGATCGTAACGGATGGAGAAGTGTTCATTCTCCGATTCGAAAAGCTGCACGCTCATATCAGCAGGTGACGTGGTGCTGATCGACACTCTGAAGGCTTTTGCACTCGTATTGTACAGTAATACTTCTTGACCAGAGCCTTCCGTCGATCCCTCAGCAAGAAGCTTATCCTGAAGTAATGACAGCGAATCAGCAGGACGCTGAAGCAGTCTGTTTCCTTTACGGACAAGTTCACGCGGCAGGGTTAGACAGTGCGCCCAGGCATTTTCGTCCGTCGGGAAGTTAACCTCTCCAACACCAGCCCAACCGTAGAGCAGACGTTTCCCATCAGCTTCAAAGCTCTGCGGCGCATAAAAATCAAAGCCCTTATCAAGTTCATGATATTCTTCAACCTCAAACTGAAGCTTTTCAATATTAAGCGTTCCGGCAGCATACACCGTATTAAAAACGTTATGGTAGTTTTCACCGGAAGGATCGATGCCCTGTGGGGAGAAGATTAAATAGTCTTTCCCATCCAACTCGAAGTAATCCGGGCACTCCCACATATATCCCTCAAGTTCAATATTGACTGAGAGCTCACCATAAAATGACCATTTCAGTGCATCAGGTGACTGATAGACGATAATCGCACCTGTCTTATTTTCACGCTGAGCCCCTAAGAGCATGTAATACGTTCCGTCCTGTTCAAATACCTTCGGGTCACGGACATGTCCTGTGTATCCTTCAGGAACCCCTTTGATGAGGGGATTCTGATCATATTTACGAATCTCCCCGGCCTCATTCATGATCGCCAGACACTGATGGGCGTCACGCGCTTCCTTATCGTACTTCACATTCCCTGTATAAAATAAATACAGTTCGTCGCCCACCTGCAGGGAAGCCCCTGAGTATGCACCATGTGACTCATAGTCCTCAACGGGTGTAATCGCAACCGGGTGGCGTTCAAATTCAGCAAGATTCTCAGATGAAACATGTGCCCAGTGCTTCATTCCATGATAAGCACCATACGGGTACCACTGGTAAAACACATGGTAACGGCCTTTGAACCAGGCCAGTCCATTCGGATCATTCAGCAGTCCGTACTGTGGATGAATATGATACACAGGCTTCCACAGATCATAGGCTGATTTATTCGCTAAGGCTTCGAGCTCTCCCTCTTTCGCCTCTAAAATGGTCCGGTATTTCGGTTCAAAATAGCGGGTCGTCATAATGGTCCTCCTCTTTATACATCAAAGCTTGGTTTTTTCACCTTTCCGTAAATCGCGGTGAAGATCGCTCCTAATACAAGCGCAAAAACATTGGCAATTACATAGTGTAAGTGGCCGCCACCAGTCGTTGAAACAATGGCAATACCAGGTACTGCAGTTGCACCGAATCCAAGCGCATTAATATTCAGGAAGAATACGTAAGCACCTGCAAACGCACTCGCGATACAGCCTGCAATTAACGGGAATTTATAGCGTACATTAATACCGAATAGTGCCGGTTCTGAAATTCCGAATAAAATCGATCCAAAAGATGAGATGCCGATCTGACGCGCTTTTTTATCATTCCAGCGAAGGAACAGATAACCAAGTACGGCTCCACCCTGTCCCATAAGTGCAACAGACATCAATGGCATAATAAAGTTCAAACCAGTATCCGCAATCAATTGTGCCTCTACCGCACCAATGACGTGGTGAAGACCTGTAATAACGACAACCTGCTGAATTCCGGCAAAAATGACAAATCCGACAACGCCAAGATTTTCAGTTGCCCACAGAAGGCTTGATGTTAATCCATCTGCCAGGAAACGTCCAAGCGGACCAACAATCACAAATAACAGTAAGCCTGATAACGTAACAGTAAGGAACGGTACCAGGAAAAGCTTAATGATATCAGGTACAACACGCGTAAAGAACTGATCAAGCTTTGCCACAACAAGACCCATCAGAAGGGCTACAATGATTCCACCCTGGAACCCGACAAGCTCGATATTAAGTCCAAGAATATTAATATTTTCTGCTTCAACATTTCCAGCAGCAACCTCAAAGGCATTTCCGAGTTCCGGATGAAGCATGATCGCACCAATCACCAGCCCTAAAACTGGATTTCCTCCAAAGCGCTTTGTAGCTGACCATACGACCAGCAATGGTAAAATCGTAAAGATACCTGTCGCCATGATTGACAGGAATCGGTTAATCCCTGTAATAGCAGGGTACATTTCAACAACAGATTGTTCTGCAAATACGCCAGGCTGACTTAACAGACCTGTAATCCCCATTAATAGAGCTGCTGCGAGCAGTCCCGGGATGATTTGAACAAATACATCAGATAATGCCTTAATTCCGCGCTGGAAAGCGTTCTGCTTTTTAGCAGAGGCACCTTTTACGTCACTTAATGACATATCCTCCATGCCAGCTTCCTGCTGGAATACTTTATAAACGTCATTAACCGTACCTGCTCCAAAAATAATCTGAAGCTGGTCACCTGCAATAAAAGCTCCCTTAACATGATCGAGCTGTTCAATTTCCTTTAGAGAAATTTTCTCCTGATCGTTTGTCACAATACGAAGTCTCGTCGCACAATGGGCAGCACCCTGAATATTTTCCTTACCGCCAATTAACCGGATGACTTCTTTCACAGTTGGTTCGTATTTTTGAAGTTTCCCACTCATGAGGTTTCTCCTTTCAACAGATCCGGCTTTAATGTGGAACCGGTTCCAAATATAAGTATTTTTTAGGAACCAGTTTCTGAAGCGTTTTCATAGAACCGGTTCCACAAATGAGTCTAAAACATTTCGCTTAAAAATGCAAGCCTTTTGTAAGCGCTATTTTTTTCCTTTTACACTTTCCCCTTCACGGATGGAAAAGCTTGGTCTCTGAAGCTTTTCAACCTCTTCACCCTCAATAAGTTTCTCGATTGTAGAGGCAGCAAGGACACCCGTTTCCTGGTGATCAAATTCAACCGTTGTTAAAGACGGATGAATCATAGCCGACACGGTATATCCCCCAAACCCGCTGATCGAGATATCTTCCGGAATACGGTACCCAAGCTCTCTTGCCACTCTCATTGCACCAAGCGCAATCGTATCCGTCGCACAAATCAGCGCGGTAGAAGATGTGTTAGAAAAATTCTCTTTCGCAGCCTTCATCGCGCTTTGAAAATCAAAGCTCCCCCTGAAAAAAGACACGGTTTCCGCTCCATTTTCCTTACAGCCTGCAATGACGCCCTCTTTTCTCCTGACACCAACCGCGACATCCTCCTCCTGCACGCCCAGAAATGAAATCTGTTTATGACCAGATGAGGCAACGTAACGTCCCATCTCATAACCCGCCTTGTAGTCATCAAAAACAATGCAGTGAGTGCGCTTAGTTTCTTGTCCAATGATCAAAAATGGAATGGTCAGCTGCTCCATCAGCTCAAAATGCTGAGGTGTCAGCTCCGTCGCAAACAAAATCATCCCATCGACTTTTTGCCGCTGCAGATTCTGCAGACTTTCAAGTTCCCGCTCAATGGAATGACTCGTATTAATAATGAGCGTCGTATATCCCCGCTCCCTCAGCTCATCATCAATTCTAATTAACGTTTTTGACGTCACAAAAGAATCCAGTGCAGGTGCAACCACCCCGACAAATCCCGTTTTCTTCGACTTAAGACTTCTGGCAAACGAGTTCGGTTCATAATCGTGCTCCTCAATCACACGCTTAATCTTTTCACTCGTCGCCGCGCTGATTCTCCCCCCATTTAAATAACGCGAAACCGTACTTTTTGCCACACCCGCTCGGCTGGCAATATCATTAATCGTAACTTTCATAAAATCCTCTCCGGTAACAATGTTTGTATCATAATATCATATTTGAGATTTTGGCGTGACGCCAGGTTAACGGCGGAATTCGGCAGTTTATACCGGGAGTTCGTGAGGTTAGACGCGAAGTTCGTCAGCTTAGGCGGCGGGTTTGTGAGGTCCGATGAGAATTCGTCAGTTCAGTGTCTTATGGACTACGCCTCACACCACCAAACAGAAGCCGCCAACACTTCCTGGGGCTGCGGACAGGTTTGTGAGCTTCCCCAATGAATTCGTCAGCTCCGCCGATGAGTTCGTGAGGTTGGACGCGAAGTTCGCCAGCTTAGGCGGCGGGTTTGTGAGGTCCGGCGAGAATTCGTCAGTTCAGTGTCTTATGGACTACGCCTCACACCACGAAACAGAAGCCGCCAACACATACCTCCCGCGGAAGCCATAAATCTCTCAATGCAACTGTAATCGCGGCAAACAATCCACCATACACGACCACTCTGTCAAACCCGATAAAAAAAGCCGTTCAGCTCTATCCCCTGAACAGCTCTCCTGTTACGATCCCTTAATCTCACCGCAAACAATCCGTTTTCCTGCATTACCAGCCGGATCTGTGTGATAGTCATCAGCCTTTTCATGGATAACAATTGCACTCCCATCTTCATCAAGAAGCGAATGAGGACTTCCTTTTTCAAGCGTGACTGCTTTAACCGTCAAACTGAGATTAATGGTTCCATCTGCATCCACTTCAAGGTTCGACAGGTCACCTGCATGAAAACCTTTTGGATTATTAAAACCATGCTGCTTTTTCTCCGGATTAAAATGTCCGCCAGCTGATTCAAAGTCAGGCGGAACACAGCTACCTTTTTCATGGATATGAACCGCTTTTTCACCCGGCTCAATGTTTTTAGCCTGCAAATGAATTGAAACACCTTCTGCGGTTTCTTTCATCAGTGCCGTGCCCACTGATTGACCTTCAGCATTCAGCAATACTGATTCAACAGATTTTTCACTTAATACCGGCATTGCCTGTTCCATATTCATTTGACAGCCGCCGATAAACACAAAAATCCCACTTAAAATAAGACCCGCTGTATATTTTTTCATCATACTGAACCTCCTGCCATTTTTCATTAGCAGGATGTCCTGTTTTTCAGGATTCTATTCTATCGTCTGAACATGGACATGACAGTGAAGCCAATATTGGCTGGACGCTCTGCCAGCCTTTTCATGAAATACGTATACCAGTCCTTACCGAACGGTACATATACGACCATTTTATGCCCTTCTGCCGCCAGTTCTTCCTGCTTTTTTCCTCTCATACCCTGAAGCATTTGAAACTCGTACTGATCAGCAGGGATACGATGGTCCTTTACAACCTGTTTAACAAAATCAATCATGTCATTGTCATGTGTTGCAGCCTGTGTATAAAATCCGTTCAGCAGATGCTCTTTGACGAGCTTTTTATAATTTTCATCGACATGACTTTTATCATTAATATCAACATCCTCTGATTCCTTATAAGCCCCTTTAACAAAGCGGATCGCTGGTGACAGTGATTGCAATCTATTTAAATCCTGCTCTGTACGGAATAAATTCGCCTGAAGCGCAAGACCGATATTTTCATAATGAGACCTCAGCTCTTCAAATATTGAAACAATCGCCTCACAGTTTTTGTATTCTTCCATATTGATCGTGACAAATACATCACAGCCGGCCGCTTCATTCAAAATACTTTTCATATTTTGCATGGCAAGCTCCCGATCTAATTCAAGACCAACCGAATAGAGCTTCAGTGAAATTTGCCCATTCAGATGATGATCACGTATCGCGTGAATGGCAGCGATCGCGTTGTCCACATAATAGACCGTGTCTTCTTCCGTTTTGACAAATTCACCAAGACAATCAATGGTCACCGAGATTCCTTTTTCATTCAGCTCTTTTACCTGACTGACCATTTCATCGGTATACTCCCCTCCCACAAAATAAGATCCCCCAAGCTTCATCCCCGCCTTTCTTGCCGTTTTAATCAGCGGCTTACTGTGAGCAAGTGTTGTAAAAACCGTACGAAGTGTTTGTTCAACCATTCGAATCCTCCTCTGGATCGTGTTTCCATTCACTTTCCCTTTAACCAGCACCGGAAAACGCAGAGTCTATTTCATCCATAAAGGGTCTTTCTTTTCTTCTTTTTGGAGATCATGGTAAGATGAGAACTGTTAAACATTTAGAATAAGGGAGTGCTCACAATGGCAAAGACTGGTTACATCGATTTAACGAATGGACAGAAAATTTCATTTGAACTATATCCGGAAGAAGCACCTGGTACAGTTGCGAATTTCGAAAAATTAGCAAACGAAGGCTTTTACGATGGACTTAATTTTCACCGCGTGATCCCGGGCTTCGTAAGTCAGGGAGGATGCCCGAACAAAAACGGTACAGGCGGCCCTGGATACACAATCAAGTGTGAAACAGAAGGAAACCCTCACCGTCACATGCCTGGTTCACTGTCAATGGCACATGCCGGTAAAGACACAGGCGGCAGCCAGTTCTTCATCGTTCACGAATCACAGCCGCACCTTGACGGCGTTCATACTGTATTCGGTAAAGTAACAGAAGGACTTGAGCATGCTCAAACAATGGAGCAGGGCGCAGGCATCAACGAAATCCGAGTTAACGGGTAAACAAACACTAGAGACAAAATCCAGTCAGAATTAGTTTCTTCCAGCGTGTCAAATACACGTAAAGATTCATTTGTGCTCTTCTTCAATAGAATCACAGTCTTCAACGGCGGTTTGTTCTATTAGAAAAGAGGTATAATGAGTAAATCCACAAAAAGTGCCGGGTCATTCCGTAGACTCCTGCGGCAGAGAAGCGACAGGTGAGACAGCGTATTGCGAAGCAATAGCTGGCTCACCGCGCGGCCAACGAAAAGCGGAAACGGGCGTTTAGGGACGTACAAACTGGACCGGCCCCGACGGAGATAAAGGAAACACAGCGAACGGAGTGAGCTGATGTTGACTTATCGGACGAGGGGACGGGAAGTTTGCTAGTCCCTGCCCGACGGAGCTAGACAGCGGAAAGCGAAGGAATGACCCGGCACGGTTTATAAAACCATGAATAAAAGCAGGAGCAACTCCGACTAAGAGTTGACTCCTGCTTTTTTAATCTGTATCCGTCCAATGATAAACAAGCAACATAAACAAAATCATTAATATACCGGCTACGATATAAAACCCATCAGGAACTGCACTTCCGCCGAAAAACAGCTTCAACGCCTCCTTTTACTTATTTTTCACCATTTGAAACATTGCCCAGGCAATTGCGCCAAAGATCAAAACCAGGAAAGCCGGTAAGATGCCGGCTGTCAGCTGTTCTGATTCCTGTTTACCCATCATCACTGTTTCATAAATCAAATAAGCAAATAATAGCACAGAAAGGTTTTTGGTTACGTTCATCATCCATACGCCGATCCGATACTGCTTCTCCGCATTTTCTTCTGTAATTTTCACAAGATAATTATATAGATATGGTACACGCTCAAAAGCCGTCATACTTCCCCACATAAAAAGCCCCAAAATCGGCAGGATCACAACTGATGCCTTGCCTCCAAAGCGATCCGCCTCACCCAATGCGTTAAAATGAAGGGGAACCTGCTCAGGCAGCTCCTGCCAGGACAACATTAAGTATCCTACAGCCAGTAATAAACAGGCAAGCGATACCGCGCTGAACAGCTTTTCCCCTAATGATTGTTTAATAGTAACAATGGGTCTGTTTTGATGTAACAAACTCATACCACCTCTATTTAAATGTTTGACGCACTTTACCTTTTCCATTTTCCACTTCAACATCAGCCCATGCACCATTAATAAAAGTCACCTGAGGTGGAACATGTCCACAGTCAATGTCATACACAACTGGAATGGAAAGCTCTTCGCTTAATGCTTTATAAACATCTTCAATTTCATAATTGTCAACCGGATCATTTGCACTGCTTCTTCCGAAAAGAATACCGGAGCAATTGTCAAACCATCCTGCAAGCCTCATCTGAACCATTGCTCTTCGGACACCGGCCGTATTCAATTCACAGTTTTCAAAATACCAGACGATTGGATCATCACTAATAAAGTTCTTTCTGAACCCTTCCACATCGCCAAATGGTGTGCCGACCAGATGCTGGATTACATCTATGCATCCGCCAAGCAGTCTACCCGAAAATGATTCACCCCGGCAGGCAATTGATTTCCACTCTGTCGGTTCGTTCAGGTTATAAACCACTTCGGTTGGATTTTCATAATCCCATTCTCTTTGATATTTCTCAGATGAATATTGCTCAACCGTTCCACCTTCTTCAGTAGATAAGACGTCACGCCATTTAGCCGTAATATCATCTGTTTTTTTACCACGAAGATCAACAAGGTTGACACCATGCGCCGTTGCCATGCCCGTTTTCAATGTTAGTGCCAGTAACAGAACGCTAGTATCTGAATATCCGAGGATCCACTTCTTATCTATTTTCTTCATGTCAGTATATTCAAGAATTTCAATCAGCAGTTGTCCACCCCATGGCGGGATAATCAGGTCGATGGAAGGATCTTTCAGCATTTGATTGAGCTCCCTGGCTCTTTGAGCGGCCGGAGCGGAAGCAGATTTGTCCTGTGTCCAGACCGTCTCACCGCATACCACGCTGAAACCACGCTCTTCCATTCTTTCAATCGATTGATCAATCAGATGGTGTAATTCTTCCTGTACACCTGATGATGGTGCAGTAATGCCAATAGTCGCTGAAGACTTTAGTCTTGGATAATGTATCAATTAAATCTCTCCTAACATGTTTACCTGACTATTATTGTACCATTTATTTACTTATCAAATTATTTATTCTTGAAAATTAGCTGTTTTAATAGAATGTTCGTCATTTTTCCCAAAATTATTTCGGGGTATTATGTAAAATGATTGACCTGTCCTATTAGAAAAGATCTATAATTTACAGAATATTCAATTTTAAACACCCATTAGGAGGCCATATTTATCATAAAGTGCTGTTTGCTGTCTGAAAAAGCATCAGAATTTTCCCGATAACCAAATGTTTAAACCTTTGATAGGATGAAGTTGTTCACAAAATATTAAGAAAAAAGGAGTCGAAAGAATGAAAAAGTCTAAAAGTGTTGCGTTAAGTTTATTGCTTGCAGCTAGTTTGGCTTTACCTGCAGGCGCGAGTGCTGCTCCGGCAGACAACGGAAATGGGGGAGAAAAGTTCCGTGTGTATGTTGAAGCAGTAGGTAACAATGCTGCTGCCAAAAGTTCTGCAAATTCTTTGAAGGGCCAGTATGAGGTTCGCTGGGAGCTTTCAGAAAACGGCTTCTCAACTGAAATGAACGAGAAGCAGTTCCAGGCACTTCAGAAAAACAAGAATTTCAAAGTTTCCAAGGTTCAGGAATTAGCGCTCGATACAGATGTCCGCTCTTCTGAATTCGAAACAATGGCTGGAGAGTATCCTACTCAACAGACGCCTTGGGGAATTAAAGCAATTTATAACAATCCAAATCAGACAACAACTTCCGGTGGAGCAGGCATTAACATTGCAGTATTAGACACTGGTGTATTTACTTCACACTATGATCTTGTCAATACTGTAGAACAGTGTAAAGACTTCACGACTGCATCAGGTCTTGTAAATGGAAGCTGTAACGATGTAGATGGTCACGGTACTCACGTAGCAGGTTCAGCACTTGCTGACGGCGGTAGCGATGGCGCTGGAATCTACGGTGTTGCACCACAGGCTGATCTGTGGGCATACAAAGTACTTGGAGATGATGGTAGAGGTTACTCTGATGATATCGCTGCAGCGATCCGTCACGCAGCTGATCAGGCAACTGCTACAGGGACTAAAACAGTTATCAATATGTCACTTGGTTCAGCAGGACAGGATTCTTTAATTACAAACGCAGTAAACTACGCATATAGCAGAGGCGTTCTTGTCGTAGCTGCTGCTGGTAACTCAGGTCCTAACCAAGGTTCAATCGGATATCCGGGTGCACTACCTAACGCAATTGCTGTAGCCGCTCTTGAAAATCGCCAGCAAAACGGTACATACCGTGTAGCTGACTTCTCATCACGCGGATATGCTGCAACTGATGGTGACTATGTGATCCAGCAGGGCGACGTTGAAATCTCAGCACCAGGTGCAGCTATCTACTCTACATGGCCGGGTGGCGGTTACAACACAATCAGCGGTACTTCAATGGCATCACCACACGTAGCCGGACTTGCTGCAAAAGTTTGGGCAGCTAATCCAGGCTGGTCAAACACTCAGCTTCGTGCTAATCTTCAAAACCGTGCACGCGCTAACGATATCCTTGGTGGATTTGGCGCAGCTGCAGGAGATGACTATGCATCAGGTTTTGGTTTCGCGAAAGTTAACTAATTTGTCTTTTACAGGACTGGTAAGCCTGTAATATCTGTTTCCCCTTTCATATACCTTGAAAAGTAAAGGACTTTTCAAACCCAACTTTTAAAGGACAGCCATCCGACCCGGCTGTCCTTCTTTTTAATACAATTTACCCTGTTTATATAAAATCAGTGAAAGCTTCATGACTGAATGGATATAGCAATTTTGTCGAAGAGAATGCGGATCCCCAAAAAATTTAGGCAAAATCGTCTCCATTGTTCCTTCCATCTTTTCGAATAGCTTACGATAAATCTCATCCTCATTATAGAACTGTGTTTCACGTCCCTGCAGCCACTCAAAGTAAGACACAATCACTCCTCCCGCATTGGCAAGAATATCAGGAATAACGATTGTTCCTTTTTCGTTCAGATAAGTATCTGCATCTGCTGTGACAGGTGCATTCGCTCCCTCAACGATCACTTTCGCTTTGATCTGCTCTTTATTAGACTGATGAATTTGATCCTCCAAAGCCGCCAGCATAAGCACATCACAGTCGATACTTAAAACTTCATCCCTATGAAGAATTTCGGCTGTCACGCCACTCTCCATCAGCATTTCCTCTGTATACGGAAGATCACCGTTGTTTTTAACTGTAAATTGCACGAGTGACGGAATGTCCAGCCCGTCCTGATGAAACAGCGTACAGTTCCGGTCGCTTACTGCGATCACTTTATTTTGAAGCTTTTGACACTGATACGCTTCAAGAGCAGTGACGGAACCAACATTTCCAAACCCTTGAACAGCAATACTTAAAGGCTTTTCATAAAGATCAAGCGCTGTTCTAGCAAAAGTGTTATCTGTTTTTTTCAGCCATTCCTTGTTGGTCTGAATAAAATCATGCATCATGTAACGGAAAGTAAAATAGACGCCTTTTCCTGTTGCTTCTCTTCGCCCCAGAGATCCTCCGTTAATCACGCTTTTCCCTGTAAAGCTTCCTCGATAAGGTTCACCCGGCTTAATATTTTTGTATTCAGCCATCATCCAATCCATCTCACGTTCACCGCTCCCCATATCCGGGGCAGGAATATCTTTATCCGGGCCAATGACATCGGCAAAATATTGAACATATTTTTTAGAAATCAGATTCAATTCCTTTGGCGTGTGTTCTCTTGGATTCACGATCACGCCTCCCTTTCCACCGCCAAACGGCACATCATGCAGGGAGTTTTTCAGCGTCATCAGAAAGGCGAGGTTGATGACCTCTTCTTCGTTCACGGATTCATGGAAACGAATCCCGCCCTTATAAGGCCCAAGGGCATTGTTATGCTGGACACGAAAAGCCGGGATTCTGACGATTTCACCTTTTTCAAGCACGATCCTGAGAAAGGACTTATGTATTTTATTCGGAGTGGATAAAACAGCCGCGAGAGATGAAAACGCTTTCTCTCTGGGCCCGTTTGTAAGCTCTGGCAGAAAATTTGTGTCCTCCATCAGCGCGTCGAGTGATTCCTGTACAATGGCACGAGTTTGAGATTGCATGTGAATGTCCCCCTTTTGGTTTCTTCTACCACCTTATCATAAAAGAAATCATATCCGCTATTGAAGTGACGGATATGATTTTTTCTACGATAGTTGATTAAAAAATCCGTTTTACTCATCTTTCCCAAAATTCATTCTGGCATAACGCCCTCGAATGATTTCATAAATGCCGTATAAAATCAAACCGGCTGCCGCCAAACCAAGCAACACCATTCCGTATGGCTGGGAGGCTATTTCACCCAAAGCGCCATCAAGTCCTTTCGCTTCATCCGGGTTCGCCGTATAGGCTGTCTGTATAAAGAAGAATCCGACCATCGCAAGTACAATCCCCCTGGCAATCAATCCTAACTTCCCGGCATTTTTCGCCACTTTTTTCTCATGCTGATTCATGTCTTTTAAAATAAACTTCCGCATGAATTTTTCTTTATAACCTGCGTAAAGCTGATAGACCCCATATCCAATGACGCCGACACCAATGAGACCAATAATCCACTGACCGAATGGCTGACCAAGCAGCGTAGCAGACAGGGTTTGTTCAGAATTCCCACCACCGCTTTCAGCATGCATAGCAATCTGAATAGCCGATGTTGCCAGACCGCTATAAATCACTGCACTGATCACATAACCTGCACGAATACCTAAACCTTTGGCGTCTGTTCCTTTTTGTTGAGGGTCAAAAATCGCACGAATCAGTTCCCATATAATATAAAAAAACAAACCGATCCCTACAACCCACAATAGCATTTCACCAAACGGAATCGTTGCAACCTGTTGGAGCGCACCCGTGGTATCTGTTGTTTCACCACCACCGACTCCAGTGGCCGCCATCAATGCAAGAATTCCCACAATCATGTAAACCGCACCTTTAGCCATATAACCGAATCGGCCAAGACGACGGACCCATGGTTTTACTTCTTCTTTCGTGCTGTTAGCTTTTAACGTTGCCTGTCCCATGATGTTTTTTCTCCTTTCATTCCACTGTTTCTCCTTTCAACTGACCAACTGCATTTTTCTTTATAATCAAATCAGACATCCGAAGCTGAGAAGCTGCTTCATATAAAACAGGCGAACAATTTGCACGTTCTGTCTGTTCCTCAGTTTCGAGGCTGTAACACGTGCCGTTCTCTCTTTCAGTAGTCAGATCAGCCTGATAGTAGTATCCATCATATAAGTAGGATCCATCGCGAAAAACAGTCAGATTCGCTTTATCATCTAACAGATTATCACCAATCATGTAACCTTTATCTTCACCAAGCAATGACAGAATCGTCGGTGCAATATCAATTGTTCCGCCCGTTGTACTGATCACTTCCCCAGTATCCATATCCGGAAGCTTCATAAATAGAGGCACTTTTCTACCAAGGTTCAAATAGTCTACGGCTGACTCTGCTTCAGCCATTTCAGCCATATCTCTCCCAGGCTCCTGCAGACCGCTGTCGTGGTCCCCATATGCGACAACCAACGCATCATCCCAAAGATCCTCTTCTTTTAAACGATCCACCATCGCACCAAATGCCTGATCAACAAAATGGATATTATGATAGTAATTTTGAATAATTTCTTCTTCCAGACTGTTTAGATTCAATTCTTTTTTATCCTCAGGAAAATCATATGGTGTGTGACTGGTCAGTGCCACAAGAAACGAATAAAACGGCTCCTCCATTTCCATCATTCGGTCCACTGATGATAAGAAGAAATCCTTATCATTTAGTGTCAGGCCGATGATATCTCCATCAGGAAAATCATCGATACTGAAGAAATGGTCAAAACCGAAGTTACTGTATACATCATCACGATTCCAAAAATCCCGTTTGAATGCGTGAAAGGCTGCAGTTTCATACCCCTGACTATCCATTTTTTCAGGCAGAGAGTCATAGGAGTGATCCGGATATCTCGTATAAACGGATCCTGCTTTCAGCGGATAAAAAGACGTATTTAACAAAAATTCAGCATCAGATGTACGCCCCTGATGAGTCTGATGATAAAAGTTCGGAAAATAAAGCACTTCTTCTTTAAATTTATTGATAAACGGTGTGATCTCCTGACCATCAATTTGCTGATCAATGACTGATGTTTGAAACGATTCCAGCTGAATAACAATCACATTCGGCTTGTCCTGAAACGTTTCATCAACAGGCTGATCACGGTTGCTATCGAAGAATTGCTGCAGCTCCCTTTGCTGAGCGGCTGTTAATTGTTTTTCCTCAATCCACTGATCATTTATTTCCCGGCCTATATCAATCACATGGTGCCCCATCATTCCAGCTTTAAAATACGTGCGCATATTTGAAAGCGAATCCTGAACCAGCCACTCATCTCTGTCTCCAGCATTGATCGCCAGAGGAGTAACCAGAAAAAACAGTCCCGCCACTACTCCCATCACCACAAAACGATTTCTTGATTTACGTGGTAAGTCATTAAAAGATTTCTTACGATTAAACACCAAATAAATGCCAAACAGAACAATATCCGTAAATAACAGAAAATCAGCAGGATAAATTAAATCCCTTAATCCACCGCCGACCTCTCCCATCTGAGGAATCTGAATTAAAAGTGCTACAGATAAAAAATCACTGAAATAGCGGTAATACCAGACATTCGAGAGTATCAGCACCGTAAATCCAATACTGAGAAAAAATAAAATCCACCTGCGTTTTGAAGGACTGATCCACAGTGTCCATGCAGTCATCAATAACACGGATCCCAAACTGACAAAAAACAGATGGACACCAAAGTAGGTGCCTGTCATCATGCCTACAAGAGACATCTTCAATATGAGCATAAAAACAAAAATAAAGTAATCAACTGACTGAAACTTTTTGATCTTCACGGCACCCCTCCTCCCGGAAATATCTCACTATTATTTACCCTGTGTAATTTGCGGTTAACCCGTACAAGTAAAAATCCGCATAAAAAAAGCTCTATTTGTTTTTTGGCACAAAAAAGCACCATGGGGGAAACCATGGTGCAGGATTTTTGATTTTACAAACCGTGCTGTAATACTCCTTTCCATTGTCTAGCTGCGTCAGGCAGGGACTCATGGATTTTTACGCTCACGATTGCTTATGACTAAATAACCAAACTCAATTAAGTACAGAAACAAAAGAGATCATACCTTCTTACAATTCTCTAAAATGAACGTCAGATGAAGTCTCACAGTTATTTTAACGGTATGTCTCTTCTTTGGAATCCTCGTATTCTTCCTCCGCCACAAATTTAACACGCTGTATGAATTTACTTACTGAGCGATCCGACGCAAATAGTAAAAACATACGTACATACCATTTTAACGGCTCATTAGTTGTTGTATAACGGAAGTATGTTGTCTCTTCATCAATTTTAATTAATTCATATAAAGCCGTGATCTCAAACATGGAGCCTAATGTAAAACCGACTTTTAAAAGCTTTTTGTCTTCACCATCTTCAAGGTTAAGTGTTTCAACATCATATTCCATGACCCGCTTGCCTTCTTTGTACTTCTGCCTGTACACTGAACCTTTTCCATCTTCTGTCTTTTTGATCTCGACGTTCTCAACGACCTGCGGCATGATTTTTTTCATGTCTTTATCTGATCCATTAAAGTACTTCCAGACAAAGTCGATCGGAGCCTTGATTTCAATCCCTTTTGTCCATTCACCCATTCCGGTCACCCCAATGATTATTTTGATATGATTGTAACATTTTTAGCGAAAAAAGTTGGCTTGGAAATGGATAAAATAAAAAGCAAACCGACTGCAGTTAAAAAGCCGGTTTGCTTTTTTCTGACGAAGTTATGCTAATTTAAATTGACCAAGCAATGTGCTTAATTCCACCGCTTCATCCTTTAATGATTTCGCACTCTTTGAAACCTCTTCCATGGAAGCACTGGACTGCTGCGATGTGGCAGAAACCTCTTCAACACCTGCAGCAGACTCCTCAGAAACAGAGGCAATGCTCTCAATAGAAGAATTCATTTCTTTAGTTGATTCAATCACCGTTGTAATAGAGTCAGACATATTCGCCACCTGATCGGTCACATTGGCAATCGTCGTTTTCAGCTCACCAAAAAGTTCTCCTGTATAGGAGATTTTGTCAGTTCCGTCTGATACCATCTGATATCCTTCTTCAAGTGACAGCACCACATTTTTCGCTTCACTCTGAATTCCGCTGATAATGGAGGTAATGTCAGAAATGGATTGAGCAACTCCTTCTGCAAGCTTTCGGACTTCATCGGCAACGACAGCAAATCCTTTTCCATGCTCACCAGCCCGCGCGGCTTCAATCGCGGCATTTAGTGCAAGAAGGTTTGTCTGGTCTGCAATTTGCTGAATGACTTCAGTCAGTTGTGCTATATCATTCGTTTTTTCGTCCAGTCCCTTAACCATGCTAAGCGAATCTCTCATCTTCTGATCAATTTCAGACATTTGACCGACAGATTCCATCATTGCCTCACTACCCTTGCTGGTAATACCCAGCATTGAAGCAGAGCTTTCCTTCACTTCCATCTGGCTGAGCTCAACGCGGTTAATGACGGCAATAAACTCATTCATTTTTTCAGCGAGCCCTGATGCTGCATGTGCCTGCTCCTCAGCGCCGCTCGACATCTCCTCCATCGTCGTAGCAATCTGATGACTTCCTTCCTGAACCTCAGAAGAATATTGATTAAGCATTTCGCTTTGATCCGTAACGGTTCCGGCCACTCCGGATGCTTGTGACAGAAGCACATGCAATTTTTCTTTCATTGTGTTAAAAGCCAGACCTAACTGACCCACTTCATCTTTGCTCTGATAATCAATATCCTCAACAGCCAGATTTCCATCTGCAATTTCTTCTGCCATGACGACAGCACTCTTAAGATTTCTTTTCACCTGACGGGTGATCAGCATAAGCAGCGTAAGACTGATAAGAATAGATAGTCCAACAGCTGCCAGCATGACTGTTATCCCCGTAGCAACAGAGGATTCCGCACTTTCAGAAGCAGCCGTACTGTCTGCAATGACCAGGCCGGCAAGCTCTTCCAGACTTCCTGTTACAGTAGCTCTGAGTTGCTGTGAAGTCTGCCTTGCTGCCTGTAAAGCAGCACTCTCTTCACCTGTATAGTTGGGTATAATCTCATTTTCAAAGTTGAGATCCATTTGTGCCTTACTGGCAATCACGTCATTTAATATGGCGAGCTGGTTTTCGTTTGTTGTCGTTTCCAATACAGAAGCAGCATAAGAATCAAAAGTTGCGCTCTCTTCCTGATATTCCTCTATGTAGGAATTATTACCCGAGTTCACATAATCCGCGACCCGGACATCCATTGCTCTGAATATTCCTCCAAGATAAACAGCCGTTACTGCCCGTTCACTGCGCCGGTCCATTGCTGCTGTATCTTCTTCGATACCTTTCATCTGAACAAATAAAACGACTGCTGTGATAACAAATAATAAAACCGCTGACAGAACTGCTACCGAATACTTTCCGCCAATCGACAAATTGCGATACCATTTCATTTTTAACCACCCTTTCAATTTTCGGAATAATATAAAACTTTCGAACTAAAGCTATATTACCCGTACATTTTTTAATGAAACCAAAAGAAAGAAAAAATTTAGTTCTTTCGGTCTATGAAATATATCATTTGAAAGGATTTTTTATCTTTGTCATATATTGAAAAATATTTGGAAGTAGAGGATAATGAGTCAATCTGAAAGAAAGGAGTGAGTGTGATGAATGAACATACGATGACTGACCACCAGACCGGGTATCAGCAAAAAGAAATGCGCACGAAGGATTGGCTGATTACTTTATTACTGCTGGTGATTCCGATTGTGAATATTGTGTTGTTGTTTGTGTGGGCTTTTGGTGGGGATACGAGTCAGAAGAAGTATTATTCCAGGGCTTCGCTGATTTTGGCTGCTATTTTTGTTGGACTTTATATTCTTTTATTTGTTTTATTTATGATTCTTGGAATTGCGTTTTCTTCTACTTCAAGCTATTGAAATAACAGGCAAGGGCCAACCTTCGCTTTCCACGGCCGCAGGAGTCTTCGGTTGGCCCTTGCACTCTAAATTTTTTATAGAATACAATACATATATGAACCGTACTTATCACCAACTGGTGATGACTACGGTTCGTTTTTTGTGAAAATGCCTGTGTTGAATGTATCAAAGAGTCCCTATTAGAAAGACTCTTTTACTTAAAATGAATCCTTCGATCAAGTAAAATCGTATATTTACCAAATTTAATCAAAGGAGGTTAACTATGCTATTTTTTCTGTGTGTGCTAATTGCGGTCGGACTTGCTTTAATGGTGTTTATTTTTCCTAAAGTGGAAGAGTCTATGCGATCGTTTATGGGCGGCGGGTTCAGCGGGATGGGTAATCCATCTGATCAATATATTAAGTGCCCTCACTGTGGAAAGGCTGTGCGCCGAACGACTGGCGATGCTTATTGCAGTCCGTGCCGAAAGTATTTTTAATACTTTAGCGGAAGCCACTTTAAGACATCCTGAATTTTTTTGTCCCAGTAATCCCAGGAGTGGCTTTCTCCTTCGTTTTCTTCATAGTAATGAGCTGCATTCTTTTCCTGCAGGAGCGTGGAAAATGTCTGATTCCCATCGAATAAAGGATCAGCTGTGCCACAACATTGATATAAAACCGGTAATTGATTTGCGTCCGCCTGTTTTAAAAGATGAATCAAGTCATCATTTGTATTGCGTGGACCTTTTTCTCCAAAGATCAGCTGGTAATCGTTTATACCAAAAGAGTTTGCACGATCTTTATAGACGTTGATATCCAGCACACCGGATAGACTGGCTGCAGCTGCGAATTGCTCAGGTTTTCTAAGGGCCAGCTTAAAAGCCCCGTATCCACCCATAGATAATCCAGCCACGAAGTTTTCCTCCCGTTTCGCTGACAGTGGAAATAATGACCGTGCGATAGCCGGCAACTCCTCACTAATAAAGGTCCAATACTTCATGCCATAATGCATATCCGTATAAAAACTGCGCTGAACCTGTGGCATGACAACAGCAATCCCCATTTCAGAAACATACCGTTCAATGGATGTACGGCGTGTCCAGATCGAATCATCATCTGAAAGACCGTGCAGTAAGTACAATACAGGATGCCGTTCGCTCTCTTTGGCATCAGACTTCATGCCAATCTGATTGTGTGTTTTTTGAGGTAAAATGACGGTCATTGTTGTCGTCATTCCGAGTACATCTGAATAAAAACGGCAAGTAATCAATGCCAATATCTACACTCCCCTTTTTAACTGTCGGCTTCGAATCCAGTGATCAACCGCTCCACTGCCGCTTAGTACACCTGCTACAATTAACAAAAATCCGACGATTTGGCCTACGAACACTGGTTCATTCAGTAAAATCGCAGCTCCGGTAATCGAAAACAGCAGATTGAGGTTTGTGAATACCGCTGCTTCACTCGGACCAATCAGGCGAATCGCATTATTGTAAATCATGTGACCGATCCCTGTAGCGATAAAGGCTGATGCAAAAAATACGGCATAATGAAAGCCTTCACCGGTCAGCACTGACGCGTAACCAGAGGGCTCTGTTAACAAACTGATAATCCCGAGAATAATAGAACCGGTGATCATCATCCAGCCGGTTAACACGATCACATTTAAATCAACCGTCATTTTTTTAATTAGAACAAAACTGATCGCCTGCGTGACGGCTGCAAGCAGGATAAACCAGTCTCCCGCAGCAATTTGGAATTCGCCTGTACTCCCTGCCATCATGACAAGCGCCACTCCGCTAAACCCGACAAGAATTCCGATTATTTTCAGTGGCGTCAACGCGGCCTTTAGGAAAATCAGTGCCGCAATGGCGGTCAGAATCGGAATGAGACCAAGAATCAATCCGGTATTTACCGCGGTCGTTCCTTTAAGTCCTACTGATAAAAAATAATGATGTCCCACAATATTGAACAATCCAATCAACACGATAATACCAAGCTGCTTCGTCGAAGGGATTGCCAGCTTTTTCTGAATAGCAAGCACCGCCATGACAGCAAGTCCTGCCGTGAAAATTCTTAATGAAGTCATGGCAACCGGGGAAAATGCCTCGACCAGCACTTTTAATGCCACCACATTCAGTCCCCATGCCACCATAATTGAAACGAGCCAAACATACGCATTGGATTGCGTCATACCCTCACCTGATTTCTCTCTGTTTAATGTAATTCTGAAAGCTTTTTCTCGAGTTTAGGACGGAGCGTTTTGGATAAAGCTTGTGCGCTCAGAACCATCTCATATTGTTCTTTTGTCGGCTTTTTTGCAAATAAAAGATCATTTACATGCTGAACCGTTACACCTGCCGGATCACGCTGAATCAGCTTCAGGTCATCACCCGGCTTTACCGTCCCTTCTTTTAATACACGGAAATAAAATCCTGTATAGCCTGAATCGCGCATTCGGACAATAAGTTCCGGCTTATCGTATTTAGCGGCAATTTTAAAGCAAGGCTGTCGCGGCTCCGTTACCTGAATGACCGCTTCACCAAATTGAAACTGGTCACCGATACAAGTTTCACGTTCAAGAAGCCCTTCTGTCGTCAGGTTTTCACCAAACATAGACTCCCCTTCCTTCACCTTCATCCAGTCACGCCAAAAATGATGATGATCATACGGATACAGGCAAAGTGCTTTTTCCGTTCCACCGTGATGTTCGGGCGTCTGTTCATCAGAAGTCAGGCCGGTTTTTGTTACAAACATTTCTTCTTTTATCGGGCTTTTTAACAATGCACTTTCAAAGGTTTTACTGCCAAACGTTAAGGTTTGCACACGAGCTGCATTAATTGATTTAACTTTATACGTTTCCACCATCATCATCCCTTTAGCGAAATAAATAATTCGTCCTTCTAAATTATAACGTATTTTATCAGATACGAGATTTAAGATTGAAGATAAAATGAAAAGGGTAGAGTGGAAGAACAGACTATAGACAGGAGTGATCAAGAGTGGATACATATTCACACATCATTAACGGACAAAAAACAGGGCAGGAGCTGGATACGATAGAGGTTATCAATCCGGCAACCGGTGAAACCATTGCGACGGTCCCACAGGGGGGCAAAGAAGAAGCTGGTCGGGCAGTCGACGCGGCACACGAAGCCTACAAAAGCTGGTCGAAAAAATCTGCCTATGAACGCAGCGAACTATTGATGAAATGGGCTCATCTCATTGATGAGAACACGGATGATCTCGCACGCACGATGACGATTGAACAGGGTAAGCCGCTGAAGGAAGCAGCCGGTGAAATCGCTTATGCCAACGGGTTTATCAAATGGTTTGCAGAGGAAGGAAAACGTATCTATGGAGAAACGATTCCTTCTTCAAAAGATGGCAAGCGTTTATTCGTTCACAAGCAGCCCGTTGGTGTAGCGGCAGTTATTACACCATGGAATTTCCCCGCCGCCATGATTACGCGCAAAGTCGGCCCGGCACTTGCTGCAGGATGTACCTGTGTGATCAAACCAGCCGGAATGACCCCCATTACCGCGATCAGACTAGTGGAGTTAGCTAAAGAAGCTGGTATTCCGGATGGTGTGATCAATGTCGTCACCGGAAAATCTTCTGATATCAGTGAAGCGTGGCTGTCAGATGAACGCGTGCGCAAACTGACCTTTACCGGCTCAACCGAGGTCGGTAAATCGCTTATGAAAGGCGCAGCGGATACGATGAAGAAAATTTCACTTGAGCTTGGCGGACACGCACCTGCGATTGTAATGGATGATGCTGATCTTGAAAAAGCGGCAGCAGGTGTGGTTGCAACGAAATTTCGTAACGCCGGGCAGACATGCGTAAGTGCGAATCGCATTTATGTGCATGAAGATGTTGCAGATGAATTCACAAAAATCTTCACTGAAAAAGTGGCAGCTTTAACGCTTGGTGATGGTCTTGAAGAAGGTGTTGATCTTGGGCCTCTGATCAATGAGGATGCTGTGGAAAAGGTCGATGAACATATTCAGGATGCTGTATCAAAAGGAGCTGCCGTGGAGACAGGAGGAGAGCGCCGTGACGGACTGTTTTACAAACAGACTGTTTTATCCGGTGTGACAGACGATATGCTTTGCATGAAGGAAGAAACGTTTGGACCGGTCGCTCCGATTACAACGTTTAAAACAGAAGAAGAGGCAATCGAACGGGCCAATGATTCGATCTATGGACTCGCAGCGTATGTGTTCACAGAAAACCTTTCAACCGGCATCCGGCTGTCCGAAGCACTGGAATACGGAATTGTCGGTCTAAACGATGGACTGCCTTCCGCACCGGAAGCTCCATTCGGCGGATTCAAGCAAAGCGGACTCGGCCGCGAAGGTGGTCATCAGGGCATTGAAGAGTATCTTGAGACGAAATATATTTCTGTTGGGTTATAAAATGAGTGGTGGTTCTTGAGCCGTTGCTGGTTTGGGACGATGTATGTTTCTTCGGTTAGATAAGGTCATCTGGCTGGTGAGATTTAGGAAGGGTCTTGTCTTAAATGACAGGGCCTTTTTGGTGTTGGGTCGATCTTTTCAGATGGTCGTGGTGTTTGATGGAATCAAGCTGTGCACTGAGGGAATTGTGGTTGGGAAGTGATGGAATCCAAACCGTTTTTGAAGGAAAAAGCTGCTCTAGTGGACCTAGTGATGGAATTATTTTTTCAAACGATCGAAATTTTTTCCAGAAAGAAGGGATAAAAATCTGAAAAGAAGGAATAACTTAACATTGCGAAGGAATGCTGGTCACCCGAAATTTAGAACCCGATTCCTTCTCTGGTCATCAAAAAAGTCAAAAAACTGTGAACACACCAGCCGGCGCATTCACAGCCTTCATTTATACCTTCATCACATAAAAAAAGAGTTCTTTTTCCATCTCAAACCCCGCCTTTTTATACAGATGAATCGCTGTCTGATTCTCTTTAGATACACACAATTGCAGTTGCCCGATCTTCTGCTTGCTCATTAACTTATCCATCGCCTGCCGGAGAAGTGCATAGCCGACTCCTTTGCCGCGTGATTCAGCTGCAGTGCCCAGAAACTCAATTGTCCCTTCATTGAACTCAGCATCTGATTCCGCATATACATAACCGACTGGTGCATCGTCCAGTGTTGCGATCAACAATGGTCTAAACTCATTCGTTCTCCCGAGGATTTCTTCAGCTGAATAATAAGTATTAGGAAAAATACTGTCATGAAGTTGAACAAACGCACTTTTATCCCCATCATGATAGAGACGCACTACTACACCTGACTGATCATCCCGTTCATTAAATTCACAGGCTGACAAGACGTATTCCTCACTTGTTTTCTCGCCGCCGTGTTCAAGAACCCATTCACCTGCGCGTACATTGTCTTTCCCGTAAAAACCGTGCAACGTTGTCCCTGTAGGAACCTTCTCCAACAGACGGTCTGCCATATGCGCCCAGTCTTTTCCTTCCTTAATAAACGGACCCCACATATCTGCTGTGCCGTCCTCGTAATCAAGTGCCAGCACATTGTCCCCATCAAAAAACAGGTACTCATCCGCAATGTCTTCCTTTAAGGATTTCAAAATCTCCTGTTCATCGACTCCGCAATACCCGACATGATGGGCAGGCTTTTGATTCAGCTCCGCAATCACACCAGCTGCTTTTTCAAATTTCCCCATCTCCTGCTTCCTCCCCACACTCCATACAGTAAAGCTTATTTTCCTCTGTCACACCGTTTAAAAATCCATTTTCACAATACACGGTTTTCCCGCAGTGCACGCACTGGCCCACTTCTTCGCGCATTCTTACACCCCTTTAGTCCGACGGTTCCAGCAGTCCCATCGTTAAGCAAAGATCCAGTGCCAGCCTTTTTGTTCCCTTCGCAAATTTAATTTCGAGTCCGTCTTCTGTAAATCCTTCAATTCTGCCTTTTCCAAATACACGATGCTTCACAAAACGGCCTACTTCAAGGTCTGAAACTTTTCTGATTGCATTTGGATTTTGCGGAATGCGTGACTCTTCGATTTGCTGTTGTTCCTCCGGTGGATGAATGATTTCGTTCACCCGCAGCAAAAATGGTGACGGCTTTGTTGCATTACCAGCCCGGTTTCTGTAGGAGAGCAGCTCAAGCTCCTCCTCCGCACGGGTCATACCAACATAAAACAGGCGTGCCGCTTCTTCAATCGGCTCGCGATTTCCTGCCTTCTGTTCCTTTTCATCATTTTTTGAAGGGATGACATCACTGATTAAATCAAGCATATACACCTTTTTGAACTCCAAACCCTTTGAGCTGTGAAGCGTAGATAAGGTTACCGCATTCTGATGCTTGTTGAATTTAGACGTCTTTAAAAGCGACTCCAGATGCTTGAGGCGATTCGCAAAGGCGACCATCCCGGTTTCTTTACGGGCAATCTGTTCAAGCGTGCCAAGTACATCATGCAGATATTCCAGTGAAAAACCGAGATTTTCACTCATTTTTTCAAGCGCGCGGTCATATCCCGCCTGCTCACGGATCATCCGGATCACGCGGTATGGCTCTCCCCCCTTCATTCTGTCAAACGCACGTTTCAATCCATTCAGCTGCTTTTTCTGGTAATCCTTCAGCGACTGAAGTTGAAGCAGCCGATCAAAAACCGATCCTTCCTCAGGCTGTTTTTTCAATTCAAACAGCTGCTGACGGGTCACATAACCGAGGCATTTGGTCGAGATTTTTTCAAACAGTTCCACTTTTGTATCGTTAAAAGTCAGCCTCATAAAGTTGAGGATATCCTCCACAATCCAGTGGCTGAAAAAACGGACATCCGAATCCTTCATGTAAAAGGGGATCTGAGCTCTTTCAAGCTCATTCATAATTAAAATTGAGGAGCTGTTAGTGCGATAAAGTACAGCGGCATCACGGTAGTTTTCAAGCTTGGCAAGCTCCTGGGCCAGATACGCTGCCTGATCCTCATAATCCGGAAACACTCTGATCCGGACCGCTTCTCCCTCTTCATTTTCAGTGAACATATTTTTTTCATACCGGTTTTTATTATGTTTAATAAATTCATTAGCTGCATTGACCACTTCAGGTGTGGAGCGGTAATTTTGCTCCATCATCAGCACTTCTGCCTGCGGATACACCTTCTTAAAATCCAGCAGATACTGTGGCTCAGCTGCTCTCCACGTATAAATCGACTGATCATCATCAGCCACCACACACAAATTCTGATGCGGCTCCACCAGCTTTTCCACGATCGCGTGCTGAACGAGTGAAGTGTCCTGACTTTCATCAGTCAGAACGTGATCAAAGCGGGACTGGTAGCTTTTCAAAAGCGCAGAATCCGTTTTAAATGCCTCTAAGGCAAGCGTTAGCATATCATCATAATCCAGCATCAGCTGGTCAGGATTCTGCTGCTTCACCCGCTCATATTCTTCTGCAATGTCCGCTGCCTGCTTTACCTCGCATTTCACGGTGTTCCATTTTGCACGGGGAACCAGCTTATTTTTGATAAAGCTGATATAGTTCGTCAGCTCCTCAAGCTGATCATCTGTAATCGATTCTTTATTAAAACGCTGAAACAGATTCCTCAGCAGCATCTTCTTATTTCCTGTAAAATCTGCCGGATCCTCTACTGGGCCTTCAATCAGCTGCCATGAGCGGCGCTGTTTCTTTAAATAATCCCGCACGACTGAAAACGCAAGGCTGTGAATAGTTGAAAAATCGACTTCCGGAAGGGCTGGGAACATTTTATTAAAACGCTGCTTCATGTCATCTGCAGCGGCTTTACTGAATGTCACTCCCTTTATTCTTGATGGATCCACTCCACGCTCTTCAATCAGGTGACCGATTCTCATCATAATCGTTGTCGTTTTTCCTGATCCCGGTGACGCCAGTAAAAGTAATGGTCCATCTCCATGAAGAACAGCCTTTTTCTGAACTTCATTTAGATTTACGCCAATTTCCTTCCGCTTTCTCTCAAAATAATCTGCCATAATCCGTTCGTCTCCTGTTCAAATCTTCTATGCGGTTATTGTAACATTGATCGCTTTGTACAAGGAGTTCATGCTGAAGAAAATGCCTCTTGTACTAGCCGCACTACAAAAAAAGGAACAACAGCCCCCGCCGTTGTCCCGCATTTTATAGAAACACTTCCTGCTCAATCTGCTTCATTTCATAAAATATACCCTTTTTCTCCATAAGCTCCTGATACGTACCCGATTCAACGAGCCTGCCGTGATCCATAACAAGAATCCGGTCCATATGCTCAAGTCCTGTTAAGCGGTGACTGATCAGAAGCAGTGTGCCATTTTCAGCTTTTTCAAATAAAGCGGACATGACACGACTTTCCGTGACACTGTCTACAGATGAAGTCGGCTCATCCAGCAGCCACAGACGATCACCTTTCAGCATCGCCCGGGCAATGGCCAGCCGCTGACGTTCTCCGCCCGAAAGATTTTCCCCTTTTTCAAGAACGGGATCATCAAGTTCAAAACGGTTCAGATCTGTTAGACGAAGTGCTTCACTCAGTTCAACATCAGAAAAACTCTCTCCTGCAATTAAAAGGTTATCCCGTATTGTCCCAAAGAAAAAGTGATTTTCCTGCATCACGACGTTAGCGTGACGCCAAATATCTGAAGATGGAACATGCTTCAGGTTCTTGCCGCCAATTTCAATTTCTCCATCCTCTGTTCGAAGAATGCCGAGAATCAGCTGAAAAATCGTAGACTTACCCGATCCACTGGCTCCTACAACAGCCGTTTTTGAACCTGCCGGAAGTGAAAAGCTGACAGAATCAACAACCGGACGCGACTCCCCTTCAAACTTGTAAGATACCTCTTTGAACTGAATATCCAAAGTATTTTTATCAAGTGACTGAAACGGTTCTTCTGCTTCAACAGGCTTCATATCTGTCACTTCATTTAATCGCTGAGCCGCATGGCGACTGTCTTCATAGTGATTAGCCAAAAGGGCCATCGGAGTCGCATTTTCAAAAACCGTTAACGCAAGCATCACGAGCATCGCAAGGAACAGCGCATCCAAATCTCCGTTTACCGCCAAATACACACTCATCGCAAGCACGCCCCACGACACAAGCAATCCGGCAGACTGGTTAAACGACTGATTCAGCATCCCCTGACTGCCCGTTTTTTCCTGATTATTGACGTAGGAAGCAGCTGACTGTCTTAATTCCTCTTCTTTCTGATCAAGCTGCTGATAAATCTTCAGGTCTCTGAATCCATATAATACTTCCGCCGCATCAGTTGATAAAGCAGCACGCGCCTCACGCACCTCTTCTTCAAGCTTCTTTCGCCTCACTGCAAAAAGTGCCGGAAGAATCAGACCCGTTAAAAGCAATCCGCCCAAAAACAGCAACGGAATCCAGATCGAATAAAAAGCGGTGAAAAACATCGTACTGAGGAAGATCAGCACAAGCACTACCGGCGGATAATACACCCTGAGGAAGAAGTTCTGAAGACTTTCCACGTCGCCAACAATTCTTGCAAGCAGATCTCCGCTCCGGAACTTCTGAAAGATTCCCGGTGCAAGCGGCTCCAGCTTTTCAAAGAAATTCACGCGGATTCTGGCTAATATATTAAATGTCGCACGGTGAGAGTATATGCGCTCCCCGTATCGGCTACCGGCTTTGGCCAGACCGAACACCTTTAAGAAGGCAATCATTAAAGCCAGGGTATACACCGGCGGAACAAGTGCCGCTTTGGAAATCAAATAACCACTGGAGGCAAACAGACCAGCTGTCGTGATACCCCCTAAAAAACCAAACAGCACTGAATACCATACATCCTTACGTTCTTTCGCAATTTCCTTTAGAACGATTTTCAGGTCATTCATTGAGGTACTCCTCCTTCCTGAACATCGACCATTTCACGATAAGAAGCTGATTTCAGCAGTTCATCATGCTTTCCTTTAGCTGATAATGTTCCGTCCTCAAGCAGTAAAATCTGATCAGCCTGACGGATCGTATACAATCTGTGAGCAACTGTAATTACCGTTGCGTGCTCTCCCAGTTCCTTCATGGACGAAGTCAGAATCTTTTCCGTTCTCAAGTCAAGTCCCGTTGTCGGTTCATCGAAAAGAATAACTGATGGTTTTTTCAAAAAGGCTCTGGCTAAAGCAAGACGCTGCTTTTCTCCGCCTGAAAGCCCTCTGCCCGCTTCACCAACAGGCGTATCAAGACCTTTTTCAAGTGACGAAATCAATTCGGCCAAGCCCGCTTTCTCAGCTGCGGCCTCAATCTCTTCACGGGTTGCATGGCGGGTGCTTCCAATCGCAATATTTTCTCCAAGCGTTCCTGAAAATATAAATGGCTGCTGTGAGATGTAGCTGAGCTTAGAAAACCAGCTTTCCTCGGTATATTCACTTAAGGGCCTGTTATCAACTAAAATCGTCCCTTCAGATGGCGCCATCAAACCGCTTAACAAATGGAGCGCCGTTGTTTTTCCTGATCCACTTTTTCCAATCAGCGCAGATTTTTCAAATGGTGATATTTCCGCGTTGAGAGGGCCGAGTTTAAATCCATCTTCTCCATACTTAAACTGAACATCCTTAAAAGCAATTTCAGGTGGCTGATCACTGCTTAAAACACGCTCCCCCCACTGCACCCGGTCCTCTTTTTGATCAAGCTCAGACGTAATAAGGGCTGCTGCTCCTATACTTCCCCGACCTGTATGGAACGCACTGCCAAGCTCACGAATGGCCACATAAAATTCCGGCGCCAGAACAAGCAGGAAAAACGCCGTTAAGAAGGTCACGCTTTCAAAAAGAACGAGCCGCAACCCAAGCTCAAGCGCAATCAATCCAACCCCAAGCATTGAAATATACTCAAGCATCAATGACGAAATAAAGGCAACCTTTAACACCTCAAGTGTGGCATCTCTGAACTTAAAGCTGCTGTCCTCAATCGCATCACGCTGCTTTTTTGATTGTCCGAAAAGCTTCAGTGTCGTAAGCCCTTGAAGCGTATCTAAAAAAGTTCCGGAAAAAGCAGATAACTGCCCCATCTGTTCTTCAGATTTCTTCTGGGTTTTAATCCCGATAATCACAAAAAACAGGGGAATAAACGGCGCCGTCACCATCAGGATCAGCGCTGAAATTAAATCCTGTGTAAAAGCAGCAATCAAAATCATGAGCGGAACAATCGACGTCTGGATAACCTGCGGAATATAGCGGCTGAAATAACTGTCTACCTCATCCACCGCATCGAGCATCACACTGATCTTTCTGCCCGACTGTCCCTGCAAAGAAGCTTGCACAGGATTTCTCGTATATTTAGCTAGAAGCTGCTCGCGGATCGTCTGCTTCACCTTCGCTGACATCCACGCACCCGTCCGGCCACTCGCGAACGTAAGCATCGCCCTTGCTACAAGCGCAACAGCAAGCCAGCCAAACAACGGCAGCACATCATTCCACACGGCATCCTGCAGAAAAATCTGATCTACAATCCGCACGATAAAATAAGCCTGCGCAATAATACTCGCACCAGACAAAATCGCAATCGTAATCAGCAGAATAAGCGTCCCTTTATATTCTCTCGCATAACGAGCCAATTCGTTCATCAATGCTCTCTCCATTCTTAGAAATGGCTTGATTTTTGTAAATGTGAAGTATTTCACAATTATAGTTAGTCTTATTATAACGAATTATACGTGAAATTTCACCTCATAGGGATTCGCAGCATGTGTGCAGTGTTCAGACAGCTTTTTTTGTTAAAATCCAGACTCAAACTTGTAAAACTCCCCATATGACAAACAGGTCAAATGACCTCATCCTGCGAAAGAAAACCAAAATCTTGCGAACCTCCAACAAAATCTCACGAACCACACACCGAATCTTTCGAAACAACATCAAAACTCCATGAAACCGGGGTAAAATCCTTCGAACCTCCTGCTGAAAGCGGAGGATGATCCCGGCGCGGTTTTTCAAGTAAAAGAAAAACGCCCCCTCAGAGACGTTTACTTAAACCAGCCCTTCTCGCGAAAACGCGAAATCGCTTCAATCCGATTTGATACCTCAAGCTTATCCAGTATCACCGAAATATAATTCCGCACCGTACCATTCGTAATAAACAGCGTACCCGCAATTTCCTTCGTCGTTTTCCCCTCCGCAATCAGCTCCATCACTTCCTGCTCCCGCTCTGTCAGCGGATTAGGTTCAGTCAGCGCCATATCAACGAGCTCCGGTGCATAAATTCTCCGACCATCCATAATCGTCCGGATCGAACGCGCCAGCTCCTCACTCGGGCTATCCTTCAGCAAATATCCGCTGACACCCGCGTTGCGTGCCCGTTCAAAATAACCCGGTCGGGCAAATGTCGTCAGAATAATAATTTTGCACGGCTCATCCTTCAGCTCTTCAGCCGCATCAAGCCCGGTTTTTAAAGGCATTTCTATATCCATAATACAAATATCCGGCTGAAGCGAACGGACCATTTCAATGGCTTCTTCCCCATTTTTCGCTTTGCCGACAACATCGAGATCCTCTTCTAAATCAAGCAGAGAACCAAGTGCGCCCAAAAGCATCGTTTGGTCTTCCGCCAGTACAATCCGAATCATCCTGTTTCCTCCTTAGACGAGTGCTTCACAACTGTTGGAACACTGATAATCACTGAAGTTCCCAGTCCATTTTTTATATCCAGCGATCCATTCACAAACTCCAGACGTTCCCGCATACCGCGAATCCCGTTACCTTCAGAGAAACGGTCAGTAGAAAAACCACTTCCGTTATCCTCCACTGTAATACGCAATTCCTTTGGAAGCTGTTGCACCTCCAGGTGGCACTGCGTAGCGCTGCTGTGTTTTACCACATTTGTGACGGCTTCCTTTACACACATGCTCACCACATTCTCCACTAAAAGCGGAACATTTTTCAAAGCAGGATCTCCTTTGACCTCCACTTTCATTCTGGCAGCATTTAGCAGTTCCCGTATATGATAAATTTCATCTTCAAGCTTTGTTCCCCTCATATCAGACACGAGTTCACGCACTTCCTTTAAAGCAGTACGGGCTGTCTGATTAATATCCTTCAGCTCATTTTTCGCAGATTCAGGGTTTGCTGTTAACAGCTTACTCGCGAGGTCGCTTTTTAAACCGATTAATGACAGCTTTTGTCCTAGCGTATCATGCAGATCCCTCGCAATACGCTGACGCTCCTCCATTACCATTAAATCCGAAATCCGCTTCTGGGCGTATTCCAGCTGGCCTTCAAGCTTCTGCCGCTTCATCCGGTTATACGAATTAATCGGCAGCAAAATAACCCCGATCACACTGATAAATACAAAAGGAAATTGCGTGAAAAACAGCTGATCCTGCGTGAAGAAAGCAATATTAACCGTTACAATTGTTGAACCGACCAGAATACCGTAAAGCGTAAAAAAACCAGCCTTATTCTGAACCGTTCCAATCATAAACGAAAGAAAAATCGCAAAATAAACAAAACCGAACAGCACCGTCATCGCAATACTGATCGCAATCGCAATTCCTACCCAGACATAATTCAGCCAGCCCTTCGTCAAAAAAGTCAGCCGGTAGGAAACAAAGAAAATCAAAATCATCAAAACTCCGACCGAAATCTCAAGCCAGGTAGAAGACCTGAAAATAAAATAAAACGGCAGCATACAGAAAATAATCCATATATAAATATTCAAGCCTGTATTTTTCGGAAAAATGTTATACCAGTTTTGCATGATGCTCCGTCCCCAAAAAAACCGCATCCTAAAACAGGACGCGGTTTCAAAAGCTATTATTGTTTTGTCTGCATCCTTCTCATTTCAAGGCGCATTTTTTCTTTTTTCAGCTGCTGTTTGACTTCGTTAAAGCTGACAAAGGTTTTGCGCGTTTCGTCGTAAAGACGGAAGCGGATGGATTCCAGACTTGATTTCATTGTAATAGTTGTTGCTTTTTGTAATGGCGGTGTTGATTCGTGTGCTTTTTCAAGATGGTAGTTCGGCACTCTCGGGCTCAGATGGTGCACATGATGGTAGCCGATGTTGCCCGTTACCCACTGCAGCACTTTAGGAAGCTTGTAATAGGAGCTGCCATCGACCGCTGCTTTGACATAATCCCATTCAGATTCGTCTTCAAAGTAAGAATCCTCGAACTGGTGCTGTACATAAAACAGCCAGATGCCAAGCATCCCTGATACAAACATAATTGGTCCATGTACGAGAAGAAACGCTTCCCAGCCGACCAGGAGAATCATCAATGTATATAAAACAACAATAGAAACATTAGTCAAATACGTATTTTTACGCTCTTTTTTCCTTGCGTCACTACGATTCATCCGGTTCGTAACAAGGAACAAATACACAGGCCCAAGACCAAACATCACGAGTGGATTACGGTACAGGCGATAAGATAAACGTTCTTTCCATGATGCTTTTTTATATTCTTCGACTGTCATGATCCAGATGTCACCTGTTCCACGCTTATCAAGATTTCCGCTTGTCGCGTGGTGGATTGAGTGTTCACGCTTCCACTTTTCATACGGAAACATCGTAATGATGCCGGTAATCGTACCGACCAGATTGTTAAGCTTTTTATTTTTGAAAAATGAGCCGTGACAGCAATCGTGGAAGATGATAAAGATTCTGACCACAAACCCTGCAGCAATGATCCCAAGTCCCAATGTCAGGAGATAAGAAATTTCAAGGCTCTGATAGGCTAAAAACCATAATATAAAAAACGGTGGAATTGTATTAATCATTTGTCTGACGCTTGCTTTTAAGTCTGTTTTTTCATAAGGAGAGACACTTTTACGCAGCTCGGCAATCTTTTGTTTCGTCATGATTTCCTCCTCTGTTGCTCTTATGACCTCATCATAAAGCTTTCCCCATTTAAAAATAAGTCATGAGTGTAAGGGATCATTCATGACAGGTGTCATGTTCTATTTAGCAGGATCAGGAATATAAAAAGCATTCTGGTAAAAGACAGGTCAATAATTCTTTTTTGAACGGGTCATACTACCCGAGAGGTGATTTTATTGAAAATTGGAGTATGGCTTATTGTATTCATTTTATTATTCCCTGCCTCCGCGCTGGCTGAAGAAATGAAGCGGGATGATCTCTTAAAAGAACGACTTAGCTATTACAGTCTTTATCAGCATCAAACGGTGCCGTGGTATTATCTCGCTGCTGTCGATCAGTTCGAGCGGAATATTCAGCCGGTGCGATCTGATCTTCAAAAAAAAGAGGGACCTCTTTCTTTAACCATCCCTGACGAAAAATGGTTCGGTCCCCTGCACCCTGATCCAAGTAATCTTTCCCCTTACTTTATTTCTTTTTTTGGTGGTATCGGGCTGGATGCAAATGGTGATGGGAAAGCTGATCCGAATGATCCGGAGGATATCTTTGGGTCAATGGCTGACTTTATTCAGCAGTTTGACTCCTTCGAGCAGGCTATGACCTATTATTATGAAAGAAAAGAAAGCATCCGGCAGGTCATGACCATTTCTGAGATCTATCAGCACTTCAATTCACTCGATCTCTATCAGCACGTATTCCCTTTAGCTAAAAACTATGAATACAGTTACCGGAGTACATGGGGCGATAAACGGGGCTGGGGTGGCAGGAGAATGCACGAAGGAACGGACTTATTTGCCGGCTACGGGACACCTGTTCTTGCCACCACCTATGGCAAAATCGAAGAGCTGGGCTGGAATGATTATGGCGGCTGGCGTGTCGGCCTCCGTGATATTCACAATGTCTATCACTACTACGCCCACCTGTCCGGTTTTGAAAAGGGGTTAAAGAAAGGGAATTATGTAAAACCGGGTGATCGGTTAGGATATGTCGGCAGCTCCGGTTACGGGAAAGAAGGAACAAGCGGCAAATTCCCTCCTCATATGCATTACGGACTGTATATGGAAAACGGCCGCACACAATGGGCATTTGATCCTTACCCGTCTTTAAAGGTATGGGAAAAGAATGATCAGCCTTAGTTGCACATTCCGTGAGCATCTTTCTTTAGTGAGTCGAAAAGAACCCGTATAATGTGGAGCAGATTGACTCAACAGGAGGATGATTCAAATGAGTAAACCATTTTTAGATTCATTTACCTTTAAAAACGGAGTAACGTTAAAAAACAGATTATTCATGGCACCGATGACGAACTTTTCGTCTAAAGATAATGGTGAAGTAACCCAGGAAGAGCTTGACTACTACCGCGTGCGTTCAGGCGGCGTCGGCACTGTACTGACTGCTGTGGCAAACGTAACGGATGACGGGAAAGGCTTCCACGGGGAAATCGGCGCACACCGTGATGACCTCGTTCCAAGTCTGAAATCACTTGCTGACACGATCAAAGGAGAAGGCGCAAAAGCGATCCTGCAGATTTTCCACGCAGGCCGTATGGCACCGCCGGAATTGCTTCCGGATAACCAGACTGTCAGCGCAAGTGCAGTCGCACCGGAACGTGAAGGCGCAATGACACCACGCGAGCTGACAAACGAAGAAATCGAAACGATTATTAAAGCCTTTGGCGATGCAACACGCCGTGCGATTGAAGCAGGCTTTGACGGTGTTGAAATTCACGGAGCCAACACCTACCTGATTCAACAATTCTTCTCACCACATTCAAATCGCCGCGAAGATAAATGGGGCGGATCCGTTGAAAAGCGCATGACGTTCCCATTGGCGGTTATTGATGAAGTCAACAAAACCGTGAAGGAATTTGGAAATGAATCCTTTATTGTCGGTTACCGTTTATCACCGGAAGAGCGTGAAAACCCTGGTATCACAATGGAAGACACGTTAACATTTGTAGACCGTCTCGCAAAAGAAGACCTTGACTATCTCCACGTATCCGTACAGGACTTCCATCAGGGCTCTATTCGCGACGAAGCGGATACAGCATCACGCGTTCAGCTTATCCACGACCGTGTAGGAAGCCAGGTTCCAATCATCGGAGTAGGCTCACTGCACACACCGGACGACGTAACCAAAGCCATGGCAGGAGGCGTGCCACTCATCGCACTCGGCCGCGAAATCATCGTCGAGCCGGACTGGGTACAAAAAGTCGAAGCAGGCAAAGAAAGCGACATCCGCACCTCCCTATCTGTTGACGACCGTGAAACCCTTACCGTCCCAGAACCACTATGGAACGCAATCGTCAACACAAAAGGCTGGTTCCCGGTGAAAGAACACCAAAACGCTTAGGGGACGGAGCGCCTGTTCCTTTTTAAACATGAATATGCTAATCAACCGGCCTTCCACTTAGGAGGCCGGTTTTTTGGGGACGGAGCGGGTGTTCATTTTGCCGGAAATGAACACCCGCTCCGTCCCCCTGATTCTTTGATTTAAAAGGGCCGAACGGGATTCCTTCACTACCGATGGTTATTCCGTCTTTTCAAAAATCAATCCCTTCTTTTGAAAAATGAATTCACTCTTTCCGGAAAATGATTCCATCAAACAGCTGTCAGATCCAATTAATCCCTTCATTCTCAGTTCAGATTCCTTCTAATCAACCTTCTCATTTCCTCCTTTCAAAATATAATTCCATCACTCCAAAAACCCCTCATTCCCCTCCTGCACTTAACCAACAAGCCTTTCAACACCTCCTGTCCCGCCGCACTAAAGACAGCGAGACATCCACCCATCACTTATCACCATCTAAACCTCAAAAAACCGGACCTCCATCAGGAAGTCCGGCCACTTTTCTTATCGAAGGCTCAGGAATGAACCGTTGTGGTTGTTGTTTTCATCAACAAGCATCAGGTTTAGTCCAAGGCCAAGATCAAGATTTGATGCAAATGAATTGTCATCATCTTCAGATGAAAGTCCTGTTGCTACTCCAAGATCAGTGGCAAGGCCAAACTCATCTTCAGAAAGACCAAGATCAAGTGCATTTGTTACGTCAGCAAATAGTGAAGAACGATCTTCTTCATCTTCGTTAGAAAGATTCAGACCAAGGTTTGTGTCGTTTGAAAGAGAAGACATGAAATCTTCATCCTCTTCACTTACGAAAGAACCTGACAGATCGTTAACCAGGATACCATTTAGTCCAGTTTTTGAATCTTCATCTTCAAATCCTGCACCAATTGTTCCGCCAGTCACTGCATCTAATGAACCTGATGTCATATCATCATTTGACTCAAAAGCACCATCAAGGTTGTTGAAAAGTTCTCCGCCAAGGAAAGAGCTGCTTTCTTCATCTTCAGCTTTCACACCAAAACCTGCAGTTGTATCGTTAGAAACATTTGCTTTTACTTCGTCTTCATTCACAACGAAATCTGAATTCAGATCATTTGAAGCATCCGCCATTACTTCTGCACTTTCTTCTTCACCCTCAGCTGTTAGACCAAGTGATGCGTCTGTTTGTGCGTCTGCATTCGCTTGTACTTCATCTTCGTTTACCACTACATCTGTGTTCACATCATTTGAAGCATCCGCCATTACTTCTGCACTTTCTTCTTCACCTTCAGCTGTTACACCTACTGATGCGTCTGTTTGTGCGTCTGCTCCAGCTTGTACTTCATCTTCGTTTACCACTACGTCTGTGCTCACA
>NZ_SORW01000042.1 GCF_004405105.1 Jeotgalibacillus sp. R-1-5s-1 | reverse complement strand
CGCACCAATTCAATATGCGGGAGTAGTTCAGTGGTAGAACACCACCTTGCCAAGGTGGGGGTCGCGAGTTCGAATCTCGTCTTCCGCTCCATATTGATATTTAAGTTTATCTGCCTTAGCCGGGGTGGCGGAATTGGCAGACGCACAGGACTTAAAATCCTGCGGTGGGTTTCCACCGTGCCGGTTCGAGTCCGGCCCTCGGCACCATTTCAGACAAACAGGATAACATGCGCCCGTAGCTCAATTGGATAGAGCGTTTGACTACGGATCAAAAGGTTAGGGGTTCGACTCCTCTCGGGCGCGCCATCCTTATATAATAAGCAATTCGGGGAGTAGCTCAGCTTGGTAGAGCACTTGGTTTGGGACCAAGGGGTCGCAGGTTCAAATCCTGTCTTCCCGACCATTTATTAAGGGGCCTTAGCTCAGCTGGGAGAGCGCCTGCCTTGCACGCAGGAGGTCAGCGGTTCGATCCCGCTAGGCTCCACCAATTTCATTATTGAACCTTGAAAACTAAACAACCAAACGTCAACGTTTAAGATTTTAAGTCTTTTTCGAATAAAAAAGACAATGAGCTTTTCAAAC
>NZ_SORW01000041.1 GCF_004405105.1 Jeotgalibacillus sp. R-1-5s-1 | reverse complement strand
CGTTATCCAGTTTTCAAGGAACGAATCTGATCACTCTTTCTATAGAAGAAAGAAGAAAATCAGCGTTTTGAAGGCTAAACCTTCAAAACTAAACAACCAAGTGCGTCACGTTTCTGTGTTGTGGTATTCCCCGCAAGGGGTCACACAATGTCCTTAGAAAGGAGGTGATCCAGCCGCACCTTCCGATACGGCTACCTTGTTACGAC
>NZ_SORW01000040.1 GCF_004405105.1 Jeotgalibacillus sp. R-1-5s-1 | reverse complement strand
ACGCTTCCTGACTGAACATACTGGCTCGTAAAAACGCCTCTTCTGCATAGGTCAAATTACACTAAACTCACAAATTCCCGCGGAAGCTCACGAATTTGACTTGTAACCTCACAAACTTCGCGTCTAACCTCACGAACCCTTGGCCGGAACTCACGAATTCCCCCAACAAACTGACGAACCGGTTCCACACACACGCTTCCTGACTGAACATACTGGCTCGTAAAAACGCCTCTTCTGCATAGGTCAAATTACACTAAACTCACAAATTCCCGCGGAAGCT
>NZ_SORW01000004.1 GCF_004405105.1 Jeotgalibacillus sp. R-1-5s-1 | reverse complement strand
AGCTCATTGTCTTTTTTATTCGAAAAAGACTTAAAATCTTAAACGTTGACGTTTGGTTGTTTAGTTTTCAAGGTTCAATACTTCTTTTTAAAAGCGTTGTCGTTTTTTAGCGACCATGTTATCTTAACATCTTATCGACATCAGTGTCAACAACTTTTTTCGCTTTTATTTTTCGCTGCCGTTTGCTGTCGTGGCAACGAATAATAATATAACACGGGGTTTGGATCGTGACAATACCTTTTTTATAAAAACATGAATTATTTTTTCAGCCAGGTTACAGACGTGTAAAGAGGGGACAGAGCCCGGCAAAAGGAACGCCCGCTCCGTCCCCCAAAAAACACCCGGCTGCATCAGCAGCCGGGTGCAAAATGATTCTATATTAATCTCTGTGACGCATCAATGGGAATAATAGTACGTCACGGATAGATGGTGAGTTTGTCAGCAGCATCACTAGACGGTCGATACCGATTCCGAGTCCGCCTGTTGGTGGCATACCGTATTCAAGTGCTTCGATGAAGTCGTCGTCCATTTCGTGTGCTTCGTCATTGCCGGCTTCTTTTTCTTTGAGCTGTGCTTCGAAGCGTTCGCGCTGGTCGATCGGATCATTAAGCTCTGTGAAGGCATTGGCGTGCTCACGGCCTACGATGAATAGTTCAAAACGATCCGTGAAGCGCTCGTCTTCCGGGTTCTTTTTCGCAAGTGGAGAGATTTCCACCGGGTGTCCGTAAATGAATGTAGGCTGAATTAAAGTTTCTTCTACTTTCTGCTCGAAGAATTCGTTGACGATGTGACCGTACTCCATAGAGTCTTTTACATCGATACCGTGTTCTTTTGCAAGAGCATGTGCTTCTTCGTTGCTCATCTGCTTCCAGAAGTCGACGCCTGTTTCCTTTTTGATGGCATCAACCATATGCAGACGGGTCCATTTCGGCGTAAGGTCTACTTCGTAGTCACCGTATGGAACAACCGTTGTGCCTAATACTTCCTGCGCGATGTGCGCGACCAGGTTTTCTGTCAGGTCCATGATGTCATTGTAATCAGCATAGGCTTCGTACAGCTCGATCATTGTAAATTCCGGATTGTGTCGCGTAGAGATCCCTTCATTACGGAATACGCGTCCGATTTCGCAGACCTTTTCAAGGCCACCAACGATCAGGCGCTTTAAGTGAAGCTCAATCGCGATACGCATGTAGAGTTCCATGTCGAGTGCATTGTGATGCGTGATGAATGGGCGTGCAGCCGCTCCACCCGCGATTGAGTGCAGCATTGGCGTTTCTACTTCAAGATAGCCGTTGTTATCAAGGTAACGGCGCATCGACTGGATGATGCGGCTTCTTGTAATAAACGTGTTTTTGCTGTTTTCGCTTGTAATCAAGTCCAGGTAGCGCTGACGGTAGCGCTGCTCAACGTCTTTTAGGCCGTGGAATTTCTCAGGCAGTGGACGCAGTGATTTTGACAGGAGCTCAAAGCTGGATGCTTTAATAGAAAGTTCTCCTACTTTTGTACGGAAGATTGTTCCGCTTACCCCGATAATATCACCCAGGTCGGCTGTATTGAAAAGCTCATAGGCTTCGTCGCCTACTGCATCTTTACGGACATAAAGCTGAATCTGTCCCTGAAGATCCTGGATATGGGTAAAGCCCGCTTTCCCTTTGCCGCGCTTTGTCATGATCCGTCCAGCTACTGTTACTTCATGGGACGTTTCTTCTAATTCTTCTTTAGACAGTTCACCGAATTCATTTTTAATGTCGGCTGAACCGTGGGTGCGGTCGAAGCGTTTGCCGAATGGATCATTTCCCTGTGCACGGATGGCTTCCATTTTCTCGCGGCGTACGCGGACCTGGTCATTTACTTCTTCATGACTCATGTTTGTCACTCCTTCTCAATTTTTCATGTATGAATCAAGGTACGATACCGGGTTCTTTTGATTACTTGTCTATTTTACACAATATAAACTGTACGTACACCCCTAAAGTCTTTTAAGTCAATAGACAGAAAAAACTGCCGGGTGATGATCCGGCAGTTCAGGTTTTATCTATAGAGACAAAAAGACTTCTGGCTTCTGACGTTCTGTTTCTTTGAATAACCGTACACCTGATGTATCCGTCAGCAGTTCACTAAACGGCTGATGAAGCACAGGATGAATCAGTGAAGGATTTAACTCAAGCAACGGGACCAGTACAAAGCTTCGCTCGTGCATACGCGGGTGCGGGATCGTCAGCCGTTCGGTCTCCAGCTGCTCATCGTCATAAAGCAGCACATCGAGATCAATCGCGCGCGGCCCCCAGCGGATGACCCGCTCCCGTCCGAGTGTCTGCTCGATCTCAAGACACCTCACAAGCAGTTCATCAGGAGACAGGTTTGTTTCCACACCTGCAGCTATGTTCAAAAAAACCTGCTGATCCTCATAGCCGACCGGATCGGTTTCATACACAGAAGAAACGGATTTAACTTTCACACCAGCCGTTTCATCCAACAGCCGGATTGCCTGCTGGAGATTGGATAAGGAGTCACCTATGTTTGATCCAAGTGAGACATAAGCAAGAGCCGGCATATTAAGACCGGCTCCGCGTGATTTCAATAGCGACGGATTTATAATGGCCCGGAATAGGCGGATCCGGTTTGATGACTTCGATTGTTACCCTCTGCAGCTTATCGAATTGCTGTAGCATTTTATCAGCAATCGTTTCAGCAATCGTTTCGACGAGGTTAAAGGTTTCGCCCTCCACTACGCTCTTACATGTTTTGTAGACATCCGCATAGTTAATGGAATCCTCTACATCATCACTTTTAGCTGATGTTGTTAAGTCCAGCTCAAGCACTGCATTCACACGAAACCGCTGGCCCAGCTTATTCTCCGCTTCAAATACACCGTGATAGCCGTAAAACTCCATTTCACTTACTTTGATTTTATCCATTCTCTCCACCCTTTCCGTTGAGCGCATCCATCACCTTTGCCATCCGGGATATTTGTTTTACATCGTGCACGCGCATGATATGGCAGCCCTTTTGAATGCCGTAGCAGACTGTCGCGCCTGTTCCTTCCATACGCTCATCTGCCGGCAGGTCTAAAATGTTGCCGATCATAGATTTCCTCGAAGTACCGAGCAGAACAGGATAGCCCATTGCCACGATTCGATCAAGGTGGCGCATCATCTCCACGTTTTGTTCAAAGGTTTTGGCAAAGCCGATGCCAGGATCAAGAATCATCTGATGAGACGGCACACCGGCTTTTTCTGCAATCCGTATACTTTCCTTTAAATCATCAATGGCATCTGCAATAAAATCTTCATAGTTACGGTCTTCCCGATTATGCATTAAAATAATCGGTTTTTGGTAAGCAGCCGACACATTGGCAATCTGCGGGTCCTTTTTTGCCCCCCAGACATCGTTAATGATATCTGCACCCGCTTTAATCGCAGCCTCTGCTGTGACGGATTTGTATGTATCGATTGAGATGGGCAGGTTCACTTCTTTTTTGACGGCCTCAATGACTGGAACCACTCGGGCAATCTCCTCTTCAACTGAAACAGGTGTGTGCCCCGGGCGGGTGGATTCCCCTCCGATATCAATGATGTCTGCGCCTTCTTCAGCCATTTGTCTGGCGCGCTTCACTGCCTGCTCCCGATCGATATATTGCCCTCCATCTGAAAAGGAATCCGGCGTTGTATTTAAAATGCCCATAATAAGCGTTTTTTTTGCAAAGTCGAGTGTGTACCCGCCACATTGCATCTTCATGATATTTTCACCTCATTTACTGCATTCAGCCGATCTTTAACAGCCTGTTCATATAAGCTTTTTAACGACCGGGAGATGTGCTGCCCGTTAAACGTTGCAGCTCCGAGTTTAGTCAGCGGGATCAGCTCCTGAATGGAGTTTGTCACAAAGACTTCATCGGCCTGCTCCACTTCTTCAGCCTTAAAGAAACCTTCTTCTACCCGGAGACCCTTGAGTAAAGCAAGTCTCATCACAAGTTTCCTTGTCACACCCGGTAGAATTCCCGTTTCAACCGCAGGGGTAAAGAGTGTGTCCTTTTTCACCCAGAACAAGTTGGACGTAATCCCTTCCGCTGCAAATCCGCCCTCTGTCAAAAAGAGCCCTTCAATAGAAGGAGATGAAATTTCGCGGCGCGCTGCCAGGTTGTTTAAATAGTGATGAGATTTTAAACGGGTAGCGGTTTCCGGTGTGTTGCGTCTTAGTTTGAGCCATTGTCCTGTTTTTGATGCCAGCACAGGCGGCACCGGCTTTTGAAGGAGCATTACAGTAGGTTCCGCATACGGGCTTGGATCGAGCCCGATTCCCCGTTCCCCCGCAGAAATATTCAGCCTGAAATAGCCATCCTCCCCGCCGTTTGCCTCAAGCAGACGGCGAATGATCTCACACGTCTGCTCAAATCTCATCTCGTAATCGATATTCATGTCCTTTAACGAAGTATTGAGCCTCTCCAGATGATCCCCGAGTAAAAAAGGGTGACCATCATACGTGCGGAACGTTTCGAATACACCCATTCCATATAAAAACCCGTGATCAAAAGGAGAAATAACGGCGTCCTTTTCCTCTACGATCTGGCCATTTAAGTACAGCTTCATGGCGTTTCAACCTTATGAGACTGATACGTTTCAAGGAAGTTTTTCAGCAGCTGCTTCCCGTTTTCCGTCATGATGGATTCAGGGTGGAACTGCACACCTTCTACCGCAAGCTCGCGGTGACGGATCCCCATAATTTCCCCCTGATCAGTCCATGACGTAATCAGCAGTTCATCCGGCAATGTATGCTTTTCAACGATTAGTGAGTGATAACGCGTTGCGGTAAACGGCATCGGCATTCCCTTATAAACGGTTTCACCATCATGGTAAACGAGTGACGTTTTACCATGCATGAGACGAAGGGAGCGCACGACGTTGCCTCCAAATACCTGTGCAATCGACTGGTGACCGAGACAGACACCGAAAATCGGGATCTCGCCGGCGAAAGCTTTGATCGCTTCAAGGCTGATACCCGCTTCATCCGGGCTGCATGGCCCCGGAGAGATCATCAGGTAGTCAGGATTCATCTCCCGGATTTCTTCAATCGTGATCTGATCATTTCGGCGGACGATCAGCTCCTGACCGAGTTCTCCGAGAAACTGCACGAGATTATACGTAAACGAATCATAGTTATCGATCATTAAAATCATGAATTCATCCCTCTGCTTTCCGCCTGATCTTTTGCCTGCCAGAGTGCACGCGCTTTTTTCAGCGACTCCTTATACTCCCGCTTCGGATGCGAGTCGATGACAACACCTGCCCCTGCCTGCACATAAGCCGTTTCGTCTTTTACCAGCATCGTCCGGATGACGATATTTAATTCCATATCACCGTTAAAGCCGACCCAGCCGATTGATCCTGTATAAAGTCCACGGCGCACCGGCTCAAGCTCTTCAATAATCTCCATAGTGCGAACCTTTGGCGCACCTGTGATCGTGCCGCCCGGGAACACCGCGCGGATCACATCCGCCTCATCGTACTGTTCATCCAGCGTCCCGCGGACATTGGACACGATATGCATCACATGTGAATATTTCTCGATCACCATGAACTCATTCACTTCAACGGAACCGTACTGGCTGACGCGCCCGAGATCATTACGCTCGAGGTCTACGAGCATGACGTGTTCAGCGCGCTCTTTTTCATTTTGAATGAGCTCATCCGCCAGTCTCTGATCCTCTTTTGCATCCTGTCCGCGTGAGCGTGTTCCAGCAATCGGACGGGTGCTCAGTTCTGTCCCTGCTTTTTTCACTAAAAGCTCAGGTGAGGCAGATGCGATCTGAAATTCAGGTAAGTGAATGTAGGACATATAAGGAGACGGGTTGAATTCCCTCAGCTCACGATACACAGCATCCGCCTTGACCTTCAGTGGTTTTGCCTGACGCACGGACAGGTTGACCTGAAACACGTCGCCTTGAGAAATATAAGTGCGAATTGCTTCCGCCGCTTCAGCGAAAGCTTCTTCATCCATTGAAACGGTCATCTCATCTTCAGGATCCCCGCCTGTAAATGCAGTGATAGATTGGTTCGTCTCACACGACTTCCATTTAGAAAGGAGCGCTTCGAGGCGATCATCCGCGGGTTCTAAGACACTGTGCATCAGCATAAAATAAAGGGTATCCGTATGATGATCAAAGACAAGAAATTCATCAAAAAACAGCATATATACTTCCGGCAGGTCCAGATCATCCTTCGCCTGCTCAGGCAGTTTTTCAATCGAACGGACGTAGTCATAGCTGATATAGCCTGCCGCCCCTCCCTGAAAATCCGGGAGCTCGGGAATTGGCTCTGTCCGGTAAGGCTCCATCCAGTGGATCAGATTTTTAACGAGGTCTCCCTGCATGGTCTGCTGCGTTCCGTTATGATGAATTGTCAGATCTTCATCTTTCCCTTTTGCAAAGGCAAAAGGACGCAGTCCCGCTATGCTGTATCGGCCACCCCGGCCACTTTCAAAAAACAGATGGCGTTCTTCCTGATCAGCCATCTGCTGGTACGTATGAAAAAACGTATCACGATCTGTTTGAACCGTCTGATACGTGATTGTATATTGACTCATGAATGTTCACTCCCAGGCCATTTACTCACTCTTCATCATACACGAAATGCAGTTGAAATTGGTAGAGGAGACCCGCTTCATAAAAAGCGGTCCTTTCTCCTCTTTTCAGATAAAAAATTGACGTATCCCGCTTGATTCCCTATACTTTACCTATTAACGCTCCTTTTAGCGGGAAGTCTCTGCAGAAGGGGCGTTTATATGTGAAAATGTACGTCCCTCGAGTACTATGGCATTTGATCACAGGAGGCACAACATGATTCAAAAAAACGTTCCGTTAAAAGACTATACGTATACAAAGATAGGCGGGAATGCTGATTACCTGGCGATTCCAAAATCAGTAGAAGAGCTGGCAAAAGCAGTAGAGTTCGCACAGAAAAATAATCTGCCATGGATGGTGCTTGGAAATGGCTCCAACGTACTGATTCAGGACGGCGGTATTGAAGGGCTTGTCATCTTAACGACATCCCTGACGAATATGACAATAGAAAATTATACGATCACGGTTCAGGCAGGGGCTCCGATTATTGAGGTGTCTCAGGCTGCACGCGATTTTTCATTAAGTGGACTTGAATTTGCCTGCGGAATTCCCGGAAGTGTAGGCGGCGCGATCTATATGAATGCCGGCGCGTACGGTGGAGAGATTAAGGATGTATGCACGTACGTGACAGTCCTGACGCCGGAAGGGAGAATTGAGAGGCTAAGCGCAGATCAGCTTGGCTTTGATTATCGCACAAGCCTTGTCCCGGATAAAAACTGGATCGTTCTAGAAGTTGAGTTCGAGCTTGAGCCCGGAGATCAGACTGTTATTCAGGCAAAAATGGATGAGCTGACGTATTTACGTGAATCCAAGCAGCCGCTCGAATATCCTTCATGCGGCAGTGTTTTCAAGCGTCCGCCCGGACATTTTGCCGGTAAATTAATTCAGGATTCCGACCTGCAGGGTGTGCAGATCGGCGGGGCACAGGTTTCACTGAAGCATGCAGGCTTTATTATTAATAAAGGCGATGCCACTGCAAAGGATTACCTTGATCTTGTTCATCATGTTCAGAAAACGGTAAAAGATAAGTTTGGTGTAGAGCTTGAGAAGGAAGTCCGCGTAATCGGAAGAGCGTAATCAATGACTGTCTGAATGCCTTTTGGCGTTTGGGCAGTTTTTTATTCAATGAAACCAAAGCAAAAGCAGTCCCTCTAAGAAGGACTGCTTTTTTATTAATCTTCAAATTGATAAAGCGGTGTGCTCAGGTAGCGCTCTCCGTTACTCGGAATCACAGCTAGTACTTTCTTTCCTTTGCCAAGTTCCCTTGCCACCTTCAACGCAGCAAAAATCGCTGCACCTGATGAAATTCCACCAAGAATGCCTTCCTCCTTTGCCGCTCTGCGGGCCGTTTCAAAGGATTGATCGTTGGTTACCTGGATGACGCCATCGTAAACCTTTGTATCCAGAATATCCGGCACAAAACCGGCTCCGATCCCCTGAATTTTATGCGGTCCAGGCGTTCCCCCTGATAAAATCGGTGAATCTGCAGGCTCCACCGCATAAATCTTTACGCCGTCAAAATGCTCTTTCAGCACCTGACCGGCTCCGGTGATCGTTCCACCCGTTCCGATTCCGGCAACAAAAGCATCCAGCTGATCCATTTGTTCGACGATTTCTTTTCCCGTCGTGCGTCGGTGGATCTCCGGGTTTGCTTCATTTTTGAACTGCTGGGGCATAAAATAGCCTTTTTCAGCAGCCAGCTCTTCCGCTTTTTTGATCGCACCTTTCATTCCGTCAGGACCCGGCGTCAGCACAAGCTCTGCCCCGTAGGCACGAAGCAGGTTGCGGCGCTCCATACTCATGGTCTCAGGCATGACAAGAACGGAACGGTAGCCTTTGGCCGCTGCGATCATCGCAAGTCCAATTCCTGTATTCCCACTCGTTGGTTCAATTAATGTATCTCCAGGCTTCAGGTCGCCCTTTTCTTCAGCAGCCTCGATCATCGCAAGGGCGATACGATCCTTTACACTGCTGCCCGGATTCATGTATTCAAGTTTCAGGTAAACGTCCGCTGACTGATCATCAACGAGACGGTTTAGCTTTACAATCGGGGTTTGCCCGACTAATTCAGAAATATTATTTGCAACACGTACCATTCTCTCACTCCTAATCCCTAGTAATGTGATCGGTTTTACATAATGCAAATGTATCAATTTAACACAAAATTTTCAACTATTTTGATTATTCAGCCTGGCCGTAAAACCAGGTAATTGAAAACTCATCCCAAAACGATTCAGCCGTGACGGGAACGCTCAGCTGTTCCATAGCAAGCTGCCGCTCAATGCGGGATTTCACCTCTTCAAACTCAAATGATAGACCTGCAACATTTTCATGCAGATAAATAATTGCTGAACCGCTTTCAACCGGAACCGGATCTGACCATTCTCCCGGTGAAAGATTTGAGGCCACCTCTAAAATAGACGGGTCAACGGATTCAGAGTCGACCGGCACATAACCGAGCAACCCTCCCTGACTCGCTGTCACAGGATCAATTGACCGTTCACGCGCCAGTGCTTCAAAGGAAGAATCATCCTCAAGCTCTTCAATCGTCTGAATCGCTTCCCCTTCCGTCGGCAAAACAATCTGAGACAGGCGATACATGTCCGGAATGTTATAGAGGTCCTGATTTTCTTCATAATAAGCGAGGAGCTCTTCTTCTGATAAATCGACTTCTGTTGTAATCAGTTTTTCTAAAATCAGTTCCGTTTCAACCTGATTTCTAAGTACAGCTTCATCCGGCAGAGAAGCCTGATCATAGACGTTCAGAACAGAGCGGAGCAGGGACATTTCCTGCTCAAGCTCTTCTTCTGAAACCACTACATTATATTTTTCTGCTGATTGCTCCATGACAGACTGATTCACTAGCTGCTGCAGCACTTCTTTTCCGTAACGAAGCTCAATCGCATGCAGCCATTCCTGCCTAGTGATCTCTTCATCACCGACTGTGGCAACAACCTCTGCATCCGCAGCCGGTGTATCTCCACCTTTTGTGATCCAGCCAATCAGGGCAATCAGGTTTGTGACAAGTAAAAATCCGATGATATATAAAAGAGGTTTTGCCTTTAGACGTCTTTTACGGATTTCAGTCATCGCTTTTACTTTGCCTCTTCCAGGAACTCTTCAAGCTCCCCTTTAGAATACTCATATTTTTCATGACAGAAGTGACACTGCGCTTCCGCTTTGCCGTCCTCTTCAATCATGGCTTCAATTTCATGTTTTCCTAAACCGACAATAGCGTTACCAAAGCGTTCTTTCGAGCAGTTACAGCTGAATGAAACCGGCAGTGAATCCAGCACGCGTACGTTCCCTTCACCAAGAACCGTTTCGAGAATCTGCTCCGGTGACAAGCCTTCCTGAATCATTTTGGATACAGGCGGAATCATCCCTAGACGCTTTTCAAGCGCGTCGACCGTCGACTCTTCTGCACCTGGCATCAGTTGAATGATAAATCCACCTGCCGCTAAAATCGTATTGTCAGGATTCACAAGAACACCGACTCCTACAGAGGATGGTACCTGCTCTGATGAAGCGAAATAGTAAGTGAAGTCTTCACCAAGTTCACCGGATACAATCGGTACCTGGCCGGTAAAGTTTTCACGCATACCGAGATCTTTCACGACAGTCAGCGTACCTTCTGTTCCAACAATACCTCTGACATCCAGCTTACCGTGCTCATTCAATTCCACGTGGGTCTGGGGATTTGTCACATAACCACGCACTTCCCCTTTGGCATTACTATCGACAAGAATGACACCAAGAGGACCGTTCCCTTCAATTTTGACGGTGAGGTGATTGTCCCCCTTCAGCATGGCACCCATCATGACACCCGCTGTCATCGCGCGGCCTAAAGCAGCGGACGCCGTCGGCCATGTATAATGACGGTCCTGCGCTTCCTGAACCGTAGCCGTTGTATTGACAGCATATGCACGAATCTGATCATTATATGCTAATGCACGAACCATATAGTCTTTCATTTAAAAAATCTCCTTTCAGTCTTCCTTGTTGCGTTTATAGATCAGCTGAAGTCCCTTCAGTGTTAAAAACGGATCAACAATATCAATAATATCCGATTCCTTGGCAATTAAGGAAGCAAGACCTCCTGTGGCAATAACCTGAACCGGTCCGTTCGCTTCCTTCATCATACGGGAAACGATTCCTTCCACCTGACCTACATAACCGTAGACAATTCCGGCCTGCATCGCAGAAACGGTGCTTTTACCAATCACCGTATCCGGGCGGGCGATTTCAATACGTGGAAGCTTAGCTGCCTTTGAATACAGCGCTTCTGTTGAAATGCCAATACCAGGTGCAATGACACCACCCATGTATTGACGGTTTTCATTGACATAACAGTAGGTTGTTGCTGTGCCAAAATCAACAATAATCAGGGAGCCGCCATGTTCTTTAATGGCAGCAACTGCATTCACGATCCGGTCAGCCCCTACTTCTTTCGGATTGTCATACTTTATATTTAAACCGGTCTTCATTCCCGGTCCAACGACAAGCGGTTTTAAATTGAAATACTTTTTACACATGCGTTCAAGTGGAAACATAACAGGCGGAACAACAGATGAAATAATGATCCCATCAAAATCAGAGAAAGTAAGGCCGACATGCTCAAACAGGTTCTTCACAAGCATCCCATATTCATCTTCTGTTTTATTCCGGTTTGTTTCAACACGCCAGTGATGAAGTAATTCATCCTCCTGATACACCCCAAGAACGGTGTTTGTGTTCCCAACATCCAATACAAATAACATCTTTTTCACCACACCTAAAGTATTCTACACACTGACCACATCATACCATATTTTATGGATAAGACAGGGGTAGAAGTTTCAGACGATAAAAATGATGTCAATCGGCCGTCTTTATTTTATTTCCCGGGAAAGAACCGCTTTGGATATAGAGAATGAAACAACAAAATCCGCGGCCCCAAAACGGGAACCGCGGATTTATTGGTATCAATACCACATTAATTAAGATTTACGCTCTTCATCAGAAGATAGAGATTCTTCATCAGTGGACTTCGTTTCCTTCAGCAGCTCTTCAGATGACTTTTCTTCAACAGGCTTCTCTGAAGAAGCGTCTGCTGAATCAGCCTCTTTTGATTCTGCTGTTACGTCTTTAGACTCATTGTCGCCATTTGTGGCGCCGGAGCCGTAGTCACGCTCAGGAAGTTTTCCATGATCTACGAGACTCTTGATCTGTTCAGCATCAAGCGTTTCTATATCAAGGAGTGTTTCAGCAATCAGCTCAAGCTTGTCACGGTTCTCTGTAAGAATCGTTTTTGCACGCTCATAACATTCTTTAATAATGCGCTGAATCTCGGTATCGATTTCATACGCAATTTGATCAGAATAGTTCTGCTCGCTGTTAAAGTCGCGTCCAAGGAATACCTGTCCCTGTGACTGACCGAACTGAAGCGGTCCAAGCTTATCACTCATACCGAATTCCGTTACCATACGTCGGGCAATTCCCGTCGCACGCTGGAAGTCATTGTGAGCACCTGTTGATACTTCACCAAAGATAATATCTTCGGCTACACGTCCGCCAAGCAGACCTGTAATCTTATCAAGAAGCTCAGGTTTTGTCATAAAGTAACGGTCCTCTTTCGGAAGCATAACGGCGTAACCGCCTGCCTGACCTCGAGGAACAATCGTTACTTTGTGAACCATATCGGCTTCATCAAGTACAACCCCGATGACTGTGTGTCCTGCTTCGTGGAACGCCACAATCTTTCTCTCTTTTTGAGAGATGACGCGGCTCTTCTTGGCAGGACCCGCAATAACGCGGTCTGTTGCTTCATCGATATCACCCATATCAATCAGCTTCTTGTCATGACGGGCAGCAACAAGTGCAGCCTCGTTCAGAAGATTTTCAAGATCAGCACCTGAGAATCCAGGTGTACGCTGAGCGATCGCTTTCAGATCGATATTGTCAGAAAGCGGTTTGTTTCTTGCGTGTACTTTAAGTACAGCTTCACGACCCGTAACATCCGGGCGATCCACGGTAATCTGACGGTCAAAACGTCCTGGACGAAGCAGTGCCGGGTCAAGAATATCCGGTCTGTTTGTTGCGGCAATCATGATGATTCCTTCATTACCACCAAATCCGTCCATTTCAACAAGAAGCTGGTTCAGCGTCTGTTCACGCTCATCGTGACCTCCGCCAAGTCCGGCTCCACGCTGACGTCCGACTGCGTCAATCTCATCGATAAAGATGATACATGGTGCGTTTTTCTTTGCATTTTCAAACAAATCACGTACACGTGACGCCCCAACCCCTACAAACATCTCAACGAAGTCTGATCCGGAGATCGAGAAGAACGGTACGCCGGCTTCACCTGCCGCAGCACGCGCAAGAAGCGTTTTACCGGTTCCAGGCGGTCCGACAAGAAGAATTCCTTTTGGAATACGTGCGCCAACGTCTGTAAATTTGCGTGGATCTTTCAGGAAATCTACGACTTCGACAAGCTCCTGCTTCTCTTCGTCGGCTCCTGCCACGTCTTTGAAACGAACCTTTTTCTTCTCTTCTGTGTAAAGCTTCGCCTTACTCTTACCAAAGTTCATGACACGGCCACCGCCGCCACCCTGAGCCTGGTTCAGAAGGAAGAAGAATAAAATAAAGATAATGACGAACGGAATAATCGTTGTCAGAAACGTTACCCATCCGCTTGTTTCAGGTGCAGGAAGAACATTCACTTCTGTGCTGTTCTGCTGTGCTACCTCATCAATGGTTTCAAGTGTCGTGCTTTCAAACGGGATGTTTGTAAGGAAATATTCTTCCTCTGCATATCCGTCAAGCTGTCCGCGAACATTGTATACGTTACGGTCAGGCTGAATTTCAATTTCAGTTACATCTCCGCCTTCGAGAGCGTTGATAAATTCACCATATGTGAGTTCCTGGTTTGGCTGGTTTCCGTTATTAAAAAACCCAATAATCCCGATAATTACCAGGAAAATGATTAAATAAAAGATCGTATTACGAAATATCCGGTTCATCCCTTACCTCCTCCCACGGTCAAAGAAACTAATAACAATATTATCATAGTAAAAGAAAACGTGACAACCAATAAGCCTGCTTCAAACGCGCTCTGTTGCGCGTTTCGATTATTCTTCCGAATTCGTGTAAATCTCAGGCTTTAACACACCGATATATGGGAGGTTCCGGTAACGTTCCGCATAATCCAGTCCGTATCCGACAACAAATTCATCCGGGACAATAAATCCAACATAATCAGCTTTAATATCTGCTTTACGGCCTGATGGCTTATCAAGCAGTGTCACAATTTTGATTGATTTTGCTTTACGGTATTTGAACAGATCCACCAGATAGTGAAGTGTCAGACCACTGTCAATAATATCTTCCAGGATTAAAATATCGCGTCCCTCAACTTTAGTGTTCAGGTCTTTAATGATTTTTACTTCACCTGAAGAAACAGTAGAGTTCCCGTAGCTTGAAACATCCATAAAATCCATCTCAAGATACACGTCCATACGCTTGATCAGGTCAGCCATAAATGGCATTGCACCTTTTAATACGCCAATGGCCAATGGATATTTATCCTGATATGCTTCTGTCAGCTCCGCACCAAGTTCTTTAATCTTGTCCTGAAGCTGCTCTTCTGTGTACAATACTTTCTCGATATCTTTATTTAACACGACCAATGTCCTCCTAAAAGATCCTAATAATAGATTAACGTATATGCAGCCGGCTCACCGTTCTCTTTCGACAGAGTACGCTTGCGCAGGGCCGGGACCCAAAGTATGGTTCCCTGTGAATCTGTGACGATCGGCCACACCTCACGAAGGGGAAGCGGTACTTTACAGTCAATAAATACACGCGTTATCTTCTTCGATCCATTCCCGTCCGGCAGTTGAATTCTGTCTCCCGTTTTTCGGGTCCGAATCGTCAGCGGCCAGTGTACCGGTTCATATATGTGATAAACATCACGAACCGAAATGGCAGGATGAACCGCTCCTTCCAGGCATTCAATCGTGCCATCCTGAAGCTCCACCCGTTCTCCAGGCCTGATCAATGCCTCGTATCCACCCTCTTCCAGTTCCCTATGTAAAGAAAACTGAAACGTCACATCAGCATAAGACCGCGTGACCGTGAGCTTTTCCGGCAGATGAATCTGTCCGGATGGATGAGACTGTTCAATCAGCTGAAGAACCGCGCGAACATGCGCAGAAGATAAGGCTGTAGGTACTTTTGCATACAGATAATTTAATATTAGATGAATCACCCTTCTTTGTAAAGGAGGAGCCAAATCGGCAAAAGCAGTTAAATGAAGCAACATCATCTCTTCATTTTGCCTGGTGACAACTTGATCAAACGCCTCTGTTGCCTGCTTTAAAAGAAACGCCTCATCCTCAGAAACCTCTTCAGTAAAGCGGCGAAAAGCATCATGGACAGATGGATTTTCTTTTTTTAACAAAGGCAGAAGATGGTTTCGGATCCGGTTTCTCGCGTATGAATCCGTCGCGTTGGTTGGATCGATTTTTGGTGTCAGGTGATGTTGTTCACAATATTGTTCGATCTCTGATTTGGTGACAGCAAGAAATGGGCGGATCATCACACCCGAGCCAAACGGACGGCTTGGCGGTATACCTGCCACGCCTTTTAATGTTGTGCCCCTGGTCAGACGGAACAGCACCGTTTCAATCTGATCATCTGCATGATGACCAAGTAAGAGTACAGTCAGATTTCTTTTTTTCATGATGTCTTTAAAAAATTCATAACGCACATGCCGGGCTGCTTCCTGAGTCCCTTCCCCCGTATCTGCCATGCGCTTTTTGACATCGGCTCTCAGGGAATGAAAGGGAATCTGGTGCGTACGGCAATAGGCTTGAACAAATGCCAGGTCTGCATCCGCACCGTCCCGCAGGCCGTGATGCACATGGGCAACCTCCACTTTTTCCGGCCATGGGCTGTGCTGAAAAAAATGCAGCAGCGCAAGCGAATCCGGTCCACCCGATACGGCAATCAGCAGACGCTCTTGTTCTATCGGGAAACGCTGATCCCGGCAATAACGATTAATTTTCGCGGTAAAATCGCTCATGTCCTGATCCTTCCTATCCTTTACAGTTACCTATCAGTATACAGGATGTGATCAGACATGTAGAACCATACCTCTATCCGGCGTTTCGCTTCAGCGGAATGGCCGCCCATTTCGGCACCTGGTGATCAATCTTAATGGCAGCAACGGTCATATCATCTTCAATCGAACCGCCCGATGACCGGACCGCCGCCTCCATAATGAGATCCGCTGCCGTCTGCGGATCGTCCACCGTCAGCTCTGAAATTTGACGGCGCAGCCACCTTTCAGGATTTTCGATCGTCCGTAAACCGTCCATGACACCATCACTGACCATAAACAATAAATCGCCAGCCTTCAGCTGATCCTCAAGCACATCCATTTCCATCTCCCTGAAAAAGCCTAGCGGTAAATTGCCCGCTTCAATCATCTTTATTTGTTTCCCGCGCTTAATATAACTCGGAACAGAACCAACCTTTAAAAACTTGGCTTTCGCGTTTTGCAGATCAATCATCACGAGATCCACGGTGGAATAAGCATCATTCGTCCGCTTGACGGTGAGAATTGAATTAACCGATTTAATCGCCAGCTCCTCATCAATACCCGCCTTCAGCATCTGCTGTAAAAGCCCGATCGTCTCTTCACTTTCCCTTTTCGCCTTCTCACCATTACCCATCCCGTCACTGATCGCCACGGCATACTTCCCTTCATTTAACGGAACGGCCGTGTAACTGTCTCCTGACACCAGTCCTCCCCTGAAAGCAGCATGTGCAACACCTACACTGACGTGAAACGCCTTTGCAGAACGGTACGTTGCAACGGTTCCTTCGTACGGCGATGGCAGATCTGTTTTCTTATAAACAATGATCGTTTCTTTTAAAATAGAAGAAAGCATCGGTGCAATCAGCTTTTCACACTCTCCGTGCTCTTCTTTAAACGGCAGCATAATATCCAGGTCCACCTTACCGTATTCCAGACAATGAATCTCCACATGCTCCGCCTGAATGCCATAGCCCTGTAATTCCTTCTTAATGGATTCCTCCTGTCCGTCATGCTTTTGTATTTCACGCTGAAGCTCTGAAGCAAAGTCTCTCATCACATCTGACAGCCCGGACAGCTGTCTGGCCACAAACTGACTGCCCTCTTTCAGCTGTTCTTTCATTTGATCCTGTAAATGGAGATTCATCTGTTCATCTTCGAATTCCTTTTTCACCTGTTCAGATTTCACACAAAGTGACTCCCAGGTTTTATTATCATTGTCCCTGTAGACGAGATCGGTCATCCATTCATACGTCCGGTCAAACTGGGACGTCCAGCAGAATTCTTTTTTAAAACACTGCTGGCACGTCCGGGCGGTCACTTTACTGATCATATAATCTGCTTCCGTCTGCGGATCCTCAGGCAATGTCTCTTTACACGAAAAGCTTTTTGACAGCTCGGCAAACATATCCGAAAAGCGCTCCACCTTTTCAGCGGTCGCATCACGGACATTCAGGGCATACCTCTGCTGTTCTTCTATGTATTCATCGGATCCCGGGACGTGCCGGGCGATCGCCGTGATCCACTTTTTAGGCGTGACAAATAGCAATAAAGCCGTAACGGCAGACTCATACAACGACGCCTCAAGACGCAGTGTGTCCCCAATCATTAACCCGGTTAAAAGGGTGGCAAGCATCAGCCCGAGCGATACGCCCATCACTTTTCCTGATTTCAGCAGCCCCCCGAGTAAACCGGCCACAGCCAGCAGCGCCACTTCAGGCATATGCGCAAACGAAGACAAACAGAAGATCAATCCCGTCACCACACCTGCAGTGGAGCCAACGAGCGCACCCGCAGCCAATGCCGCAACGACCACTAAATAACGGGTCATCATATGGCTGACGGCAAACTCCCCTACCATCCAGCCGGTTAAACCAACAGCGATCGAGGCGGCAAATACAGCCAGTGCCACAAGCTCCTCATGCGTATAGGCCGCCTTTCTGCCTTTTTTTATAATGGTAAAGCTCTGCATAAATATGAGTGCAAGAATCCCCGCAGCCAAAGCCTCAAGGGAAATCATCACACCGTCCACCCAGGTGAGCGGACCGGTCGTGAGGAGATAAATGGATTTTGCAACAGCTAACACCCCTGCTGCCGCCCCTGCCAGCACAAAACGCTGACGAAGTCTGTTTTTCAAAACAGCAGCTGTCATCCTGAACAACACGAGTGCGCCTGCCGTATACAAGCCCATTTGCGGACTTAATGTAGAAGCACCTAAAATCAGACCAAGGAACACGGCAGCCGTACGACTTTTTTGAAAAAGCAGCACCACTGCGAAAAAAGGAAGCGCAAAAGGAGTGAACTGTGACATCACCACGGCCCGTCCGAGCATCAGACTGATGAGAATATGGACGGCTCCTTTCTCATAAAACCAGACAGCTAATTTGCGTATCGCAAGCTCAGGCTGCCATTTTGATTGTTTACGGGAACGGGTGAGTGACAGGGCGGTGGTCAGTTCGAAATTTGCTTCATGTACATTGGTCATTAATTTGTCCACTCCTCACATGATCTTTGCCGATTATTATAGAAGGAACATGCAGGGAGAGTTTGTCATAATGACAGAGGAGAACCTAAAAAGTGTTCGACGGATTCTTTACGTTCATGTGTGTATCAGACGGCACCTGAAACAATCCGACAAAGTTCAAAAAAATCATTGACACTTCTTCAGAGGCTATGTATTATATATCTTGTGCCTCATTTGAACGCACAGCATTTTCTAACATACGGCGGCGTAGCTCAGCTGGCTAGAGCGTACGGTTCATACCCGTGAGGTCGGGGGTTCGATCCCCTCTGCCGCCACCATAAGAGGCCCGTTGGTCAAGCGGTTAAGACACCGCCCTTTCACGGCGGTAACACGGGTTCGAATCCCGTACGGGTCATAATGGAAACACGATTCTCTGTTGAGGATCGTGTTTTTTTGTATAAAAAACCGGGCCGTACTCACCCTACGCTTTCCGCGGCCGCGCGGTGAACCAGCTAGCGCTTCGCACTACGCTGTTTCACCTGTCGCTTCTCTGCCGCAGGAGTCTTCGGATGAGTACGGCCCTTTAGTATACATTTATGATTATTTTGTTAAAAGAGGACGGCCTTGGTTGATTATATTTGTTTTTTATAAGAGCCAGTCGCTGTTCTTCTGTTTAATTACATAGGGTATGACGCGAAATAGAAAGGTTGGTCAGGCGGGAAAGTATCGCGTCAAATAAAGGGTTTTGAGTTTCGGGATCACTTTGGCGAAGAGAAATGTGGCTCTGTCTGGACAATTCCACCTGAAAGTATCTGTTTTTTTCCACAAAAAAAGCACCCGGCTTTTGTGCCGCGCGCTCATGTGTCAGCTGAGCCGCTTCTGATCGGAAGGTGAATCCAGCAGGTGCCTTTTTTCGAGTTCAAGGCGGAGCTTTTCTGTTTCGAGGAGAAAATTCTCATGCTTCAGTTGCTCAAGCTTGAGCTGCTTGTCAATCGATGCATTTTTCAACTTTGCAAGTTTTTGAAAATGATCGGTGATCACAGCGGCCAGCGGAATCGAAAAAATCATAATAACTGCAACCAGACCCGTCAATGTGCTTCACCCTTTCTTTTCCTCATTCTACCACACAGCAGACCCTCAATTATGACTTTTTTCCGATAGCTGTTTCATATGATGTTCATCATGCTCTGCGAAACCTGTAATATATTCCTCAAACGTCATTTCTTGCTTTCCGATCGTAAAACGGATATTCCACTGCTCCTCATTGAAGGTCTTTGCCTTTTCGATCAGCTTCTCACGCTGGGTCACAGCTTCCCGTATGATATCTTCCCGGCTCTTTCCACTATGTGCATCATCCCAGGCTTTTTGATTGAATGCCTGAAAGTCCGGATATCGTGATAGCGATGCACCTTCTTTTACGAAAGGAACTCTTTCTTCCAGGCTGTAACGGTCCCAGGCACCAAGATGGGATACGATTGCCGCAACAGACCATTTGCCTTCAGCAAGCGGAGCGAAAAAGGTGTCTTTGTCCATTGTGTTCAGCTGATTCAGCCAGTGCAGGTACGTTTCATTGTGCACAAACCATTCTTTTTTGTTCATGAATACAATCCCCCTTATGATTCCTCCTCTTGTATTACGACAGAAAGCAGGAGAATTCCTTTGCCTGGAACTATTTCATGCCGGACAAAAGAAAAAAGACTGCTGGCATCAGCAGTCTTTCATTTATCTCAGATCAATATGTTGAATGCCTGTAAAATCCGTTTTCGGCAGCTATTAACCTTTTTTCGCTCCACGACCACCGCGTTTTGATTCTGTGTGGCGTTTCAGAGAAGTCAGACGGTCTTCACTATCTTTTAGGAAACGAGCCATTTTTTGCTCGAAAGACTCACCGCGTGGCGGTCCACCTGCATTGCCTCCGCGGCCGCCGCGATCTCCGCGATCGTTGCTGCGGTTCGGACGTGGACGGTGCTGTTGCTGGGACTGCTGTGGCTGATCTTTCGCTTTACGGATGGATAAGCCGATTTTGCCATCGCTTTCCACGTTCAAGACCTTCACTTCTACTTCGTCACCTACTGTTAAGTGATCGTTGATGTCCTTGACGTAATTATCCGCAACCTCACTGATGTGGACAAGCCCTGTTGAACCGCCTGGCAATTCAACGAACGCCCCAAAATTAGTGATCCCTGTCACTTTACCCTTTACTTTGCTGCCTACTTCGATTGACATAAAAAAAATGATCCTCCTTAGAATAGATAAAAAATAGACCTTACTTACCATTATAGCCAACATAAAAAAAGAGTGTCAACATCGTGACACTCGATCGCGCTGTTTTATTTTTTGCTATTCAACAGCGCCGGCGTATTTTTCTATGTTATTCACCGGTGAAGAAAACATGCTATCCCATTATTCAGCGTCCTCTTCTTCCGCTTCGGCTGCCTGTTCACCTGCAGGCTGATCCTCCGGAATCGTGAAGATGATCTCTCCGCTGTCAGACAGGAAGTAATCTCTTCGCGCGAGCTTCGCTATGTATTCATCATCATTGAGTTTAATAATTTCATTTCTCAGGTTTTCTTCCTGCACCTTAAGCTCTGCCATCTTTTCTTCGAGCTGGGTCTTCTGAGCATTTTTTTCTTCGAGCGCGCTAGCTTGCGAGACCATTGAAGAAATAAGCAATCCGCTTACGATTACCGCAAATACAGCAAAAACGGATAATCGTCGAATCAGTCTCTTTTTGTGCGATTGCCTGTGATGCTCAATCTTTGCCTGTTCAGCAGTATACTGGTTTTCGAGTGATGTGACATTTCTGCGCGGTTTCCCCATAAACAGCTGCTTTCCTCCTTTTTTACGAACCACATTGACTGGACTCTTTGTTATTCCCTATTATATAACAGATTCAGCCACAATTTTATCTTTTTCGCAAAAAATGTACTTTTTTTACTTGAAAATTGGAAAAAAGGTTGAAAGGGCGTGAGTAAAAGGAGGATAACAGCAAGCAAAAATCGACAAATCATCTTAAAAAGGAACCATAACCATCGTACCGGTGCAAAGAGGATCCGGAAGATGAGATGCCCTATTTTCTCAATCAAAACCAGTAGCCAGAGCACCGTTCCCTGAGCCGTTTTTCGATAGATCAGGAAACCAAAAACAATGGACATCACCATATAAAGCCTGAGAGAAACGCCGTTGAGGAAATACAGGACGAGAAAGACAAAAAGCGCCTGGAAACACCAGAATATCAGATCCGTGACAAAGTGAACCGGCAATCGTTTTGAACGAATGATATACCGGTGATACAGCGTCAGGAAAAAACCGATGACAAAACCGGAGCCGGCTAAATAAGCCACTGTGCGAAGCTGCTCTTCGACAATCATCTAAACAGCTTTCCCAGCAGTCCTTTCGAGGGCTCACGGCCAGTCTGATCAAGATACAACAGATCATCAATTTTACCCTTCAGGGATACCTGTCCTTCATCAAGATCCAGGTTAATCATTTGAAGGCCGCTCCCCTTAATCGATAAAAATCCCATGACGGTTTCCAATAAAAACTCTTCGTTATCAAAGCTGTCGAGCTGAAGCACGCCGGAAATCACCAGAACCTCCCGGCCACTCATACGGACTTCATGCTCTTTCTTCTGCGCTTTACCTTCAGTTGTTGTATATGGCATCGACTGTCACCCCGCTATAGGATTAAAACCATCACTTAGCTCATTGTATGCAGCGGGGCAGCCGGTTATGATTTTATTCTTCGTTGACGCGCTCTTCTTTAGTAATGGTATACATCGTCGCCGCTTCTTCTTTTTTTGTTGTTTCAACGAGACGATCAACCGTCAGCGTCACAACGCGCTGGCCAAAACGGATCACGAGTTCGTCACCAGCTTTTACTGTGGCGCTCGCTTTTCCAGGGTTTCCGTTAATTGAAATCCGGCCTTGATCCGCCACTTCCTTTGCCAGTGTACGACGTTTAATTAATCTTGATACCTTTAAAAATTTATCTAAACGCATGCGTAATCTCCATCCTTTTATAAGCCTTGTTTTTTCGCTTCATTCCAGAATTCATCCAGCTCGCCAAGCGTAAACGCCTGAAACGGCTTACCCGATTCCTTTACCTTCTTTTCTACAAAAGAAAACCGGCTGATGAATTTCTGGTTCGCCATCATGAGCGCTTCCTCCGGGAATATATCGTGAAAGCGCGATACATTCACAAGTGCAAATAACACATCGCCAAATTCCTTTAATGCCGCTTCCTTATTACCATTCGCAACTTCTTCCTGAAATTCCTGCCATTCTTCCTCAAATTTATCCCAGGCGTCTGCATGATCATCCCAGTCAAATCCGGCCTTGGCTGCCTTTTTCTGAACCTCGAATGCATGAATCAATGCAGGCTGCCCCATCCCCGCTCCTTCTAAAAGAGAAGCAGGCTTCGAACCTTTTTCTTCTGCCTTAATAACCTGCCAGTTTTTCGTCACTTCATCTGCTGTATCTGCCTCTGTATCAGCAAATACGTGCGGATGACGGCGAACCATTTTTTCAGCTACAACAGCAATGACATCGCGGATGGAAAAGTATCCGTCGTCCTCCCCGATCTGCGCATGAAGCATAATCTGAAGAAGTACATCACCAAGCTCTTCGATCATGTGATCAATGTCGCCGCTGTCAACGGCCTCAAGAAACTCATACGTTTCTTCAATCAGATACCGTTTTAGCGATTCATGTGTCTGCTCACGATCCCACGGACAGCCTTCAGGACTGCGAAGGATCGCAATGATGTCACGGAATTTTTCAAACTCACCGTAAAGATCATCCTCTTTTTCAACGGGAGGCACGTACACACTTGTCAGATTACTGAGCGTCATCCCGTGATCCAGCTCATAAAGGGGTGTTTCAACGATGGACTCCCCTTTTGATCCGGCAGCTGTAATGACTTTCACGGGATGATCATCCGGATAACGCTCCATCAGCGTCAATTTTACCTCCGAAGCGATAAATGCATCATAGACCTGTCCAATGATGACATGCTGTGTGAGCTTTGGCTCGTCACGCTTTAACGCTGTCCCATCAAGCAGCTGAAAGCCTTCAACAGGATCGAACCCGGCAGCCGTGAAGAGCGGATCAAGAAAACTTTGCCCACCTTCAATGACGACCGAAACCTCACCTTTTCGATGAAGAGCAAGCAGATTTTGTACCGTCTGCTCAGCTACCAGCGGATGACCAGGCACCGCATAAAGCACTGGACCCGCCCCGGCACGACTGACGAGCTCTTCTGTGATCGCCTCATAGACTGCCTCAAACTGGTCATGCGCCTCATACACATGATCGAAGGATTCGAAGGTCAGCCCCTCCTCCTTCAGCTGCGTTAGAACAGGGTGATCCTCTGTGCGCACAAGCAGATGATTGGCTGCTTTCAATTTTTTATAAATGCCAAGGGGCAGCTGATCCAAATCACCTGCACCAAGACCAATGACCGTAATCTCATGTGTCATCATTGTACCCTCCTATTTCCCTGAACGATGAAACAGCCGATCCAGCTTACGTCCAAACGGAATCTGGGCTGCTTCTTCTTTTGTAAATAAATCACGTGACCAGCTGGCTGCAAAAAAGCTCCATGCGCCAACTGCCGCTGCTAAAATTGATACCATTGCCGAAGACAGACGCGAACCATCCGGCCAGAGCCATAAAAGCCCCTGCACAACAACGGTCATTACGACAAGCCCCAGCAGCAGTCTCCTATAAAACCTTCCTGTCAGCAGAAAGCCGATCTTCGCTCTTAATCTCAATACAGCCGCCACTGTCACGATGAATATGGCTGTCACAGTCGCAAGCGCTGCACCAGCTGTACCAAAAAGCGGAACGAGCCATTCATTCAAACCGTATTTGATAGCCACACTGAAAGCAGCAAGCCAGGCAATGATATGATAGCTGCCCATTCCCTGCAGCACCGAATTAACCGTCAGCGCAATGGATGCAAACAGCACGGCCAGCACATAAAGAGCGAGCACCCCTGAGCCCTCATCTGTTTGAAAAAGAAAAGTATTCAGCGGTTTGATAATATTCATTAACCCGATTGAAGCGGCTGCCCCAAAAACAATACCCGTTTTCAGTGCGAGCGCTGACTTCTTTTTCACGTCAGCCATGCGATTGCGCTCCATATCCGCTGCAATCATCGGCACGACTGCCAGTGAAAGTGACGTCGCAGCCACCACTCCGATCTGAATCAGCGGCTGTCCGCGGTCATAAATCCCTTTGATCACCTTCGCCTCCTCGGCATCACCGGTAAAGCCGGTCAACAGCGCATAGACATTCAGCGCATCCATCAGCTGATACAAAATCAGCAGCATACTCACCATGCCCATCGCGGTTCCCCGAACAATCAGCGCACGGAAGATGGCGCGATCCCCTTTTTTAATAGAGAGTGCAAATGACCGCCCATTCAACTGAACGCGTCCCAAATACAGCAGCAGTAAAACACCCACTGCCAGTCCAGCAGTTGAACCGATCACAGCACCTTCTCCAATCGTGTAAAGAGAAGCACCCTGTGCGGTTAACACAAAAGCTGCCACTAAGATCACGCTGACACGCACGAGCTGCTCTGTCACCTGCGACACAGCGGACGGGACCATATTATTCTGCGCCTGGAACCAGCCCTTGCCCCCCGCAAGAAACGGCAGCAACAAAAAAGGCCATGCAGACAGACTGATCAGCGGTTCAAGCATCGGATCACCCATCCACTCAGCAATCAGCGGTGCACCGAAAAACAAAGCCAAAAACCACGCCAGACCCGTACCAGCCAAAACAAGCCCCAACAGCTTAAAAATACGCTCCCGGTCCTCCTCGTGCTCAATTAAAATTCTCGACACCATCACCGGAAAAGCATACGTACATAAAGCAATCAACAAGCCGTAAAACGGATACACCTGCTGATAAATATAAAAACCGATATCACCGGTCATATTTTGAAACGGTACACGGTAAAGTGCACTCAGTATTTTCGAAATGACGGCTGCAAGCGTCAGCACCGCCGCTCCCTTTACCATTGTCTGAGAAGCATCGGTCATCCGGCCGCCCTCTCTTTCTAATATTGATGTCTTATTATAGCAAAGCGCGGCGGGATTTGTCTTTTGGACAGGACAGGGCAGAGCAGGCTGAGGGCGGACAGAAACGGAGACACGGCACAGATGATTGTGGTTGGTTCGATGGATTCCATCACAAGCTGGACTTATTCCATCTTTCTGGAATTTTATCCCCTCTTTTGAGAATTTATTTCCTTCGTTTGAAAAAATATTTCCTTCAAAGCGGCTCCGATGCAAAGGAATTCCCTCATTCACTACCACTATTCATTCTTTCCAGCCCCCTGATCCCTTCACTCCCAACCTTTTTTCCATCACTCATCCAAACCCCTCCATTTGCCGCGAAGCAGCCCATCTTGACCTCAGCCATCCCACTCCGCGTCATACATAAAAAAGCCCTATCCTCAACCGGATAGGGCTTTTGATCAGCTTTCCATTTGTCTGCCAAGGAAGCGGGCGGCGGTTTCGCATACTTTCAGCTCGACTTCTTCCACAGTCTGATCCTTTGACATCACAAAGACAGCTCCGATCGGATCACCTGATGCAATGATCGGGGATACGGTGTAGGAGGCGAGTTCCTCTTCCTGGTGCTCGACCAGCTCAACGCTTCCCTGTTCATCGTTTAAAACCGTTTTTCGTGCGTCCATCATTTCCTCTACTCTCGGACTGATGCGACGGTTCAGGAAATCCTTTTTGGATGCACCGGCCACTGCAATAAAGTGGTCACGGTCACAGATCAGAACCGGCTGCTTTAAGCTGTCATATAGTGATTCAGCGTATTCCTTGGCAAAGGTGCCGAGTTCGCTGATCGGTGAATATTTTTTCAGGACGATTTCCCCGTCGCGATCAACGAAAATCTCCAGCGGGTCTCCTTCCCGAATGCGCAGTGTGCGCCTGATTTCTTTTGGAATGACCACACGACCGAGGTCATCGATTCGTCTTACAATTCCTGTAGCTTTCATCATGGCTCTCTCCTTCGTTTACTGGCTGTATGAGAATAGTATCGGGTTAATTCGCCGATTTATACTTTTTTTCTAACGATTCTCAAATAAACCTGTAAAAAAAGAGGTTAAGCTGACTCTTTTAGTGTTTCAGGAAGACGGGAAAGCACCTGGTGAACCATCATGAACCAGCTTTCCGGCTTCTGACCTTTTGTTTTAACCGTGATCTTCAGACGGTTGTTATCCAGACCGAGTCCGACGTGGCGCTTAAACTCATTGGTGATTTCAAATGCTTTGGCCCCGTCAATGCGGCTTGTGCCGTCCTGGCTCAGCTCCAGTTTGATTTCATCCTTAGTCTGATGGATGGCTTCAAGCCCCACTTCATAGCCATAGGCCTTGATTTCGGCAATCTGGAACAGCGTATGGACTTCATCCGGATAGTCACCGAAGCGGTCAATCATTTCATCCTTCAGCTCCATGACCTCCTGGATCGTTTGCAGGCCGCGGAATTTTTTATACATTTCGATCTTCTGGTGTCCATCAGGAATGTAGCTTTCCGGAATATAAGCATCCTGCTTAACATCGAGGTCAATTTCAACCGCTTTCTGCTTTTCTTTCTTCTCCTTGCCCTGCGTTTCAGGAAGCAGATCCTTACGCTCCTCAATCGCATCTTTCAGCATTTGGGAGTAAAGGTCAAATCCGACTGAATCGATAAATCCGTGCTGCTGGGCACCTAACAGATTTCCAGCTCCGCGGATCGTTAAATCACGCATCGCGATTTTAAAGCCGGATCCGAGTTCGGTGAATTCTTTAATCGACTGCAGACGCTGTTCGGCAACCTCTGTGAGCACTTTATCTTTCCGGTAAGTGAAATACGCATAAGCAACGCGGTTTGACCGTCCGACACGACCACGGAGCTGATACAGCTGGGACAGCCCCATACGATCGGCATCATGGACAATCAGCGTGTTCACGTTTGGAATATCCACGCCCGTTTCAATGATGGTCGTCGTAACGAGCACATCATATTCTCCCTCTAAAAACTGCAGGATAACAGACTCCAGCTCGTTTTCAGACATTTGGCCGTGGGCAATGGCAACTCTTGCGTCCGGCACAAGCGAGGCAATTTCATCGGCTTTTTTCGTAATGTCCTCAACCCGGTTATAAAGGAAGTACACTTGTCCGTCACGCGCCATTTCACGCTCGATCGCTTCACGGATCAATGCACCGTTATACTCCATCACATACGTCTGGACCGGGAAGCGGTTTTCAGGCGGTGTTTCAATAACAGACAGATCACGTACGCCAAGCATTGACATATGCAGCGTACGGGGAATTGGCGTTGCCGTTAAAGTCAGGACATCAATATTTGTTTTCAACTGCTTAATTTTTTCTTTATGTGTCACACCAAAACGCTGCTCTTCATCAATGATCAATAAACCGATATCGCGGTATTTGATCGTTTTAGAAAGTAAACGGTGCGTCCCGACAACGATATCAACCGAGCCCTGCGCTAACCCCTTGATCGTCTCATCCTGCTGCTTTTTAGAGCGGAAACGGCTTAAAAGACCAACGTTGACAGGGAAGTCCTGCATCCGTTCCATCATCGTTTCATAATGCTGCTGGGCAAGGATCGTCGTAGGCACAAGAATCGCCACCTGCTTACCATCCATCACGGCTTTAAATGCTGCACGGATCGCCACTTCGGTTTTTCCGTACCCAACATCACCACATAAAAGGCGGTCCATCGGGCGGTCGCGTTCCATGTCTTTTTTGATTTCCTCAATTGAACGCAGCTGATCCTCTGTTTCTGAATAAGGAAAGGCTGCTTCAAAATCCTGCTGTTCTGCCGTATCAGTACTGAATGCAAAGCCCTTTGCCGCTTCACGCTCCGAATACAGCTTGATCAGATCGTCTGCAATATCTGCAACGGAGGATTGGACCTTCGTCTTCACACGCTTCCATTCCGTACCGCCAAGCTTATACAGCTTCGGTTCCTTGCCTTCAGAGCCGACATATTTCTGGACGAGCTCAATCTGATCAACCGGCACGTACAGCTGGTCATTTCCTTTATAATGAATATTTAAATAGTCTTTATGAAGACCGTTGATTTCAAGGGTTTCAATTCCGAGGTATTTCCCGATTCCGTGATTCACGTGAACAACGTAATCGCCAACCTTCAGCTCTGAATAACTCTTAATGCGCTCTGCATTGGAAAGCTTTTGACGACGTTTGGTTTTTCGTGTTTTCTGACGGAATAATTCCTCTTCGGTCATGACGGCAAGCTTGTTCATCGGGAGCTCAAATCCCGCCTGCAGAGAGCCGCTGACGATTTGAACCGTATTCGGAATAAGCGGATCACCTTCTTTGACGATGGCCGCATCTATATCATAGTCTGCGAGTACACGCTCAAACTTCTGCAGTCGCTGACCGTCCGGTGCAAGCATCACAACCGTGAACTTTCCTTTTTTCCAGCGTTCAAGCTCGGCTTTCAGCAAATGCATCTGCCCGTGAAAGCTTTGCATCGGCTTACAGGAAAATGAGTGGATTTTCTTTGGGTTAATATGGGCAATCTTTCTTGTGAAAAGGGAGAAGTACGCTTTCTGCTGCGGACTTTTGACGATGAGGTCCGTCAGCTTGTGTGAAACGTGAAGATCATGCAGCAGCTTTCCTTCCTCAATCAGCGAAACCGCCCACTCCATCTCCTCTTTCTCAAGCGTGTCATCCATTTCGTAAATGCGGCTGATTTCATCGAAAAAGACAAGCGCATCCTGAGGCAGGTAATCTAGCAGACTGGCAGCTTTAGAATAGGCAAGAGATTGGTATTTAAAAAGCTGGTCGGGCTTCTGACCGTTTTCAAGCAGCCCGATTTCATATTCAATCTGCTCTGCCATTGCTTCTTTAACAGCGGCCCGCTTTACTTTCTTCAGACTTTTAGGAAGGCGCTCTTTCAGTTCTTCTGCAATACGAAATAGCTGATCCGGCTCCATAATGAGCTCACTCGCCGGCCCGATCGACACCTGATCCAGCGAATCAATCGAACGCTGATCATCCGCTGAAAACGTCCGGATCGAATCCACTTCTGTATCAAACAGCTCAATTCGCACCGGGTCTGAGGTCAGCGGGTAAATGTCCAGAATCCCTCCACGCATACTGAATTCGCCCGGACTGCTAACCATATCCGCGCGATGATAACCCATTTTAAGAAGCGAAGAAAGGGTTTCCTCCAGGTTGAGATCTTTTCCAATCGAAAGCTCGAACTGGTGAATTTCCCATTGCTCTTTAGGCGGCACTACCTTTCGCAGCCCCGCCATTGGTACGATATAAAACCCCCGTCCGTTTATCGCGAGATGATTCATCGCTTCCAGACGCTGTGCTAACAGCTCCGGGCTCGCAATACTCATCTCCGCGGCAATCAATTCATTAGCCGGATATAAAAACAGTTCATCCTCACTGACTAATTGAGCGAGATCATCATATAGCTTCTGTGCACTCAGCAGGTTTGGTGTAACAACCATCAGCGGTCGCTGGTGATCCTGATAAACCGCCGCCATGAATGTACTTCTTGCAGAACCGGAAAGCCCGGATAACAGCTGTTCTCCGCGCTCGGCTGTTAGATCGTTGATGACCGCTTTAATCTGAGCATCATTTATTAAACCATTAACTAGCGTTTTCAACTCGTTCTCCTCCGAATCTAAACAGAAAAATGCCTTGGACCTTCATCCAAAGCGTTTACTGTATAAATTGATCCAGCTCATGAAAGTCAGGATTGCGTTCGAGCGACTCCTGACAGTCCTCGCAGATCGTCTGTATGTTCACGTGACCTTCGTTTGTATACGATATCATGTTCTGGCGTTCTTCGGCTGATAAGGAATGAATTCCAAGCCGCTTGGCATCCACTAATTGAGTATCGATTGCGCCAACCTCGTTTCCGCAGTGGCGACAGTGATAATAGACAGCCATCGTTATCCTCCTTCACCTTGCTTGTATTGTAGTATAGGCGGAAAGAGGGCTGAATATTCAATCAGGATCCATTAAATTCGTTCATTACTTCTAAAAACGGTTTTTCAAGCCAGCGCTCACACGCATCAGCACTTTTTTCAACCGTTTCTTTCATGATACCCCATTCTTCATCAGAAAAACGGCTTAATACGTAATCCGGCACTTTCATCCCGCGCGGTGGACGGCTGATCCCAATCCGAATCCGGTTAAATTCCTGCGTGCCAAGATGAGCAATCGTACTTTTAATGCCGTTATGGCCACCTGCACTCCCCTTTTGGCGAAGACGCAGCGCACCTGTCGGCAGATCAAGATCATCATAAATGACTACAACATCCTCCGGCTCAATCTGAAAATAGTCCATGAGCGGGCGAATACTTTCTCCTGATAAATTCATATAAGTCAGCGGCTTCAGCAAAATCACCTTTTGCCCGTTAATGACCGTCTTACTGAACACACCTTTAAACTTCGCCTGTAAAAGCGGTGCATTCCATCTGTCAGCCAATGCATCAATGACTTCAAATCCAATGTTATGCTTCGTTTTATCGTAAGGCTTTCCCGGATTTCCGAGTCCGACTATTAATTTCATCACTTAACACCTCTGTTTTCACATTCCTTTCTCTATATTAAACGAAAAAGGCGCAACCTCCAAAAGAAAGGTTGCACCATGATCATCTAACTTATGCTTTTTCAGCTTCTTCTTCAGTGTTCTCATCTGATTCAGCTGCAGGCTCTTCTGATTCTTCAGCACCCTCTGATCCTGATTCACCAGCACCCGCTTCAGCTTCCATCTCTTCAAGTTCTTCTTCAGTTCGAGGAGCCAGAACAGATACGATTGTCTCATCATCTTCGTGGTTAATCGTTACTGAATATTTGCTGCGAAGATCTTCTACAGTGTAGGAATCTCCAATGTTCAATTCAGTTACGTCAACCTCGAATGATTCAGGAATATCGTTTGGTTTTGCTGAGATTGAAAGCTCATGCAGAATTGTCTGCACAACGCCTCCTTCTTTCGCGCCTTCAGCTTCACCTACAAGATTCACCGTTACATTTACATCAATTTCCGCAGCCATGTTAACAGCCAGGAAGTCAGCGTGAATAATTTCATCTTTCAGGAAGTCGCTCTGATAATCACTTAGTACGACTTTCTGCTTTTTGCCTTCAATATCAAGTTCGATGATTCCGTTACGACCTACCTCACGGATTGTCTTTACGAGATCGATTTCACTTACGGAAATCGGTGTATTATCAACTTTATAGCCGTAGACAACTGCAGGTAGTTTACCTTCGTTGCGAAGAGCTGTTGTATCTGATTTTTTGAATCCTTCACGTTTTGTTGCTTTTAGTACTGCACTCATGTCTAATCACCTTCCAAAAGTAATATTCGATGGATTTTTCCATACAACTGTTTTACCCCTGGCTGTCCGGATTAAACGTTTTTTATAAGATTTTTTATTTGCAAATTGAAAATAAGACTCATTTACTAAGCATTTAACGAGGACTTAATCACTCTTTCAGAGCATTAAAAAACCCGGCACCATCCTCGGTACCGGGTATCATATACTTAATCAAACAGCATGCTAACAGACTGTTCTTCGTACACACGGATAATCGCTTCTGCAAGAAGACTTGCTACAGAAAGCTCGACAATTTTTCCGCCTTTTTTATCTGGTGTTAAAGCAATCGAGTTTGTCACAACAAGCTCTTTAATCGCTGATTCGTTAATACGCTCCATGGCAGGGCCTGACAGAACAGGGTGCGTACAGCTTGCGTATACTTCCTTCGCGCCGCTTTCGATCAGGGCATTAGCCGCAAGAGTAATCGTACCGGCTGTATCAATAATGTCATCAATCAGAATCGCCGTTTTCCCTTCAACATTACCAACAATGTTCATCACTTCTGCTACGTTCGGCTTTGGACGACGCTTATCAATAATCGCAATCGGTGCTTTTAAGCGTTCCGCAAGCTTTCTCGTACGCGTTACGCCACCGTGATCTGGGGATACAATAACGATTTCTTCCGGATTGAAATTTTTCTCAAGGAAGTACTCAGCGATAATCGGCACACCACGAAGGTGGTCAATCAGGATATCAAAGAATCCCTGAATTTGCGGTGCATGAAGATCAAGCGTGATCACGCGTGTTGCACCCGCTGTTTCAAGAAGGTTCGCAATCAGTTTTGCTGTAATTGGTTCACGGGCACGTGCTTTGCGGTCCTGACGTGCATATCCGTAATAAGGCATCACAATGTTAATTGTTTTTGCAGATGCACGCTTAAGTGCATCAACCATGATCAGAAGTTCCATTAAGTTTTCATTCACCGGACTTGAAGTTGACTGGACAACGAATACATCACAACCACGGATACTTTCTTCGATGTTAATTTGAATCTCACCGTCACTGAATCGTGTAACTGAACATTTCCCAAGCTTCAGTCCTACTGCTTCAGCAATATCCTTTGCTAGTTCGTGATTTGAGTTCAGGGAAAAGATTTTTAATTTCGAATTGGCATATTCTGTAGACATGGTAGCCTCCAATTAATTTTTAGTGTGAATCTTGCGTGCGTAGCCTTCTTTATTTTCCTGACGTGCCCGGGCAATGGATAACGCCTCTCCCGGCACATCCTTATTAATCGTAGAACCGGCAGCAACATAAGCGCCTTTTCCAATCGTGACAGGTGCAATCAGGTTTGAATTACAGCCGATAAAAGCATCATCTTCAATTTTAGTCAGATGCTTGTTTTTACCGTCGTAGTTAACCGTGATCGAACCACAGCCGAGATTCACGCCTGCACCCACTTCAGCATCGCCGATATAGCTGAGGTGAGACGCCTTGCTTCCTTTGCCAAACTGCGTCTTTTTAATTTCAACGAAGTTTCCAATCTTCACTTCATCTGAAATCGCAGACTGCGGACGGATGTGAGCAAATGGCCCAATCGCAACATGTGATCCAACTTCACTGTCATGCACAACCGACTGCTTGATCACGGTCTGATCTGCAATCGTACTGTTTTTAATTTCAGTGTTTGGACCGATTGTGCAATCCTCTCCAATGACCGTTGGGCCTTCAATCACCGTTCCCGGATAAACAATCGTATCGCGGCCGATTACAGCTTCACTGCCGATATAAGTAGAGGCAGGATCGATAAATGTGACCCCGTTTCTCATATGCTTTTCATTGATTCTTGCCTGCATGAGCTTTTCAGCACGTGCTAAAGCAACGCGATCATTTACACCGAGGGTTTCATCTGAAGAAGCAGTCTGGTAAGCCGCCACTGTCTCCCCTTCAGTCTGAAGGATTTCGATCACATCAGGCAGATAATATTCGCCCTGGACGTTATCGTTATTCACTTTTTCAAGCGCTTCAAACAGAGCCCGGTTATCAAAACAGTATGTACCTGTATTGACTTCCTGAACAGCCCGCTCATCCTCGCTCGCATCTTTATGTTCCACAATCCGCTTCACAAGACCAGCCTCATCACGAATAATCCGGCCATAACCCGTTGGATCTTCTTCGTGCGCTGTCAGAATCGTTGCCTTTGCCTGTTGTTCCTCATGATGCTGAATAAGTGACGACATCGTTTCCGTCGTAATCAGCGGTGTATCACCACAAACCACAAGCGTAATGCCATCTTTACCGTGAAGACGATCCTTTGCCTGCATCACAGCATGCGCAGTTCCAAGCTGCTCTTCCTGAAGAACAAACTGTGAACGGCCTTCTAGCTTTGACTGAACAAGTTCAGCACCATGACCAACAACCGTAATCACCTCATTCATATCCGCAGCTTTCACCTGATCAAGCACATGCTCAACCATCGGCTTGCCACAAACAGGATGAAGTACTTTATATAATTTAGATTTCATGCGCGTCCCCTGACCCGCAGCTAATATAACCGCATATCGATTCGACATTCCCGGTCCTCCAGTCAACATTTTTCACTCTCGAATATATTACAAAAACACTTGCATTTCAAGGAAACTCCCGATTTCAGAGTAATCTGTCATTCTATTGTAACAAAGAAAGGTGGAGGCGGGTGTTTAGGGACGTACAAACTGGACTGGCCCCGACGGAGATAAAGGAAACACGGTGAACGAAGTGAACCGATGTTGACTTATCGGACGAGGGGACGGGAAGTTTGCTAGTCCCTGCCCGCCGGAGCTGGACATAAAGAAAAGCGGAAGTTCGCGTTTAGCGGCGTATGCGGTGAGGCATTTGGTCACTTTCTGATCAAACTTGGTCACATTTTGGCTGAACTTGGACACTTTTTAATACAGCTTGGTCACTTTCCCGCTCAACTTGGTCACATTTGGTCTCAGCCTGGTCACTTTCGTGAAAAATCCCGGCGCAGACCGGGGGCTCTTCATGCCTTTAGCCAACTGAGTCCCGCCCTAATGCGCATAACAAAAAACCCGGCTGATAATGCGGCAGCCAGGTTCGGTGGGTGCAGGTTATGTATGATTACGCACCTGCTTCTTCATATTGTTGTGATTCAGTTGCTTCGTCTGCACGATGGTATTCAGCCAGCACCGATCCTTGGATCATTTCCCGCATTTCTGAATTAATCGGATGCGCGATATCGCGAAACTCCCCATCCGGTGTCCGTTTACTTGGCATCGCAACAAACAATCCATTATTGCCGTCAATGACACGGATATCGTGAACGACGAAGACTCCATTTAATGTAATGGAAGCGATTGCACGCATCCTGCCATCTGTGCTCACACGCCTTAATCTCACATCTGTTACTTCCATTTCTTTCACCACCTTCCCCATTTCAATTTTCCCAACTTATACTTTCTTCACGGGGGACCTGAATTCCTACATAAAAGTGAAAATAGTCATAAAAAATTTCAGGTTTTTTTCCAAAAAAGAAAAGCTTTTTCTTTTTAAAGGAATAACGCTGCCAAAACAGGGTCATCCTTTTAAAGAAAAAGCTTTTATCATCATTTATTTTACGAGTGCAATAACCTCAATCTCTACGCCTGCACCTTTTGGAAGCTTCGATACTTCTACACATGAACGTGCCGGGCGGTGATCTCCAAAATAATCACCGTAAATCGCGTTAACCGCTTCAAAATCATTTAGATCATCAAGGAATACCATGACTTTTACGACCGTATCAAGTGATGCACCGGCTTCTTTCAGTACAGCCTGAAGATTTTTAAATACCTGATGCGTCTGCTCTTCGATACTGCCTTCTACTAAAACGCCTTCTGGTGTAAGCGGAATCTGACCTGAACTGTAAAACATATTATTGACGATCACTCCCTGTGAGTAAGGTCCAATCGCCTGTGGTGCTTCATTTGTTTGTATCGTTCTCAAAAAGATCTCCTCCTTAAGGCTACTTTAAAAATGTTTTAACGCGGTCAAAATAATTGCCCGGCTCGATTTTGATGGACTTACCCTTTTCATCCACTTCCGTCAGACGGAGTAACGAAATATAGTCGTCCACCAGTTTTTCTTCATTATGTTCTGATTCAACAAAAATACCGATTCCGGCCACCGTGGCAGAAAACTCCTCCAGCAGATTCTTCATTCCTGCTGCAGTACCGCCGGCTTTCATGAAATCATCGACAATCAGCACCCGGGCTCCCTGTTTCACACTGCGTTTAGATAAAACCATCGTCTGGATTCGTTTAGATGAACCGGATACATAGTTGATACTGACTGTTGACCCTTCCGTTACTTTGCTGTCGCGCCTGGCTACTACAACAGGTACACCAAGGTATCGGGCTACTGCGTGCGCAATGCCGATTCCTTTGGTCGCAACCGTCATAACCAGATCAATTTTTTCGTTGGCAAATGCACCGGCAAACAGCTTGCCGACATGATTCATTAAATGAATATCACCGAGAATATCTGTCATGAACAAGTATCCCCCAGGCAACAGACGGTCAGAGGCAGAGACGTTGGATGCAAGAATGCTGATAGCTTTTTCAGCCTGATCCCGGCGTATACCCGGAACAAAACGGACTCCTCCCGCTGCACCAGGAACAGTCTGTAACGAACCAATTCCTCTTGCTTCAAACGTTTCCTTTACAATGACCAAATCTTCACTGATAGATGACTTCGCAGATGAATAGCGATCTGCAAAAAAAGTCAGAGATACGAGCTCACGTGGATGTTCTGTTAAATAATGTGTCATATCGATCAAGCGTTCACTGCGTTTTACCTTCATGCCGGTGCGTAGCCTCCTAAACCCGAATAATGTATTGTAACTATATCATCATTATCCGTCTTTAAGCAAGGGGATCCCGCGCACCTAAAATGCGGACGGCAAACACCTGGTCACAAAATCCACGCAGGCCATTTACAACACGGGGCACCTTCGACTCATACTGAACGAGTCCAAACACTGTTGGACCGCTCCCGCTCATCAACACCGCATCCGCACCAAAACGATGCATCTGCTCCTTAATCTGCCGGACCTCCGGATACAGATTTAACGTCACTGATTCGAGTGCATTGCCGAGGTTTTGGCAAATACCATCATAATCCTGGTCATGAATCGCCTGAACCATCGCCTTCGTATCCGGATGATCGGCCTTATCAAGCTTCAGATTCTGATAAATATCCGCTGTCGAAACACCAATAGACGGCTTCGCTAAAACCACCCAACATTTCGGCGGTGCCGGAAGCTCTTCAATCTTCTCACCACGCCCCGTCGCAAGCGCTGTTCCTCCATAAATACAAAACGCAACGTCAGAACCGATCTCCGTGCCAACCTCAGCCAGCTCATCAGCCGACAGTCCAAGATCCCACAGCTTATTTAATCCTTTTAACGTAGCGGCTGCATCACTGCTGCCACCCGCAAGACCAGCCGCAACGGGAATCTGCTTATGGATCGTAATCTCGACACCTTTATTCACCTGATACTTCTTCTGCAGCTTTTCAGCCGCCTTATACGCCAGATTCCGCTGATCACTCGGCACGAAACGGTCATGCGAAACAATCTGAATTCTGGTCCCCTTGACTTCATGCAACTCAATCCGATCAGCCAGATCCACAGTGGTCATCACCATCTCCACCTCATGAAACCCATCCGGCCTCTTATGCAGCACATCAAGCGACAAATTAATCTTCGCCGGTGCTTTCACCATCATCATAAATAACCCACACCTCAATCTTCCCTCAAGTCATTGAAATTATTGTAGCATAAAAGAAGAAAAGTGGAAGCAGGCGTTTAGGGACGTACAAACTGGACCGGTCTTGACGAAGATAAAGGAAACACAGCGAACGCAGTGAGCTGATGTTGACTTATCGAACGAGAGGACGGGAAGTTTGCTAGTCCCTGCCTGCTGGAACTGGACATCAAGAAAAGTGGAAGCGAACGTTTAGAGGCGTATGCGGTGGACTGAAGCGATTAAGATAAAGGAAACACGGAGAGCGCAGCGATCCGATGTTGACTTATCGAAATGAGCTGAGGGAAGCGCACTAGCCTCTGTGAGCTGCAACTGGACATCAAGAAAAGTGGAAGCAGGCGTTTAGGGACGCACAAACTGGACCGGACTCGACGAAGATCAATGAGGGAAACACCGCATTTAGCAACTTTGCACTGATTTGACCACTTTTTCGACCGTTATTTGACCACTCTCAGCCTTTATTTAACCACTCTCACAAAAAATCCCGGCGAAGCACGGGGGCTCTTAATGCCCTTAGGTACCTAAAGGCATTTGGATAGACGCTGCGCTTGTGATCTCCATGAAAAATTATCCATATCCTGCGAACACCCCTAAAAAGTAACGCCCGGCTCAAAAAGAGCCGGGCGCTGCATAGCCTGAAAAAGTTGGTTTAGCTTCTGCCGTGTTGATTTTGTTCAAGCTGGCGTTCTGCCATTTGGATGGCCTGCTTCACCATGTTTCCTGCATCCCGTGATTTAATACCGCCCCAGCCTTCCTGCTGGACCGTGTCATAAATGCCGAGTTCCTTGGCGATTTCTTCTTTGAGCTGATCAGACATGACGCTTCTTCTTCTGCCCATTTCAGTCATCCTCCTTTTAAGGTATGCCTGTTTAGTCTGCGGCAAATGACTGATGATATGTATGGAAGATCGAGGCATACAAATAAGGCGGTCTGCCTGAATCACTGACTAACAATGATTCAGGCAGACCGCCCGTTTACGATAATGCGCGCTAATCGATGATGCTGATTAGCTTACGCTGATTGTTTCTGTTCCCTCTTCGATGAAGGTTAATTCAACTGCTTCTGTCAGTACATCGGTGTAGCTGTACGATACCCGCTCAAAAGAGTTCTCATCCTGATCCAGTTCAATAATGAAAATAGAAGGATACGTTTCAGTTAAGACTCCTGAACGCTCAATTGTCTTGCGTCTTCCACCATTGGCTTTTAACAATAGACGTTTTCCAAGATTTAAATCAAGTGACTTCTTAATATCAGCTAACGTTTTTGGCATTCCGCTTCCACCTCACTGACATTATTGTACCAAATCTTAGTGATTTAGTCAAACAAAATATATATAATAACAAGTATTTTATGACCATGTCAATATTTTTATTTCGCCAAAATGCTCTTTTATGTGTCGTTTCCTGTTTTTGTATAGATTTCTGCTCGATATGGCATCCCCGTTCTCAGCACCCCGCGTGTCTCAATTCCTCCAATTCCTTCATCACTGGCCAGCGTGTAGGGCAGCAGATCCCGGATGGAAAAGGAGTCCTTAAACGGCGTATAACTGATTCTTCCCGCTGCATAAGCAGGATCCAGCGCATGAATGTTCACCCTGAGAGGTGAGCTGGCAAAATTTGCTCCTGCATGAATGAGTGACTCAAAATGAGACTGACAGGCTCCTGCAAAAATAACAAGCTGATCCAGGTTGGGCATTTTTCTTCTTGCTTCCTGAACCGCTTTTACAAAAGCAGTGGAATGACGATAGGCTGAAAGATCATTTTTATCCCCCTGTCCGCTTAAATAAGCGTCGTGCCCGGTCAGCACCAGAATTTGAGGCTGGTATTGATTTAAAAGCTCCTTCACACATTCAGCCATCTCTTTTTCGGCACAATGAATGCCGATATGAGGCACCTGAAGCTCCGTATACGCCTTCATACACTTCTTTAAGTATCGTTCATCCCCATCCAAGTGCAGGACACGTCCGGGGAGATGAAAGGTTCGGGCATCTTCATCCTCTCTTTTACCGGACGATTCTGCAGGCTGTAAGGATTTCTTCTTTAGACGCAGCTGTTCATCCACTTCTTCAAGCTGCCTTTCAGACATTAATTCCAGATCGTCTAAAGGGGCGTCAGCTATGAGGCGGACATCTCTTCCAACTAACCAGGCAAATGTAACACCATCACGATCTTCTGTTGACATGACCTCAAATACAATATCGCATCCATATGAACGCCGTCCGACCGCCTGACTGACCCAGTCCATCACCCAGCCCCTCTCCTCACCAGTCATTCTGTATCATATGCAACGACATGGGTGACTGTGCCGATTGTTTTGATTCCGTGCATCGATATAAAAAAACCATGGCTCAAAAAGAACCATGGTTACGCTTATAATGATTAGTGAAAGACTTGATACAGCTCATTGGCTAGACGCGCAAAATCAGGGATCGACAAGCTTTCTCCACGTCGCCCGGGATCAATCTCGGCACGCTCGAGCGCTGCGATGATCGCTTCTTTTTTCGCCTTGCCTTCAGGCAGCTGACTCGTCAAATTATTGATAATCGTCTTACGGCGCTGGGCAAATGAAGCTCGCGTGATCGTGAAAAAGAAATCTTCACTGATTACATCGACCGGCGGCTTATCACGCTTCACTAACTTGATCACAGCAGAATCCACATTTGGCTGCGGGATAAAGACCGTTTTTGGCACAATCATCACAGTCGATGCTTCTGTATAGTACTGTATCGCAATCGAAAGCGAACCGTAATTTTTCGTTCCTGGTTTCGCCGCAATCCGGTCAGCCACCTCTTTTTGAAGCATCACGACCATCCCCTTGATTGGCAGGCGTTCCGTTAGAAGCTTTAAAATGATAGGAGTCGTCACATAATAAGGAAGATTCGCTACCACCATGAGGTTCTTAACATCCTGAAACTGCTCTTCAATCACCTGATTCACATCTGCCTTCAACACATCTGAATGAAGGATATTCACGTTGTCGTATGGAGAAAGGGTATCAGCGAGAATCGGTAACAGACGCTGATCAATTTCAAAAGCCGTCACCTTTTTAGCCGCGCGGGCCAGATGCTCTGTCAGCGCACCAATTCCCGGTCCAATTTCAATCGCGCCATCTTCCTTTGTCAACTCCGCATGGCTGACAATATTATGGAGGATATTAGGGTCGATTAAAAAATTCTGACCAAGACTCTTTTTAAATGAAAAGCCGTATTTATTCATAATTTCTTTTGTACGTATCGGTGTTGCAATATCTTTATTCATGTTCTTCCTCCTGTAAAATACACGTCAGTGCAGTGGCAAATTCCTCTTTTGAAATTTGAAAGATCATCAGACGGTTATAAAGCTGTTTACCATTTACATAACCGATTTTTAAAGCAGCACCAAGCTTTTCCCTGCGCGCTTTGGCTTTAGGGCCGCCAATCAGACCCGCTGTGACAAGATCCTCTTTTGTGATGACCTCCACAGGGGTTTCCGTCATCACATGAGCATCCTTCAATGCCTGACGGATTACTTCAGGTGCAGCATGCTCCACGCCGAGACCTCTTCCCTTTTTACGCAACGCATCCTGCTTTTCTATAAACGCATGCCGGCAACCGGGAACCGCGTCCTGAACAATCTGGCGGATTCGCTGACCCGGATAATCCGGATCCGTTAAAATAATAACGCCCCGTTTTTCCTGCGCATGACGTATTTTTTCAAGAGTACTTTTAGAGACAGCTGACCCGTTTGTTTCGATCGTATCAGCGTCAACAGCCCTTTTAACAGCCGTTGTATCGTCTCTGCCTTCAACAACAATGACTTCTTTTAATTTCATTGATTCCTCCGTATAACTGTATCTTTGCCCTATTATAGCGGAAATTGTATGCGAGCGCATAATTCTTTTGACAGGAGTATCTTTTGTGATCGGTCCTCCGGTTTTGTTTATGCGTTTGATGGTGTATTAAAGCCAGGCATGGGCCACTTTTTTATCTTTACCCTTCAATCTAGAAACCGGGCTGGGGGACATCCTCCGCTTTCCATGGCCGGGCGGTGAACCCGCTGTGCTTCGCACATCGGTTTCACCTGTCCCTTTCCGCCATAGGAGTCTACGGATGTCCCCCAGCCCTATGATATTGTTTATAAACTACATTTTTGAAATGACGACAAGATGACGAGGAGCAGCTAACAAGGTTAATTAAGTATGATCCGCGTCAAACATCTTTGACTTATAACTTCGAGGGGCTAGTCGCCGCAGCTAGACAATGGAAAGCGAAGGATGGCCCATGCCCGGTTTTACAACTAAACACAAAAAAGAGGAGGCTATACACCTCCCCTGAGAGTTCAATTATGGCAATACGGTTACTTTAACCGTGCGATTTCCCCATGCGTAGGCAGCGGATTTCGTTGGAATAAAGACGTCGATCTTATTGCCATGGATGGCACCGCCAGTATCGCCGGCAACAGCATAGCCGTAGCCTTCAACGTATACTTTTGAACCTAAAGGAATAACAGAAGGGTCTACTGCAATGACCTTCATACCTGGATTCGCTTTTAAGTTAATGCCTGTTGCTGTGATTCCTGAGCAGCCTGCGCAAGAAGCGGTATAGGCTGTTGACGACATCATGATCTCGCGTCCTGATGGCGCGCTTGTTGAAACAGCTGTCGTTTGCACAGGAGTTGAAGATGCTGCACTTGCCGTATGTACAGGTGTTTCACGTGGAACGCTTGCGACTACGGGCTTTTTCGTACCGACTGAGACGATTTCGTTAATGCTCTCTTTGACGGTTTTTTCTTCTTTTAATTTGCGGGAGATTTCTTTTCCGTTCTCCATCACGACTTCATAGGTCTTGGCAATCAGGCCTTTTTCGCCTTCCTGCACAACTTCTTCCGTTCCTTCAGCCAGATCTGCATCTTCTTTGGTTTCAACGGTAAAGTCTTTTGGTTCTTCCACCACATCGGTGACCTTATCAACACGGACGATCTTAACAGTAGCGCCCTCCGTCAGCATAGTGTCTGTTGAAGGCTCAACCCGATCATCTTGATCCAGCTTAATATTATTCTGGCTTAAAAAGTCAGCGACGGTGATCGAAGTGGACCATGCCTCTTCTTGTGTCGTTCCGTCGACAAGTGTCCATGCGAAAGCTTTGTCTAATGAGATTGTCATATCTTCCTCAATCTGCTGGCTTAAGTCATGTGACAGCTCATCCAGGTCACTGATCTCCACTTTTTCTCTTCGCAGAAATTCTCCAACTGTTTCTGCGCTTGTCATGATTTGCTGGGTTTCCCCACCTAAATCAAATGACACCTGTTTCGCCGCCCGGTAGGCTACATTCATATCGTGATAAATGGATGCATCTTCCGAGGGGTGTACATAGTCCTCTGAGTTTAGTTCAATACCTAGTTCTGTAAATATATCTTTGACGGTGTCCGCATTCGTGCGCACCAATTGCTCTTCGCCATTTAGAGACAGGGTTACAGTTTTCTTCATACCTTCCTGAAACAGAAATCCAATAACCAGGACAAATACTGTCAGGCTAAGTAAACTATAGACCCAATTCCTCTTACTCATAGACTTTGGAAACAGGTTTTTCATGTTCTTTTCTGATTGCATGAAAAACTCCTCCTTTACGTTGAGTGATTATAAAGACTTTAGAGATAGATTGTCAACCTTTGAAACTATGAATTTCCTCTCTGCGCAGGTGAGATATGTCCCATTATGCACAGGCAGTTCGTTCGTGAAAAGGTTTTTTAATCGACAATCAGACCGCTTTATCCTGGTGAAAGAGCTAAGATGGTGTCGCATGTCTTTTTGCTAATTCTTCCGGATCACCCGTGTATTTTTAAGTTCCGTGGCTTACAGCTGAAATAATTTTTTCGCGTTTTCTGTCGTACGTTTTCCAACTTCTTCGTACGATAATCCTTTTATTTCCGCAATTTGTTCTGCTACGAGTTTGACGTAGGCAGGTTCGTTGCGTTTTCCCCGGTAAGGATGTGGTGCAAGAAACGGAGCATCTGTCTCAATTAACAGGTGGTCGAGATCAATTTCTGCCGCTACTTCCTTCGGTTTTTTTGCATTCTTAAAGGTGACAGGACCTCCAAGAGAAATCATAAAGTTCAGATCCACACACTGTTTGGCAATTTCAACGCTGCCGCTGTAGCAGTGCATGATCCCTCCTACTTCCTCTGCATGCTCTTCCCGGAGAATATCCACTACATCCTGTGTAGCGTCCCGGTTATGAATGACAATTGGAAGCTTTACTTTTTTCGCCAGACGAATCTGCTTTCGGAAGACCTCTTTTTGAATATCGTGCGGGGATTTATCCCAGTGATAATCAAGGCCCATTTCACCGATTGCCACGACCTTTGGATGAGCAGCGAGCTCTTCGATCCATTTCAGGTCTTCATCTGTCATATCAATGGCGTCCACCGGATGCCAGCCAACCGCTGCATAAATGAATTCATGCGCTTCAGCAAGCTCCATTGCCTTCTTGATTGTTTTCCGGTCGAAGCCAACGACCGTCATCCATTCCACGTCATTTTCTTTTGCGCGTTCGATCACCTCATCAAGGTCTTCCTCAAACTGATCTGCGTTTAAATGAACATGTGTATCGAATAACATTCGTTTCCTCTCCTTTTACAGCAAGATTAGTGTATTAAAAAAACAGATGACATACATCACAGAAATGTAACAATCGTTTAACAAATTAATCTTTACTGTGTTAAATCGTTACATAATGTATTATGAATGTTTTATTTTTAATATAAGAAATAATATTGAGATTCAAGTAGTTTTCCTTTTAAATCCTTATTAAACCAATAAAAACCCTTTAAATAAAACTATTTTAATATAACCAAATGAATAGGACGTCATTTTTAGGTAAATCGATGCGATGTTCTCTCAAATTCAAATTATTTTCCAGTCATTTTTCACAAAGTAAAACGTGTTATCTTTTTGTTACACAATTGAAACAAACATTTATTCCCACATAATAAAAGAAGAGAAGACCTATTCAGTCCCCTCTCCTTCTATTATAAAAGCCTGCAATTACTTCACTCGCGCTCCATTTTCCAATGTTTGTGCGACTTCAGCTAATGCAAGTACTCCATCCTTCTCTCCAGCCAATATCATGCCTTCAGACAATTCACCGCGCAATTTAACCGGCTTTAAGTTTGTGACACACACTACTTTTTTTCCAATTAGCTCATCCGGCGTGTAAAATTTCGCAATTCCGGAGACAACTTGACGCTTTTCGAAGCCTAAATCAAGCTGAAGCTTTAAAAGTTTGTCTGTTTTCTTAACCGGTTCACAGCCTGTAACTGTCGCAACACGGAGATCTACCTTCATAAAATCGTCAATGGTGATCTCTTCTTCAAGCTCAACAACCTCCGGCTCTTTTTCAGGTGCCGGGGCTGAACCAGCCATCTTTTCTTTAATGTAAGCAACTTCTTCTTCCACATCCAGACGAGGGAAGATCGGCTCCCCTTTTGATACAACCTTTGTGCCGGCAGGAATAACACCAAAGTCACTCAGGCTTTCCCACTTTAGGAATGCCTCGCGGTCAACCTGAAGCTGATCAAGAATACATCCAGGTGTCTGCGTCATAAATGGCTGCAGCAGCACGGCGATACGGCGAAGCGTTTCAGCCAGATGGCTCATCACATTGCCAAGCTCACCTTTTTGCGCCTCATCCTTCGCGAGTACCCACGGCTGTGTTTCATCGATATATTTGTTTGCACGGCTGATCAGCTGCCATACAGTAGAAAGGGCGATAGAGAACTCCATGTTTTCCATCGACTCTTCAAACTTTTTAACGGTTTCTTCATTTAAAGCGAGCAGCTGCTGGTCGAATTCACCTTCAGACCCGTTATAAACCGGAATCTCACCGTCGAAGTATTTATTAATCATCGCCACTGTACGGTTTAACAGATTTCCAAGATCATTTGCCAGATCAAAGTTCACGCGCTCAACGAAGCCCTCAGGCGTGAAAATACCGTCTGAACCGAACGGAACTTCACGCAGCAGGTAATAACGGAGTGAATCAAGTCCGTAACGATCGATCAGCGTCACCGGATCCACTACGTTCCCTTTAGACTTGGACATCTTGCCGTCCTTCATTAATAGCCAGCCGTGCGCAAAGACCTGCTTTGGCAGCGGAAGATCAAGCGCCATCAGCATGATCGGCCAGTAAATCGTATGGAAACGGACAATCTCCTTACTCATCAAATGCACATTAGCCGGCCAGAACTGACGGAAGCGCTCATCCTGATCTGTTCCGTAGCCAAGAGCAGTAATGTAATTCGACAACGCATCAATCCATACGTAGACAACGTGCTTCGGATCACCAGGAACCTTAACGCCCCAATCAAATGTCGTACGGGAAACCGCCAAATCCTCAAGTCCCGGCTTAATAAAGTTGTTCAGCATTTCATTTTTGCGGGATTCCGGCTGAATAAATGCCGGATTTTCTTCATAATACTTCACCAGACGGTCTGCATATTTGCTCATACGGAAGAAATATGATTCTTCCCGTACCTTTTGAACCGGATGTCCACTGTCCGGACTTTTACCGCCAATGACTTTTCCATCCTGATCGAATTCTTTATCTTCAAGCTGCGTTTCTGTATAGAACGTTTCATCCGGAATCGAATACCAGCCTTCATATTCTCCCAGGTAGATATCTCCCTGATCATAAAGCTGCTTAAAGATCTTTTCGACAACGCTTTTATGGCGCTCTTCTGTTGTCCGGATAAAATCATCATAGGAAATCTCCATCGTCTTCCACAGATCCTGGATTCCTTCTACAATTTCATCTACGTATTCCTGCGGAGAAACCCCTTTTTCCAATGCCTTCTCCTGAATTTTCTGGCCGTGCTCATCCGTACCTGTTAAATACATGACATCAAAACCACGCAGACGCTTATATCGTGCCATCGCGTCTCCTGCCACTGTCGTATAGGCATGCCCGATATGAAGCTTTCCACTCGGGTAGTAAATCGGCGTTGTAATATAGAACGTATCGTTTGACTGACTCACTGTAAAATCCTCCTCGTACATCGCCGAAAAGTCACATCCGGCGCGTATTTACCTGCTAAAAAATATACCGTAAAAAGGGGGGGCAATGCAACCAGCGCTGGTCTGCTCTGTGATTTTCGACATTTAGACATGTCTTCTCTAGGAAGTCATCCCCATTTTTGTCGAATCGAATACGTATGTCGAAAGAATTTGTCGAATCAGCCAATAGTTCGAAATCAAATCTTTTTTATTTACACTCCCATTAATTACATGATATAGTGATAAATGTAGAAGGAAATGTTTTCAAGTCTTCTAAAACCCTATCAGAACAGTGTTTTTCAATGTATAAAAAAATGTGTTATTGGAAAGAAATATGTATTGACTGATATGGGAAGAGTTGGTATGATATAAAAACAGAGAGAAATTTGTCGAATAATGACGAAAAAAATAAAAAAACATTTTGAGAGGGGATTTTTAATATGAAATCAACTGGGATTGTACGTAAGGTAGACGAATTAGGCCGTGTGGTTATTCCAATCGAGCTTCGCCGCACACTGGGCATCGCTGAAAAGGATGCTCTTGAAATTTATGTGGATGACGAAAAAATCATCCTTAAGAAATACAAGCCAAGCATGACTTGCCAAATCACTGGTGAGGTGTCTGATGACAACCTGAAGCTTGCTGGCGGTAAGCTGGTACTCAGCAAAGAAGGCGCTGAGATGCTAATCAAGGAAATCCAAAGCAACCTTCAAGGTGCTTAATCAATAAGTAACATTTGAGCTGTTCCGGTGAGGAGCAGCTTTTTTTTGCGGCCTCGATGCGGGTTGCAGGTACATGCATTAAGTCAAACCACGCGGAACAATACAAAAGATTGTTAGAACGATACAAACTGACTGTTGAATCCGTACAATCTACCTGATGAGTATAACAATTCCAGTGCTTCAATAGCATTACAGAACAATAAATATGTGAAACAGTACATTACATTTTTTGAACAATACAATTAAATAGTGAATCGATTCAAAAATGGCTGGTAACATAACAATTCCCATCGCCTCCCGCACAACAACCAGCCACACGAAAATAAAAACAGCCCCCGAAAGAGCTGTTTTCTTTAATGATCAACATGATAATCCTGATACACATCGCGCTTTGGCAATCCGCGATCCTTGGCTGTTTCTTTAATGGCCGCTTTTGATGTCATTGATTTTTCCTGCATATAATGCTCCACATGCTCGCTCAATGAAAGCTCTGACCACCAGACGCCTTCTTCCTGCTGCCATTCCTCTTTTGAACCGCCTTCAATGACGAGACAAAATTCTCCGCGAAGCTCCGTTTCACCTGCCCACGTCAGGCACTCTTCCACCGAACCGCGGATAAATTCCTCGAACCTTTTTGTCAGCTCACGTGAGATCACCATTTGCCTCTCCGGCCCTACCGCTTCTTTTAGTTCTTTCAGCGTATCCTTCAGACGGTGCGGTGATTCATATATAATGAAGGAAGCCGGCATCGTTGATAAGAATACGAGCTCTTCCCGCTTCTCTTTTTTCTGTCTTGGGAGAAACCCGTAATAGTAAAACGGCTGCGGAACGAGTCCCGAGGCGATCAGTGCAGTGACGGCCGCATTAGCTCCCGGCAAGGGCACCACGTTAATCCCTTCAGCGAGACAAAGCTTTACAAGCTCATACCCCGGATCTGAAATACAGGGTGTTCCGGCATCGCTGACAAGTGCGACCTGCTTCCCTTCAAGCAGCTGCTGGATCAGCTTGCGCCCACTTTCTTCTTTATTATGTTCATGGTAACTGACAAGCTTTGTCGAAATCTCAAAGTGATTACACAGCTTCATTGTATTGCGGGTATCCTCTGCCGCAATGATGTCAGCTTCCTGTAAGATTCTGACCGCTCTGAATGTCATATCCTCGAGATTTCCAATTGGAGTCGGAACGAGATATAACCTTCCTGCGTCAGGTTGATGAAAGCTTTGCTGAGTTTGAAGCATGACATTCCCTCCTCTCTTCTAAATAACGGTCTTTTTGGCGCCGCGTCTGTTTTTTAAACGCATATTCAGCCTGCATTGCTTCCCGTTTTGTCGAAAACACTTCATGATGAATCATTTCAACCGGCCTTCTCGTTCTCGTATATTTTGAGGCGGTCCCTGCATTATGCTGCTCAAGCCGCCGGTCAAGATCAATCGTATAACCGCCGTAGTAAGAACCATCCCGGCAATAAAGGACATAAAAATAATGGTCAGTCTCTCTTTCCATATAAAATCTCCTTCATGTCAGGTGTGTATTCATTATTTTCATCATACACATATAATGGAGGCAAAATTTTCACGTCTGCTTTTCCATCCTTTGCTGCCTCCACTAAAATCGTATTCGCTTCCCTTCCCTCTTTCGGGTAGACGAATTGAATCCGCTTCGGCTCCAGACGGTACTGACGCATCAATGTAATCAGATCTAACAAGCGGCCTGGACGGTGAACAAACGCAGCCTTCCCTCCCTGCTTCAGCAATTCACTGCTGACACGCACGGTATCTTCAAGGGTACACATGATTTCATGACGGGCAATCGTCAGATGATCATTTTCATTCAGCTCTTCTTTTCCAGGCGTTAAAAAATACGGGGGGTTACAGGTCACCACATCATGTCTCGCATGACCGAGCTGTGGCGTTACCACATTCAGATCCTCCTGAATCATCCGCAGACGATCTGATAATTCATTGTAGTCAAAGCTGCGCTGAGCCATATCAGCAAGCCGCTCCTGTATTTCAACCCCGGTAATCGTCCCTTTTGTCCGGCGGCTCAGTAAAAGCGGGATCACACCGTTGCCTGAGCAAAGGTCAATCAGGCTCCCTTTTTGAATCGGGACAGCGACGAACCGTGCAAGCAGCACCGCATCTAATGAAAAGGAGAAAACGGTTGGACTTTGAATAATTCTTAAGTTTTCTGCCAGCAGATAGTCCAGCCGCTCATCACCTATTAAGTTCATGCTTTTTTCTCCTCTCACAATCATGAAAAAAAGCCTGACATGACACAAGCCGGACGGCATCACCATCCGGACTGCGCAACGCCAGCCTTTTTATGTTCGTTATTTTTTCGTTAAAAAGGACAGGCAAAACAGGCAATCTTCATCTTTACGCGGGCTTCCAAAATGAATATTACATATGTGAAAGCCTTCGTGATAAAGACGGGCAAGGTTGTCGTATCCTTCTCCTATGTCTGTGCTCTGGCTGTCAGCTTCCGCCGCTTTTCCTTTGCCGCCACGTTTGTTGCCGGCGGCAGGCTCCTGTGAGTTCCCCAGCTGTTCCAGCCTTCTGCGCAGATGCTCATTTTCAATCTGCAGTGAATGATTCTCTTCCATCATATCAGCAAGATTGTGCTTTAATTCGCCAAGCTGCTGATACAATTGACCAATCTGCTGTTCCATATTGGCGACTGAATCAAAGAACTCCTTCTTATCCACGAACTCCACCTCATTACTCTGTGGCTTGAATTGATGCAACATCCTGATTCATAATTTCTTCAAGCGTGTACTCAAGCGTACGGTCCTGCTCCTTCATTTCAACCTGAAGAACGCGTTCAAGCATGTTCAGCCCCACGACTTTTCCTCGTCCCTCAGGTGTCTGAACAAAGGAACCAAGGTCCGGCATTTCCTCTTTTGCTGCTTCATATTCGTCATTCTCATATTTCAGACAGCACATCAGACGGCCGCACAGTCCGGAAATCTTCGCAGGATTCAGCGACAGATTCTGGTCCTTGGCCATCTTGATCGATACCGGCTCAAAATCACCGAGAAACGTTGAACAGCAAAGCATACGGCCACATGGACCAATCCCGCCAAGCATTTTCGCCTCATCGCGCACACCAATCTGCCGAAGCTCAATCCGTGTTCTGAACACAGATGCCAGATCCTTAACAAGGTTCCGGAAATCCACCCGTCCATCCGCGGTAAAATAGAAAATCACTTTATTGCGGTCAAATGTGTATTCCACATCCACCAGCTTCATATCTAAATCATGCTCACTGATTTTGCTTGAGCAAACCTCATAAGCATGCATGGCTTCTTCTTTATTCTCCTGAACAGAGAGGCGATCCTTCTGATCAGCAAGACGGACAATCTTTTTCAGCGGCAGGACCACATCATTCTTGTCCACTTCCTTGACATCAGTAACAATTTTACCGTATTCGACCCCGCGGACCGTCTCGACGATCACGTAATCATCAACCGTGACGTTCAGCTGATTCGGGTCGAAATAATATATTTTACCCGCTTTGTTAAAGCGGACACCAACTACCTCATACAAGTGCAGATCCCCCCTGCAATTTAAGCATCAGCTGCTCCATAAGCAGCTGTGTATTCATATTCTGTTGCAATTGTCGTTTGGCCTCTAACAGGACAGCCAGCTGGTCGGATAATTGACGCGCTGACGTTTGGAGTGCATCTGTACGAAACGTATCAAGCCAGTCCGGATAAGAAAGGTGGTCAAGCTTTTCCGTCTGGATATAGAGGAGGTCTTTATATATAAGAAGAAACAAATCGAGCGACTGATCAATTTGTGATTTCTCTTTAAAATGCGGCAGATAATCACTTTGAACCCGTGTCATGGCTTCAAAGGGATCCGTCTTTTGCACTTCGTATAATTTTAACATGATTTTTCGGGCTTGTACAAACCACTCATCCGTACTCAGCTCAACCGCTTCCTCCACCTGATTCGTCAGTTTGGACAAGACGGAGGCCAGAGTCGGATGAACGCCTTCTTCCACCAGCTTTTCCTTAAAGAAAACAGGAGTCAGCGGTTTAAATCCAACGTGCTGACACCTGGACAAAATCGTCGGAAGCATCTGATGCATCTGCTCTGTCAGTAAAATCGCAGTCGTGGACGGATGCGGCTCCTCAAGAAATTTCAGCAGGGAATTGGCGGCCTGAACCGTCATCTTATCCGCACTGTTCACGATATACGTTTTCCGTCTGGATTCCATCCCTGTTTTACTGAACTCCTCCTGAAGCAGCCGGATCTGTTCCTTTTTAATCGATAAGCCATCCGGCTCAATGACATGAACATCCGGGTGATTCCCCTGGGCAATCCGGTGACACTGATCACATTCCATACACGGAACGCCTTCAACCGGCTGCCGGCAAAACAATCCCTTCGCTAAAAATAATGCCATTTCCTTCTTTCCCGTGCCGCGCACGCCTTCAAAAAGATAGGCATGCGCCACACGGTTTTTCTGCAGGCTGTTCATCAGCATTTTTGCAGCAAGCGGCTGCCGTTTTTGTAAATCATCCCACGATTCAGCCATGTAAATCCCTCATTTTTACGTATATAAGTTAATCAGCAGACCCTTGATTTCGCCGATCTGATCAAGTACATCGATCGAATCCTTTTCACTTTTCATGACACTCTCAGTCAGGGTTGCCAGTTTTTCATCAATCGTTTCCACGAGACGCAGCTTACGGCCCTCACCGAATTCATTCCATGAATGGGACTGCTTTAAATTCATGCCATATTCAACGGTTTCCTTTACAAAACGCTTTACGAGCATTTTAAATTTGGCGAGATCTTTAAAATTACGTGAGCGTGCCAGGCGATCACCGGCTGCTGTCACATCCCCCATCAGCCTCGCAAGCTGATCTGTCTGGAGCTTCTGGTCCTGTTTCTGAACCAGGTCACCAAACTTCAGCTGGCTGTTCGGCTGGGCCTGGGGGCCATTTTGAAGACGGTTCGCTCCCACACGCAGATCCTGATTAATTTTCATGTGATCGACTCACTCCGTCTGATTAGAATTGGTGAAACTGTTCAATCGGCAGCACGAAAACCGTGGCTCCGCCAACTTCAACTTCAACCGGATAAGGAATGTAAGAATCCGCATTTCCGCCCATCGGCGATACAGGTGCAACCATCTGCTCCCGTGAACGGCAGCTCTCATTAATCACCTCAAGCGCCTTATCCACTCTCGCATCCTCTGTACCAATCATAAATGTTGTATTCCCTGACTTCAAAAAGCCTCCCGTACTCGCAAGCTTTGTAGCGCGGAAATTATTCTTCATTAATGCAGTTGATAAACGATTACTGTCCTGATCCTGTACGACAGCGACAACTAGTTTCATCCATTCCACCCTCTTCCTTTTTAATCATATTTTTATCTTACCGCGGCAGATTTACACCTGGTCAACGGACATTTGGTCTATCTAAAAATAGTTCTGTCTTTATTATACCAATAATACGAAATGATTACGAAAGCATTCCAAAAAGAAGAAAATAATCATCAGTCCTTAAGTAACGCATGAACGATGTGAAGCGCATCAGACGTCACAGTCTCAACCGTCCCCGATGCATCAACCGTTTTGATTCTCTCAGGAAAACGTGCTTTTATCAGTTGATAGCCCTCATACACCTTCTCATGAAACGCCATTCCTTCAAGATCAAGACGATTCACCTCACGCCCCTTATTAGCCGCGATCCTCTTCATCCCTTCTTCCGGGCTCAAATCAAAATAAAGCGTCGCATCCGGCATCATCGACTCAATCGCAAACTCATTGATCTTCCACACCTCATCAATGCCAAGCCCTCTCGCATGCCCTTGATAAGCAAGCGAGCTGTCAATAAACCGGTCGCATAACACGACTTTCCCCGCCTCAAGCGCAGGCTTCACACGCTCCACTAAATGCTGTCGTCTCGCTGCTGCATAAAGCAATGCTTCCGTGCGACCATCCATCGTGGTGTGATCAGGATTTAAAATAATCCCCCTGATTTTCTCCGCAATGTCAATGCCGCCAGGCTCCCGTGTTAATAACACATCAAAGCCTTCTGACTCCAGCTGCTTTTTCATTTCGGCAACGACCGTGGTTTTTCCTGCCCCCTCCGGTCCTTCCACCGTAATAAAACGTCCTTTACTCATCGTTATCCTCCTGTACAACCTTCAGTTTTCCTTCTATTAAAAAGGCACCACCCTGGAACCTCATCTCTGATTGAACGATATCACGCAGCTGCTGCACTTTTCGCCCAGTCATCCGCTCCCCCGGCAATATAAACGGAATGCCTGGCGGATACGGAATAACAGACTCTGCAGCAAGCCTTCCCGTAACGTGATCAAGATCCACCATTTCTACAGCAAGATCCACCGCTTCATCTATCGTAAACGCCGGCTCGAAAAAAGGCTCTTCCTCCAGAACCAGCTGCTTAACCGCAGGCCCATCCATTTTTTCAGCCGTGATATTTTTCAGCGCTTCAACAGCTCGATCAAGCTCCGCCTCATAAAGCTGTCCTTCCTTTAATAAAGGCAGCATCCATAACACCTGCAGCGGATCCGCCAGCTCTGAAAAAATGCCGTGTGCCTCATATCTTTTCTGAAGCCTATAACCATCCAGACCCGCCACCCGGATCATCAGCTTTAACGGATCCTCCGCTTCAATCACACTCACATCCGTGATTTGCCTCAGCCTTTCAATAAAAGCAGACCTCACCTCGTGAAAATGCGCCGCATCCTTCTCTGAATAAGTTGCTACATAGCTTCTCGCCATATCCAGTGATGCCATAATTGGATAAGACGGGCTGCTCGACTGCAGCATCCCGAGATAACGCTCCACCTTCGCCACAGAAACGACTTCTGAATTCACATGAAGAAACGAACCCATCGTCATTGCAGGCAGTGTTTTATGAGCCGACTGCACAACCACATCCGCTCCAAACGCCAGGGACGATTCTGGGAAACCTGGCAGAGAAAAATGAGCACCGTGCGCCTCATCAACCAGTACGGTAAGCCCGGCTTCTTTTGCCACCTTGACCAGCTCTGCCATCTGCCCGGTATGCCCGTAATAAGATGGATACGTCAGCACGATCACCTTCACATCAGGATACGTTTGTACAGCCTGCCTTAACCGGTCCGGCGAAATGCCTGACGGTGTCTGAGACTCAGCATGTACATCAGGCATCAGATAAACAGGCTTTACCTGAGCCAGACTGCACGCATTCATCACCGATTTATGAGCATTGCGCGCTACAAACACCCGATCACCCGCACGACAGGAAGCCAGAATCATCGCGAGATTCCCCACCGTCGAGCCATTTACAAGAAAATAACTCTGCTTCGACTGATAATAATCGCACAACAGTGCCTGCGCATCACGAATAACTTCTTCCGGTGCATGCAAATCATCCAGTCCGGTCAGCTCCGTCTGATCCCAACCAAGCAGCTGGCCAAACGCTTGGTCGGCGACAGATCCATTTTTATGACCCGGCACGTGAAACGACACCGGATGTCTATTTTGATGAGCCGCCAGAGCTTCTACAAGCGGCTGATTAGAATGATTCATCTCTGTTCACCTTTTCATGTTCATTTCTCCATTGTATCACCTGTTCCGTTAAATGCGTGATGCCTCCCTGAGAAAAGTACTTGTTTTTTCACACAAAAAAAGAACTGACCCATTTAAGGATCAGTTCCCTGTCATCTACTTATAAGAACCGCTTTCCGGCTTCAGTAAATACATCCAGCGGTCATAATCCTGATCGTCCGCCTTTAATTGAATCAGCGACTGCTCACACCAGACACAGACAAACTTTGACGACAGACGTATACCCCGTTTATACTTTCTGCCACAAGCACGACATACTCTCATTCGCTTTCCTCCACTTCGCGGTATCATACGAACAGTATCGACACCCCGGATAAAAAATAATCACATTCTTTTTATCCTATTCGCCCATTTCGGAATCGTGAAGGAAAGTCTTCTACAAACTTCTTACCCCCAGCCTGACGTCTTCTGATCATTCTCCATCGTATACGGCGCGGCCTTTTCGTCAGTATGGTGACTCTCCCCAAACTGCTCCAGGTCCTTACGCTTTTTCGTTCCCCTTTTCTTATCTACCACAAGTCCAAATCCGACCAGCCCAGCGAGTACGGCCACAATATAAATCCACATTGATATCCCTCCTCCTGTTGTTCTGACCATTATATCAACCTTTTCCATTTAGAACCATAGGTGGATGGATTAAACCATTTTTTGACGGATACGTTCAGGAATCATTACCACCCCGGTTTGCAAGTCCACAGGCTTATATAAAGGATCAATACACTGCTTCCAATAATCAAGATGTTTGCGGTCCAGCCAGTGCTCTGATGAAGACACATCCTGACCCCCTTCACCCTGAACAGAATACCAGTACAAATACTCGACCCCGTCCAGTGTCTCCCGGAAAATCGTCTCTACATACATCTTCTCCGGCTCCAATGTCTCAAGCACTGCGTCCATCTGTTCATTTAAAAACGCAAGCCACTCATCCACCAAAGCCGTTTTTCCTTTTTTCACCCGAAACCTCGTCAACTCTACCTTCATTGCTTCACCCAATAAGCCGATCCATCCTGATTCCGGTCCATAAAACCATACTCAATAAAATAACGGCGAAGCGTTACAAAGTCAGCATAAGCCTCCTTCAACACTTCATTCACCTCACGCTCCGTATAAGACCTTCCAGCCTCAAATCTTTTCAGCAAATGCTTCAGCACCACAATTTTCTTCTTCTCTTTACTCGGAAACAGATGAAGCGGACCCTCAAGCCCATCCTTAAAATAAGTCTTCAACACTTTCTCCTGCTCAATCTCCGTCGTCGCATAACGCTCATCCACCATCGTCGCCCCCCTATGTACCTGCACAAGCCCCTCAGGCCCATCATCCTTTTTCAACAAGTCCATCAGCGCCAAAAACACCTTCGCCTGCTTCTCCTTCTCCTTAAACTTAAACCGGTGATTCCGAATCGTCGAAGGACTTCCATCAATCCTCTTCGCAGCCTCCTTATCACTCAGTCCCTGCCTGAAAAACATCAAAAGCTCCCGCTGATGATCAGACAACCCGGTAAATTTCTTATTCATCTGAATCAAATAATCAAACATCGAACCATGCTCATCCTCCACATGCCTCTCAGCCGCCCGATACGCCTCATAAAAACGCCCCTCAATCTGAAACACTTCACCCTTTTCAAAAGACGCCCCGCATACTAAACAAACATGGCGATCCTCCAATTCCTTCATACCAAGAGAAAGCTCCTCCACAGAAGACGCCCAAAACAACTCCTCACTCAAAACCAAACACATCCTTCTTTTGTCTGTTATTTAATAAACATATTATATTATAGTTTATATAAAAGCAAACAAATTTTCATTTCGTTTATTTAAAATTAAATTAAGTTGATTTTTGAACACTATCCTGTCGTATTTAACAACTCCTGGCTCTTATTAGATACACTTTCTAGTTCATTTAGCACACTTTTGTTCTCATTCGGTATACATCTCCAATTATTTAGTGCACTTATACCTCATTCAGCAAACCTCCAAGGCGCACTGCATGCCTTTAGGCAACAACATAAAATCTTTAAATACAAAAAGAAAAACCCGGCTATCACTCAGCCAGGTTTTGTGCATATCTGTTTATGTAAATTCTTTGGATAAGAACACTTAAAGATAAGCCGATCACAACAGGAATCAATGACCCTGATGAAACAATCTGTCCATTTGTACTGTTCATATATTCGTTATGGAACATTAATAACGGCACTTGAAAAACGTCTCCTGCTAAATAAAGCAGCAAAGTGATCACTGCAAACGATGCAACACCCACTATAAAACCTTTAGATTTCACTTAAAAACACCCCCTGCTATTAAAATACCAGATTTAACTTAGTTTATGGTGTTTTTAACATTCAACAGGATTTACTTCAGTAACGGCAAAGCTCGGGGGCACTGAATGCAGTTGGGTAACTGGAAGTCATTCCTCTTCATTCATCATACTTTTGCTCTTATTCAGTATACTTTCCTGTTTATTCGATACACTTTACTCTTCATTCTGCACACCTCAAGAAACATCCCGGCCACGACCTGGCGCTCTTCATGCACTTTCAAACCCGGTTTCCACCTAAAAAAACGCACAAAAAAACCTGCCGTCTCTCCTGAGCGACAGGTCTTATC
>NZ_SORW01000039.1 GCF_004405105.1 Jeotgalibacillus sp. R-1-5s-1 | reverse complement strand
CAGCGAGCCAGCCCAATCAGAAATGGGTGACGGACATCACGCATCTCCATTACGGTCTTGGGAACAAGGCTTATTTGAGTGTGATCAAGGACTTGTATGACGGGTCTGTCGTGGCCTATAAAATCGGTCACTTCAACAACAACGCCTTGGTGATGGATACGCTGAAGGCAGCCATCGAAGCGAACCCAGACGCGACCCCCCTACTCCATAGCGATCGTGGATCACAGTATACATCGAAGGAATACCGCTACATTACGACACAGGCAGGGATTACGCGCAGTATGTCCCGTGTCGGGAAGTGTATCGACAACGCACCGATAGAGAGCTTCTTCAGTCACTTCAAATGTGAGAGATATGAGTTGAAACAGTACAAGAACTATGAAGAATTAGTCAACGA
>NZ_SORW01000038.1 GCF_004405105.1 Jeotgalibacillus sp. R-1-5s-1 | reverse complement strand
TTCACGAAAGTGTCCAAGTTCTGACGAAAAGTGTCCAAACTGCATTGGAAAGTGAACAAGCTCAGGCAGAATGTGACCAAGCTCCGCAGTAAAGTGTCCAAACCCCGCGCGAATGTGACCAAACGCCGCACTACAGTCTGCTTTTTGCACAAGCGCAGCGTCCCGCTAAGCAGCTTTTAGGTAACCTAAGAGCATTAAGAGCCCCCGGCGTTCGCCGGGATTCTTCACGAAAGTGACCAAGTTCTGACGAAAAAT
>NZ_SORW01000037.1 GCF_004405105.1 Jeotgalibacillus sp. R-1-5s-1 | reverse complement strand
GATTCTCGGTTTATCTTGCTTTGTTTGATGTCGTTATCCAGTTTTCAAGGAACGAATCTGATCACTCTTTCTATAGAAGAAAGAAGAAGATCAGGATTTTCACACAGTAAAAAATTCCGAGTGATGTTTCCCACTCGAAAGAGTGTGGTTGGTGGAGCCTAGCGGGATCGAACCGCTGACCTCCTGCGTGCAAGGCAGGCGCTCTCCCAGCTGAGCTAAGGCCCCGTATTGGGTATGAAATTTATATGGTGGGCCTAAGTGGACTCGAACCACCGACCTCACGCTTATCAGGCGTGCGCTCTAACCAGCTGAGCTATAGGCCCCTTTTGAAGGTTGAACCCTCAAAACTAAACAACCAAGTGCGTCACGTTTCTGTGTTGTGATGTTCCCCGCAAGGGGTCACACAATATCCTTAGAAAGGAGGTGATCCAGCCGCACCTTCCGATACGGCTACCTTGTTACGACTTCACCCCAATCATCTGTCCCACCTTAGGCGG
>NZ_SORW01000036.1 GCF_004405105.1 Jeotgalibacillus sp. R-1-5s-1 | reverse complement strand
CCGTTCCCATGCCGAACACGGAAGTTAAGCTCTTCAGCGCCGATGGTAGTTGGGGGTTTCCCCCTGTGAGAGTAGGACGTCGCTAGGCGGTATTACATAATACCGTGGAGAATTAGCTCAGCTGGGAGAGCATCTGCCTTACAAGCAGAGGGTCGGCGGTTCGAGCCCGTCATTCTCCACCATTATTTGCCGGTGTAGCTCAATTGGTAGAGCAACTGACTTGTAATCAGTAGGTTGGGGGTTCAAGTCCTCTTGCCGGCACCAGTTTTCCTCGAGCCATTAGCTCAGTTGGTAGAGCATCTGACTTTTAATCAGAGGGTCGAAGGTTCGAGTCCTTCATGGCTCACCATGATTTTCATGCGGGTGTGGTGGAATTGGCAGACACGCTAGACTTAGGATCTAGTGCCGCAAGGCGTGGGGGTTCAAGTCCCTCCACCCGCACCAATTCAATATGCGGGAGTAGTTCAGTGGTAGAACACCACCTTGCCAAGGTGGGGGTCGCGAGTTCGAATCTCGTCTTCCGCT
>NZ_SORW01000003.1 GCF_004405105.1 Jeotgalibacillus sp. R-1-5s-1 | reverse complement strand
TGATCCTCAAAAAAAAACCAAAAAAGATCTGTTTTTTCTCTTGACTATAATATAGCTGACTTTCCGCGGCCGCGCGGTGAGCCAGCTAGCGCTTTGCGCTAAGCTGTCTCACCTGTCGCTTCTCTGCCGCAGGAGTCTACGGAATGACCCGGCACTATGAGCATGCTGGTACTTGATGTTGCTTTTTAAAAGAATTAAACACGGAGCATACTCAATCTCTTAAACCATTATTATCATAAACAGAGGCCCTTTTTATAGGCCTTTGTTTTATGTAAAGAAAGGCCACCTGGCACGGCTTTACAAAATCAATTCAACTTTTCAATACACAACTTCACCGCTTCTGTCAGATCGCGCTGGGACCAGCTTGGCATCTTCCTGGACTCAACAGCGATTTCATGCGAGGACGGAATATGTATAAATCCGGATGGAATCGATTTTCCCTCACGTCTGATCTGATCAAGCATGCGATACATCACATGATTACACAAGTATGTTCCAGCCGTGTTTGAAATACTGGCCGGAAAACCATGATCCTTTAAATGACGGACCATTTCCTGAACAGGCAGGGTAGAAAAAAGTCCGTCCGGTCCGTCCTCTGCAATTTTTTCACCTTCCGGCTTGTACCCTTCGTTGTCTTTTTCCCCATCGTTACAGTTGATAGCGATCCGTTCAGGCGTAATGTGCGTTCTTCCTCCTGCTAATCCGAGTGATATGACAGCACCGGGCTGGATCACTTCGTAGTGTTGGATCAGCAGGTCACCGGACTGCTGAAAGTCCACCGGCAATATACGCCCCTCTATCATCCATCCGTTAATCTCAGTCCCATGGAGAGCGTTCACCACCTCCATTGTAGGGTTCGTTTTGAAGTGTAAAAACGGTTCAAAACCGGTTAATAGTAGTGTTTTCATATCCTCACCTCACGTCTTTTCAAACAGCTTACCATTTTATTTAGGGGAACGAAAGGGTGTGAGGAGGTTCTAAAGATAAAGTGATTTCACCAGAAAACCTGACAAATCAAAAAACCGGGACAACTCCTAAGAGTCAGCCCGGTCATTTATCCTTTTTATTAAGATTCACTGTCTTCCTCGTTCATCTCATCTTCCATTTCATCCATGCCCTCATCGACTTCTTCTTCCGTCTCATCCATACCTTCTTCTACATTTTCTTCGGTTTCATCCATGCCTTCTTCCATATCGTCTTCCATGTTATCATCGGTGTTTTCATCCATCGGCGCCTCTTCTTCCGTGTCTCCTGTATCCATTGGCTCCTCAGTATCATCACCACATGCTGCAAGAACCCCGAGACTTAAAAATCCGGCTGCACCAACCTGTAAGTATTTTTTCCAATCCATACTGATCCATCTCCTCTCAAAAATATCCAACATTATTGCCTACTGTTAGGATACCCATGAGAAATGATTTAAAAACAGACAAAGTGTAAATTTACCATTAAAAAACACATTGAAGATAACAAAACCATTTCTAATGTAAATATCTAGTCTGTTTTATTTCGTACTCGGGAGATAATCGTTAATATGATACAGTTTTCCGTTTATCAGCCTTTCTCCAAGCAAAATATTCACTAACACTTCCCCGACTTCCTCAGGTTTTCTAAGCTTCCCCTGTTCTTTATATTCTTTAAAGGCTTCTACCTGTGCAAAGGAATCCTGTTTTGCGGAACGGATTTCCTCCTGCATACCGGTGTCCATAATGCTTGGACTGAAGGAAATCATTTTGTGGCCTTCACCGCCCTGTTCAAGTGCAGCCGTTTCTGTAAATAAATTCAGTGCTGCTTTCGTGCTTCCATAGACGCTCCAGCCATGATTCGGTTTGTTGGCTGCACCGGAAGTGATGTTCACAATGACTAACTCCACTTTTTGTTCCGATGCCAGTTGGAAAGCCAGGTTAGACAGAACAACCGGCGTGACATAGTTTAACTGAATTGTTTTTTCAATAGCTTCTGCATCCATTTTCCCAACGGTTTCCATCGGCTGCACCGTCCCTGCGTTTTGAATCAGGTATAGTTTTTCAAGATCCTCCGGCTGTTCATGGAACCAGCCTTCTAAAAACGATACAGCTTCATCTGTTACACCAAGATCGACTTTTTCATGATGATAGTGCTGATGACCTTTTAACCCGCTATTTTCAGATCGTGATACATCTGTTACTTCAATTCCGTTTTTAATAAAGTGATTGGCTACAGCCGCTCCAAGTCCCTTTGATGCGCCCGTGACGATTGCTTTTTTCATATGATGACCTCCTTTGACTAAGTTCATTATAGTATGTCGGGCAACCGATTTCGAAAAGAAGCTGGTAAACTGTTCATGAGGAGAGGATACAGATGACTGAAAAAGAATTAATGCTGGCCGGAGAAATGTATGACCCACAGGACCCGCAGCTGTTAAAAGAACGGATTTACGCCCGAAAGATGTCGCGGCTCATCAATGCCACAACCGAGGAAGAAGGGGAAGAACGCGTCCGTCTGCTGAAAGAGCTTTTCGGCTCAACCGGGGAGTCCATCTGGATCGAACCAAGCTTTCAATGCGACTACGGCTCCAATATCCATGTCGGAAACCATTTCTTCGCAAACTTTGACTGTGTCATTTTAGATGTGTGTGAGGTCCGATTTGGTGATCACTGCATGCTGGCACCAGGTGTACATATTTATACTGCTACCCACCCGTTAAATGCCGTTGAACGTAACAGCGGCAGGGAGTTTGGAAAACCAGTCACATTTGGTGATAATGTGTGGATTGGCGGGGGTGCCATCATCAATCCTGGTGTGACAGTTGGCGACAATGCGGTTATTGCTTCAGGAGCCGTTGTGACAAAGGATGTTCCTGCAAATGTTGTTGTGGGCGGGAATCCTGCCCGTGTAATCAGGGAGATTGACTGAAAAACCGTGCTGGGTCATTCCTTATTCCGTTGCGAGATGCGTTTCTGGAGACCGGGATGATTGGCTGAATGGACGCCGCTTAGCTATTGACAGTCATTTAAGTGCTATCAACAAATACTGATGCGCTATCAACAGTAAACAGAGATGTATCGACATAAAAATAAGTGCTATCAACAATTCTGGCTTGTGGAAACGGTCTTGCGACAGAAACAGCATGCAGATCAACAGAAATTAACGTGATAGCGACAGTAAAGATACTGAATGATTGCGCCCCATCTCAGTTAATCACAAACAATCAAGGAACGACCCGACACGGTTAATGAAGACGGCCAATGAAAAAAGCTCTCCCGATCAGGAGAGCTTTTTGCTATTTTGTCTGGCTTACCGTTTCACCGGTTGCCGATTCTTTTTCAACTGCTTTTTCCGGATGGTTCCGGTAATATTTCTGCCCGATCAGCGTCTGGATAATCAGGAACAAACCGCCGACTGTCCAGTATAATGGCAGTGCTGCCGGCGCATTCAGTGAAATCACCATAATCATAATTGGTGAAATGTAAGTGAAGAGCTTCATCTGCTTTTTTTGTGCATCCGGCAGATTGTGAAGGCTCACTGCACCCTGTACGAAATAAACGGCACCTGCTGCAAGCATCATGGCAATGTCAGGTGATCCGAGGTTGAACCAGAGAAATGAATGACTTGCGATCTCTTCTGAATAAGAAATGGCGAAGTACATCCCCATCAGGATTGGCATCTGGATCAGCAATGGCAGACAGCCCATGTTTAACGGGTTCACACCGTGTTTACGGTATAATCCCATCATTTCCTGCTGAATTTTCATTTGATCTTCTTTTGACTCTGCTTCCTTCATACGCTTTGATATATCGTCCATTTCAGGTTTAAGGGCATTCATTTTTTCTTTCATGACCTGCTGGGTACGATAGTTTTTCAGCATCATTGGCATCAGGATGAGACGAATCAGCAGTGTGATCACGATAATGGCCATCCCGAAGTTTCCTCCGAGGAACGTTCCGATTTCGTGGATGCCGATTTCAAAAGGGTACACAAAGGCGTGATAAAATACGCCTGTTTCATTTTCAACTGCGGCACATCCGGACAGCAGGGCTGCTCCTAATGCCAGCATGATAATCAGTAAAGTTTTTTTCATTTTCACCATTCCATTTCTTTTTTAATTTTGATTAAAGAAGAAATGGTGTTGGCTGTTCGTCACGGTCGTCCGGACATTCTTTCCTTTTGATCGTGCGGACGAGCTGCATCGGACTGCAAAAATGAAATAGACCCTGAAGCGCTGTTTCCCTGCCTGATTCAGAAGCTTCCGGCACAAAAAGCTGCTGCTCCCGTCTGCCCAGCCCGCTGAAAAATATCGGACGGTTCCAGCTCCAAATCATTAATAGTAAAAAGGCAATCGGAATCGTACCTTCATTCATCGATTCCATAATCGCCTGTATGATAAACTCCATGAAGAGAACTCCTTTAAGCTTGCAGGCTTTCTTTATATAAGACTTTAAGCCTTGTAAGTCATTTGATTAATGTTGACTGCAGTATACACCTGATAGCATAGTAAAAGCAATGATTAGAAGATATTGTTTGTGAGGAAATACACAATTATACTTCCTGCTGTGCCGGCGGAATCCGTGACAGTCAGGTACTTTTCGAGGACGGGCCTTAAGCTTTTTTGCCGAGGCCCACTCACCTGAAATTTAAATCGATCATTCAGACTTAACAGGACAGAAAACCGGGATATGGCTTTTTAACACTTTAACTGTCAGCGGAACGTGTGCACCTTCGTCACCATCAACGTTAGAGATCAGGTCTTTGCCTGAATCAACGTGCACTTCTCCCGCTGTAAAGTATTCAACGTTTTCATCATCCTCAAGCGTTCCTTTCAAAAGTGAGGTCATGATGGCCACCAGCTTGTAAAGCGGAACATCTTTAATGATGAAGCAGTGAAGCTTCCCGTCGTTCACTTCAGCATCAGGTGCCAGCTTTTCAAAGCCGCCCACCGAATTTGTCAGCGCCATAAGGAAAAGAAGAGCGTTTCCTTCCCATTTCTGACCATCATACGTGATGACCATGTCAAACGGCTCCTTCTCTCTGATCGTTTTAAAACCTTCTATCATATAAGCCAGTGGACCAAGCTTTGTTTTCTGTTCAACGGACACGCCGAAGGTTGCTTCTGCAATCCCTCCAAGTGCAATGATATTCATAAAATACTTGTCATTGATCTTACCAATATCGACTCTTTTTGGCTGAGCTGTTTTTAATTGCTCAATTGCCTGCTCCGGATCCATCGGAATGTTCAGCGCACGGGCAAAGTCATTCACCGTTCCTAAAGGAATGATCCCAAGTGTCGGCTGATCTTCCTGATTGGCAAGGCCGGTAATCGTTTCATTTAACGTGCCGTCGCCTCCCATGGAGACAACCGCATCATATTTTTCATGGCAAGCCTGCTCTGCAAATACTGTTGCATCATATTCTTTTTCCGTTTCTTTTAAAGTTACTTCATAGCCCATTTCATGTAATGTGCTTAAGACTGACTCTTTGTGCTTTAACGCCTCTTCTTTACCAGAAGAAGGATTTAAAATAAGCATCGCCTTTTTCATCTCTGTTCCTCCCTTAAGACTTTTGATACCTTTTTGTCATTCCCTTTTTTCATTCATGACGAAACACACAAATTCCCGTATAATGAAGATTGTTGAATGAATCACAAACTTAAAGGAGTCTGACCTATGTTTGACTGGAGAAATATATTTCGCGGCCTTGCGATGGGAACGAGCGATGTCATCCCTGGTGTAAGTGGGGGAACAATTGCAGTTCTTCTTGGGATTTACGATCAATTTATTAACGCTGTCAGTGGCATCACGACACGTGAATGGAAGAAACACCTTCCGTTTTTATTAACACTCGGTGCAGGAATGGCTACAGCCATTTTATTGCTTAGTCACTTAATTGAGTGGCTTCTGGCTAATTACCCGCAGCCGACTAATTTCTTTTTTCTCGGGTTGATCGGTGGGATTTTACCCTATTTATTACGTGAATCCAATGCAAAGGAAAACTTCAAAGGGAAACATCTGCTTCTGCTTTTTGTCGGTGCCGTTATCGTTGCGAGTATGGCGTTTATTAACCCTGCTGAGGAAGGCGTGATCACGTCTGTTACGGCCTCAACTGCACTGCTTTTATTTGTTGCCGGGATCCTCGCGAGTTCAGCGATGCTGTTACCTGGAATCAGCGGTTCATTCATTCTCCTCGTTATCGGGGTTTATGAAACAGCCATTTCAGCCATCACGAATCTGAACTTTGTTATTATTGCACTCGTTGGAGCCGGTGTTGCTTTTGGGTTTATTTTCAGCAGTAAAGCCATCCGTTATTTAATGAACCGATTCCCGTTAATGATGTATGCGTTCATTATCGGACTTGTTTTCGGTTCACTGTTTGTCGTGTATCCAGGTCTTACCTTTGAACCGCTTAATGTTATCTTAAGTCTCGTTGCAGCTGTGGCAGGATTTTATACAGCAGTTACACTTGGCAAAAGAGGATAATTGGTCAAACCATCCCGTTCAATCACGAACGGGATGGTTTTTTGAATCTTTTTATCGTCTGTAACCGTACAATATATAAAAGGAGGAATCATGATGAATCGTTTATCTGACGAACATTTAGTGGCAGGTCTGATGTATTTCTCAAGCTTTTTTACCGCGATAATTGGACCGCTCGTTTTATGGTTTGTGAAACGGGATTCACCATTCGTGCAAAAGCATGGGTATATGTATCTCAATTTCGCGATCAGTTACTTCCTTTATCAGGCTGCTGCCGGCTTTCTCATTGTTTTTGGCATTGGGATCGTTTTGAACGTGATCCTGAGTGTGCTGATGATTATTTTCACGGTTTTAGCCGGGATCAAAGCACTGCAGGGCGAGGTGTATCATATTCCGCTGACGATCCGTTTTTTCAGCCCTTCATAAATGTAAAACCCGCACACCTCATCAGCCTGAACGCCTTGAGATGTACGGGTTTTTGATTTTATTCCATTCTTGCGAGCTTATTTGCAAGCTCCTTCGCTTCTGCCTTTGATTCTTCAAGAATCTTGTCTGCCATGTCAGGGTACTGGCTCATCCCTTCGCAAATAACAGAGTCATATTCCTTAATGCCGAGGAATCGCATAATTTCACGGAGATAGTCCTCTGAAAAATTAAGCCCGGTTCCCTTATAGACGCCGCCAACCGCTTCAATATGGACGGCTCTTTTACCTTCGACAAGTCCTTCCTGTCCTTCAGCAGTGTAGCGGAACGTTTTGCCCGGTATACAAAGCGAATCGATATACGTTTTAAGGCGCGGAGGAAATAGAAGATTCCAAAATGGCGTAACGAACACATAAAGGTCTGCTGCCAGAAACTGATCCAGCACATCATCCATGGCTTTAACCTTCTCTTTTTCCGTTTCTGTAAACGGCTCTCCGGAACGATGCTTCCCCCATGATGCCAATACGTCTTCATCAATTTCCTGCAGCTTCATTTCATATAAGTGCGCATATTCCACCTCTACATTTTCCTCAGCTTGTTTCAGCTCCTGGATAAAGGTGTCCGCTATCTCTTCACTGACAGATTTTTTATTGCGGGGATTGGCATTGATGTATAATACCTTCATTTCTCATTCCTCCCTAATTGTGGTCCTGCTACTATCCATATTACCTCTTTTTCTTACTTTTAAAAGCATTCGCACTTTTCAAAGTGCTTATATTTTGGCGATAATGGGTAAAAAGAAGAAACAAGATCCCCCTGCCCCGGCGTATAGTAGAAGTAAAATCTTTTTTTGAAAAGGCGTGGTAACGATGGTGATTATACATCAGAATGAGGATTTTTCACCCGATCGCAAGCCAGGAAACCTCCACAGGGAAGTAACCATTACGCTTCACTATCACCGTTATGATCATGATTATGACGGATGGAACCTGTGGGTGTGGCTCGAAGGACAGAAAGGAAAAATGGTGGAGTTTTCAAGCCAGGATTCCTATGGAAAGAAAGCTGTATTCACAATGGAAGATCCTGCAGGAATTAAGCGTGTAGGCTTTATTATCCGCAAAAGCACAGAAGAAAATGACTGGGCAAGCAAACGTTTCGATGACAGATTCATCTCTTCATTTAATAAGGAAGGTCAGGCGGAAGTCTGGCTGATGCAGGGAATGGAGAAGATTTATACCCATATAAATGATATTACGGTTTATCCGAGTATTTTGAGTGCGAAGTTGAACAAGTGGCATGAAATATGCGTCCGCACGAACCTTGCTTTTGACTGGGACCATGACAACATTGCCGTAAATCTTGAAGGTGCCACCATTAAGGAAATTCGAGTAAATAAAGATCATGAAGCATCTGATCTCGCTCATCATCTGACCATCGTCACAAACGAAAAGCTGTCATTAAGTCAGCGCTACCGTGTTGCGATTTCACATTTTGGTTACTGTGACGTTTCATACGGCGATATTGTCAGAACGAAGCCATTTGATCGCCGTTTCTATTACGACGGTTTTCTCGGATCGTTTTATACTCCGGAGAAAACGTCATTTGCATTCTGGTCACCTTCAGCGCATAAGGCAACGCTGGTTGTGTATCAAAACCGTAAAACGAAGGAGCCGAATCTTTACCAGATGAACAAGGGGTCGAACGGAACGTGGCATTTCGATCTCGATGGGGACTGGCATGAAGCCCGTTATTTATTCAGAGTTAAAATCGGGAAAGAGTGGTTTGAAGCTGTTGACCCATACGCTAAAGCTGTAACGGTGAATGGCACCCGCGGAGTCGTACTCGATATGGGTAAAACCAATCCTTATCACTGGAATCGCACGAAGCCTGCCCTGACATCGCCGACAGATGCTATTATTTATGAACTTCATATTCGCGATGCGTCGATTCATGAGGAAAGCGGGATTTTACAAAAAGGAAAGTATCTTGGCCTCGCAGAGCTTGGCACTGCAACGCCTGACGGATTTTCCACGGGTCTTGATTATATTGCGGATCTTGGTGTCACGCATGTTCAGCTGCTTCCGTTTTTCGATTACTGGACTGTAGATGAAACGATGCTGGATACCCCTCAGTACAATTGGGGATATGACCCGAAGCATTTTAATGCACCTGAAGGCTCTTATTCAACTGACCCTTACGACCCGGCACTTCGGATTAAGGAATTGAAAACATTGATTCAGGCGATTCATGATCGTGGCATGAGAGTGATTATGGACGTCGTCTATAATCATGTGTATGACGTAAATCGTTCTCCATTCCATCTGCTCATGCCGGGCTATTTCTTCCGGTATACCAAAGATGGTCTTTCCAACGGTACAGGAGTTGGAAACGATACAGCATCAGAACGCGCAATGATGCAGCGATACATGATTGACTCAGTCGTCTACTGGGCCAAAGAATACCACATTGACGGCTTTCGCTTTGATCTGATGGGCATACATGACGTGGAAACGATGAATGAAATCAGGCTCGCACTTGATGATGTGGACCCTTCCATTATTATTTTGGGAGAAGGATGGGATCTTCAGACTTCCCTTTCCGGAAATAAAAAAGCCAATCAGGAAAATGCGTATAAAATGCCGGGCATTGCGCATTTTAATGATTCGCTCCGTGATGACCTGAAGGGAAGCAACTTCTCTGATCAGGATAACGGGTTTGTAAATGGCCGCCCGGGCTATCGCCACCGTATGCTGCAGGGAATATCAGCCGGTATGAAAGTGCCTTACGACCGGAAGTCTTTTGTGTCACCTGCCCAGGTCGTTAACTATGTTGAAGCCCACGATAATCACACACTCTGGGATAAGCTGCAGTTGACGAACCCCGGATCATCAGGTATTGAACGCAGAAAAATGCATAAGCTTGCTACCTCCATTGTTTTGCTGTCTCAGGGAATACCTTTTTTACACGCAGGACAGGAATTTATGAGAACGAAACAGGGGGTTCACAACAGCTATCGTTCCCCGGATTCGATTAACCAGCTCGACTGGTTTAGACGCGAGGAATTCAATCAGGACATTGAATTTGTAAAGGGTCTGATCTCCCTGAGGAAGTCAGCACGTGTATTCAGGATGAGATCAATGGAAGAAATCATGCAGAACATGCACATTTATCCGACAGACGATCACTTCATTGCTTATAAGCTTAATGGGGATCAGCACTCTCCATACAGAGAATATATTGTGATTCATAATGCACATGTTCATCCTGTACCTTTTCACCTCGAGAAAAATGGCTCTTGGCATTTGCTGATCGACGGAGAACGTGCCGGCAGAGAACCGCTCAGTATCGTGCGGTCTGATTTGGTTGAGGTACCCGGACTATCCACATGCGTTGTTGCATTACCGTTTAATCCGGGATCATAACGGGAATACACATGTTAGAAAAATGAAAGGCAGATGATATCATGTTATATATTTTGGCCATCTTTTTACCTCCACTGGCTGTCTTGTTCACCGGGAGGTTCGGATCCTTCTTATTAAACATTCTGCTGACAATCCTGGGATACATCCCGGGCCTTATACACGCAGTTATTGTGGTAAGAGATCAGCGGCACCGGAAAGAAATGGACCGCTACATGAACAAAAACTGAGCACGGCAAGAAGCACCGGCCTGTCCGGTGCTTCTTTTTTGAACGAAAAGCGTCAACTTTTTTGAAAAGGATTGATAATGATGAAAGATCCGTTTGCTTTTACTGCTGAGGATAAAAAAATCATGGTGCAAAAAATACAGGGATATTTTATGGATGAATATGAAGAGGATATTGGTCAACTGCGTGCAACCCTCTTACTTGATTTTTTATTAAAGGAAATTGGACCGGCTATTTATAATCAGGGTGTAAATGATTCACACCGTTTTTTTGCTGAGAAACTGGAAGACCTGTTTGAAATTCAAAAATAAGACATCGTTCTTTACAATCCCTGCGTCTCCTTATACGATAGAAATACAATTAACATTCACTATACTCAAAGGAGTTCTTTATATGAATTACGATAAACAACAGCTCAATCGCTTAAAGCGTGCTGAAGGGCAGATTAAAGGGATCATCCGTATGATGGAAGAAGGAAAAGACTGTAAAGATGTCATCACACAGCTTTCTGCTACAAGGACGGCACTTGATCGGACCATTGGCTTAATTGTTGCACGAAACCTTGAAGAATGTCTTCGCAATGCAAAAGAAGGCGAAGAATCCGCTGATTATATCAATGAAGCTGTTCAACTCCTGGTTAAATCAAGATAAAAAAGAGGCTGGAACCTTTCTCCAGCCTCTTTTTTATGCACCGGTTCGAATCCGGTCTTTATATCGTGCAATACTCTTTTCAACGCTTGCTGCAAGCTGTTTTTCTATACGTCTCTCCATCCACCTCGAAGTCAGTGAATGTAAAAACATAAGAATGACAAACGGTACAATGCTTATGTAAATGAGTTGCGAAAATCCCTGGAGGACTCCTTGCAGGATAAACCACCAGTAAACTAGGTAAATCAAAGTAAAAATGAAATTAATCCAACCGTCATGTGAAGATTTTCTTCTTTTTTTACTCATATATTCACCTGCCTATCCCATTTGGTAAGGACATTGTACCATTAATCGTCAGAAAATTCACACCTGTTTATGAAGATTCGACAAGTTACTTTTCCGACACCTTGAAAAGTCAGGCAACCGTGTTATAAACCTGTTCAAGATACTGAATGCTCTGACTTAGTGACACAAGCAATGATACCGCGACCACTACTGTCAGCACAAATAAGCCAAGTGCAATTAAATCCTTTACTTTATAGCCCTCTTCCTTACGATTCTGATAAGCAGGCCATATCCGCTGTACTAAATAAACAATAAAAATCCCGAGCGTCAAAACGAGAATCCAGGATTGAATCGCGCGGTCAACCTCATTTTGATAAAGTACATAACTGAGTGCTTCGTTATCCGCCACCTGATCCGTTACCTGCTCTTTTCCAAACACACCACGCTCAAGCGTAATCTGCTCCGTTTCTTCATTGTAAATATATCCGTAACCACCCGGATAAATATTAAATAAAACGGCCATCGAAATCAGCATGATAATGATGCTGTAGGCTCCTGCTGTATACCAGAAATACTTCTTACTCTTCATCTTAACCCTCCGTGAAAACGCCATTACGCTTCATTTTATCAGACCATTTTTAATAAAGTAAGTTAAATGGTCCACCATCTGAAAATCTTTTTTCGTGAAAATTACAGAAATTTCACCCTATTTAAGAATATTTATAGTAGAATACTTAAGTAATAATGGGGTATATAAAAATGAATGCGTGTACAGTTTAGAAAGTATAAGCATTTGAACGAAAAAAAGTCTGCGTTATAATAGAGCAGACAACCGGATACTTTACTTTAGGATATGGGGTGCTGATGATGACACAGGCAAATGTAGGTCAAAAAATTAAATTTACTCGCCACGGTTTTGATATAACGGGTGAAGTAACCAAAATTCTTGAGCGATCCGTCATTGTAAATATATCAGAAGAAGATGCGCTGTTACTGGATTATGGAACCAACTTCACCGTTGTGTCCCACGAAAATTATGAGATTATCGAAAAATAATCATACATGAACAGCCTAACACCCTGTTCATTCCCTACATTAAAAGCTGCCCTTTCAGGCAGCTTTTTCTCATTGTATTTGTCTACGTCAGAGTTTTTTCCTTTAAATGTTATTGATGGTTTATCTACAATCAAAGTGCCCAAAACACCCTGGGACTTCTTTGTCCTCGGAAAAGATATAACTGCGGTACGATTTTTTTAAATCATACAACAACAAGGAATTGAGATGGACAACCACCTAGGGCTCGACTCACCCGCAGACTCCTGTGGCGGAAAGGGACAGGTGAAACCATTGTGCGAAGCACAAGGGGTTCACCGCCCGGCCTTAGAAAAGCGGAGGCGACTCGTCCAGCCCCGACAAGCATAAGGCGAAGATGAAAAGAGGGCTGACTTTCGCCCTCGTTCATCTTTGACTTATGACCTCGAGGGGCTAGTCGCAGCAGCTAGACAACGGAGCGGAGGGTGAGTCGAGCCCGATTCTTATTTAACCTCTACCATCTCCTCATAATACTCCCCAATCCCCACTTCATCTATCAACCCAACTGACACCATCTCAGGATCAAAATTCGCAATCACAATAAAGATACCCAAAATCATCAAGAGTACAAACACGACAATCCCGATCACAATTTTATTTCCACTCATTTCACTTCACTCGTTTCTTCCACTTTCATCAGCATATCCACATGAGGAATGCCGTCATCAAGATACTCCTCCGAAGTCGCCTTAAATCCGAATGATTCATAAAAATCTCTTAAATACGTTTGAGCCTGAAGCTTAATTTCTCTCTCTCCCCACTCCTCTGTCATAATGTCAATAGAATGCTGGACTAACTGCCGTGCAAGCCCTCTGCCACGAAATTTCTCCGGAACAATGATCCGTCCGATTGAGGCGATATCATATTTGACGCCTTTTTCTAATAACCTTGAATAAGCAGCAAGCTCTCCATCTATTTTTAAGGACAAGTGCCAACAATCCGGATCATGCCCGTCAATTTCATGATACGCACATTCCTGTTCCACCACAAAAATGGCGTTTCTGGCCTGCAAAATCGTGTAAAGTTCTCGCGTTGTCAAATCGTCAAACTGCTTTAATTCCCAATCCATTCCGATTCCTCCGTTCTTTCATCCAATACATGAATCCATTATAATCAAAGAACACAAAACTTTCATGTACAGATGAGTGAAAGCCTTAGATGTTAATGATGAATGTATTCATAAGGAGGATTTTTATGGATTCAGCCATAGACTGGATATATCAGCTCTTAATCGGAGCCGGCCTTATTTTCATATTGGGTACCGGTCTGATTTTTATGCTGCTCCTGCAAAAACAAAAGAATAAGCATCCTGACGATGATCACCGTTAGGATGCTTATTCTTTTTACTGATCAAGCTCAAGCGTTTGCGGGTCTTCACCCGAATTCATCAGGCGTATAGATGTCGGTTCAATTTCCAGCACAACATATTTCGGGTCATCCGGGCCTTCGAACCAATTTGAAAACCGGTCATTCCAAAGCTTATGCCTGATCTCCTCTGAATCCCTGATGACAGCGGTGCCTTCAATTTCCACGTAGGAATCTGCGTAGCCTTCCCCATCATATCCAAGAAGAATATGTACAAAAGGATTTTCATCGATTTCCTCAGCTTTATGTGTCTCGCTGCTTGTTGGTGTATGAAGAACAAACCCCTCATTATAAAATGTCATATAGCGCGAGTGCGGACGTTTGTTTTTAACCGTGGCAAGTGTTCCAACCTTATTATTTTCGAGTACGCTCAAAATATGATCTTTTAATTCCTTTTGATTCATGCCAAACATCTCCTTTTTTATCGTCTGCTTATAGTATTTCCACGAAAAGGGAGATTGAAAACATAACAGTGTTTTTTAACACCATCTTTTGCGATGAAAGCAAATCTGTGTCATCATAAAAAAAAATACGCAGGATAATTTCACACAGCCTGTCATGATATTTCAAAAGGAGCTGTCACACCATGACCGACGCATCTCTGTATAAGATCATCGAAGAAGCATTGCCGATAAAAATCGGCCATCCGCAGGCAGGACCAGCGTGGAACGTATCAGACTGGCTTACGGGGAACGCCGATGCAGATATCAAAAGCATACAGTCTGTGCAGAATGCATCAAAGATGATGACAGCCGGCTCCCTCGCGATAAAAAGAACCGCCCATACAGTGATTGCCGCTTTACTCGCTTATTATAAAGAAGGTGTGCAATGGGACTTATCTGAATCAAACGTGATCATTGCACATGAAAAAGAGGCACCGCTTTGTTTGAGAGTGTATTTGAACCATACCGTCTCATATGCAGAGAGAATGGATCAGAGCGCATTTATGAGACGGCTTTATTTTGACTGGTGCAAACCGCTAATTTTATCAGTTTCTGCGGTTTCCAACGTTAATAAGCTCGTCTTATGGGAAAACATCTATATTTATATTCGTTCATTTTACCTCAAAACGGCTCCACAGCTGGAAGGGCTCGTTCAGCTGGACTGGCAGAAAGAACTGGATGAGCTGACTCATGAGGATTTTTTCGGGATTGACGAACCGAATCCCTTTCATCATCTTCATCACTTTAAAGCCAAACGGGTTATGGAAGACGGCAGCCGGGTCAGAAGTACATGCTGCTATAAGGTGCAGCTGCCTGGAGGTAAAAACTGCAAAACGTGCTGCCAGCTTAAAGCATAAAAAAAGTGCCCGGAGTCTCCCGGGCACTTTTTTATCGCTTATAAAGGTCTCATCTGGTCATCTTCCTGATAAACCGTTGTCTGTTCAACTACCTTCGGCTTGCGTGCAAAACACATAATTCCTGCGATCAGGAATAGAAGCGCCGGCAACCAGCCTAACAGAAGCGTTGCCACTCCTACAAGCAGCGCACTGGCAATGAGAAGACTACCTGCAAGCTTTGGCTTTTTATTGCGTCTCATGGCAAATAATGCAACAAAGCTCAAAATAATACTAATGACCACAACAATATTAAAAGCAGCACCAAGGCCGTCAATTAAATCGAACAGCTGTTGTGGTGTGAATCCTGCTTCTGCTAAGGCAGGATCAGACTGAAATTGCAATTCAAATTCCTGACGCGCGATTGGGTCATTTAACAAAGCGATGAAAAATAATGCCCCGCCAATCATAAAAAAGTTAATCACAATACCAATAATCGTCAACACACCTTCAGCGGTACGTTTCATTATAAAACCTCCTTAAAATATGTATGGAATAATTTCCTTTCCCCTTTTTTACGGCTGCTTACACTTAAAAGTTTCAAAGAACGGAAAAAATTTCTTTCAGGCGGCTGATCGTGTGCGTCGGCTGTCCGTCAACGTCCTGCTGCGGGGAAGCTGAAGGATCGTGCCGGATCCAGACACTTTCAATACCTGAACGGTTTGCTCCGAGAATATCGGTTTTCAGATTGTCTCCAATCATCAGAACGTTATCCGGAGCCTCCTCTGTCAATCTTAGGGCATGATCAAACACAGCTTTTTCCGGTTTCCCTTCTCCGACGTTTCCTGAAATCACGATGTGTTCAAAATACGGCACGAGCTCCGGGGTAATCCGAAGTTTTTCCAGCTGCAGGGAAGGTGCACCATTTGTGACCATGACAAGACGGTGCTTACGCTGTTTCAGCTCCTCTAACACATCAAACGTTTCTTCGTATAAGAATGGAGAAGCTTTCCGGTATTCAATAAATTTATCACGAAATGTATCACTCTCCCCATTAACACCAAGGTTGTTAATGGCGGTTTTCCAGACGAGCCTCTGATAGCCGGGCACTTCCTCCCCCATCTTCCTGAAGCCATGATGAATCGCATCCCCAAATTCACCCCAGAGTCCTTCAAAGGGATTGATACCGATTTTCTTCGTAAACTCATAACTTGAAAGCCTGCTATAAAGCTCAGGGGCCACTTTTCTCACTTGCGCGACAAGCTCACCTGAATCAAGTTCGTACCGTTCTGCTGCATCATCAGCCGTTTTCCCGAGGGCTGTATCAATGCTTTTTTTATCCCATAAAAGCGTGTCATCTAAATCAAAAAACAGTGTTTTCGGCAAAACGCTCACTCCTTCACAATGGTTTTATTCATTGTCACAAAATTCAGGATGAAAAGCAATAAACGCAATAAACGAACGACAGCTGTTTTACCAAAATAAAAAGACCCAATCCGCAGATCAGGCCTTCCAAACATATTAAGACGGGTTCAACACCCGGTCCAGAAACTGTTTCGTTCGTGCTTCTTTTGGAGATTTTAAGATCTCTTCCGGTGGTCCCTGTTCGACGATCACGCCACCATCAATAAACATCACGTGATCTGCGACATCCTCAGCAAACTTGAGCTCGTGTGTCACAACAGCCATCGTCTGTCCTTCCTTCGCAAGCTCACGCATTACGCTCAGTACTTCCCCCACAAGCTCAGGATCAAGCGCAGAGGTCGGCTCATCAAATAGCATGAGTTCAGGTTCAATCGCCAGCGCACGGGCAATCCCTACACGCTGCTGCTGTCCGCCTGACAACTGGTGAGGGTATAGGTGCATTTTTTCAGCCAGTCCCACTTTTTTCAACAGTTCTTCTGCTTTTACGCGAACCTCTTCTTTCTTTTTCCGCTGGACAATCACCGGGCCCTCCATGACGTTTTCAAGCGCGGTTTTGTGTGGAAATAAGTTATAGGATTGAAACACCATCCCGGACTTTCTGCGAAGCTTTAAGATTTCTTCTTTTTTCGGTGAACGGGCAAAATCAAGTTCAAATCCGTCAGAAAATGAAAAGGTTCCCTTATTCGGCATTTCAAGTGCATTCAGACAGCGCAAAAAGGTTGTCTTCCCTGAACCGGAAGGACCGATAATCGCTACAACATTTCCTTTAGGAATCTCCAGATCGACTCCACGTAAAACGTCGAGATCACCAAATGACTTATGAAGATTTTTCACACTGATCAGCATCATTGTCCCTCCCTATTTTGCGACATAACGATCCAGCCTTTTTTCAATTCTGCCTTGTATAATCGATAGAATAAAGCAGATGATCCAGTATAGAAGTGCTGCTGTTAAATAAAGCTGCAGGAAATCATACGTCCTTGCTGCAATTTCCTGAGAACGTCTGAACAGCTCCACCACCAAGATTTGAGAGGCAAGGGAAGTATCCTTCACCAGACTGATAAACGAGTTTGATAAAGGCGGAATCGATACCCTTGTTGCCTGAGGTAGAATAATACGGAACAGCGTCTGACGATACGTCATTCCGATTGTGTAACCAGCTTCCCATTGTCCTTTAGGAACTGAAAGTATCGATGCACGGATAATTTCTGAAGCGTAAGCACCTACATTTAGTGAAAAGGCAATACAAGCGCTCGGAAAAGGATCGAGCACAAAGGCATTCCCAAGGTTCGGAAGTCCGTAAAAAATAATAAACAGCTGAACAAGCAGAGGCGTTCCACGGATGGCTGATACATACACGCGTGCAATGCCAGCGAGGATCTTACTTGTTGAAATACGTGCCAATGCTGTCAGGACAGCAATGACCAGACCACATGCAAAGGAAATAAGAGTAAGCGGAATCGTATTTTTGATTCCGCCTTCAATCATCGGTCCAAGTGAGGACCAGAATAAGTCCCAGTCCACAATTGGAGCCGCATTATTTATAATCAGTTCATTGAGAAACATCTTCGCCAAACCACTTCTCAGAGATTTCTGCTAATGTTCCATCTTCCTGCATTTCTTCAAGGTGTTTATTGAACTCTTCTACAAGCTCTACATTTCCTTTGCGGAACATAAATCCACTTTCTGCAACATCGCTTTCTTCAGCAGCAATTTTAATCCCTGCATCCGGCTGCTGCTTCTGGAAATCAAGAATCGCAAGCTTATCATTTACCGTCACTTCTGCACGGCCTGTTTTAATCAGTTCAATCGCCTGCGCCAACCCTTCAACCTGTACAAGCTCTGCGCCATATTCGGTCGCGATATCAGCGTAGTTACTTGTCAGTGACTGTGCAGATTGCAGTCCTTCAAGATCTTCAAACGATGCAACATCAGCATTTTCTTCAGGTACGACTACGACTGCTGAAGATAGTGTGTAAGGAATTGAGAAATCATATTCTGCCAGTCGGTCTTCACGGATCCCCACCTGATTGGCAATGACATCAAAACGCTCGGAATTTAAACCCTCGAACATAGAATCCCACTGTGTCTCCATGTATTCAATTTCGACACCCATACGCTCTGCTACTTCATTCATGACCTCAACGTCATAACCTGTCAATGTATCTGACTCATCGTGAAATGTGAAAGGTGCATACGTCCCTTCCGTTCCAACTTTAATGACTCCTTCTTCCTGGATCTGTTCTAAAAGAGTCAGATCCTCTGAACCCTCACTGCTACTTGATCCGTTCGTGCTGCTTCCCTCATCAGTTGAACCACAGGCTGCTAAAAGTCCCGCTAAAGCAAATGCTGAAAATGCAAATCGTTTCTTCAAAATGAAAACCACCTATTCTTATCGGATTTATAAACATACGCATGATTGTACTCCGATTCGTTAAAAATGTAAATAACTTTTTCAAACTTTGTTCTTGCTTTTATGTAATGAAGATGATTTAATACAAATATACCCCACAGGGTATTAATCATAAATAATTTCTGTGACTATTCAAGGAGGAGTGTAACGTATGTTATTCCGTTCTTATTTTGATGAAAAACTTGCACAATATTCATATCTTGTCGGTTGTCAGCGCACAGGAGAAGCCATCCTGATTGATCCGCCGCGAAGCGTTGAAGCCATACTGGCGGATGCCAAAAAAGAAGGACTTTCCGTTTCTGCTGCTGCGGAAACACATATCCATGCAGACTTCGTGTCAGGCGCACGGCAACTTGCTGAAAAACATGGTGTAAAGCTTTACCTTTCTGATGAGGGGGATGAAAATTGGAAATATCAATATACAGATAATCTTAATGTAGAGCCGGTAACAGATGGTAGCACCTTCAAGATCGGAAACATTGAATTCAAGGTGCTGCATACTCCGGGTCATACCCCTGAGAGTATCTCTTTTATCCTGACAGATCAAGGTGGCGGCGCAGACAAACCAATGGGCATTTTTACAGGAGACTTTGTCTTTGTTGGAGATATCGGCCGTCCGGACCTGCTTGAAAAAGCTGCCGGGGCTGCAGGTACAGCCGAAAGTGGAGCAAAAGCGATGTTTCAATCTGTCCAACGATTTAAGGAACTGCCTGATTATCTGATGGTATGGCCTGGCCACGGTGCAGGAAGCGCCTGTGGCAAATCACTTGGTGCTGTGCCGCAATCAACAGTCGGCTACGAGAAGCAATTCAACTGGGCGATGAAAGAGACAAACGAAGCTGCATTTATTGAAGAGCTACTGAAAGACCAGCCTGAAGCACCAGCTTATTTTGCTGAAATGAAAAAGGTCAACAAACTTGGCCCAGCCGTTCTTGATAAGGCAAACGTTGAATGGTTTGACAGTGCAGACGACCTGGCAGCTTTCAGTCAACAACCAGGAAACATCGTGATTGATACACGTCCTTCAAAAGAAGCTGAGAAAGGACTGGTGCCAGGCTCCATCAATATCCCATTTGGAAAGATGCTGCCGAACTGGGCTGGCTGGTTAATCAACTACGATGAAGATATTGCACTCATCGTCAAACCTGAACAGGCTGAAGAAGCTATCCAGACACTGCAGTCCATTCATTTAGACCGCATCGTTAAGCTTGCTGATCCGGCACTCATAGCTTCTGTTGCAACTGAAACATACACATCTGTTGATACGGAAGCATTTGCAAAGCTGAAAGATGAAATAGACTATCAGGTCATTGACGTGAGAAATGACAGCGAGTGGAAAAATGGACGAATTGAAGGAACCGAGCACAAAATGCTTGGCCACTTACGAAAAGAAGGATCAAAACTGGATCCAAATAAACCGGTACTGATCCATTGTCAGTCAGGCGCACGCTCTGCGATCGCAGCAAGTGTCATGCTTGGTCTTGGCTATAAAGACGTGACGCACCTGACCGGAGGATTCAATGCATGGTCAAAGAATCGTCCTCAGGAAGTACTCGTGTAATGGAGGGCTCGTCATAAATGGAATGGATCTTAATCGGAGCCGTTGTCCTCTTTTTTATCTGGCGTATGATGCCTGCTAAAGGAGTCAAGACGATCTCAGCAGACGAACTGAAAACATTAAAAAAGACAAAGAATTCCCAGTGGATTGATGTGAGGACCCCTGGAGAATTCAAAGCGCGCAACATGAGAGGGTTTCAAAATATACCATTAGGGAGTCTGCCCCAGCAGGCATCCTCGTTAGATAAAAACAAAGAAGTCGTCCTGCTGTGCCAAAGCGGAATGAGAAGCACACAGGCAGCAAAAGTACTAAAAAAACAAGGTTTCACACGCATTGTTAACGTACGCGGCGGAATGAACCAATTATAAGGAGTGTTTTGAATCAATGAATGCTGATCACAAACTGGATGCCAAGGGACTCGCCTGCCCGATGCCAATCGTACGCACTAAAAAAGCGATGGCTAACCTGCAGGAAGGAGAAATTCTTGAAATCATTACAACAGATAAAGGCTCAATGGCTGATATCCCTGCATGGTGTAAAAGCACAGGAAATGAATATTTATCAGGTTCCGAGGATGGAAACGTTCAAACTCATTATGTAAAACGTGCTGTACGGAAAAAAGTTGCACCTGTCGGAGATGTAAAAACCATTTCTAACGAAGAGCTGGAATCAACATTAAAAACGGGTCCGGTTATCTTACTGGATGTACGTGAGCCTGAGGAGTATGCAGGTGGTCATATTCCCGGCGCCCATTCAGTACCGCTTGCACAGGTGGAGCAGTATATAGCGGCGATTCCTGAATCAGAGCCGGTGTATGTGCTATGTAAATCAGGGATGCGCAGTCAGATGGCATGTGACAACCTGATGGTGAATGGACGATCCAATATCATCCGCGTCGCACCGGGGATGAGTGAGTGGAATGGCCCGATTACGAGTGAACTGCTGGCGACGGCGGGGATGAAATAATATAAACCGGGCCGGACTCATCCTTCCGCGGCCGGACTGTGAACCCGTACGCACCAAGCTGTCTCACCTGTCGCTTTTCTGACGGAAGAATCTGCGGATGCGTCTGGTATTAGCAACATCTAATTGATTTGAGAAAATAGAACAGGACCCTGTATCCCCTTTTTCACGGCTGCGTGATGAGGGGATACAGGGTCCTATTGTTTATATAAAAAGTATTTTTATTGAGTAAGTGTGGAGTAGGAAGCTGTACTGGGCTTGTTAGTCTCCGCGCATAGGTCAATTGGTACAATTCTCCGAAAGTGATGCGGGATTTTGTGAAACGAGCCAAAAATCCTTCGAAACATCCTTGAAATTCCGCGAACATCAGCTCACATTCTGCGAACCCTGTCCATTATTTTACGAACCTGTCCCCGCGATCAACCCACCTGCGGGAATCTCATCCTCACAGTCCCCTTGTAGGAGAGAATTGTGCCGAACAGAGGCTGATAAATATGAATGTGGACGTCGAACAGGTCTTTTTCCTGGTTGTATTCTTCTATAACTGTTGCTTTCACGCCAAGAAAAGATGGTATTTTAATGACATTGCCAAAAAGGTGGGCCGTCATGGTTCTTGAGGTCAGCAGCATGCCACCTGTTTTCGTAACTTTCAGGTCAAGCGGCAACCGGACAATTCCCCATTGGTCAGTCAGATTATCGACTGTATCCGGTGAATCTCCTTCTTTCATTTCATCGTGAAAATAGCGGACGGTTTTTGGAAACCGGAATGTTCTTTTCCATGTCATACTTTCTTTCCCTCGATGATCTATATATGCCTTATTTTCCATGTAAAAAGGGATTTCATCTCCGCGCTCCGGAAAAGCGAAATTAAGCTTCGTGCCAAGAATCGATACTTTTCTGACCAGTAAAGATCCTCCTTTAATTTCATGCATGGTTCCTTCTGTGATGACCATATAGCCGGACTCGCTATGGAGGGCGTATTTCTTTTGAAGATCAGGGTGCATCTGGTTAAACTGTTCTCCGATGGCCTTTTCAAACATTGATTTCATCTCAGGTCCTCCTGATAAGTGAAATGGGTATTATCAGTATAGCACCGCAATCGTTATTTCAAGAGAATGTGTGTGTTCGTTTATTGCTTCATCTGTTTTTAGACATTTAACCTTAGAGACGTGGGAGTGACATCCTTCGCGGCTGTGGCCTGGCGGTGAGTCAACTTGCGCTTTGCGCTACATTGGCTCACCTTTCGCGTCTCTGCCACAGGCGTCTTCGGATGTCACTTTTCATCTAGAGGCAGTCTCGTTATAAATGAGGATTGTTAAATAACATTAAATAGTTGTTAAATAACGTCCGGGAGTTGTCTAATAAGCTAAAAGAGTTGTTATATTACGCTCAAGAGTTGTCAAATAACCAAAAAAAGTTGTCAAATCACCCTTCCCGTCTAGCTCAAAATAAAAAATCCGGCCGAAGCCGGATTTTTAACGGTAGTGCGCTTTTTGCTGCTGGGAAATTTTCTTCCACTTCTTTTTCTCCAGGAGCTGTTCTTTTTTATTTGTTTTACGCTCCAGGTAAGCAAGCTCTCTCTGCAGTTTGACATAGCTGTCGAATCGGGATTGATCTATTTCGCCATTATTTATTGCCCGGGAAATAGCGCAGCCTGGTTCTGATTCGTGATGGCAGTCCCTGAACTGACATTGTTCAGCAATCTGTTCAATGTCCTGAAAGCTGTGGGACAGACCGCTTTCTGATTCCCAAAGCTGCAGCTCTCTCATCCCTGGTGTATCAATAATTACTCCATGTTCAGGAAGTAATAGCAGCTCTCTGTGTGTTGTCGTATGCTTTCCTTTTCCGTCATCTTCCCTGATTTCGTGGGTCAGCATCCGCTCTTCTCCAAGCAGTGAATTGATAATGGAGGACTTCCCGACACCGGATGATCCCATGACAGCGATCGTCATTCCCTCTTTGATGTAGGATTTCACCTCTTCAATACCGGTACCATTTTTCGCACTTGTGATCGTGATCGGTACACCCATGGCAACCGATTCAGCCTCAGCTAACTTCTCATCCGGATCCAAGCATAAGTCTGCTTTAGACAAAATCACGACTGGATTCGCACCACTTTCCCATGTTGAAAGCAGATAACGCTCGAGACGTCTTAAATTAAAGTCCTGATTTAATGCCATAACTAGAAAAACAGTATCGATATTCACAGCCACTATTTGTTCTTCAGTAGTATCTCCTGGTGCCTTTCGTGAAAACTTCGAGGTTCTCGGCAGAATTTCATGGATTGTCGCTTTTCCTTCTTCCGGGCGGATGTCTGCCATCACCCAGTCTCCGACAGCAGGATAGTCTTCACGTGAAATCGCCTGGTGTCGGAATTTCCCTGAGACTTCACCAATTAATAACCCATGTTCCGTTTGAATACGGTAAATGTGTTTATGCTCCGTAATAATTCTGCCTGGAGTCAGTTCTGTTTTAAAAATTTTATTTTCCCAATCCTGATTCCAGCCCATTTTTGATAATAAAGTTGTCAATGTAATTCCTCCTGATTTTTCAAATATAAAAAAGCCCGCTAATTTGTGAATGTACACAAACCCGCGGACTTCTGATTTGAAAAATAACAGAAGAATCCTATTCCTGAATGGAAGACCTCAAATGGTCATACGGGTTGTGTACGTTTAAGACAATGATCATATATACGCTGTTTGTCATATTCAACACACCCTTTCCATTTACTTCTTTTTTAGTATAATTGAAAGCGCTCCATCTGACCAGCACTTTTTATATATTTATTAAAGGAGGATTTGTTTAATGAAAAAGATTCTGATTATCGGATCCGGCGGTGCCGGGAAATCGACCATAGCCAGAAGGCTTTCAAACATTTTAAGCATCCCGGTGTATCACCTTGACGCTTTATTCTGGAAACCCGGCTGGGAACAGAGTGACCGGGAGGAGTTTCGTCATAAAATACAGGACATTATGATGCAGAAAACATGGATACTGGACGGAAACTTCAACAGCACGATGGAGCAGAGGCTGGAAATGTGCGACACCGTAATTTTCCTGCACTACTCACGTTTCGTCTGTACAAGTCGCGCAATCAAAAGAAGGCTGCAGTATGCCAACCGCTCCCGTCCGGATATGACAGAGGGCTGCAAGGAAAAACTGGACATGGATTTTTTGAAATGGATCTGGTTTTATAATGACCGTCATGCTCCTGTTGTCATGGATCGCCTGAATAAAACAGATGCCAGGATCATTATTCTACAGTCACCATCTGAGACTGCCAAATGGCTTAATGATCTCTCTTCCTTTTAAAAGCAACAGCTGCCACGGCAAGCTCAGGCCAAAATCTTCTGTAGGAAAGAGTCACATGCTCAAATCCTGCTTTTGTAAGACGTTGATATAGTTCATTACCCATCATGCGGGTCAGATTCGGACTTGCTGTATCTTCACGTGGCTGCATCGTAATAACAATCCTTCCATCTTCCTTTAATGCATGATACAGCTTTTTCAGTCCCTGATCAGGATCTTCCCAAATGGTAAAGTTGTTAACGGATAAAATTTTGTCATAATAATTTTCAGGCAGATGAATGTGTTCAACCTTACCCTGCATCACTCTTGCCTTCCCGCTTTCGATGGATTGCTCCAATCTTTTCCCCGCCTGTTCCGCCATTGCCGCAGAAGCATCAATACCATCAATGGTGATATTTTTCTTAATGATCTCTTTCATACATGCACCCGGCCCATAGCCGATTTCAAGAATTCTTTCACCGTTTTTCACATCAAGACAGCCCGCAGACCAGCGATTCAGCTTTTTGTTTTCCTTTGACATAATGTATCCCGCCACTTTCCCCATTGCACCTTTTGGACGGCTGAACTGTTTAAAAAAGGGAACACTCATCCTCGCACCTTCTCCGTTTAAATTTTGATAGTTTATTATTGACTGATTCTCTCCAATTCAAACACATATTTTCCGTTTAATGAGAAGCCCTACAGGGAAATAAGGACTAGAGCACGTAAACATTCAACTACGAAAGGAGACAACATGAAGAAAGAAAAAAAATCACTTGGACTCGTTTTTTATGTATCAGCTGCCATCATTACGGTGTTAGTGCTGATTGGAGCATTCCTTCCTGCACAGTTTTCTGCGGGTGCGAATGCTGCGTTCGGATTCACAACAGAATCATTTGGATGGCTATATTTATTGGCGGTATTCTTTTTTGTTTTATTTCTGCTGTTTTTAGCGTTGACCAGATATGGAAGGGTCAGACTTGGAGGTGATGATGATCGTCCTGAATATCCGTTCTTCACCTGGATCGGAATGCTGTTTTCAGCAGGCTTTGGCGTCGGTCTCGTATTCTGGGGAATCGCTGAACCAATGAGCCACTTTTTCACTTCTCCTGAAGCATCAACAGAGCCTTTAACTGAACAGGGCGCCAGACTTGCCATGGCTTACTCCTTTTTTCACTGGGGAATCAGCCAGTGGTCCGTGTTCGCTATTGTCGGATTGATTATTGCTTATTTTCAGTTCAGACGAAAAGAGAACGGGCTGATTTCGACCAGTCTGTCACCTTTGGTTAAAGAACGCTCCTACAAAAAACCTCTGAATCAGACGATTGATATCCTGGCTGTCATAGCCACTGTTATGGGTGTCGCTACCTCAGTCGGGCTCGGTGTCCTTCAAATTAACGGGGGACTTAACAGCGTGTTTGATGTTCCGAATAACGGAGCCACGCAATTGATCATCATGGTGGTCCTTACTGCCCTCTTCATCATTTCCACAACTACAGGGATCGATCGTGGAATTAAATGGCTGAGTAACGTGAACCTTGGTGTTGCGTTACTGTTAATGCTATTTGTTTTTTTCGCTGGTCCTACTGTTTTTATTCTCGAAACCTTTGTTTTAGGTCTCGGAGACTACATTACGAATTTTGTCCGCTACAGCTTACGTCTGCAGCCATATCAGGGTGGAACATGGGTGAATGACTGGACCATTTTCTACTGGGCATGGGCGATCGCCTGGTCACCGTTTGTTGGAGCGTTTATTGCCCGCGTATCAAAAGGCCGTACAATCCGCGAATTTATTGTAGGTGTGTTAATTGTTCCTCCGGTTATTGCCATTCTGTGGATTGCAGTCTTTGGTGGAACTGCGCTGCATCTGGATTTATTTCAGGGGACAAATATAGCTGAAGCCGTTAATGATGACATTACAAGCGCATTATTCGTAACATTCAACGAGCTGCCGCTTTCATTGGTTCTTTCAATCCTGGCCATTTCGCTTATTTTCACCTTCCTGATTACATCTGCTGACTCTGCCACATATATCATCAGCAGCATGACAACAACAGGTGGACTGAATCCCCCGCTGATCGTCCGCATTATTTGGGGCGTACTGATTGGAGCCATTACACTTGTCCTTCTCGTTGCGGGTGAAAATGGACTCGAAGCCCTGCAGACAGCCTCATTGGTCTCAGCACTGCCATTTACCATCATCCTGATTCTGATGGTCTATACATTGTTCAGGCTTTTGCGAAAGGAGTTTCCTGCTCCTCCTATTCGAAAAGCGAAGAAGAGAAGTGGTGAGTAAGAAGTTGATGAGACTGGAGATGATGGCACATTGCGATCATCTCCAGCTCTTTTTTATAAGTGATTCATAGTGAAATTCATCTTTTTAAGCTATTCTGATAAAAGAACCGTTCATTATTATGAGTAAAGTAGGGATCATCATGTTAAAGAAAATTACTGAACTGAAAACACTTTGTGAGCAAACGGATGGAGTCCAATTAAAACTGAACGAGGATACCATACAATCAGGTGAAGGTGTTAAGATGTTTTATCACTTTAAAGGTGATGAACTGATCGCTTATCTGGGCGTTTATTATTTTGGCTCCGTAGGCGAGGTTTGTGGAATGGTTCACCCCGATTACAGAAGACAGGGTCTTTTTTCAGCTCTGTTCAAAGAAGCCTGCGATGCGGTACCTGATATGGGCATTAAAACAATGCTGCTGAATACTCCGGCTCAATCCGAATCAGGGCAGGCATTCGTTAAATCGGTAAAAGCCACTTATAAAATGACGGAATATCAAATGAAGTGGGAACCACAGATCATTCCTGCTGCTTCAGAGGCAGTATCAATCCGTCAGGCTGAAGAAAAAGATCGTCAATTCCAAATCAAGCTCGATGCGAAAGGCTTTTCCGTGCCGGTGGAGGACGCTGAACAATTTCTGAACGCAGAACGCAACGATCCTTCCACCATCACTTATATCATTGAGTGGAATGGTGTACCGGCCGGAAAAATCCGAATCCATTCAAACGATGATCAGAAATGGATTTACGGATTTGTAGTCTCATCAGATCTAAGAGGAAAAGGGATTGGCCGAAATGCATTGCTTCTTGTTCTGAACCAGCTTCAGCAGGAAAATGCTGAGGTACATCTTGAAGTTGAAGCTGAGAATAAAGGTCCTTTAAAGCTTTATGAGTCATGTGGATTCAAGGTTTACCATGCCCAGGATTATTTTAACTTTCCGCTGAGCTGACGTTAAGGAAGCAGGAACATAAAAAAGAAGCCGGAGAGAAATCCCGGCTTCTTTTTCAATCACGCGTGCTTCACTTTTGAATTGACTAATGTACCCTCTTCATTTCTCTTAATTAAATCGGCTGTCAGCTGACCGGATAACGTGACCATTGGCACACCGCCACCTGGATGAGTTGAGCCACCTACGAAATACAGGTTTTCATACAGCTCACTCTTGGCAGGGATTTTAAATCCACCATTCTTTTTCTTGTCAGACGCAATGCCATAAATTGAGCCGCCATTTGGACCGTAAAGCTCCTCAAGGTCTTCCGGTGTAAAGCGGTACTCAAATTCAATGGAGTCGCGCAGCCCTTTTGCTCCCATTCGCTCAAGCTTGTCCAGAACAAGCTCACGGTATTCTGCCCAGTCATATTTGCCCTGATCACCTTCTTTAAGAGGCGGGACGTGTGTAAGAACGAACAGATTGTCTTTTCCGGCAGGTGCCTGTGAGTCATCTGAGCGGGAAGAGATTCCTACATAGACCGTTGGATCATCTGAAGGTATACCCTTTTCGAAAATATCACTGAATTCCTTTTCCGGGTCTTCTGAGAAAAAGAAATTGTGATGCTTCAGGTTTGTGAACTGACGGTCCACGCCAAGAAGAAGGACAAGTCCTGACACGCTTGGTACGAACGTTTTATTCAGCTTTTTCGCTTCTTTTTTACCTTCTTTGTGCGGAACAAGGTTGCGATAGGCAGGGATCGCTTCCAGGTTCGAAACAACGATATCGGCTTCATGAAGTGTACCATCAGTTGTTCTGACTCCTGTTACTGTTTTGCCTTCGAACACAAGATGATCAACAGGAGAGTTCAGCTGAACGTCCACGCGGAGTTCATCAAGAAGCTTTTTCATCCCGATCGCAATATTATACATGCCGCCTTTTACATAATGAATACCCAGACCCAGCTGGACGTAAATGAGCTGGTTCAAAATAGCCGGAGCCTGATATGGATTGGAACCAACGTACATCACAAAGAAGTTAAACAGCTGTTCCAGATGCTTATTGTTCAACTTTTTCTTCGTTCCTTCCGCCACTGTATTCAGCGGGTCCATAGACATTAAATCTTTTAGCGTATGATATTTTTTCAGATCTTTTAAATCTGCAAGACTATATTTATAAAAACTCTTCATACAGAGGTCGTACATCTTTTCTGAATAGTTGATGAGTTCACTGATGCTGGCATCTGTGTTGCCACTCACTTTTTTCATTTCATCAATCATGGTAGGAAGATCGCTCGTGACATCCAGCTGGACGCCATCTTCAAAGAATGTCCGCCACTGGGGCTCAATTCTCTCGATCGTTATGTAGTCCTCAATCCGGCGGTGTACACTTGAAAACAACTGCTCAAGTACCCACGGCATCGTCAGAATAGATGGTCCTGTATCAAACGTAAAACCTTTTCCTTCACGGCGATTCAGCTTACCACCCACGTTACTGTTTTTCTCAATAATCTTCACGTCGTACCCGTCAGCTGTTAATCTGATTGCTGCTGACATACCTGCTAAACCTGCACCAATAACCAATGCTTTCTTCTTCATTCTGCCACTCCCCTTTTTCAATATATAAATGGAATCAGCCTGTACCGGCTTTTCATCCATTCTTGATACTCTGGTCCAAACTGCGAAATCAGCAACTTCTCCTCATATTGAATCCGGTATAAAAGTGTGAAAAGTAAAGCAACGGAACCGAATGCGGCGGCTATCAGACTCATGAAAAACAGCGTCATGCCGATACCGATTAAAAAGAGACCGGTATACAGCGGATGTCTCAGCTTACGGTAGGGTCCTGAGCTGACGATACGGTCCCCCTCGCGGACGGTTACATGACGTGTAAACTGCGCTTTTAGATGAAGAATGCCCCAGTAGCGCAGGAAAACGCCTCCCGCAAAAAGAATGAGACCTGTCCATCTCAATGCTGTTTCCAGCCCGCTTCCTCTCATCTCCTGAAGTGTGAGTGCAAGAGCGATGGCACCGAGCAGACTTCCGAGAATGTAGAAAAAAGACCGCGTTTCAAGCGGATCACCTTTTCCGGTGCCTCGGTTCCGGAAGAATATAAATTCCCCCACCCATGCGGCACTGACAAGGATGAAGATCCATTCTGCTATAGACATTGGCCTCTCCCCCCGCTCCTTTAAATATAAAGAATTTTCAGACTTAATACAATGAGGAATTATTGCACATATTCCTGTTATTGCCTACTTCATGTATAAAAAAACCTCCCTTCATCAGAAAGGAGGTCATACGGGAAAATATTTATGGGTCTAGTGCAAATCAGAGGAACGTTAAGGCAGTATTCCTCAAAACAGGACAGCAACTGGATCATTATTCGTCACTGTACTGTTTTGAGGAACCTTTCAGGCGACACAACCTGAAAGGCCTCTATATTAAACCCTAAACTCACATTTTTTATGCAGTCTGATCAAACTCGTCATCCACTACGATCGGACGAAGACCTGAATCGTTTGCTGCCAATCTTGCCTTTACTGTATAGAAGAAAGCAACAATGGCACCGATTGTGATGAGAGCTGCTCCTGCATATGAGACTTCAATCGGCAGTCTGAGGCCAATTTCAGCATTCAGGATATACGTAAAAGTAGCCATTGTGATAAAGGCCGCCGGTACAGCTGCAATCCAGAAATTTTTACGCTGAAGTGCAAGGTACATCGCACCAACCCAAAGCGCAATCATCGCAGTTGACTGGTTCGCCCAGGAGAAGTAGCGCCATAGAATATTGAAATCAATCTGAGTTAACACAACTGAGATCACAAAAAGTGGAATCGCAATCCAAAGTCTGCTCATAATCTTCTTTTGTCCAACCTTAATATAATCCGCAATAATCATACGTGCACTTCTGAAAGCTGTATCGCCTGATGTAATAGGCAGTACGATAACCCCGATAATCGCAAGCGTTCCACCAATTGCGCCAAGCGTTGTAATCGATACTTCACGAACGACTGCAGCAGGACCGCCTGCAGCAAGAATTTCATTTAGATCCGCACCATTGAACAGTGCCATACCGGCAGCTGCCCAGATCATCGCGATAATCCCCTCTAGAATCATCATGCCGTAGAAGATTTTTCTTCCCTGGCTTTCTTTCTGTGTAGTTCTTGAAATGATTGGCGACTGTGTTGCATGGAATCCTGATAAAGCTCCACATGAGATTGTCAGGAATAATAACGGGAAGATCGCCAGTCCACCCGGATGCATGTTCTCTAATGTCATTTCCGGAATCGGGTGCCCCTGAACGACAAGTGCTCCACCGACTCCTATCGCACTGATCAGAAGAAGAGCACCAAAGATCGGATAAAGACGTCCAATGATTTTATCAACCGGAAGCAATGTGGCAAAAATATAATACAAGAATATCGCAGCAATAATTACGCCCATTGTAATCCAGGCCGGCGTCAGGTCTGCGATCAATGCAGCCGGTGCCGTGACAAAAACGGTTCCGACAAGTACAAGAAGTAAAATGGAGAAAGCATTTACTACGTGCTTGAAGGCCTTACCTAAAAATTTTCCTGCAAGCTCGGGAAGGTGAGCCCCTTTGTTCCGGATTGAAATCATACCGGTCAGATAATCGTGAACCGCACCGGCAAAAATACAGCCGAATACAATCCATAAAAACGCAACCGGACCGTATAATGCCCCCATAATCGGACCGAAGATCGGTCCAACCCCAGCGATATTTAACAGCTGGATCATGGAATTTCTCTTTGTATCCATCGGTACATAGTCCACGCCATCCGCATGGGAATAAGCAGGTGTGAGGCGCTGTTCTTTTACCCCGAATACTTTCTCTACAAATTTTCCGTACGTAAAATACCCAACAATTAAAATAGCGATAGCGACGAGAAATGTAACCATCTGTTGTTTCCCCCTCACGCATTTTGTATACGCTTTCATTTTAGCGGGAGAGAGCCTTTTTGAGATCAAATATGGATAACATGTTTGTATAAAAGTCTGAAAAGTAAAAAATAACGCCTGACGTGTAAAGAGGGTGCTCAAAGCCCCCTCTTACAATTCAAGCGTTTCCCGTAATTCTTTTACATAATTGCGACTGACTGGTATGGATTCAGCCCTGTTACGCACTTTCAGCTCAAAAACGTTTGTGCTCCAGGAAACAAGCTCCTCCACCTTTTTTATATTGACGAGGTATCCCTTATGGACACGGAAAAAAGAGAAGCTTTTCAGCTTTATTTCAAGATCCTTAAGCGCAGCCTTTGTTGGATAAGTTCCCTTTTCACTCACCACAAAGGTATCTCTTCCTTCTCTGTAGACATATAAAATCTCTTCAGGCTTTAAATAAATAATCCGGTCCTCACTCTGCACAGCCAATCTTCCTGCACCGGGAGAAGAAACTTTTACCTCAGGAGGAGCGAGACGCTGCTTCAGTCTGTTAACAGCCTGTTCGAGCTGGATTTCATCAAATGGCTTGAGCAAATAATCAACGGCTTCTACACGAAATGCTTTGACTGCATAATCCGGATAAGCGGTCGCAAAAATAATCGCAGGCGGTTTTTTCATCCGCTGAAGCGCTTCAGCGAGTTCAACACCATTCATCCCTGTCATTTCAATATCCAGAAACAATGCATCCGGCTCTTCTTTCAATACAATCTCAAGTCCCTTTTCAGCTGAGGAAGCTTCGGCAATCACACTGATTTCAGGATGCATGCCGAGGAGGTGAAGCAATTCCTGTCTGCTAAGCGGTTCATCATCAATGATGACAGCTTTAATCTCCATTTCACATCACCTCTCCTATGAACTCGTCTGCAGGAGCCGGAACAGAAAAACGGACGGTTGTACCATTCCCTTTTTCAGAACTGACCGCAAGCCCCGCCTCCTCATCGATGACTTTAATTAAACGTTCGTTTAAGTTATATAAGCCGATTCCTGTGCCTTTTTCAGAGGGAACGGCAGAGGAGATCAGGGAATGAAGACGTTCTGTCTCCATGCCAAGACCATTATCTTCTATTTCTATTTTAACGCGGTCACCCTCTTTATATACCCGCACAACCAGCCTGCCTCCTTCACTTTTACCTTTCAGCCCATGCTTTATGGCATTTTCCACTAGCGGCTGCAGGGTCATAGGTGGCACGGCAGCCGACAAAGCATCCGGGTCCACGTCATACGAAACATCCAGCCTGTCATAAAAGCGTGCTTCCTCAATCGACAGATAAGCTTTTACATGCTCTATTTCCTCACTTACCGTCGAAATTTTTTTTGTTGTCCCGGACAGGTTTTGCCTGAAGAATGCTGATAATGAGATCAACAGTTTTCTGGCATGATCCGGGTTCGTTCTCGTCAGTGAGACGATTGTATTCAACGCATTAAACAGGAAATGTGGACTGACCTGGGCCTGCAGCATCCGGATTTCTGACTCTCTGGCCAGTTCTTTATGTTTTTCCCCATCTGCAATTTCAAGCTGATGACTCAGTAATGTTGATAACCCACGGATCAGCTCCAGCATGATCGGAGAAATCATCCGCTCAGATGAAAAATAAACCTTGAGTGTTCCGATCGTTTTATCTTTCTGCTTAAGTGGAGCAATAACAGCGGCCTGAAGCGGGCAGTCAGGATCATCACATTGTATAGACTGCTTCCCAACGGTAATGCCCTGTCCGGTTTCGATCACATATTTAGTCGCTTCCGTACGGATTTCCTCCCCTGTTCCATGATGATCAAGACCGTTACCGATATGTGATAAAATCGTGGTCCGGTCTGTAATCGCAACTGCCAGCGAAGGAATTTCCTTATACAAAATAGCACAGACTTCAGCTGCTGAAACAGGCGTCAAACCTTTTCTCATGTGAGTCAGTGTCAGGTTTGCAATGCGTAAGGCTTTCTGTGACTGAACCGCTCCCATCCGTTCCTCTTCCTGAATAACACTTCTGATAATCAGAACAAAAAGTGCGGTACCAATTCCATTAGCCACAATCATCGGGATCCCAATATCCTGCACAAGTGCCCACGCCCGGTCAAACGGCCTTGCCATTCCCAGTATAATCAACATTTGAACAGCTTCAGCTGAAGCCCCCACTACAAGTGCTGCCTTCGGTGTGATGATGCGGCTTTTTTTCTGCTTTGAGGAGATGATACCTGCCATAGCACCTGCCACAATCGTCGCAAGGCCGCAGGCAATGCCTGTGAATCCTCCAAGGAAAAAACGGTGTACGCCGGCAATCAAACCTGCTCCGACACCAATACGCCACCCTCCTAAAAGCCCGGCTACTACGACACCGAGCACGCGCGAATTCGCAATAGCCTCATCATCATTTAACACCCGGGTCCAGCGGTCAATCGAATCCTCCATCGGATTGATAATGATGCCTGTGTAAGTGCCGATAATTCCAAAACAGCCAAATACGATGACCAGCAGAATTCGCTGCTTCACATCAATTTGCCCGTGAGAATCGAAAAGTCTTCTAAAAAAAGATAAACGAGTCAGTAAAAATGCCACCGTGACAATGATGCCCAGACGTTCGATCATCGCAAGAATCAGCATCCAATCACCTTCATCCCTTTATTGTTAACGCTATCATAACACCTTTTACTGAATAGAGAGAAGCTGCATTTCCTTCCTTTATGATAAGATAAAAGAAAAAATGGTGATCTCACATGACGATTCAGCATAAAGTAAACATTCACGGTACAAATGTCTATGGACCGCAGATTGACCATGAAACAAGATGTACACATTATCATACCCAACTCGATATTATTGCCATTAAATTTTACTGCTGCGGTCGCTATTATCCATGCAAAAGCTGTCACGATGAAGCCGGCTGCGGAAAGCATCAGGTCTGGCCTGCTGATCAGTTTGATCAAAAAGCCATTCTCTGCGGGGCCTGTGGAACAGAATTAACGATAAACGAATACCTGAATTGTGACGCTGTCTGTCCTTCTTGCCATGCTTCTTTTAACCCGGGCTGCAGCCTGCATAAACACTATTATTTCCAAGTGGTCTGACCGCTTTTTAGTTGATTCATAGAGCCTCAATATGTTTAGATTAATAGAGTATAAAAAAAGGGGTAACGACACGTGCTTCATTACAGAACCTATCAAAATAACGAATCTCTTCCATGGGTTACTTTTATTCACGGTGCCGGTGGAAGCTCCAGTATCTGGTTTAAGCAAATCAAGGAATTCAGAAAACATTTCAACGTCATTGTCGTCGATCTGCGTGGTCACGGCCAGTCTGAGCGGGGCCGCTGGAAAAAAGGGGATACCTTTAAAGAAGTCTCTAAAGAAGTGATTGACGTTTTAAATCATTTACAAGTAAAACAATCACATTTTATCGGAATTTCATTAGGAACAATCGTTGTTCAAACGATCACAAGTGAGTTCCCTCAATATGTCCGCTCACAGATCTTATGCGGAGCGATTATTAAGCTTGATATCCGCACCAAGTTTTTATTATGGTTCGGCCGGACAACGAAACGGTTCATTCCATACATGCTGCTGTACAAGCTATTCGCCTGGATCATTATGCCGAATCGCCGGCATGAAGAATCCCGCTTAGCTTTCGTTAATTCAGCCAAAAAAATGTGTCAGAAGGAATTCATTAAGTGGTTCTCACTGACTAAAATGATTAACCCTTATTTATCAAAACTTCAGCTTGATCATAAAGGAATTCCGACGTTTTTTGTAATGGGACAGGAAGATTACCTCTTCCGTGCACCTGTAGAAGAGCTCGTCAGACGGGACCACACTCTTCAGTACATTACAATCCGCCGTTCGGGTCATGTATGCAATATCGATCAGCCGGAGGAATTTAACCTTCAGACGATTGATTATATTTATAAGCAGGAAAACAAAAGTAAGCAATTGGCTACTGGATAATGAGACAGGATGGAGCATGGCTTCATCCTGTTTTTTGTCTATTCAAATATGTACTATCTTTTCCCCTTTTCTATTTTTATAATAAAAAGAAAAGGCGGTGATCATATGTTGAAGGAATTTAAAGAGTTTGCAATGAGGGGAAATGTACTGGATCTTGCGATTGCGGTCGTTCTCGGTGCGGCATTCGGAAAAATTGTTACTGCACTTGTTGAGAACATTATCACTCCGCTGATTGGCATTTTAATGGGCGGTGTTAATTTTTCAGGACTTGCCCTCACGATTGGTGATGCAGCTGTAACATATGGTGTGTTTATTCAAGCTATTATTGATTTTATTATTGTAGCGTTTGCTATTTTCCTTTTTGTGAAGCTGCTGAATCGTTTTAAGCGAAAGGAAGAGGCAAAGGAAGCCGTTCCTGTGCCGGATCCTCAGGTTGAGCTTTTGCGTGAGATCAGGGATTTGTTGAAAGAGGAGAAGACGCTTTAGTTTATAAATCGGGCAGCAGCAGGCATTTGTTCTCAGGATTTCGGTTGAGGTTCGTGGAATGTTGCCGGTGGTTCACAGGATTTGCGCCCTGGTTCGGAGGATTATACGACACGTTCGTAAGGTTTTCAGATTTGTTCGAAGAATCGTGCCATTTGACCTATACCCTGTCCCCACCAGCAAATCATAGACAAACATCTATATACCATGTAAAACAAAAAATTCGCCGGCATCACCGGCGAATTTTTTTATGTTTTCATTTTAGGGTCAAGTGCGTCACGCAGACCGTCACCCATCAGGTTGAAGCCCAATACGGCCAGCATGATGGCCAGACCCGGGAAGAATAGCGTCCATGGTGCCTGAACGAGCAGGGCACGTGACGCTGCAAGCATGGCTCCCCACTCCGGCTGCGGTACCTGAGCACCAAGCCCGAGGAATCCTAATGCTGCTGCTTCCAGTATGGCTGTTGCAACGGCAAGTGATCCCTGTACAATGATTGGTGTCATTGAATTCGGCAGAACGTGTGAGAATAAAATCCGTGCATCACTCATCCCAATTGCTTTCGCTGCCATAATATATTCCTCTTCTTTTACACTCAGAACCCTTGAGCGGATCAGTCGTCCAAAGTTCGGTATATTAATGATCGCAATGGCAATTAACGCATTTCGCAGGGATGGGCCAAGAATGGAAACGACTGCAATCGCCAGCAAAATACTTGGAAATGCAAGCATGATATCAAATAGACGTGAGATAATGGTATCTACCCAGCGTCCATAATATCCGGCCAGAATGCCAAGCAGACTTCCAACAGCTGCAGACCCTACTACCGCCAAAAATCCAACGGTCAGAGAGATTCGCGCTCCATACACAACGCGCGAGAAAATATCACGGCCAAAATCATCGGTTCCAAACCAGAATTCAGACGATGGCGGCTGAAGACGATTTGGCAGGTCCTGTTCATTGATTCCCTGAGGAGCAATCCATGGTGCAAAGATTGCCATCAGGACAAAGAACAAAACAATACTCGTCCCTACTAGAGCAATTTTATTTTTGCGAAATTTTCTCCATCCTTCTTTCCATGGAGAAATCGTTTCTTCTTGTGGCTGCACTGGAGCTGGCGGCTCCTGTATTTTGGCTGGTTCACCCATACAAACACTCCTCTCTTACGTGAAATCCCATCAGTTGTAGCGAATCCTAGGATCAATAATTGAGTAAAGGATATCGACAATCAGATTGATCATGACAAAAATAAAGGCAACGACCAGAATGCCTGATTGAATAACCGGATAGTCACGGGATGAAATACCTTCATAGATGTAGCGTCCGATTCCAGGCAAGCTGAAAATGGTTTCTGTCAGAATCGCTCCGCCGAGCAGTAATCCTGTCTGCAGACCGATTACTGTCAGAACGGGAATAACAGCATTCTTGAGAGAGTGCTTATAAACAACCCAGAACATTTTTTCACCCTTCGCACGTGCAGTACGAATATAATCTGATTTCATGACCTCAAGCATGCTTGACCTTGTCATACGCGCAATGATTGCCATTGGAATCGTTGCAAGTGCAATACCCGGCATGATCAGATGCTTAAGCACCGTCCAGAACTGATCGAATCTTCCCTGGATTAATGTATCGAGTAAATACAAATTTGTAATAGCAGTTACAGGGTCCCGAACATCCTCACGACCTGATGTCGGCAGCCAGTCCCACTGAAGGGAAAACTGATACTGCATCATCAAACCAAGCCAGAAGATAGGCATTGACACACCTACAAGTGCTAAAATCATCGCTGTATAATCGAACCATGAATTTTGAAACCATGCTGAGATAATCCCTGCATTAACGCCAATAATAACGGCAATTAAAATCGCAAAAAATGAAAGCTCAAACGTTGTAGCAAGATAAGGCCAGATTTCTTCGTTTACAGGGGTACGCGTCCGGATTGATTCCCCAAGGTCTCCTGTAAACAAGTTACCAAGATACTGAAAATATTGAACATACCACGGTTCATCCAAACCAAGAGATGCCCTTAATGCGGCCACGGCCTCCTCTGTAGCCTGCTGTCCCAGAATCACCAATGCAGGGTCTCCGGGAATCGCCCGTATGATTAAAAACACAATAAACGTCATTCCGAGTAATACCGGTATGAGCTGCAGCAATCTTCTAATGATGTATTGAAGCATCTTTTTTCACCTCTCAACACTTCTATTCAATATGTAGTTCTAACCATAGAAAAAGGAGGAAGGCGAATGATCACCTTCCCCCGCAATGGTGTTACTGATTATTCAAAGTATACTCTGTGAAGATCATCAGAGCCTGTTGGGTGAGCAAGGAAATCCTGAAGTGCTGCAGACCCTGCCATCAAAGGTGTAGAGTGAGCAAGCGGTACCCAAGGAGCATCCGCATGAATCAGTTCCTGTGCTTCCATGTAAAGCTGGTTACGCGTATCTTCATCTGTTTCAGACTGTGCCTGAATTAACAGATCATGTACTTCCTGATTTTCGTAATACGTATAGTTGTTGCTTCCGATGTTATCCTGATCCAGAAGAACATACAGGAAGTTATCCGCATCACCATTGTCTCCAGTCCATCCAAGAAGGAATGCATCCGCTTCTCCAAGACGGGCCTTTTCAAGGTAAGTCGCCCACTCATACGTTACGATTTCAGCTGTAATCCCTACCTCAGCAAGGTTACTCTGGATTGCTTCAGCAACCTTCTGTCCATCCGGCATGTATGGACGTGGAACCGGCATTGCCCAAAGTTCCATTTCAAAACCGTCGCCAAGACCTGCTTCTTCAAGAAGCTGCTTCGCTTTTTCAGGATCATACTCATAACCTTCAATTTCATCGTTGTAGCCTGAAATTACAGGTGGCATAGGGTTTTTAGCCACTTCTGCACGGCCTTCAAAGAATGCATCCACGATCGCCTGACGGTCAATTGCGTGGTTCATTGCCTGACGTACTTTCGGATCGTCAAATGGCTCACGAGTTGCTGTAAGACCAAGGTAGCCAATGTTCATTGATGGACGTTCGAACAGCTGAAGCTGATCATTCCCTTCAATCTGTGCAGCATCACTTGGATTAATACCGTCAGCAAGATCAATCTCATTATTTAATAGTGCATTCAAACGTGCTGAGTTTTCAGGAATTGAACGGAAAATAATCTGGTTCAGCTTCGGATAGCCTTCCTGCCAGTAATCTTCGTTCTTTTCAACCACAATACGCTCATTTCTTCTCCACTCAACAAATTTGAATGGACCTGTACCAACCGGTGCCTCATTGAATCCTTCGTCACCAAGCTCTTCAACCGCAGCCGGACTCGCAATACCGAACGGGCTCATCGCAAGGTTCTTCAGGAATGGCGCCTGTGGACGCTTCAGTTTAATTTCAACTGTCATATCATCGACTGCTGTAACAGATTCGATTACGTGACCTTCGTCATCACCAAACCCACCGAACATTGATTTGTAATAGTAGAACTTATCTTCTGTTCCGTTAGCCCAGCGGTCAAAGTTAAACACAACCGCATCCGCATTAAATTCAGTACCATCGTGGAATGTTACACCTTCCTGAAGCATGAAAGTATAAGTCAGACCATCTTCAGAAACTTCCCAGTCTGCAGCAAGTCCAGGCTGGATTTCTGTATCCTGCTCACCGAAGAAAATCAGTGTGTCAAAGATGTTTTTTGTTACTTTGAAAGATTCACCATCTGTTACTGTAATTGGATCAAGTCCGACTGAGTCGCCCCCGCGTCCAAAGACAAGTGTATCTTGTGTTTCTTCAGCAGAATCGCCGCCCCCATCATTTCCTGAGCCATCTTCTGACGCCCCATCCTCACTGGAACAACCAAATAATGCAGTTGAAACCGTAAGAAGCAATACGAAAAATAATAACCATGCTTTCTTATTCATGCTTTCCCTCCTCAAGTACTTGTGTATTTTGACTCGCTGCACTACCGTTCTCTGTATATAAATGGCAGGCAACGTAATGTCCTGACTCATGCTCCCTTAATTCGGGAACCTTCTGAGCACAAACATCCATTTTAAATGGACATCTTGTGTGGAATGTACAGCCTGATGGCGGATTCGATGGACTTGGAATATCTCCTTCGAGCACCACAGACTCTTTTTCAAACAGTGGATCCGGAATTGGAACGGCTGATAATAATGCCTGTGTATACGGATGTAATGGATTTTCATAGAGCCTTTCACTGTCAGCAAGCTCAGCCATCTTACCCAGATACATCACACCGACGCGGTCACTGATATGGCGAACGACACCGAGATCATGCGCAATCACGATATACGTTAGCTGAAATTCTTTTTGCAAATCCTGCATCAGGTTCAGCACCTGAGATTGGATTGATACATCCAGCGCTGACACCGGTTCATCCGCGATAATTAATTTAGGGCGGGTCATCAGTGCACGGGCGATGCCAATCCGCTGACGCTGCCCACCGCTGAACTGATGCGGATAACGCTTAGCGTGATAACTGCTCAGCCCTACGATTTCAAGTAATTCCCTTACTTTCTGTTTACGTTCTTTTGGTGTTCCAATCCCGTGAACCTTTAACGGCTCTTCAAGAATCTTTTCAACCGTATGTCGCGGATTGAGTGAAGCAAATGGATCCTGAAATACCATCTGCATATCACGTCTAAGCTTACGCATTTCAGATGTGCTTAATGTCGTGACGTCCTGGCCTTCAAAATAAACTTTCCCGTCTGTAGGCTCAATCAGTCTGAGCAGCATTCGTCCTGTTGTGGACTTTCCACAGCCCGACTCTCCAACAATACCAAGCGTTTCCCCTTTATGTACGGTAAACGATACACCTTCAACTGCTTTTACACTGCCAACTTCTTTACCTAAAATTCCCCCACGAACAGGGAAATGCTTTTTAAGATTTTCAACTTTCAACAGTGGCTCTGCTGTCATGAGCTGCGCCCTCCTTTTCATCGAACAGGAAACATCTTGTGGAGCGGCCTTCCGCCGTATGATACAGTGGCGGGTCTTCCTGTCTGCAACGGTCAAATGCAAATTCACAGCGGTCTGCAAAGCGGCAACCCGTTTTTATTGAGCCCGGTTTCGGAACGTTACCAGGAATCGAATATAGTCTCTGCTTTTTGTATCTCATATCAGGCACCGATTGAATCAAACCTCTTGTATAAGGATGTTGAGGATCTTTAAAGATATCAATGGATGCACCTGTTTCTACTACTTTTCCTGCATACATGACTACGATACGCTCACATGTTTCAGCCACGACACCAAGGTCATGTGTAATTAACATGATCGCTGTGTTTAACTCCACGTTCAGGCGTTTCATCAGCTTTAGAATCTGTGCCTGAATCGTCACGTCCAATGCTGTTGTCGGTTCATCCGCAATCAGCAGCTTCGGATCACAGACCATCGCCATTGCAATCATGACACGCTGTCTCATACCACCCGACAGCTGGTGAGGATAATCATTCATTAATTCCTCAGCACGTGGCAATCCAACAAGTTTAAGCATATCGATCGCCCGTTTTTTCGCCTCGCGTTTATTTCCTTTTTTATGTATAAGCATGGAATCCATCAGCTGATTCCCAATTGTAAAAAGCGGGTTCAGTGACGTCATCGGCTCCTGAAAGATCATGGCAATATCATTTCCCCTGATTTGCCGCATCCTTTTTTCGGAAGCCTTCGTTAACTCCTCATCGTTCAGCTTGATACTACCTCCGACAATTTTACCGGGAGGACTTGGGATCAGTCCCATTACTGATAAGGACGTGACACTTTTGCCACAGCCCGACTCTCCAACAATTCCGAGAACTTCACCTTTTCGGACGTAAAAATCGATATCGTCAACTGCCGGCACTTCCCCATCATCTGTAAAGAAGGAAACCTTGAGCCCCTTGACGTCAAGCACCTTTTCCTGCGTGTTCATGGTAATCCCCCTCGAAATCTAAATCATTTTTATTTTTCTAATATACTTAGTTTTCTGAATTTGATAAGCCTAATTATACGATGTTACAAGAATATTTCAATACTAATTTTTTAATTTTTCTGTAGATTGCATAATTTTGCATTGAGTATAAATATGACAAACCCTTCTAAATCAAAGATAAGTCCATCTTTTCCTTTGTACAAAGATAATAAAAGATCCGTATCAAACGAGAAATGTTGGCATGAACCTTTACGTATTCTTTATTTTCATTTTCTCACTTGTATATTTATGAACAAATCATGACTATACAAGGAAAATGTATTGAGCAGAAGACGACTTACTGCCTGATACTTAAAAAAACTCCCCGGTATATCCGGAGAGTTTTGAATTGGTTTTCTTATGGAGTTGATTCATCCTCTGTTCCGCCACCAAAAATGCCTGAAATGGCGTCGATGATCCCCTGGAAGAAGTCGCGTACTCCCTGCCAAAAGCCTTCATCATTGATCACGTCGCTGAGCTGATCCTGGATCGCTGTGGATAAATCATTCAGCTGCTGTGATACGTTATCAAAATTGATATTTAAATTTCTCATCTGTTCAAACAGGTCTGTTAATCTTTGACGATCTTCCTCACTCAGATTAATTTCAAGATTTGTCAGCTGATCGTTAACAATCTGCTCGACATCTTCACGAGTTGCCGGATTCTGCTCAGCAATCGCCTGTTTGATTTCTGTTAAGAGTTCACTTACTTTTTCCTGATCAATGCCTTCTTCGTTTGCAAGGTCCGTTGCCAGATTTAATTCATCGTTGGCTACTTCAAGTCTTGCTGTATCAAGCTCTTCACCACTGACTTCATACGCTTTATAAATTCCTGTCAGAGCAGAGTGCCCACTTACCTTTACAGGAGAAGCGATTTCAACTGTGGCATTTTCAATCCCTGCTGTTAAAAGGGCATTGGCATACATGCTGTCCGTTACTTCTGTAATGTTTTCCGGATTCACGCGTTCAATGACAAGCCCGTGCCCATCATCTTCACGGGTAATTTTAGCAGAAGAAAACATACGCGCATTGCGATCTTCTCCGTCAATATAACGTACAAGATCTTCACCCGTGACAACCACTTCCTCTACCATCTCAGGATCGGTTACTTCAAGCATTTCACGGACTTCCTGTTTTTGATCCTCAGAAAGCGTTCCACCAAGTACCAGAATAGGCAGACCGAAGCGCTCATCAATACTTTCTTCCGTGTTATGGTCAGATGCTCCTGCGTTAAAAGCAGGTATCAAAAGCATAACCGCCATTGCAGATATGAATATGCGTTTTAACATGTTATTTCTCCTTTTGATTTCCATATTTAGCAGAGCAGTCGTATTGACTGTCTCTTATATAGACGTTTTTTCTGAACAAAAGGTTTCAGGATTATTTTTTCAGGTTAGCCATCAGGTCATTTGCCTGTCCTTTTACCTCATCGGCAAAGGATTGGATGTCGTTAAATGTTTGTTCTAATCTGTTCATGGAATCAATGATGCCTTCAATACTTTGATCATTTTCTGATGCGTGCTGCTGCAGTACCTGCATGGCTTCGTGAACAGACTGTCCGCTTTGAGCGGAACCCTTTGATGCCTCAATCACCTGATTGAGCTGCTGCTTGAGTTGTTCCTGGCGCACAATCAGCTGCTGAAAAACAGAAGCGGTGTCATGGATGGAAGCCATACTGATATCGATTTTCCCTTTTGTGCTATTCAACGACTGAACAACTTCCTCTTTAGCGTTTGAGATATCGGATACGATCGCTCTGATGTGTTCAGAAGAAACAGAGGATTGCTCTGCAAGCTTTCTCACTTCATCTGCTACAATTGCAAATCCTTTTCCATGCTCACCTGCTCTTGCCGCTTCAATGGATGCATTCAGTGCCAGAAGATTTGTCTGATCAGCGATTCCTTCAATTAAATTCAATGCCTGATCGATTTCCTTCGTTTTTTCATCCAGAACCTGAACGGTATCAACGGATTTTTCAGACGAACTTTGGACTTCTGACATCTGTCTGATTGTATCCTTTAAATTTGACTGATTTTGAGCGGCAGTATGGATCACTTCATCTGTTAAAAGGTGCATCTCATCTGTACGCGCTGATACATTTCTGACCTCATTGATAATGCCATCAGCATGCTGTTCGGCAGCTGCTGAAGATTCTCGGTAATGCAATGATACCGCTTCCATTTTTTCCAACTGTCTGCTTACAGAACTAACAGCCTGTGATGATCCATCTAACTGATCAGTCAGGCTCTCAACTTTCCCTTCCAGTTCAACAGCGGTATTTTCCACTTTTCCAAGCATTTTTTGCAGCGCTTCTTTCAGTTCTTCACTTTGTTCAGTTTTGATCCGTGCACGACGTACAGCATATAAAAGAATAATTGCGATCGGAACATATTGAACGATATGATAGGCTCCTGTTAAAATGGCAAATTCCATAGACGTCGTAACGGTCATCGGCTCTGCAAAATACAAATGAACAAACTGAGCCACTCCCAGCAGAACCGCGGTCGCAATCAATGCTTTTTTCATCAGCTTTGCATCCGCATAAACCGCTGCAATTCCCAGTGGTACAAACCAGAAATACGGAACATTCACCCAGGCGTTTGAATAAAAAATAAACGCCAATAAAAGAGTGGACAAAACAGATAACTCCTTAAAATAGACCGGTTCCCTGGACAATTTATAGTAAAGAGGCGGTAAGATCAGCAGCAGGAACTGTGTGTTATACAATACATTCATTACCGTCAAATCAGGTATTCCATATAGCAAAACCTGCGCAACCATATTGACAACCATTAAAGCAGCAGAAACAATAAATATTTTGCAAAGAAGACCTGACAGTTTGTGTTCTGTCTCACGCTTCTCTACTCCCCCATTTGTCATAAAAATAATCCCCCTATATGTATCTATGTAAGTCAATTAACCTAATTATAGTGTGATCATTATGGGATGAAAAGGAATTTTTATAAAATTCAATCGACTTTTCTTTCGACTTCTTTCGAAATGGCGTATGATCAATAATGACTAAAACTGAATTGGAGGTTTGCATCATGAATATTCTAATTGCCGGTGCCGGGGGAATTGGAGGCTATTTCGGTGGGAGACTGATGGAAAAAGGACAGGAAGTAACGTTTCTTGTCCGTGAAAACCGCAAGCGTCAGCTGCAGCAAATGGACCTCGTCATCAAAAGCCCCCATGGAGATTATTCAGCAGCGCCTATTTTACTGACTGCTCAGGATCAGGGCGAGACGTTTGACCTCATCATTCTGACAACCAAAGCTTATCATCTCGATCAGGTGATCAAGGATATTACTCCTTTTGTCCATAATGAAACCATGATCCTTCCATTGCTGAATGGTATCGCTCACCTCGATCCATTGATTGAAGCGTTCGGAGAGAATCGTGTTCTTGGAGGACTCTGTTTTATTGAAACGACACTTGATGAAAATGGAGCCGTTGTTCAATCGAGCCCTGTTCACGATCTCGTATACGGCGAACGGGATGGCCGTCAAACTGACAGAATTACAGCATTGGAAGAAATTTTTAATGGGACGAAGGCATCCTTTAAAAGAAGTGACACGATTATGCAGGAGATGTGGCACAAATATTCTTTCATCACAGCAATGTCCGGAATTACTACGCTCATGCGCGCTCCGGTCGGCCCTGCCGTTGAAATTCCTGCTGCCAAACAAACCCTGGAGCGTCTATTTAAAGAAATTTCACTGATCATGAAAGCGATTGAAGCTCCGATTGCTCATAATTTGCCGGACATTCAGATGAAGAGAATGCAGGAGATGGAATACGGTATGAAATCTTCCATGCAGCGCGATATGGAAAAGGGACTTCAGACTGAAACTCATCACCTGCAGGGCTGGCTGCTGGAAAAAGCCAGCCAGCATCAACTGGAAGCACCTGTTTTGGAAGCAGCATATGCCAACGTGAAAATATACGAAACGCTGTTAAACCGCTGAAGATGACGAACCCCGTCCTCCTCCTGTATACTTAGATTGACTAAACGCATCTTTCATATAAAGGAGGGAAAAGGATGGCCGCGATGTCTTTATGTCCCAAATTCGAGCAGGCGTTTCAAATTCTCGGCAAACGCTGGAATGGTGTGATTATCCGTGTACTTGCCGAAGGACCTAAACGCTTTTCGGAAATTGCAGAGCCGATCCCTCAGATCAGCAATAAAATTTTAACGGAACGTTTAAAGGAACTGGAGGAACATGGTCTCGTTTCAAGAGACGTCTACCCTGAAACTCCAGTACGAATTGAATATAGTCTGACTGACAAAGGACACTCGCTCACTCCTATTCTGGATGGCGTACAGAAGTGGGCGGATGAATGGATTGACTCCAGTCATTGAATACAAAAAAACAGCGGGGAATTTTCCGCTGTTTTTTTGTCTGTCATTCTGCTTCCTGGTATTCCAGCCGTTTTATTTTCATCTGACCGTTCTCATCTGTGATCAAAAAGCGGTAGGAGTAAAGTTTTTTTTCAGATTTACCTGAAACAATTTCCTCTTTTTCAACAGTGGCTCTCACTTCTACCTCCCCAGAGATCGCAATACCCTCAGAGGACTTCAACGAAATAGAAAGAAGGTTTCTAAACTCGTCTTTAAACGTGTTAAAGCTTGTCTCATTCTGATAATCTGCTCCCAGCAAAGAATAAGCCGTGACATAGTCTCCAAATTCAATACTGGATAAGTAATATTGTGCAATATACAATGCCTGTTCTTCTAATGTTGGAACGACAGCATCCTGTGGCTGATCAGCATAATTCTCAAATGACGGAAGCTCCTGCATCGGTGAGGCGATCCATTCATCAATCTGATCCTTTACATCAGTAATGGGGATACTATAACCAAGATTTTGTTCAGGTTCCTCCGCTGAATTAATACCGATTACCTTCATGGTATCTGAATTCAGTAAAGGACCACCGCTATTTCCCGGAGAAATCGCAGCAGTAAACTGATCAATATTCTCGTATATAAACGGCTCGATGGTGAATGAACGGTTTATCCCGTTGATCTCACCTGCTGTTACCGTATTTTGAAAGCCAAGCGGACTTCCCAGCGCCAGCACCTGATCAAGTACCTGCGCTTCCCTGTTCAGTTCCAGTTCCAACGGCTCTTTTCCCTGTAATTCATCAACCTGTATCACGGCGATATCCTCTGTCTCGCTGATGCCAATGACAATACCAGTGTAACGTGCAGAGTCAGCCGTAATGACAGTCACTTCAGAGGCATTTGCAACGACATGGGCATTCGTGACAACTGCCCCTTCCGTGTTATAAATAAATCCTGATCCTATTGAACCAATAGGGGTTTCGATCTGAATGACTTTCTGTTGCGCTTCAAAAAGTGCCTCTTCACGATTAAGAGAAAGCTGTTCAATAAAATTCCGCTGTGAGGAATCCAGCTGGTTACTAATCAGATAAGAAGGTTCTTCTCTAACGTTTTGCTGTATTTCTTCCCTAAGCATAAGGCCTCCCCAAACCGTAAGAACAATTAAAGCAATGGAGACAAGTATGCTGGAAATCCAATTTTTCTTCATACTTCACCCCTATTCCAAATACCATGTAATGGATGTAATCTCCACTTTTTCATAGTCTCCTGACAAATTTAATTCATCTTTAAATGAGCCCTGTCCTTCAGGTAAGACATATTCGGGGTCCACTACCGTCAGACTCTCGGACAACACCTGTCCATCCTTCCCTGTAACGGTCCATTCAATCTCAATCCAGCTGATCGGTCTTGTTCCGATATTCTTAATCGTACCTGTCAATTGAATGGTGTCATTAATATTTTTCACTTCCCATTCTTCTACTGACACTGCTTCAGTACGGTTAAAATGATCTTGTCTTTCAGCTTCTTCCTGCGCTTCAGCAAGTCTGATATATTCCTCTTCCTGATAGGCATTACGCTCAGCTTCAATGGTTTTCTTGTAGCTGATCAATTCTTCATGTAATGGCGCATACCCAAGTCCGATTTCGACAATGTTTAAAGCCTCAGTAAAATGAAACTTATCGAGTTCAACAGATGCCTGCTCAATAGAAAGGCCTGCTATCTGGTTACGTATAAGATTTTGCACTTCATCTGCTTCCGGATGGTTAATTTCAGAAACCTCGAGCAGTTTCCCGGCGAGTGCCTGAATGGATAACGGCTCTTTAATTTCGTTTTTAATAGAGCTAACCAGCGACGCTTCCTTTAAGGACATGATCTTTTCCTGTTCGAGAAAGAGAAGGCTATTTTTAGATTTTTGAAGTGTCTCCCGGATATCGCGGATCTCATTTTCCACTTGTTCAACCTGTCCGGCCGCTAACTGCTCTTCCAATCGGGCAATTCTATTTTCAAATAAACGGGCATCTCTGACTGCTGACAGGCTTTGATGAACCGATTCATACTCAGGGCGTACAGAAGCCGCTTGCGCCAGATCTCTTTCCGCGTCTTTCCACTGTTTATTATAAGCAGCATTTTCTGCTGATGTCTTCCATGCTTCAACCTGCTGATTTCTCCATGTCTCATAGGCATACACTGCTGCAAGAGACAATATACAGATAACAAAAACCATCACGACCAGCATTGACGGTCTGAAAAAAGGTTTTGAAGGTGTACTGTAATCTTTTGAAGGAGATTTGGACGATGGTTGATCTGAAGATGATTGCTGGGAATGTCTGTTACTCATCGTGTCACCCTCCTCTATTCTTTTATTCTACTACCCTTTCTTACCATTTTTCACTCTATTTCCAGAGAATTCAATGATAATTGTGTGAAGAATACATTTTGTGATAAAACGTTAATTCTGCCCCTTCTCTTCGTATTTTTCAAGTTTGAGCCTCATCTCCACCTTACATTTACAGATTACAGACTTTTCCTAAAATCATGCGCCGAAAAAAATATCTCGAATTCGAGAGAAATGTGTTGACTTTCTTTTTACCGCAGAATATACTAATTACAAATACTAACCAAGTTACTTAATGTAACTTATACAAGGAGGATTTTTTTATGACAAAAAAATGGGCAGTAGACGCAGCACACTCAAGTATCGATTTTTCAGTAAAGCACATGATGATCTCAAAAGTGAAGGGTTCTTTCCACGACTTTTCAGCAGATGTAACAGCTGATCCGGCTGATCTTACTGGAGCTGACATCCGCTTTTCGATTACAGTAAATTCAATTGACACACGTAATCAGGACCGTGATAATCACCTTCGCTCAGCTGATTTCTTTGAAGTTGAGCAATTTCCAAACATCACGTTTGTTTCAACTGATGTTAAGAAAATCGGTGACGATGAATACGAGTTAACTGGTGATGTAACGATCAAGGATGTAACTCGCAAAGAAACGTTCACTGTGGAATATGAAGGTGCAGGAAAAGATCCATGGGGGAATGAAAAAGTCGGTTTCTCTGCTACTGGTAAACTGAACCGTAAGGAATACGGCTTAACGTGGAACCAGGCGCTTGAAACAGGCGGCGTGCTTGTAGGAGAAGATATCAAAATCAACCTTCAGATTCAGGCACAGGAAGCGTAAATCAGTTATAAAAAGTAAAAAGGGTCAAACATGACACGATCATGTTTGACTCTTTTTATAGTATAAGTAAACCGTGCCGTGTCATTCCTTTGCTTTTCTTTGTGTCTAGCTGCGACGGGCAGGGACTAGCAAACTTCCCATCCTCTCGTTCGATAAATCAACATCGGCTCACTATGCCGTGTTTCCTTTATCTCCGTCGGGGCCAGTCCAGTATGCACATCCCTTTACGCCCGCCTCCGCTTTTCCTGATGTCCAGCTCCGGCGGCTAGCCCCTCGAGGTCATAAGTCAAAGCTGAACGAGGGCGAAGATCAGCCCTCTTTTCATCTTCGCCTTATGCTTGTCGGGGCTGAACGAGCCGCCTCCGCTTTTCAAAGTGAAGTCTAAATGTCGCTTCAAATGTTCTAGGAGTTATATCAGACCTCCAAACAAATAAAATATGAAGACCACATATAAAACGCCTAGTGGAATAGATGTTAACGAAATATATTTAAGAACTCCTTTTTCCTTTTTAAAGAAGGCAATGATGCCATATGTTACCCCTATCAAAAAAATGAAAAATCCAATTGGAATTGCTAGCATTGATCCTTTACCCAAGGATATATTAAATGGCGGAAAGATCATGTAGGCAACAAAAAGACCAACGATGGTTAAAATCAGAGCGTAAATACTATTTTTCATCTTAGCCTCCTTTTCAGTTTGATCATAATCGATTAATGATCAATTCACCATCTTCCCATCCTTATCCCAGAATTCTTTTCGCAGCACGACTTTTTGAATTTTCCCTGATGCTGTTTTTGGAAGCTGATCAGTGAAGCTGAAGCTTTTTGGAATTTTAAATCGTGCCAGCTTTTCATTCGCAAAAGCAATGACTTCTTCCTCTGTTAACTCATAGCCTTCTCTCTTCACAATGACTGCATGCGGAACTTCTCCCCATTTTTCATGAGGGACAGCAATTACCGCTGCCTCAAGAATCGCTGGGTGATCGTATAGAGCGGCCTCTACTTCAATAGAAGAGATATTCTCACCACCGCTGATAATGACATCTTTTTTGCGGTCTACAATTTCGATATACCCCTGGTCATCCACAATCGCCATATCTCCTGTATACAGCCAGCCATCGCGGATCGCTGCTGAGGTAGCTTCCGGATTTTTAAAGTAGCCCTCCATCACGTTGTTGGAGCGGACCGCAATCTCACCGATGGCTTTTCCATCATGAGGTACTTCCACCCCAAGTTCGTCAAGCACCCGCACCTTTGACCCGATGAGTTCATACCCCGTTTTAGATTTTAATTTAGCTGAATGGGCTGCGTCCTTTACTTGCGTATTACTCCGGTGAGCTGACATCGTGACGAGCGGTGAAATCTCTGTCATGCCGTATACCTGAATAAATTCCCACCCGAGTTCCTCTTCCACTTTCCTGACAAAAGCCGGAGGTGGTGCAGAGCCGGCTATGACTACTCTTAAGGCGTGATCAAATTTTGCGTTCGTGTGGGCTGCTTCTTCAATAAGCATATTTAAAACGGTCGGTGCCATATGCATAATGCTGACCTGATGTTTAGCCACATTTTCAAGGATGGCTTTCGGATCCACTTTACGCTGCATCACCTGTGTGGCACCATTTGCCGTGTAATAAAATGGTGATCCCCATCCGTTCACGTGAAACATCGGCAGGACGTGAAGCAGTGTATCCTGATCACTGATTTTTAAGTGATGCATTGTCGTTAAAGCATGGAGATAGTTTGATCGATGTGACAGGAGCACTCCTTTTGGATCTCCCGTTGTCCCACTCGTATAAAGAAGCGAAGCGATATCCGTTTCTTCAAGTGGTACTCTGTCATAAGCTTCTTCTGAATAGCCCGACAGCCATTTTTCATAAGAAAGACAGCCTTCCGCATCCCTGCCCTGGATAATAAATGTATGTACAGTCTCAAGATTTGTCCGGATTGATTCAATGAGCGGATATAAATCTGCATCTACAAAAAGCACTTTACTTTCACTATGATTTAAAATGAACTGATAATCCTCCGGACGAAGCCTCGTGTTGAGTGATGTCATCACAGCCCCCACCTGGTACAGTCCATAAAACCCTTCAAACATCTCCAGCGAATTCGGCGTCAAATAAGCTACTTTATCACCTTTTTTAATACCGAGTTCAGCTAATCCCCTTGATAATTGATTAACCCTTTTTTCAATGTCACGGTAAGTCAATGAGCGCTCCCCGTCAATAACGGCTGTTTTACCACCGTAAAGTGTAACAGCGCGATCAAGAAAATCCGTTAAAATTAATGGCACATGCATATTCCCATCCCCTTTTGATCGTTCTATGATTGCCTTAACCCTTATGATAAATCCTGTAAGATATGCTGTATTGTATCCGTTTTCATAAAAGAAATCAAATATTGACAGAAATTTCAGAGTAATGATCCTGGAGAATAAAATGATTTATTTTAATGATACTAATTTAAAAAGGAGGAGATTAACCATGAGCTATAAAAAGAAAACGCAAATTGAAGAATCATTCGCTGAAGAACAAATCCAGCGCATGTACGAAGAAGGCACCGTTGACCGGAAAGAAAGAAATGCCGGAATGATAAAAGATAAAAAACTGGAAGGACCGGATCAGCCAGCCACATAGAAAAGCAGAAGCAGGCGTTTAGGGACGTACAAACTGGACTGGCCTCGACGAAGATAAAGGAAACACGGCGAACGAAGTGAACCGATGTTGACTTATCGAACGAGAGGACGGGAAGTTTGCTAGTCCCTGCCCGGTGGAGCTAGACAAGAAAAGCGGAGGGGGGCTGAGTTTGGTCACTTTATTGCCTCGCTTGGACATTTTCGCAGGCTATTTGGTCACTTTATGCCCGAACTTGGACACTTTCGCAGGCTATTTGGTCACTTTATGCCCGAACTTGGACACTTACGTGAAAAAACCACAGGCCGCGATATGTTGAGGAGGCGGGCTGAGCTTGGACACTTTTGTGAAAATCTCGCGGTCTCAGAGTGAACGCGACCTGGCAAAGTTGATATTCAGTTCCATAAAAAATTCCTCCCCACACACGTGGGGAGGAATTTTTTATGAGCGGTTCACAGTCAATGTGCAGCATCTAAATGAGCCGCCTGATTTAATAATTTCTGAGATATCCAGTTCAAGAACGTCATAGCCGGCCCGTTTCAGTTTTCGGTTCACTTCTTTATTGACCGGTAGACTGATGACTTTATCATTTCCAATGGATAATACATTTGGTCCCATTGTGAATTGTTCATCCTCATTGACCGACATCAATTCATATCTTTCCGCAAAACGGTCGATGGTTTTCTGATCGAATGCTTCTTTGTAAATAAGTGCATCATTGTCTGAAACAATGTTGAACAGGCAATCCAGGTGAAGGAATTGGGAGTCGAATGGGACTTCAATGACTTCATATTCCGGCAGGGCAGTGCGCAATTCTTCAACAGCCTCAATAGTGGTTCGGCTGCTGATGCCTACCCAGATCGTTTTCCCATCAACCACGACATCTCCACCTTCAATGGAGGAAGTTTTGATTTTCTTATGAGGAACACCTGATTCTCTCAGCCAATCAAGCAGAATGGATTCCTCACCATCTCTCATTTCTGTGCCCATTGACGAAATAAAAACGGTATCTCCGATTGTAAAGCCGATATCACGTGTAAAAACCTGTTCCGGATAAACGGAAAGTGGCGGTAGCTGTACAACGTCAGCTCCATGTTCATGAAGGAGCTGAATAAATGCTTTATGCTGCTCCATCGCTTTTTCCTGATCAATATTATCCTTCAGAAAGTGCTTTTGAGTTTCGTTAATCGCTTCTTCGATTTTCATAAAGGCCGGTGGACAGACTAATACACGTTCGAGGGTTCCATATTCGTTTTCACAGCCGGCGCGTTTGTTACTCTCTTTTCGTTCCATTAACATATCCAGTCCTCCGAATTTTCTCTTTTTGTGTATTATTCCTTTTTTAAAAGAGATTAAACGGAAATAGCTGGATTTTATTTTGCGGTCTGGGCTTTAGCCTTGCCATGACTGCCCTCAAGAATTGAAAAGATTTTTTCCTTATAGACAGTAAGATTAATGTCGCTGCGGCTTCTCGGCTTTGGCTGTTTTATTTTCAGCTCGGCGGCAATCGTGCCGGGCTGACCGCTCATCACGAGCACCCGGTCACACAGATAAAGCGCTTCGTCTATATCGTGAGTGACAATGGCCATCGTTGTTTTTTCCTGCTCCCATATATCAAGCAGCAGATCCTGCAGCTGCATTTTAGTGAAAGCGTCCAGTGCGCTGAACGGTTCGTCTAAAAGCAATACCGAAGGCTTCGATGCGAGTGCTCTGGCAATCGCTGTACGCTGCGCCATCCCACCTGATAAGTCTCGTGGCAGAGATTTCGCAAAATCTTTTAATCCAACAAGTGATAAATAGTGGCCGGCTTTATCCGTATGTTTTTTCGGCTGCTCAAAGCCAAACAATACGTTGTCTTCAACTGAAAGCCACGGCATTAATCTCGGTTCCTGAAAAATCATCCCCCCAGCCTGCTGACTTCCCTGCTCGTCTCCGGTATGAATGGTCCCGCTGTCTGACTGCTCAAGACCTGACAACACCCTCAGAAGCGTACTTTTCCCACATCCGCTTGTACCGAGAATCCCGACAATTTCGCCTTTTTGTATCGTAAAACTGACGTCTTTGAAACCCGCTGTTCCACCCTTAAATAACTTTGATGCTTTTTTGACTGTCAGCATATGCTTTCACCTCTTTACTGAGCGTTTTGAAGATTATCCTGCCATTTCAGCGAGCGGACTTCCACCTGCTTCAATAAGGCATCTGTTCCTTTTCCTAAGGCAGCAAACAGTAAAATACTCGCAATAATCAGTTCAGGGGATGACGTATTCTGTCCGAGCACAAGCAAATAACCAAGTCCTTCACTGGCACCAAGAAGTTCAGCTGCTACAACAAACATCCAGCCAAGTCCAAGCCCGCTCCGGATACCGACTAAAAAGGATGGGAGCGAGGCAGGAAGAATGATTCTTTTAACAAGCTGGAATGAACTGAAACGGTAAACCTTCCCTACCTCAATCAGCTTTCTGTCGACCCCCTGGATACCTGAGACAATGTTCAGATAAACCGGGAAAAAGACACCGACTGCAATCAGCGTTACCTTCGACGGCTCCCCGATTCCCATCCATAAAAGAAACAGCGGAACCCATGCAAGGGAAGGAATGGAACGGAAAGCCTGAAGGATCGGGTCCATCAGCTGCTCGAACCGTCTGAAATAGCCGACTGCTGAACCAATGACAAGCGCTGCAGCCGTTCCTATCAAAAATCCGATCAGTACACGGTACAGCGTGATCGATACGTGCCCCCATAACGTGCCGTCCTGCGCCATATCAATGATGGAAACAACGACAACCGTTGGGGCAGGCAGGAGATAAGGCTCAATCAAGCCTAGTCTCGCCGCTCCCTCCCAAATCACCAAAAGTAAAACGGGCAGTACGAGTCCAATTCCAAATACCGATAATCTTTTATTGACCTGTTTCATAAACGAGCCTCCTATTCAGATCCCAGTGACTCTGTAAATGAGGGATTTAACAATTCATCAACAAGTGATTCCACATCGGCATCCGCATCAATGACCTCTTCATTCCTAAGTACTTCTCCTGCCGCAATCAGGGCTTCTGTATGTTCAGAACCTATAACGGGATTTGAAAAATCGTTTCGTGCGACGCTTGCTTTGGCCACTTCAATATTCATATCTGCTTCCTCAGACAGAATAGCCGCTGCTTCATCCGGATTTTCAATCGTCCATTCTCTTGCGATTTCATATTGCTCAATGACCGTCTCCACCAGTTCAGGGTAATCCTCAGCAAAATCTGACCGGACATTCAGCGTACCGTATGTGTTAAAGTCAGCATTTCGGTAAAACAGCTCTGCCCCTGTATCAAGTTCGGCTCTCGCCATATGCGGATCAAGTCCTGCCCATGCATCCACCTGTCCGGAGCTTAACGCATTTGCTCCATCCGGATGCTGAAGGTTTACAATTTCAACGTCCTCTGATGAAAGCCCGGCCTCTTCCAATGCTCTTAGTAAAAAGATATAAGGATCAGTCCCGAGTGTTGCAGCTACTTTTTTACCTGCTAAATCCTCTACGCTCTGAATGTCAGATCCTTCAGCGGCAACAAGTGCTGTCCACTCAGGCTTGGCATATAAGTAAACCGATTCAATCGGTGAACCGTTCGATTTGGCAATCAACGCCGCAGCACCGGCTGTTGAGCCGAAATCCACACTGCGTGAATTGAGGAACTCAAGTGCCTTATTACTGCCCTGACTCAGCACCCACTCTACTTCTACACCTTCATCAGCAAGCGCCTCCTCAACAAGTCCCTGTTCCTTCAGTACTAAGCTGGTAGGCGAATAATAAGCATAATCAAGGGTGATTTTATCAGGTAATTCATCCGAATCCGCATTCGCAGAGCAGCCAGCGAGGACTCCAATTGCCGCTATGGATAAAATAAAGCCTTTTGTTTTTTTATTCATCATAATTCCTCCCTGTTTACTCTGTTTTATGTTTAAAAGAAAGAGGCAGCCTGACTGCCTATTCTTTGTTTTCAAAATGATGTTTAATCACCGGTCCCCATTTATCAAATTCAACTAAAAATCCGTCGTGTCCGAAATGGGTGTCCACTTCATGATAGGAACCACCTTTCACCAGCGCTGAAAAACGTCTGATATCCTCCGGCGGATAAAGAAGATCTCCCTTAAATCCAACACCTAAAAACTTTCCTTTAATTCTGGCAGCTGCCTGGTCAATCCCACCTCTGCCACGTCCGATATCATGATGATTCATGGCATAGAGAAGCGTTAAATAACTGTTTGGATCAAACCTTCTGGTGATTTTCTCACCCTGGTAACGCAGATACGATTCGACCTGATAATAAGGCTGCTTTTCCTCAGACAGTTTTTCCTCCCGTTTAAAACGGCCTGTGAAAAGCGCCGGACTCCTGTAGGTGACAAGCCCGATCATTCTGGCTACTTCAAAGCCCTTAACCTCTGAAGCATGCTCATAATTGCCCTGTTTCCACCCCGGGTCATTTTCAATCGCATGAATACCAATTCTGTTAAAAGCGATGCCGTAATCACTCAATGACGGCGTTGCAGCCAGCAGCACGATTTTATCCATAAAATCAGGATACGTTACGCTCCATTCAAGCACCTGCATGCCTCCAAGCGATCCGCCAATGATGCCATGCAGTCGGTGGATCCCGAGTTCATTTAACGCTTTATGCTGGGCATTAACAATATCTTTGATGGATACAAAGGGAAAATCCGAGCGATAAAGTTCATTGTCGGGATTGAGGGAAGCCGGCCCGGTTGAGCCACTGCATCCCCCGATCACATTAAAGGTAATAACCTGAAACCTCGTCAGATCTACAGAACCGCCTTCTGAGATAAAGCCTCTCCACCACCCCGGATCTTCCTCTGTACCGTAGGATTGATGAGTACCTGTTAGCGCATGACAGATCAGGATAACAGGAAGCGATGGATCTCCAGCCCGCTCATAGCGGAGAGAAACGTCCCGGAGTATCTTTCCGGACTCGAGCACTAATGAGCCAATATGAACAGTCCCCTCACTCTGCCTCGTTTTCTCTGTCACAGGTGTCTCTCCCATTCCTGATTCCTCCTCCATTTATGAATGTGCAGGAACTGCTGATTTTTCAATCGCCTGATTTAAATCATGAATTAAATCTTCCACCGATTCGATCCCCACTGAGAGGCGAATCTGCTCCTCTTTGACGCCGGCTGCCTCGAGATCTGCTCCTCTTAGCTGGGCATGAGTGGTTGTTGCCGGATGAATAATCAGTGATTTTGCATCTCCAACGTTGGCTACATGAGACCAAAGCTTCGTGTTATCAATGACTTTTCTTCCCGCTTCACGTCCACCTTTAATGCCGAACACAATAATCGAGCCCGGTCCTTTAGGCAGATATTTTTTCGCAAGCTCATGTGAAGGGTGATCCTTCAGTCCCGGATACTGAACCCATTCGACGGATGGATGAGCTGCCAGGTATTCAGCAACCTTTTGGGCATTTTCAACATGTCGTTCGAGGCGCAAATGCAACGTTTCAAGCCCCTGCAGTAAATAGAATGCATTTTGCGGACTCAGGCACGCCCCTGTATCACGAAGCAGGTTAACGCGAAGCTTTGCAATAAACGCCGCTTCCTCTAAATCAACGAAACGCAGTCCGTTATAGCTTGGGTCCGGCGTTGTAAAATCCGGGAACCGGCCATTATCATAATTGAACTTGCCTGCATCAACCACGACACCACCAATCGTTGTTCCATGACCGCCAATCCATTTTGTTGCCGAGTGAACCACAATATCTGCCCCATGCTCAAATGGTTTATTCAAATAAGGTGTCGCAAACGTGCTGTCCACAATGAGCGGTACACCTTCTTCATGAGCCACCTTCGCAACCGCTTCTGTATCCAGCACATGCAAACTCGGATTTCCAATCACTTCAGCAAACACTGCCTTCGTTTTCGGACCAATGGCTTTCCGCACATTTTCCGGGTCCGAAACATCAACAAACGTTACATTGACGCCATAACGGGGCAACGTTTGCGCAAATAAATTATAGGTTCCACCGTATAAGTTCGTAGCTGCAACAATATCATCACCCGCACTCGCCAGATTCAACACTGCATAAGTGATCGCAGCCATTCCGGACGAAACAGCAACAGCCCCCACTCCGCCTTCTAAAAGAGCAATCCTGTTTTCAAAAGCCGCAACAGTCGGATTCCCGATACGCGTATAAATATTGCCTGCTTCCTCTAAAGAAAACAGCTTCTGCGCATGCTCAGCACTGTCAAACACATACGACGTTGTCTGATAAACAGGAATCGCACGTGAACCAGTCGTTGGATCCGCTTCTGTAGCACCGTGTAATAATAACGTTTCAATATTGTACTGCGGGTTTTCGTTTGTCATGATCAAATCTCTCCTTTAGTGGTTGAATAAGTTGTCGAGTGGCTGCGGCAAAGGGATAAAGGAGAAGAGGGAAAAAGAAAAACCCCCTTCATAAGAAGAGGGTTTTGATCCTCCTCTTATCTTTCAGATCAGTCTGATCTGTAGGAATTAGCACCTTTCCAAGTCAAGGCTGACTCGTTGGTTGCCGGGCATCGCAGGGCCTAGTCCCTCCGCCACTCTGGATAAGAGTTTATTAAGTTATGGTTTTGGTATGCATTGATGTTAATCTCTTGTTGAGGATTATAGAGCGGTTAGAAACAGAAGTCAACCTTTTTCTGAATATTTTATTTTTTGATTTTAGCTTTAATTTTTATAAAAAGGCGGGCAGAGACCATCCTCCGCTTTCCTTTGTCTAGCTCCAGCTGGCAGGGACTAGCAAACTTCCCGTCCTCTCGTTCGATAAGTCAACATCGGATCGCTAACGCTCTCCGTGTTTCCTTTATCTTCGTCGAGGACAGTCCAGTTTGTACGTCCCTAAACGCCCGCCACAGCTTTTCTTGGTGTCTAGCTCCGGCGACTAGCCCCTCGAGGTCATAAGTCAAAGCTGAACGAGGGCGAAGATCAGCCCTCTTTTCATCTTCGCCTTATGCTTGTCGGGGCTGGACGAGTCGCCTCCACTTTTCCAAGGCCGGGCGGTGAACCCGCCTGTGCTTTAGCCGGTTTCACCTGACCCTTTCCGCCACAGGAGTCTGCGGATGGTCTCTGCCCTTATGATATTACAAAGTGAAAGCAGAATTTTGATCGACAGTTGATTTCTTGAAAACCTAAACCGAAGTAGAGTATTAATTAGAAATCGGTCAGGGGGCCTCCTGACCTTGGGCGTAGTTTTAGAAACATGTAAATCGCACTGAATTTGTTAAAGGTAGTCAGTTCTCAAATTCATAGATTGGTACGTTTGGATCGTAGTTGAGCTGTGTGTTTTCAGGAATCTGAATGTGATAGAAATCACCGCCTGACTGGAAGTTGAAGTTCCAGTCTCTGTTTGATCGGTCATCACTGAATTGACTTCCCGGGATTGGCATTTGAAACTCTGCAAATTCCAGGTTCACATAGTCTCTTGTCAGATTGTTGACGATGATTTCTCCGTTGTCGTAACGCATGTCCGCAGCTTCAAATTCTTCTGAGATATCAATACCATTAATACTGAATGGTACCCTGTAGTAATCAATAATGATTTCTCCTTTTACATCAGGGTCTTTAGTGACGACGATGTTATAAGAGTAGGTATCCATATTCTGATCGGCAAAACGGATAGACAACTCATCTGAATCGAGTCCGATTTTTTCCTGTCCAAAATAGTATTTGTCATCAATCTCATCAAATTGTCTGTTAAATATTTTTTGATGCAAATCAAAGTCTTCACTTTCAACTGATGATTCAATCTCCCTGCCTGCTACCTCTTCACTTTGCCCGATCATATAATACGTAACCAGACTTAACAATAAGATTCCCACATAAGCACTGAGCATATATTTGAGCGGAATACGGGAGGTTTGTCTACGAAAGGATTTGTTCCTCGTCATAAAAAACACCAGGATAAGTCCTATCATTATAACCGGCAATAGTGTAATAACGGCTACCATGTCCGCACCTCCTTTTTAGCTGAAAGCAACCACCCCAACATGAAAAGGAGGATTGCTGTGATGAGCACTTTCATTGTAAACATCATGACAGAGGTTTCAGTAGTGAAAAAGGTAACAACGTCTGTAAGAATAGGAACCTGAACATTCATAAAGCCGGGTAAAAATATCAAGACGGGAATCACTAAACTGAATATCCTACTAATCTGAACGAGCGCACCAATGATATATCCAACTGATGAGGCTAACAGAAGATATCCCCAAACTGCTGCAAATGAGGATAGGATTTCTGAAAAATCCCCAATTGTATTCGATCCGTACAGTATATTTACATCCTGTGTCAAATACATCACCATAAAAATGAAATAGGAGCTAAGCATCGTAAAGATGGCTGCTATAGTCGTGATCGAGGCAACAAACAGAATCGCTGAAACAGCGCTTGTTGTACGATTACTCACATAAGAAAAATCCTCATACGTATAACTGTTGGTTGTGACTAAAAACGATGCAATAAAAGCCCAGAACACAGTAAAGAAAAAAACAACATCAACTGAATAATTCGTGACATTTATACTGTAAAAGTCACCTGATGTAGTCCCTCCACCTGTTGAAAATGAAGAAATGGCAAGTGCGATTAATTGAGTGATGATCAGGCTTTTCCAGGCATCTCTATAAGAAGTCATTTTGTGAATGTATTGCTTTTTTATGATGTTAGCTGTACTGACGTTTGTTAAAGACATCATCAATCCCTCCTTTTTCACGGTTTGTCAGGTAAATCGACATATCGCTGGCTGATACCGGGGAAAACCTTAATCCGGCAGCCGTTGCCTTGTCAGCTGCTGTAAAGTCATTTTTAACGATCACGGTAACCATTCCCGAAGCTTCTTCTTTTCTAGCGATGACTGTCTTGTGCTGAATCCAGTTATTCACGGCTGCTGCCGGACCCGAGATCGCCATCCCGAATTCCTTCAATTCTTCAACCGGCAGATGCAGAATTATTTTACCAAGATCAATTAAAACGATATCTTCCAAAAGGTCCTCTATCTCATCAAGGTGATGGCTGGAAATCAGAATCGTTCTCGGGTGAGTCAGATAATCCTTTAACAGCGCCCTGTAGAAATCTTTTCTCACAGAAGCGTCCATCCCTGTGGTCGGTTCATCAAAAATGGTTAACGGGCATCTTGCGGCAAGACCTATGATTCCGTGTAACGTGTTTCTCTGACCTTTAGACAAGCTTCCACGGACTGCTTTTTGAGAAATGGAGAAATAAGCGAGCAGTTCCACTGCAAGCTGCTGATCCCAGTTTGGATAAAACCTTCTGTGATGTTGAAACAGTTCGCCAATCGGAGTAGAATCTGAATACACCGTAAACTCATCCAGGTACATACTGTTAGCAGAAACTTTCAGGCTATTAAACGGCCTTTCACCAAACACTTTCACTTCTCCTCCAGTGGGCTTCAGGTAGCCTGCAAGCATTTTTAGCAAAGTCGTTTTACCTGCACCATTACGACCAATCACACCTGTTATCGTATTTTCACGAATGGTGAAATCAGCATGAAGGATTCCATGTTCTCCCCTATACTTCTTCTCAGCCTGGCGACATTCAATGACATTCATCGTACTGCCCCTTTCCGGCGTTTTCCCTCCTGCTGAATCATGTGAATTAACTCCTGTTCTCCAACATTTAAGTGCGCTGCTTCTTCCACAATTTCAGAAACGAGTGCTGTTAATGTTTCGTTGATTCTTCTGTGTCGAATTTGGTCTGCTGCCTGTTCTGTCACAAACATACCGAGTCCCCTTTTCTTATATAAAATTCCTGCGTCAGCTAAAATGGTAAGTCCTTTCGCGGCTGTTGCCGGATTGATGTTGAATTGATCTGCAAGCTGATACTGGGAATACATTTTGTCATCTGCTTTAAACCGCTCCTGAAGAATTTCTGTTTCAAGCCATTCGGCAATTTGAACATAAATCGGTTTTACACTGTCCGGATTCAGCATAAGGTTCACCACCTTCCTTTTTCTAGTGCATTACTGTTGTAATGTACTATATACTTATTTCTTGAAATTGGCAACTGTTTTTTGGAAAAGATTTTGGTTTGTGAGGTTGGAGATGGAATTCGTGAGGATAGACGCTGAGTTTGCCAGCTTAGCACCTGAGTTCGTGAGGTTAGGGGAAGAGTTCGTCAGTTTCTCAGAAAGTTTGTCAGTACAGTGACATTTGACCTACTCCGTCCCGGACATCACTTTTAAAAGCGCGTGTTTTTTGGAGAATATCAGGTTTGTGAGGTTGTACCGTTAATTTGTAAGATTAGGCGGAGGATTCGTGAGGTTAACACGGGAGTTCGTGAGGTTAACTTCCGAGTTCGTAAGCTTATCAGAAAGTTCGTCAGTTCAGTGAAATTTGGCCTACTCCGTCCCGGACATCACCTTTAAAAGAGAGTGTTTTCTGGAGAATATCATGTTTGTGAGGTTGTACTGTTAATTTGTCAGGTTAGACGGGGGATTCGTGAGGTTAACACGGGATTTCGTGAGGTTAACTTCCGAGTTCGTAAGCTTCTCAGAAAGTTCGTCAGTTCAGTGATATTTGACCTACACATTCATTTGATCTATCTACCATTTTCACAAAATCCCCTCAATAAATGTGTTCAACTCTATAAATTCGCCACCACCGTAATAAGTCATATTTCACAATTTTACGAACCTCCATTGAAATCCTGTGAACCAGCACCCAAATTCTGCGAACCGTTCTCCACATCCCACGAAACGCACGTGAAATTTCATGAACATCAGCTGAAATCTTGCGAACCATTCCCCCCGCCGCACACCTATCTCAAAAAGAAAAACCGACCAGCTGAGTGATATGCTCCCTTCAAAGTAGACAGAGAAATAAAAAAAACTCTCTACTACTCTGAAGGGGGCATTTTTATGTCTAAACGAGTTACTA
>NZ_SORW01000035.1 GCF_004405105.1 Jeotgalibacillus sp. R-1-5s-1 | reverse complement strand
TCTTGATCTCTCCGAGTAGCCATTCATTTTCCTCCTGTTGGTCAGTCGGTGTATGGTTCAGCCATTTGTAGTAACCGGATCGTGATACTTCAAGCAGTTGACAAAGCAGTTGGATCGACGCTTTTGTCTCTTCATGATAGTCATGGATCGCCTGAAACTTATGCAGATGAATCCCTAATCGCGCATGCTGGCCCTCCTTTCGATTTCCTTCAGCTTTTTTAAAAGACCGTTCTCCGTCTCAAGGTATCGGTTGCGATGGTCCAGTTCTTTGATGCGCAGCTTCAACTTTTCCACTTCTGTCAAATTCGACTTTGACTCCAAGGTCTTACCGCGTCGATCGTGAAGTCCTGTCTCTCCATCAGCCTGATATTTCCGTACCCATCCATAGACCTGTTGATACGAGACCTGATATTTCTCCGCAGCCCCATGATAGTCAAGGTCGTGGGCGATTGCGTATTGGACGATCTCTATCCGTTCCTGTAGTGTTGTCTTGCGTCCTGTGCTCATCTTTTTATTCCCCTCACTAGTGGATTTTAAGTCTTTTCCACTAGTGTAACGCTTTATCCATCTTCGTAAAACAGAGGAAGTTGAAATGTTGAAACGAGCACAGGTCTCACTGAGGCTCCCTTGACCCGCCAGATAATAATCCACTGCCTGTCGTTTCAATTCCTGAGAGTACGCTTTCCAGGTCTTCGATTCCTT
>NZ_SORW01000034.1 GCF_004405105.1 Jeotgalibacillus sp. R-1-5s-1 | reverse complement strand
AAGCAGTACAATCGCAAACGGATTCGTCGTCTGATGATCAAGCTCTGCTTGAAGTCTTTCATTCGCCGGTCGAACGGCTACTGTACGAAGACCAGCTATGTCAACATCGAGGATAACGTCTTGAATCGCGAATTCACAGCGAGCCAGCCCAATCAGAAATGGGTGACGGACATCACGCATCTCCATTACGGTCTTGGGAACAAGGC
>NZ_SORW01000033.1 GCF_004405105.1 Jeotgalibacillus sp. R-1-5s-1 | reverse complement strand
TTTCCGCATGTTGAACACGTCCTTTTTATTGGTATCCTCAGTATGATAAAAAGGATATCTACGTGTCCACTTTTTATTCTAACTTCAACTGCGGTCAATAATTCCATCTTTTGAGAAATTAATTCACTCGTTTGAAAAAATAATCCCTTCTTTCTAGGAATTAATTCCTTCATTAAGCCTCCAGCCGGTCATAATCCCTTCAATCGTCTCGCTTATTCCATCACATTAACATCATGATTCCATCACTTCGGTGAACGATTCCTTCACCCTCTCCACAGCAACTAAGTAGCGCTCCCGCTTTTCAATCAAGTCTTCACCCTCTCCGCAGCAACTAAGTAGCACTCCCGCTTTTCAATCAAGTCAGTTAAATCCACTCACTCTCTTCTTTACAACTAAGCAGGACCACTCTTCCATCAAGCACTCAACTCTCCACCCATCCGCCTTAATAAACCCGTCCCTTAAAAAAGTCATACACCTTCCCGTCATTTCATAGAATCGTAATGCACCGGTTGGACAACGTGTAATGAGTGAAGGGGAGGAAACCATGAAGAAAATTGCTCTCTGTTTCATAGCAATCTGCCTGATGATGATGCTTGCGGCTTGTGGTGAGAAAACGAAGGATGAGGCAGCGAAAGATTTGTCGGACAAGTTGGAGGAGTCGCAGGGGTATAAGGCTACAGCGAAGATGACATTTAGTACGGGAGAGCAGCCACAGGAGTATGATGTGGAGGTCTGGTATCAGAAGCCTCATTTTTACCGGGTTCATTTGAAGCATGCGGAGGAAAAGCAGAGTCAGATGATTATCCGGAATGATGAGGGTGTGTTTGTACTGACACCTGCGCTGAATAAGAGCTTCAGGTTTCAAAGTGACTGGCCGGCTAATGGAAGCCAGGCGTACTTAGTGGAGTCCTTAATTAAGGATATTCAGGATGATAAGGAAGCTGTTTTCACTGAAAAGGACGGCAAATACATTTTTGATACGAAAACGAGGTACAAGCATCAGGCCATGTTCCCGCTTCAGCAGGTCGTGTTTGATAAAAAGTCTCTGACGCCGGGTTCGGTTAAGGTAAAGGATCAGGAAGGCAATGTGAAGATCGATCTTGCTTTCAAGGATGTCAGCTATGACGTATCGTTTGATAAGAGTGACTTTAACGTAGAGAAGAACATGATGGGGGCGCTGGTTGAGACACCGGTCCTTGGAGATGGTGAAGAGGAGCAGGAATGGGCTGTTTTATACCCGACTGTCGAGATTGAAGGGACAGCTTTGACAGAGGAAAAAGAGATGACGACAGACAATGGAAGCCGGGTCATCTTGACGTATGAAGGGGAGAAGAGCTTTACGCTGATTCAGGAGAAACTGGAGACAGCTCCTGTCATGCTGACGACTTCAGAAGCATCGGGTGAGGTGGCGGATCTCGGATTTGCCGTTGGAGCAATGACAGAGCGTTCTGTTGAGTGGAGCTATAATGGTGTGAATTATCTGCTTGCTTCTAATGACCTGACGCAGGAAGAAATGCTGAATGTCGCTCGCTCCGTTCAGGGCTCTATGGTAAAATAACGACATCTTTGCGGGAGCAGCGATTGTTCCCGCTTTATAAAGAAGGTGTCTGCAATGAAAGATTTTCATCGTGATACATGGATTGAAGTAGATCTGGATGCAATTACGCATAATGTAAAACAAATTTCAAAGCATATTGGTGAAGAACAAGTCGTGATGGCTGTGGTGAAAGCGAATGCTTATGGACACGGCTATGTGGAAGTGGCCAAGGCTGCTCTTGAAGCTGGTGCAACCTGGCTTGCTGTTGCATTTTTAGATGAGGCGATCTATCTCCGGAAACAGGGATTTGAGGTGCCGATCCTCATTATGGGAGCGGTTCGTCCTGAAGATGCGGGGCTTGCCGCTGATCATGACATCCGTGCGACTGTTTTTTCAGCAGACTGGCTTGAGCAGGCTGCGCCGTATATAGAAAAAACGCCTTTACACGTTCATTTTAAACTTGATACGGGAATGGGCCGTCTGGGTTTCACTGATTCTTCAGAGATCCGGAGGGCTGAAGAGATGGCATTGGCACTCGGTACATTTAACCTGGAAGGGGTCTTTACCCATTTTGCCACGGCGGACGAACAGGACCAGTCTTACGCAGATGAACAGCATAAACGGTTTATTGACATGCTGTCTGTATTCAATTCGAAACCTGCGCTGATTCACGCGTCAAATAGTGCTGCGTCACTTTTGCGGAAGAATTCGGTTTTTAATGCGGTACGCTTTGGTATTTCGATGTACGGTCTTGTGCCCTCGGGTGAAATCAGAGATCTGATGCCGTTCCAGCTCAGGCCTGTTCTCTCATTTAAAACAACGCTCGTTCATGTGAAAAAAATGAAGCCCGGTCAGAAAATCAGCTATGGCGCAACCTACACTGCAGAGCAGGAGGAGTGGATCGGTACACTGCCGGTCGGCTACGCGGATGGCTGGACACGGTATATGCAGGGCTTTGAAGTGCTGGTAAATGGGGTGCGTGCGGAAATTGTCGGAAGAGTATGTATGGATCAGTGTATGATCAGGCTGCCGTATGAGTTGAAAATCGGTACGATGGTTACACTGGTAGGGAAGCAGGGGGAAGAGGAGATTTTACTGGATGATGTCGCGGACTATGCTGGCACAATCCATTACGAATCCGCTTGCCTGCTGACTGCGAGAGTTCCGAGGGTTTATCTGAGAAACGGGCACATCTCCTCTGTGCTAAATGGACTAAAATAACCGGAACCTGTATAGAATTGTCAGAAACTTCGCGAACAGACCTTTTCAGGATCTGAAATAAGTGATAAGATAAACGTGGACTTGAAAGATGAATGAACAAGAGAATAGAAGAAATGACAAAATAGGTATGCATTGATGGTGGAGGTGTAGTTTGTGTCGGAATCCAGCGCAACAACAGAAATCTTGGTACGATTACCAAAACAACTGCTAACAGAACTGGAAGCGTTTGCCGAGCAGGAAGATTTAAGCTGCAGTGATTGCATTTACCGTGCAACGAAAGCTTATGTTCGCGACAGACGAAAGAAACAAACACAGGATGCAATGCGCAGGGGCTATATGGAGATGGCGAAAATCAACCTGTCAATGGCTTCAGAAGCGCTGCAGGCTGAGTACGAAGCGGAGCATACCATTGAACGACTGGTAAGCGGAGGATAACGCTTTGATAGTAAAGCGTGGAGACGTATTTTTTGCTGACCTATCTCCCGTTGTCGGTTCAGAGCAAGGTGGAGTCCGCCCCGTTCTCATCATCCAAAACGACATCGGAAATCGGTTTAGTCCCACAGTAGTGGTCGCGGCGATTACCGCCCAGATTCAAAAAGCTAAACTCCCTACCCACGTTGAAATCAGTTCAAAACGGAACGGTTTTGAGCGGGATTCAGTTATTTTACTGGAACAGATCCGAACTTTAGACAAACAACGACTAACAGATAAAATAACCCATCTGGATGACGAGACGATGGACAAGGTAGACGAGGCTCTTCAAATCAGCTTAGGTTTAGTAGACCTCTAATGTGGAAAACGCTCTTAATGGAGCGTTTTTTTCTTTTGGATAGACCATTGCCTTACACTCCTCTATAATAAGAGGTAATAAATAAAAGAGTACTATTTATAGAGCATAGAGGTGAACGAAATTTGTTTAATAAAATAACTGCGCACTTACAGGAGCGTAAAGAAGAACTCGAAGTCCTTTGGAAGAATCAGCTGGCCCAGGACTCGAAAGAACGTGTGATTGAAGTCATGCCTGAGCACGTGTTCGAAGCAACGAGCTCAGAATTCTTTGAAATCATTCTCCTGAACATTCAGGAAAAGGATCAGGAATATCAGCAGAAGCTTCAGATCTTTTCTGACAAAATTGTCCGCCTTGGGTGGCCGATCGCCCTTGTCGTTCAAGGTTTACGGGAATTTGTCCATGTCATTCATGAAGATCTGATTGAGCAGGGGACCATCACAAAAGAAAGCGAAGGGGAATATCTTGAGCATCTTGATAAATGGATGACCCCCATGGCCAACGAGATTATTCATACATATGCCACTACATGGGAAAAAACCGTTTCTCTCCAAAAGATGGCCCTTCAGGAATTATCAGCTCCCCTTATTCCGGTTGTTGACCAGATTTCTGTCATGCCGCTAGTCGGAACGATCGACACAGAACGCGCGCGACTCGTGATGGAAAACCTCCTTGAAGGAGTCGTTAATCATCGTGCAGAAGTCGTACTCATTGATATTACGGGTGTACCGGTTGTGGATACGATGGTTGCTCACCATATCATTCAGGCTGCAGAAGCCGTGAGACTCGTTGGAGCCAAGTGCATGCTTGTTGGAATCCGCCCGGAAATTGCCCAGACGATTGTGAATCTCGGCATCGACCTGGAACGCTTCATTACGACAAGTACAATGAAAAAAGGCATGGAGCTGGCGCTCGAGATGACAGGTCGAAAAATCGTGGAATTGGAGGGATAGGCTGTGAGAATTCCCATTTTGAAGTTAAAAGATTGTCTTTTAGTGTCGATTCAATGGGAGCTGGATGATCAGACAGCTCTTGAGTTTCAGGAAGATCTGCTTAAAAAGATACATGAAACCAATGCACGCGGCGTCGTAATTGATATTACCTCCATTGATTTTATCGATTCCTTCATAGCCAAAGTGCTCGGTGATGTGATAAACATGTCAAGGTTAATGGGAGCGAAGGTAGTGATCACAGGAATTCAGCCAGCAGTGGCAATTACATTAATAGAGTTAGGCATCAGGCTGGATGACGTTATGACAGCCCTCGACCTGGAAAAAGGTTTAGAGAAACTTCAACAGGAATTGGGGGACTGACCAGATGGAAATCCAATCCTGTGTAACCATTCTGAACGAATGGGATATCGTAGCTGCTCGTCAGCTTGGTAGAAACGTAGCGAAAGAGCTGGGATTTGGAACCGTGGATCAGGCTAGAATTACAACGGCCATCAGTGAACTTGCCCGAAATATTTATTTGTATGCCGGTCAGGGTCAGCTGTGTATTGACCGATTAAGCGAGAACGGCAAAACGGGTCTAAGAATTATTGCACTGGATGACGGTCCGGGTATTCCAGATATACGCAAAGTAATGGAAGACGGTTTTTCAACATCAGGGGGTCTTGGAGCTGGCCTTCCGGGTGTGAGGCGATTGATGGATGATTTCAACATTGACTCAAACCCTGGAGAAGGAACAGATATCCGCGCGACGAAATGGCTCCGTTAGGAGGGTCATATTGAAGATGAATTTGCAGGAATCGATGGAAAAGAAATATACGGAAATTTTGAATGAATATATGCGGAATCAGTCTGAGCAGGCTCTTTATGCTGCTCAGCAATTCAGCAGGCTGGCGCTCGAGAAAAAAATGCCGCCTGAAGAAGTGATAAGTGTCCAGAGAAGCGTCATGCAGGAATTAATGCCCGACCTCCCTGAGGAAGTCTGGCATTCTTTTGATATACTTCTCGAAGTGATGACCGCTTACGGATTTGCTTTCCGGGAGCACCAAAGTCTTTTGGATACACAAAAAGAACTGAAAAATGAAATGGAAATTGCCTCTAACGTTCAGGAGACATTACTGGGTACATCAGTGCCGACAGTCGATGGTCTTGAAATTGGAGCACTCAGCGTTCCTGCCAAGCAGATGAACGGTGACTACTTCCATTTTGTGCATGACGGGGACCACTCGGTTAACGTGGCAATCGCTGACGTAATCGGAAAAGGGATCCCGGCTGCATTATGTATGTCGATGATCAAATATGCCATGGACAGCCTTCCGGAATACAGAAAAGATCCGAGTGCTGTTCTTGAAAGCCTGAACAGAGTAGTGGAACAGAACGTGGATGACTCGATGTTCATCACGATGTTTTACGGAATGTACGAGCTTCGTGGTCATATTCTTCATTTTGCTTCTGCCGGGCACGAACCCGGCTTTTTTTATCAGCACAAAGAAAAGAGATTCCTTGACCTTGAAGCAAAAGGTCTTCTTCTTGGTGTGGATAAAGATGCCAGATACCGCCGCTATGAACAGCAGGTGGAAGTGGGGGATATGATCATTCTGATGTCCGACGGAGTCACGGAATGCAGAACAGATGAAGGATTTATTGAACGTGATACACTCGTTTCATTTATTAACGAATACATTGAGCTGCCGCCGCAGGAAATCGTCAATAAAATCTTCCGTGATCTGGAACGCCTCCAGCATTTCCAGCTTCGTGACGATTTTACGTTAATTATTATGAAACGGACAAAATAATTTCGGAATGCGTTTTAACCAAACGGAACTAGGGTAGTTTACAAATACATTCCGTGCAGATATCAGAAGAGGTGGAAAAAGGATGAACATTACAGTTACGACAACCGAACAGACTGACGAATTAGTTCGTATCGCGATTTCAGGTGAAATTGATGCGTATACTGCACCTGTTTTGCGCGAAAAAACACAGTCATTTACAAAGCAGGAAAACATTAAAGTCATTGCCGATCTATCTGAAGTCAGCTACATGGACAGCACAGGAATCGGCGTTTTTGTAGGATTGTTCAAAGGGATTAAAGCAAATGGAGGACACCTTCAGCTGACTGGTCTTTCCGACCGCCTGAAGCGTCTTTTCGACATCACGGGACTTGCAGACATCATGGACATTAATCCCGAAGTAAAAGGTGGAATAGACTCATGAAACCATTTGATTATATTGAGATGAAGATCCCCGCCAAGGCCCAGTACGTTGGTGTCATCCGCCTGACGATCTCAGGGGTTGCCAGCCGGATGGGTTTCACGTACGACGATATCGAAGATCTGAAAATCGCTTCAAGTGAGGCGATTACAAACGCTGTTCAGCATGCATATTCCGGAGAGGATGAAGGAGAAGTCGTTGTTGGTTTCGCCCTTTATCAGGATCGTCTGGAAGTCATTGTAGCTGACCACGGTTCCAGCTTTGATTTTGTAAAAGTAAAAGAAGAGGTAGGTCCTTACAATGAGGACGCGCCTGTCGACATGCTTCGTGAAGGGGGGCTTGGCCTTTACCTGATCGAAAGCCTGATGGACGAAGTGAAGATCAGTCAAAAGGAAGGTGTGACGGTCTTCATGACAAAGTATATTGAGGAAGAGCAGGTGGAGAGGGATGCGAAAACTATCTCAACCTAATCAACCGAGCAAAAACGAAGTACTGGAATGGATCAAAGCCTACCAGGAAACGCAGGATGAGCAGGCCCAGCACAATCTGGTCATGCACTACCGCAACCTTGTAGAATCCATCGCCAGAAAATATTCAAAAGGCAAGTCCTATCACGAAGATATCGCTCAGGTTGGCATGATTGGCCTGCTTGGTGCTATTCGAAGATACGATGACGCATTTGGAAAAAGCTTCGAAGCCTTTGCCATCCCAACGATTATTGGTGAGATCAAACGATTTTTACGTGATAAAACCTGGAGCGTCCACGTTCCAAGAAGAATTAAAGAATTAGGTCCGAAAATAAAGGCTGCAGTTGAAGAATTAACAACAACGCTTCAGCGTTCTCCAAAAGTAAACGAAATCGCTGACTACCTCGAAGTCTCAGAGGAAGAAGTGCTCGAGGCAATGGAGATGGGCAAGAGCTATCAGGCGCTTTCTGTTGATCATTCAATAGAAGCTGATTCTGATGGCAGTACTGTCACACTGCTCGATATCGTTGGCAGCATGGATGACAACTATGAAAAAACCGATCAGCGTCTTGTTCTTGAAAAAGTACTCCACGTATTAACTGATCGTGAAAAGCAGATCATTCAGTTTACATACCTGGAGAACCTGAGCCAGAAAGACGCCGGTGATATGCTGGGAATCTCCCAGATGCACGTCTCAAGGCTGCAAAGGAGAGCCATCAAAAAGCTCCGTGATGCCATTCAGCAGGAGAATGAGCACGCAGGTGGCTTTGAATGATGGAGGCACTCCAACATCAGCAGGTAAGGGTAAAAGTCGGGCAATACGCCAAAAATGGACGAACAGACTGTGGAGACAGCTATTATATGCTGGCTACGGACGACTATTTTCTTTGTGTACTCGCTGACGGATTAGGCAGCGGCAGATATGCAAGGGAAGCTTCAAAAGCAGTCTGTGATACGGTCGAGAAAAACCCTGATGAAGACGTGGACAGGTTGATGGAGATGTGTAATAAATCCCTTCTCAAAAAACGCGGAGCCGCAGTAGCAATTGTCAAAATCACTTTTGACACAAAAGAAGTCATCTACAGCTGCGTAGGCAATATCCGCTTCTACTTTTACTCAGAGAACGGAAAACTTACCTATCCGCTCCCGGTCACCGGCTATTTATCAGGAAGGCCACAAGTATACAAAACACAGAACTTCCGATACGAAGAAGGCTCCTCATTCCTGTTTCATTCAGACGGTCTTCAGATTACAAGAGTCAGACCGCTTTTACAGGGAGGGAAATCTCTGGAATATATCTCATCGTATTTGCACTCTATTGTGTCAGATGCGGATGATACAACATTTCTCATTGGAAGACTGCCTTGACCAGGTGGTCTTTTTTGTTTGGATTGATTGGCTGGCTATCTTTAAACCGGACAATACTCACTCGTTTACGAAGCAAACGTTTTCTGGAGTTGTGCAATACTGGCGAAGAGTTGTCAAATAAACGGAGAAAGTTGCTAAATAACGGCTGGAAGTTGTCAAATGCTAAAAAGAGTTGTCTAATAAGCAAGCCAAGTTGTCAAATGTCGTGACAATTATTTCCCACAAGCGCAGCGTCCAACTGAGTGCTTATAGATACCCTAAATTCATGAAGAGCCCCCGGGCTTCGCCGGGATTTTCCTTGAGAGTGACCAAGTTAGGGCGGAATGTGTCCGAGTTGAAGGGGAAAGTGTCCAAGCTTGAGATGAATGTGACCAAGCGGCTACGTCCCTAAACGCCCGCCTGCGCTTTTCTGTGTCCAGCTCCGGCGGGCAGGGAGTAGCAAACTTCCCGGCCTCTCGTTCGATAAGTCAACATCAGCTCACTCTGCCGTGTTTCCTTTATCTTCATCTAGGCCAGTCCAGTTTGTACGTCCCTAAACGCCCGCCTACCCTTTTCTCTGTGTCCAGCTCCGGTTCGCAGCGGTTAGTGCGCTTCCTTCAGCTCTGTCCGATAAGTCAACATCGGTTCACTTCGTTCACCGTGTTTCCTTTATCTCCGGCGCTTCAGTCCAGCGCATACACCGCTAAGCGCTCACCTGCGCATTTCTGTGTGTCTAGCTGCGGCGACTAGCCCCTCGAGGTCATAAGTCAAAGCTGAACGAGGGCGAAGACCAGCCCTCTTTTCATCTTCGCCTTATGCTTGTCGGGGCTGAACGAGTCGCCTACGCTTTTCTGTGTCCAGCTCCGGCGGGCAGGGACTAGCAAACTTCCCGTCCTCTCGTTCGATAAGTCAACATCAGCTCACTTCGTTCGCTGTGTTTCCTTTATCTTCGTCGAGGCCAGTCCAGTTTGTACGTCCCTAAACGCCCGCCTACGCTTTTCTATGTTACAATCTATAGGAAGTTTATTTGAAAGGCTGTGGGTTAATTGGATCAGAGGAAAGAGCAGATTGGGCGTTTGTCGAAGGAGATTTCGATTTCGGCGCCGCAGATCGAAAAAGTGATTCAGCTTTTAGATGAAGGTAATACAGTTCCTTTCATCGCCCGTTACCGCAAAGAGATGACGGGTGCACTTGATGAAGTTCAGATTAAAGACATCGCAGATAAATGGGATTATTTATTAAACCTTGAAAACCGGAAAGAAGAGGTTCTCCGTTTAATTGAAGAGCAGGGGAAGCTGACGGATGAGCTGAAAACTTCCATTACGGCTGCTGCTAAACTGCAGACGATTGAGGATTTATACAGACCGTTCCGTCAAAAGCGGAGCACGCGTGCAACAAAAGCGAAAGAAAAGGGGCTTGAGCCTCTCGCTGAATGGCTGCTTCACGCCTCTCCGGAAGAAAACATCAAAGAAAAAGCCGCTGAATTCATTTCAGAAGAAAAAGGCGTGGAGTCCGCAGCAGATGCCATCGCTGGAGCGCAGGATATTATCGCTGAAATGATTGCTGATGATGCGAAGATTCGTGAGTACATAAGAAATCAGACGATGCGTAATGGAAAAATCATTTCGAAAGTGAAGAAACAGGAGCTCGATGAAAAAGGCGTTTTCGAAATGTATTATGACTACGAGGAGCCGGTATCGAAAATTGTTCCTCACCGCATTCTCGCGTTAAACCGTGGTGAAAAGGAAGAAATTCTCCGTGTTTCTATTCAGCCAGATCAGGAACAGATCCTTGCAGAACTGAAAAGAAAGAGAATTAAATATCCAAATGCACAAATATCTATTGAAGTGGAAGCAGCAGTTGAAGACAGCTATAAACGATTAATCCATCCGTCCATTGAACGTGAGATCCGTAATGAACTGACGGAAAAAGCAGAAAACCAGGCTATTCATATTTTCTCTGAAAACCTTAAAAACCTGCTTTTGCAGGCTCCTTTAAAAGGAAAAAAGGTACTCGGAGTCGATCCAGCCTACCGCACAGGCTGTAAGCTTGCTGTCGTAGATGAAACAGGGAAGATGCTGCATATCGCGGTGATCTATCCTCATACAACGAGCGATCCATCGAAAGCGGCTGCGATCTTCCGTAAAGTCGTGCAGGATTTTGACATTGAGCTTGTTGCGATCGGAAACGGAACAGCTTCCCGTGAAACAGAACAGTTCGTTGCAGAGCAGTTAAAACAGGTTGACCGTGAAGTATATTATTTAATTGTCAACGAGGCTGGCGCCAGTGTGTACTCTGCATCTGACGTGGCAAGAGAGGAATTCCCTGATCTGCAGGTGGAAGAACGAAGTGCCGTTTCCATCGCCAGACGATTGCAGGATCCTCTTGCTGAGCTTGTGAAAATCGATCCGAAATCAGTCGGTGTCGGTCAGTACCAGCACGATGTTTCCCAGAAGAAACTCAATGAATCGCTGACCTTCGTCGTTGAAACAGCCGTTAACAAAGTAGGGGTAAACGTCAATACAGCATCCCCATCTCTGCTTCAATATGTAGCCGGACTGTCTAAAACGGTCGCGCAAAATATAGTAAAAGCTAGGGATGAGGCAGGGAAATTCGAAAGCCGCACCCAGCTGAAGAAAATTCCGCGTTTAGGTGCTAAAACGTATGAACAGTGTATTGGTTTCCTCCGAATTGCTGAAGGGAAAAATCCACTGGACCGTACAGCCATTCACCCGGAAAACTACAAAGACGTAGAAAAAATGCTTGATTCCGCAGGCTTTACGAAAAAAGCAATCGGATCAGACGAACTGAAAGAAGCCATTATTCAGAAAACACCGGAGCAATGGGCAGAAGAAACTAACATCGGTATCCATACGATGCGGGATATCATTGAAGCATTGATCCGCCCGGGACGTGACCCGCGTGATGAACTCGATAAGCCACTGCTTAAACAGGACGTTCTGAAAATGGAGGATCTGTCACCAGGCATGGAGCTTCAGGGAACGGTCCGTAACGTAGTCGATTTCGGGGCATTTGTGGACATTGGCGTAAAACAGGATGGCTTAGTCCACATTTCCAAGCTGAAAAAAGGCTTTGTTAAGCATCCGCTTGACGTTGTCGCACTAGGTGACGTTGTAACTGTCTGGATCGAACAGGTTGATGTGAAAAAGGGCCGGATCGCCTTAACCATGCTTCAGCCAAAAGACCAGACTTCATAAAAAGAATCGGAGGAACCAATCATGTTAGGTTATATCATTGCAATCTGTACAGCAGTCATCGCATTGGGCATTACATTTAACTACATCGCACATCTCGGCACTATGGTTAAAACAGCTGAAGGAAGAGGGGAGCAGGGAATGACAGTCAGCACGGTCATCACCCGCTTTATGTTCTCAACGATGCTGATTGAGCTAATCCCAATCGTTATTATCGTACTCTCATTTGTTTTACTTGACTCTCCAACAGGAGGGTTTCCGGTTATCCCGATCGTAATAATGGTGGGAGCCACTGTATTCGGTGCTGTACAAATTCTGATCAGAATGAAACAGGACGTGCCCGCAGAAGCGAGAGGACAGGTGCGTTCATTCTCCATGATCGCGATGCAGCTCGTCATCACTGCACCACTTGTAGGACTGATCTTCCTATTTATCTAAATGACCACGGGAATCCGCTGCATAAGCGGGTTCCCTATTTTACATCCGGGAGCTAAAATCATGAACAACGAAGAACTGCAACAGCTGACTCAACAAATATCGCTAAATGATTTCCAAAGGACTTTTAAGCATAAAGCTTATTTTAACAAGCGATTGAGAACCACGGGTGGGAGGTACATGCTCGACTCCCATAACATCGAAATGAATCACAAGTATCTGGATGAACACGGTATGGATGAACTGATTGGCATCATCAAACATGAACTGGCCCACTATCACCTTCATATAGAAGGGAGAGGGTATCAGCACAAAGACCGTGACTTCCGGGAACTAATCAAGAAGGTGGGAGCCCCAAGGTTCTGCACGCCGCTTCCATCTGAATTAAAGAAGAGAGTGCAATCATTCAAGGTCTACGCGTGCTCTGTGTGTAAGCAGCCTTATCATCGTAAGCGCAGAATCAATACAGCAAAATACGTCTGCGGTAAATGCGGCGGAAAGCTCCAATACATTAAGACGCTAGAAAGATAATTGGATCCGGTTCTTTGAAGCTGGATCCTCTTTTATTTTTACAGACGGAAGTGCTGGATTCCTTTTGACACAAGCGGTTAAATGTGATAAATTACATTCACTAGCTTTTTCAGCAGAGCAACTGATCGAAAAAACTTTTTAAAATTATTTTATAAAAGTTGTTGACTTATGTTTTTGATCTCTGTTATGATATTAAACGTCGGCAAGAGAGACGCCAAGTAATAACATACATAAGCTTAGCTGACAAAACTACATTTCATACTGTTCCACAGTAGCTCAGTGGTAGAGCAATCGGCTGTTAACCGATCGGTCGTAGGTTCGAGTCCTACCTGTGGAGCCATTTTTATGGGGAAGTACTCAAGAGGCTGAAGAGGCGCCCCTGCTAAGGGTGTAGGTCGCGTAAGCGGCGCGAGGGTTCAAATCCCTCCTTCTCCGCCAGAACATGGCCCGTTGGTCAAGTGGTTAAGACACCGCCCTTTCACGGCGGTAACACGGGTTCGAATCCCGTACGGGTCACCATTTTTATACAAGAACATTTTTAGGTCCCGTGGTGTAGCGGTTAACATGCCTGCCTGTCACGCAGGAGATCGCCGGTTCGATCCCGGTCGGGACCGCCATTTAATTAATTCGATGATTGGGCTATAGCCAAGCGGTAAGGCAACGGACTTTGACTCCGTCATGCGTTGGTTCGAATCCAGCTAGCCCAGCCACGAGCCATTAGCTCAGTTGGTAGAGCATCTGACTTTTAATCAGAGGGTCGAAGGTTCGAGTCCTTCATGGCTCACCATTATTTTTTGTTTGCGGGTGTGGTGGAATTGGCAGACACGCTAGACTTAGGATCTAGTGCCGCAAGGCGTGGGGGTTCAAGTCCCTCCACCCGCATTATTCTTTTTGAAAAAAGTAATTGACTTCTAAATGATATATTGATATAATAAATTTTGTCGCTCGAATACGAGCGGTCGTGGCGGAATGGCAGACGCGCTAGGTTGAGGGCCTAGTGGGAGAAATCCCGTGGAGGTTCGACTCCTCTCGACCGCACCAAAAAGTTAGCGCCCGTAGCTCAATTGGATAGAGCGTTTGACTACGGATCAAAAGGTTAGGGGTTCGACTCCTCTCGGGCGCGCCATTATTACTTTTATAAAAACCACGCGGGTGTAGTTTAGTGGTAAAACCTCAGCCTTCCAAGCTGATGTCGTGAGTTCGATTCTCATCACCCGCTCCATTATTACTGAAGTATTGAACCTTGAAAACTAAACAACCAAACGTCAACGTTTAAGATTTTAAGTCTTTTTCGAATAAAAAAGACAATGAGCTTTTC
>NZ_SORW01000032.1 GCF_004405105.1 Jeotgalibacillus sp. R-1-5s-1 | reverse complement strand
TGATATGCTCCCTTCAAAGTAGACAGAGAAATAATAAAAATTCTCTACTACTCTGAAGGGGGCATTTTTATGTCTAAACGAGTAACGAATCATAGGTTAGATGAAAGGTTGAAAGTGGTGTTATCTGTTTTAGATGAGAAGAAGTCGATGGGTATGGTCTCTAAGGAATTCAGTGTTGGCAAGACGACCATCCAAGAGTGGGTCCGTAAATATCAATCTGATGGAATCGACGGATTGAAGGAATCGAAGACCTGGAAAGCGTACTCTCAGGAATTGAAACGACAGGCAGTGGATTATTATCTGGCGGGTCAAGGGAGCCTCAGTG
>NZ_SORW01000031.1 GCF_004405105.1 Jeotgalibacillus sp. R-1-5s-1 | reverse complement strand
CCTCAAAAAAAAACCAAAAAAGATCTGTTTTTTCTCTTGACTATAATATAGCTGACTTTCCGTGGCCGGGCGGTGAACCCGCTGTGCTACGCACATCGGTTTCACCTGTCCCTTTCCGCCACAGGAGTCTACGGGTGAGTCTAGCCCTTTTTATAATTATAATCTCAAGTTCATCAAGCAGATTAGTTAAAAAAGATAGAAGTTCCGGATCATTCCTTTCCACTGTCTAGCTGAGACGGGCAAGGATTATTAACTTCACCCCAGTAATAAGTCTGAAGAATAACTTGGTACTTTGTTTATTTGTTTTGCTTCACCACCGCTTTTTTGAAGTTTTAATTTGGTAAAAAACATGCCTGAGACATCCGTAGGTACGGATGTCTCAGGCAACGTTAATGTAATCTTATTTTTAGATTTATTCAAAGTTCATTCGTGATTAAAGAAGGCTGTACAATTTGATTTCCGGGTGTTTGTCTGAGAACCATCTCATGGCGAAGTCGTTTTCGAATAGGAAGACGAGTTTGTCGTAGCGGTCTTTTACAAGCAGGCTTCTTTGAGATGACATGGAGTCTTTAATGTCTTCTTCATTTTCAATCCATCTCGCCATTTTTGATCCGATGTTTTCCATCATAACATCTGTGTTGTATTCATTTTTCATACGGTGCTCGAAAACCTCGAACTGGAGGTGACCTACGGCTCCTAAGATCACTTCTTCTGTTCTGAGTGTCCGGTAAAGCTGTATGGCACCTTCCTGAACGAGCTGATTGATGCCTTTATGAAAATGCTTTTGCTTCATCACATTTTTCGCTGTTACCCTCATGAATAGTTCAGGGGTGAATTGAGGAAGCTTTTCGAACTGATAGCTTCTTTTACCGCCAGTCAGCGTATCTCCGATCTGGTAGTTACCAGTATCATGAATACCGATAATATCTCCGCTCACTGCATTATCAACTGTGTTCCGGTCATCCGCCAAAAATGATGTTGATGAGCTCAGTTTGATCGTTTTTCCTGTCCGGCTCAGCTGGACGGGCATTCCTCTTTCGAACTGCCCTGAACAGATACGAAGGAAAGCGATCCGGTCACGGTGGGCAGGGTTCATATTTGCCTGAATTTTAAAGATGAAGCCTGAAAATTCATCACTGACAGGATCAATACTGCCGATATCTGTTTCTCTTGGCTGCGGCGATGGAGCAAATTCAAGGTAGGTTTCCAGAAATGTCTGAACACCGAAATTTGTGAGGGCACTGCCGAAGAATACCGGCGTTACTTCTCCATTGAAAAGTCTCTCTTCTGTGAATTCATTTCCGGCCTCATTCAGCAGCATAATATCCTCAAGTGCCTGGTCATATAGTGAAGATTCTTTAATGGTATGATCTCCCTCAAGTTCACCGTCTTCGTTTAATGGAAGAAAACGATCTGCTTCATCTGTCCGGAACTGTTCAATACGGTGATGATGACGGTCGTAAATGCCTAAAAACTCTTTCCCCATTCCGATCGGCCAGTTCATCGCATATGATTCAATTCCTAAAACTTCTTCCAGCTCTTCCATAATCTCAAGCGGCTCTCTTCCCTGACGATCAAGCTTATTGACAAAAGTGAAAATCGGTATACCGCGCATTTTACATACTTTAAAAAGCTTCAGGGTTTGTGCTTCAATCCCTTTGGCAGCATCAATAATCATGACAGCACTGTCCACCGCCATCAGTGTGCGGTACGTATCTTCACTGAAATCCTGGTGTCCGGGCGTATCAAGGATATTAATTCTTTTTCCATTATAATCAAACTGCATGACAGATGATGTTACTGAAATGCCACGCTGCTTTTCTATCTCCATCCAGTCGGAAGTGGCAAACTTCCCTGACTTTTTCCCTTTTACTGTTCCCGCTGCCCTGATGGCTCCTCCAAACAACAGCAGCTGCTCAGTTAATGTCGTTTTCCCTGCATCCGGGTGAGAAATAATCGCGAAAGTCCTTCTGGATAAAACTTCTTCTTTTAATGTCATGATTTTATTTCCTCTCTTCATTTCATTCCTTCATCCATAATAGTAGTTCAAAGAAGAGAATGCAATCTCACTTTCAGCACATACTAACACTCAGTCAACACAAAAAAGCACATTCAGAATTGAAGAAATCTTGTACACGTTGTATAAATAAGTTGTACAAATGATGTACGAACAAAAAACAAGGAGAGTGGAAAATGTGAAGAAATTGTTAGGCTCATTGTTAGCGGCTGTCATGATGATGGCTATGATGGGAGGCGCAGCACTTGCTGACAACCATGAAGGTGGCGAAGGTTGGGTAAGAATCCTTCATGCATCTCCGGACGCACCGGCTGTTGACGTCTATGTAAATGGTGAAGCAGTAGTTGAAGGCGCGGCATTCAAAGATTACACAGATTACTTAGCACTACCTGCTGGTGACCACGAAGTGGAAATCTTCCCGGCAGGCGACACAGAAACGGCTGTTATTTCTGAAACATTAACTGTTGAAAGCGGAATGTACTACACTGCATCTGCAATCGGAACTCTTGACAGCATTTCACTTAACGTAACGCAAGATGATTTAACAATTGGCGAAGGAATGACAAAAGTTCGTGCTGGACACTTCTCACCTGATGCACCTGCAGTTGATGTAGGTCTAATCGGTGGAGACGCTGTATTCAGTGGAGCTGAGTTCCCTGGTGTGACTGATTTCGCTGAGCTTGAAGCAGGATCTTATGACCTTGAAGTACGTACTCCGGAAGGCGATCAGGTTCTTGACCTTTCAGGAACTGAGCTTGAAGCTGGAATGGCATACAGCGTATATGCAGTAAACACTCTTGACAGCATTGAAGCATTAGTATTAACTGCACCAGCTGCAAACGCTATGCCATCTGAAATGCCTGAAACAGGTATGGGTGGAATGGCTCAGGAAAACAATTCATTCATGCTATATGCTGCAGCAGCTGCATTAATGGGTGGAGCGGTAATTGTTTTCGCAGTTCGCAGACGCGCTCACAACAACTAATTAAATGAAAATTAAAGCTTTATTAATCGGGTTGATCTTCCTGCTGAGTGCATGCTCAGCAGGCGATCAACCTTTTTCTGCAGAACCTGAAACCGCTCCGGCTGCAGAAAATGATACAGAATCAACCGCTGTTCAGGAAGAACAGGAGCAGAACGAAAACCGGATTCAGGTTTCGGATGCACCAAATCCTTTTCTTGCTGCTCAACAGCAGACCATTACTCCTTCACGACTTGTCATCCCGGCAATTAATGTAGATGCAGAGATTAATCCTTATGGGCTTGACCCTGAGTCTGGTGGAATGGCAGTACCTGATAATGGTGAGGAAGTCGCCTGGTATGAACCCGGATTTAAACCCGGACAAAAAGGAAGTGCGGTCCTTGCCGGACATGTAGATAGTGAAAAAGCACCCGCTGTATTTTGGGATCTGAAAGAACTCACTGAAGGCGATGAAATTCATGTTTATGATGAATCGGGTAAAATGCTGACATACGTTGTGACAAGAACTGAAATTTACGACCGTAATGAAGCACCTATCCAGGAAATATTCGGTGCCTCTTCTAAAGAAAAACTGAACCTGATCACATGTACCGGTTACTTCGATCGTGATATCAGAAACTATGTAGATCGGATGGTTGTGTATACTGAATTAAAATCAGATTCAGCAGCTTAATAAATTGATAACCTTTAAGAATGTGACGGACCTGCACCCGCTATCCGTAAATGGTAGCGGGTGCAGGTCTGTCTGATTCGAATTCACTTTCACATGTCACATTTCTGAAGTCCACTGTCTGATTCTCTGACTTAATTCCAGTGCTTCCTCAGGTAATGTCACTTTCTCCAATGTTTCTCTGATCTTTTCATAAGTCTCTGGACCTGACTCCTCGTACTTATATAAATAGGACCAGTGAACAGATGGTATCGCAACAAGGATGGATTCCTCTTTCCTGTTTTCGTGAATGAATACGTATTTCTCTCCGTTTGAACCATAGCTTTTTCTAATTTTCAAGTAGTTCATCTCCTCTGATGTCAGACATCATACTTTTATTGACGTTTCTGTGACGGATATTGAAACGCTTGCATTTGCATTGTAGAATGATATCAGCATTTTGACAAGAATGCGCATATAAATAAGATAGGAGCTGTAAAATAATGAATATTCTCTGGGGATTAGCTGGTATTGTGACCATTCTTGGAATCGCTTTCCTCTTTTCTAATAACCGTAAGAGCATTAAGTGGCGCCCGGTATTAGTCGGTCTTGCTATTCAGCTGACATTTGCTTTTCTCGTTCTTCAAACGAGTATCGGTGCAAGCTTCCTTGAAGCATTAACTTTCGGGGTCAATAACATCATTGGTTATGCCAATGCAGGTATTGACTTTGTATTAGGCGGATTTGCCTACCAGCAGCAGGAAGGCGGATTTGTATTCGCTATTAATGTGCTGACGATTATTATTTTCTTCTCTTCTTTAATTTCAGTGTTGTATTACCTGAAGATCATGCAGTTTGTGATCAAAATTCTTGGTGGGGGACTTTCCTGGCTTCTTGGCACTCGTAAAGCCGAATCGATGTCTGCTGCTGCCAATATCTTTGTTGGACAGACGGAAGCTCCGCTTGTTGTTAAACCTTACATCGCTAAAATGACAGATTCTGAACTATTCGCTGTCATGACGGGTGGACTTGCCTCAGTAGCAGGTTCTGTTCTGATCGGATATTCTTTACTCGGCGTACCTCTTGAATACCTTTTAGCTGCAAGCTTTATGGCTGCTCCTGCAGGTCTTGTTATGGCCAAAATGTTTGTTCCTGAAACAGACAACCGGCCTGACCCTGAAGACTTCAACATGGAAGCTGATGAAGAAGCTTCCAACGTGGTGGATGCTGCTGCACGCGGTGCTGCAACAGGTCTTCAGCTAGTGTTAAACGTCGGTGCGATGCTGATCGCCTTTATCGCATTAATCGCTTTACTGAATGGTCTTCTTGGTGGAATTGGTGGATTAATCGGTTTTGATAACCTTTCTATCGAACTGATTCTGGGATATGTATTCGCACCTCTTGCTTTTGCGATTGGTATTCCATGGGATGAAGCGATCCGCGCTGGTAACTTCATTGGACAGAAGCTGGTTCTGAATGAATTTGTAGCTTATGCAAGCTTTGCTCCTCAGATTGATCAGTTCTCTGAAAAGTCAGTTGCGATTATTACGTTTGCTCTATGTGGATTTGCGAACATTTCTTCACTTGCGATTCTATTGGGTGGTCTTGGTAACCTTGCACCTAACAGACGTCCTGATATTGCCCGTATGGGTATTCGTGCGGTTGCAGCCGGAGCGCTTGCTTCTATGTTGTCCGCTGCGATTGCAGGTATGTTCTTCTAATTCTCAGAGGTTATGTTTATAGATTTGAATAGAAAAAGCGTCACAACTTTATGAGTTGTGACGCTTTCTCGTTTTTAATAAACGGCCCCTGACACATCCTACGCTCGTATAGTATAGATAACCAGATTTTTCTCTGGTTCCTCTGTTATACATGTTTTATTTGTATAATGAAGGTGGATCAG
>NZ_SORW01000030.1 GCF_004405105.1 Jeotgalibacillus sp. R-1-5s-1 | reverse complement strand
ATTTCTCTTGATAACGTTCCTCGTTGTAAAATCGCATATATTGATCGATGTCGTTGACTAATTCTTCATAGTTCTTGTACTGTTTCAATTCATATCTCTCACATTTGAAGTGACTGAAGAAGCTTTCTATCGGTGCGTTGTCGATACACTTCCCGACACGGGACATACTTCGTGTAATCCCTGCCTGTGTCGTGATGTAGCGGTATTCCTTCGATGTATACTGTGATCCACGGTCGCTATGGAGCAGGGGGGTCGCGTCTGGATTCGCTTCGATGGCTGCCTTCAGCGTATCCATCACCAAGGCGTTGTTGTTGAAGTGACCGATTTTATAGGCCACGACAGACCCGTCGTACAGGTCTTTGATCACACTCAAATAAGCCTTGTTCCCAAGACCGTAATGGAGATGCGTGATGTCCGTCACCCATTTCTGATTGGGCTGGCTCGCTG
>NZ_SORW01000002.1:431034-530891 GCF_004405105.1 Jeotgalibacillus sp. R-1-5s-1 | reverse complement strand
TGATCCACCTTCATTATACAAATAAAACATGTATAACAGAGGAACCAGAGAAAAATCTGGTTATCTATACTATACGAGCGGAGGGTGGGTCTAGCCCGATTTTTACAATAGGATACTGAACTGCTCTAGATAGCGTGATTCCAGTTTCCATATAATCAAATTTACTCACTTCCAAAAAATCCTGAAAAATTCACAAAAAAAGCATTATCATTTTACTAAATAGGAATAAAGTATGTATATATAGGGTAGATGTATAAAAGTTAAAGCAATAAATAAGGGATGGGGAGTGACAGTAAAGATGAAATCACAATGCGTTCACTGTGGAGTATCTGTCAGCTTTGATGACAAAGGAACTTTTTACGTTAAGGCTAATGAAAGTGAGATCTCAAGGCTGAGCTTCAATTTTGATCATGATAAAGGTGTATTTTACCGCGACTATACAAGTCTGAAGGAAATAGAAATAATACTTGCAGAAATGGAAGAGATGCTTGACGCTGAAATTCAGTGTGGTGTTTCAAGCAATGGTCATCTTACCCGTTACATGCCAATGCACTTATTTTCAGTGAGACTTAGACATAGAAATACTGTACACTTCATTCAGCATGGCAAAATGATCAGCCATCTGCAGCCGATTATGGATATTAAAAATGGAGAACTGTATGGTTATGAATCACTGCTGAGGGCTGATAAAGATGAGAATCCTATATCTCCTTACGAGCTGTTTCAGGTAGCTAATGCCGCTGAGATGCATTCGCTTCTGGACCAAAGAGCAAGAGAAGAAGCCATTAAAGCAAGAAAAGAAAAAATTGATCCAGGCGTAAAGAGCTTCATCAACTTCTTGCCGTCTACTATTTATAACCCTGAATACTGCCTCCGTCATACGTTTCAAATCGTAAACAAGTATAATGTGGATCCACGGGATCTTGTTTTCGAAGTAGTGGAGACTGAAAAAATCAATGATGTTGATCATCTAAAGAAAGTTTTTAAAACATACAAACGTGAAGGCATGAAGGTTGCACTTGACGATGTCGGAGCTGGTTTTTCTACAATTGATATGTTAAAAATGCTTGAGCCCGACTATGTTAAAATTGACCGTTCATATATATCCTTCTGTGATCAGGATCATCAGAAACAGGATTTTCTTCATCGGGTTTATCAAACATCTGAACAACTTGGTATTAAGGTGCTTGCTGAAGGTATGGAAAGAAATGAAGAACTTGAAATATGTAAAAAAATCGGTTTTGATCTTGGGCAGGGTTACTTGATCGGAAAACCTTCCGAAAAAGCGATCGTTCCGGAGTTGAAAAAACCGTTTGCTTCATGAAAAGACTTGACTGAACGTACAAATGTGTTAATATAGCAGTATTCTTTATCACTTAAAAGCGTTTAAGTGAAACAGTATATTGCGATGATCCGGCAGACGGAGTAGATGTGAAACAGGCAAAAAGCAGAGACTGAGTGGGTGGTGGAAACTCAGGCCTTTTCAATCATCGAATTACACCTGCCATAATGGATGTACGATTCAGTTAAGAGAGCGAAAGCTAATTTGGGTGGTACCGCGGAGAAACCTTCGTCCCAGTGTTACGGGATGAGGGTTTTTTCTGTATTTCTAAGGAGGATGTTTTATGGAGAGAATTAAAGGTGAAATTACGCCGACGTTAGTTGAAGCAATTGGTTTAATTGTAATAGTAATAGGAATGATGTCAGTTTCCATGATCGGATTTGGAGCGGTGCCTCACATTCCGATGATTGGGTCCATCATTGTCTTGTTCGTATATGGATTGTTAAAAAAAGTGTCATTTAAAAAAATGCAGACTGGACTGGCAGAAGGAACAGTATCGGGAATTAATGCTGTGTTTCTGTTTCTCTTTATTGGTTTACTGATCAGTGCTTTATTGATTTCGGGTGCGATTCCTACACTGATGTATTACGGTCTTTCAATGGCTGAGCTTCCATTTTATTTCGCCATTGTTTTTGCGGTTACTTCCATCATAGGAATCAGTATTGGGAGTTCGTTAACGACTGCGGCAACACTGGGTGTCGTATTCATCAGTATTTCTTCTGCCCTGGATGTTTCTTTAGCCATTACGGCAGGGGCTGTTGTTTCAGGTGCTTTTTTCGGGGATAAAATGTCTCCATTATCAGATACCACTAACCTGGCTTCAACGGTAGTAGGTGTTGATCTTTTCGAGCATATTAAAAATATGTCCTGGACAACTGTACCGGCGTTTATCATCTCGCTGCTTTTATTTATGATTCTTTCACCGGAAGCTTCAGCAGCAACGAGTGAAATTGAGATGATCAGAGGTGCATTAGAGCAGTCCAACCTGGTCCATGTTTACAGCCTGTTACCAATCGTACTGCTCTTTATATTGGCGATCAGAAAAATACCTGCGCTGCTGTCGCTTATCATCACAAGCTTGTTTAGTATTGCACTTTCGTATGTTCATACTGCTACTCCAGTGGACCAGCTTTTCGGGATTCTTTTTGGAGGATTCTCAGCTGACACAGGAAATGAAGCTGTAAATTCCCTGCTATCAAGAGGCGGGCTTGAGTCTATGTTTTTTACAATCTCACTCGTTTTATTAGCTCTCGGATTGGGTGGAATGCTTTTCAAAGCAGGCGTTATTCAAAAGATTTTCTCAATGGTCCGTTCAAATGGTAACCGGGGAAAGGTTCTGCTGCAGGCGGGTACAACGGCTGTTGGAACAAATGTGCTTGTAGGAGAGCAGTATTTATCCATTCTTTTAACTGGTGAAGCATTTGCCAAAAGAGTGGATGAATCAGGGTTAAGGAGAAAGAACTTGTCCAGAGTACTTGAAGATGCCGGGACCGTTATAAACCCTCTTGTTCCATGGGGTGTTTGCGGCGTGTTTTTAACCGATGTTTTAGGAGTGGCAACACTTGATTATCTTCCGTTTGCGTTCTTTTGTTTAATTTGTCCATTGCTGACGATCCTGTTCAGCATCACAGGATGGACAATCTCGAAAGCTGACTAGATAAAGCATTTGATCATATTGTGAACAACCGTATTTAAAATTGATAAACGACACACGAGTCAGTATAGTGAAAGATAGAGTAAAATGCTGGTTTTGTGTAATCAGCGGAAGGGGCGTTAACCGTTGAATCTAAGTCGATTTTCAATTAGGCGGCCAGTGTTCACCATTGTCACAATGCTGCTTGTTATTTTATTGGGAACCATCTCCCTTACGCGGATCCCAATTAAACTGATTCCGGATATCAGTCCACCGGTTGCGGTGGTTGTTACTTCCTATCCGGGTGCAGGACCTACAGAAGTACTGGAAAAAGTAACGAAACCAATTGAGTCTCAGGTGGCGTTACTGCCGGGTCTTAAAAATGTATCTTCAACTTCTGAAGAGGGCTCAAATCTCGTATTTCTGGAGTTTGACTTTGCAACAGATATTGATGAAATTGAAAGTGATATTCAGCAGGCTGTTTCACAGTTTGAAGTGCCTGAAGGAGCAAATGATCCAAGGGTATTAAAATTTGACCCTTCCCAGTTTCCGGTCATTCAGTTAAGCCTTCGATCATCTGATACGGAAACAGACATCAGAGAACTGGCAGAAGAACTGGAGCTTGAATTAACCCGAACAGAAGGTGTGGCAAGTGTAGATATTTCCAATTCACTTGCTGAAGAAGTACGCATTCAACTCGATCAGGATCAGCTGCAGGAATTCGGACTTTCACAAAATGATGTTTTGCAAACGATTCAATCAAATAATGTATCCTTCCCGGGTGACCCGGTTGAAACGGATGGTAAAAATCTCACAACTCGTATACTAAGTACTTTAACATCCGTTGAGGATATTGAAACATTGCCTATTACCGTAGATCCGGTTTCGGGTGAAGATATCACGGTAGCTGATGTTGCAGAAGTAACGCTTGGTGAAGCCGAGCAAAACGTGATTACGCGGGCAAATGATGAGCAGGCTGTTCTGATCAGTGTACTGCAGGAATCAGATGCAAATACAGCTGATGTTTCTTCAGCATTCAAAGAATCACTCGATGAATTACTTGCAGAAGACAGGTATGAATCCATCACTGCTGACGTGCTGTTTGACCAGGGTGATTATATACAGCTAGCAATTGGCAACATCGGAAATTCACTGATTGTCGGTGGGCTATTTGCCATGATTGTACTGTTTCTGTTTTTGAGAAATGTAAAAAGCCCTATCATTATCGGGGTTGCGATTCCTTATTCAGTTATTGTGACGTTTGTTCTGATGTTTTTCTCTGATTTCTCACTGAACATCTTTACACTCGGTGCGCTGGCACTTGGTATCGGAATGCTCGTTGATAATGCCATTGTCGTGCTCGAAAATATATACAGACATCTCTCGATGAAAAAAGATCCGAAGACAGCTGCAGGAGATGGAGCAAAGGAAGTAGCTAGTGCGATTACAGCCTCAACACTGACCACGGTAGCTGTTTTTGTTCCTGTAGTCTTCATTGAGGGACTGATTGGGGATTTATTTACTGAATTTGCTTTAACGATTTCATTCAGTTTATTTGCTTCGCTCGTCGTCGCATTGACAGTTGTGCCAATGCTTGCAAGCAAACTTTTAAAAGAACCGAAACAAAACCTTGAAAAAATCCGCAGAGAATCCCGCTTCCTTAAGACATTTAATGGAACAGTTAAATGGTCTTTGAAGAGACGCTGGGTACCAATCCTGATCATGGTTGGACTTCTAGGAGTCGGCGGATACGGCATTTCTACTGTAGGAACTCAATTCCTTCCTGCAACAGATGAAGGATTCTTCAGTATTCGAGTCAACCTTGAAAATGGAACGGCCATCGAGGAAACGGAGCGGGTTGTTGCAGCAATCGAAGAGGAGCTTCGTCAGGAAGAATCCATCGATGTATATGTCAGCCAGATCGGACAAACACAACAAGGTTCGTTTGACGGAGGAGCTGACGGATCTATTGCAGATATATCTGTAAAAATGGTTCCTTTAGGAGAACGTGATTTGTCAGTATTCCAGCTCATTGAAAATATAACAGATGACATCGAGGATGCCGCGCTTGCTGTTAATGAGACTGCTGAAGTGTCAGCATCACTTCAGACTGCTACTGGTACCTCTCCGCAGACTTTATCATTTGACGTTCGTGATACAAATGAAAATCGCCTCGACGAATCAGTGGCACGCATTGAGGAAGCCTTGCTTGAAATGGATGCGATTACTGAAGTGGAAACGGACCTTGAAGACACAGTTGAAGAAGTTCAGCTTGAAATCAACCGTGAGGAAGCAAGAGAGTATGGTTTTGTACCTGCTCAAATCGCTCAGGAAGTAAATGCTGTTACAAGAGGAACACTTGCTACACAGATTATTACAGACGACTCACAGGTCTACAGTGTATTTATTCAGTATGAAGAAGAAATAGCTAATACGCTCGAGGGACTTGAGCAGCTGGCGCTCCGTGCACCGAGCGGACAATTTGTTGAACTGCAGGAGCTGGCTGATATTACGATTGCAGAAGGACCGGTGTCCATCCAGCGTATTGATCAGCAGTCAGCGGTTGGATTTACCGCAACCTACACCTCTGCTACAAACCTTGGTGCTATTTCAACTGAAGTGGATGAGGTCATAGCTGATCTTGATCTGCCTGAAGAAACGGAAGTAGTATTTGGTGGAGACCGTGAGTTACTTGAGGATTCTATTAACGATATGCTTTTAGCCGTGGTGCTGGCGATCGTACTCGTGTATTTTGTGATGGCTGCCCAGTTCGAATCTTTCAAATATCCGTTTGTTATCATGTTTACAGTGCCGCTATCCGTTATAGGTGTTGCGATTGCACTGTTTGTCACACAGACTCCGGTCAGCGTAACCGCGATTATCGGTTTACTAGTTCTGTCAGGTATTGTTGTAAATAATGGAATTGTTCTTGTTGATTATATCAATCAGCGCAAAGCTTCAGGTATGAACAGTTATGATGCCATTGTCACCTCAGTACGTGACCGTGCAAGACCGATTTTGATGACTGCATTAACAACAATTCTTGGGCTGGTACCATTGGCAGCAGGAATTGGTGAAGGAACCGAGATTAACCAGCCAATGGCGATTACAGTTATTGGCGGATTGATCAGTTCAACGTTCCTGACGCTTTATATCGTTCCGATTATATACAGCTTTGTAGATAAAGAGACGAGAAAAATGAATAAAAAGAATAAAACTTCAGCAGCCCAAAAGACTGAATAAAACTTTTCTGCTGAAGAAAAAATGAATAAGTGCCTGAAAACCGTTGTTTTCATAGTGAATAACATAACGCTTCAATGATGAAGGGTGAATGATTTCGCTATAAAGTTACAACGCGATTTTCAGGCACTTTTATTGTATAAACCATTCTCTATTAAGAGGGATCACAGCTGATTCGTATATGCCAGCTTGATTTTGTATAATAACACCAAGGGGGAATGTGAATTGAAAACCGGCTATTTCGTGACAGGATTTCCAGGCTTTTTGAGCGAGCAGCTTTTAAAGGAATGGATTTCAGGAAGTGTATCAAAAAGCATTTATCTTCTCGTTATGCCGTCTATGCAAAAGCAGGCGTCAGAACGATTGGAAGAATTGAAAAAAATCAATGAATCGCAATCTGTCTTCCATATTGTACAGGGGGATATTACGAAACCTGACATGGGGATGACGCATTCGGCATCAGCGTATCTGAAAGATAAAATTCATTATGTGTGGCACCTGGCTGCGGTATATGATCTAGCTGTACCAAAGTCCACAGCTTTTCAAGTGAATGTAACAGGAACTCATCATGTTAACGAATGGGTGCGTACACTCCCGAATATCAAGAGATACGTGTATTTCAGTACTGCCTATGTGGCTGGTAAGAGAAATGGTGTTATTAAAGAAACTGAGCTGATCAGGCCTGAAGCATTCCGGAATCATTATGAACATTCAAAGTTTGAAGCAGAAGTGCTTGTTGAAAAAATGAAATCGGAAGTTCCAGTGACCATTATCAGACCTGCCATTGTCAAAGGCTCAACCAAAAGTGGAGATACCACGAAGTTTGACGGACCTTATTATCTGATGAATATCATTGATAAAGTAAAGTCCATTCCTGTTATACCGTATATGGGGAAAAGCAGCGCTAAATTAAATGTGGTTCCGTATGACTATGTTATACAGGCAGCAAATTATTTGGCACATCTCCCTGAAGGAGAAGGGAAAACCTATCATTTAACTGATCCATATCCTTACCCTGCCAGAGAAGTATACCGGTTTATTATGCAGGAGCAGGCTGGCAGAACACCTTCTTTTACGATGCCTGTAAAAGCAGTTCAGTTAACATTATCGATTCCCTATGTCCGGAAATATATTAAAGCGGAAAAGGAAGGGCTTGATTACTTCTTTTGGGAAGCTGAGTTTGATCAGAGTCAGGCAGAGGAGGATCTGCGACAATCAGGGATCGAATGTCCGGATTTTGTAAAAGCCATCCCATCGATGGTCCGTTTTTACGAGGAAAACAAACATGACAAAAGATTCCATCGTAAAATAAAATAAATATTGCTTTCTTTTACCAGCATGATATAATATCGTTAATCGAATATCACTTTGACAGTTGTCAAGGGGGAGTAGCTGTAGCTATGGAGCGTACATAGCTAATTATGGTCGTCATGACATGAACATTGCCGTTCATCGGCCATAATGGCATTCATTTGCTTAGCAAGACCTTTGCCTATTATTAGGTGAAGGTCTTTTTTGCTGTTTAAAAAGGCGATTCGGTTAAAAAATATAGTACGGAGGCGATTTTATGGATGCAGCATTGTTGCTGGAGTACGCATGGGTTCTTTTAATCCTCATCGGATTGGAAGGAATTCTTGCGGCAGATAATGCGGTTGTAATGGCTGTAATGGTTAAGCATTTACCGGAAGAACAAAGAAAAAAGGCATTATTCTATGGACTATTTGGGGCATTTGTTTTCCGTTTTGCTTCGTTATTCCTAATTGCTGTACTCATTGATGTATGGCAGGTTCAGGCTATTGGAGCGCTTTATTTACTTTACATCTCGATCAGTCATATTGTAAAACAGCTGATGACAAAAGAAGATCAGCTTACAGATGCTGCTGATGCTGAAAAAGCTGCTAAAAAAGGTTCAGGCTTCTGGATGACGGTATTAAAGGTTGAACTGGCAGATATCGCATTTGCCATTGATTCAATGCTTGCAGCGGTAGCGCTAGCCATTACCTTACCAGCTGTCGGTGCTTTTGATATCGGGGGCATAGATGGTGGACAGTTTATCGTTATTTTCCTTGGTGGACTGATCGGTTTAATCATTATGCGTTTCGCAGCACACTGGTTTGTTAAACTGCTTGGGAAATACCCATTACTTGAAACAACAGCCTTTTTGATTGTCGGATGGGTAGGGGTAAAGCTGGCTGTTCTGACGTTAGGACATCCGAACCTTGCCTTGATTGATACACACTTCCCTCATTCAACAACATGGAAATTAATTTTCTGGTCCGTTCTTGTCATTATTGCCGTAGGTGGATTCCTGCTGGCGAAAAAACGTGGTGGACAGGAAAGCACAAGTACAGCTCATTAATAAAACATAGAAAAACATTGCAGACTTTAATGGTTTGCAATGTTTTTCTTGATTTAGCATCATAAATTTATGATCATACCCCCATAACCCACTCTTTTATCACCGAATGTTTATATGAAAGAAAGCTTTATCTTCCATTCTACGGAATTTACCGTTACAATTCAGCTATAAGAGGCTGAATTGAGGTGAAGATGGTGATCCCATTTCTTTTACTTGGTATTTATAAGTTTTCAAACCAGTCTTCACTTGAAGACAAAATCGTGTTAATTCAAAATGGAGACCTGCAATTACTTAATGAAGTACTGCAGGATTATAAGCCCTATATTAAAAAAACAGTGTCTAAAATTTGCAAAAGATATATTTACGATTCAGATGATGAGTTTAGTGTTGGCCTGATTGCTTTTCATGAAGCCATTATGAATTATCATCCGGAGCGTGGAGCTTCACTTCTTACTTTTGCTGAAGTAGTGATCAGAAGAAAACTGATTGATAAAATCAGAAAAGACCAGAGAGAAAAAGCAAATCTAACGTATGATCGTGATGATAACGAATCAGCAGCAGGTGTTCATGAAACCTGGCAGGCCATGGAACACTTTCAGCATGAAAACACAGTAAGGGACCGTAAAGAGGAGATTTTGCAGTACAGTCAGGCGCTGATTCCTTATAAGCTTTCATTTAAGGAGCTGGCAGAACAGGCTCCTAAGCATTCAGACGCAAGGGAAAATGCCATTTTCATTGCAAGGCTCGTACAATCAAATGAAGAATGGCTCCGCGAATTAAAAGAGAAAAAAAAGCTTCCGATCAAAAAAATAGAAAAAAAGATTGATCTGAGCCGTAAAACAATTGAAAGAAATCGTAAATATATTATTGCTGTAGTCATTTTACTTGATGGAGATTTTCCATATCTTCAGGAGTATGTGAAGGGGAGTTTGTAATGAAAAAGGGAATGATCATGGAAATACATAAACGTCATGTTGTGCTGATGACAAGAAGTGGGGAGTTCTGTAAGGTTGCAAAACCGTCCGGATCTCTTTCAATAGGGGAGGAAGTGGTCTCTTACCCACTGGAACGGAGCCGGCTTGGCGCGTTATCCTCGATTGGAGCTCTGGCAGCAGTTGCACTGATTATGTTCTTCCTAATGAACCCCTATTTTAATGATGAAACCTATGCTCACATCGCAGTTGATATTAACCCAAGCTTTGAACTGCTGATTAATGAAAACGCTGAAGTGATTGAATGGAACGGTTTGAATGAAGATGCCGAGAAATTGAATCATCAGCTTAATCTGGAAGGTGAGAGCGTTCAGGAAGCAATGTCCGAAATTATTGCTGCCAGTGGAAAAGCAGGTTTTATTAATGAGAATAACGAAACGGTTACGGTCTCTGCAGTTTATACCAATGAATCATCCACTACCTTTCAACAAGAGATGAGGAAAATGCTTGATGAATGGTCTGACCAGGAAAATAAAATGAACAATACTGCTGCGATTTCGATTCAGGAAGGGACCGTTTCCGATCTTGCTGCTGCAGAAAAGCAGGGAATTTCCTTCGGGAAAATCATTACCGGAAAAACGACTGCATTGACTGCCCTGCCCCTGAAACAGCAGCCGGTTCTGCCTCCGCTTAAGAAGAAGGATGAGGAGAAAGTGATAACGGAAGCTCCTGAAAAAGAAGTAACAGAATCAGCCGAAATGAAAAATCCTGAAAGCTCAGATGCAGATAAGCAGTCAGAGGAGTCTCCGGATCGTAAAAATCAATTACCATCTGCTGCTTCACATGGGCAGAATATGAAGCAACAAAAGCAGGAACGTAATGAAGAAAGAAAACAAGAAAAGCAAAAAGATGAACCTGATAAAACAAACCCTGTTGTCAGTACAGACAGTGAGGACGGTTCTAATTCAAATAAAGAGAAGAAAAATGATAAGAACAATGACAAGCCCGATAATGAAGGAAAAGGTCCTGATGATAGAGGCAATAAAAACAAAGATAAGGATGATAAAGGTAATAAAAACAAAGGCCCGGGTAATAATAATGGAAACGGTAATAAAGGGAATGAGGATGGCCATCCCGGAAATGGAAAGAAAAAAGATAACAATGATTAATAACAACTAAAGTTAGAAAACCGGCGTTCACAGCTTCTCAGGTGAATGCCGGTTTCTTTTTCTAATTACTTTTCAGAAAATCTACATGGAAAAATCATTTCCATACACATGAAAATCAGATAAGCTTAAATATAGATTTTACAGCACGGTTTGTTCCTGTAAGATAGAGTGAGCAGTACATGATACATCTGGTCTGTCTGATGTTCGTCAGACGATTAAATTTATGATGGTCAGCTTTTTATTATTGGGGTTCAGAAAGGAATTATATTATGTGGCAAAGGTTTAAAAACAGAATCAGAATGCTGAAACCTGCTCAATTGATTGTGGCGTATTACTTCTTTGCAATCAGTTTGTCATTTGCATTGCTGAGGCTGCCTGGTGTGCATAAGCCGGGACAGGAAGTATCATTAATTGATTCATTATTTACGGCTGTGAGCGCGGTTAGTGTAACGGGCCTGACGGTAATATCTATATCTGAAGAGTATACAGTGTTTGGTATTGTTATGGTCATGCTGATCCTTCAACTTGGGGGAATCGGGATAATGTCTCTTGGAACCTTCGTTTGGCTCCTGATCGGGAAGAGAATCGGTCTTCGTGAGAGACAGCTGATCATGGTCGACCACAATCAATACAATTTATCCGGCGTCGTGAAGCTGATTATTGAGATTATCAAAATCCTGCTGTTGATTGAAGCAATTGGCGCTTTATTTCTGAGTGTGTATTTCACTCAATTTTACGATACCTGGAGAGAAGCGCTGCTGCATGGGCTTTTTGCCTCTGTATCTGCTACGACTAATGGTGGATTCGATATCACAGGAGAATCACTTGTTCCTTATGCTAACGACTATTTTGTACAGGTTATCACGATTTTTTTAATCATTCTGGGCGCGATTGGGTTTCCTGTATTGATTGAACTAAAACAGTTTTTATCGAATAAATCAGGACATTTCCGTTTTTCACTTTTTACGAAACTTACCACACTCACATTTGGAATCCTGCTCGTTATTGGAACGGTTTTAATTTTTATTATCGAGTATAATAAGAGATTTGCTGATGTCAGCTGGCACGAGGCTTTCTTTTATTCCTTGTTCCATTCAGTTTCGACAAGGTCTGGCGGTCTCACCACGCTTGATGTCAGTACGTTTTCAGAGCCCACTCAGCTTGTTTTAAGTCTGTTAATGTTCATCGGTGCTTCACCAAGCTCCGTTGGTGGAGGGATTCGGACTACAACTCTTGCCATCGCCGTCTTGTTTTTGGTTAATTTTTCAAGAGGGCGAGAACAGATTCAGGTTTTTGGGCGTGAAATTCATCTGATTGATGTGTTCAGGTCCTACGTTGTGATTATTCTGGCGACAACAATGTCGATGCTTTCCATTCTTCTTATTATGATTTTTGAAGAGCAAAGTCTGATTTCAGTCATTTTTGAAGTCACCTCTGCTTTCGGAACTTCCGGTATGTCGATGGGTATTACGCCATCACTCTCTACGCCAAGTAAGTTTATTTTAATGATTCTCATGTTTGTTGGGCGTGTAGGACTGATTTCCTTCCTCTTTATGATTGGAGGAAATAATAAAAAAGAAAAATTCCATTATCCAAAAGAGCGGGTTATTATTGGTTAACTTTTAAAGTTTTTATAATCGTGCAGGCGACATCCTTCGCTTTCCGCGGCCGCGCGGTGAGCCAGCTAGTGCTACGCACTACGCTGTCTCACCTGTCGCTTCTCTGCCGCAGGAGTCTACGGATGTCGCCTGCACTTTTTAGAGTTGAATCGTGAGTGAATTTTACAGTAAATCTAATGTTTGGAAGGAAATGCTTTTTACATTATAATTGCTGGGATTTAAAACAGGGGGAGACAGTATTTTGTCTCCCCCTGTTTAATATGAGTCATTTCCATAAAGTTATATGGTTTTAAGTTTACTTGTATTGTACTCAAATTCAAATATCATTACTGTGCCCTGAGGCGGATAATAAGCAAGAAGGTATTGATGATTAAACCCTTTTTCAAGAACAGTATGCTTATGGAGCTCTTTTTGGTTAAGGCTAAGTTGTTCAAAGGCGGATCCTGCAATGGACGGCTGATCGGTTAGCAGCCCGTACAGTTCTTTTTGCCAATCTTCATTTTCCGGCTTGCTCCACCATGCTTTACGCGGCTTTTGTTTTTGATTCATCAGATAATCTTTTTTCATCAGATGTTCAGTGTATGGTACAGCGTCAGGTTTGGCCGTTTTCAGGAATGTGTGAAGTCTGATAAAAAGATCCTCAAGCTGGTGTCCGATCCTTGCCCACCCCTGACGATCCCAGAATGTCCCGAAATCCTGAAAGAAATCAAACGGAGTATCAAATACTTCCGATGTAAGGTAGTGGATCGTCTCATCCATTCTGTGATCATTCCAGTACTTCTCAAGAACGTCTTCAACATGTTTTATTCGGATCATATCATCAAACGACAGACAATTATTCTTCAGAATTTCATAAGGTGCATGGTCCATATAAACATAATCATGACTGGCTGCGTTAATTCTCAAACCGGTTCCCCGAAGCATTTTTAAAAATCCAAGCTGAAGTTCTTCCGGTTTCATAGCAAATACATCATTGAAGGTCTTTTTAAAAGAATCATAATCCTCTTCGGGTAAGCCGGCAATTAAATCAAGGTGCTGATCAATTTTTCCGCCATCACGCACCATCGTAACAGTTCTTTTCAGTTTTTCGAAATTCTGTTTCCGTTTTACAAGCTCATTTGTTTCATCATTCGTTGATTGAACACCGATTTCAAAACGGAAAAGACCGGTTGGAGCATGATCATTAAGATATTGAATCACTTCAGGACGCATAATATCTGCTGTGATTTCAAATTGAAAGACAGTTCCGGGCAGGTGTTCTTTGATCAGGAAATCAAACATTTCAAGTGCATAGCTTCGGCTGATGTTAAAAGTCCGGTCAACAAACTTAATGATTTTTGCCCCGTTATTCATAAGAAAACGAATCTCTTCTTTCATCGCTTCACGATCAAAATAACGTACACCGACTTCAATCGATGACAAACAGAACTGGCACTGGAACGGACAGCCTCTGCTCGTTTCAACATACGTAATCCTTTTTGATAAGTGAGGAAGATCCTCTTCAAACCTGAATGGAGAAGGCAGCTCCTTCAGATTGATTTTATTTGTTTGAGGGTGAACTTTTACTTTACCTTCCTTAAGATAGGCAATGCCATTTACCTCATCAAGCGTCAGCTTCCCATGAAGGTGTTCGAGCAATTGGTTGAAAGTTTCTTCACCTTCACCAACGGCGATGTAATCGATCTTACCGTCAAGACGTTTCAGCCAATAGGGAACGTCATAGGAGACTTCAGGACCACCAATGATTATTTTTGTATCAGGTGAGATTTTCCTAAACATTTCAATGACCTGGATCGTTTCTTCAATATTCCATATATAACAGCTGAAGCCGAGTATATCGGGTTTTCCGGAATACAGATCTGAAACAATATTAATCAGGGGATCTTTTATCGTATATTCTTTCAATTCGATCGGATAGTTTTTGGAATAGCTTTTTAAGTAGCGGATGGCAAGGTTTGTGTGAATATATTTAGCATTTAATGTGGATAGTACAATTTTCATTTGAAGACTCCTTTTTTGGCAATACGCTCTTATTTTACACGAGGAGTGCATTGGGGACAATGGGAGGGAGGATCGTTCTTTATAATGAATGTTTTTATTAATGACTGTTTATTTTTTCCTCATCTGATGTTAAAATAGGAAAAAATGTGAATAGCGGCTTATTATGCCGCTATTTCACATCAGGCTTTTTAACTAAAAGTTTTCGCGCTCTTGCTGCCCTAAGCTCTACGATAGGCTGGCTGATTGCCGCCACCCATTTTGAGGATAGGATGATCGTCAGGGCAATGGACGCTGCAAGGATAATGACAAGGGACAGATATGGATTAACGATTAAATCGATTCCGCTCTCCCTGTACAATTGAATAATAAACCCGTGGAAGAGGTAAACGTATAGCGTATTAACCCCCCACTTCGTGAAAAAGGTTTTTGATTCCGGTGCCAGTGAAAAGAAAGCTGCTGTCAGATAAAAGCTCATTGCATAAACGCTTAATCTCAGCAGCGGGCTTGTTTCAATCGGCATGCCAAGGTCCTCGTATGAATGAGAACCGAACAGCCACCTGCTGCTGAATTCCGGAAGCACAATCATAAATAAAAAAGCGACAACAAGTGAAAAGGCAGAAACGAGCTTTAGATTTCTTGATTTAATACGGGTGAAAAACGACCGGTCAAGGTAAAATCCTGCCAGGAAAAACGGGAAGAACACAAAAGTTCTCGATAAACTCAGTACGGACGAATAATCATTTACAAACCCGATTAACAGTCCAATGATTATACTGGTCAGCATAGCGATTTTCGGCTTAAGCTTAAGGACATGGTTGAACAATAGCAAAAGCAGACTCCAGAAAAACATGCTGATTAGAAACCAGAGGGACCACTGAGGGTTCAGTGGGTCAATTTCAAGGTTTTGCTCATTTCTAAGGAAATAGTAATAAACTGAATAAATGACCTGAAAGATCAGATACGGAATAATCAGCTTTTTAAATAGTTTAAAAAGCAGACCGCTTTTATAGACACCTTTTGCGAAATAGCCGGCAATCAGGATGAATGCTGGCATGTGAAAAAAGTAAATTGTCTGGTAAACCCCCATTAAAAGGGGATCCTCCTGCGTAATACTTTGAATAGCGTGACCAAACACCACTAGAAAGATTAACAAAAACTTGGCGTTATCAAAAAAATAATCACGACTGGACATATAAATCACCACTCTTCTTTGCTAGTCATTTTGTTTCATTACCCGTTTACCGTAAGAATAAATCTGGTGAAATTGGCATAAATCCTAATCAGGATAGTATCTTTAGTGAAAATGAGGGATTAACATGCGATTATCCAAAAGAATAGATCAGCAGGAAACTGATCAAAACCTCCTGAATAACGGGAATGAACTTTCAATCGCCAAGACGATTTTACACCATATGAAAGAAAGTGCCATTCTTTTTAATCAAAAAGGCAATATTCTTTTTGTGAATTCTACCACTAAGCATGAATTTGCAGATTATTGGGCTCAGGGACGAAACCTGTTTCAATTAATGGATACAAAAAGCACTGCATGGCTCCGGAGCTGTGTGAATATTAAAAAGGAAAGTGAATACCTACTGAAAATTCAAAGGGATGGGAAAGAAGATTTGCTGATCGAGTTTTCTTTTGTACCCTTGCATTTTCAAGATATTTTTATGCTGATCCTGAAAAAGGGAACGGCTTTTGACTATGCTGAGCAGGAAACGATTGCACACGTTTTTGATAAATCTGTCCACGGACTGATCATCACGAATAAATTTCACAAAATCGTAAAAGCAAACCGCTTTGCCGAAAAACTTTTTCAGCTTCATTCCCAGCAGGATAAAGATTCTTTTGATTTGGTAAAATTGATCGATCAACATGTCCACAGCATTAACACTAAAAGATTTAAGCAGCAGCAGGGGATGTATCGGCCTGAAAGATTATCAATCAGTGTGATCGCGTTTAATGACGGTTATTACGAAGTCAGCAGGGCAGAAAGTATTTATCAGGATTATGATTTGTACGTGATTCGTGATGTCACCGGGATTGTGAGCATTTTAAATCAGGTGGACAGAAATGATACCCTGAAAGTTGTCGGTCAGCTCGCAGCTGGTATTGCCCACGAAATCAGAAATCCTATGACATCTCTAAAAGGGTTTATACAGTTGCTTGAAGCTGCCCTTAAAAATGAGCATTCAATGTATTTTAATGTGATTACATCTGAACTACAGCGAATAGAGTCCATTATGACAGAATTTTTGATGCTTGCGAAACCAAAGGATAGTAAGACCATCAGGTTCAATTTGTATGATATCATTCATGATTCAGTCGAACTTATGAAGCCGCAGGCTGTCATGCACGACATTGAACTTAACATGCTCTCTTCGAGTGAAAACGCTTTCATAAAAGGAGACCCGAATCGTTTAAAGCAGGTTGTCATAAATCTGATTAAGAATGGTATTGAAGCCATTGAAGAGAAGGGGATCATTCAGATTAACATTGAACAGCATCAGGAGCAGGTTGTCGTCTTAATAAGGGACAATGGGTGCGGAATTTCTGAAGACAAACTAGGAAAACTGAATGAGCCGTTTTATACAACAAAGGAACACGGAACAGGGCTGGGTCTGCCTGTGAGCTTCAAAATCATTGAAGAACATGGCGGTTATGTGGATGTGAAAAGCACGGAAGGTGAAGGAACTGAGTTCAGCCTTACTTTTCCGCTGGATGCTGACTGAAAAAGCGCTGCTGGTTACACTCTATATTTTCACACATAAAAAAGTGGAATGATTAGAAAAATCATTCCGCTTTTCAGTGTATTTATACGATCAATAAAAATCAGGTCTGCGATCTTCAAAAACAGGTATTCTACTGCGGACTTCCTTTGACACTTCCAAGTCGATTTCAGCATACAAAATTTCTTCCTGATATGAAGCGATAGCGATTTCCTTTCCCCAGGGGTCTATCACGATGGAGCGGCCGCCAAATTCATTATCTGGATCCGACCCAACCCGGTTGCAGGCAATCACATATGACTGATTCTCAATCGCACGTGCTTTAAGGAGCGTCAGCCAGTGATCAATTCTTGGAGACGGCCATTCAGCTGATACAACAATTACTTTTGCTCCCGATAAGACCGGCTTCCTGATCCATTCCGGAAAGCGGATATCATAGCAGATGAAGCCGGCAAACTCAGTACCTTCCAAAAGGAAGCCTGGTTCATCCTTGCCGGGCTGAAGGAAATGATGTTCGTTCATTAGTTTGAACAGATGAAGCTTACTGTACTCATGCACAAGATCTCCGTTTCTGTCCACAACAATCATCGTATTAAAAACGCCCTCATCCGTCTGTTTGGCAAAAGACCCTCCAATCACATTAACCTGATAGGATTTAGCAATTTTCTGCAGAAACGCTGTTGTCTGTTTCCCGTCTTTGTCCCCAATCTCATCCAGCCGGGTAAGGTCATATCCGGTTGTCCAGAGCTCCGGTAGCACGATCGTATCAGTCTCATCAGCATTTATATTTTTCATCCACTCTGAAAGCTTTTCATAATTTTTTTCAGGATTTCCAAACACGATATCCATCTGGAAAATGGCAATATTCATAACGTCCACCTGCTTTCCATAATAATCTTTACATTCGCACTTTTCCGTTATAACATTTACAGCAAAGATTGGAAAGTGGATAGGAGTGTCAATGTGAAGAAATTTGAAAAAGCATCAAGAATTCATCAGTTACCGGAACAGTTTTTTGCCAAACTTTCCTCGAAGGTAGCGAAAAAAGTTCAGGAAGGGCATGATATTATCAACCTCGGTCAGGGGAATCCGGACCTTCCGACACCGGACCATATTGTAAAAAGGCTTCAGAAAGCAGCTGAAAACCCTTTGAACCACAAATACTCGCCATTCAGGGGTATGCCATACATCCATCAGGCTGTTGCAGATTTTTACGAAAGAGAGTACGGGGTTTCAGTTGATCCTGAAACAGAAGTGGCTGTTCTATTTGGGGGCAAGGCTGGCCTTGTGGAGCTGCCGCAATGCCTTGCGAATGCAGGGGACATCGTGCTTGTTCCGGATCCGGGTTATCCGGATTACTGGTCAGGGGTATCGCTTGCGGAAGCTGAAATGTATATGATGCCTTTATTAGAAGAGAATCAATTCCTTCCTGATTACAGCAAAATTCCTGAGCATATTGCTGATAAAGCACGTTTACTCTTTATTAATTATCCTAATAATCCAACGGGAGCGACTGCTGATGAAGCATTTTTCAAGGAGACCATTGCGTTTGCAGAAAAGCATGATCTTTGTATCGTTCACGATTTTGCCTACGGCTCCATCGGGTTTGATGGGATCAGACCGCCGAGTTTTCTGCAGGCTGAAGGAGCAAAGGAAAATGGTCTTGAAATTTACACGTTGTCAAAGACTTTTAATATGGCGGGCTGGCGGGTTGGTTTTGCAGTAGGCAACCCTTCCGTTATTGAGGCCATCAATGTTTTGCAGGACCATTTGCATGTCAGTTTGTTTGGTGCTGTCCAGGAAGCTGCTGAAGAGGCGCTGATTGCATCTTATGAACCCGCCCTTGAATTGTCTGATATCTACGAAAGCAGAAGAAATGTCATGGTACAGGCTTTCACAGAAGCTGGCTGGGATGTCACAGCACCAAACGGTTCTTTTTTTGCCTGGTTTAAAGTTCCGGACGGTTTTACTTCTGAGTCATTCAGTGATTATCTGCTGGAGCATGCCAACGTTGCAGTAGCACCTGGTGTCGGATTTGGTGAAGCGGGAGAAGGTTATGTCAGAGTGGCGTTATTGGCGACTGAAGACCGGATTAAAGAAGCAGCAAAACGCATTCAGCGTCTCGGGGTTTTCTCTACGGTAAATTAATAATCAGACGATCATAATCATATTAAGAGGAGGGATCAGGGTTGAAAGCAGATCAGACTGAAATTGTGATTCTCCAAACAAGTGATGTTCATGGGCATGTCAGAGATGCCACCGTTTGGGGTTTGAAAACTGCATCTCACGGATTGGCAAGGATCAGCTCATTTGTCAAAAGGGAGAGAGAAAAAGATCCTGATCTTCTTCTTTTAGATAGTGGTGATATGCTTCAGGGAAGTCCGCTTGCTTTTCACTATGCACATTTTAATGACTATATGCCAAACCCCCTTATATCCGTTATGAATCACCTGAGCTATGATGGAGCAGTGATTGGTGAGCATGACTTTGATTATGGGTTACCGTGTGTCAGCAGGGCAGTAAGCCGCTCCTTTTTTCCATGGCTCTCGGCTAATGTTGTTCATAAAGTGACAAAGGAGCCTTATTTCGGTTTTCCGTATACGATCAAAAATATCAGAGGAGTTAAGATCGCCATACTCGGCATTACAGCTTACCGGGAAAGCGGTCATGAGCCTTGTATTGTAAATGATGTCTTATACGAAGACGCATTCGACGCAGTGAAACGCTGGATTCCGTTTATTCATGAGACAGAAAAGCCTGATCTCGTGATCCTGAATTATCATGGAGGAATGAATGATGTAGCATGCGACCATAAATCCGGTGCAGTGGATCAGGGCTTGGAAATTGCACAATCGATTGAAGGGATTGATGTGATGCTGACTGGACGCCAGCATCGGCTGGTCTGTAATAAAATCCACGATAAATGGATGATTCAGCCGGGTGCATTTGGACAACATGTTGGGAAAATATCGATTCTGATGACGAAAATGGGCAACTCCTGGAAAGTTGAACAAACCTCAGGACAGCTCGTTGATATGAAACAATATAGCTCTGATCCCGAAATCGAAAAACTTGTATATTTTCAGGAGCTTGAAGCAGGGAGATGGCTCAATGAACGTTTAGTCAAAGAAACCGCCGGTCCAAAAGGATCTGATAGCAACATAAAAGTGGCTGACTGGATAAAAAAGGCGACTCCTGAGGATTTTATTGACTTCTTTTAACAGCCCCGACTATACTTTAAAAGAAGATGAGACAAAGGACTGACAAATATGACAGAAGCGACCGATTATAAACAATCGTTGAAGCTTTTTATCGTGCTTTCCCGCGCATATAAAGCGATCAATGAATCAAGCAACCAGTTTTTTCAGGCGAAAGGTCTAAATCCGACTGAATTTGCTGTGTTGGAGCTTTTATACCATAAAGGCAGGCAGCCACTGCAGAAAATTGGTGGAAAGATTCTTCTTGCGAGTGGCAGTATCACGTATGTAGTGGATAAGTTAGAGAAAAAAGGGCTGATCAGAAGAATTGCATCTCCAAAAGACCGCCGGGTAACCTATGCTGAAACAACTGACGAAGGAAACCGTTTTATGGCAGAGATTTTTCCGGATCATGAAAAAAACCTGCATGAATTAATGGCAGCTCTTTCGGATGAAGAACAGCAGCAGGCAATCGAACTGTTAAAAAAGCTTGGTCTTTCCATAAAAGATTTATCTTACTAAACCCGTTGAAGAAAATGACTGGACGGGTTTTTTGTAATGTGTAAAAGGGTTTGCGCTTTTTTTATTGAATGTAAGAAGATAAGGGGGAGTATACATGCAAAAATTTAATGATTATCAATATAAACGTCCTGATTTTGCTCAGGCGAAAATGACGTTTGAAGAACTTCTGACTGCTTTTACAGAAGCCGGATCAGCTGAGGAGCAAATCGCAGCGATCAATAAGCTGAATACATACCGCAACAACATCTCAAGTCAGTATAACCTGGCGTTGATTCGTGCATCTGTTGATACAAACGACGAATTTTATCAAAAGGAAAAAGACTATTTTGATGAAGTGATGCCAAAGTTTTCTGAGCTTGAAACCAATTATTATAAAGCGCTTGTCGCATCACCATACAGGGACCGCCTCGAAGAAAAGTACGGTAAGCAGCTGTTTGAGCTCGCTGACTTTTCAATTAAAGGCTTTTCACCTGAAGTGATTCCGTTGTTGCAGGAAGAAAACAAATTAACATCTGAATATTCAAAGCTTGTCGCCTCTGCTGAAATTGACTTTGATGGAAAAACGTTAACACTGGCTCAGCTTGATCCTTACACAGAATCGACAGACAGAAGCATGAGAGAGAAAGCTGTTAAGACAAAATTTGATTTTTTTAACCAGCATGCCGAAAAATTCGACCGGATTTACGATCGTCTCGTAAAAGTAAGACATGAGATTGCGCTAAAGCTTGGTTACAAAAATTTTGTTGAGCTCGGCTATATTAGAATGCTGCGTATTGATTATAATGCTGAGATGGTACAGACTTTCAGAAATCAGGTAAAAGAATTTATTGTTCCTCTAGCCACTAAACTCAGAGATAGACAGCAAAATAGAATCGGCGTTAATGAATTGAAATTTTGGGATGAATCTCTTTCTTTCCTGTCAGGAAATGCCGCTCCTAAAGGCGATCCTCAGTGGATCATTGATCGCGGAAAGGAAATGTACAGTGAACTCTCACCTGAAACAAAAGAGTTTTTTGATTTCATGAATGAGCGCGAGCTGATGGACCTTGAAGCGAAAAAAGGAAAAGAGTCTGGCGGTTACTGTACGTTTATTGAAGATTATGAATCGCCGTTTATCTTCTCGAACTTTAATGGTACATCAGGGGATATTGACGTTTTGACCCATGAAGCCGGTCATGCATTTCAGGTATATATGAGCCGTCACCTTGAAGTACCTGAATACAGATGGCCGACCCACGAATCAGCAGAAATTCATTCTATGAGCATGGAATTTTTCACATGGCCGTGGATGGAAAGATTCTTTGAAGAACAGACAGAAAAATATAAGTTTTCACATTTGAGCAGCTCTTTGCTGTTTCTTCCTTATGGCGTAATGGTGGATGAGTTCCAGCACATCGTCTATGAAAATCCGGATATGACACCTGCTGAGAGAAAAGCAGCGTGGAAAGAACTTGAGAAAACGTATCTTCCTCACCGTGATTATGGTGACCATAGTTATCTTAACGAGGGTGGATTCTGGCAGCGTCAGGGCCACATTTACGAAGTGCCGTTTTATTATATTGACTATACACTGGCTCAGATTTGTGCGTTCCAGTTCTGGAAAAAGTCACGTGAAAATCACGAATCAGCATGGGCAGATTATCTGCATTTATGCAAACTTGGCGGATCTCTTCCGTTTACAGAGCTTGTAAAGGAGGCAAACCTTCTTTCACCATTTGAGGAGGGCTGTGTGGAGTCAGTGATCGGGGAAATTGAACTCTGGCTTTCATCAGTGGACGATCAGAAGCTTTAATGGAAAGAGGATTGGGTTTGTTTAAAATTAGAAAATCCGGTCCGGACTCACCCTCCGCTTTCCGTGGCCGGGCGGTGAACCCGCCTGTGCTACGCACATTCGGTTTCACCTGTCCCTTTCCGCCACAGGAGTCTACGGGTGAGTCCGGACCTCTGAGAAATCAATCTTTTATCTGGCACCTCAAATCGTTTTGAAAAAATGAGTCTTTGAGTGTATCATCCTGTGATATTTTTAGTACTAAGGTGAGTGCGACGGAAAGCGTCCGTCTGGAGCGGAACTCACTGGCTGAATCATATTAGACTGGAACGACTCTATTCGAGGGTTGTTCCAGTTTTTTTATTCCCGAAACAAAAAACTTGAAAGTCAAAAAAGGTCAAATTATAATAGAGCCATAAGGTCAAAGAAAGTCAAATTAATATTTAATCATTAAAGGAGGAGTCACAATGATTTGCGAAAAATGCAGTACAAATCAGGCAAATGTTCAATTAAGAGTCCAGCTGAATGGCAGCATACAGGATTTTCATTTGTGCTCCGACTGCTATAAAGAAGAGCGCGCAAAATTGCATTCTGCTATGAATGGCTATAATGGCGCTGGTCAATCACCAAAGCGTGACAAAAAAGAGGAACGTCCTGAACAGGCACAAAAAGAAGCCGGTCTTCTTGGTGAGTATGGCAGAAATCTGACTAACCTGGCAAAAGCCGGTCTGATTGATCCGGTGATTGGTCGTGACGCAGAAATCAGCCAGATGATCGAAATTTTGAATAGAAGAAATAAAAACAATCCGGTGCTGATTGGAGAACCGGGAATTGGTAAAACGGCAGCAGCTGAAGGGCTTGCACTGAAAATTGCTGACGGTACAGTGCCCCAGAAGCTTAAAGGTAAAGAAGTCATCCTGCTTGATGTAGCATCACTTGTGTCTAATACGGGCATCCGTGGGCAATTTGAAGAGCGGATGAAACAGCTGGTTTCAGAGGTTCAATCCCGCAAAAACGTCATCTTGTTTATTGATGAAATTCATCAGATCGTAGGAGCTGGATCTGCAGAAGGTTCAATGGATGCAGGAAACATTCTGAAGCCGGCCCTTGCAAGAGGCGAGCTTCAGCTTGTCGGTGCAACGACACTGAAGGAATACCGGAAGATTGAAAAGGATGCTGCGCTTGAACGCCGCTTCCAGCCTATTCACTTAAAGGAACCGACAGCTGAAGAAGCATTCGAGATTTTGAAAGGTCTTGCACCACGCTATGAGGAGTATCATAAGGTGACTTATAGCGAAGAAGCACTCAAGGGTGCAGTCCAGTTATCAAAACGCTATATTCAGGATCGTTTTCTCCCGGACAAAGCGATCGATCTGATGGATGAAGCGGGTTCTAAACTGAATTTAACCGTGGATCATCATGATAAAGAAGAGATTCAGCAGCGTCTGAAGCATATTCATTTAGAAAAAGAAAAGGCTTTGAAGGAAGAAAATTATGAGCTTGCTGCAAAGCTTCGTGATGAGGAAGAAGCGCTTGAGCATAAACAAAACGATTCTTCATCAGCGGAATATCCTGTTGTTGACCTTGAATTGATTCAAAAACTGATTGAACGTAAGACCGGGATTCCAGTTGGAAAACTCGAACAGGATGAACGGGTGAAAATGTCCAATCTTGAAGAAAACTTAAACAATAAAGTCATTGGTCAGTATGAGGCTGTGAAAAAGGTGGCCAAAGCAGTCCGCAGAAGCAGAGCAGGACTAAAATCGAAAAACCGTCCTGCCGGATCATTTCTTTTTGTTGGGCCAACGGGTGTAGGTAAAACAGAGCTTTCCAAAACGCTTGCTGAAGAATTATTCGGATCAAGAGACCAGATGATCCGACTGGATATGAGTGAATATATGGAAAAACACAGCGTTTCAAAGCTAATTGGTTCACCACCGGGGTATGTCGGTCACGATGAAGCGGGACAGCTTACTGAAAAAGTAAGACGCAATCCCTACTCCATTCTGCTTCTTGATGAAATTGAAAAAGCACATCCTGATGTGATGAATATGTTCCTTCAGATCATGGAGGACGGCCGTTTAACAGATAGTCAGGGGCGTACGGTGCAGTTTAAAGACACCGTGATTATTATGACAAGTAATGCAGGAGTCGGGATGCGTAAAAAAGCGGTTGGTTTTGGCGCAACAGAAGCCGCAGATGAAGCAACTATCCTGGATTCATTAAGCAACTTCTTTAAACCGGAGTTCCTTAACCGTTTTGACAGTATCATCGAGTTTAAACCACTTGAAAAAGCGCATCTAGTGAAGATTGTTGATCTGATGCTTGAGGAATTAAACGAATTGATTGAGGAACAGGGTATGGAGCTTACTGTTTCAAAAGAAGTAAAAGAACAGCTTGCAGAGCTTGGCTATCATCCTTCATTCGGCGCTCGCCCTCTGAGAAGAGTCATTCAGGAATACGTGGAAGACCGGATCACAGACTTTATGTACGACAACCCGGATTTAAAGAACGTGCGTGCTGAATTAATTGAAAATGAAGTAACAATTGTTTCAAAGTAAAAAATAGATAAGAAAATGAGGGTGGGTCATTTTTGACCCACCCTCATTTTCTTATTGAATCGTTTCAGCCATTTTCAGAAAAGCGTCCTGTGTGCCGGTGTCGGCTTTTGTGTACATTGTGATTTTAATCAGTTTATCTCCCTGTTTAGCTAAAAGAGATTGATAGTCAGTGTCTTCTGTCTGTGTTGAGTAACCCGCGATGACCTCTTCGAATTGACTGTTTTCAGGCATCCAGTCAGCAGCATTTTCTGCATTGACTGCATCACGCTGGCCAGCCATCTGCTCCTGAACAAATGAAGTGTCAGTTTCGTTTGCAGGGAATGTTTCGACTCTCATGTATTGAGATGGATCTTCATTATAGAACACCTGATCAACGTTCGGTTCTTCCGGTGTATAAGTAAAGCCGTCCAATACATACATACTGTATCCATTGTTTGTGTTTTCCTGAAGAAACGCTGTCTTATCCGTTGATTCTCCCTCTAATTCAACGGTCATTTGCTGTTCGAGCAGGCGCATACCATTTTCTTCTCCGGCAGCTGTTTCCTCTTCAGCCGTTTCTTCAGCAGGTTCTTCTCCTTCTCCAACAGCAGCTTCATCTTCTGTTTCCTCAGCAGGCTCTTCTTCTTCTACAGGCTCTTCTTCAACAGCCTCTTCCTCGGTCGTTTCCTCATTGTCGATTGTTTCAGATGTGCCGTTTGTTCCGTCCTCAGATGCAGGTTCAGCAGTTTCTGTACCGCATGCCGCAAGGATTAATGTTAAAATCAGTGCAAAGATCAATAAATGCAGCTTTTTCATTTCATTCCCTCCAGTTTGATTCTATATGTTGTCAGTATAGTAGACGTTTGACAGAATGAAAAGTTTCAAAATAGGATGAAAGTGATAAATCTGATGAACAAATAGAATAGAGTAAGAGGTGTACAGCATGACAAAAGAAGAAATTAATCAAATGTTTGAGCAGCTGAAAAACAAGGAAATAAATGAAGTGTTTGTTAAAAAAGAGCAGTTTGATGAGGTGAGGGAAGTGCTTGTGGCAAGAAATGACTTTAAGCATTTCAGAGGAATTGCAGGACATAACGGTCATACTGTTTATACGTATCTCGATGAACCAAGAAGTTAAAGGAGCGGATCGTAAATGAGAGTAGTGGTTGTAACCGGTGCAGCGAGTGGAATTGGACTTAGTGTCGCAAGAGCATTTGCCGGAAAAAAGATGAAGGTGTACATGCTTGATGTGAATGAAGAGAAGCTTAGAATTGAAAAGAAACGATTATTGGAGGATGGGCTTGATGTCATCACAGAAGTACTTGATGTATCAAAGCATGAAGAAATTGAACGCTTGTTTTCTAAGATCCACGAGAAGGAAGACTCTATTGATGTATTGATTAATAACGCCGGTCTTTCGGAATTTAAATCGATCTGGGAAGTAACGGTTGAGGATTGGGAAAAAGTAATACATACGAATCTTTCAAGTGTATTCTTTTGCTCAAGGGAGGCGGCCAGAAGAATGAATGGCGGTGCTATAATTAATATTTGTTCGACGAGGGCTTTCATGTCTGAGCCGGATACAGAAGCGTATGCAGCTTCCAAAGGCGGCATCCATGCATTGACTCATTCACTTGCTGTTACATTAAGTGAAAGAAACATCACAGTGAATGCAATCAGTCCCGGCTGGATCGCAACAGAAGACTATGATCAGCTAAGAGACATAGATCATAGTCAACACCTTTCCAACAGGGTAGGAAAACCCGAGGATATTGCTAGGGCATGTTTGTTCTTATCTGATCCTGAAAATAACTTTATTAACGGTGAAAACCTTATTATTGATGGCGGTATGACGAGAAAAATGATTTATGAACATTAATTAAAATGGTGGATGTGGATTCAGTACAAGATCCCGGGAGTCAGAGGAAACTTTGGCTGCCGGGATCTTTTGTTATATCAGCAAAGTATATCGTTGATCAACTCTATTTTCCGAATTTTTGGTATAATAAAGTATATCATCTGTCAGGGGGAAGAAAATGAAACAGTTAGTTAATAAAGAGGTAAGTAAGACCGTTATTGGTAGAACAAAAGAAACAGAACTCTTACTGATTGCATTGCTTCAGGGAGGACATGTGCTGATTGAGAGTGTTCCAGGGACAGGGAAAACGTTATTGGCAAAAACCTTTGCCGGAGTGGCGGGAGGAAAGTTTAAAAGAATTCAATTCACACCGGATGTATTGCCATCAGATGTAACGGGGCTCCATTATTTTAATCCGGAGACGCATAAGTTTGAATTAAAAAAAGGGCCGGTTATGACGAACTTCTTATTAGCTGATGAAATTAATCGTGCCACGCCAAGAACGCAGTCAAGTCTGTTGGAGGTGATGGAGGAAAGACAGGTCACGATTGACGGCACGACTGTTCAGGTGGATTTTCCATTCATGGTCATTGCCACTCAAAATCCTGTCGAGTCACAGCAGGGAACCTTCCCTCTGCCTTTTGCGCAGTTGGACCGTTTTATGTTTAAACTGCCAGCTGATTATCCTTCTTTTTCCGAAGAAACGGACATTATTAATCAGTGGATTAATCAATCTGAAAAGCAGGAACCGGAGTCCATTCTATCAATCGATACATTGGAGGATGCAGTCAGAAAAGTAAGAGAGGTTCTTGTGCATAAGGAAATGGCTGATTATATTGTTGAGTTGATCAGGGCGACAAGAGAACATGCTTCTGTTGAGTGGGGGGCAAGTCCCCGTGCAGGAGTTGCGCTCGTTAAAGCTGCCCAGGGGTCTGCTTTTCTGGAAGGTCGTCATCATGTTGTTCCTGAAGATGTCAAAAAGATGCTCAGGTATGTACTAGCACACCGGCTGCAATTAACTGCAGAAGCTTCTTTGACAAAATCAACAGATCAGGTGCTTGATGAGATCATCCAGTCAGTGGATACCCCAGTTGAGCTGAGGCTCTGATATGTGGGAACGTGAATCCGTTGAAAAAAAGAGAATACTCGCGGTTGAATTGCTTGCCTTTTCAGGTATTCTGTTTTCTTTGTTTGGTGCCCAGTTTGAAGCCATGACATTAGGAATTGTCATTCTTATCTATATCAGATTTCACTTGCGATATCTTGATAAAGTCGGTGAAGGGCTGACCATTACAAAAGAGAGATCAGCTGAAAGACTTCACATAGGGGAAAACTCCGAATGGTTCTTAACGTTTCAAAATGGGAAGTATCCGATGAAAAATGCAAAACTGCAACTACTTTTAACTGATCATATAGAGCCGTCAGAAGGGGATTGGTCGGTAAACGGCTCACTTGTTGAATGGGAAACGGATATTTCATTGGAAAAGTATGAGAATGTTACCGTCACGATACCGTTCCGATCGATCAGAAGAGGGAAGGCTAAAGTGGTTTCAGTAAGACTAAAAATTCCACACCTGTTTGGTTACGGTGAAACGGTGCTCAGGTATAATAGCCATCTTTCTCATTCAAAGCTGATTTATCCGGAGATTGAAAAAGTGTCGTTTCAATCATTATCTCCGGTTTTTAAATCAGGTGAGGATCTGTCTTCTCATTCATTGTTTGAAGATCTGACTATGCCGGCTGGGACTCGTGAGTATAGGCCCGGAGATACGATTCAGCGGTTGAATTGGAATGCCTACGCTAAGACGGGTGAACTTCAGACGAATGTTTATGAACGAGTGACAGAAGAAAAAATGATGATTTTGCTGAATGTATCCCACGGCCATGCGAAAAACATTGAATTTGAAAAACTGATCAGGCAGGCTGCCTTTCTTGTGACGGAAGCCCACCGCAATAACCGTTCAATCGGACTTGCAGTTAATGTAAGGACGAAAGGATCACCTCACTTTTACTTCCTGCCACCTGAGAAGGGGACAAGTCACAGCAGAAAACTCCTTGAAATGCTAAGTGTATTATCGATCGGTGACGTAACATTGCCATCTCATCTTGTTATTAATCAGCTGAATCTGATGCAATTACAGGCGAATGATGTGATACACATCGGACAAATGGATCAGACATCTGCCGGGAGATTGTCAAAAATGAGCGGAAGAGTCTGGATCATTACTGAGTCAGGAGGGACTGCGGTAAAATGGAACGATCTGCAAAAAAACATACAATAAGTTCAGTCGCATACATATTATTCAGTTTTTTGTATCCGGCTTTGGTGCTCTCGGCTTTTGCTGAGAACGGGATGTTTTCTCTTCATGTAACGTCACTCATATGGGGAGTTGTGCTGGCAGCCGCCTTTCCTTTCGTTGTCAGAATGAAAAACTGGCGGGCTGTTTATGGAATATTGGCAGCTTTACTGTTTACGATCAGTTTTTTTATTGGAGATTGGCCTGTTCTACTTCTGGCAGTATTAGCCGCTTATTCAATCTGGATTGCTGTTAAAGCATGCACAGGAGAGTCCATTCAGATTACGTCCGGTAATCTGATGGTGTTTTTTATCGTTTTCATCTGGTTTTATATCTTTCAGCTTGTTTACGAGACTGTTCAGGCTTCAGAGCTTCTGCTGTATTTGATCGCAGGTTTCATATTATACAGTGCAGGAACGTATCTGAACCATTACTTTGCAGACAGGAAAGATAAGAAGAAGCGTGCGGGAAGAGAACTGGTAAAATGGAGTAGTTTATTTTCAGGAGTGACGGTTCTTCTGTATTTTCTAGCTGCACCTCTAAGGGTTGGTTTTTATCAGGTATTTGACGGCATTATCTGGGTATTTACGTTACCTCTTACATTGATCGGTTTAGAGATTGAGCGTGCTGAAATCTCTGATATGCCGGACGGGGAGAGTGGCGAAAGCGGAAGCCTTGAACAGGGACTGATGACAGGAAACAACGAATTTCAGGAAGTCATTGGTGTAGAGTCCATTGTCACGTTTTTGATGATAACTGGATTAATCGCAGTATCAGGGATCATTATTTACCTTCTGATCGTTAAGGCTAAAAAGGTTGTGTTAATACCCGCAACTGCTGAAACCTCCTACGTGAAGTCAAATATGGTTATGAAACCGGAAAAAGAGGGTAATCATAAGGAGCCTCTAAATAAAATAAGGAAAGCACTGTTTAGGCTTGAAAGGAAGCTTTCAGGGAAAGCTTCAGGCAGACGTAAGTCAGAAACAGTCAGGGAATGGTTCGACAGACTGGATATACCCCGGCTAAATGAGTGTGTGTCCATCTATGAACGTGTCCGTTATGGCTCTATGGATGTGACAAATGATGAAGCTGAGTATTTCAAGATGGTTTTAAAAGAAGCAGATAAAGAGTTGAACAGCCGCAGAGATGGTTAGATAGGGTGAACGGCAAAATCGTTGTACTAACGGTGCTGACATGCTATTCTTATTTCTTAGAAACATACAGAATCATCACTTAAATTGTTTGTATTGACGCAGGTGCGACAATCCGATAATTTAGTATGGTGATGTTGTAAATACAAGTTACAGAAAAGGAGAAGATTTAAATGGCACAAAAACAATTTACAGTAACAGCAGAAACGGGTATTCACGCACGCCCGGCAACGATTCTTGTTCAAACAGCAAGTAAGTTTGATTCTGATATTCAGCTTGAGTACAAAGGTAAAAAAGTGAACCTGAAGTCAATCATGGGTGTTATGTCTCTTGGCGTTGGACAGGGAGCTGAGATCGTGATCTATGCAGATGGAAGCGATGAAGCGGAAGCACTGGCAAGCCTTGAAGAAACACTTAAAAAAGAAGGTCTGGCATAAGCATGTCTTCTGTATTAAAAGGTATTGCAGCTTCAAGTGGCATTGCGATTGCAAAAGCATATCGCCTGGTAGAACCGGATTTGTCATTTAAGCAGATTAAAGTAGATGACACAGCTCAAGAAGTACAGCGTTTTCAAGATGCTCTTGAAACATCAAAAGGTGAATTAGCGGTGATTCGTGATCGCGCCAGAACAGAACTCGGTGAAGATAAAGCGGCGATTTTTGAAGCTCATCTTCTGGTACTGAGCGATCCTGAACTCATTTCACCTATCGAGGATAAAATCAGTCAGGAAAGTGTCAATGCTGAAGCAGCACTGAAAGAAACGGCTGATATGTTCGTGATGATGTTTGAGCAGATGGATAATGATTATATGAAAGAACGTGCAGCGGATATTCGTGATGTAACGAAACGCGTTCTGTCACATCTGCTGGGAGTAAAAGTGTTAAATCCAAGCATGATTTCTGAGGAAGTTATCGTGATTGCAGATGACTTGACTCCGTCAGATACTGCTCAGTTGAACCGTGAATTTGTTAAAGGATTCACAACAAACATTGGAGGCCGTACTTCGCATTCAGCCATTATGGCGCGTTCAATGGAAATCCCTGCCGTTGTGGGAACAAAAGAAGCAACAAAAGAAATTGAAAACGGTGACTTTGTCATTGTCGACGGATTGAACGGCGAAGTTCATATCAATCCTTCTGATGACATTATCAGCCGTTATAAAGAGGAAGCAGCAAAATTTGCTGATCAGAAAGCGGAATGGGCTAAGCTTGTGAATGAGCCGTCTGTATCTGCTGATGGTAAACATGTAGAACTGGCAGCGAATATTGGTACTCCTGCCGATCTTGAAGGCGTTATCAATAACGGTGGTGAAGCCATTGGACTTTACCGGACTGAATTCCTTTATATGGGACGTAACGATCTGCCATCAGAAGATGAGCAATTTGAATCCTATAAAGCCGTTCTTGAAGGCATGAAAGGAAAACCTGTTGTTGTCAGAACACTGGATATCGGTGGAGATAAGGAACTTCCGTATCTTGACCTTCCTGAGGAAATGAATCCATTCCTTGGATACCGTGCAATCCGCATGTGTCTGGACAAAACGGATCTTTTCCGTGTTCAGCTCCGTGCTCTTCTTCGTGCAAGTACTTACGGGAATCTGAAAGTGATGTTCCCGATGATCTCAAACCTGAGCGAATTCCGTGAAGCGAAATCTTTATTATTAAAGGTGAAGGAAGAACTGATTGCGGAAGGAACAGAGGTTTCAGATTCAATTGAAATCGGCATCATGGTTGAAATTCCATCTACTGCAGTACTGGCTGACCAGTTTGCAAAGGAAGTGGATTTCTTCAGTATCGGTACGAACGATTTGATTCAGTACACGATGGCAGCTGACCGGATGAATGAACAGATTTCTTACTTATATCAGCCATACAATCCGGCGATTCTCCGTCTGATCAAGATGGTGATCGATGCTTCTCACAAGGAAGGCAAATGGACTGGTATGTGTGGAGAGATGGCGGGCGATGAAATCGCGATTCCGATTCTTCTAGGACTTGGACTCGATGAATTTTCAATGAGCGCAACATCAATCCTGCCTGCACGTTCACAAATCAGTGGTCTTTCTCAGGAAAAGATGAAGGAGCTGGCTGAAAAAGTGCTTAACCTTTCAACGAATGAGGAAGTCATTGAGGCTGTAAAAAAAGAAATAAATATGTAACGAAAATGTAACTTTTAACAGGGATAATTGTTTGAAGATGGGGGAAGTATACTAGTAGTACAAGCATACTTTTTCATTCTGATTTCCCTTTTGTGAACCGGATTCCCCCCATAATCCGGTTCTTTTTTTATGCCATCAATGTAAGAACGGGTTTTTCCAAACCATTAAAACGGCATGATCAGCAGATTCTTCATCCTCGAGGTAACCTGGCAGCAAACGTTCCGGTACCCTGCCGGACTTCATCAAAAAAGTAACAACAGGATCAGAAATCTCTCCGCTTTTTACTTTTTCAAAATACTCCTCAGGTGACATCACTGACTGATAATCGATATATCCCGGAATTCTGCTTCCACCTGCAAGCTGTTTTACCCCTAAATAAACAACGGTTTCGTACATAGCACGCATTAATTCCTTTCCGAGCCCGAGTCCCCTGTAGGCGGGGTCTACACAAATATCCACAATATAAATTGAATCGCCGTCCGGTTCATGATTGGTTATGTACCCTTCAGATGTGATTTCATCCCAGGTGTGATCCTGATCAGTACGGCTTGTTCTTAAAGCTGTAATGGATCCTGCAATATGTCCATCTGCTTCAATACATAATGCTCCCTCGGGAAAACGGGTAATATGTTCACTCAACTGATCCCGGTTCCATAAAAGTTCCTGTGGGAATGGAGGCGGAAAAGCTTTCCGCTGAATGTGAATGAGGCTTTCAAAATCCTCTTCTTTGTAGTTTCTGACATGAATGTCAATTCTTTTTGAATCCTTGAATACAAAAAACGTTTTCTTCATCATCCTCACCTCCATCCCATCCTATCAATCAGCTATAACGTTTGCAATTTTCAGAACTTGATAAGAAAATAGGAGTGGGAGTGATGAAGATGCAATCAGTAAAAGTAGGTTTTATCGGTACAGGTGTCATGGGCGCATCCATTGTTCAGCACCTGTTGAAAAATCATGAAGTACATATTTATACGAGAACAAAGTCAAAGGCTGAGCCACTTGTGCAAGCTGGCGCGATCTGGCATGATTCAGTCGGAAGTCTGGCAGGTGAATGCTCTGTTGTGTTCACCATGGTTGGTTATCCGCAGGATGTAGAAGAAGTGTACTTAGGTGAATCGGGTATTTTCAATCAGGCAGTTGAAGGGACGATTTGTGCGGATTTAACGACCTCAACACCGGCTTTGGCGAAAAGATTATACGAAGAAGGGAAGGAACGGGGAATCGCTATGCTTGATGCCCCTGTATCCGGAGGAGACCTCGGAGCCAAAAACGGTACATTATCCATCATGGTCGGTGGTGAAGAATCATCATTTGAATCATTAAAGCCCTTATTTGAACTGTTCGGGTCAAATATTGTTTTTCACGGATCGGCCGGCAGTGGTCAGCATGCGAAGATGAGTAATCAGATTGTGATCGGTTCAACGATGACAGGCGTTTGTGAAGCACTTGTTTACGCCATTAAAGCCGGTCTTGATCCTGAGAAGGTTCTGGCGAGTATTTCTCAGGGAGCGGCAGGGAGCTGGAGTCTGAGTCATCTTGCGCCGAGAATTCTGAATGGTGACTATGAACCGGGGTTTTATATTCATCATTTTATTAAGGACCTTAGAATTGCATTGCAGGAAGCAAATACGATGGGCATTGATTTGCCCGGTCTGAAGCTCGCGCTGAAATCTTATGAAGAAACAGCCAATGCCGGATTCAAAATGAAAGGAACCCAGGCGTTGTATAAACATTATGAGAAGCAGCTGTAAAGGATCGTATCAATTGCATACCGCATGAATAAAACAGTGCCGGGCCTTCCGAATTTGAAGAAGGGCCCGGCACTGTTTTTTTATTTATCTACGCTTTTTATTGAGGAACTGTTCTATTCTTGTAAAAGCCTCTTTAAGCTGGTCCATAGAACAAGCGTATGAAATTCTTACATATCCTTCTCCGTAAGGGGCAAAAGCAGTTCCGGGAACCACCCCGACACCTGCCTGTTCTGCAAGCTCAACGGCAAAGTCAAATGAAGACAACGAAAGATCGTCCGGAATGCCGGCTAAAAAGTAAAAGGCACCATCGGGATGAACCGTTGTAAAACCAAGTTTAGCTAAATGAGCTGCTGTGAAATCACGTCTCAGTTTATATTCATTTCTCATCGGTATCGCGTCGTCCATACCATGCGTATATGCCGCAACAGCTGCGTGCTGTGATATGGACGAGACGCAGGAAACCGTATACTGGTGAACTTTCAGACACTGTTCTGCAATCCCGGATGGAGCCATTAGCACACCAATACGCCAGCCTGTCATCGCGTGTGATTTTGACAGTCCGTTAATCACAATGGTTTTCTCTTTATACAGTCTGCCAATCGAAAAATGTGGTCTGTCATAAACAAGTTCACTGTAAATTTCATCTGCAATAATGTACAAGTCCTTCTCTTTTGCGAGGTTTGCAATTTCAGTGATCTCGTCCTCTGTCAAACTTACACCTGTCGGATTTGACGGATAGGGCAGAACGATGCATGTTGTCTGATCGGTTAAGGTTTCCCTGATCAGGTCAGCAGTCATTTTAAAACCCGTTTTTGTCGTATCTGCAAACACTGGACGGGCACCGCACTGTTTGATCACAGGTACATACCCCGGATAAACCGGTCCTGGAAGAATGACATCCTGATCTGGACTCAAAATGGTTCTGAGCGCAGTATCAATAGCCTGTGATGCACCATTCGTTATAATCATCTCATCCTCAGCCTGATAATCAAGGTCATATTTCTTTTTCATAAACGTTGACACTGCCTTGCGAAGCTCGAGTATTCCGGCATTATGCGTATATGTCGTCTGATTATCCAAAATGGCTTTTGCGGCTGCTTGTTTAATGTGATCAGGCGTATGGAAATCAGGCTGTCCAATCGTAAGAGAAATCATATTCTCAATATGCTGGATCCGGTTGAAAAATTGTCTGATACCTGATATTTGAAGCTGACTGACTGTTTCATTCATTACTTTCACACCTTTACTGCTTCTTTTTGATATTTTACTATTGTAACGTATTTTTATCGCCGGGCACATGATTAAACTTAGGTGATTAAGGCTAAATAATAATAAGCTTAATAGAGAAAGGTGGGAGCAGTTTGATCCGGATTGCAGGCTTGGAAAAAAACGGAGAATTAAAAACGTATAAAACAATTAAAGAAGCAAAAAATCAGGATCTGCATTGGTTCTGGGTTGATTTTGATCAGCCGGCGGACCGGGAAGGGAAAGAACTTGAACGCTCTTTTTCCTTTCATCCGCTCGCGCTTGAAGACTGTATGGAAAAAGAATATCAGCGTCCCAAGTTTGATAATTATGATCAGTATATTTTTCTGACATTTCATCATCTACCCAAGCATACATACGAAGCGCAGGAAATCGATACATTCGTTAACAGTAAAATGATCGTAACATGGCATTACGAAAAAATTCCTTTTATCGATGAAATGTGGGAAGACCTGGTGAAAGGAAAAGAAGTCATCTCTGAACAAAGTCCGATCTCCATTCTTCATAAAATAATGGATGCGGCCGTTGATGATTATTTTCCTTACGTGTATGGAATCGAGGATGAATTGAACAGAATTGAAGAATTAACAGACGAGAATTCATCACACGATCTCATGGACCGGCTTTTTGATATCAGGCACGATATGCAAAAATTAAGACGGTCACTCGTACCGACGAGAGATCTGTTGTACCGTCTGCTAAATGCCAACAGGACTGCACTGACGAAAGAACAGCAATTATATTTTTCAGATGTATATGATCACGTCATTAAGCTGAATGAGATGCTCGAATCGTACCGGGAATTTTCATCAGATATCAGGGATAACTATATTTCAGTCAGCTCAGATAAAATGAACAATATTATGATGACATTGACCGTCATCACGACAATCTTTATGCCATTATCCTTTCTGGCTGGCTTATATGGTATGAACTTTGTTTATATACCCGAACTCGAATTTGAATACGGTTATTTCGTTCTGCTAGGCGTAATGACGATGATTGCCGGTGTCATGTTTGTCATCTTCCGTAAAATCGGCTGGCTCAGATTCTCAAGATCCAAAAAGAAAAAACGCAGAAGAATCTTTAATCGCCGTTGATTATGATTTTTAAAACCGTGCCGGGGCATTCCTCCGCTAACGTCCATATGTGCTTCTCTAACGCTGTGGTTCTGCAGAATGCTCTCGGTATGGTTTGTTCACAAAATTAATCAAAAGTTGTTTGAGATAAAGGGGCGTATTCCCCCGAAGACTCCTACGGCAGAGGAGAGACAGGTGAAACCATTGTGCGAAGCACGAGGGGTTCACCGCCCGGCCGTGGAAAGCGAAGGGGGAATACGCCCCGGTTTGGAAAAGGCAGATGCCGTTTCGGTGGGATCTTTAACTATGTAAATTAGTTAAAATGATCAATTTTTACACTCATTTGAAGAAGTTATGATTAAGCACAATAAAAGTGCCTGGTCATTCCGAAGACTCCTACGGCAGAGGAGCGACAGGTGAGACAGCGTAATGCGAAGCATTAGCTGGCTCACCGCGCGGCCGTGGAAAGCGAAGGAATGACCAGGCACGGTTTTGCATTAGGCTGCCTCTGCTATCAGAGCGGCCTTTTATTAATGTTAAATTAACAATTCATAAGAAGGAATACGTAAAGGGAAAAGGGAATGTAACAGGAAAGGTTGTACTTTAGAAATGGGGGGTTTTATATGCAGCAGGTTCATCATCCACCGAGAAGTGGAATGAAGTTGTTTTTTACACTGCCGATTTTATCATGGGCTTTATATGATTTCGCCAATACGATCTTTTCATCAAACATTAATACGGTCTTTTTTCCTTTTTATCTTGATGCGCAGATTGGCGGAAGTGCGGAGATGGAACAAGTTGCGAGTACATTTATATCATATGCCAATGCGCTGGCCAGTTTTCTTCTGGTGATTTTTTCACCGTTATACGGTGTGTGGATTGACCGGACGGGACAGAAAAAGAAGTATATCGTCTGGCTGGCTTCATTTTCCATTGCGTTTACATTTCTAATGGGGATTTTTGCGCAGAGTAATGTCTTCGGGGAATGGTTTAATCTCCCGGCTAATTTGATTTTGGTAGTCATTGCTTTTGTCGCAGCTAAATTCTTTTTTAACAGCAGTCTTGTATTTTATGACACGATGCTTGGTGATCTTGGTACGAAACAGGAAATACCTCTTATCTCAGGGTTCGGGGTGGCGGTCGGTTATCTTGGAACGATTGTCGGCTTATCGGTTTATTTATTTGTGAATGAAAGTAATCCTGAACAGGCATTTATCCCGACGGCTGTCATGTATCTGCTGTTTTCATTGCCACTCTTTTTTGTCTTAAAGGATCCACCGAAGAAACCGGTCGCTCAAAAAGCTTCATTTTTCTCCGGCTATAAAGCCATCTACCGGACATTTAAAGAAATGAAAAACTTTAAAAATGTTTTTACGTTTATGATCGCTTACTTTTTCCTGAATGACGCGATTGCTACAACCATTGCGATTATGGCTATTTATGCTACGGCGGTAGTCGGTTTCTCTGGAGGCCAATTTATTATTCTGTACCTCGGTTCAACCATTGCTGCTGTTATAGGATCCTTTATTTTTGGGTATATTACGAAACGAACAGGAGCAAGGAATGGCGTTGTGATTGTCGCATTTATTCTCATCGCTGCTCTGACGATCGCAGCGCTTGCTACTGCTCAGTGGATGTTCTGGATCGCAGGTGCATTGATTGGGGTCGCACTGGGCTCCATGTGGGTTACGTCGAGAACGCTTATTGTAGACCTGACGCCAGTTGAAAAAAGGGGAGAGTTCTTCGGTCTTTTTGCATTTTCGGGGAAAGTATCCTCCATTATTGGACCAGCTGTTTATGGAACCATCACCCTGAATCTCAGGGAATACGGAGAGCTTGCAAGTCGTATTGCATTGTCATCCCTGATCGTCATGGCTGTTATCGGACTCATTATATTGTTCAAAGTGAAACAGGTTGATTCAGTCAGTGCTTGACTCTGACTGTCGTAATTTCTATAATGGAAATTGTGTTTTTTAATAATGATTTTAATTTGGTCCTTTATACGGGTTAGTTTAATTCGTGACAGGACGAGTCGCTGCAGGGAGGATTTTTATGAAGTTAAGAGAACCTATGCCGGAATTGTCCGGTGCAACAGCATGGCTGAACGATGAAGTAACAAAGGAAGAACTGGTCGGAGAAAAACCGACATTAATTCACTTCTGGTCAGTAAGCTGTCACTTATGCAAGGAAGCAATGCCTGAGATCAACGAACTTCGTGATGAATATGAAGATGATTTGAATGTTGTGGCTGTTCACATGCCACGTTCAGAGGATGATCTGGATATGCAGGTCATTGAACAGGTAGCGCAGGGACATGATATTTCACAGCCTGTCTATGTAGACAGTGAACATAAACTGACCGAAGCATTCGAGAATCAGTATGTACCAGCTTATTATGTGTTTGATAAAGATGGGCAACTTCGTCATTTCCAGGCCGGTGGAAGCGGCATGAAAATGCTACGCAAGCGCTTGAACAGAGTGCTGCAGACAGAAGAAAAATAAGATAAGACAATTTTCCTAACATCCCTTAAGATCAAGCCTTGTTATTCCGATAAAAGGAGTAACAAGGCTTTTTTGCTGTGCTGAAAAACCTATGTCTGTCTAAGGAGAGAATATCATGAACAATAACGGGATCCTGCTTGAAAGCGGAACAAATGAACTGGAGATTGTCGAGTTTGAAGTAAACAATAATAAATACGGCATCAATGTCATTAAGGTGAAGGAAATTATTCAGCCGGCTGCTGTTAATCAGGTGCCTCATTCCCACCCGTTTATTAATGGAATTATTCAGCTGCGGGGTGAAGTGCTTCCTGTCATCGATATGCGATCGGTACTTGGAGCCGTTAAAAAAGAAACATCATCTCAGGAGAAATTTATCGTGTCTGAGTTTAATAAACAAAAAGTGGTGTTTCATGTAGATAATGTATCCATGATTCACCGTATTTCGTGGGATCAGATAGAAAAACCGTCTGATATGTATCAAAATGGCGATACTAAAATAATCGGGGTTATTAAGCGTGAAGATGATATGCTCCTTCTGCTTGATTTTGAAAGCATTATCCTTGATATCAACCCTGAATCAGGAATCAATGTCGGCATGGTGAAAAAATTAGGGAAGCGTGACAGATCCTCCAAACAGCTGGTCGTAGCAGAAGATTCACCATTGTTAAGACGATTATTGTCTGACACCCTGTCTGAAGCTGGTTACGATAATGTTGAATTCTTCGAAAACGGAAAAGATGCCTACAGCTATCTGGAATCTTTATCAGTGAGTAACGAAAACGTAGAAGACAGCGTTCAGCTTGTGATAACAGATATTGAAATGCCTCAAATGGACGGACATCATCTGACGAGACGGATAAAGGAGCATGCTAGCCTTAAAAAGCTGCCGGTCGTCATCTTCTCATCTCTCATTACAGATGACCTCAAGCATAAAGGGAACCAGGTTGGGGCTGACGATCAGATCAGTAAGCCGGAAATTAATCAGCTTATTACAACCATTGACCGTCTGATCTTATAACAGAAAGAAAGACAAGTTGCCGTTTAGTTTTTTAAATGGTCACGAACATAATAAACCCCCGGGTATCTTCCGCTGCAGCAGGGAGGGTCTGATGTGCGAAGAGCACGGGACTCACTTTGCTGGTTATGCGGGCCGGGGGTTTTCATCTTATTCTCCGAGCCTTTTAAAAACAGGTTTTTGATATTTGGCGGCAGGATGTTTATGTTCATTTTGTCTGGTCATCTTATTACCTGTGTATGCCTGAAGGGTCAGTTTTGCTTCCTTCAGACTCATTCTCGTTTTTGGGTTTCTGACATGATCGGATAGTTTACCTAGATGAGGGAGCTCCTGAAAGTCGCTTTTCTGGGGTGGGATATGGAATTGATAGCGTCCGCATTCAATAAGCAAATCAGACCGCTGCTGGCTTAATCCTGGATTTCTTGAGAACTGAAGGCCGATTTTTCTGGCTTTTTTTTCTGAAAGGAGCTTTTCTATGGCAGCCTTTTTTAAGTCATACAGCCCTCTGGAATCCGGTGCGGTTTTGGCATGCTTGTTAACTGTAAAGATCGCCTGGGCAATTAAATCAGGGTCATCAGTCTTAAAATCATGGTCCATCTTTTCATCACTCTCTTTCATTAAATATTTGGTAAAGTATACATCAAATTTGTGTGAAAGAAAAGTTATTCTCTACTCCGACAGGGAAGAGTGAACTATAATGAAAACAAAAAATCCTCGTGGGGTGACGAAATGAGAAATAAAACCGCAGTCATTGATATTGGATCTAATACCATCAGACTTGTCATTTATGATTATGAGCCGAAAAAGGGGATGCGGGAAATTGAAAATATTAAAACTGTTGCCCGTCTGAAGAGCTTTTTGGATGAAGAAAACAAGTTAAATGAAAAGGGGTTAACCCTGTTAAAAGAAGCATTGCTCGCATTTAATGAAATCATTGATTATCACGGCATTCAGGATGTAAGGGCTGCAGCAACGGCTGCCATCAGACAGGCCGTGAACCAGCAGGAAATTGTAAGCAGGATGAAAGCTGAAACAGGTGTGAATATCAATATTCTGACCGAGGAGGAAGAAGCTTACTTCGGATATTTGGCAGTTATTCATTCCACCCCTGTTTTATCAGCAGTAACGGTCGATATCGGTGGAGGGAGCACGGAAGTAACCTATTATGAGCATAAGCAGCTCATACACTCCCACAGCTTTCCTTTTGGAGCGGTCTCGCTGAAGAAGGACTTCATGGCGGGTGATCAGATGACCCAGAACGAACATAAAAAGCTGATCCGCTTTTTGAAATCTGAATTTAACAGTCTCGGATGGCTGAAAAATAAAAAAGTTCCAATTGTGGCGATTGGGGGAAGTGCGCGTAACGTTGCGCAGATTCACCAGCAGCTCATTAAATATCCGGTGGCTGGTGTGCACCAATACTGGATGGAGGAAAAAGATCTCCATGAGACAAATGATATGCTGACGGCGATGTCAAAAGAGGATCTTGAAAAGCTGGATGGTCTCTCGAGTGACCGCACCGATATTATTGCTCCTGCTTCACAAGTATTCTGCGAACTCTATAAAATCGTTGATGCCAAAGGTTTTATGTTCAGTAAAAAAGGTCTTCGTGAAGGGATTGTTTTAAAGGAACTGATGAAAAGATATACAGCCCCTTTAAGCAAAGACAATGTGTTTATGGAAAGTCTTAATGAGCTTGCTTTTGACTATTCAATTGATAAAGAACAGGCAGAACAAATGGTCTCGCTGACGACTGAACTCTATTCCCATCTATGTGCAGTCGGAGTCCTTAAGGAAAACGAGGAGGATTTGCAGCTGATTAAACGGGGGGCATACCTCTACTATTTAGGTGACTATATTGATTCAGACTCAAGCAGCCAGCACACGTTTTACATTATAGGGAACAGATCTATTGACGGGATCCTGCACAGGGACCGCATCAAAATTGCAGCCGTTGCCTCTTTTAAAAGTAAGTCAATGCTGTATCAGTTTATGGATCCTTTTACCGATTGGTTTACAAATGAAGAGATGGAGACGATTCGTGTAATCGGTGCTTTGGTAAAATTTGCATACAGCCTGAACGGGTCCAAACGGAATATTATCAATCAGCTTGAAATCAGAAAGAAGAACGACGATCTGATCATGACGCTGTTTGCAGAGGGTAGAACGATTGCAGAGGAATATCAGGCTGGTAAACAGAAAAAACACCTTGAAAAAGCGTTGAAGATGAACATTCAGCTGGATTTCAAACAAATGTCTGCTATATCAAACAGGTAACACGGAGGGATAAGTGTGGGGCATCATAAATCGCAATTTGATCAATCGGAATTTTTTAATAACAGGGAATTGAGCTGGCTTGCATTTAATGAAAGAGTTTTATATGAAGCGCTCGATAAAAAAAATCCGCTATTCGAACGGTTAAAATTTCTGGCAATTTTCAGTTCCAATCTGGATGAGTTTTTTATGGTTCGTGTAGCCGGTCTGAAGGATCAGGTTAAGGCAAATTTTAATAAACCTGAAAATAAAGCGGGTTTGACACCGAAAGGCCAGCTGACAAAAATTGCTGAGTATAACCACCGTCTTGTCAAACTGCAGGATAGGACCTTTATCGAAGAGCTGCTTCCGGCTTTAAAAGGTGAAGGGATCAGCATTAAAAAGCTGGATGACTGCAGTCATAAGCAGAGGAATTTTCTCGAGCGGTATTTTAATGAACAGATCTTTCCTGTTCTCACGCCTCTTGCAGTGGATGCATACCGTCCTTTTCCGATGCTTCTAAATAAAAGTCTCAATATGATTGTCAGACTTGAAGCAGAAAGCGGAAGTCAAATGGTTGCAATTGTTCAGGTACCGTCAGTTTTGCCCCGGTTTATCAAGCTGCCGAGTGTAACAGGATTTGAATATATTCTGCTTGAGGATGTCATTAAATTTTTTCTCGATAAATTATTCATCGGGTATGATGTCAGATCCTCCATGCTTTTTCGAATAACACGGAATGCGGATCTGACCATTCATGAAGAAGGAGCACGGGATCTCCTGCTTGAAATTGAAAAAGAATTAAAGAAAAGGAAATGGGGAGCCGCTGTCAGGCTTGAAGTTGTTGATGGGATGCAGGATGATGATATGCTTGCTTACCTGCTGCAGGAATTAGAAGTGCATCCGGATGATGTTTACCGGATTAAAGCTGCCATTGATTTAACATTCTTATTCCCATTTACTAAAGAGGTTTCTGTCAATAAAGAACATTTGCTGTTTGATTCATTCATTCCGCAGCCGCCGGAAGATTTACCCTCAGGTGAAGACCTGTTTGAAAAAGCATTACATCAGGATCTGTTTTTTCATCATCCATATGAATCTTTTACCCCTATCGTTGATTTTGTTGCTGATGCAGCCGAAGATCCGGACGTGTTGGCGATCAAGCAGACGTTATACAGGGTGAGTGGAGATTCGCCCGTGATAAACGCTCTGAAGAAGGCTGCTGAAAATGGGAAGCAGGTAACCGTTCTCGTAGAATTAAAAGCACGTTTTGATGAAGAAAATAATGTTCAGTGGGCAAAAGAGCTTGAAAAAGCAGGATGTCATGTTATTTACGGCATGACTTTATTAAAGACCCACAGTAAGATCACATTAATCGTCAGAAAAAGAAATAATAAGATAGAGCGCTTTGTCCATCTTGGAACAGGGAATTATAACGATCAAACAGCAAAGATTTATACGGATATGGGTATCATTACAACAAAAAGAAAATTCGGAACGGATGCGACAAACTTTTTTAACTACCTGAGCGGATATACAGAGAAACCATCGTACCATCATCTAGTCGTGGCCCCATTTTCAATCAGGGATGAATTTATGAATTTGATTGATCAGGAAATCGATTTTCATAAAAAACATAAAAATGGACATATTATAGCAAAGATGAATTCGCTCACTGATAAATCAATAATCATAAAGTTGTATGAAGCATCCACTGCCGGCGTGAAAATTGAACTGATTGTAAGAGGAACCTGCTGCCTGAAGCCCGGTATAAAAGGGGTTAGTGAGAATATCCATGTGCGGAGTATTGTCGGAAGATTTCTTGAACACAGTAGAATCTATTATTTTTACCACAACGGCGAGGAAAAAACGATGCTTTCATCTGCAGATCTTATGACGAGAAACATGGAAAAAAGAGTGGAGCTTCTTTTCCCGGTTCTTGAAAAAAAGCACAAAAAAAGAATTAAGACTATTTTGGCCTTACAGCTTTCTGATAATACGAAAGCCAGGGTTCAGGACCAGAATGGGCAATATTATTATGTACAGACAGAAAGTAATGATTCTATTCATGCTCAAGAACTGCTTCTTAAAAAGGCCTATCGTTTGAGAGAAGATGAAGAATGAGGGTATATTTAACCAAAATATACCCCTATAACGTTACTAAAGTTGTGATATTCAGTTGACAGACCATAGGTTATTTGAAATGATGGAGTTAATATATGAACCGTTTTATAAAGTCAGCTGTTATTATGTTGGAAGGATGAACCTATGGACACCTCATATTCCGGAATAGAAATGAAAGAGAGCAGAGACCTCTCTCTTATGATCCCGAGTGTACTGGAACAATTAATTACGATTCATGCATCAGACGCCATCTACATAATGAAAGCAGATGAGCAGGACCAGTTCACTTACCTATATGTGAATAATGCCGCTCTCCGTTCCATGAATCTTGAGCGGGACGACGTTTTAGGCAAATCCATCCTACAAGTAATGGGGGAGAGTTCAGGCAGAAAAATTCATGACTACTACATGGAAGCTAAAGCATCAAAAAAGAATCTCCGCTACCGTGACGTGATCAGTGATGAATTTGGTGTCAGAACATTTGAAACTGGTATTACACCTATTTTCAATGAAGAAACAAAAGAGAACTATATGGTCGCAGTTGCCAGAGACGTGACAAGAGAACAAAAGGAAAGAGACAGGCTTCAGACGCTTGAGCAACGATACAGATCAATTATAGAAGAAAATCTCGATGCAATTGTTACACTTTCAAAAGATGGAATGATGGAAACGGCTAATGAGGCAGCAGAGGAAATTTTTGACTGTGAAGCTTCTGCACTAAAAGGGAAGCATGTGTTAGATCTGTTTCCGGGAGAAGCAATCAGTAAGGTGAAGCAGGCTTTAAATCGCTCCTCAAAAGGGACACCGACAGCAGTCAGCCTGATTCAGGTGGAAACTTTCAAAAAAAGACCTGTCATCCTTCAGGCTAAATTTGTCCCAATCAAACTTGAAGGAACGGTTCACGGGGTTTATTTAATTGCGCGTGATGCGACTAATGAAATTGAGACAGACGAAAAAATCAATTATTTGCATTTTCATGATAAATTAACGGGATTGCCAAACAGGCAGGCATTAAAAATCAGACTGGCTGAGTTGACGGTAAAACAAAAGGACGATTCTCATGCAATCCTGTGTCTGGACCTCGACAACTTTAAAGCGCTGAATGAAGCGCTCGGGTACACAACAGGAGACGAGCTCCTTGTTAAAGTGTCTGAGCGGCTTGAAGGGTACAGCAGCTTATCAAACAATCTGTTCCGTCTTACGGCAGATGAATTTATTATGATCATGGAAAACACTTCAAAAGAAAAAATTGAAAAGCTTGCATCCGGTGTTATCCGTCTTTTTGCTGACCCGTTCATTGTCAGGGGACAGGAATATTTTATTTCAGCGAGTATCGGAATCAGTCTCTTTCCGCAGGACGGACAGGATGATGACAGTCTCGTGAATCATGCAGGTCATGCTCTGCAGATGGCAAAAAGAAAAGGACGATCCCTGTTCCAGTTTTACAATGTTGAAATGAATAAATCCTCTTCAAGAAAAATGATGATTGAAAATCATTTGAGAAGAGCGATAGAATTTGATGAGCTTTCACTCGTTTATCAGCCTCAGGTCAACCTGAAAAACGGTGAAATCAACAGTGTCGAAGCTTTACTGAGGTGGAATAACCGTAAGTTCGGGCATGTTTCGCCGGGCGAGTTTATCCCTGTGGCAGAGGAAAGCGGCCAGATTTTACCGATCGGATCATGGGTAATTGATCAGGCCTGTCATCAGCTATTCAAATGGACTAACCAGGGAATCAGAAACACCCGAATTGCCATTAACATTTCACCAAAACAGTTTGCACAGGAGAATTTTGATGAAATTATTATGAAGTCTCTTGAAAAATATAATGTAACTCCTGACCTGCTTGAGATCGAGATAACAGAGAGTGCAATGGGAAATATGTCTGAAACATTGTCCATGCTGAAAAAACTGAAGGAAATCGGAGTGAAAATTTCAGTTGATGATTTTGGTACAGGCTATTCATCCCTGAACTATCTTCGCCAATTTCCGATTGATATATTGAAGATTGATCAGTCCTTTGTGAAAGAGCTCCGATCCGAGCAAAAAGATGCAGCCATTACAAAAACCATCATTCACCTTGCACACAGTCTGGGACTCGAAGTAGTGGCAGAAGGTGTGGAAGAACAATTTCAGGTTAGATTTCTGCAAAAAGCACACTGTCAAAAGGGGCAGGGCTATTTCTTCAGCAAGCCTCTTCCTTCAGGAGAAATGGAAAAAAAGCTGCTCTCTATCGGGTAGGACCATATGATGATTGACAGAAGCCCTGCTGTAAGTTAACGTAAAATTATTGTGCAAAATAATGAGATTACGTTAAAAGGAGCTTTTACCATTGAAAAAAGGAATTGCGCTTGATCTGTTACGCATCCCTACAAATGCTGGAACGATCGTGGCTTACATCGAAGGGTTTCAGTCCACTCAACATAAAGGAACTGTGTTTGCTGAATTAAACGGTAAAACCGTTACAGCCTCAGGATTTAATCGAAAAAAAACGATTGTACGTGCGATTGCAAAGCTTCATCAGCAGCATGCCATTCAGCAGGATTTTACGAAATAAAGAAACCTGATCAGGTAATATAGTGACCGTTCACTATTTTACAGGATCAGGCTTTTTTATTTTTTAGTTTAACGGTATAATGAATGAATAGTCATTCATTATAAGGGGGATATGTATGTCAAAAGTGTATATTGTAACTGGCGGGTCAAATGGAATGGGGAAATACATGGCGCAGCGTCTGGTGAATGATGGTCATTCAGTTTTGATCACGGGACGGGATGAAGAAAAACTGATTGCTGCTGCAGAAGAATTGAAAAGCGGTAAAGGAAACATTGCTTATTTCCAGATGGATGTAAGGGAGCCAGAGCTCGCTGAAGCCATGGTTCAAAAAGCAGTAGATGAATTTGGAACGCTGCACGGACTGATTAACAATGCTGCGGGTAATTTCATTTGTCCGGTTGAAAAAATGTCAGCCAATGCTTGGCGTGCGGTCATTGATATCGTTTTAAACGGTACTTTCAACTGTACAAAAGCTGCAGGTGATTACTGGATCAAAAATGATGTCAAAGGGGTAATCATTAATATGGTCGCTACATATGCATGGAATGCCGGAGCGGGAGTGGCGCATTCTGCTGCAGCAAAAGCAGGTGTATTATCACTTACCAGAACAATCGCAGTTGAATGGGGACATAAATACGGAATTCGTGCGAATGCTATCGCTCCTGGTCCGATTGAGCGTACGGGCGGAGCAGAAAAGCTGTGGGAGTCAGAGGAAGCTGCGAAAAGAACCCTTCAGTCAGTTCCATTAAAACGTCTTGGCAAACCGGAAGAAATTGCTGCACTGGCAGCCTTTATGCTCTCAGAAGATGCTGCTTACATGAACGGTGAATGCATTGCCCTTGATGGCGGACAATGGCTTAACGCTTTTCCATTTTAAGCAAAAAGGCGTAATCAGTTAATAATTTCATCATGAATGAATGAAACATCCATTTTTCACACACGCTATAGAAAAAAGGTGTGTGAAAAATGGATGCAGTGACTGTAAGTCTGATTGTCCTTGTTACCGTAATCCTCATCGGATCTCTAATCATGACACTTCGAACCGCTTATTGGGTGAAGAAGAGGGAAGCCGTTCAGGATGCGGAAATTTCAACAAAAGTAAGGGAACACAACTTGTTTTTGAACCCGGTTTTCCTGACTTATGTATTTGCAGGAGTTGTGTGGGCCGGGACAATCATTTATATGGTAATGGCTTACAGCTGAACGAAAAAAACCAGTGAGTCCGGACTCACTGGTTTTTCAGTTGAAGTATATAATGCATTACTCACAAACGATATTCAGTTTTCCAGCGAGTTCTTCCAGATTAAATCCTCTGACTACTTCAGCATCATTAATAAGAACCGTTGGGGTAGAATAGGAGGCAAGCTGATCTATCATAAACTGTCTTGATTCAACGTCGTTTTTAATATTGATTTCCTCAAATTGAATTTCATGTGCCCTGAAAAATTTTTTGACAATTTCGCACGGTGGGCACTGGGGCTGTGTATATAAAACAACCTTTTGCACAACCATCACTTCCTTTTGCTTTTAAACTTACCTTTAGTTTCTCTTATAAGGCGGACAGTGTCAAAAGATTTGCAGGCAAACACAAGAAATTCCTGTTCTCATATTGTATTGTATGGTATAGTAATCCTTGTTTTGTAATAGCCGAAAAAGGGAATCATGGTTGATATGGACGTGAATTCATACACTAATGGACATCTTAAAAGTTCCCATATCTTATTAATGGCGTTATAAAGAAAAGAATCGTTTACTTTTAATAGAAGGGAGAATACCACATGTCTCAGCTAATGGGGATTATCCAACGTTTAAAATCGTTACAGGAACAAGATCAGTCAGGTGAAGTACCTTCCCGTTTCTTCGAACTGAACGGAAAACGCGTTTGTCAGGTAAAATACTTTGGAGCAAACGACACATTTGAACTTGAAGTATATGACAAAGATCAGAAAGCTCAAAAATATCCATTCGACAACATTGATATGACAGCCATCGAAATTTATGAGCTGCTTCAGGAAGAAAATAATCAGTAATCACACCAAACCGGGGCCAACCCGGTTTTTATTATGGATAAAAACGGACACATGACCTCAAGGGGCCAGTCGCCGGAGCTGGACAAAGAAAGCTCTATTGAATGTTTATCCATAAATCGCTACATAAAGAATTCAATTAATATTAATTGTAAAAAGGACCTGGACCATCCGCAGACTCCTGTGGCGGAAAGGGACAGGTGAAACCGATGTGCGAAGCACAGCGGGTTCACCGCCCGGCTACGGAAAAGCGGAGACGGGCGTTTAGGGACGTACAAACTGGACTGGCCCAGACGGAGATAAAGGAAACACGGCGAAGTGAGCTGATGTTGACTTATCGGACGAGGGGACGGGAAGTTTGCTAGTCCCTGCCCGACGTAGCTAGACAGCGAAAAGCGTAGGATGGTCCAGGTCCGGTTCAACTTTGGAAATTAATGATAAAAACCAGCCAATATAATAGAGAACAAATTTACCATTATGTTATGATAAAGGCACTGAGATTTAAAAAAGGGGTTTATACAATGATTACCATCGACCATAAGGAATTTCTTGAAACTGCAATTGAACAGTATATCATTCCATCTGAAAAAATTGCCCATGTTCAGGAACTAAATACAGCAGAGCATGCATTGCTCGTTTTAACAAAAAGCGGATATTCGGCCATACCTGTGCTGGATGCAACTTACCACTTAAAAGGCCTTATCAACGTACAAATGATAACGGATTCAATGCTCGGAATGGAGCAGATTGAATTTGACCGGTTAAACGAAAAGAAAGTGCAGGATATTATGCAAACGAATATCCCTTGTCTGAAAATGACCGATCAGTTTCAATATGCTTTAAACCTGCTTGTCGACCATCCGTTTCTCTGTGTGATGGATAAAGACGGCTATTTCGAAGGGATCCTGACGAGAAGGGTCATGTTAAAACAATTACAGCGTCACATCCATAAACAAATTCAGCGTTCTTAAAGCAGCCGGGAGCCGACAGATGAGCCAAACAGAACATGAACATAAAATAAAAAAATACAGACCCTATATACTCGCTTCCGTCATGCTTGCCATGTTTGTCGGCGCAATTGAAGCAACAATTGTTTCTACTGCCATGCCTTCTATAACGGCAGATCTTGGAGGATTCCAGCTCTACAGCTGGGTTTTTTCTTCTTACCTGCTTATGAGCACTGTGACAGTTTTGCTGTACGGGAAACTGTCTGATTTATTCGGACGCAAACCGGTCATGACGCTTGGCATGTCACTTTTTTTAATCGGTTCTATTTTGTGCGGATTTGCTGAATCAATGGAGTGGCTTATTGCGTTCAGATTTATTCAGGGGCTTGGTGCAGGTGCGGTTTTACCTATCGCAACAACCATTGTCGGAGATATTTATACGAAGGAAGAACGGGCTAAGATTCAGGGCTACCTGTCAAGTGTGTGGGGAATATCAGCTGTAATGGGGCCTGCAATTGGGGGTTTGCTAGTTGAAACAGTCGGCTGGCAATATGTATTCTGGGTGAATATTCCGCTTGGATTGCTTTCACTTACTGGTTTATGGCTGTTCTTAAAAGAGGATGTAGAGAAAAACAGGTCTCCAATTGATTATAAAGGGGCTATCCTTTTAACGCTTGCGCTGACGTTTTTTTTATACCTTCTGGTTGAAGGTGGCGTGTCTGTTTCCTGGACTTCAGTGCAGGCTATCGTAATCCTTCTACTTGCTGCCCTGCTGCTAGTCTGGTTTGTCCTTCATGAGCTAAAAGTGGAGGATCCGATGATGCCATTTTCCATCTGGCAAAACCGGGCCATTTTTATTGCTAATGCAGCCTCGCTCATGACGGGTGTCCTTTTGATTGGCATTTCGAGTTATCTGCCGGCATTTGTCACAGGTGTCATGGAAGAGGATGCGAGAACAGCCGGCTTTACATTAACGGCGATGTCAATTGGCTGGCCAATTGCGGCCACAATTGCAGGAAGACTGCTGATTAAAATTGGCTATTACAAGACGAGTCTGATAGGTGGGGCTGCACTTATTCTCGGAACACTTCTGTTTGTTCTGATGAAGCCGGAATACGGTCCGTGGTGGGCAGCCATGTCGTCATTCTTTGTCGGCGTTGGGATGGGATTAACAACGACATCGTTTATTGTCTCCATCCAGAGTGCGGTGCCATGGAATCTGAGAGGAGCGGCAACGGCTGCCAATATGTTTATGCGAAATCTGGGTAGCACGATTGGCGTAGCGCTCCTCGGTGGGGTTCTGAATGCATCTATTCAGCGATCTTTTACAGCAGACGAAACTGATGAGCTTAACGGATTAGGTGTTGAGGCAGTGAACAGTCTACTGGAAGAAGAACAGCGAAACACCCTGGATCCTGACGTGCTTGCCGGATTACAGGAAGCCATGACGGGTGGATTAAGCACGGTTTACCTCATTGTATTCGGTTTCGCGGTTGCTGCTTTTATCCTTTTATTCTTCCTGCCGAAAAATGAATAACAATAGAAGGAGAAGTTAAATGAACCGTTCAGATTACCGGCTTCTTGATATTCTAGCTCAGGAAATGAATATGCGAAAAGCAGCAGAGCGGCTGTTTGTGTCACAGCCTGCATTATCACAACGACTTCAAACAATAGAAAAAGAATGGCAAAAACCATTGTTTATCCGCTCTCAAAAAGGCCTTACCCTTACGCCTGCGGGTGAAATGATTGTGAACCTGTCGAGGGAAGTTCTGGCAAAAGAAGAGGGCATCAAAGAAAAGCTTCAATCACTTGATTCCCAGGTGTATGGAACGCTAAAGATCGCCTGTGCTTCAATCGTCGGACAAAACTGGCTGCCAAAGGTGCTGAAATTGTTTGTGGAGACAAATCCTCATGCCAGAATTTCGCTAATTACCGGATGGAGCAGTGAAATTTTGCAGGCCGTTTATAATGGGGATGTTCATATTGGGATTATCAGAGGTACGCCTGATTGGAAAGGTCCGAAAATGCATCTCTTTCAGGATCAGCTTTATTTGGTTGATCGGGAAATCCGCAGAATTGAAGACCTGCATCTAACCAATCGCCCGTTTATACAGTTTAAAAGCGATTCCACCTACTATCAGGAAATACAGGAGTGGTGGAATCGTCAATTCCAGATTACACCGAGGCAGAACATCCTTGTAGATCAGATTGAAACGTGTAAACAAATGGCGTTAAATGGTATCGGATATGCGATTCTTCCATCTATTACATTGACGGGAGAGGAAGAGGTTTTCACAACACCCCTGAATATGGAGGACGAAACGGCGCTGAAAAGAGATACTTGGCTGCTAGGATATCAATCTGCTTTTGAACTGCCGCAGGTTGAAGCGTTTATTGAATCAGTCAACACTCACCTTGAAAATACAAACAAAAACTGATCACTTGTCTACACATGCTGTGATCTGATAAAGTAAAAGAGGATTTATAATTATTCAAACAATTGAGAGGAGAATGCAACAATGAATCAGATGGATGCAAATGAAATCATTTCTTACATACAGAATGCGAAGAAGTCAACACCAGTAAAAGTTTATGTAAAAGGTGCTGACCTTCACAAAATTAATTTTGGTGATGCTTCTCAGACGTTTTTATCAGAAGGATCAGGCGTTCTCTTCGGAGAGTGGGCTGACATTGCACCTGCACTTGAAGAGAATAAAGATCAGATCTGGGATTATGTCGTTGAAAATGACCGTCGTAACTCTGCGATCCCGATGCTTGACCTGAAAAACATTAAAGCCCGTATCGAGCCGGGTGCAATTATCCGTGATCAGGTTGAAATCGGCGACAACGCCGTCATCATGATGGGCGCTTCTATTAACATCGGATCAGTAATCGGTGAAGGAACAATGATCGATATGAACGTTGTAATGGGAGGCCGTGCAACAGTAGGTAAGAACTGTCATATCGGAGCAGGTTCTGTTCTTGCCGGAGTCATCGAGCCGCCATCAGCTAAGCCGGTTGTCGTGGAAGATGATGTTGTCATCGGTGCCAATGCCGTTGTACTTGAAGGTGTAACAGTTGGAAAAGGTGCTGTTGTTGCAGCAGGCGCAATTGTTATTGAAGATGTAGAACCTTATACAGTTGTTGCCGGCACGCCTGCAAAAATGATTAAGAAAATTGATGAAAAAACAAAGTCAAAAACAGAAATCAAACAGGAACTCCGTCAGCTTTAATACGGGATTTCATATAAAGAGGCTGGAACGACTCTGATGAGTGCTGTCCCAGCCTTTTTTCTGAAGAAAATGATGTGTGGATATTCCTGCAGTCAATGATACTTATGGATGGATGGAGATCCTGACTGCCAGGATGTGATGTCCGTTTAACATCGCGAAAGGAATGAAATAAATGAACTCATTTGTTCAAATCAGAAGGGATCTTCACAAGATTCCTGAAGTCGGATATGAGGAATTCAAAACGCAGCAGTACCTGCTCCGTTATATAGAAAGTCTGCCCCAGGAGCGAATTGAAATAAAACAGTGGGAAACAGGTCTCTTTGTAAAACTTACAGGGTTGAAACCTGAATCCAAAACGATCGCCTATCGGACAGATATTGATGGACTGCCGATCACAGAGTTGACGGGACTTGATTTTGCTTCCGAGCATCCTGGCAGAATGCATGCATGCGGCCACGACTTTCACATGGCGATCGCACTCGGTATATTAACTGAACTCGTTAATCAACCGCCAGAAGTCAATGTTCTGTTTATCTTCCAGCCGGCAGAGGAAGGACCTGGCGGAGCGGCCAGAATGCTCGAGTCAAAAGAAATGCAGGAGTGGATGCCTGATGAAATTATGGGTCTTCATATTGCGCCTGAATATAAAGCAGGCGTAGTCGCATCAAAGCCGGGACTTTTATTTGCGAATACATCAGAACTGAGAATCATTCTGAAAGGAAAGGGTGGACATGCTGCTTATCCTCACAAAACGAGAGATATGATTGTGGCGGGTGCCCATTTAATTACACAGCTTCAAACCATTGTGGCACGTTCAGTGGATCCGCTTGACAGCGGTGTCGTAACAGTTGGAAAACTTGAAGCTGGAACAGTAGGTAACATTATTGCAGAAACAGCAGAATTAAACGGAACGATGCGAAGCCTTGACCCGGAAACGATGGAGATTTTAAAAAGCCGGGTACGGGCGATTTGTGAAGGGATCAGTGCATCATTCGAATGTGAAGTGATTCCTGAATTCAACCAGCCGTATTATATGGTTTATAACGATGAGGACTCAGTAGGTGATTTTATTTCGTTTGCTGAATCTTATGAAGGTGTAGAGTTTGTTCATTGTAAAAAAGCGATGACCGGTGAAGATTTCGGGTATTTTCTGAAAGAAATCCCGGGCTTTATGTTCTGGCTAGGGGTAGATTCAGTTTACGGATTGCACCATGCAAAATTAAACCCTGATGAAAAGGCGATTGGTGTCGCGATCGGGTTAATGAGAGATTATATCAAGTCTAAATAAAGACGGGCAGATTTCCCCCTTCGCTTTCCGCGGCCGCTTGGTTAACTCGCCTACGCTTTAGCCGGTTTCACCTGTCCCTTTACGCCACAGGATTTTTCGGGGAAATCCTGTCCTCTTTTATTAACAAATCAGCCTTTTGTAACTTAAAGAAAAGTGCTGAAAAAATAAGAAGATGATCTTCTTATTGTACTGAAAATTTTCTGAAGTATAAGGACATTTTAATTTTCGCCTAATGAAAAAATAACTTTAAAAGCAACAAAACAAAGTGCCAGGTCATTCCATAGACTTCTGCGGCAGAGGAGCGACAGGTGAGACAGCGTAATGCGGAGCATTAGCTGGCTCACCGCGCGGCCGCGAAAAGCGAAGGAATGACCTGGCACGATTTAGAACTTCAACAACCTGTAAAACGACCTGATTGTTAATATCAGGTCGTTTTTTTTGGTTATTTTTTTTCGACATATACTTGATGAGGAAATGGGATTTCAATTCCGTTTTTATCAAGTGTCTCTTTTAGTACCTTTCGAAGCTCACGCTCAATGCCCCACTGCTCATTATTAACTGTCTTTGCGATGACACGGATGACTACATCAGAGGCGCCAAGTGTCTGAACACCCAGTACATTTGGTCCTTCAACGATCATGTCATTTGATGCTGCGACTTCATCACATGCTGCCTGCATGACAGCAATGGCTTTATCGATATCATCATCATAAGAAATGCCGATATCAATTAAAGCGCGCATATTGCCTCTGGAGTGGTTACTCATTCCGGTAATCTCTCGGTTAGGAACAAAATGAAGTGTCCCATCAAATCCGCGGATTTTCGTCTGTCTAAGCCCAACTTCTTCGCAAATCCCTGAAAACTCTCCCGTTGTAATATAATCACCTACATCAATCTGTTTCTCAAGCAAAATGAAAAATCCGGTGACCACATCACTGACGAGTCCCTGAGCACCAAAACCGATTGCAAGCCCTATAATGCCGGCACCCGCAATTAATGCAGTGACATCATAGTTGAACACCTGAAGAATGGTCACAACCAAAATGAAGATTAATGCATAGCCATATACGTTTTTAATCAGGCTTTCGAGTGTTTTTGCCCGACCGATTGAAATATTTTCTTTTTCCTGATATTTTTCGAACACATTTGAAAGGATCCGATTACCGATCGACCGAACAATTAAAAAGGCAATAATAATACCAATAATCTTTAAGGCACCAATCCCGATTGCAATCAGGAGTGCTCCCCACTCGTAGTCAGCCAGCCGGCTGCCGAGTGCATTGAACAATAAAGTTTCCATCGACTCACCCCATTAAAAATTATGTAGATTTTTTCACTATACCCTTATATCAAACAATGTAACGTCGATTCAAGTAATTCGGGTTAATTCCATTGGATTCGGACCATACTTCAGAATAGGAAGGATCCGCCGTTTCAATTAAATTGATTCTGAATTAAATTGACTATGCTTTGGCAATCATTTATCATGAACAACGTGAGTTTTTTAGAGGTGAACGATTTCACCTTGATGCAGATTATTTTTGGAGGGATTTCTTATGGCAGAACGTATGGTTGGCAAGCAGGCTCCACGCTTTGAAATGGATGCTGTTCTTGCAAACAAAGAATTTGGCAAGGTAAGCCTTGAACAAAACATGAAAGAAGACAAGTGGACAGTACTTTTCTTCTATCCAATGGACTTCACTTTTGTATGTCCAACTGAAATTACAGCAATGTCTGATCGTTACGACGAATTCGAAGACCTTGATGCAGAAATTATCGGGGTTTCTACAGATACAATCCACACACACCTTGCATGGATTAACACAGAGCGTAAAGACAATGGTCTTGGCGAACTGAAGTATCCACTTGCAGCAGATACAAACCATCAGGTATCACGTGAATACGGCGTCCTTATTGAAGAAGAAGGGATCGCTCTTCGCGGACTATACATCATCAGCCCTGAAGGTGAACTGCAGTACCAGACAGTGTTCCACAACAACATCGGCCGTGATGTAGATGAAACACTTCGCGTACTTCAGGCCCTTCAAACAGGCGGACTTTGCCCGGCTAACTGGAAGCCAGGCCAGAAAACTTTATAATTCAGACATAACCAAAAAGAGACAGCTCGTGATATAGAGCTGTCTCTTTTTTTTGCCGATCCATCACAGATAAGTTCCTTAATATACATGGACAATGTCTCCCCATACCACTCTAGCGCTTCTGATTTTGACCTGTCCATTAAACTAAAGGTGTTTTTTTCTATCTAAATCCGCCTTCAAAACACCGGAAGGAAAGGGAATACTATTTGCAGATCTCTATTCTGCACTCTTTATTTTTGAAAAACCTCAAAAGTGCAGGGGGCAGCCGTAGACTCCTGCGGCAGAGGAGCGAAGGATGCCCCCTGCACTTTTTTAGCTAAATGATAACTTATGTGAAAACTTAGAGGTCGGCCACTAGCGAAGGATGGTCCCAGGCCGGCTCTTGCTAATACGATCTCAGTCATCCGACTGATCATTTTTATTTCGATATCCTATATAATCAACAAGTGTTAGAAAATAAACAAATGAGAAAAAATTCAAAATAAAGGTGGAAAAATATTTCGATTACCGATATATTTAATAGTATGTTTTATCAGGAGAGGGGGAAAACACTTGGATGTTTTTCAGAAATTAAAAGAGTTTTATTGGCCTCATAAACGTCATTTTATTATTTCTATTATCTTTCTATTTGTAATGACGCTCATCACGGTCGTTTATCCGGTCATTCTTCAATTAACCATTGATGAAGTGGTCGGTCAGGGCAGGTATGAGATCGTACCATATCTGGCATTTGGTTTCATCGGGCTGATGGCTGTAAAAGGGGTAGCGACCTTTATTTCTCAATATAACGGAGATTTATTTGGGATCATTTCTGTATATGATTTGAGAAAGCGCTTATATGATAAGCTTCAGAGCCTGCCTTTTCAGTATTACGATAATGCGAAGACCGGGGATATTATGTCACGTCTGACCGCGGATGTGGAAGGTTTCCGCTTTTTCCTTTCATTCGGATTTGCAGAATTGATCCGGCTGATTTTACTGCTTGTTGTCACAACGGGACTTATGCTTTATTATTCAGTGCCTTTGACGATTGTGACGATGATTTCAATTCCCTTTTTAGCGATCGCGGTATATAAGTTTGATAAAAAAGTTCATCCTGCGTTCCGTGGCGTCCGTCAGTCATTTGGACGGCTGAATACGAATGTTCAGGAGAATATTAGCGGGATCAATACGGTTAAATCACTTTCGAGAGAGGAACACCAGATCGGAAAATTTAATTCTTCAAATGAAGATTATAAGGAGAAGTATATTTTCACTTCGGATGTCTGGGCAAAGTATTTTCCACTGATGGAGTTTCTCGGGAATGTTAGTGTCGTTCTGCTGCTTGGATACGGTGGATTTCTTGTAGTGAATGGACAGTTGACGCCAGGTGAGCTTACCGCTTTTTACAGTCTGGTTGGATTTATTATCTGGCCGATCATGAACCTCGGTTTTACGATTAACCAGTTTTCACAGTCCAAAGCATCGGGTGAAAGACTGCTTGAAATTCTTGAAGCGGAAGAAACCATAAAAGAACCAGAGCATGCCATTGAAATGAAAAACACAGATGGAGAAGTTGAATTTGACAATGTGACGCTTCGCTATACTGAGGATGATGAAAAAGCGCTGGACCAGGTTTCCTTTAAAGTGAGAAGCGGACAGACGGTTGGTCTGATCGGGGCAACGGGTTCAGGAAAGACGAGTATTACACAGCTGATGACACGCTTTTATGAACCAAGTGAAGGAAGCGTACTGATTGATGGTAAAAACGTTAATGAGTACACTGTCCAGTCTTTAAGAAAAAATGTTGGTTTTGTCCTGCAGGAGTCATTTCTGTTTTCATCAACTATCAAATCGAATATTGCATTTGGGAATCCAGGCGCGACAATGGACCAGATTGTTGAGGCAGCAAAACGTGCGCAGGCTCATGATTTCATTATGGAACTCCCTAAAGGCTACGATACGATGCTCGGTGAAAGAGGACTCGGATTATCAGGCGGGCAGAAACAGCGGATTGCGATAGCGAGAGCGATCTGTCTTGATCCGGGGATTTTAATTTTGGATGATGCGACGAGTGCGGTGGATATGCAGACTGAATTTGAAATTCAAAAAGCATTAAAGGAAGTTATGCGTGGAAGAACAACCTTTATCATTGCGCACCGGATTTCTTCATTAAAGCATGCTGATGAAATTTTTGTTTTTGAAAATGGACGCATCACCCACCGTGGAAAACATGATGAACTGATCAAAACAGAAGGACAGTACAGAAGAATTTATGATATTCAGTATAAAGATCAGATTGAACTGGCGGCCAGTATGAAAGCGGGGGCAAGCCGATGAGTAAAGCGTCAAATGCAAAAGAAAGATTTCATTATTCCACCGATCAGGTGATTGAAAAGCCGTTTAACTGGCTGCAGCTTTGGAGGCTGCTGCATTATTTGAAGCCTTATACAAAAAAGCTCCTGCCTCTTTCCGTTTTAATGGTGTTAATTACGACTGCAGTCCGGCTTGTGATTCCGATTATGATCGGGATTTATGTGATTGACGAAGCGATCATGTCAAAGGATGGGGATTTGCTTCTCCAGCTTGTTGGTGTCATCGCAGGGCTTTATATCATTAACTATGTAGCCAATATTTTCAGAATAAAATGGATGAATATACTCGGTCAAAGTGTAATTTATGATTTGAGAAAGCATTTATTCACGCACGTACAGTGGCTGAGTAACCGTTTTTTTGATCAGCGTTCGGCGGGATCCATTCTGGTCCGGATTATGAATGATATTAACTCCCTGCAGGAATTGTTTACGAATGGGGTTATTAATCTGCTGATGGATGCATTGATGCTGATCGGGATTTTTATTATCCTGTTTACAATCAGCCCACAGCTGGCACTTGCCGTCATGATTGTTCTGCCACTGATGTTTTTGATCTCAACTAAGCTGAGAAAGAAAATCAGGCGTTCATGGCAGACGGTGCGTCTGAAGCAGTCAAAGCTGAATTCTCACCTGAATGAAAGTCTTCAGGGAATGCGTGTAACACAATCTTTTACGCAGGAAAAAGAAAATGCAGCCTATTTTAATGGTGTAAACACTGAAACGTTTGAAAGCTGGCAGGATGCGACGAAGAAGAATGCAACCTTCAGGCCTCTCGTTGAAATGACAAATGCAGTAGGATCAGCGATTCTCATCTGGTATGGTGCCTACCTGATTCAAAGCGGCAGTCTGCAGATCGGTGAATTCGTTACGTTTGCCTTCATGGTGGGCATGTTCTGGGAGCCGATTTCGAGACTTGGTATGGTCTATAACCAGCTGTTAATGGGGATGGCATCTTCTGAACGTATTTTTGAGTTTCTGGATGAAAAGCCAAACGTCGCTGAAAAAGAAAATGCTGTTGAGTTAAAAGAGATCAAAGGGAAGATTGACTTTGATAATGTTGAGTTTGCCTACACAGAAGATCGAAAGGCATTAAATAAGCTTTCACTGTCTATTAAAGCCGGTGAAACCATTGCGTTGGTTGGTCACACAGGATCGGGTAAAACGACGATTGCCAACCTTGTTACCCGCTTTTACGATCCAACTGCCGGTACTGTTAAAATGGACGGCCATGATCTGAAAGACGTGTCTTTAAGAAGTCTCAGATCCCAAATTTCGATTGTATTGCAGGATACGTTTATTTTCTCGGGTACAATTAAGGATAATATCCGGTTTGGTTTCCCTCATGCAACGGATGAACAGATTATTGACGCTGCCAAAGCAGTTGGGGCACACGGTTTTATTGAGAGGCTACCTAAAGGCTATGAAACGGAAGTAGAAGAACGTGGAAATATCCTATCGGTGGGAGAGAGGCAATTAATTTCATTTGCCCGTGCACTGCTTGCTGATCCGAGGATTATCATTCTGGATGAAGCAACAGCCTCTATTGACACTGAAACTGAAGTGATCATACAGAAGGCACTGTCCACTCTTCTTGAAGGACGTACAGCAATCATTATTGCGCACAGACTGTCAACTATACGGGATGCTGATAAAATTTATGTTCTCGATCACGGGAACCTGATGGAATACGGTAATCACCAGGAGTTAATGGTGCGAAAAGGCATTTATCACGGTTTGGTTCAGTCTCAGTTCACGATGCAAAAAGAAGCTTAAATGAAATTTTGACAAATTTATAAACGGAAAAGCCCTCTGATTCATTTCAGAGGGCTTTATTCGTTGATTTTTTTTGTGAAGGGGATGTATACTTATATCAAATAGTTTGTGAAGGATGTCACAAAATATTCATGTTCAACATATCACAAACATTCTTCCAGTTACATTGTGATGATCTCTTAGTGGTATAGTAAAGATAATAACAAGTTGGAAATCGGGAGGGAATACCAGTGCTAGATTTAGATGGCGTTACGCTCACCAGGCTGCTAACTGCAGCAACATTAATGTTTCACGTTATTTTTGCAACCATAGGTGTCGGAATCCCGGTCATGATTGCCATTGCGGAGTTTTTGGGTATTAAGAAAAATGACCCTCATTATCTTCTGTTGGCAAGACGATGGGCGAGAGGGTTTACGATCACGGTAGCAGTGGGAGTTGTGACCGGAACAGCAATTGGTCTGCAGCTGTCATTACTGTGGCCAAGCTTTATGCAGCTTGCCGGACAGGTAATCGCACTGCCGCTGTTTATGGAAACATTCGCATTCTTTTTTGAAGCCATTTTCCTTGGAATCTATTTATACACTTGGGATCGTTTCAAAAACAGATGGCTACACTGGCTATTGAATATACCGATTGTGATTGGAGCTACTTTATCAGGTTTCTTCATTACAACGGTAAACGCATTTATGAATACACCGCAGGGATTTGATCTGCTTGATGGAGAAGCGGTAAATATTGATCCGCTGGCAGCGATGTTTAATCCTGCAACACCGACAAAGGTATTTCACGTTTTAACATCGAGTTACATGACATCAGCATTGATTCTTGCTGCCATCGCGGCATTTATGATTTTGAAGAAAAAAGGCAGCTTTACTTACCATAAAAAAGCGCTGAAATTGACGATGATTGCGGGTCTTATTTTCACAGCGGGTACAGCGCTTGCAGGTGACCTTTCAGCTAAGTTTCTTGCTAAAGAGCAGCCTGAAAAATTAGCTGCTGCTGAGTGGCACTTTGAAACTGAATCAAATGCAGATCTTATCGTATTTGGTACGATTGATGAAAATAATGAAATCAGCAATGAAATACGAATTCCGGGGGCATTGAGTTTTCTTGCCGGTAACTCATTTGATACTGAGGTAATTGGTTTAAATGAATTCCCTGAAGAAGAAAGACCGCCTTTATGGGTACACTATGCATTTGACCTGATGGTTTCGATCGGAATGTACTCTCTGTTTATCGCTGGAATTTTCGTTCTGTTCAGCTATATCAAGCGATTTAATGAACATAATAAATTCCTGCTCATGGGGATTGTGGCGAGTGGTCCACTGGCGATGCTGGCAGTTGAATTCGGCTGGGTATACGCAGAAGTTGGGCGTCAGCCATGGATCCTCAGAGGCATTATGACAGTGGATGAAGCAGCGACCACTTCAACCTCAGTGGGTATTGCATTCGGATTGTTCCTTGCACTGTACGCTGTACTTGGATTCTTCTGTGTCCGTGTTTTGCTGAAGATGTTCAGAAACAAACCAGCAGAAGCAGAGCTTGAACAGCGTTTCCCTGGAGGTAAGCTTTAACACAGGATGACAACTGATTCTGTATGAGCAGAATCAGTTGTTCCTGTGCTTATACATAAATAGATGGGAGGGAATTTCATGAGCTTGGAAGTCATTGGGATTTCGGTATTGTGGCTCTTTTTATATGGATATTTAATTGTGGCATCGATTGATTTTGGGGCCGGTTTTTTTGCTTACTATGCGAGGGTCTCAAAACGTGAACATATTATGAGTAAATTAATCAGCCGTTACTTGTCACCTGTGTGGGAAGTAACCAATGTATTCTTTGTTTTTTTCTTTGTCGGTCTTGTCGGGTTCTTTCCTGACACAGCCTACTACTATGGAACAGCACTGCTCCTGCCTGGATCAGTAGCAATCATATTAATTGCGATCCGCGGATCTTTTTACGCATTCGGAAATTATGGATCAAAAGACAATACCGTTTATCTGTTTTTATACGGTGCAACAGGGTTATTGATACCGGCAGCTTTATCAACATCATTGACGATTTCAGAGGGAGGATATCTTGAAGAAACGTCTGAAGGTGTTGTCTTCCTGGCAGGTGAACTTTTTACCAGTCCGTATTCATGGAGTGTAGTTGCGCTGGCGATCGTTTCTGTTCTATTTATCAGCGCAGCTTTCCTGACTTATTATGCGGATCGTGCCGAGGATGTTGATTCACGTGCCATCATGAGAAAGTTTGCACTATGGTGGAGTGCACCAACGATTGGAGCGAGTCTTCTCGTTTTTGCGGGACTGCGCGATCATAACGTGGAGCACTTTAGAAGAGCTCTGGATTTATGGTGGATGTTCGGACTTTCTCTATTATTTTTCCTGATTGCTGCATTTTTAATTTACTCAGGAAAAAGATACGGTACAGCGTTCATCATGGTTATGCTTCAATTCTTCTTTGCATTTTTTGGTTACGGGGCTTCGCACTTACCATATATCCTGTACCCTTATATCACCATTGAAGGAAGTGTTGTTAACGAAACCATGGGAACAGCGCTCGTCATTGTCTTTATACTCGGTCTGTGCCTGCTTATTCCGTCTCTATACCTCCTGATGAGGCTATTCCTTTTTGATGCAGACTACGTAAAAGGGAAAAAATAATTTCATTTTCAGAAATTTCCTGTGATAAAATAAGAGCAGGATTCAGAAAGTGGAGGAATGGGTTGTGAAAAAAGAATTTGTAGTCATCGGCCTCGGCCGATTTGGAGGCAGTATTGTACGTGAACTTGTTGAGCAGGGCATGGAAGTTATGGCCATTGATAAGTTCGAGGATAAAGTCGACGAATTCTCAAACATTGCCACACATGCGGTAATGGCAGATTCAACGGACGAATCAGTTCTCAGAAGTCTTGGGATCCGTAACTTTGACCATGTCATCGTAGCAATTGGTGATGATATTCAGGCCAGTATCCTAACAACACTGATGTTAAAAGAAATAGGTGTTAATAAAGTAACGGTCAAGGCTCAAAATGACTATCACGAAAAGGTGTTGCGCAGAATCGGTGCAGATAAAGTAGTACACCCTGAACGTGACATGGGTAAACGTATTGCACACAACATCGTCTCAAATAACGTACTCGACTATCTTGAACTGTCTGATGAACATTCCATCGTTGAAATCGCCGCCAACAGCCTGCTCATAGGTAATACAATCATTGAGCTCGATATCCGAGCAAAATACGGAATTAACATCGTAGCGATCAAAAGGGGAGACAACATCATCGTATCCCCACAGGCGAACGATGTCATCGAAAAAAATGATATCCTTATCGTCATCGGAGCAGATAACGATATCAACCGCTTCGAAAAACGCGTCATGCAAAGCTCCTGACAAAAACCGGACCACAATCAACATCACGTGGTCCGGATTTTTTTGTGTGGTAAGGAGCGGAGAACTTTCGATCCACAAACTGTGACAGTGGAGTGAAAGGTGAGACAGCTAAGGTTTAAAGCACAGACCCAACGAGTTGCCGTGGAGGATGCGAACCTCCCCGTTATCAATGCGTTTTATAAATAAATAGTTGAAAAAAATACACAAAGGGCCTGCCTCAACCGTAGACTCCTGTGGCGGAAAGGGTCAGGTGAAACCGATTGTGCGAAGCGCAAGCGGGTTCACCGCCCAGCCACGGAAAGCGAAGGTTGAGGCAGGCCCGATTATTTATAATTGAAAAGGGAGACTGCACACAATGCAGTCTCCCTTTTTTATACTTCCATAATAATCGGTAAAATCATCGGACGGCGTCTCGTCTTTTCATAAAGGAAAGGCTCAAGCGTGTCCGTAATCTCATTCTTAATCTCAGACCATTGACTCGTCTTATTCGAAAGCACCTTATTCAGATGCTTCTGCAGCAAATACTGCGCCTGATGAATAAGTTCACCGGATTCCCTCATATATACAAATCCGCGTGAAATCAGGTCCGGACCTGAAACAACTTTATGCTCATTCAGGTTCAGGCTGACTACGACAACGACAAGGCCTTCCTCAGAAAGAATTCTTCTGTCGCGAAGAACGATATTTCCGATATCACCAATTCCGCTGCCATCAATGTATACATTTCCGGATGGGATCTTACCTGCAACCGATGCCTCTGTACTGCTTAGTGCAAGAACATCGCCATTTTCCATGACAAAACAGTTTTCCTCAGGAACATCACAGTCAACAGCAAGGTTTACGTGCATCTTCTGCATTCTGTATTCACCGTGAATCGGCATAAAGAATTTCGGCTGAATCAGACGCAGCATCAGCTTCTGCTCTTCCTGAGAGCCGTGACCTGACGTATGGATATCGTTCAATGAACCGTGAATGACATCAGCGCCGGCGCGATACAAAAGGTTAATCGTCCGATTTACGCTGATGGTATTTCCAGGGATCGGTGATGAAGAAAAGACAACTGTGTCCCCGGGGATAATCTGAATCTGACGGTGTGTACCATTCGCAATTCTTGAAAGAGCTGCCATTGGTTCCCCCTGACTTCCGGTACAAAGAATGACGACTTTGTCCGATGGAAGTCTGTTCAGTGTATGTGCATCAATAAACGTATCTTTTGGTGCATTTACATAGCCGAGTTCATGTCCGATGTTAATCGCATTTTCCATACTCCGGCCGAAAACAGCTACCTTACGGCCGTGTTTCACAGCAGCATCAGTTACCTGTTGAAGTCGATAAATATTAGACGCAAACGTAGCAAAAATAATTCTTCCATTTACTTTCTGGAAAATATTATCGATGCTGTCACCAACCTTGCGTTCTGAAAGCGTGAAGTTTGGAACTTCACTGTTAGTGCTGTCTGAAAGAAGGGCAAGTACACCTTCCTTTCCGATCTCAGCCATTTTCGTTAAATTGGCAGGTTCTCCAACCGGCGTGAAATCAAACTTGAAGTCTCCGGTATGAACAATGTTCCCTGGAGGAGTTTTTACTACAATTCCATAGGAGTCAGGAATACTGTGCGTTGTTCTGAAAAAGCTCACGGCTGTTTTTCTGAACTTGATGACATCATCTTCTCCGATTGGATGAAGTTTCGTTGTGCGAAGCAGTCCGTGCTCTTCAAGCTTGTTTTTAAGAAGGCCTAATGCAAGCTTTCCACCGTAAACAGGTACGTTAACCTGTCGGAGTAAGTATGGAATTCCACCAATATGATCTTCGTGGCCATGCGTAATAAATAATCCTTTGATTTTATCTACATTTTTTTCTAAATACGTGTAATCAGGGATAACATAGTCGATTCCAAGAAGATCGTCTTCGGGGAATTTAATACCGGCATCAATCAGAATAATTTCATCCTGAAACTGAACGCCGTACGTGTTTTTTCCGATCTCTCCCAGTCCGCCGAGGGCAAACACAGCAGTCTGGTCATTTTTTACAAATTTCATTTATTAAAGCTGTTCCAGACGGTAATTTTCATGGTTTTGTTCATATTCCAAGTATTTGCCCTCTAACTTTTGAACAAGTTCAATATTGTAATTACGACCGCTTAGCTTTTTACGTACTTCTTCTTCAGTCTCTGCCTCAACATAGATTGCCTTTGTTTTCTCTCTTACCGGCACCTCTGTTGCTTCTTCCTGATAATACACTTTAAAAATCATTGTTTATTCTCTCCTTCTATATAAAGTACTAAAAAGCGGATAAATTCCGCTCTTATTATCATTTCATTTATCAGTATAACCAGCTTTAACATAACCTTTCCCCGAACATAAAGAACAGCCCTCCTGAAATGAAGGGCTTACAGGGACTCAGGCAATTGTCTTTTTACGCAGCATGTCTCTCCACTGTCGTGCAAGCTTTCGTTTAAGCTTCTTCAACATCGCGGATCACTCCTTACCTATATCATACCTCTGTTCAGGCAATCTGTAAAGATAAGGTTCTTGACAAGGGCTTGTGATGAAATCGGTAAATACTATCTTTCAAGCGGTTCTGCATCAGCAGGTTCAAAGAAAGGATCCTTCTTATTAATATGGTCATAAAACATAATGCCATTCAGGTGATCCATTTCATGTTGCGCAGCAATGGCCGCAAGCCCCTTTAAACGAAGCTTAACTTCTTTACCATCCTGATCAAAGCCTTTAATCGTCACGCGGGAATAGCGCACGACGTATCCGGGTATATTTTCATCAACAGATAAGCAGCCTTCTCCGGAAGTCAGGTAAGCCTTCTCGACAGAATGACTGACGATTCTCGGATTAAATAAGGCGAAGCTGTATGTGCGGTTGCTTCCGTCTTCAAGATGCAGGGCAAACATCCTTTTGGATACATTGATTTGTGGAGCTGCAAGTCCGATTCCGGGTCTCAGCCCGTATTTCTCGGCAATGTCCGGATCCTGACTGTTTTTAATGTAATCCAGCATTGAAAGCAGTGTCTGCTTGTCCTCTTCACTGGGTGGAAGGGAGACTTCTTCTGCTTTTTGACGTAGAACAGGATGTCCGTCTCTAACGATATCTTCCATTGTAATCATATTGTTTATCCTCCTGTGCGTGTTTATACAGCCTGTTCCTAATCATATCAGATTTCGAGTAAACAAAAAACGTCAGTGGCTTTATCAGGACAGGAAAGTCGCTCAAAAGGGATTGAAGTTTAAGGGAATCATCTATATGATATTAAGTGTTATCAATTGAGGGGGTTACAATTCGTGAAAACATACATATTCAGCACTCTTTGCGTGTCTTCAATATTTTTAAGCGGCTGTGTATTCGGTTCACAGGCTGAAGAAGAGATAGGTGGAATTCTGGAAACCGCTGTGACAGAAGAAGAAGGCTATGTTCAGGCGCAGAATGAATTAAGAGAACTTGAGGCAGCTGAGCAGGAGCTATACAATGAAATCATGGCCTTAAGCATGGAAGAATTTGAAACAGTGAGTGAACTGGCTGATGAAGCGCTGGCCAATCTTGATGAAAGAGAAGAGCAGCTGAACGCTGAGGCGGAAGCAGTGAACCAGTCATCTGAAGTCTTTCAGGAGGTTGAACCTTTAATATCAGATTTAGAGACTGAAGAACTGCAAAGCCATGTTGAATCGATGGTTGAAACGATGAATGAACGTTATACAATACATGAAGACTTATCGGCAGCCTATGCAGAGAGCCTTGGCTTGAACCGTGAACTGTATAATATGCTAAAAGAGGAAGACCTTGAGCTTGAAGAGCTGGAGAATCAGATTACGCTTGTAAATGAACAGAATTCCATAATCATCGAACTGAACGATGATTTTAATGAAGCCACAACAGAATACAACGAATTGAAGTCAGCATTTTATGAGATGGCTGAAATCGAAACAGAAGAGTAGGGAGACCTGCTCTTTTTATATTGTCATTTTTGGTTGTCTATTCCGATTTGGTGAAGAAAATTAGACATATAACAGAGATAAAAGTGTTGAATTATACTAATACAGTTGGTTATTTTTACTGAAACAGATGTTAAATAGGATTGTTTTTATTTGGGAAAATAAGTGCGGGAATTCACATAGCACTTTATCGTTGACGTTAATAATCCTCTCATGTAAACTTTAAATCGTGAGTTAAGTTGTATTACTCCGAATCAGGCATGAAATAGTACAGAGAAACAAATTTAACCGTTTAGGTTTTCTGTGGCCTGATTTGTGGAAAAATAAAAAGTAATTGTGTTTTTTGGCGAAATGCCTCGCTCGAAAGATCAAACAAACCCGAAAGGATAGGTGGACTGAATGGCTTCTAAAAAGAAGACTCCATTTGATGCTGTAAAAGTATTGGAGCAAATCGAAGACAAATTTGAGATGTTCCAGATTCTAGATGAAGAAGGGAAAATCGTTAACGAAGATGCAATGCCTGACTTAAGTGATGAGCAGCTTCAGGAATTAATGAGCCGCATGGTTTATACACGTATTCTTGATCAGCGTTCTATCTCTCTTAACCGTCAGGGACGTCTAGGTTTCTACGCACCAACTGCAGGACAGGAAGCGTCACAGATCGCTTCTCATTATGCACTTGAAAAAGAAGACTGGGTTGTTCCTGGTTACCGTGACGTTCCTCAGATCATCTGGCACGGCCTGCCACTTGCACAGGCATTCCTGTTCTCACGTGGACACTTCAAAGGAAACAAATCTCCGGAAGGTGTTAACGTACTGCCTCCACAGATCATTATCGGAGCACAGTATATTCAGACAGCCGGAATCGCACTTGGTCTTAAAAAGCGCGGTAAAAAAGCAGTTGCCATTACATACACAGGTGATGGCGGTTCTTCACAGGGTGACTTCTACGAAGGAATCAACTTTGCGGGAGCATACGGTGCACCAGCGATTTTCGTTGTTCAAAACAACCAGTTTGCGATCTCTACACCACGTGATAAGCAGACAAAAGGTAGAACAATTGCTCAGAAAGCAGTTTCTGCCGGAATTCCAGGTATCCTTGTTGACGGAATGGACCCGCTAGCTGTTTATGCAGCAACGCGTGACGCCCGTGACCGTGCCGTTGCAGGTGAAGGTCCAACACTGATTGAGACATTATGCTACCGTTACGGACCACATACAATGGCTGGTGATGATCCAACCCGTTACCGTACGGATGATATGGATACTGAGTGGGAAAAGAAAGATCCACTAGTACGCTTCCGTAAGTTCCTTGAAGAAAAAGGACTATGGAATGAAGAGAAAGAAAACGAAGTAATCGAAAAAGCAAAAGAAGAAATCAAAGCTGCGATTAAAGAAGCAGATGATACACCAAAACAGAAGGTTACGGAATTAATGGACATTATGTATGAAGAAATGCCGTTTAACCTGAAAGAACAATATGAAATTTATAAAGAGAAGGAGTCGAAATAAGCCATGGCACAAATGACGATGATTCAGGCGATCACAGACGCTCTCCGCACAGAACTGAAAAATGATGAAAATGTACTTGTGTTTGGTGAGGACGTTGGTTTAAACGGAGGCGTATTCCGTGCGACTGAAGGTCTTCAGAAAGAATTCGGGGAAGATCGTGTATTTGATACACCTCTTGCAGAATCAGGGATCGGCGGCCTTGCAATCGGACTTGCACTAGAAGGCTACCGTCCAGTTCCTGAAATCCAGTTCTTCGGATTCGTATTCGAAGTAATGGATGCAGTGAGCGGTCAGATGGCACGTATGCGCTACCGCAGCGGCGGCAAATACAGCTCTCCAATCACAATCCGTTCTCCATTTGGAGGAGGCGTACACACGCCTGAGCTTCACGCAGACAGCCTAGAAGGTCTGATGGCTCAGCAGCCTGGTCTGAAGGTAGTTATCCCTTCAACGCCTACGGATGCAAAAGGACTTCTGATCTCTGCAATCCGCGACAACGATCCGGTTATCTTCCTAGAGCACATGAAGCTTTACCGTTCATTCCGTGAAGATGTACCGGAAGAAGAGTACACAATCGAAATCGGAAAAGCTGATGTTAAGCGTGAAGGTACTGACCTTACAATCGTAACGTACGGTGCAATGGTTCACGAATCATTAAAAGCAGCTGAGCAGCTTGAAAAAGACGGCCACTCAGTTGAAGTTATTGACCTTCGTACGATTCAGCCGCTTGATATCGAAACAATCATCAAGTCTGTTGAAAAAACAAACCGCGCAATCGTGGTTCAGGAAGCACAAAAGCAGGCTGGTATCGCGGCAAGCGTTGTAGCTGAAATTAACGACCGTGCCATTCTCAGCCTTGAAGCACCTGTTCTGCGCGTAGCAGCAGCAGATACTGTATTCCCATTCTCTCAGGCAGAATCAGTATGGCTTCCAAATGTTAAAGATGTAGTAGCTACAGCTAAAAAAGTACTTGAGTTTTAATTGAAACGGAGATCCATTCTCCGTTTTCCCTTTCCATAAAGAAATGATCACCATCGTGTGATATACGATATACATTTAAAAATTAATTTAAGCAGGAGGTTGAAGACATTGTCATTTGAATTTAAATTACCTGATATTGGTGAAGGAATTCACGAAGGTGAAATTGTAAAATGGTTCATTGCTGTCGGAGACAAGGTAGAAGAAGACGATGTACTTTGTGAAGTACAAAACGATAAAGCGGTAGTTGAGATTCCTTCCCCTGTTGCAGGAACAGTTGAAGAAATTCTTGTTGAAGAAGGAAGCGTTGCAGTAGTAGGCGACACGCTCATTAAATTCGACGCACCTGGCTATGAGGACCTTAAATTCAAAGGTTCTGACAGTGATGACGACGACAAGAAGGAAGAGCCGAAAAAAGAAGAGCCTAAGCAGGAAGAAAAGAAAGAAGAAAAGCCTGCAGAAGAAAAATCAGAGCCTGCTGCTGAAGCAAAACCTGCTGAAGATGTGGATCCAGACCGCCGCATTATTGCAATGCCTTCTGTACGTAAATATGCACGCGATAATGATGTGGATATCCGTTACGTATCAGGTTCAGCTAAAAATGGACGTATCACAAAAGAAGATATCGATTCTTACCTGAAAGGTGATACTGCTGCACCGGCAGAAGCGAAGTCTGAAGACAAGCCTGCTGAGCAGAAAGAAGAAAAAGCAGCGAAATCAACTCCATCTGTACCTGAAGGTGACTTCCCTGAAACACGTGAAAAGATGAGCGGAATGAGAAAAGCAATTGCTAAGGCAATGGTTAACTCTAAGCACACTGCACCTCACGTAACATTAATGGATGAAGTAGATGTTGAGAAGCTTGTTGCACACCGTAAGAAATTCAAGGAAATCGCGCTTGAGAAAGACATTAAGCTTACATTCCTTCCATACGTGGTAAAAGCACTTGTTTCTGCATTACGTGAGTACCCTGTACTGAACACATCACTTGATGATGAAGCACAGGAAATCATTCAGAAGCACTACTATAACATCGGTATCGCTGCAGACACTGAAAAAGGTCTTGTCGTACCGGTCGTTAAAAATGCTGACCGCAAATCTGTATTCGGTATTTCTGATGAAATCAATCAGCTTGCTGGTAAAGCGCGTGACGGCAAATTATCCGGTGATGAAATGAAAGGTGCATCATGCACAATCACAAATATCGGATCTGCCGGAGGCCAGTGGTTTACACCGGTTATCAACCATCCTGAGGTTGCAATCCTCGGAATCGGTCGAATTGCGGAAAAACCTGTTGTAAAAAATGGTGAAATTGTAGCCGCTCCTGTGTTAGCATTATCATTGAGCTTCGATCACCGTATGATTGATGGTGCAACTGCTCAAAATGCGTTGAACCACATCAAACGTTTATTGAACGATCCAGAACTTTTACTAATGGAGGCGTAAAACCATGGTAGTTGGAGATTTCCCTATTGAAACAGATACTCTCGTCATTGGATCAGGTCCCGGAGGATATGTAGCTGCAATCCGTGCAGCTCAGCTTGGACAAAAAGTGACAATCGTTGAGAAAGAAAATCTTGGCGGTGTTTGCTTAAACGTGGGCTGTATCCCATCAAAAGCGCTGATCACAATCGGTCACCGTTATGAGCAGGCTCAGCATTCAGACGATATGGGTATCGTTGCTGAGAACGTTAAAATTAACTTTGAGAAAGCCCAGGAATGGAAAGCCGGTGTAGTGAAAAAACTTACTGGTGGAGTTGAAGGACTTCTTAAAGGAAACAAAGTTGAAATCGTACGCGGCGAAGCTTACTTCGTTGACAACGAAACAGTTCGCGTAATGGATGACAGCTCTGCTCAGACGTACAAATTTAAAAATGCGATCATTGCAACAGGATCGCGTCCAATCGAAATCCCATCTTTCAAATTCTCAGACCGCGTTCTTGATTCTACAGGTGCACTTGCGCTTAAGGATATTCCTAAGAGCCTTGTTGTCATTGGTGGAGGATATATCGGGACTGAGCTTGGTTCTGCCTATGCAAACATGGGTACTGAAGTAACAATCCTTGAAGGTGCTGACGATATCCTTGGCGGATTCGAAAAGCAAATGACAACGATTGTTAAAAAAGGACTTAAGAAAAAAGGCGTTAACGTCATTACAAAAGCAATGGCTAAAGGCGTTGAAGAAACAGACAGCGGCGTAACGGTAAAGTATGAAGCTAAAGGCGAAGAAGTATCTGTAGACGCTGAGTACGTTCTTGTAACAGTAGGACGCCGTCCAAACACAGATGAAATCGGTCTTGATCAGCTTGGTATTGAAATGTCTGACCGTGGCGTAATCAAAACAGACAAGCAGTGCCGTACAAGCGTTGACAATATCTTCGCAATCGGAGATATCGTAGACGGACCACCACTTGCTCACAAAGCTTCTTACGAAGGTAAAGTGGCAGCTGAGGTAATCGGTGGCGAGAAGTCTGAAGTTGACTACCTTGCAATCCCTGCAGTATGCTTCACGGATCCTGAACTGGCAACAGTCGGATACAACGAAGCTCAGGCGAAAGAAGAAGGAATTGAAGTAGTCGCTTCAAAATTCCCATTCGCTGCAAACGGACGTGCACTTGCACTTAACCAGACTGAAGGTTTCGTTAAGCTTGTGACACGCAAAGAAGACGGTCTGATCATCGGTGCTCAAATTGCCGGTGACGGAGCTTCTGACATTATTGCAGAGCTTGGCCTTGCAATCGAAGCTGGTATGACAGCTGAAGACGTTGCAATGACGATCCACGCTCACCCAACACTTGGTGAAATTTCAATGGAAGCTGCAGAAGTAGCCCTTGGAACACCAATCCACATCGTAAAATAATGCTACACCAGCGGGACAACCCATACACGGGTTGTCCCGTTTTTTATACAAGATTTTGTGGAGTTCATTATACATTCTTCGTCAATCATGTTTAGGATTATTAGAGGGCATGGGGCATCCGAAGACTCCTGCGGCAGAGGAGCGACAGGTGAGACAGCGTAGCGCAGAGCGCTAGCTGGCTCACCGCGCGGCCTTAGAAAAGCGGAGGCGACTCGTCAAGCCCCGACAAGCATAAGACGAAAATGATAAGAGGGTTGCTCTTTACCCTCGTTCATTTTTGACTTATGACCTCGAGGGGCTAGTCGCCGCAGCTGGACAAAGGAGCGAAGGATGCCCCATGCCCGGTTTTATGAAAGAATTAAATTCCACCGGAAATGAAAGTAAAATCTATGCTACACTTGGTTTATACATATTGGAAAGGTGAGGTTACAGTTGGAATATTTAGTCCCTGCAGCCGTAACGGCAGTCCTGCTCACAACAGCCTGCAGTTCAAATGCGGAAAACACAACAGAAGAATCAAATACATCCGAAGAAGCACTTGAAACAGTGCAGACAGAAGACGTCGAATCTGCCGGGGAAGAAACGGAGCAGACAGAAGAAGCTCCTGAAGAAACAGAAGCTTTACAGGATGAACCGGAAGTGACTGAGCCTCAATATGAGATCAATCCAGCCATCTGGACCGTAGAAGCTTTAGGTGATGCTCCATCCAACGTCGTTCTTTTAACGATTGATGATGCGCCTGATCAGTACGCAGTTGAAATGGCTAATACGTTAAAAGAGAAAGACGCACCTGCTATCTTTTTTGTAAATGGTCATTTTCTTGATACGCCCGAAGAGGAAGCAATGCTGAAGGAAATTCATGAACTTGGTTTTCAGATTGGTAATCATACATATTCCCACCCGAATCTGAGGGATCTTACAGAAGAGGAACAGCGTGAAGAGATCGTATCATTAAGTGATCGCGTTGAAGAAATTATTGGGGAACGTCCTGTCTTTTTCAGGGCCCCATTTGGTGCAAATACAGACTTCAGTGAACAGCTGGCTGCACAGGAAGGAATGGTGCTGATGAATTGGACATACGGATATGATTGGGAAGCGGATTATCAAGATGCAGCCGCTTTACAGGATATCATGGTCAATACAGAATTTCTGACAAACGGGGCGAACCTGCTGATGCATGATCGGGAATGGACGTATGAAGCATTACCCGGTATCGTGGATGGACTTCGTGAAAAAGGATATGACATTGTGGACCCAGTGTTAATTAAAGGGATTGACCAGTAAAAAAGCTGTTGTATCTTTCAGGCATTTGGGTTAAAATAGCAGGGAAGCGCTTACAAACATATGGGGATGGGAGTAAGTGAAACGGCTTAGCGACGCAATTAGGTGTCCGTCATGAATAAAAAGGGAAAAAAGAGACTGAATGATGATTTCAGTCTCTTTTTGTTTTCTCTATTTAATAGCTCGATGCTCTTTAATGACCCGCAGTTTCTTAAGTGTTTCATCCTCCGGACCCTGTACTGGAAGTCCTGCTGCAATATTTTCATGGATATAATTCAGGTTTTCCTCCGTAATAATTTCACCCGGAATAAAAATCGGGATTCCTGGAGGATAGACCATAATAAATTCAGCACATATTCTGCCGGCAGTCTCTTCAATAGGTAAGAGCTCTGTTTCAGAATAAAAAGCATCACGTGGACTAAGTGCCAGCAGCGGGATATCCGGAAGCATCACTTCGGGAATATCAAAGTCTTTACCATGTCTGTACTCTATGGATAGTGCATGCATGGCCTCTACAAGAATTGACGCTTCATGCTCTGTATCGCCAGGCGTCACGATACATAAAATGTTATACAGGTCTGAAAGCTCAACTTCGAGATTATAATTCTTTCGCAGCCAGAGCTCTGCCTGATAGCCAGTGATTCCAAGTTCTTTAATAGAAATTATGATCTTTGTCGGATCGTAATCGAACGTTGCAGGTGTACCGAGAATTTCTTTCCCGATGCAGCGGATCTGTTCGATGCCGGATAATCTTTCCCTTATAGACTCAGCAAGTCTGATTGTCTGATCAATAAGCTCTTTTCCTTCCGTAGCCAGCCGTCTTCTCGCTGTATCCAGAGAAGCAAGGAGGGGATAGGAGGTGGAAGTGGTTGTCAGCATGCTTAAGATCGTTTGAACTCTTTTAGGAGAAACAAGCCCTTCCTTTACATTCAAAACCGAACTTTGTGTCATTGACCCGCCAAGTTTATGAACGCTTGTTGCTGCGATATCTGCTCCAGCCTGCATAGCTGATACAGGAAGTTCATCATGGAAATGAATATGAACACCGTGTGCTTCATCAACGAGAACCGGAACGTGGTTTGCATGTGCAATCTTCACGATTTCACGCAGGTCCGCTGCGATCCCGAAATAAGTCGGGTTAATGACCAGCACGCCCTTCGCATCAGGATGCTGTTCGAGTGCATGTGAAACGGACTCGGGTGTAATACCGTGAGAGATTCCAAGTTCTTTATCTACTTCCGGATGAACAAACACCGGGATTGCGCCGCAAAAAACAATCGCGGACATAACCGATTTATGAACATTTCGCGGAACAATGATTTTTTCGCCGGGACCACACACACTCATGACCATCGTCATAATTGCGCCTGATGTTCCCTGAACAGAAAAAAATGTATGGTCAGCACCGAATGCTTTGGCAGCAAGGTCCTGTGCATCTTTGATCATCGCCTTTGGCTGATGCAGATCATCAAGTGGTGCAATATTAATTAAATCAATTGATAAAATATTATCTCCAGCAAATTCTCTGAACTCCGGATCCATGCCTGCACCTTTTTTATGGCCTGGAATATGAAATTGTACTGGATTTCGCTCACTATGCTTTTTCAGTCCTGTAAAGAGCGGCGTATCATACTGTGTCAGTGTACGGTCTTCACGAAGTACATTTAATAGTGATGAAGGTGTGCTAGACAATTGAATATTCACCTCATTAAGGGTATTGTTACCTTATAGACAACAGAAGAATTATAGCATTTCCTGCAGTAAATGAAAATAAATCTCTGCGGGTGTTTTTGAAAGGAAGCGTGAAAAATGGAATATCAATACCCTATCTCAATGGATTGGTCGACTGAGGAGATCGTTGATGCTGTTAAGTTTTATGAAGCAGTGGAAAGGGCTTATGAGAAATCGGTCAATCGTGATGACTTTATGAACCTTTACAGACGGTTTAAAGAGATTGTTCCCTCAAAGTCAGAAGAAAAAACCATAGACAGGGAATTTAGCGAAATGAGCGGTTACTCAATTTACCGAACTCAAAAAAAAGCCCGTGAAACGGAATCGGGACAAAACTTTTCTATGAAATAAAAAGCGGCCGGTTACATGGGTTCACTTATGTGAGTCCATGATAACCGGCCATTTTATTTATTTCTGCTGGGCAGTCAGCGCAAGCTTGTATAAAGGAATCAGTTCTTTAAATGTTTCTTTAATGAGTGGAAGAAGCTGATCAGGATCTGAGACGATGTCGGACTCTTTGTCGATTTTTCTTCCGGCAAGAAACTCAGCTTTTTTAATATTTTCAAATCGTTCAAGCACGTGAAGAAAATCTCCTTCATTCATTTCACTTATCTTCTTCGCCTCTTTTTTCGTGTGATCCACTGAAATCCAGCCATCCTCAGGTAAAATCTTTACGATCTGATCAAATGATTCAATCATTTCCCTCGCGATTTTCTGCTTTTCAGGCAGCTCATAAATAAAGGCAACCCAGATAAACAGATGATCATCCCATAATCCAACCTGGAAGTGCGGCAGTTTTTTATAACCCCGTTTATTAGGTGAGACAGCCATCCAGGTATCCTTTGGAGGATTGACAGACCGTCTGGCATGCTTAGCGATATGAAGATAAAGTTCTTCGTCCAATTCCCGCTCCAGGTATGGCACCAGCTCTTCTCCAAGTGATCTGAATACAGGCTGAATACGTTCTCTTATTAACTCCATTCTTTCATCAAGACCGGGAGTAAGAAAGACATCAAATTCTTTTTCTGTAAATGCAGTTTTCATGAAAAAAACCTCCGTGATATGCTCCAAAAACAAACTGGCAGTTTGAGTTGTCTGAATTATGGCTATAATAAAATTAACGGACCAGCCTGTCAGGCAAAGATTAAATTTATTCTAGCACAGGCATTCACCGTGAATAAACTGAAGAGTACTGAATAAGATGCTGTAAAGAAGATCAAAAAGAGAGAGGAGTGCATGGGCATGAAACAAGTCATCCAGGTAACGAGAAAAAGAGACTACAAACAGGAAAGACTGGCTGTGCTTCGCATGGAACTGGATTACGAGCTGGCTGTGCTATTTGAAGCAATGGAAAATGGAGATGGAGCAGGTATGGACCGGGCGAAAGATAAACTCTTTTCCATCCGGCGCGAACTCCTCGATCTCAATGGTTTTACCGCATGAAAAATTTAACCGACGTAACTGTTCAGCAAGGCTAAGACGAACGCTTAAGCAAAAGTGTTCGTCTTAGCCTTGCTGAATTTAGTCGTTTCCCTTGCCTTGAGCCTGCGGTTCGGCTACTGTATAGGCAAGATACAATTGGCAGGAGGTACCCCTAATGAATCAGACGCGGAATGAAATGGACCGTTTTGCAAAGGAATTAATCAAAAGAGCCGGTCAGACCATTATTAAATCATTCGATGATGTTCTTAATATAGAAACAAAAAGTAATGCAAATGATCTAGTAACGAATATGGACAAGCAAATCGAACGTTTTTTTGTAAAAGAAATACAGGATAAGTACCCGGATCATAAAATACTCGGTGAAGAGGGCTTTGGAGATCAGGTTAAGTCGCTGGATGGTACTGTTTGGATTATTGATCCAATCGATGGAACGATGAATTTTGTTCATCAGCAGCGGAATTTTGCCATTTCAATTGGCGTTTATGAAGAAGGCGAAGGGATTCTCGGTTATATTTATGATGTTGTCCATGATGAATTGTATTGGGCCTCAAAAGGCGAAGGTGCATATTTAAATGACAAAAAGCTGTCACCGCTAAAAGAGGTAAAGCTTGAGGAGTCCATACTCGCTCTGAATGCAACCTGGGTAGCACCACATGAAAGAATTCCATTCGAAGCATTTACTCCACTTGTCAGAAAAGCGCGCGGAACGAGATCTTACGGTTCAGCAGCACTTGAACTGGCGTATATTGCAACGGGTGGTATAGATGGTTATATGACAATGCGGCTTGCGCCGTGGGATGTAGCGGGAGGAAAAGTGATTATCGAGGAAGTCGGAGGGAAGATGACAGATCTGTCAAACAATCCACTTAATCTGATCGACAGCTCTCCGGTGTTTGCCGGAAATGCTTCACTTCATGACGAAATTTATACGGAATATCTGAGCAAATATTTTAAATCATAAAACAATAAAAAAGACTGGACCATCAACTGGTTCAGTCTTCTCTTTTTGCGGTTATTCAGCACTCTGCTCCCGCATTTTCTTTTTTGTTTTAAATCCAAGTCCGAATATCGCAATAAATACAACCAGAGAAATTAAAATACCTGTAACGCTGCGCTCAGCAACCGCGATCCCGATCGCAGACATTGCAACGACAGCGAGAATCGCTAAAAAAAGAAAAATTCCGTTACCGTTTTTCATCGTCATCCTCCTCATATACGTATATTTTACATAATCCATTTCTTTATTTCCACCTCTTGTGATACAATAGTACAGTTAGAATAGATTAGAACGTTAAAACAGGAGTGAAATAATGACTAATATCAGGCAAGACCTTCGAAACATTGCAATCATTGCTCACGTTGACCACGGAAAAACAACTTTAGTAGACCAGCTTTTAAAACAATCAGGTATCTTTCGTTCAAATGAGCATGTAGAAGAACGTGCAATGGATTCGAATGACCTTGAAAGAGAACGCGGTATCACCATTTTAGCAAAAAATACTGCGATTCAATATAAAGATACCCGCATCAACATTCTTGATACACCGGGACACGCAGACTTCGGTGGAGAAGTAGAGCGGATCATGAAAATGGTTGATGGCGTTCTGCTTGTGGTTGATGCCTACGAAGGCTGTATGCCTCAGACACGTTTCGTGTTGAAGAAAGCCCTTGAGCAGAATTTGACACCAATCGTTGTCGTAAACAAAATTGACCGTGACGCTGCGCGTCCAGCTGAAGTAATCGATGAGGTTCTTGAGCTGTTTATCGAGCTTGATGCTAACGAAGACCAGCTTGAATTCCCGGTTGTTTACGCATCAGCTATTAATGGAACAGCAAGTCTTGATCCGGAACAACAGGATGAAACGATGGAATGTCTGTATGACTCGATCGTTGAAAACATCCCTGCTCCAGTCGACAACAGCGAAGAGCCGCTTCAATTCCAGATCGCTCTTTTAGATTATAACGACTATGTAGGACGTATCGGAATCGGACGTGTATTCCGCGGAACAATCGAAGTAGGTCAGCAGGTTTCACTGATGAAGCTTGATGGATCATTCAAAAATTTCCGTGTGACAAAAATCTTTGGCTTTATGGGGCTGAAACGTGTTGAAGTTCAGTCTGCAAAAGCGGGAGATCTGATTGCCGTTTCGGGAATGGAAGATATCAACGTTGGTGAAACGGTATGTCCGGTTGATCACCAGGATGCGCTGCCGGTTCTTCGTATTGATGAGCCAACTTTACAGATGACTTTCTCTGTTAACAACAGCCCATTTGCAGGCCGTGAAGGGAAATTCGTTACTGCCCGTAAAATCGAAGAGCGTCTTCTGGCACAGCTTGAGACAGATGTCAGCCTTCGTGTAGACCCGACTGATTCACCGGATGCATGGGTTGTTTCAGGACGTGGTGAGCTTCACCTGTCTATTCTGATCGAAAATATGCGTCGTGAAGGATATGAGCTCCAGGTATCCAAGCCTGAAGTTATTGTCCGTGAAATCGACGGTGTCCGCTCTGAGCCGGTTGAACGCGTTCAAATTGATGTTCCTGAAGAATACACAGGCTCAATTATTGAATCTATGGGTGAGCGTAAAGGTGAAATGCTTGATATGATCAATAACGGTAACGGACAGGTGCGTCTTGTATTTATGATTCCTGCCCGTGGACTAATTGGTTATACGACTGATTTCATGACCCTGACTCGCGGTTACGGAATCATCAACCACTCATTCGACAGCTACCAGCCGATGCAGCAGGGCCGCGTAGGTGGACGTAGAGAAGGGGTACTTGTTTCTATGGATAAAGGCCAGGCTTCCCAGTATGCCATTCTTGGTGTAGAGGACCGTGGTACGATCTTCATCGAACCGGGTACAGAAGTGTATGAAGGAATGGTTGTTGGACAGCACACGCGTGATAATGACCTGACTGTAAACGTAACAAAAATCAAAGCAGCCAACAATATCCGTTCTGCCAACAAGGAGCAGACAACGACGCTTAAAAAGCCAAGACTGATGACGCTTGAGGAATCACTTGAGTATCTGAACGACGATGAGCTTTGTGAAATCACGCCTGAGTCTATCCGTATCCGCAAAAAGATCCTGGACAAAAACGAGCGTGAACGTTCTCAAAAGAAAAAGAAATACGCTGAAATGGGTAACTAATTAAGAGGAGTTGAAAGTCTCCATGGTCAATGTGGAAGATCGTCTCTCGTTTTTCCCGGCACTGTACCGTGTAGATACAAATCCTGATGCAGGTATGTGGTATCTATACATCACGATTGTGCTGCTATCAATTTTAGTATACAAGCTGGGGTTCGCAAAAAAATTGCCTCTGCTTAAGAATGTATTAATTTATCTTTTCCTGATTACGGGCTGTACCGTTCTGACCTTCCTGGCTATTTTCCTGCCGGTTACAGAAGGACTGATCATTGCAGCGCTCATTCTGATCATTTACAAGATCAGACTGCGGCGTGAACAGGCTAAAGGTAACGTCTAATATGTAAGGAGGATCGACATGCGTCGATCCTTCTTTTTATGTTTTAATCATGTGCTTCGAAGCAGATCATTCTGGCACATCAGACTCCTTAATTAATTCCATCACTTCTTCAAATGATTCGATCGTTTTAAAAATGTATTCCTTCTTACTGAAAATTAATTCAATCATTCCAAAAAATAATTCAATCACTACCCCGGCAACACCACACTAATCCCATCACTCAAGAGCATAATCCTTTCAATTCCTTAAAAGATTCCTTCACTAGCTAGCACAAGCCATTCAATCAATCTGACTCATCGCCCCTCAGCAAAAAAGATGCTCATAGGTCCATTTTCTAAGATATTTCAATGAATGATTTTTAAAATAGATTGACTAGGACCGTATTCCCCCGAAGACTCCTGTGGCGGAAAGGGACAGGTGAAACCGACTGTGCGAAGCGCAGGCGGGTTCACCGCCCGGCCACGGAAAGCGGAGGGGGAATTCGGTCCGGTTTTACAAAACCTCCCCTCTCACACCTCACATCGGCGCGTTAAATAAAAAAATTTAAAAAAAATCAAAATCGCTCTATATCAATTATGAAAACGCATACAATTTAATTAAATATTCTAATTTGTCTAAAAATTATAAAATAGCCTGTTGACGGACTTGTATATCCGCGTTATGATTGTCAACAATTCAAGCATATCAAGCACTGATACGCGATATTATGTTGATGGAAGGAGTGAATAAGGTGAGTGAACAATTAATCTTTCTTGACGGCGAATACGTCACAAAAGAAAATGCGAAAATTTCCGTTTATGACCACGGATTCTTATATGGCGATGGGGTGTTCGAAGGGATTCGTTCCTACGATGGAAATGTCTTTCGACTCGAAGAGCATCTTGTCCGGTTATATGACTCAGCAAAGTCAATTTTACTTGAAATCCCTTATACGAAAGAGGAAATGAAACAAATTGTCATTGAAACACTCAGAAAGAACAACCTGACAAACGGTTATATTCGATTAGTTGTTTCACGGGGCGTTGGCAATCTTGGGCTTGATCCTTTTACTTGTAAGAGGCCGAGCGTCATTGTCATTGCAGAATCCTTAGCACTATTTCCGAAGAAGCTTTATGAAACAGGAATTGAAATTGTAACGGTTGCGAGCAGAAGAAACCGTTCTGATGTACTAAGTCCTAAAGTGAAATCACTGAATTATTTGAACAACATTCTCGTTAAAATCGAAGCAGGTCTCGCTGGTGTTCCTGAAGCCCTTATGCTGAATGACCAGGGATATGTAGCTGAAGGTTCTGCCGATAATATATTCATTGTTAGAGGTAATAAGATTCTCACGCCGCCAGGATATGTTGGAGCGCTGGAAGGTATTACAAGAAACGCAATCATTGAACTGGCTAAGAAAAAAGGTTATCAAATGGAGGAAGCTGTTTTCACAAGACACGATGTGTATGTGGCAGATGAAGTTTTCCTTACTGGAACAGCTGCAGAAGTGATTGCAGTCGTTAAAGTGGATGGGCGCCAGATTGGTGAAGGCGAACCGGGTAAAGTGACAAAAGATCTTTTAAAAGAATTCCGTGAACTTGTGATAGAAGACGGAGTCAAGGTATATAATTCAACATTACATGCAGGGTAATTCATTTATCTATCAACTTTTGTGAGTTAAAGCAATCATACGTTAAATCATTGATGAGGTTAAAGTATTCAGCAAGCGGTATTTACAGAGAGCCGAGGATGGTGGAACCCGGTATTACCAGCTGAGTATGACATCCCCTCGGAGTGGGGCACTGAAATTTTCAGTAGGTGCTCACGGACATGAAAGTGTTCGTTATCAGTGAACAGTTTATCTGTTCAGGAGGCAGCAACAGCTGCGAAGTAGGGTGGTACCATGAAAAGTCTTTCATCCCTATACAAAGGATCCATGATCTATTTGTATGGGCTTGAAGGACTTTTTTTATTTTGATTATAAAAATAAAACAGATGAAACGTGATTGAAGGAGGCGCTAATCGATGAGCGTGCAGGTAAACGAAAAGCATGATCAGATGAAAGCACTTGGTGGAGATGTGGAAAAGTCAGCGGCACAGGGTGCAGATGTATTTATACAATCCCTTCAGAATGAAGGGGTGGAAATGATCTTCGGTTATCCGGGTGGAGCTGTACTTCCTATCTATGATGCTCTATACAAGAATCCGATTCCTCACATTCTGGCCAGACACGAACAGGGGGCCATTCACGCGGCTGAAGGGTACGCAAGAGTCTCCGGTAAGACGGGGGTTGTAATTGCTACATCAGGCCCTGGTGCAACGAACCTGGTAACAGGCATTGCTGATGCCATGATGGATTCCCTCCCGCTTGTTGTATTTACCGGTCAGGTGGCCAGTGCAGTAATCGGCACTGACGCCTTTCAGGAGGCGGACATTGTAGGCATTACACAGCCAATCACGAAGCATAACTATCAGGTCAAGGATGTGAACGACCTTCCGAGAATCATTCATGAGGCATTTCATATCGCTTCTACCGGCAGACCGGGACCTGTTCTAGTCGATATTCCTAAAAATGTTTCAAATGAAATTTTCACACTGTCAGAAGTAAAACAGACTGAAGTGGATCTCCCGGGTTACCAGCCGACAACATCGCCAAACTTTCTGCAGATTCAAAAGGTGGCACAGGCTATCCAGAAAGCGAAAAAGCCTTTGATTCTGGCTGGAGCAGGTGTGCTGCACGCCAAAGCGTCTGAAGATTTAGTGAAATTTGTTGAACAGTCCAAAATTCCAATTACAAACACACTGTTAGGATTAGGAACCATCAAAGGGGATCATCCTCAGTTTCTTGGCATGGCAGGTATGCATGGAACCTATGCAGCCAACATGGCCATTTGTGAATGCGATTTACTTATCAACTTCGGTGCAAGATTTGACGACCGGTTAACAGGAAATCTTGATCACTTTGCACCGAATGCACACATCGTTCATATCGATATTGATCCAGCTGAAATCGGAAAAAACGTTCCAACGGATATTCCGATTGTTGCAGATGCAAAAGAGGCACTTCAGTCCCTTTTAAAACTCGGTGTTGTAACAGATGGATTCAGTGAATGGACAGATCACCTGAATAAACTGACAGAGGAGTTTCCTCTCTTCTACAGGCAGTCTGAAGAAGGAATTCTCCCTCAGCAGGCGATTGAAATGATCCACAAGCATACCGGCGGAAATGCCATCGTCACAACAGATGTTGGACAGCACCAGATGTGGGCAGCTCAATATTATAAATTTAACAACCCGGATCACTGGGTAACCTCAGGAGGCCTTGGAACCATGGGGTTTGGTTTCCCGGCAGCGATCGGGGCACAGCTGGCGAAACCGAAAGAAACGGTTGTTGCAATTACCGGTGACGGAGGATTTCAGATGACGCTGCAGGAGCTGTCGCTGCTGCAGGAAAGTCAGATTCCTGTCAAAGTCATTATTTTAAATAATCAGTGTCTCGGTATGGTGCGTCAATGGCAGCAAACCTTTTATGAAGAAAGATATTCTGAATCACTGATGCCTTCCCAGCCTGACTTTGTAAAACTTGCTGAAGCTTATGATATCGAGGGCTATAAAGTGAGCACGGTTGAAGAAGCTGATCAGGTATTTGAAAAAGCATTAAAGTCCAATAAGCCGGTATTGATCGATTGCCGGGTTAAACAGATTGAAAATGTTTACCCGATGGTTGCACCAGGCAAAGGGCTTCACGAAATGTTAGGGGTGAAAGAATGAAGCGAGTTATCACGACTACCGTGATCAATCAGAGTGGCGTGCTAAACCGCGTCACAGGGCTGCTGATGAAAAGGCAGTTCAACATTGAAAGTATTACGGTTGGACATACAGAGCAGCCGGGCATCTCGAAAATGACATTCGTCGTTCATGTTGAAGATCAAAGGAAACTTGAACAGCTGTTAAAGCAGCTTCAGAAGCAAATTGATGTGTTAAAGGTAAATGACATTACGGATAAAGCGATCGTCACAAGAGAGCTGGCACTGATTAAGGTGCTGTCACCTCCGGCAGTCCGGAGTGAAATCACCAGTATTATTGAACCTTTCCGGGCAACCGTCATTGATATGAGCAAAAATGTTATCACTGTACAAGTAACCGGCGATCCGGAAAAGGTTGAAGCCTTTATTGATTTAGTAAGACCATATGGAATTAAAGAACTGACAAGGACGGGAGCAACAGCTTTTGTCAGGGAAAACCAGAAAACACCGTCACAGCAATTATCTATTTTATAAACCCACATACTTAGGAGGAATTTATTATGGTAAAAGTTTATTACAACCAGGACATCAACGGATCTTTAGAAGGTAAGAAAGTAGCGATCATCGGGTACGGTTCACAGGGTCATGCACACGCCCAGAACCTGAAAGATACAGGACATGACGTTGTAGTTGGCGTACGTAAGGGGAAATCATGGCAGCAGGCAGAGCAGGATGGACTTGAAGTAAAGTCGGTCCGTGATGCAGCTGAAGAAGCGGATATCATCATGGTCCTGCTTCCGGACGAGCGTCAGACCGCTGTTTATGAAGAAGAAATCAAACCGGGCTTGCGTCCAGGAAAATCTCTCGTTTTTGCACACGGATTTAATGTTCACTTTAATCAGATCGTTCCACCTGAGGACGTAGACGTATTCCTTGTAGCGCCAAAAGGTCCGGGACACCTTGTACGCAGAACTTTTGAATCAGGAGCTGGCGTACCTGCGCTATATGCTGTTTACCAGGATCGATCAGGTCACGCCGAAGAGACAGCTCTTGCTTACGCGAAAGGAATCGGAAGTGCGCGCGCAGGTGTCTTGAAAACAACCTTCAAGGAAGAAACGGAAACAGATTTGTTCGGTGAGCAGGCAGTATTATGCGGCGGGTTAACATCCCTTGTAAAAGCAGGCTTTGAAACGCTTGTGGAAGCAGGATATCAGCCGGAACTTGCCTACTTTGAGTGTTTACACGAGCTGAAGCTCATTGTGGATCTCATGTATGAGGATGGCATGAGCGGAATGAGATATTCGATTTCAGATACAGCACAATGGGGTGACTTCGTATCCGGTCCGCGTGTTGTAGATGCAGATACTAAGGCACGCATGAAGGATATCCTGACTGATATCCAGACAGGTAAATTTGCAAAAGGCTGGCTGCTTGAAAACCAGTTGAACCGTCCTGAGTTCACAGCGATTGAAAACAGCGAAAAGGAACATCAGATCGAAAAGGTGGGACGTGAGCTGCGCAGCATGATGCCGTTTGTTAAAGCCGGTAAAAAACAAGAGAAAGAAGTGGTCGCGAGTGCGAAAAATTGATGTCTTTGATACAACACTTCGGGATGGCGAACAGTCAGCAGGAATAAACCTGAATACAGCAGAGAAACTGGAGATTGCAAAGCAGTTAGAGCGATTTAACGCTGATGTGATAGAAGCGGGCTTTCCCGCTTCCTCACAGGGCGATTTCGAAGCCGTTAAGAAAATTGCCCAGACCGTAAAAGGCTCGATCGTCACAGGGTTGGCACGGGCTGTTGAAAAAGATATTGATACTTCCTGGGAAGCGCTCAAATACGGTGAACAGCCGCATATTCACATTTTTTTGGCCACTTCACCGATCCATATGACGCATAAACTCAAAAAAACACCTGATCAGGTCGTAGAAATTGCAGTTGAATCAGTGAAGCGGGCGAAAAAGAACTTTCCTCTCGTGCAATGGTCAGCAGAAGATGCTTTCCGTTCTGATCCTGAATTCCTGGCACGGATCGTAAAGGAAGTCATTAAAGCAGGAGCGACAACGATCAACCTTCCGGATACAGTCGGTTACGCAACACCTGCAGAGTACGGTGCGATGTTCCGTTATCTGAAAGAAAACGTGACAAACATTGACCGTGTTAAGCTTTCAGCACACTGTCATAACGACCTTGGGATGGCAGTGGCTAATACAATCGCTGCAATTGAAAATGGAGCCGACCAGGTTGAGGGAACGATTAACGGACTCGGTGAACGCGCCGGAAACGCAGCGCTTGAAGAATTAGCGGTTGCGTTGCATATCCGTAAAGACATCTTTAACTTTGGCACAGATGTCAAACTCGATGAAATCAAACGCACGAGTCAGCTTGTCAGTCAGTTGACAGGAATGGCGATTCAGGCTAATAAAGCTGTTGTCGGTAAAAATGCTTTCGCGCATGAATCCGGTATTCATCAGGATGGCGTGCTGAAAGAACGTTCCACTTATGAAATCATTACACCTGAACTCATCGGGGAAAGCTCAAACCGGATCGTGCTCGGAAAACATTCCGGCCGTCACGCATTTAAAGACAAAGCCATCGCACTAGGCTTTGAACTGAGTGATGAAAAAATTAACGAAGCATTTAAAGCATTTAAAGCACTTGCTGATAAGAAAAAGGAAATTTCAGAAGATGACCTGTATGTGCTGTTAACAGATCAACAGATTCAGGAAGAGGAAGTTCCGGTATACGAATTGAAATCCGTACAGGTTCAATACGGTAATGGAAGCATTCCAACGGCATCCGTTTCAGTTGTATCACCTGAAGGTCAGCTTCTTCAGGAGGCTTCAACAGGATCAGGAAGCGTAGAAGCGATCTGTAACACGCTGGAGCGCCTAGTAAAAGGAAAAGTTCATCTGCTGGATTATCGTGTTACATCGATTGGTAAAGGAAGAGACGCACTTGGGGAAGCGGTTGTCAACATGACCTATAACGGACAATCTGTCACTGGACGGGACGTGGCGCAGGATGTGCTTGAAGCATCAGCAAAAGCCTACCTGAACGCGATTAACCGACAGTTGGTAAACGAACAAAAACGTGCATTAGCCAAAACCGTATAAAGGGGAGAATACATCATGAAAAAAACAGTAGCAGTTCTGCATGGAGATGGAATCGGACAGGAAGTAACAGAATCGGCCGTAAAGGTCCTCCAATCAATTGGACGCCGGTTTGATCATACGTTTCGGGTTGAAAAGGGTCTGATTGGCGGAATTGCTATTGATCAGACAGGAAATCCTCTGCCAAAGGAAACGGTAGAGCTTTGTGAAAAAAGTGACGCAGTACTATTAGGAGCAGTCGGCGGTCCGAAATGGGATCAGAACACTTCTGAGCTGCGTCCGGAACGCGGGCTTCTCGGGATCAGAAAACACTTCGGATTATTTGCCAACCTTCGACCTGTAAAAGCGATTAAAGGAATGAGTGAAGCCTCTCCTTTAAAGGATCATCTGTCTAAAGATGTTGATATGATGATCGTTCGTGAACTGACTGGTGGTCTTTACTTCGGTGAACCAAAGCGTAAAACGCACAATGGTGCCGTTGATACAATGAGTTATTCCAGAGAGGAAGTCGAGCGGATCGTTGAGCAGGGCTTTGAGCTTGCCAGACTCCGCAAAGGAAAAGTGACATCAGTGGATAAAGCCAATGTCCTTGAAACGAGTAAGCTTTGGAGAGAAGTAGTTGAAGAGAAAAAAGCGCAGTATCCGGACGTGGAGGTTGAGCATCTGCTTGTTGATGCGGCTGCCATGAAGCTGATCACACAGCCAGGCTCATTTGATGTTGTCGTAACAGAAAATCTTTTCGGTGACATTTTAAGTGACGAAGCTTCTGTTTTAACCGGATCGCTCGGCATGCTGCCTTCAGCGAGTATCCGTTCAGACGGCTTCGGCCTTTATGAACCGGTCCATGGCTCTGCTCCTGATATCGCGGGTCTGAACATTGCGAACCCGTCAGCAGCGATCCTGTCTGTTGCCATGATGCTGAAATACTCTTTCGGAATGGAGACAGAAGCAGCAGCAGTAGAAGCGGCAGTTTACAGCGTTTTTGAAGATGGCTACTGTACAACCGACATCCAGAAATCCGGACACAAGGTTTTATCAACAACAGCATTTACAGATAAAGTAGTAGAAGAGCTTGAAAGGGAATTTGTATCAGATCACATTCTATCTGCTTATGTGTAAGAATGGGAGGCACTTTAAATGGCGAAAACAATTATAGAAAAAGTCTGGAACGACCATGTCGTTCATCAGGAGTCCGGTAAACCGGATCTTTTATATATTGATCTTCACCTGATTCACGAGGTGACCTCACCTCAGGCGTTTGAAGGTCTCCGTCTTAAAGGGAGGAAGGTAAGACGCCCTGATTTGAGCTTTGCGACAATGGACCACAATGTCCCGACAAAAAATCGTGATGTGATTAAAGATCCCATTTCCAAACAGCAGATGAGCACGCTTGCTGATAACTGTAAGGAATTCGGTATTCCGCTTGCACATATGCACCATCCGGATCAGGGTATCGTTCACGTTATCGGGCCTGAGCTTGGATTAACACAGCCCGGCAAAACGATTGTCTGCGGAGACAGCCATACATCAACACATGGCGCTTTCGGGGCACTGGCTTTCGGGATTGGAACAAGTGAAGTGGAGCACGTTCTTTCCACGCAGACACTTTGGCAGTCCAAGCCGAAAACAATGGAGATCCGCATAGATGGTGAGCTTGGTTTCGGGGTAACAGCCAAAGATGTCATTCTTGCAATCATCGCAAAATTCGGTGTGGATGCCGGAACCGGTTATGTAGTGGAATACACGGGTGACGCGATTCGTAAAATGACAATGGAAGAGCGTATGACCATCTGTAACATGTCAATTGAAGCAGGAGCAAGAGCGGGTCTGATCAGTCCGGATGAAACGACAGCGGATTATCTGAAAGGACGTGCACATGTTCCGGATGACGAGTATGAAGCATTAAAAGAAAAGTGGCTTGATTATGCTACGGATCCGGGTGCTGAATATGACCGGACGCTGACGATCCATACAGACGAGATTGAACCGTTTGTGACGTGGGGGACTAACCCTTCGATGGGTTCAGGGATTTCATCAGCCATTCCGCACGCAGAAGACTATGATGATGCAGGAAAACAGGAAGAATTAAAGCAGGCACTTGAGTATATGGATCTGAAGGAAGGTCAGGCTCTTTCAGATATTGAAATCCAGCACGTCTTCATCGGATCGTGTACAAACTCCCGTATTGGCGACTTACGCGCTGCAGCAAAGGTGATTGAAGGACGCAAAGTTCATCCGAACGTCACTGCCATCGTCGTTCCCGGATCATTTACCGTCAAGATGAAGGCTGAACAGGAAGGACTGGATCAGGTCTTTAAGGAGGCAGGATTTGAATGGCGTGAGTCGGGATGCAGCATGTGTCTTGCGATGAATGACGATATCGTTCCGGCAGGTGAGCGCTGTGCTTCCACTTCGAACCGTAACTTTGAAGGTCGTCAGGGAGCTGGAGCGAGAACGCACCTTGTCAGTCCTGCTATGGCAGCGGCTGCAGCTGTAAACGGACGTTTTACTGATGTCAGATCCATGGTCAACGTACACGCATAGAAAGGAGGCTGACAGATGGAGCCTGTAAAAAAACTGAGCAGCACGATTACACCGCTTGACCGTATAAATGTTGATACGGATCAGATCATTCCAAAGCAATTTTTAAAAAGAATTGAACGTACAGGGTTCGGTCAGTTTCTCTTTTATGGCTGGCGCTTTAACGCTGATGGTTCTCCAAACGAAAAATTTATTCTGAACCAGCCTCCCTACAAGGATTCAGAGATTCTTGTTGCGGGACATAATTTCGGGTGCGGGTCTTCACGTGAACATGCACCATGGGCTCTGCAGGACTATGGTTTTAAAATCATTATTGCTCCAAGCTTTGCCGATATTTTTTACAACAACTGTGTAAAAAACGGGATACTCGCAATCCGGCTTGAGGAAAGTAAAGTGAAACAGCTTTTAGAAGGTGGGAAAGAAAAGCAAAGTGTCACGGTAGACCTTGAATCACAGAGTATTCACTACAATGGGGAACAGTGGACATTTGATATTGATCCTTACTGGAAACAGATGCTGTTAAACGGCTGGGATGAAATATCGATTACATTCCAATACGAAGACGAAATCAGGCAGTATGAAGAGCAGCATCATTAAAACGGATAACATTTGAGAGGATGATCGACTTGGGAATTTCTACGACACAGGTGCATTATTTGACGCAGCAGAAACATTAAGCGGTGTTGTTCACAGGACACCATGTAAACAATCACTTACCCTGAATCAAAAAACGGGTCAGGATGTATGGATGAAGCTTGAAAACCTTCAGAAGACCGGCTCTTTTAAAGTAAGAGGTTCGTACAATAAAATCGCTTCATTAACTGAGCTAGAATGCAAACGCGGCATTATTGCGGCTTCAGCCGGGAACCATGCCCAGGGTGTTGCACTCGCCGGTAAGAAAAGAAATGTGCCGGTTACGATTTTTATGCCTTTATCCACACCGGATTCAAAAGTGAATGCGACGAAGGAATACGGCGCAGAAGTCGTTTTGACAGGTGAATCTTTTGATGAAGCATATGCTGAAGCCATGAAGCGTCAGTCTGAGACCGGAGCGGTGTTTATTCATCCATTTGAAGATTTGAAAATCATTGAAGGACAGGCGACAGCAGCACTGGAAATGCTTCAGCAATGTCCGCATCTCGAAAGAATTTTCGTACCGGCAGGCGGAGGAGGACTTCTTGCAGGAACAGCACTTGCTGTAAAAGCAATCAAACCTTCCGTTAAAGTGATCGGGGTTCAATCCGCTTCAGCACCTGCAATTGCGGCTTCCTTTTACGGTCAGCACAGCCTTGGCGTACCGTTTTTACCAACCATCGCTGAAGGGATTAAAGTGAAGTCTCCCGGTGAGCTGACGTTATCGATCATCAGAAAATATGTTGATGAAATGGTAACCGTTACAGAAGCAGAGATCGCAGAAGCCATTCTATTTATGCTTGAAAGAGAAAAAATGTTAGTGGAAGGCGCAGGAGCGGCGGGTGTTGCAGCCATCCTGAGCGGGTCTTTACCTTATACATCCGGAGAGACAGGAGTGATTGTCAGTGGAGGAAACTTTGATGTATCAAAGCTTGTGCAATGCCAGGAGCTCGTCAGCCAAACGAAAAAACCGAAAAGCAAGTTAATCATTTGATCAAAATCATAACGGATCAGTTTTTATAAAACCGTGCCGGGTCATTCCTTCGCTTTCCATTGTCTAGCTGCGGCTGGCAGGGACTAGCAAACTTCCCGTCCCCTCGTCCGATAAGTCAACATCAGCTCACTGCGTTCGCTGTGTTTCCTTTATCTCCGTCGGGGCCAGTCCAGTTTGTACGTCCCTAAACGCCCACCTCCACTTTTCCAAGGCCGCGCGGTAAGCCAGCTGTGCTTCGCACATCTGTCTTACCTGTCGCTTCACTGCCGCAGGAGTCTACGGAATGACCCGGCACTTTTCTGTGATTTTATATTCAATCAGCTTTTTAAAACTTCGCTATGATAAAATGCATGTAGAACCACATTGAGTTTATATGATTGAATATAAAAACAGGACAGCACCCATGATGGTGCTGTCCTGTTTTCTGATTAAAAATCTTTTTCAATTTTTCTTGAGCTTTTATAAAACTTGAAATTTCCGGTGGCAACGCGCTTTTTTGTTTTTTGTGCAATTCTCTCATTGCACTCCTCACAAAGATAGGTGTTGATCGGGCGATTACGCAGCTTTTTTGCCAGCGGACTGAAATCCTCAATGGATTCGATTTTATCACAAATAAAACATTTTACTCTCATTATGTGAAACTCCCCTCAGCTGCCTGCTTTTCATCAGTATATCATTAAACAGGTGAATTACATAACGGTCTACGGATTATTCTGTCAGTGACTTTCAAAATGAGATATAATAAGCAAAAACAAAAAAGGAGTGGGAAGGTTTGGCTAACCGTGTAGAAGATAAACTGATTCCTTCTTTATATGAAGAGTTTTTACATGAACGGTTTGTTCAATTAGCAACGGTGGATTATCAGACAGGCGGTACGAACGTTGCTGCGTTGTCGTGGGTGCACGCAAAGGACGAGTCAACCATTCTTTTTGCAGTCGATCACCGTTCGCGAATTATTCAAAACATTAAGAAGCAGCCTCTTTGCTCTTTATCTATTATTGCTTCCGGAAGTACATTTTCGATCAGTGGAAGAGCGCAGGAGGCCGGACAATCATCCTCTGATGTGCCTATTGGATTATCCATTTTACAGTTGTCTATTGATGAAGTGAGAGATGTTATGTTTTATGGGGCGAAAATTGTGACTGAACCTGCCTTTGCGAAAACGTATGATGAAGACGCAGCGAGAAGACTTGATGAGCAGGTGATGGAGGAGTTAAGAAAATATTAAGCTTGAAAATGATAATATGGACAAAAAAGGATGATGCGGCGTGCTGCACCATCCTTTTTGTCAGGAAATCGTGATCTTTCTTACATTCCTGATAGGATCCGATCTGTTTGAACCATCAGGGTAGAGAATGTGAATAGGGCCATCCTCACGTAAAGGCTTCCCTTCGTTTGAAAAAGCAGCGATCAGTTCAAAAGCTTCCTCAATGCTGAATGAATGGACGCTGTCTGTTGTTGAAATGACAACTTTGCTAGCATGGGGCTCAGGCTCAGCGTTTAAAATGAATGGCTTCAGCTTAATGCCGAAGGTGCCGGTCATCAGTTTTTCTTTTTCATATTTCTTCTGACTGCCTGAACCCTGCTTTGGGAGCTGTGCCCCTTCTTTAATTTCGCGTGAAAAGTGTTCTGCTACAGCTTTTGAATACTGTTCTATTTCATCCACTTCTATTTGTTCAGTATCAAAATAAGTTTTCAAATCAATTTTCCGTTCATCAAAAATCCATACACCTGGATCTAATGTTAGCTGAAATTTCACTGCGCCTGATAAAGGAATGATGTCACTCATGTAAATGCCCCCTGTTCTGTTTCTTCTCATACGAGTATACATGGATCACGAAAGGATGTCACATTCGCCTGTGTGTGAAAAATCATTATGAATGATGTGGCAATGAGCGGGGCGTCACTTGCAATTTTGCCGTCAAAACGCTAAACTTTATGAAAGAGCAGTCATCTGAAGGTGCTGCAACAAGAATGGATTGGGGGGATCAGTGTGACATCAGAGATGAAAATCGATCATCGTGAAAAAGCCTACGAGCTTTTACGCAAAGATGCCGAAAAAATAGCGCAACTAATCAAAGTTCAAATGGATAACTTAACGATGCCCCAGTGTCCATTGTACGAAGAGGTATTAGATACGCAAATGTTTGGGTTATCCCGTGAAATAGAATTTGCCGTCAGGCTCGGGCTTGTGGATGAAGCAGATGGAAAATCGTTAATGGATTCTCTTGAAAAAGAGATGTCGGTTCTTCATGAAGCTTTTACCAATAAATAATCAAATTCCGCTCAAACAATATTTTTTGATTGTTTGGGTTTTTTTATATCGAAAATAGAGGGTTTTTAACGTTTCCTGTTGAATAAATATACAAGATGGGACTGATCGCAATGTCGACCATTCTGAAAAGAATGTTCAGGTCTTATGACTATTCATTAATGGCTGTATACATATTATTAGCAGTATTTGGGGTTGTCATGGTCTACAGTGCGGGAATGGTCCACGCCGTAGAAGTACTGGACCTGCCACCCGACCATTTTTACCAGAATCAGCTGAGGCATTTATTCATCGGACTAATCGGATTTATCGTAATGGCCTTAATCCCTTATAAGCTTTACAAAGAGAAGGGAATGCTAATGCTCATTACTGGCCTGATGTTTGGACTGTTAGTTCTTGTTCATATCATCGGAACAGAAATCAACTTCGCTCAGAGCTGGATTGTGATCGGGGGATTCAGACTGCAGCCGTCTGAATTTGCAAAATTGGGGATGATTGTGTATTTAGCTGCTGTATATGCTAAAAAGCAATCTTATATTGATGAATTTAACAAAGGGGTTATGCCGCCTATTCTCATCCTGGTCGTTGCATGCTTTTTAGTTGCAACAGAACCGGACTTTGGAACAGCAGCCATTATTTTCGCTATCGGATTGAGCGTCATTATTGCGTCAGGAATGAAAGTGAAAAGTATGCTTAAGCTTGGAGGATTGGCTGCAGGTTTCGTCACTGTCATAGGAGGGGTATTGTTATTGTTTAACCGCGATCTTTTTCAGACCATTTTTTCTGAAGAAAGGCTTGGAAGGATAGCGGCTTATCAGGATCCATTTGCACATATCAGTGACAATGGCTGGCAGCTTGTCGGATCCTATTATGCTATAGGAAATGGAGGCATCTGGGGAACCGGGCTTGGTCAGAGTGTTCAGAAGCTGGGTTTTCTGCCGGAACCGCATACGGATTTTATTATGGCCATCATTGCTGAGGAGCTCGGAATTCTTGGAGTCGGATTTGTGTTGATCGGTCTGATGTATATTGTCCTTAGAGGGATCGTAACAGGGATGAAAAGCCGGGACCGTTTTGGCCGGATGCTCGCAGTGGGAATTTCAAGTATGATCGGCATTCAGGCTTTTATTAATCTTGGCGGGATGTCCGGGCTGATTCCGATTACTGGTGTACCACTTCCGTTTATCAGCTATGGAGGTTCTTCTCTGATTCTGCTGTCCCTTTCAATGGGGCTTTTGCTGAATGTATCAATGTTTGTGAAATATGAGGAAAAATATTTTACGAAGAACAAAAAAGAATCACCCGTACCGGCTCAGGTAAGTACTCCTGTCTATACACAGAAAAGAGCTGGCAGAAATCAATTTCAATAATAGGTGAAGATTTTTAGGAGGTAGATTTGATGAAGAAAATCAGTAAGGTATTAGTAGCCAATCGTGGAGAAATTGCGATTCGTGTATTCCGTGCATGTACGGAACTGAACATAAGAACGGTCGCTGTCTATTCTAAAGAGGACAGCGGTTCGTTCCACCGCTTCAAAGCAGATGAAGCATACTTAGTAGGAGAAGGCAAAAAGCCTATTGATGCATACCTTGACATCGAGGGTATTATTGAAATTGCAAAACGTGCAGGAGTTGATGCGATCCACCCTGGATATGGATTCCTGTCTGAAAATATTCATTTTGCCAGACGCTGTGATGAAGAAGGAATTACGTTTATTGGACCGACTTCTAAGCATCTGGATATGTTCGGAGATAAGGTGAAAGCGAGACAGCAGGCTATTAATGCAGGTATTCCTGTTATTCCGGGAAGTGATGGTCCGGTTTCAAGCCTTGAAGAAGTTGAGAAGTTCGGGGAAGAACATGGTTTTCCATTCATAATTAAAGCGTCGCTTGGCGGAGGCGGCCGCGGCATGCGGATTGTCCGTTCAGCCAAGGATGTAAAGGAATCCTATGACCGTGCCAAGTCTGAGGCAAAAGCGGCTTTTGGCAATGACGAAGTATATGTGGAGAAATTCATTGAAAATCCTAAGCACATTGAGGTGCAGATTCTTGGTGATCATGATGGTACGATCATTCATCTGTACGAGCGTGACTGCTCCATACAGCGCCGTCACCAGAAGGTTGTAGAAGTGGCCCCGTCTGTTTCACTTCCCGAAGGACTACGTGACGAAATATGTGATGCAGCTGTTAAGCTCGCAAAAAATGTACAGTATGTAAATGCAGGGACAGTGGAGTTTCTTGTAGCAAATAATGAATTTTTCTTTATTGAAGTAAATCCACGCGTCCAGGTTGAACATACGATTACAGAGATGATCACGGGTGTTGATATTGTTCAGTCCCAGATTATGATTGCAGAAGGGCATTCGCTTCATGGTGAAAAGATGGGAATCCCTGTGCAGGACAAGATCCAGCTTAATGGCTTTGCTATTCAGTCACGTGTGACAACTGAGGATCCATTAAACGGGTTTATGCCTGACTCGGGAAGAATTATGGCCTACCGTTCCGGAGGAGGATTTGGTGTTCGTCTGGATGCAGGTAACGGGTATCAGGGTGCTGAGATCTCAGCGCATTATGATTCACTTCTCGTTAAAGTTTCGACCTGGGCACTGACATTTGAGCAGGCTGCAGCCAAAATGGTCAGAAACTTGCAGGAATTCCGAATTCGCGGTATAAAAACGAATATTCCATTCCTTGAAAACGTTGTAAAGCATGAAAATTTTCTAAATGGCGAATACGATACGTCATTTATTGATACAACACCTGAGCTGTTCTTATTCCCTAAACGGAAAGACCGTGGAACAAAAATGCTTGCTTATATTGGAAACGTAACAATCAACGGATTCCCGGGTATCGATAAAGGTGAAAAGCCGGATTTCGCTCAGCCAAGAATTCCGAAAGTTAATTTGCTTACTGAACCTCCGGCTGGAACGAAACAAATTCTTGATGAACGCGGAGCAGATGGATTAAAGGACTGGGTAAAAGAACAAAAGGACGTTCTTGTAACAGATACAACCTTCCGCGATGCACACCAGTCTTTACTTGCAACGCGTGTCAGAACCGTTGATCTGAAGCATATTGCAGATGCATCTGCACGCATGCAAAGTGAACTGTTTTCGTTTGAAATGTGGGGAGGGGCAACCTTTGATGTTGCTTACCGTTTCCTGAAGGAAGACCCTTGGATGAGGCTGTTAACGCTTCGTGAAAAGATTCCAAATGTACTGTTCCAGATGCTGCTTCGTGCATCGAACGCCGTCGGCTACAAGAACTACCCTGATAATGTGATTCAGGAATTTGTTCAGAAATCAGCCTATGCAGGAATCGATGTCTTCCGTATCTTTGACAGCCTGAACTGGGTTAAGGGAATGGAAGTAGCGATTGAGGCTGTTCGTGACTCTGGTAAAGTGGCAGAAGCGGCAATCTGTTATACAGGGGATATTCTTGATCCTACAAGAACAAAGTATGACACTGATTACTATAAAGCACTTGCCAAAGAACTTGAAAATCAGGGAGCACATATTTTAGCAATCAAGGACATGGCAGGACTGCTTAAGCCTGAGGCAGCATACCGCCTGATCTCAGAGCTTAAAGATACGGTAGATCTTCCAATCCATCTTCATACGCACGATACAAGCGGAAATGGAATTTTCCAATATGCCCGCGCCGTTGAAGCCGGAGTAGATATCGTTGATACAGCACTGGGCTCGATGAGTGGACTGACTTCCCAGCCGAGTGCAAGTTCACTGGCTTATGCACTGAAAGGAAATACGCGTCAGCTGAAAGTGGACGTAGATCATTCTGAGACGCTTTCTCATTACTGGGAAGACGTTCGTAAGTATTACGCACCATTTGAAAGCGGCATGAATTCTCCTCATTCTGAAATTTATAAGCATGAAATGCCGGGCGGACAGTATTCAAACCTTCAGCAGCAGGCGAAAGCTGTTGGACTTGGCGGCCGCTGGGAAGAAGTGAAGGATATGTATGCACGTGTGAACCAGATGTTTGGGGATATTGTCAAAGTGACACCTTCTTCAAAGGTTGTCGGTGACATGGCACTGTTTATGGTGCAAAACGATCTGGATGAGGAGAGTGTAATCGCAAAGGGGAATTCAATCGACTTCCCTGACTCAGTCATTGAGTTGTTCTCAGGTTATCTTGGACAGCCACACGGAGGTTTCCCAGAAGATCTGCAGAGAGTGATTCTAAAAGGTAAAAAGCCGATCACGGTTCGTCCGGGTGAATTAATGGAGCCGGTTGATTTTGATAAGCTGAAGGAAGAAATGTTCCATGAGCTGGGCCGTCCTGTTACGAACTTTGATGCACTGGCACAAGCCTTGTATCCAAAGGTGTTTAAAGAATATACCGAAATGACTCAGCAATTTGGTGATGTTTCAGTTATTGACACGCCAACCTTCTTCTATGGCATGAAGCTTGATGAGGAAATCGAAGTAGAAATCGAAACAGGTAAAACGCTGATTCTGAAGCTTGTATCGATCGGTGAGCCGCGTAAAGACGGCACGCGCGTTCTGTATTTTGACTTGAATGGTCAGCAGCGTGAAATTGCGATCCGTGATGAAAGCATTAAGTCTACGGTTGCGGTGAAGCAAAAAGTGGATCCATCCAACCCTGAAGAGCTCGGCGCAACGATGCCTGGAACAGTGTTGCAGGTTGTTGTATCTAAAGGTGATCAGGTCAAGCAGGGTGACCACCTGCTGATCACAGAAGCCATGAAGATGGAAACAACAGTACAGGCACCGTTTGATGGAACGGTTGAGGACATTTTCGTTGAAAGCGGTGAAACCCTGTCGCCGGGAGATCTGTTAATTAAATTGAAGAAAGACAGTTAATCTGACTGAAACCGGGCCGGTTCCACCTTTCGCTTTCCTTTGTGTCTAGCTGCGGCGGGCAGGGACGTACAAACTTCCGGTCCTCTCGTTCGATAAGTCAACATCGGCTCGCTGACGCTCTCCGTGTTTCCTTTATCTTCGTCGAGGCCAGTCCAGTTTGTACGTCCCTAAACGCTCGCCTGCGCTTTTCTTGGTGTCTAGCTGCGGCGACTAGCCCCTCGAGGTCATAAGTCAAAGATGAACGAGGGCAAAGATCAGCCCTCTTTTCATCTTCGCCTTATGCTGTCGGGGCTGGACGAGTCGCCTCCGCTTTTCTTAA
>NZ_SORW01000002.1:0-431024 GCF_004405105.1 Jeotgalibacillus sp. R-1-5s-1 | reverse complement strand
CGAGGTCATAAGTCAAAGCTGAACGAGGGCGAAGGTCAGCCCTCTTTTCATCTTCGCCTTATGCTTGTCGGGGCTGGACGAGTCGCCTCCGCTTTTCTAGGGTCGCGCGGTGAGCCGGCTAGTGCTCCGCACCCTAGACAAAGGAAAGGGGAGAAGTTCCCCGATCCGGATTTTTAATAAAAACAAAAAAGAAGCTGATATCAGCTTCTTTTTTTATCGTTTATTTTACTTCTTGATATGAGTAATAAGAAGTAGCTTAGTAAACCGAATAATAGGGAAATAATTAATGCGTGGGTCAGGGCCAGGAGCAGGTTCAGTTTTGTTACAACGACCAATGCGCCTGTGATCACCTGTGCGGTTACAAGACCGAAAGCGATCATCCATCCGTAATACATAACCTTCTGGTGCTTATAGTTTTTATAAACGATATAGGCAACGTAAGCAATCCAGACAAAAATCAGTGCCGCAGCCATTCGGTGCCCCATCTGGATCCACTGAAGATAGTTCAGTGAAACAGAGGACCAGCTGTCGTTAACGCAGAATGGCCAGTCAGGACAGGCGAGGCTTGCTTCGGTGTGGCGGACGAATGCGCCTGAATAGACTACAGCGAAAATGTAAATCATTAAGCCGACTGTGTGATAGCGAATTCGTTTATCAATCACGACGGTTGAAGCATCGAATTTTTTATCGACTTCAAAGATTAATAGTGTCAGCAGTAATACAGCTGCAAAAGAAATTAATGAAATACCAAAGTGGGCAGCAAGGATTATATCAGAGTGTCCCCAGACAACCGCTCCTGCACCAAGCAGTGCCTGAAGCATCAGAAAGAAGAAAGCCAGGATTGCCAAAAAGTTCGTTTCCCTGATATGGCCGATTGCGCGCCATGACCAGATTGACAGAGCAAGAACGAGGAATCCTGCACCAGCAGACACAACACGGTGAGCGAGTTCAATGATGGTTTCTAGGGGCAGTTCGTCAGGAATGATCTGCCCGTGACAGAGCGGGAAGGACTGGCCACACCCCTGTCCAGAATCAGTTTTTGTTACAAGTGCTCCGCCTAACAGTACCAGCAGCATGACAACTGTGGTTGTTACGGCTAAAAGCTTCAGCCATTTAGATTGCAAATTTAGTCACCTTCTTACTTATAGTAAAGTCCGTAATGGACCGTCCGTTTCATTGCATTAGTTCTATTATGTTACAGAATGGACGTCACGTGTACCTTTTTTCATAAATAGACACAGATTATTCATTCCGTCATGACATATAAATTTCACATTGATGATTATTGTACAAAAATAATTCATCTTCTCTTTTTTTAAAAAGATGTGAAAGAATTGTTACATTTAAGTACAGGCTGTAAATGGGAAGTTGTCTGAATTTCATTTTAAATATAGAAATCATGTTTGCTATCCTTTATAGTAGATGTAGTATAATGTATTAGCAAGTTTGGAGAGGAGGGGAAAATGTGTCAAATAGTCGAGTTGTGTCGGCTGTAAAAGGGGCAGATTTTTCTGAAACAACTGCTTGGAAAGATTTCCTCGCTCTTATCAAGATTGGGATTGTTAATTCCAATTTTATTACCACATTTACAGGCCTATGGCTGGCATTGTATTTTACTGAAACTGCATTTGTCAGTTCTATAGATGTCATGCTACTCACACTGATCGGTTCTTCTCTGATTGTTGCCGGTTCATGCAGCATTAACAACTACATAGACCGGGATATTGATCCTCTAATGGAACGGACAAAAAACCGTCCGACGGTAACGGGCCGTGTTGCACCTTCACGAGCGCTTGGACTTGGAATCGCATTCATCATACTTGGTGAAATCATGCTGTTTATGACAACAGCCATGGCAGGTCTGATCGGTCTTGCTGGTGTGTTCGCCTATGTTGTGCTGTATACAATGTGGACAAAACGTAAATATGTGAGTAATACGATTGTAGGCAGTGTATCTGGTGCTGTGCCACCGTTAATCGGATGGGCAGCAGTTGACCCGGGACTCGGGGCAATGCCGCTAGCACTGTTTTTAATTATGTTTGTATGGCAGCCGCCTCACTTTTATGCCATTGCTATGAGAAGAGTGGAGGAATACAGAGCGGCTGGAATTCCTATGCTTCCAGTTGTGAAAGGGTTTTCGAGAACAAAGAAATCGATGCTTTTATGGGTCATTGCACTGTTCCCGCTGCCGTTTCTATTGCCTTCGCTTGGCACCATTTTTATCGTGCTTGCAACGGTATTGAATATTGGCTGGCTTGCTCTGGCGTTAGCCGGAAATAAGATGAAAAATGATCATAAGTGGGCAACATTGATGTTTGTTTACTCACTGAATTATTTAACCATTCTGTTTACCGGTATGGTCCTGATCACTTTCATTTAATAAACACCGGGAATTCTTTCTTAATAAGAAATCCATATAGAACAATCTCCATCACTAGAAATATTCAAATGAAAGAGGGGTTTAATTAAGCTATGAAAAATGGACTGAAGAAATGGCGTTTCCTACCGCTTGTAGCGGCGTTAGCGTTTATCTTGTCCGGCTGTGGAGAGCCGTTCCTGTCAACACTTCAGCCTGCTGGTGAAGTGGCTCAGAAACAATTTAATCTGATGATGCTTAGTGTAGCAATCATGGTTCTTGTAATCATTGTTGTCGCAATTGTATATGTAATTGCCATTACTAAGTTCCGTCGCTCTAAGCTGGGCGAGGATTTTATTCCAAAACAGGTTGAAGGAAGTCACCGTCTGGAAGTGATCTGGACAGTTATTCCGATTATCCTTCTGCTGATCCTTGCTGTACCGACTGTTGCTCTTACTTTTGAGCTTGGTGATACACAAGGTATGGAAGCGGTTGATGAAGAAGGCAACCGTGAAGCACTTGTTGTTGACGTGCGTGCGAACCTTTACTGGTGGGAATTCTCTTACCCGGATCAGGGAATCGTAACAGGTCAGGAGCTAGTTGTACCTACAGATGAGAACGTTTATTTTAACGTGATCGCATCTGATGTAAAGCACTCATTCTGGATTCCGGCTGTCGGAGGAAAGATTGATACAAACGTTGATAATATGAACACGTTTTACTTAAGCTTTGATGGAGAAAAAGCACAGGATGCAGATAACCTGTTTTATGGTAAATGTGCTGAGCTTTGTGGTCCATCACACGCTTTGATGGACTTCAAGGTAAAAACGTTAAGTCCTGACGAGTTTGACCAGTGGGTTGCGTCGATGCAGGAAGCTGGAGAGCAGGAAGAGCCTACTTTTGATGATGAAACTGTAGCAAGAGGATACGAAGTGTATCAGGAACAAAGCTGTATCGGTTGTCACGCTGTAAGTCCTACACAGCAGATTGGTACTTCACAAGGGCCAAACATGACAACTTTCGGCGAGCGTTCTTACACTGCAGGTATTCTTGATAACCGTGAGTCAGAAGAAGTGATGGCTGAAAACATTAAAAACTGGATCCGTAACTCTGCTGAACTGAAGCCGGGTAACGAAATGCCGGTTTATAATGAAGATACGCTTTCAGATGAAGATCTGGATGCCTTAACAGAGTACTTAATGAGCTTAAAAGTTTACAGTGAATAATTGATATCATAAGGGAGGTATAACGTGTGAGTACCGTTGCACAAAAAAGAGGTTTTTTAGCAGTCCTATGGGACTACCTCACAACGGTCGACCATAAGAAAATCGCTATTCTTTATCTGATTTCCGGCGGATTTTTCTTTCTGGTTGGCGGATTAGAAGCCATGTTTATCCGTATTCAGCTTGCTGTCCCTGACAATGATTTTGTCAGCGCGGGGCTGTATAACGAATTACTTACGATGCATGGAACCACGATGATTTTCCTGGCAGCCATGCCGCTGCTATTTGCATTTATGAATGCTGTTGTACCACTTCAGATTGGAGCACGTGACGTTGCATTTCCATTTCTGAACTCACTTGGTTTCTGGCTGTTCTTCTTCGGAGGAGTATTCCTTAACCTGTCATGGTTTATGGGTGGAGCACCTGATGCAGGGTGGACATCTTATGCATCTCTATCTATTGCATCACCTGGACACGGGATTGACTTTTACGTGCTGGGGCTGCAGATTTCAGGTGCCGGTACGCTGATTGCCGGGATTAACTTCCTTGTAACCATCATCAACATGCGTGCACCTGGTATGACGTATATGCGTATGCCGCTGTTCACATGGTCAACTTTCGTAGCATCTGCACTTATTCTTTTTGCATTCCCTCCACTGACGGTTGGACTGTTCCTGATGCTGTTTGACCGTATGTTCGGAGCAAACTTCTTTAATGTTTCAATGGGTGGTAACACGATTATCTGGGAGCACTTATTCTGGATTTTTGGTCACCCGGAAGTATACATTCTGATTTTACCGGCTTTCGGTATCTTTTCTGATATTATCTCTACATTCTCTAAAAAGCGCCTGTTCGGATACGCTGCGATGGTATTTGCAACGGTTCTGATCGGTTTCCTTGGATTCATGGTGTGGGCTCACCACATGTTCACAACTGGTCTTGGGCCAACTGCTAACGCAATTTTCGCTGTTGCGACAATGGCCATTGCCGTACCGACAGGGGTTAAGATCTTTAACTGGCTGTTAACGATGTGGGGAGGAAGCATCCGCTTCACGACGCCAATGCTATATGCAGTTGCGTTTATTCCTTCATTCGTAGCCGGTGGGGTTACAGGGGTTATGCTTGCATCAGCTGCAGCTGACTACCAGTACCATGATTCTTACTTTGTTGTTGCTCACTTCCACTATGTAATCATTGGTGGGGTTGTACTTGGACTTCTTGCCGGTACACATTTCTACTGGCCGAAAATGTTCGGTACAATGTTAAATGAAACGCTAGGTAAAGTTACATTCTGGCTATTCCTAATCGGTTTCCACGGTACGTTCTTTGTACAGCACTTCCTTGGTCTGATGGGGATGCCACGCCGTATCTGGAAGTACCTGCCTGGACAAGGTCTTGACCTGTTTAACATGATTTCAACAATTGGTGCTTTCTTTATGGCAATCGCGGTTCTTGTACTTCTTTACAACATCGTGATTACACAGGTGAAAAATGTACGTGTTGGAAACGATCCTTGGGGAGATGGGCGTACACTTGAGTGGGCAATTCCATCACCACCGCCTTATTACAACTTTAAGCAGCTTCCACTTGTCCGTGGACTTGATCCATTATGGATTGAAAAAATGGAAGGCCGTACTGAAATGACACCGGCTGAGCCGCTTGGTGATATTCATATGCCGAATAACTCGTTTATTCCATTCGTGATGTCACTTGGTCTGTTCATTGCTGCATTCGGAGCGATGTATCAGATTGACTGGCGTGAATCAGGCGGGGAAGAATTTGTATGGTCACTGCCTGTATTAATTATTGGTATGCTGATTACACTTGGATCAATGGCTGTGCGTTCATTGAAAGATGATCACGGTTACCATATCCATAAAGAAGAGTTAATGGATGACACGGATAAAGGGGGTAAGGAGTAATGGATGATATGAATCAGAAATTCACGTCCAGAACGTGGCCGGAATCTCCTGAAAAAACAACCCTTGAAGGTAAAAATAAATTTCTAGGCTTCTGGCTCTTCCTTGGCGGAGAGACTGTCCTGTTCGCATCACTATTTGCAACATATTTAGCGCTGAAAGACAGTGTGCCGAGCTCGGATCACTATCTGGCAGCAGATATGTTTGCACTGCCGCTTGTTTTTATCATGACAATGTTGCTTTTAACCTCGTCATTGACAAGCGTTTACGCTATGTACCATATGAAAAATCATAACTACCAAAAAATGCAAACGTGGTTATTGCTAACCGTTCTACTTGGAGCAGCATTTCTTGGCTTTGAAATTTATGAATTTTATCATTATGTACATGATTACAATCACACATTTACCAGTAGTGCTTTCGGATCAGCATTCTACACACTTGTAGGATTCCACGGTGCTCACGTTGTTGTGGGTCTCGGCTGGTTCATTCTGTTACTGGTACGTAATGCCAAGCGTGGTTTGAATCTTTACAATGCGCCAAAGTTCTTTGTAGCTTCACTCTACTGGCACTTTATCGACGTTGTTTGGGTATTCATCTTCACGGTTGTATACTTAATGGGAATGGTGGGATAAACTGATGGCGACACACGAATCAACTTCAGCGAACCCTAAAGTAAACTACGAGTATAGAAGACGTAAAGCGCGCGATGAGATGCGTATGCAGGTGACTTCGTTCGCAACAATGATCTTTATGACGTTTATTGCGTTTATTGTAGTCATCGCGGATTTTGACAAATATTATGCGTTTCCTGTATTGCTTCTGCTGGCAGGAGCGCAGGTTGTTCTTCAGCTTTATTACTTTATGCATATGAGTCATAAAGGGCATGGAACAGCTGCATTGTTCTTATATTCCGGCGCGTTGATCGCCTTTATTACTGTTTTGACTTTCCTTACGATTGTCTGGTGGTAATGTTTAAAAAACCGGCCTTTTTTAGGCCGGTTTTTTGATTTTAAAGGAGCCGGTGCGGATTCACCCTTCGCTTTCCATGGCAGGGCGGTGAACCCGCCTGTGCTTCGCACAGTCGGTTTCACCTGACCCTTTCCGCCACAGGAGTCTACGGGTGAATCCGCCCCTGAGAGAATCATGTCATTTTTATATTAAACTTACGAATCTCCAGGTACTACTGTATTGTTTAAGACAATAACATGCGCTGTGATTTATAAGACCGTTCATGTGGCTAGATCACAGGAGTTTTTTAAAGGAACAAGACTTCAGCTAAATCGGTTTATTTGTATGAACAGAGTCGTACATGGGACTTACTTTGTTTTTTTGACAGTGAAGTGCGGTATATTGATCATTCGGAGTGTGCCGTAATGGGCTTTTGTTCAATAAACCGTCATCTGGTCGCGTTGAAGTTGTTTGCGGGGAGACTTATAATAGGGAAAGAGAGAGTTTACCCGGAAAGGAAGGTGCCTGATGTCGATTAGCATATTTGGGTTCCAGGCGTTATGGAGTCCTTACTTTTTCATCGCATTAACTTTGTTAACAGTGCTGTTCTTTTTAGCTGCAACGAAGTGGCGTCACAAATTCAAAGATTCGCGTCCATTAACAAAAAAGGAAACGATTTTGTTTCTGACTGCTATGATAACGATTTATATCATTAAAGGATCTCCGGTGGATGTCTGGGGACATATTCTGTTTTCTGTTCATATGGTTCAGATGGGTATTTTTTATTTACTCGTACCGCCATTATTAATTGCGGCTATTCCGAATTATATGTGGAAAACGTTTTTAAATATTCCGGTTCTTAAACAGGTATTTAATTTCCTGACAAAACCGCTAGTTGCATTAATTGTTTTTAATGGAGCATTTTCTTTTTATCATATTCCATTAATTTTTGATACGATCAAAGTGGATATGGTTCTTCATTCGGTTGTGACAGGATCTATTTTTATTCTTGCATTTTGTATGTGGTGGCCATTGGTTAACACGCTTGAAGGAGAATATAAGCTGAGCGGACTGAAAAAGGTTGGTTATATATTTGCAGACGGTATTCTTTTGACACCGGCGTGTGCGCTCATCATTTTTGCCAGCAGTCCGATGTATGAAACCTTTTTTAACGGTGGTGCGTGGCTTGAGGCAATGGCACTCTGTGTACCGGCTGGAACTTTGCAGGGGCTTCAGTCAATCGGTGTAACCGGACCTGAACTGTTCAGTAATATGCCACCTCTTGAGGATCAGCAGGTTGGCGGAGTGATCATGAAGATCATTCAGGAGATTATCTATGGTTATATCCTTGCTCAGGTATTCTTTGAATGGTATCGAAAAGAAAAATCAGAAGAGGATGCGCTCAATGCGTCTCTTTATGAGGCTCGAGAGCTGCAAAGCGAATAATACGAAGAGAAAGAGGATTTAGACGATGACGTTACCTATTTTACCAACGTTGAGTACAATCTTTATTGTTTTGAGCGCAGTATTAGTGGCAATCGGCTGGGTGCTGGTTCGAAAACGCAAAATCGAAGCACATAAAAAGACGATGTTTGCTTCGGCGATTGCGGCATTAACTTTTTTTATCATTTACATGAGCAGAACCGTGTTTGTAGGTAATACAGCTTTCGGCGGACCTGATGATATTAAAATTTATTACACAGTGTTTTTAATTTTCCATATCATTCTCGCTACAACGGGTGCGGTGTTCGGCCTTGTGACGATCTGGCTTGGATATAAAGATCGCATTAAAAAGCATCGCAAAATCGGACCGATTACTTCAATTATCTGGTTTTTCACCGCATCTACGGGAGTAATGGTGTATCTGTTATTGTACGTATTCTACAGCGGTGGGGAAACAACTTCAGTTATTAAAGCCATTATTGGTGGATAAGAAAAGTCCGGATTCATTCCGGGCTTTTCTTTTTTAGTTTATACACTGTGTCTGGGCATTCCATCGCTCTCAACAATCAGTGTCAGCAGATTTTTTCCTACAGAGGAGTGCCCCACACTCATGGGTTTCTGTTAAAAATAAATATTTGTTTAAAGTAAATTTAATTAAAAAAAATTGAGTATGATAAAAAAGCATACAAAAAACCGTTCATCTGAAATGAACGGCTTGACGATCAGTTATATTTTAAAGTCCAGCTTGATAATACCTGCTTCTTTCGCAGAGTTGAAAATGATGAGCAGTAGAGGGCCGATAATAAAGCCTAGTATACCAAACAGCTTCAAGCCGATGAACATGGCGATCAGTGTCGCAAGTGGGGAGAGTCCAATGTGACTTCCCATTACTTTTGGTTCAACGGTTCTTCGGATGACAAGTAGTACAACAGCAAGGATGGCGAGCTGGGTACCCTGTTCCACATCTCCTGTGATCAGCTGGAAAGCAGCCCATGGTGCGAGAATGACAATGGATCCGATGATCGGAATGAGATCAATGATCCAGATTATGATTGCCATGACGATCGCGACTTCGGGAGCGATAATAAACAGGCCGATTAAAGCTCCGGCAAGAATTAATAAGCTGACAAGGAATTGAGCTTTGGCAAATCCGAAGATGACCTTAGACAGTCTTGCTGTCATAAACCGGACTTTTTCAGCTGTCTGCTCTTTCAAATGACTATATACGGAATGCTGGATTCTTGGCAGATCGATCATAATTAAAAATAATGCGATCAGAAACACTAAGAAACTGACGAGATAATCAGGGATATTTGTGACGAGTCCTGTGACAGACTCGGCATTGATTGAATTTGTGATACTCGTTCTGAAGTCGTTCAGGAAATTGCTGATTTCATTGTTCGTCTGATCGATCACGTCATCAGGAACCTGAGCAAAACGGTCACTCATATTTTGCTGAACGCCACTCCACCATTCAGTTAATTCATTGATATAATCAGGTGTGTTTTCAACGAAGCTGATCGCCTGACCAACGAGTCTGGTAACTGAAAAGTAAAGGATCATTCCCAGGATACCTAAAAACAGTACAAAAACAATACCAACCGACGCCTGCCTGTTTCCTTTCAGCCGTTTTTCAAGCAGCTTGACTAGAGGTTCCAGAACAAGGGCTGTCACGAGTGCCAAAATTAATGGAACAGATACTGGCAGGATGAAGTACATCAGAATAAGTACAACGAGAATAGCGAAAATGGTCATCAAGTTTTTTTTCGTAAAAAACTTATTCAATTCAGGGCTCCTCTCAAATCTTTTTATGTCCGGAGCCGATTCCGGATGTCATTGGGGATGGATCTTGAATGAAGGTATAAAAAAGAGCCACGGCAACATGGCTCCTCTTAATCTTTACAGTGCTACCTGTGAAAGCTCTGCCTGAAGAGCAACGAGAATCTTTTCACAAGTCTGAACGAGGTGTTCAGGAAACTCCTCGCCTTCGCCATATTCAACACCGTGTGGATAATAGTGCTTACCCAGAAGAGGTGTCATTAATTTAATGTCTGCATCGTGAGCACCTACGTCACCTGTTTCAGTGAAACCGAAAATGCGCAGGTAAAAAGTACCCTCACGAATTTCAAACTTACGGTCATATGTAACTCGTTCCCAATCCCATTGTCCGGCACGGATCATGCCATGTTCTTTCATAATATCGTCTAAACGGTCCAGTTCAACGACTAACGTTTCTAATCCAGTATTTTCAAAACGCATAAGAAAATTCCCTCCTGTCAATGCTTAAGTAAATAAATCATCTCATGCTTAATAATAGTCGAAAAAAAAAGAAGTTGCAATTGTGTCGCGACGTAATTTAAAGTTTTTTGTGGCAAAACCATGACATTGCTTCCGGTACTTTGCGCTATTCATATGGAGAACGGCTATGTATAATAAAGATAATAACGATTTGGGGGGAGAAGTATGAAAGCTGTGATCAGAATAGGAGTAGTCATACTCGTTATCCTCCTCATTGGCTTTTATAGTGGCCCTTCATTTCAGGAGAACGATATTCTTGAAAATGAATCCTTTACAACAGAGACAGGCCGGAACAGTCAGGACGACAATATTCCTGCCTATACAGACAGTCTGACCAGGCCGAAGTCAGGTGTATCCGTCTACGTGGGGCGCTCTGCAGACGAGTTCAAACAGGAGTGGGGCGAACCCGACAGAATTGATCCGGGCAAGTTTGGTCAAAGCTGGATGGTGTACAAGGATGAGGATTATTACCTTCTGGCTGCCATAAAAGATCAAAAAATTTCGGCTATTTTCGCTATGGGTGCTGGAGTAGACAGCTCACCGTATTACTCAGGACAACCCGTGGATGAGATTTACCGGTTTACGATGATTACAACCGAGATATTTGTTGAGGACGGAGATGAATCCTATCAGTTCGAACTGAGTGAACAGGATCTTCATTCCAGGCTCCTTGTACCTTATGACGATTTATATGCACAGCTGTTGATTGATTCGGCTACAAATCGATTAATGGGCGTCTATTATATGGATAAAGAAACCCTTATCAGTCAAAGACCTTATGATGAGGCAGCTGATGATCAGAGTGCATCTGAACCGGAGCCGGATCTGCCTCAAAACCTTGATGAGGTAAACAGGGCAAGTGAAGAGCAGCTTTTTGATATGGTTAACTTTATCAGAAATGAAAATGGGCTTGAGGAGCTTGAACGGAACGAAGAAGCCTCTAACGCTGCACGTGAATACAGCATTTCAATGGATCTGGAAAAGACCAATGCAGAAGCTGAAATCGAAACGGAAGAAAGCAGCTCGCTTGAACAAAGGCTTGCAGAGGTAAACAAGACTTATGAATCGGCAGCTGAAAACACGGCTTATCAGTTTGACATTGCGCCTTCAGTTGTTCACGCATGGATGAATTCTCCTGAGCACCGCAATACGATTCTTGATGAAAAGTATACACACACCGGTTTAGGGGTTTACGGACTTTACTACACGCAAAACTTTCTCGAAATTAAGCCATCTGAAAATGAAGCTGCCTTTGAACCAGATCAGGAAAAAGCCGACTAGGATCGTAAAATCCGGTCGGCTTTTTCGTATGAAATGAAAGATGAAGAACATACTCATGTAAAGTTATACATCATTTTTTGGGTATCAAAAAAAACGAAGCTGTTGCGTGTGCCATTCTTTTCTGGTCTGATCCGGTCAGCCAGCCTTCAAGTACCATCGTTTTTGATCCGCGGTGAATGATACGGGCATGTGCAGTTACTTCCGTTCCGGACACGGGTGCTGTGTAATGAATGGTCAGCTGACTTGTGACGGCACCGAAACCTTCAGGAACAGTTCGGTTTGCAAGCGTACCCATGGCTGTATCGATAGCGGTTGCTGTAACACCACCATGGACAATGCCGAGCGAATTATAAAGCATAGGTGTAACGGGCATATGCAGCGTCAGCAGCTCTTCCCCGTTGTCCGCTTCGAGATTAAATAGCGCACTGACATTGGAAGTAAACCGGCCTTCACGTTTATCTGCAAGGCCTTTCACAACCTGTTCTATAATCTGACGTTCTTCTTCAGATGCGTGTTCGTAAAAAGAAGTAACGGATTTATTATCTGTATGATTCATGTTTATCCTCCTGTCACAAGTACCAATCCTATATTTTCATCATATCATAATTTCATCAAGCTCTGACGGAGGGGATCACAATGAGTCCATTAAGTGCTGAGAAAGCTGCATTTAAAAAATACCTTACCGAAAACCCGCATTTAATTGAAAAGGGTAGAAGACGGGAGGTTTCCTGGCAGGAGTTATATGAAGAGTGGCTTCTCTTTGAAGATCAGAAGCAGGACGCCTCAGAGACATTTTTAAATACATTGAAAAAAAAATTTAAAGAGCTGGATCGTGAACAGATAGAGACTTACACGAGTCAGGTTCAGGATGTGATAGACCTGTTGAACGACGTACTTGGGCATATTCAGCATAATCAGCAATCGAAAAATCAATCATTTATGAGTCAGTGGAGAGAAGAATGATCAATTTCCTGAAAGCTCATTCCATGTTATGATGGAGGTGCTGAGATGCTGGCAACCATGGAAAGTATTCAACTGCTTGATGTATCCGATGAACTGGCTGAAATGATTTTAAAGTCTGAAGAGGCTGCACATTATTTTCATTGCTATCAGGCATTAAAATCATCCCGTGAATCAATGGATAAAATATATAAATTTAATTCTTTAAAAGAGCTGTACGAAGAGGTGCAGCGATTCGGAAGATATCATCCTGATTACTCCAGGGTGATGAAAGAGATCAGGGAGACGAAACGTGATATGGATATGGATGACCATGTGGCGACCTTCAGAGTGGCTGAAAATCAGCTTCAGCAGCTGCTTGATGAAGTAAGCACGATTATCGGGAAATCTGTATCCGAGAGTGTTAAAATTCCGACGGGTAATGCCTTTTTTGATTCCGGCTGCAGTGGTGGCTGCGGTACAGGCGGAGGGTGTTCTTGTTCGGCATAAGCGAGGGTTATATGAATGTCGCTCTAAGGCCCGGACTCATCCGTAGACTCCTGCAACAGAGAAGCGACAGGTGAGACAGTTTATTGCGCAGCAATAGCTGGCTCACCGCGCGGCCTTCAGAAAAGTGGAGGCGACTCGTCCAGCCCCGACAAGCATAAGACGAAGGTGAAAAGAGGGCTGACCTTCGCCCTCGTTCAGCTTTGACTTATGACCTCGAGGGGCTAGTCGCCGGAGCTAGACAAAGGAAAGCGAAGGATGAGTCCGGTCCGGCTCTTAAAGGCATTACATAATTCCTCCTAAATACGAAATAAAAAGGGACAGCTCGAGAGCTGTCCCTTTTTTATGATTGATCAGTCGTTTGATAAAAGTTGCATGGCGATGTCCGGGCGGTCTGTGATGATGCCGTCTGCGCCGTAGCGGATGAGGCGATCCATGGTTTCAACGTCATTGACTGTCCAGTAGTCAATATGGATGTTAAGTGACGTCAAGAATTCAATGAATCCCTGAGAGTCAAGTGGAACGACACCGTACTTTACAGGAATCTGGAGTGCATCAGCTCTTGGGTGATACAGGTGTCCAAAACCGCTTTTATAAAGTGAGAAGGCTTTACGGGCTTCGTTTTCACCTGCCCCGATGGCTACTCTTTCCTGAGCATAAAGAGAGAAGCGGTCGATCTGTTCGTCGTAAAAGCTTGTGACGAGAACGCGATCTTCAACGCCTGATTTTTCGATCAGTCTCCATAATTTTGATGGCATAAGGCTGCCTTCATACGTATCCGGGTCTTCCTTCATATCAATGTTGAACAGGTGATTCGGGAAGGCTTCAAAAAGCTCCTTCAGACTCAGGATTTTTTCTCCTTTGTCGCGGAAGGACTGACTGCCGGACAGGTCTCTGAAGTGGTAGCCAAGATCAAATTCCTTCAATTCTTCAAGCGTATAGTCTGCTACTCTTCCTGCGCCGTTTGTTGTGCGGTCAATAAACTGGTCGTGAAAAACGATCAGCTCCTCATCCTTTGTCATCCGGATATCAATTTCAAACCCGTGCACACCGAGGTCTGCCGCAGCTTGAAATGCTGCCAAAGAACTTTCCGGTGCAAGATCGCTGCCTCCGCGATGGGCAAAGACTCTTGGTTTTTCGCCTTCAAAGAAAGGTTTTGCCGGACGTTTTACCGGTTTTGAAACGGCTTTTGTTCCAGCCCACAGAGCAGCTCCTGAAGCTGCAAGTGCAAGTCCGATCGTTAACTTTTTACCCATATTAAGTCCTCCATTTCGATATGTAATTGCCGGTCATTCTCTAATTAATGGTAGCATGACCGGGCGTTTCTATACAAACGTAAAGCTATTTGAAGCGTATACAGTCTGAGCAGAGGTTTCCACAGCAAAACATTTTTTCAAGCGGAACGTAAAAACGGTGTCTGTATACGTAATTCCCGGAATGACTTCTGACAAAGACAGTTTCTGCATTCAGTCTTTTTCCTCTCATTGCTCTGACAGCACATTTTTTTATGACATACTCAAGTTCTTCCTGTTTTAAAAATGAAGTTGAAAGATAAAGGAAAGGGATTCCTGCTTTTTTTTGCCATTCTGCTTGCTCGATCCGTTCGTTCTTTAACAGTTCCGAAGTAAAGATTGACCAGATTTCATTTAAGTCCATGCCGACTCCTCCACCATTGCCGATTCCTGTTTTATTGTGCTACAATTTACAATAAGAAAAATAGGTGAGGTACTTATTTATGCTAACTGAACGTCAAGGATTAATTGTCTGGCTGCACAGCTTAAAGCATGCAAAAACATTGCGCCGTTTTGGTAATGTTCACTACGTTTCAAGAAAAATGAAATATGTTTTATTATACTGCAATCAAAGTGAAATTGAAAAACTGACAGAAAAACTGTCGAACTATTCTTATGTAAAATCGGTTGAAGTATCTCTCCGGCCATTTATTAAAACAGAATATGAAAATGCAAAGCCGGATAAAGCGAAAGAGTATGATTACAAAATGGGTCTTTGACAATTAAAAAGCGGGAGCTTCCTTTAAGAAGCTGCCCGCTTTTTAGTTTCCCGGTTATGTCAGGGGTGATAGGTAACGGTTCATCCTGAGGATGCCTGTCAGGTATTGATAATATAATTCTTTTTCTGCGAACCGGTCTGATGGTTGAACGGTAAGTGTAATAACAGGAATCCCGTGACTTTCAGCTGCTTCTTCAGTCAGCCTCAGCCTTTCTGATTTCTTTCCATCAAGAATAGGGATTCCTTCCCGGCATAAGTAGATCGCCTGGAAGTTTCCTTCGTCCGTTTTTTTCAGTACGAGAGCAAGTGAAAGCTTTTTCCCTTTTTTACTCTCCGTCTCCAATACGAGCAGTCTTTCTGCCCGGTGACGGTTCGCTTTCATTAATTCTATCAGTTCATAAATATCTGAATACCCTTCTCCGAGTTCTATAAATCGCTGGATCATATTTTGACATCCTTTCAATGCATTCATAAGAAATTAAATCCCATGGGTGAGGTGACTGGAATGTTTATTTTATCATTTATTGTTGTTGCGATTCTACTTGTGCTTTATTTTATTCCCACAAAGGAAACGGAACCTGTATGCGTTGATGACAAATGGCTTGTTCCGGCCATCATATCAGCCTTAGTAGCTTACGGGATTATTGAGGCGGTAAAGGAGGAAGAGTGGGAAGGGATTTCTCTTGAAAACCTGGAGTACGAGCTTGGCCTTCTCGGATATTCTGCACCGTTACATGAGTTGTTGGATCAATATGAAAACACTTATCCTGTTAAATTTGATTTATTTGGTAGTCAATTTGACGGGTGAATGATTAAAATATAGACCTTTAATCCTATCTGTCGTATAATAAAGAAAAAATGGGATGTGATGGGATGAAGTGGTTGCTGTCGTTATTTGTCTTTTTACTTTTGCTGTCGGCAGGAGGGTTAACCTACTGGCAATGGAAAGGTTATCAGGAAGTTCACGCCTCTGAGGGAATAACATCTCTTTCACAATCCATCGATCTGATTAAAAAACCGGATTCACTCATTGTTGAACAGACTTTTCACCGTGTTCCTGATCAATTGTTTACGATCAACTGGCCTGAGACATCCACAGGCAGGACATGTCCGATGGAAAATTGTGAGCGGATCAGTGAAGATCTGTTGCTTTTGTCTGAAGGGAATGCCGGTGATATTACTCTTTCTTACACAATTCCTGTTAATACTGGACAGCCTATTATCCTCGATGACTGGGTGGTTACACTGGAATCAGCAGATATCCATTTCACTACTGTATCCATTACGGATCAGCTGCTGTCAGGGGGACAATGGATATCGAGTCTTCCTTACAAAGGTGCTGAAACACTGGAACTGATTCAGTATACCGCTTTTGAAGGGAGAGGGAATGCAGGTGAATTAGTATGGCTGCAAACTCCTTTACCAATTTACCAGACCCGGAACATGAATATTTATTCCGCACAGGAACCGGAAGTGGAGGAGCGAAGTGATCAGCTGAAGGATGTGTATGTGACCGTTGTTCATTCCAGTGAACTGTCCGGCGCGAAGTTAGACGAAATACTGGTTCTCCAGGATGGTTATGATCCATCATCTGTCACACGATTTCTTTACGAAAAATATGTAATGGATCGCTACAACGTGACACAGGATCAGTCATTTCTTATCGATATGATGATCAGTGGAATATTTGGAGTGGATCCACTTTCTGATAAGGGAGTACAGGCGATTGAAGTAATTCAAGGCGAGTTGTCAGGGGAAGAACAGCTTGAATGGGAAAGCTGGCTGTTGACGATTGAAGAAACGCTGATAGAACCGGCAATATTTGATCAGAAATTTTCAGCGCTTACAGGTGAAGGCACAACATTTTTTACAGACAACAGCTCTTCAGCTGAATTTACTCCTTATTACAGCATAGACAGCCGCGTTATTGAAGTGAATGAAGAACCGGTTGATGGAGCGGTTATGATATACCGGGACGGAACCACCTATTATTTACTGACTCCTTTATTAAATGCGTTAGGGTATGAAACAGAAGTCAATGGGGACTCCGCTGTAAGTGTCATCAAAGATCAGAATACTTACATGTTTTACATGGATCAGCCTTCTTTTACTTATAATAACGAACAGTTAACCCTGAATTCATCCCCGGTTATATCAGTTAAGGGTGATCCTTACATTCAGGAGCGATGGGTGCAGAGGCTGTTTTTAACATCGATTGATAAAAATGAAACGATTTTAATCAGTCAGGATTGAACCAGAGTATCATAAATCAAATCGGATTTTATGAATCTGATTAGAGCGTCATAAGATATTGGATTTTTTGTCAGGCAGACTATACTGTTTAAGCAGAATAGGTGTGCCGGATTAAATTCAGATCTATGACGCTTTTTATCTGGCTCAGTTTGTTGCTCAATACGGACAAGCGCTATGTTGGGACTAGTGTGCCAGAAGTAAATATGGTAGGATTAGGGGCGAAATGATGAATTGTGGTGATATAGATGAGAATTATTTCCGGAAAAAATAAAGGTGTTCATTTAAAGGCTGTGCCCGGAACAGGAACACGTCCAACAACTGATAAAGTAAAAGAAGCCATTTTCAATATGATCGGCCCCTATTTTGAGGGAGGGAAAGCCCTTGATTTATTTGCCGGCAGTGGTGGACTCGGTCTCGAAGGGTTAAGCAGGGGACTAGATTCAGTTATCTTTGTTGACAAAGATAGAATGGCTGTTCAGACCATTAAGCATAATATTGAAAAATGCGGATACCAGGACCGTTCCGAAGTGTACCGTAATGATGCAGAACGGGCATTGAAAGCGGTATCAAAACGCGATATTGCTTTTGAGTGTATCTTCCTTGATCCGCCCTATAAAAAACAGCAGCTTGAAAAACTCCTCGAATGGATCATCCGGGATGATCTGTTAGCTGATTCCGGGGTCGTGATGTGTGAGCATGATGAAAAAGTAATGCTGCCTGAAGAAATTGGCAATCTGATCCTTACAAGGCAGGAGCAGTATGGCGGAACCGTCATATCAATTTTTAAGAAAAAATCGAACAGTGGAGAGGGAGAGCACGATGAAACGTAAGGCAGTATGTCCAGGGAGCTTTGATCCCATCACGCTCGGACATTTAGACATTATTACAAGAGGTGCGAAAAATTTTGATGAGCTGCATGTCGTCGTGTTGAACAACTCCTCAAAAAAACCGGCATTTTCAGTGGAAGAGCGAATGGAACTGATTCGTCAGGTAACAAAGGGAATCCCAAATATTAAAGTGGATTCCTATCAGGGACTTCTCGTTGATTATGCAAGAGAAATTGAAGCAAATGTAATTATCCGGGGACTTCGTGCCGTATCTGATTTCGAATACGAAATGCAGATTACTTCGATGAACCGGGTTTTACATAACGAACTGGAAACGTTTTTTATCATGACGAATAATCAGTATTCCTTCCTGAGCTCAAGCATTGTTAAAGAGGTAGCCAGGTATGGAGGGGATATTTCAGAGCTTGTACCTAAAGAGGTTGAACAGGCATTAAAGGAGAAATACTTAGTAACAAAACGTGAGAATTAGATCATAATAAAAAGGGAGCCAGGATTAGTTTACCGGGCTCCCTTTTATTATGTTTTCTCGCCTGCTTTATGGAGCTGAAGAAGACAATAAACACCCATGCATAAGCCGGTTAAGGTGATCAGAATTGCTGTCGTTGTAAGTAAATCGATCTGCTGCATGTCAGGAAAAAATGCAGGAGTAGCGGATGGTTTTGAAGCAATTGAAGTATAAATGAGATATAGAGCGGGAGATAGAAAAAGATGTGCGATTCTCGACAGGAGATAAACCTTATAGCTGATTGGTGTATGCAGGATAAAGCTCATCACCTGAAAATGTACACATAACCCGCCAAATGAGACAATCGCAAGAATAAGAAGAACGCGATCATCAAATGATAAATGAAGCTCCGACACTAAATCAGCTCCATTTGACATTTCAATTAGACCCGTTACAAAAGCCGAGACGATCTCTTCGGAATAATATGAATCCGGTTTGATCCAGGTGAGGATGCTGTTTAAAGTGTGAAAGAAAAAAGATTGCTCAAGAATGGAGGCAGCTACTGAAAAAAAGATGATTAGTCCCCCGATCATAATCAACTGCTGGACCGAGTTTGAGACAGCTTTTTGAAATTCAGGAATTAAAGGCACTTTTACAGACTGGCGGGACGCCGGTGGTGATAATTGTTCACCCTTAATCAGTCTGCCAGCGGCCATTCCGATTAAAAGATTTCCGGTTATATGACAAATGAAAATCGTTATGCCAGCGGCAGGACTGTGAAGAAAACCGCCTGCAACGGCTCCGATTAGAAACATAGGGCTTGCTCCATTTGTAAAACAGATCAGCTTATTGGCATCGGCTAAGGAAATCTGATTGTTACGGTAAAGCTCTGCCGTCATTTTTGCACCGACCGGGAAACCCGAAAAAACCCCCATTAATAAAACAATAGACCCTTTTCTTGATACATTAAAAACCGGCTTCATGAGAAATGTGAACATTTTGGAAACGTAATCTGTCCAGTGGATATGCGGGATTAAAGCAGATAAGACGAAAAACGGAAAAAGGGCCGGGAATACGACTTCCGCCCATAATTTCATGCCTTCTGCAGAAGCTTTAAGCGTAATATCGGGATGAAGTAATATAAATAGTAAAAAGAAGAAAAAAAGAGCAGACAGTATATGTTCCTTGACCTTCATAACATCCCCCGCGACTCATCATTTCTTTTTAAATTCAGACAATGATAAAATATAAGATAAGTTCCATTTATCGTATGATTCTTTCGGGATCATAGAACGTCAGCCTCTTTGGAAGGGAGAACTGTATGAAACCTAAAATTGGTCTGGCACTCGGATCCGGAGGGTCAAGAGGGTTCGCCCATCTTGGTGTTTTAAAAGTATTGGAACGGGAAGGAATACAGGTTGATTATCTTGCAGGGAGCAGCATGGGCTCTCTCGTTGGGGCGCTTTATTCAGCAGGCCATGATATTGATGACCTTTACCGGCTGGCGGGCACCTTCAGAAACAAATATTTTATGGATCTGACCGTTCCTAGAATGGGGTTTATCCAGGGTGAGAAATTTAAGCAGTTTGTCCGGCTGTTTACTCACAGCAAAAATATAGAAGATTTAAACATTCCACTCTCCATTGTGGCGACGGATATTATTAAAGCCGAAAGAGTTATTTTTACAAAAGGTCCAATCGATACAGCTGTCCGGGCAAGCACTTCCATTCCGGGTATTTTTGTACCTGAAAAGTCTGAGGGAAGGCTGCTCGTTGATGGAGGCGTAATTGATCGGGTACCATCAGCAGTTTGCAGGGATATGGGTGCTGATATCGTAATAGGTGTTGACGTTTCACAGGTGAAAAAGAATGCGGAAATTAATACCATATACGATGTCATTATGCAGAGTATTGATATTCTGCAGACAGAGATTGTCCATTTAAAATCATCCAGCGCAAATATTCTGATCTCACCAAAGGTTGAACAATTCAGTGGAAAAACGTTTCAATACGCAAAAGAAATTATAAAACTCGGTGAAGAATCTGCAGAAGCATCACTGCAGGACATCATAACGGAAATCGAACGTTGGAAGGAGTATCAGGCAGTCAATGAATAATAGAAAATTTACGATCATTATGTTAATACTGCTATTAATCACAGCCTTCGGAAGTTTTTACAGCCTTCCATATTACATTCAGAAGCCGGGAAGTGCATTTGCACTTGATGACATTGTGAATGTTGACAACAAGACAGAAAGTGAAGGTGATTTCTCGCTAATGACCGTTTCACAGGCAGAAGCCAGTATTTTCGGTTATATTTGGGCTCAGTTTAATGATTACCAGGAGATTTTTCCGGTGGAAGAAGTGAGATCGCCGCATGAAAGTGAAGATGAATACAGTGTAAGGCAGCTGTATTTGATGGACAATTCCGCTTCACAGGCAATTGAGGTCGCGTTCAATGAGGCAGATGCACAATATTCCTACGAGTATTTTGGTGTATATATATTAAATGTTTTTCCTGAAATGCCCGCAGATGGAGTGTTAAGAGCGGGAGACCGGATTACGAAGGTGGATGACGTACAGTTTGAATCATCCGAGGAATTTATTGATTATGTTTCGGCTAAAGAGGCAGGAGAAAGTGTTGATATCACTTATGTAAGAGATGAAAATGAAGAAACCGCAACACTTGAGTTGAAAGCCTTTCCTGATAATGAAAATCAGGTCGGGCTTGGCATTTCACTTGTAGATGACCGGGAAATCACAACAGATCCTGACGTGTCCATTAATTCAGATGGAATTGGCGGACCTTCTGCAGGTTTAATGTATGCACTTGAAATTTACGATCAGCTGATTGATGAAGATTTAACTTCCGGGAAGATGATCGCTGGAACCGGAACCATAAACAGCGATGGAGAAGTTGGAAGGATTGGCGGCATTGCTCAAAAAGTAGTAGCGGCTGACAGACAGGATATTGAGGTGTTTTTCGCTCCTGATGATGAGGTGCCGGCAGAAATCCTTGAGCAAAATCCGGGCGTAAAATCGAATTATGAGGAAGCGCTGGAAACGGCCAGGGATATCGGGACTGACATGGAAATTGTGCCGGTGAAGACGTTTGATGATGCGATCAGTTATCTGGATGGTATTTGAATTTTGTAGGGTTGTTAAAAGGGAGAGCATATTTGATATGTTCTCCCTTTCTAGTTTATATGATTGATAAAAGCCGGGGCGTACTCATCCTTCGCTTTCCGTGGCCGGGCGGTGAACCCGCCTGCGCTTCGCACAGTCGGTTTCACCTGACCCTTTCCGCCACAGGAGTCTTCGGATGAGTACGCCCCTTAGTCTTTGTCAAAATCCCTTTGTTTAGGTTGGATAAAGCATTTTTAAAAACCGTTTTTCTGTAGGTCGGGCGGTGAACCCTCTGTGCTACGCACATCGGTTTCACCTGACCCTTTCCACTACAGAAGTCTACGGATGAGTACGCCACTTTCTATTTTCAAAATCTATTTGTGTTGGCAGGACAATGAATTTTAAAAAACTGAATTAACCCTAATGGTTGCCGTTTGTTTTTTTATGGTAAACCGGTGGGCGCAGGAAATCGGATTGGATCAGTTTACTTTTTTCGTTTGTATTTGTATAGCCGGATGCATAGGCACGGCTTGCTTTCAGGTCGGTTGAGAGCATTGGGGCTATTGACTGGTTGACGTTAGCTATAATTGGTATTTCACATGTTTTTTTCAGTGATCGAAGGTGCTCGCGGCCTTTTTCCGTCATGCCGAGCAGTCTCAGGTATGAGGGATCCCGCTGTGAGCGCATTTCTTCTTTCGATGTGTTGGTGATCAGGTGGGTGAGAATACGCTGAATACGTGTCCAGGTATAGCGTTTTGTCTTCACTTTTTCCATAAAATCAGAAAAACTTTCTGCTTCAATCGCTGCATGCATCAGGCGGTGTTCGATTCCTTCTTCCATTTCATAGAGTTGCTGCAGTTCCTCAGCAGATGCTGTCAGTAACCGGTGTTGAAGAACTGGCCAGTAGGCTGCCCAATTCATCAGCTCTCCACCGTTATTGACAAATTGTTTCAGTAAGCTGAAGGTGGATGGCGGAACATGTTCCTCAATGGAATGTATTGACCCGCTGAAAATTTGTTTACGTATACTTGTGGCACTTGAAATTTTACTGGCATGCAGATCAGGGTCGTGATAATCCGACTGTGTCCGTTCAATGGTCAATGGTTGAATGTCTGGTGCGAATTCATGGATGGCTTTTATGTATTGATACCCGAGCATGTTATTAGGTCTGGATAAATCCATTGAAGAGCTTTCTGTAAGCTGATTGTAGCTTTCTGCTGCTGCAGCAGGATAGCTATAGCCTTCTTTCATAAGCTCTTTTATTTTCAGGTTCAAGTCCTTATTATTTGTCTGTTCGAGTTGAAGAAGGTCTGTAAAAGATCGTATATTTCCATCTTCACTCCCGAAACACACATTGTTACACCCGGCGTGCTTGAGGAGGCGGATTGCACCCTCAGCGAATATAGATGCATGCTGTGTAGCAAAAGCATATGGTAATTCAAAAACAAGATCCACACCCGAAGACAGAGCCATTTCTGCACGCAAATGTTTTGGAACAATGGCCGGTTCACCTCTTTGCAGAAATGAACCGCTCATGACTGCAATCAGCAGATCTCCTTCACTTTTTTTCAATGACTCCGAAGCATGAAACAGATGACCATTATGAAACGGGTTATATTCCACTACAATTCCTACTGGATTCAAACAGGATTTCTCCTTTCTGTTACATTTATCTTTAAAGTATAGGTTGTTTAGGTTATAATAGCATTTAGACGTGGCCGGTAAAAGAACCGGTCATTTATTGTGTAAGGCAATATTGATGCGGGATGAATCATTTTTCCGATGTAAAGAAAAAATCTTGACATTCCTTATACTAGGGAATATAATCTACTTTGTGCCTTGAGGTGATGACAGATGAAATGGTCTATCATTCAGCTGCAAAAATTTCGTAATGAAGCTCTGACAATTGATGAAACACGTGAGATGAATGAGCTCGTTGACCGGCACCGTGATATTCGTCATGTTGATCCGGTTCATGTAACCGGTCGTGCTGATATCAGCTCATCCAAAATTACGTTTCACCTTCAGATTGAGACTGTGCTGACTCTCCCATGTGCGAGGACGCTGGTTGATGTCAGGTATCCCGTTTCTCTCGAGACGACTGAAACCTTTATCCTTAACGCTTCTTATGTGAATGAGGAGTTGGAAGAGGAAGTTCACCAGCCGGAAGGCGAAGTGATTAACCTTCAGCCGGTTATTGAGGAAATTTTACTGCTTCAGGTTCCACTTCAGGTTTTCAGTGATAAAGCACTGGAGGATGAAGGAATGGTAAGTGGCAGTGGCTGGGACGTCCTGTCTGAAGAAGAGCTCGAGAAAGCAAGACAAGAACAGGCTGATGAAGAACCCCAGGCTGATCCAAGACTTGCCGATCTTGCGAAGTTTTTTGATGAAAACAAAAAATCGTAAAACATGAACCTCGTGTTCATTTTACAATCACTCTCTTTAAGGAGGTGGGAAACATGGCAGTACCATTTAGAAGAACATCCAAAACAGCAAAAAGAAAGCGTCGTACGCATTTCAAGTTATCTGTACCAGGTATGGTAGAGTGCTCTAACTGTGGAGAAATGAAGCTTTCTCACCGCGTGTGTAAAGCGTGCGGAACTTATAAAGGAAAAGAAGTTGTAGGTAAATAATACAACTGCTGCAGATAACCTGCCCGAGGGACCATGGCCCTTTGGCGGGTTTTTTGTTTGTCCTGATTTAGAGCATATTTCATGAACTTTTGGAAAAAACGGCGTATTCCATCTATTGGGTGCATGATACAATAGAGATCAGGTATTCATATGGGGAGTGGTTAGATGGGATTTATCATAACGAAACTGGATCAGGTACTCGTGTTTAAAATCAGCAGACCTGATAAAAGAAATGCAGTTAACTATGAAGTGATGGATGGTCTTGCAGAAGCGATCCAACTGGCTGAACAGGATGATCATATTAAAGCACTGCTCATAACAGGTGAGGGCGAAAAGGCATTTTGTGCAGGTGGGGACCTGCAATCCTTTCATGCTTTGAAAACACAATCGGAAGCTTACGAGATGCTTTCAAAGATGGGTGATATCCTGTATCGTCTGGCTGTACTGCCAAAGCTGACCGTTGCTTTTATCAACGGAACTGCAATAGGTGGAGGCTGTGAAATCGCAGCGGCTTGTGACTACCGTGTAGCAAAAAAAGGGGCAAAACTGGGTTTCGTTCAGGGAGACCTGGCTATTACAACCGGCTGGGGCGGTGGGACGCTGCTTTATGAACGGCTTGTGCCGAGTCAGGCTTTTCGACTATTAACAGAAGCAAACATTCATACAGCCGAACAGCTTTTTGAAGCAGGATTTATCGATGCTACACTGCAGGATGAAACGCTCGAAGCCGTCATTGCAAGTATAAAACGAAGAATCGATAAATCGCCAGGCGTCCTGTCAGCCTATAAAAATATGCTGATTGAAAAATGGAAGCGTGGAGACCTCGAACAACGCATGAAAAACGAGGTTCATCAGTGCTCCGTCCTATGGGAAAGTGAAGAGCACCACAAAGCAGTCGAACAATTCCTGCAATCAAAATAAAAAGTACATGATTAAGGTTTTCAATAAAAATACTGCGTTGCAAACAATCTATAAAAGTGGAACAACTCTCACAAAAGAGAATTGTTCCACTTTTTTTAGTCTATTTTTCAAAACTCCCGCATAAACTATCAGTAGATTAACAGAAATAGATAGGAGGAAACAATATGAAGCAGCGTCAGGACGGATGGACCGGTAGAGAGGATCAGCTATTAAAGGAAAAAGTATTGCATCACATCAGGAACGGAAGCACACAGCTGAATGCATTTGAAGAGGTGGGGGATCTCGTAAACAGAACAGCCGCTGCATGTGGTTTCAGGTGGAACTCCTGCCTTCGAAAAGAAAATCAGGCGCTTATTTCAGCAGCTAAAAAAGAGAGATACAGTAAGAGAAAAGAAGAAGAACAAAAAAAATCAGTCAGCCAAAAGCCGGCATCGAACTACCCACAGGAAGAGCTCATCAAAAGAATGGAACAATGGATATTGGCGCTATCTAAAAAAACTGAGCTGACAGATCTGGAGAAAAGGTGTGAAGCGGCAGAGCAGCTGGCAATCAGACTAGAAAAAGAAAATGAGCAATTGAACGGTCAGCTGAAAGAGCTTGAAGAAGATTACAGAGTCCTTTTGTTTTTAATAGAGAAAGCCAGAAAACTCGGTACGGATGAACAGGATCAGAATGCTACGGTCTTTAAAATGGAGACGAACGGAAATTTATATAGAATGGACAGAAAAACAGATGAAAATGCAGTAGAATTATAGAAAAAAAGCTTTCTGAGTCCGGGCTCAGAAAGCTTTTTTCTATTTAATGCACCTGTTCGGTTACGCCGGCAGGATACCATACGAGCGGGTTTTCCCCACGGTCACGTTCCATATCATACGTTACCTTTTCGAAGCCCATTTTCATCCAGAATTCATGTGACTGAACCCTCGGGTTTGTCTTGATTGGCAGACCGAAGCTTTTTGCGAACTCGACCATAATGGCGCCGTAGCCTTTTTTCTGATAATCAGGCAGTACTTCAAGCTTCCACAGTTCCAGATAATCCTGTGGCGGCTCAAAATACATATCGAACCGTGCGTCGCGGCGGTACAGACTCATTCTCGCGATCAGTTTATTACCAAGGTAGATGCCGTAAAAAGGAGATTCGCTGTCATTTTCAATCATATTTGTTTCCAGCTCTTCCTTCATTGAAAGCTCCTGAATCCCCACTTCACGGAACTTATTAAATTCTTCAAGTGTTTTGTAATTAATTTTAAGGTTTTCCACTTTAAAAGACATGACTGACACTCCCTGATCAAAATTCCGGCAAGACGGCTTTTATGTAACCGCTTAAAGCCGTTTATGTAAATATTATAACCTAACAAAACAAAAAATTCTGCACATTTGCATAGAAAGCGTTTACAATAGAGTAGGAGATGGGGAAATTTGTTTTGAAAGGGGCATCTTTGTGAAAACGATTTTAATTGCGAACAGAGGAGAAATTGCGTTGCGGGTGATCCGTACGTGTCAGAAATTGAATATCAGGACGGTTGCCATTTATTCAGAAGCCGATGCTGAGCTTCCTTATGTGAAAGCAGCAGATTCGGCACACCTGATTGGTCCGCCTCCGGTTTCTCAGTCATATTTAAATATCGCTAAAATTATTGAGATTGCCAAAAGTGAAAAGGTTGATGCGATTCACCCGGGTTACGGGCTTTTATCTGAAAACAGCAGCTTTGTAAAAGCTGTTGAGGATGCGGGAATCGCTTTTATCGGGCCTGATGCTGACATCATCAGACGAATGGGTGACAAGATTGAAGCGAGAAAAACAATGATTGAAGCGGGTGTTCCAGTTGTACCCGGTCAGGAAAGTGAGGCTGCGGATATCGAAGCTGCCAAAATGTTTGCAAAACAGGCGGGTTATCCTGTGATGTTGAAGGCAAGCAGCGGCGGCGGTGGAGTTGGGATGGTGATGTGTGAAGATGAGCAAGCGCTCACTCAGCATTTTGATTCAACGAAGAAACGTTCAGAAGCTTACTTTGGATCAGGTGAATTATTTATTGAAAAATACATAGCAAACGCACGTCATATTGAGGTACAGATCTTCGGTGATAAAGATGGCACGGTGTATCACCTGTTTGAGCGGAACTGCTCGATGCAACGCAGAAATCAGAAGGTAGTGGAAGAATCACCTTCCCCTGCTTTATCTGAGGAAGCGAGAGAACGTCTGATTTCGATTGCGGTAAAAGCAGCTCAGGCTGTCGGTTATAAAAATGCAGGAACCATCGAGTTGATCGTGGATGAACAGGAGCAGGCTTATTTCCTGGAAATGAATACACGACTTCAGGTAGAGCATCCTGCCACTGAAATGATTACCGGTGTGGATCTCGTGGAGTGGCAGATTAAAACGGCTTTCGGTGAGCCGTTGCCAATTAACGGACAGGCTGATATTAAGAGCAGCGGGCATGCAATAGAATACAGAATTTATGCAGAAGATCCAAAAACTTTTTATCCGGCACCGGGGCTCATTAACAGTCTGGTGTTGCCTGAGGGTGAAGGCATCCGGGTGGATTATGGATATGAAGCTGGAAATAAAGTGACGCCTTTTTACGATCCAATGGTGGCGAAGCTGATTATCCATGCAGATGATAGGCAGGCATGTATTAAAAAGTCACTTCAGGCTTTCGAATCATTCACGATTGAAGGGCTGAAGAGCAATATTCCGCTATTTAAACAAATACTGCATTTTGAAGACTTTGCAGAAGGACATTACCATACCCAATCATTAACAATGATGAATAAAGGAGAAATCAAATCATGAAAAACATTCAATCTACAATGGCAGGAACAGTACTACAAGTATTAGTAAAAGCAGGGGATCAGGTAGAGGCAGGACAAGCTGTCATGATGCTTGAGTCTATGAAGATGGAGATCCCGGTTGAGGCTGAAACATCAGGTACAGTTAATGTAATTAAAGTGAACGCAGGAGATTTTGTAAATGAAGGCGACGACCTTCTGACACTGGAATAAATCTTACAGGAAGGAGTGCGAAACATGACACAGACAACGAATCAAAGCCGTTTTCAAGAAGCGGTAGAATCGATTAAAAAAGGCGGTCAGCAGAAGTATCACGATAAATCGGCTGAGCAGGGTAAAATGTTTGCCCGTACAAGAATCGAGCGGCTTACTGACGAAGGCTCATTTAAAGAGGATGCACTTTTTGCCAACTATTTGGCCGGAGACCTCCCTGCAGATGGCGTCATAACAGGAACCGCTCTCGTGCAGGGACGGCCTGTATGTATTATGGCAAATGATTCGACAATCAAGGCTGGATCATGGGGTGCAAGAACCGTTGAGAAAATTATCAGAATCCAGGAAACGGCTGAAAAACTGAGAGTGCCAATGCTTTATCTGGTGGATTCAGCAGGAGCGCGTATAACGGATCAGCTTGATATGTTTCCAAATCGCAGAGGAGCAGGGCGGATTTTTCACAACCAGGTAAGACTTTCCGGTTTTATTCCACAGGTCTGTCTGCTATTCGGACCTTCAGCCGCGGGTGGTGCCTATATTCCAGCATTTTGCGATATCGTGATTATGGTTGACGGAAACGCCTCTATGTATCTCGGTTCACCACGTATGGCTGAAAAAGTTATTGGTGAAAAAGTGACTCTTGAAGAAATGGGTGGCGCACGCATGCACTGTTCGGTAAGTGGCTGCGGTGACCTTCTTGCGGCTAATGAAGAGGAAGCCATCGATAAAGCAATCGATTATTTAAGCTACTTCCCTTCTAATTTTACTGAAGCAGTTCCGGTGAAAGAAGCGGTAGAGGCTGTCAGTGGGAATGCGATGTCTGAGCTGATTCCTGCCAATCAGAATGCACCGTTTAATATGTATGACGCCATTGATACGTTAATAGACAAAGGAAGTTTCTTTGAGATTAAAAAGCTGTTTGCGCCCGAGCTGATTACCGGACTTGCGAGACTCAACGGGAAACCGGTTGGTATTATTGCCAATCAGCCGAAGGTAAAAGGTGGCGTGCTGTTCGTAGATTCTGCTGATAAAGGCGCGAAATTCATTCAGCTGTGTGATGCATTTGGTATACCGTTACTGTTCCTTGCTGATGTGCCTGGCTTTATGATTGGAACAAAAGTGGAGCGGGCTGGCATTATCAGGCACGGTGCCAAACTGATTTCAGCCATGAGTTCTGCCACGGTTCCAAAAATATCCGTCATCGTCAGAAAAGCTTATGGTGCGGGGTTATACGCCATGGCAGGTCCAGCTTTTGAGCCGGATTGCTGTATTGCGCTTCCTTCAGCACAAATTGCCGTAATGGGTCCGGAGGCTGCAGTTAATGCTGTTTACTCCAACAAAATCCAGGCGATAGAGGATCCGAAGGAGAAAATAGCCTTCGTTCAGCAGAAGCACAAGGAGTATCAGGAGGAAATTGACCTGTACAGACTGGCTTCGGAATTGATTATAGATGATATAGTCGATCCTGATGATCTAAGAAGCACACTGATTCAAAGATTTGACTATTATTCAACGAAACACATCCCTTTGCCACCTAAAAAGCATTCGGTTTATCCGGTATAACATATTCAATCTTTTGTTTGAGACAGCAGGACAGCCCGGGACAATGGGTTGTCCTGTTTTTTTGAAGCATTCGTCGTAATTTGTATTGATAAAAAACGCCTGCGATTCGGAAATTTTGATAAAATGGGTAGAAAGAAGGTGATTATGATGAACTTGGTGATTATTGGCGGGGGAGCAATCGGCTTATTGATTGCAGCAAACCTGGCAAAGGGTGCGAATCAAAATGTAACGGTCATTACGAGAACGGAAGAGCAGGCAGCTGCACTTTCTGAATCGGGTATAGGGGTTTATTCACAGGGTAGAGTGAAAATTGCTTCTTCTACGGCACACCGCTTTGATTTCAATCAGGCTGACGCAGTGATCATAACGGTTAAGCAGTATCATTTGCCTGAGATTGCCTCATTGATCAGGAAAATTAATCTTACCTGCCCTTTGTTTTTTATCCAAAATGGAATGTCTCATTTATCTTTTTTGAGCGGGCTTGATCATCATCATATTTTTGTCGGAACGATTGAGCATGGCGTAAAAAAAATGAAGATAACTGATATACAGCATAATGGTGTTGGTTCATGGAAGATAGCGGCTTACAGAGGGGACCTTACAAAAGCTGCTTTCCTTTCAAAATGGGATTCAGCTGTTTTTCCGATAGAGTTTGCAGAAGATTATAAGTCACTGTTAACAGTAAAACTCATAAAAAATCTTATGATCAATCCCTTTACGACCCTTTATAACGTCCGGAATGGTGAGCTGATTTCGAATCCGTTTCTGCTATTGAATATGCATGCTCTTTATGAAGAACTGGAGATGATTTTCGCAGAAGACATACAGGGGTGTTCATTTGAGGATATCAAAGATCTCTGTAACAAAACGGCGGATAATCAATCTTCGATGCTTTCAGATGTATTGAACGGCAGAAAAACAGAAGTTGAAGCTTTAACCGGCTATGCGATGAAACAGGCAGAGTTGAAAAACGTGAAGGCACCTGTTCTGACATTATTACATAACAGCATCCTGGCCATTCAATATAAGGCGGGGTATCAATGATGACCACGGTAATAAGTGTCCTGCTGAGTATCTTTTTATTTATTCCGGTTCTGGTCTACCTTACAGTATTTATCATCGTGAAAAAATGGAGGAAAGATCACAGAAAAGCTGTAGCATCAGGAATCCACTGGTCCGTTCCTTTTTTTGCCGGAGCGGTCTGCTTAACAGTCGAAACCATATGGTCTTTTTCAGCGCTGTGGGTGGTTCTCCTGTTGTTCGCCGGGATCGGGATTTTGTCCGCCATTTATATCAGAAGTGTACAGACTGAATTCACCTATGCTGAAGTTTTAAAAGGCATGTGGCGCCTGTCTTTTTTGATCTTATTCTTCGTTCATACAGTTCTGATTACGCTTGGAGTAAGTCTGTCTGTTTTTCAGGCGGTAAATTAGCAGGCATTTTCCTTTCGAAAATCGAAAAGCAGGTGGTATACTCAACATGGACTAATGCGGACTAAAGGAGTTTTCAACTATGTTTGTAAAACAAATCAACCTCCCTGCTATTCAGCCGTTTGCTTCTGAATACATAAAAGGAAATCAAACAGCTTTACAGCATTTTCATACAGACTTTCAACATCAGGACGACTTCAGATCTCGTGCGGAAAAAATAAAATCTCACACATATGACCGCAAGGAACTCGTGCGATGTATACGAAAATATATGGAGCGGTTCCCGTCAGGTTCGAAAACGGAGGAATCACTCTCCAGGCTCGAAAAAGATGCGCTCGTTGTCATTGGCGGCCAGCAGGCAGGTTTGCTCACCGGGCCGCTGTATTCTATTCATAAATTGATTTCAATCATTATTCTTGCAAGGCAGCAGGAAGCTAAGCTTGGTGTACCCGTTGTACCCGTATTCTGGATTGCCGGAGAGGATCATGACTTTTTAGAAATCAATCATGTTTACACCGAAAAAGATGGTCAGTTACAAAAAACAGGCTATCCGGACCGTTCGGATAAAAAGATGGCTTCCTCTATTACATTCGATCGGCCAGAAATGAAAAGCTGGATCAAAAAAGTGTTTTCAGGATTCGGAGAAACGAAGCATACATCTGCGCTCATAAAAAGACTTGAACAGACGGTGGACGATTGTGTCTCAATTACTGATTTGTTTGCCTACATGGTGATGGACCTGTTTAAAGAAGAGGGGCTGCTTGTCATTGATGCAGCAGATGAAGGCATGCGGTCTTTAGAGTCAGCATTTTTTCAACAACTCATCAGAAACAGTGAAACCGTCACAGAATCAGTCATTAATCAGCAGGAGCTTTTATCTGATCAGGGCTTTAAGCCGTTGATTGAGCTGGATCCACAAGCGGCTAATCTATTCTTCACGATCAACGATGAAAGACATCTATTATTCAAAAGTGACGGCTTGTTCAGAGATAAAAACAACCAGATTTCTCTCACAGAAGACGAGCTGCTTGAGATTGCGGAAACAGAGCCTGAAAGACTGAGTAACAATGTCGTGACACGTCCGCTTATGCAGGAGCATCTGTTTCCAACACTTGCTTTTATAGCAGGTCCCGGTGAGATTGCTTATTGGGCAGAGCTGAAAAGTGCATTTGAGATAATGGGGATGGAGATGCCGATCGTCATGCCGCGTCTGACGATTACGCTGATGGAACGCAATATCAGTCAGCTGTTGGATGAATTTGAGATTTCTCATGAAGAGGCTGTGAAAACCGGTGCAGTTAAACAAAAAGAAACGTACTGGAATCGGGTGAAAAATGAATCACTCGATCGTGAAGTGCAGGATACGAAAAGGCTTTTAGAGGATCAATACAAAAAAATAACCGGTGCGAGTAAAGAAATGGATCCGAATTTTCATTTGATTATCGAGAAGAATCTTTCCTACCATTTAAAGCAGCTTGATTATCTGAAGCGGAAATCGGATGATTCAATCCGTTTAAGACATAACATCGAATTGAATAAATTTACACGGATTGAGCAGTCGCTCCGGCCATTCGGTGGACCTCAGGAAAGAATATGGAATCTGTATTATTATTTGAATGAATATGGACCGGATTTAATTAAGGAGCTGATGACAGCGGAATATGAATTTAACCACCGTCATCACGTGCTTTATATTTGAATTTAATCATAGCAAACAGTAGAAGAAATGAAGGATTAATCATACAGAAAAGGCTAATCTCTAAAAAAGAGTTTAGCCTTTTCTTTTTTTATTTCAAAAATAAATAATTAGAAAATTCATAATTCAGTATTTGCATTTGTTACAGTTGTGTTATCATACAAGAAAGAAGTGGTTTGAAGTGGGGGATTGTGGTACATTTAGGTGGAGAGGTGGTAAGAGCAATGTTCATGGGGGAATATCAGCACTCGATTGATACAAAAGGGCGAATTATTATTCCCGCTAAATACCGTGAACATGTGCAGGACCTCTTCGTCGTGACACGTGGTCTGGATCAGTGTCTTTTCGGTTATCCGCTTGAAGAGTGGAAGCGGCTTGAAGAGAAGGTGAGATCTCTGCCAGTGACAAAAAAGGATGCCCGAGCCTTTGCCCGCTTCTTCTTTTCAGGAGCTGTTGAATGCGAGATTGACAAGCAGGGAAGAATAAACCTGCCAAAGAATTTACTTGATTACGCTAAAATAGAAAAAGAATGTATGATCATAGGGGTCTCAAGCAGAATTGAGATTTGGGGTAAACCAGTATGGGAAGATTATCTGGAAGAATCTGAAGATTCATTTGCAGAAATCGCTGAAAATTTAATTGACTTTGATTTGTAGAAAGCGTTGAGGTGTATGGAATGTTTGATCACACAACTGTCCTTTTAAAAGAAACGGTTGACGGGTTGGCTGTTAAACCCGATGGCATTTATGTTGACTGCACGCTTGGTGGAGCAGGACACAGTGAATATCTTTTGTCTCAATTATCAAAAGAAGGACACTTATACTGTTTTGATCAGGATCAGACGGCGATCGATTTTGCCAGAGAAAAATTAAAGAACTATGAAGGACAGGTAACCTTTATCCGCTCGAACTTCAGATTTCTGAAGGAAGAACTGAATGCCCGCGGGATTGAACAGGTCGATGGCATTTTATATGACCTTGGTGTTTCATCTCCGCAGCTTGATACACCGGAAAGAGGGTTCAGTTATCACCATGACGCACCACTTGATATGAGAATGGATCAGTCAGCCGGTTTGACAGCGAAAGAAGTCGTGAACGAATGGTCGTTTGAAGATCTTGTCCGCATTTTTTACCGTTACGGGGAAGAAAAGTTTTCAAAACAGATCGCCCGTAAAATCGAGGCGGCTAGAGAGAAAAAAACCATTGAAACAACAGGGGAATTAGTCGAACTAATTAAAGAAGGTATTCCTGCCCCGGCAAGACGAAAGGGCGGACATCCGGCAAAACGGATATTTCAGGCGATCAGAATTGCAGTAAATGATGAGCTTGGCGTAGTAGAGGACTCACTTGAACAGGCTATCGAACTCATAAAGCCGGGTGGGAGAATCAGCGTCATTACCTTCCATTCACTTGAAGACCGCATTTGCAAAACGATCTTTAAGTCTGCTGCGCAAGGTCCGGAATTGCCACACGGATTACCTGTTGTCCCGGATGAATACAAGCCGGTTCTATCTTTAATTACAAGAAAGCCGATCGTTGCAGGAGAAGAGGAGCTCGAAAAAAATAATCGCTCCCGCTCTGCAAAACTACGGATCGTACAAAAGAATTAGTATAAGCTGAATGGGGGAAACGTGAATGGTGAATACTGCAAGGCAGTCTGAGCAAAAGCATCAGACAGGCCAGGTAAAAAAAGTCAAGATCACCAGGAAAAGAAGCTCTGCCTTTACACTGGGTGAAAAAATGATTGCCGTTGTTTTTGCAGCTTTTGTGTGTATTGCCAGCCTGCAAATCATCACGGCTCAAGCTGAAATTTACAGCACCAATAAAGACATTCAGGATCTTGAATCAACCATAGTTGCGCAGGAAAATGTCAACAACGATCTGACGATTCAGGTCAGCCAGATGAGTACATATGAACGTGTCTGGGAAAAGGCCAAGGAACTAGGCTTAACATTAAATGAATCAAATGTGAAGGTTGTCCAGCAGCCATGAGCCGTTATGACAAGTTAAAACAAAATTGGGGAGCGTACCTGCTATTTTTAGTATTTGGTGCTCTCTTTTTTGTTCTTATGACACGGTTTCTGACGCTGCAGATTACGGGTGAAGCAGAAGGCAGGGATCTTGCTGCACAGGCACAGGCCCAGTATGCACGGGAACAGATCCTTGAGGCGGAAAGAGGGAGAATTCTTGATCGTAATGGAGAGGTCATTGCCGCAGATACACAGACATATAAGATTGTGGCGGTGCTCGATGAAGAGCTCACGACGAATGAAGAAAACCCGCGTCATGTTCAGGACCCTGAAAAGACAGCTCAGGTTCTTTCTCAATACCTGGACATGGAGCAGTCGGAGATTCTCGAAATCCTGAAACTGGAGCGTAAACAGGTTGAATTTGGGCCGGAAGGTAAGGATATTCCACTTGAAGTCAAACAGCAAATTGAAAACGAAGAGCTGCCGGGGATTATTTTTCTTCAGGATTTGAAGAGGTTTTATCCTAACGGTATCTTTTCCTCTCATCTGATCGGATTTGCCCAACCTGAAACAACTGAGGATGGTATGGTAAAAACAACCGGACAAATGGGTATCGAACGAAATCTGAATGATTACCTTGAAGGTAAAAACGGCAGTCTGGAATTTGAAATTGACGGCCGGGGTTACCTGCTACCTGACAGTGATGAAGCAATCAAAAAAGCGGAAAACGGTCACGACGTATATTTGACGCTTGATAAAAAAATTCAGACATTCCTGGAAGATGCGATGACAACCGTTGAGCAGGAGCATGCACCTTCAAATATGTTCGGTATAGTAGCGGATGCCAAAACAGGAGAAATTCTTGCGATGGCTCAGCGCCCTACCTTTAATCCGGACACGCGGGAAGGCTTAAGTGACAATTGGTATAACCAGATTGTTGAAAGTACGTATGAGCCTGGCTCTACCTTTAAAACATTTACTTTGGCAGCAGCGATTGAAGAAGGCGTTTTTAATCCTAATGAAACGTATCCATCGGGTACCTATGATATAAATGGCGTTTCGATCCGTGACCATAATGGCGGTCAGGGGTGGGGGACGATCAGCTATCTTGAAGGCTTTGAACGTTCCTCTAACACCGCGGTTGCCTACCTCCTTGAAAAAATGGGACCGGAAGCGTTCAGAAAACATATAGAAAACTTCGGATTTGGTCAGGAGACAGGCATTGATTTGCCAAACGAAGCGCCGGGTAACATTCTTTATAACTACCCGATTGAAAAGGTAACAACCTCTTATGGTCAGGGTACAACTGTTACGCCGCTTCAGATGATTCAGGCTGAAACTGCCATTGCCGGAGACGGTACAATGAAGAGACCTTATGTACTTGATAAAGTGGTAAATCCTGAAACAGGAGAAGCGGTCTATGAAGGTAAGCCTGAGGAAACCGGAAAGCCTGTTTCAGCAGAGACAGCTGAAAAAGTACGGGGATACCTTCAGTCTACTGTTACGAGTGAAACCGGAACGGGTCAGCCGTTCGCTCTTCCTGGATATGAAGTAGCAGGGAAATCCGGAACAGCCCAGATCCCTGACGCATCAAACGGCGGATACATGACCGGACGTGAAAACTATATGTTTTCATTTATCGGTATGGCACCGGCTGATGATCCTGAGCTGATCGTTTATGTAGGCGTGCAGCAGCCAACCATGGCAGAAACTGAAACTGGATCCATGATCGTATCCAAGGTCTGGAATCCTGTCATGCTGAACAGCTTAAAGTATATGAATATTCAGCCAGCTGAAGGTGAGGCGGCGGCTACAATTGAGATTGAAGATTACAGAGGTCAATCAGTTGAATCAGCCAAGAGTGAGCTCGAACAGCAGGGGCTTCGTGTAACCGTGATCGGAAACGGTTCAACCGTTGAAAATCAGTCCATCACAAAAGGTCAGCTTATGGCAGGTGAAAGAATCACGCTGCTTGCGGATGGTGACATGACGGTACCGGACTTTACAGGCTGGTCAGTCCGTGATGTTGTTGAAGCAGCAGCGATCGCAGGCTTAAAGCTGGATATGACGGGTTCGGGTTATGCGGTGCAGCAGAACCTGACACCTGGTTCAGCAATCAACGGACAGGAACCTTTATCCATTCAATTCGAAACACCTTCAGAAACAAGAACCAGAACCCAGCAGGAAACAGAATCCGCTGACAGCGAAACCGAAGACGTGCAGGATTAAAACTGTTAAATTAAATTCAACATGTTACACAAAGAGAAACCTCCAATAGGGGGTTTTTCTTTTTGCGGTTTTCACGATCGATTCATCAACCGGGAGAGTGAAAACCTTCCATATAATTAAAAACTTTTTAGCAGCGGAGAAATCCCCCGCTGCGATTGAAAAACCTCTTCTCCTCAGTTGTCATTTATAGGTACTAAAGTCTTCACCTACAGGACTCGACGTAGATAAAGGAAACACAGAAAAAGGGAAATCCTTCCTGATTTTATATTATTACAGCCAACCCCTTGAAAGATTCCTGTATGTTCCCCACTTTCAAAACATACAATGAATGCATCATGATTTACAGGAGGGATCAGGTGAAATCCCCGGTCAGAACGATCAAAAAACGTTTGGTGATCAGTTTGCTGCTCATTAGTATTGCAGTGCTGGTCATGTGTATCAGGCTATTTTATGTACAAGTATTCATGCATGATGAACTTTATGAAAAAGCGATTGAGAGCTGGAGCAGGGAGCTGCCGATGGAGCCGGAGAGGGGCAGGATCTTTGACCGTCATGGTGAGGAGATCGTGATTAATCAGCTTGCACCAAGTTTATTTATTATTCCGAGACAAATCGAGGATCGGGAAAAAACAGCTCTTTTACTAAGCGACGTGCTCGATATTTCCAAAGATAAGGCGGTTGAGTTTGTCAACCGGAAAAGTTCTATTGAAAAGCTGCACCCGGAAGGCAGAAAACTCAGCTTCCAGCAGGTCAGGGAAATTGAAGAGGCCTCTTTACCAGGGGTCTATATAGCGGACGATTATAAGCGTTTCTATCCGCAGGGGAGGGCGCTTTCACATGTACTCGGGTTTATCGGAGTGGATAACAGAGGATTGTCCGGGCTAGAGCTCATACATGATGAAAAGCTTTACGGTGAGCAGGGAGCGATTGAGTTGTTTACTGATGCAAAAGGTAAAGAAATGAGTGACATGCCCTCGACTTTTCAAAAAGCGTCCCCAGGGAATGATTTACATTTAACCATTGATCTTAGAGTGCAAAAAATTGTGGAGAGAGAATTGAATAATGCGCAGGAAAAATATGATCCGGATCAGATTATTGCCATTGCCATGAGTCCTAAAACCGGAGAGATTCTTGCGATTGCTGGACGTCCTGATTTTCATCCGAATGAATATCAGAAGGTTAAGCCAGAGGTATATAACCGCGTTCTGCCGATCTGGAGTACATATGAGCCGGGTTCAACGTTTAAAATCATTACACTCGCAGCGGCACTGGAAGAAGACAAAGTGGATCTCCTCGATGAACACTTTTTTGACAGCGGGCATGTGGAAATAGGCGGCGTGCATCTTCATTGCTGGCAGAGAGAAGGACACGGTCAGCAGTCGTTCTTAGAAGTAGTTCAGAATTCATGTAACCCCGGGTTTATTGAGCTGGGGAACCGTCTTGGAAAAGATGTGCTTTTTGATTATATTAGAAAATTCGGTTTTGGTAGTAAGACGGGGGTGGATCTGACGGGAGAATCAGATGGAATCCTGTTTAAAGAAGAGAATGTAGGTCCTGTTGAGCTCGCGACAACAGCCTTTGGACAGGGTGTCGCGGTAACGCCGATTCAGCAAATCACAGCTGTTTCAGCTGCTATTAATGGTGGGATTGTACCTGTACCGGGCGTTACAAAAAAATGGACGGATGACGGTGGGGAAACGGTTGAAGAAGTACCGGTCAAAATGAAGCATCGGGTGATCTCGGAGGAAACGTCAAAAAAAGTCAGGGAAGCGCTTGAAACGGTTGTCGCCCAAGGGACTGGGCGTGGTGCATTCGTTGATTCCTATAGAGTGGGTGGTAAAACAGGTACCGCGCAAAAGGTGAAGGATGGAAAGTATCTAAAGGATAATTATATTGTATCTTTTATCGGGTTTGCGCCAGCTGATGATCCTGAAATTATCGTTTATCTTGCTGTGGATCACCCTAAAAACACTGTACAGTTTGGAGGAGTGGTCGCTGCTCCTGTAGTAGGAACGATCCTTGAGGAGTCACTGTCGGTTTTGAATGTTGAACCGAGAAAAGTGCAGGTTGAAAAAGAAATCAGATGGCTCGACCCTGTTACGTATAAAGTGCCGGATCTGAAAGGGAAAACGAAAAAAGAACTAAACAGCATGCTGATGCCATTGAAGGTTGAAATCAGTGGTCAGGGTGATAAGGTGATTGAACAAAGCCCTCAGCCGGGGGTAACATTGCCGGAAGGGTCTATTTTAAGAGTTTATCTTGATTGATAAGATAGCGCTTATGCTTTGTTTCGTGTAAAATATCAGTAATATCGATGGATAAAGGAGCTGAAGAAATGAGACTTTCAGAGCTGGCGGGGTGTTTGCCGTTTTATGAGCGTAAAGGCCCGGTTTCTGATCCGGTCATTGCCTCGATCTGTCATCATCATCGGGAAGTGACAGAAGGTGCTCTGTTTATTGCTCTTAAGGGAGAAAATAAGAACGGCAATGAATTCGCGGAACAGGCTGTTAAGAATGGTGCAGTAGCTGTTTTGACAGATACGGATCTCGGTCTCGAAATCCCTCAGATCATAGTCAGATTTCCAAAACATGCAGCTGCCCAGGTGGCAAATGCCTATTACGGATATCCGAGTTTTTATATGAATATGATTGGCGTGACGGGAACAAACGGTAAAACAACCGTTTCACATATGCTCCAGTCTGTTTTTGATCAGATTAATCAGAAAACGGGTATTATTGGTACCTTGTATATGAAGCAGGGCGATATAGAGAAAACGTCAGTGAATACAACGCCTGATAGTTTACTTTTACAAAAAACGCTCTATGATTTCAGGATGGATGGTGTAAAGACAGTTGTAGTGGAAGCTTCATCACACGGTCTGGTTCAGGGCAGGTTATACGGGTGTGATTTCGATATAGGCGTATTTACAAACCTTACCCAGGATCATCTGGATTACCATAAAACGATGGAACATTATAAATGGTCAAAGACGTTATTGTTTTCCCAACTTGGCCAACAGCATGTGAAGGGGCTGCCCAAATTTGCCGTGATCAATGCGGATGATCCTTACGCAATGGACATGATACAGGCTACTTCTGCCCATATTATTACTTACGGTATGTCTGCTGATGCTGATGTCTATGCTACAGATGTTGTAACGGGGCATAATGAAACATCATTTACCATTCACACCCCTTACGAATCATTTCCCGTCACAATCAAATTCGCAGGTGTGTTTAACGTCTACAATGCACTTGCAGCCGCAGCCGCAGGCTTTGCCAAAAGAGTACCTGGCGCTTTGATCAGGCAGGGGCTTGAGGAGTTAAATGGCGTACCGGGTCGATTTGAACTTGTTCAGGGACGACACCCATTTACCGTGATTATTGATTATGCGCATACACCTGACAGTCTTGAAAATGTCCTTCGTGCGATTATTAAAATGAAGCCGAAAAAAATCTTTACGGTAGTCGGTTGCGGTGGGGACAGGGACCGTGGGAAAAGACCGCTGATGGCCAAAGTGGCATGCGGATATTCTAATGAAGTAATCTTTACTTCTGATAACCCGAGAACCGAAAAAGCGGAAAATATCATCAGGGATATGGAAAAAGGGGTTCCAGGAGAGCGGTATACCTCGATTATTGACCGGAAAATTGCCATTGAACATGCTCTGAGTCTTGCCAATGAAGGTGACGTTGTGCTGATTGCCGGAAAAGGTCATGAGAAGGTGCAAATTATCGGAACTGAAAAAAAGGAATTCGATGATAAAGCGATTGCTGAGGAGATCTTACAGACTATGGTATAGGACGTTGCCACGATGCAGATAAAAAAGCACTTTGCCTTCCTTCTTCAAATAGAAGCAGGCAGGGTGTTTTTTTATGAGCAAATGCATTCTTCGGGTGAGCGCAACAGACAGAGAAGAAAAAACTGTCACTTGTCAGCAAATTGTAAAGAAAAAACCCTTTACCGAAACGGGATGGGCTACTATGATAAGATGGGGGAATCTTGAGCGTATTATTCAGCTATTATTACTGAATACATAAAGTTATGTATATTTAGGAGGAACAGTCATGTCAATATGGGCAGTTATTTTCGCAGCAGTAGCGGCATTTGGATTATCAGCCGTTTCAGCCCCGTTTTTCATTCCTTATTTAAGAAAGCTTAAATTTGGACAAAGTATCCGGGAGGAAGGACCGCAGTCCCACCAGAAAAAATCCGGTACACCAACAATGGGCGGGTTGATCATTTTAACCGCTATGCTAGTTGCGACAGTTGTGATCAGTGCGATTTTTGATGCGCTGACCGTCACAACATTTTTGTTGCTTTTTGTGACGATTACATTTGGTATTTTAGGATTTCTGGATGATTTTATAAAAGTCGTGATGAAGCGAAATCTGGGATTGACGTCATTGCAAAAACTGATCGGCCAGATCGTCATTGCACTTATTTTCTATTTTATCTTCAGGGCAAATGACTTTTCATCGGTGATTACGATTCCATTTACGGAATTCGAACTGAACCTTGGCATTGTGTATGCTGGCTTTGTCATTTTCTGGCTCGTTGGTTTTTCAAATGCAGTCAATCTGACAGATGGTCTCGATGGTCTTGTATCTGGAACGGCTGTCATTGCGTTTAGTGCTTTCACTTTAATTGCATGGCAGCAGGAGCAACTGTCGCTGGCTATTTTCTGTATGGCTGCGGTTGGCGCACTGCTCGGATTTTTACTTTTCAATGCGCATCCTGCAAAAGTATTTATGGGAGACACAGGATCACTTGCCCTGGGGGGAGCAATCGCTACTGTCAGTCTGATTGCAAAACAGGAAGTGCTTCTTCTTCTGATCGGAATCGTATTTGTATTAGAAACATTGTCGGTTATGATTCAGGTAACATCTTTTAAACTGACAGGGAAACGCGTCTTTAAGATGAGCCCTCTTCACCATCACTTCGAGCTTTCAGGATGGTCAGAGTGGAAAGTGGTGACCGTTTTCTGGTCAGTGGGACTGATCGCAGGAATCGCCGGCACCCTGATTGGAGTGTTTGGATAATGAAAACATACAGAGCTTATGAAAACAAAAAAGTACTCGTAGTCGGACTGGCAAAAAGCGGAGTGGCAGCTTCATTGCTGCTGCATAGGCTTGGAGCCTTTGTGACGGTGAATGACTGGAAGCCTTTGAGTGAAAACAAGGATGCGCAGTCCCTATTAGATCAGGGGATCAAAGTAATTTGTGGCAGTCATCCGGTCGAATTGCTCGATGAAGGATTTGAACTGATTGTCAAAAATCCGGGTATTCCTTACACAAACCCGCTCATTCAGGGAGCGATTGAAAAAGGGCTGCCTGTGATTACAGAAGTAGAGCTTGCCTATCATATTAACGAATCGACACTGATCGGTATTACGGGTACAAATGGTAAAACAACGACAACCACACTCGTTCAGAAAATGATCGAACAGGATGGTAAAACGTCCTACGCAGCAGGAAACATCGGAACAGTGGCATGTGAGGTTGCACAGGTCGCAAAGCCGGAAGATTATATGGTTGTTGAATTATCGTCTTTCCAGCTCATGGGTATCCAATCCTTCGCACCTCATATTGCGATCATCACAAATATTTATGAGGCGCACCTTGATTATCACCGTTCTCTTCATGAATACGTATCGGCTAAAGCAGCCATTACGAAAAATCAGACAGAAGCTGACTATCTGATCGTTAATCAGGACCAGCCTGAGCTGATGGAAGCGATCAGGGATACGAAGGCAACCGTTATTCCGTTTTCTGTGACGGAGCCATTGGAGAATGGACTGTCTATTCATCAGGGTGCGATCTGCTATAACCTTGATCCTATTGCAAAGTTAAGTGACATTGTTCTGCCTGGCAGTCACAACCTCGAGAATATTCTTGCAGCTGCAGGTGCATCACTGCTATCAGGGGTTTCAAAAGAAAGTATTCAGCGTGTACTTGCGGAATTTGGAGGCGTTCGCCACCGCACTCAGTTTGTCAGAGAAAACGGCGGAGTGAAATATTACAATGATTCCAAGGCAACGAATACACTTGCCACTAAAAGTGCACTAAGTGCCTTTGCAGCCCCTACCATTTTATTGTGTGGAGGGTTGGACAGAGGAAACGGCTTCGACGATCTCATCCCATACATGAAGAACGTAAAAGCGGCGATTGTATTTGGCGAGACAGCGGATAAAATGAGCGACATGGCGAAAAGGGCCGGAGTTTCGATTATCAGAAATGTGACAGATGTAAAAGAAGCAGCGATTGAGGCTGCTGAGATCGCGCAACAAGGAGATGTCGTTCTTCTTTCGCCGGCATGTGCCAGCTGGGACCAGTATCCAACGTTTGAGGTTCGCGGTGACATATTTATCGAGACAGTGAATACGCTGTAAGGAGAGATAAATAAACCTGAGAGGACCTGAAAATGGATCGTTGGCTGTTGCTGTTGATCGTTATCTGTACGGTTTTTGGTATAGGCTTAATCGATAGTGCAAGTAGTGTGTGGGCATTGGACCGTTTTGGCGATGCCCACTTTTTTTCAAAGAGACAGGGTGTTTTTGCATTTGCAGGATTGTTTTTAATGGTGATGGTTTCCAGAATTGACTACTTTGTATGGCGGAAATACGCGAAATGGATTTATCTGGTTTCTTTTTTGCTGCTCATTCTCGTACTAATCCCTGGTGTAGGCCTTGTCAGGAATGGATCTCAGAGCTGGATTGGTGCAGGACCTTTGTCAATCCAGCCGGCAGAGGTTGCCAAGCTTGGTGTGCTTTTTTTAACTGCGGGACTCATTTCACGCAGCTCGAAAAAGATCACATCTGTCAGGCTGCTTCAGCTGATGGGTGTAATTATCCTTCCTTTCGGAGCTGTTATGCTTCAGCCGGATCTAGGTTCTGGAACCGTCATATTAGGTACCGGGTTTGCCTTGTTGTTTCTCGCAGGTGTTTCCTACAGATTCTTTTTGTTGCTGTTTGCCGCGGGTGCAGCAGGGTTTGCCGCATTAATTATTTCAGCGCCATACCGACTTCAGCGCATTACCTCATTTCTTGACCCCTGGGAGGATCCACTTGGAGCGGGATTTCAAATGATCCAGTCACTTTACGCATCCGGACCTGCAGGTTTGTTTGGATTTGGACTTTCGAACAGCCGTCAGAAGCATTTCTACCTTCCGGAACCTCAAAATGACTTTATCTTTGCAATCGCTGCGGAGGAGTTCGGATTTGCCGGAGGAACGCTCATCATGCTCCTATTTCTTCTGATCATCTGGCGGGGTGTTTTGATTGCCTTACATGCCCCGGATCCTTTCGCCATGTTATGTGCGGGAGGTATCGTGATGATGATTGGGATACAGGTATTTATCAATATATCGGTTGTGATCGGATTAATTCCGGTGACGGGCATTACACTCCCATTCTTCAGTTACGGGGGGTCCTCACTGCTCGTTATATTATTTTCATGCGGTATCCTGCTGAATATCAGCCGGAGCCGTTCGGTATAATCTTTACTAAAACTGTTCTGAGACCTTCTCAAGGGCAGTTTTTTTATTTTAATTTTTTATACAATCTGACTTTAAGTTTAGGAAAGTATTCCGAAATAAAGAGTAGGTACATAAGTCATCATTTATCTGTTGTGCGTCAGTGTATTTAAAAATAATTCATCTATTTTACATTTTGATGACGTTAGGAAAGTATATATATGCTGTTTAAGCACTTTAGTGTAGTATTAAGGGTGAGAAACGTGGGGGAACCTGCGCTCATTTTGACAGGAGTGTGAGTCTGATGGACAGAAAGCCGGTCGTCTCTCTTGAAGACCGCGTCCCGCAATTAAGACAGCGGAGAAGAAAAAGAGCGAATAGGAGAATGTCCGCAGTCGTTCTTGTTTTCGTCCTGATCATCCTGGTTGTATTATATTTTCAGTCTCCTTACAGTAAAATTCAGACCATACAGGTTTCAGGTAATGATATTTTAACTGAACAGCAGATACTGGAGGCAGGAGGATTCGCAGCAGGGGATTCTTTTTGGACAACAGATGAAGAGAGCATTAAAGAAAATCTTCAGGAAAATGAATTGATTAAACTTGCCGAGGTTAAAAAAGATTTTCCAACAACGATGACGATTAACATTGAAGAATTTGAGCAAACGGCATACTTGAGACAGGAACAGGCTTATACCCCGGTTTATGAAAATGGCTTTTTGGGAACACCAGGCCCTTCAGAATTGATCAGAGGATCTGCCCCACTCTTAGTAGGATTTGACGATACCAGTCTTGTTGAAAAGCTGGCAGCGTCCTTATCCGAACTTCCTGATGAGGTGTTAAACTCAATCTCGGAAATTCACCATTCCCCAACAGATGTGGATGATGAACGGATACAGATTTTTATGAATGACGGCTTTGAGGTATCGGCCATTATCCCGACTTTTGCTGATAAAATGGTTCACTACGGCTCCATTGTCAGCCAGCTCGATCCAAACGTTAAAGGCGTCATAGATCTCGAAGTAGGATCTTACTTCAGGGCTTATGAACAGCCGGAAGATACTGAACAAGCAGATGAAACAGAAACGTCAGAAGAGCCTGAAGAAACCGAACCTCAGGGTTGAAATGTCATTTAATACTGAAAAATGAAATTAAATCGGATGTATAGGTCGATTTTGGCTTTTCTGGTGAAGATTATTGATGTAGACTATAATCATTGTCAACGATCTATTAATTAGTTAAACTGACAGTTCCCGGGGCTCCCTGGCAGGAAAGATATAATTGAAAAGAATTAAAGGATTTTTTACATGAAAAATAGAAATGAAATGAAGAACATGAAACGGTCCATTTTTTGATAAGGTCGTGAAGGAGGTGCCACAGGTGAGTAATAATGAGTATTATGTCAGTTTAGACATTGGGACATCAGCTGTTAAGGTAGTCATTGCTGAACTTGTGCATGACTCTATTAACATAATTGGTGTAGGAAATGTTAAATCTGAAGGAATCAGAAAAGGTTCAATTGTAGATATAGATGAGACAGTCAGATCCATTCAAAAAGCAGTAGATCAGGCTGAGAGGATGACAGGGCTATCTATACATAATGTTATAGTTGGAATACCTGCAAATCATATTGCCCTTCAACCATGTCATGGTGTTGTGGCAGTTTCAACAGAGGATAAGGAAATCAGGGATGAAGACATTGCAAGAGTCATTGATGCGGCTCAGGTCATGCCTGTATCACCTGAAAGAGAGATCATTAATATTATACCGAGACAGTTCATCGTAGACGGCCTGGATGAAATTAAAGATCCGCGTGGCATGATTGGTGTCAGACTTGAACTCGAAGGTACGGTTGTAACCGGCTCTAAAACGATGCTGCACAACATTTTACGCTGTGTTGAAAAAGCTGGTCTCGAGGTAGCGGATATTTTCCTTCAGCCACTCGCAGCAGGAACCGTTGCGCTTTCAAAGGACGAGCAGGATCTCGGAACCGCAATCGTGGATATCGGCGGCGGATCAACGAGTATTGCCGTATTTGAACAGGGTCACCTGATTGCTGCCTCAAGTATCCCGGCTGGCGGAGACCATATCACAAAAGATTTATCAATCGGGCTCCGGACTACAACTGATGATGCGGAAACCATTAAGAAAAAGCATGGACATGCATTTTATGATTATGCATCTGAGGATGAAGTGTTCAGTGTACCAATCATCGGCAGTGATCAGCATCAGCAATTTAATCAGCTAGAAATATCTGATATCATCGAGGTTCGGATGGAAGAACTGTTTGATCTCGTTTTACATGAATTGAAGAGATTGAACATTCACGACCTGCCAGGCGGTTTCGTCCTGTCAGGAGGATCAGCCAGTATGCCGGGGGTTCTGGACCTTGCGCAGGCAGTTCTGCAGAACCAGGTCAGAGTGGCAGTGCCAGATTATATCGGGGTCAGAGAGCCTCAATATACAACAGCTGTCGGATTGATCAAATACGCTTATAAACATGCGAAACTGCAAGGTAAGTATGAAAAACAGCCTTCAGCAACCGAGTACGACAACTCGCATGATTATCCTGTTAAAAAACAGAAAAGTCCGGACGCGGGACCAAAGCAGCAAAAGCCGAAGCAAAAGAACGAAGAGGGAAGATTTAAAAAATTATTTGGTTACTTCTTTGAGTAAGAACAGAATCGGGAAGTAATTTGGATGAAATAGGAGGATTTGCGATGTTGGATTTTGATACAAATGTTGATTCCCTGGCAACGATAAAAGTAATCGGTGTAGGCGGCGGCGGGAACAATGCTGTTAACCGGATGATCGAGCACGGCGTACAGGGTGTGGAATTTATCGCTGTGAATACTGATGCTCAGGCATTAAACCTTTCAAAAGCAGAAATTAAAATGCAGATCGGTGGAAAACTGACCAGAGGTCTTGGTGCAGGTGCAAATCCTGAAGTAGGAAAAAAAGCGGCAGAAGAAAGCCGTGAGCAGATTGAAGAAGCGATTAAAGGTGCAGATATGGTATTCGTAACTGCTGGAATGGGTGGCGGTACCGGAACAGGTGCAGCTCCCGTGATTGCCCAAATCGCCAGAGAGCTTGGAAGTTTAACAGTTGGTGTTGTTACGCGTCCATTTATGTTTGAGGGCCGCAAGCGTGCAACGCAGGCTGCAGGCGGAATTTCTGCGATGAAAGAAGCAGTCGACACATTAATTGTCATTCCAAATGACCGTCTGCTTGAAATTGTAGATAAGAGCACACCAATGCTTGAAGCATTCCGTGAAGCGGATAACGTTCTTCGTCAGGGTGTTCAGGGTATTTCCGACCTTATTGCAACGCCTGGTCTAATCAACCTTGACTTTGCCGATGTGAAGACGATTATGTCCAACAAAGGCTCTGCTCTAATGGGAATTGGAGTATCTTCAGGTGAAAATCGTGCTGCAGAAGCTGCCAAAAAGGCGATCTCAAGTCCGCTACTTGAAGCTTCTATTGACGGGGCTCAGGGTGTCCTGATGAACATTACAGGCGGAACGAACCTCAGCCTTTATGAAGTACAGGAAGCTGCTGATATTGTAGCCAGCGCATCTGATCAGGAAGTTAACATGATCTTCGGATCCGTTATTGACGAAGACCTTAAGGATGAAATTCTTGTAACGGTTATTGCGACAGGTTTCAGTGAAGCCGTACAGCAAAAAGCATCACGCCCTCAGCTTGGCGGTCAGATCAGACAACAGCCGCAGCCTCAAAAGCGTGAACGCGAAATGCCACCAAGAGAACGCGAACGTGAAAGAGAAGAAGCACCTCATGTTGAACAGGTTAACCGTGGTTCACAGCAGAATGGAGAAGATACACTCGATATCCCTACATTCCTGCGTAACCGTAACCGCAGAAGAGGCTAATCACATTACAATCAAAAGACCGGATCCCACCGTGGATCCGGTCTTTTTTAAGTATTTTAGTTCACATTATCCCTATTAACATTGGTTTCGTATACATCCCACATTTGAGCTTCATGTTGTAATTATTCGGTATCATCCCTTTGAAACAAAATCTCATAGTAACTCACAGTAAAAGTACCGTCTCAGTCCTCAAGATACGCTACGGTTTTGTTAAAAAATGATAGTTTCCTAAAAATAAAGAGCCGTATTCCTCCCGAAGACTCCTACGGCAGAGAAGTGTCAGGTGAAAACATTGTGCGTAGCACAAGGGGTTCACCGCCCGGCCGTGGAAAGCGTAGGGAGGAATACGGCCCAGCTTATCATATTACATCAAAAAAAGACTGAACCCTCAGCGGATTCAGTCTTTTTTTGATGTAATTTTTCCTGTAAAAAAACAACATTGTGACAAGATTCGTTTGGTCCCTCCCTTATACTGTTCATGAATGGAGGGATCAGCCTGACACTTCACTTTGAATCACTGCTATTGCTGAATCTTATCACAAGTTACATGGTCATCATCACCGCCAGCTTGATTCACAGGCAAAAGATTCACTGGAAAATGTGGACATGGTTCAGCATTGTCGTCACCATTCTCCAGGCAGTTCTGATTTCATTTGACTTCAGCGAACGGATTTTCGTTTTAAGCGGAATCGTCATGTCCATCACCATCATTTCACTTTTCAGCAGAAAAAAGAGCCGTATTTTATTTAAAGCTGCAACATTACTCTTTTGTACACTCGTCTGCGGATCGCTATCCATTTATTTCTCCAACCTGTTTTATGAGGTTACAAATTATTCATTTTTTCTGCACCCGTTAAATTATTTATTCGTTATCACGATTATTTTCCTCTTAGTATATTGCTCCGTGAGGTATGCAAGCTCACATATTACACATCATTCAGTCAGTCACACTTATACCTATAAAGTTTGTATTAAACATAACAACTTTGAATGGCACGGTTCCGGCTATCTGGACTCCGGTAACTGCCTGTCAGCACCCTTTTCCATGAAGCCGGTGATATTTGCAGCCGGTCCGGTTGCCAGACAGCTGTTTTCACAAGAAAGTGCTTCATTTCTTTTAAACGAAACAAAAACATGTCCGAACGATTTAATGAATAGAATACAGTATATTCCATCGAAATCAGTACACCAGGCCAGTCAAATCTTAACTGGCGTTTCATGTGAGACGATCGAAGTTTTTTCTCCAAAAGGAAACTTTATTTTGCACGATTGTCCGGTTGTTTTTCTAAAAGAGAATTATTTTGTACACGATTCGTGTCATTGTTTGTTAAATCCAATGCAGCTGATGAGCTGTTATCAATCCTAAGGAGTGGGTTATATGAATATGGTTCAGGCAACAAAAAAAATTCAGCACTGGTTCGTTCAGTTATCAGGAAAACTTGGTGTAAAGCCAAAAGAAATACATTACATAGGAGGCAGTGAAGCGCTGCCTTCGCCTCTTGAAAGGCCTGAAGAATCAAAAGTGCTTGCACGTCTGGCACAGGGAGATGAGGAAGCGAGATCCATATTAATTGAGAGAAACCTGAGACTCGTTGTATATATATCAAGAAAGTTTGAAAATACCGGTATTAATCTCGAAGACCTCATTAGCATTGGCACAATCGGACTGATCAAGGCGATCAATACATTTAACATTGAAAAAAACATTAAGCTGGCAACCTATGCATCGCGCTGTATTGAAAATGAAATTCTTATGTATTTAAGAAGGACGAGTAAATTACGTTCTGAAGTTTCTTTTGACGAGCCGCTGAATACGGACTGGGATGGTAACGAACTTTTGCTGTCTGATGTTATGGGGACGGAAAATGATCTCATTGCCAAAGACATTGAAGCGAAAATGGATCGCGTTCTGCTTTATCAGGCACTGACTATTCTCAATGACAAGGAAACCTTTATTATTGAATCTAGATTTGGCCTGAATGGCAGAAAAGAGCATACACAAAAAGATGTGGCTGATATGATGGGCATTTCGCAATCTTATATATCGCGTCTTGAAAAGAGAATCATCCGCAGGCTTCAAAAAGAAGTTGGCAGAATGGTGTGAACTGGCAATAAGCACACCGCATATTTTTTCAGTCGGAGGAAATACTGAACGAGAACACACTCCCGACTGGAGGAATAGAAATGGCACGGAAAGTTGAAATCTGCGGTGTGGATACGTCCACTCTGCCCATTTACAAAAATGAAGAAATGAGGCAATACTTTTCTGCTTTTCAAAACGGGGATGCTGATGCGAGAGAAAAACTTGTGTATGGCAATCTTCGGCTCGTGCTGAGCGTGATCCAGCGGTTCAGTCATCGAAATGAGAACCCGGATGATTTATTTCAGGTAGGCTGTATCGGTCTTTTGAAATCAATCGATAACTTTGATTTAGGTCAAAATGTACGTTTTTCCACTTATGCAGTGCCCATGATTATTGGCGAAATCAGGCGTCATCTCAGGGATAATAATCCGATAAGGGTATCACGCTCACTGCGGGATACAGCTTATAAATCTCTTCAGGCAAAAGAAGCACTGCTTGCTGAAACCTCAAAGGAACCGTCTATAGAGGATGTTGCTAAACGGACGGGTATACCGGTAGAGGACATTGTCTTTGCGCTTGATGCGATACAGGATCCAGTTTCACTGTTTGAACCGGTCTATCAGGATGGTGGAGATGCTGTGTTTGTGATGGATCAGATTAAAGATAACAGAGTCAGTGACGAAAAATGGATTGAAGACCTCTCAATTAAAAATGGAATGGATGAGCTTGATGAAAGGGAACGGCTCATTCTGCAAAACCGCTTTTTTAATGGGAAAACCCAGATGGAAGTAGCAGAAGAAATCGGAATTTCACAGGCTCAGGTTTCCAGGCTTGAAAAAGGAGCCATCAGGCAGCTGAATAAGTTTTTTTATTAATTATGAAAGACCGGTTGTCTTTTTGAAGGGGTTAGCAGAAGGTGTATTTTATCTTGTTCCTTATTAGTGATTGAATTCAAAAATTCAACAACTTGACTGGCAGTACTCTGATCAGAGTACTGTCAGTCTTTTTTTCGTTGAATGAACCTAATGAATCGTAAAGGTAAAATGCTCACTTTCTGCATAGGATACAGAAAAGGGGGAGACCGATGAGAATCTCAGAATTACAGACGAAGGATGTCGTGTCCGTTACGGATGGTAAAAAACTTGGTCCGATCTCAGATATTGAACTGAATGTCCAGACAGGAAAAATTGCGGCACTGATTATACAGTCATCAGCCAGCTGGAAAGGGTGGTTCAGTAAAGGTGGGGAATTGCTGATCCCGTGGAAGGATATTGTGAAAATCGGTAATGATGTGATCCTTGTCAGAAGTAAATTGGAGGAGCATCAGTGGGAGGACCACAATTCTTAGTTCTCAAAAGAGTTTTGCGCGCATTTATGATACACTCTCTAAAGAAGAATCATATTGAAATGCCTGCAATGACAGGAAACGGAAGAGAGGTCTGATTGAAGTGGGGATGATTCAGACAGTATCAGAGCGATTTGTAGAGCTCGAGGAATGGAAAAGCTTATTTCCTTCTCTGACAGCTCTTTTTTCCACAAAAAATGGCGGAACAGGCAAAGGTGCTTATCAATCATTAAATACAGGATTGCATGTTCATGATGACGTGCAGACTGTGATTCAAAACCGGAGGCTTCTTGCGGAGGCTGAAGGGACGGATCTGAATTCGTGGATTTTTGCTGATCAGGTTCATGGTAAACGGGTGGTGCGTGTTAACCGCCATCATGCCGGAATGGGAGCAGAATCATATGATAAATCAGTAAGAGCTGCAGATGGACTGTGGACGTTTGATACGGAGATCCGTCTAAGCTTAGGCTTTGCAGACTGTGTACCTATTTATTTCGTTGAACAGGATACAGGTTTTATTGGGCTTGCGCATGCAGGCTGGAAGGGATCTGTGGCAAATATCGGGGCTGAAATGATCAGTCAGGCTCGCGATGCAGGTGTGCGCCCGGAGAAAATCAGCGTATTGATTGGCCCATCCATTGGTGTTTGCTGTTATATTGTGGATGATTATGTCATCAATCATATCACGCAGCCGGGGATGGACCATGTTTACCAAGAGGTATCAGATGGGCAATATAAACTTGACCTTCCTTTGTACAATAAACAGCTGCTTGTTCAGGCAGGAGTAAAGGAAGAGAATATCATTCTCTCTGACCTGTGTACGTCCTGTGAGGATACCATGTTCTTTTCGCACAGACGGGATCAGGGTAAAACAGGAAGAATGTCTGCGGTGATTGGCTGGAAGGAGAGGTAATTGTGTCAGTTGATAAGAATCTTGAACAGGTGATGGATCGGGTCAATAAAGCTTCCGAGACGGTGGGGCGGGACCCGAAAGAGGTTACGATTGTTGCAGTGACAAAATATGTGTCAAATGAACGCGCTGAAGAGGCTGTCAAAGCAGGTCTTTTACATTTAGGAGAAAACCGCCCGGAGGGACTTGAAGAGAAAAAAAAGGCACTTCACGCTGAACAGATAAAGTGGCATTTTATTGGGACACTTCAATCAAGAAAAGTTAAAAAGGTCATTAATGATGTTGATTTTTTGCATTCTCTGGATCGTCTGTCGCTTGCTGAAGAAATTCAGAAGCGTGCGGAGCACCCTATTAAATGTTTTTTACAGGTGAATGTGTCCGGTGAAGAACAAAAACATGGTCTTTCACCAGAAAATGCATCAGAATTTGTCGAACAGCTAGAAAGTTATGATAAGATAGAGGTAATCGGTTTGATGACGATGGCTCCAAACACACAGGATGAGGCCGTTCTCAGGAACTGTTTCAGGAATCTCAGGGAACTGAGAGACCGGATTCAGGAGAAAAAGCTTGCGAATGTTCCTTGCACAGAGCTTTCCATGGGGATGTCCAATGACTTTGAAATTGCCATACAAGAAGGAGCAACCTACATACGAATCGGCTCTTCGCTCGTCGGAGAATAAAGGAGGGAAACCGTGAGATGGGGATGAAAACAAAATTCAAGGATTTTTTCTTCGGTGAAGAAGAAGAATACATGGAAGAAGTAGTGGAGGATCGTCCGGAAGAATCAAATACGCGGTCTTTATCACCTTCAAAAAAATCAAATCAAAAGCAGAATGTGGTCAGCCTTCAGAGCATCCAGCAGTCCTCTAAAATGGTATTAATGGAGCCAAGAATGTATGCTGAAGCTCAGGAGATTGCCGATCATTTGAAAAATCACCGTGCTGTTGTGGTCAATCTTCAGCGCATCAGCAAGGATCAGGCCAAGCGCATTGTTGATTTTCTGAGTGGAACCGTTTATGCAATCGGCGGCGATATTCAGCGTGTTGGAACAGATATTTTTCTTTGTACACCGGATAATATTGAAGTGAGCGGTAATATAACCGATTTAATTCAGGAAGATTAAAGATGGGTGGGTTGTAGCTGAATGGGTACAATTTTTAGTTTGTTAATTACGTTATTACAATTTTACAGCTATGCGCTGATTATTTATATTCTGCTATCCTGGTTCCCTAATGCCAGGGAGAGTTCATTTGGTCAAATTCTCGGCAGAATATGCGAGCCTTATTTAGAGCCTTTCCGTAAGATCATCCCGCCACTCGGCATGATTGATATTTCACCGATTGTGGCGATCATAGCGCTGAACTTTGCGGGAATGGGATTGCAGCAGCTTTATCTATTTATAAGATAAAAGTGTTAGCCTGGTGCCACCTTTTGGGCGGTACCGGGCTTTATTTGTTACAAGGAGTGGAGTGTATGTCTGTCTATCAGCATTTTCGAAAAGAGGAAAAAGATTTTATCGATCAGGTTCTCGACTGGAAAGCAGATACGGAAATGAAGTATGCGCCGAGGCTGACAGATTTTCTGGATCCAAGACAGCAGTTTATTGTGCAGTCACTTGCCGGCCAGCAGGGAGAAGTTCAGGTTGCTTTTGAAGGTGGCGTTGATTCGGAGAGGAAAAGAGCTTTGTTCTATCCTTCATATTTCGAGCCGCAATTTGAAGATTTTGAACTGTCTTTATTGCAGGTCCGCTATCCTGAAAAATTTGTCACAGTTGAACATAGTGATGTACTCGGTTCACTGATGGGGCTTGGCATAAAAAGAGAAAAGCTCGGTGATATTATTTTCCCTGAGCATGGCGTACAGATTATCACGACAAAGGAAATGTCTTCATTTTTATCGATGAATGTCACGCAGATCGGAAAGGCGACTGTCAAAACCGAAGCCATCTCCTGGGACGAAAAAGGGACCCCTTTGGAAAAATGGGTGGAAAAGCAGGCTTTCGTTTCTTCAATGAGACTTGATACAATTACAGCATCTGCGCTGTCGATTTCAAGACAAAAAGCACAGCAGCTTATTCAAAGCGGAAGAGTAAAGGTGAATTTCAGAGTGGAAGAGCGGATTGCCTTTGAGTGTGACCAGGGAGATATGGTGTCTGTCAGGAAGTTTGGACGCTTCCGGATTGGTGAACATCTCGGAACAACTAAAAAAGACAGGATCCGGACAAGCTTTTTCTATTTGGAGTAGGTCCTTTAAAAAGTTCTGATAAAAAGAGGAAATGTCACACAATTCGTCGAATGATCAGTATAATGGAAAGACAACATGAATAATTTTGGAGGTGCAATGATGCCGTTATCGCCATTGGATATACATAATAAAGATTTCAGCAGAGGTTTCAGAGGATATGATGAAGATGAAGTGAACGAATTTCTTGATCACGTGATGAGAGACTTTGAGCTTGTTCTCCGTGAGAAAAAAGAGCTTGAGGAAAAGCTTTCCATGCATACAGAGCGTCTTGGGCATTTCACAACGATTGAGGAAACGCTGAACAAATCCATCGTCGTGGCACAGGAAGCAGCTGAGGAAGTAAAACGTAACGCCAATAAGGAAGCAAAACTTATCGTGAAGGAAGCAGAAAAAAATGCAGACCGGATCGTCAATGAGTCTCTGTCAAAAGCGCGTAAGATCGCAATTGAGATTGAAGAGCTGAAAAAACAGTCCAAAGTATTCCGTACCCGTTTTAAAATGCTGATTGAAGCACAGCTTGAACTGATCAATAACGGAGACTGGGATGAACTGATGGAATACGACCTAGATACGACTGAACTGAAAAGACTTGAGCCGGAACCGCATGAATAATTGAATGATTGACGGATCGTCCGCAGTTTGACTATAATAGGATTGTTGAAAAATGATTAAACTGATGAATACGATATACGTTGATAGGAAGAGTAATCTGATTTGAGCCGACATAAAGCGAACCGGGGAAGGTGAGAGCCCGGTGCGGACAGACAGACGAAGATCATCCTGGAGTTTCAGAGCTGAAAGTAAGTAAGCTCTGACGTGTGGCGGCGTTAACAGCTTCTTGAGTGGAAAAACAGCACTTTGTTTTTCTATAAGGGTGGTACCGCGTGACAGCATAAGGCTCTCTCGTCCCTTTTTGGGATGGGGAGTCTTTTTTGTTTTTTAAAGAAAGAGGACTGAAGGAGGAAATACAATGGAGTACAAAGATACATTACTCATGCCTAAAACAGCTTTTCCAATGAGAGGGAACCTGCCTAACCGCGAGCCTGAAATTCAGGAAAAATGGGCAGAGATGGACATTTATAGCAAGGTGCAGGAAAGAACGGCAGGCAGACCGTTATTTGTGCTGCATGACGGACCTCCGTATGCAAACGGGGACCTTCATATGGGGCACGCGCTGAATAAGGTACTGAAAGACTTTATTGTACGTTATAAATCAATGAGCGGTTTTAACGCACCTTATGTGCCAGGCTGGGATACACACGGTCTGCCGATTGAACAGGCTCTTACAAACAAAGGTGTAAAGCGTAAGGAAATGACGGTTGCTGAATTCCGTGAAAAATGTGCGGAATATGCACTCCAGCAGATTGATAACCAGCGATCACAGTTTAAGCGCATCGGTGTTCGTGGTGATTGGGAAAACCCTTATATTACATTAAACCCTGAGTATGAAGCACAACAGATCCGTGTATTCGGCGATATGGCGAAAAAGGGCTATATCTACAAAGGGAAAAAGCCTGTTTACTGGTCTCCTTCAAGTGAGTCAGCGCTTGCTGAAGCAGAGATTGAATATCAGGATAAGCGTTCACCTTCTATTTATGTTGCATTTGACGTGAAGGATGGAAAGGGTGTATTGGATGCAGGTGTGAAATTTATCATCTGGACAACGACACCTTGGACGATTCCGGCTAACCTTGCGATTGCTCTTCACCCTGAGCTTGAGTATGTGCTCGTAAAAGAAAACGGTGATCAGTATGTTGTAGCCAAAGAGTTACTTGAAGAAGTAACTGAAAAGCTTGAGTGGGTATCACCTCAGATTGTCAGCACTCATAAAGGAGCTGAGCTTGAGCATATTACAGCGCAGCATCCGCTTTATGACCGCGAGAGTCTTGTTATTCTTGGTGAGCACGTCACAACTGATGCAGGTACAGGCTGTGTTCATACTGCTCCTGGCCACGGTGAAGACGACTTTATTGTCGGTAAAAAATATGGACTGGATGTATTGTGTCCGGTTGATGATAAAGGTGTATTTACTTCAGAGGCACCTGGTTTTGAAGGACTGTTTTATGATACGGCGAATAAGCCGATTTCAGAAAAACTTGAAGAAGCCGGCGCTTTGTTAAAGCTGGAATTTTTTACGCACAGCTATCCGCACGACTGGAGAACGAAAAAACCGGTTATTTTCCGTGCCACAGCACAATGGTTTGCTTCGATTGATAATTTCCGTGAAGAGCTGCTTCAGGCAGTCAAGGATACGAAGTGGATTCCTGCATGGGGTGAAACACGTCTCTTCAATATGGTTCGCGACCGGGGTGACTGGTGTATTTCCCGTCAACGTGCATGGGGTGTACCGATTCCTGTTTTTTATGCTGAAAATGGAGATGCGATCATAACGGAAGAAACGATCAGCCATGTGTCAGCGCTATTTGCTGAGCATGGGTCAAATATCTGGTTTGAAAAAGAGGCGAAGGATCTTCTGCCGGAAGGATTTACACATGAGGGCAGTCCGAACGGCCGCTTCACGAAAGAAACAGACATTATGGATGTGTGGTTTGACAGCGGATCATCCCACCAGTCTGTACTTGAGGCAAGAGCAGAGCTTCAAAGACCGGCTGATCTGTATCTTGAAGGCAGTGACCAGTACCGCGGATGGTTTAACTCTTCGCTTACAACCGGTGTTGCTGTAACAGGTAAAGCACCATATAAAGGTGTACTAAGCCACGGCTTTGCACTTGATGGAAATGGCCGCAAAATGAGTAAATCACTTGGAAATGTTGTGCTTCCGTCTAAGGTAATGAATCAGCTCGGTGCTGATATTCTGAGACTATGGGTTGCTTCTGTAGATTATCAGGCTGATGTACGTGTATCTGATCCGATCTTGAAGCAGGTTGCAGAAGTATATAGAAAGATCCGTAATACACTGCGTTTTCTACTGGCAAACCTGGACGATTTCGAACCTGCAAAAAATGCTGTTTCGTTCAATGAGCTAAGAGAAGTGGATCAGTTCATGATGGTCCGTCTGAATCAGGTTGTTAAATCAGTGAACGCTTCTTATGAAAATTATGAGTTTGCGTCCATCTATCACACGATTAATAATTTCTGCACGACAGACCTGAGCTCGTTCTATCTTGATTTTGCGAAGGATATTTTATATATCGAAGCAGCAGATCACAAGGATCGCCGTGCTATGCAGACGGTAATGTACGAGTCACTTGTATCTCTTGTGAAGCTGTTGTCTCCAATTCTTTCTCATACTGCGGATGAGGTATGGGCTTTCATTCCGGGTGTGGAAGAGGAGAGTGTTCAGCTGACGGATATGCCTGTAGCTGAGACGTTTGAAAATGAAAAAGCACTGCTTGATAAGTGGAACACGTTCCTGGATGTGCGTGATGATGTACTGAAGGCACTTGAAGAAGCGAGAAATGCGAAGCTGATCGGTAAATCACTGTCAGCGAAAGTGACGCTGTATGCTGATGATAAGACGCATGCATTGTTGTCATCTGTAAGTGAAGATTTAAAACAGCTGTTTATTGTGTCTGATTTTGAATTGAAGGGTGCTGAAGGTGCTCCTTCAGAAGCGCTTCAATTTGAGGGACATAAAGTGTCTGTTGAGAAGGCGGAAGGAGAAACGTGTGACCGCTGCTGGACGGTTTCAACTGAGGTTGGACAGGACAGCGACCACCCGACACTTTGCCCGCGCTGTGCAGGTGTTGTGAAGGAGCATTATGCTCACTTGACTGCAGAATAATGAACCTGTGAAAAAGCTGCCTGTTGGATCAGGCAGCTTTTTCTTTGCGTGGTTTACAGGACCGTTTTAGGAGAAGGGATGTTTTCTGATCCGATTTTGACTGATCCGGGTCAAACGGACGTTTGACCCGCTTTTCAGGCAGAGCCTGAAAAGTCCCCAAAGTGAAGGGCAGGCGGGAGGGAAGCTAGCTTCCCCTCCGCCTGCCCTTCACTTTGGGGAGATCAGTCAAAATCTTTGTCAGAGTTAGAAATCTTTCTCACGTGGTTATGCCTGCGGCGTTGAATTGTGCTACAATACGTTAAGGGTTTGCAACGAGAATACGGAGGTAAACAAGTGATCTATTATTTGCTGGCTTTATTCATTATCGCAGTGGATCAGCTGACGAAGTATCTGGTGGTCCGCAATATGGAGGTTGGTGAGTCCATTAATGTGGTGGATGGATTCTTTTATTTGACTTCTCACCGTAACACAGGCGCTGCCTGGGGGATGCTTGAGGGACAGATGTGGTTATTTTATATTGTCACCTTAATCGTGATCGGTGGTATTCTTTATTATTTTCACAAGCATGCTAAAGGAAACGTACTGTTCAGTGTCAGTTTAATGATTTTACTTGGTGGAGCAATCGGGAATTTTATTGACCGGATCTTCAGACAGGAAGTTGTCGATTTTCTTCAGCTTACGATCTTTAATTTTATTTTCAACATTGCAGATGCCGCTCTAACAATTGGAGTAGTATTGCTCTTCGTCCAGATGATTATCGAAGAAGTGCAGGAAAAGAGGAAGAAAAATGGAAAGCATTCAACACTTAATACAGGAAAATGAAAAAGGTAAACGTCTTGATGCCGTTCTTGCAGGCCTTGAAGGAGACTGGTCAAGAACGCAGGTTCAGCAATGGATCAAAGAAGGTAACGTAACCGTAAACGGTAATAAAACGAAACCAAATTATAAGGCCGTTCAGGGTGACGAAATTTCAATCAAGATTCCTGATCCGGAACCTTTGGACATTGAAGCGGAAGAAATAAACCTTGATATTTATTATGAGGACAAAGATGTTCTTGTCGTGAATAAGCCGAAAGGGATGGTTGTTCATCCTGCACCTGGTCATCTTTCCGGCACGCTTGTCAATGGACTGATGGCTCACTGTAAAGACCTTTCAGGCATTAATGGCGTTTTGCGTCCGGGGATTGTCCACCGGATTGATAAGGATACTTCAGGTCTTCTAATGGTTGCCAAAAACGATGCCGCTCATGAAAAGCTTGTTCAGCAGCTCGTCGATAAAACCGTTACAAGAAAATATCAGGCAGTCGTGCATGGTTTGATACCACACGAATACGGAACGATTGATGCTCCGATTGGCCGTGATACGAAGGATCGCCAAAGCATGGCAGTTGTGGATCAGGGCAAAAAAGCAGTGACACATTTCAGAGTGCTGGACCGTTTTAAAGAGTTCACACACGTTGAATGTGAGCTTGAAACAGGCAGAACGCATCAGATCCGCGTTCACTTGAAGTATATCGGTTTTCCTCTAGCTGGAGATCCGAAATACGGGCCGAGAAAAACGCCTGATCTGAATGGACAGGCTTTACATGCAGGCGTACTTGGATTTATTCACCCTGCGACGGATGAATACATGGAATTCTCATGCCCGCCTCCGGAAAGCTTCAGTACATTTGTCGACATGCTTAAAAATGATCGTTGACTTTTGCAGGTGATCCCGATACAATGAGAACAACTTAATGAGCGAAACCTTTAATCCGGTCCAGAGAGGCAGGGAAGGACATATTTGACGGCTATGTAAATATCCGTCTACCCTTCCGTGTACTTTGGCGGAAGGGTTTTTTTGTGAAAGGAATGATCAGATGCCGGAAACAGTTGTCATGGACGAGCAGATGATGAAGCGGGCCCTTACGAGAATCGCCCACGAAATCATTGAGCGGAATAAAGGGGTGGAAAACTGCGTGCTGATCGGCATAAAAACGCGTGGCATTCACCTTGCTGAACGACTGAGGGAACGGATCGAAGCGATAGAAAGTGTAACGGTGCCAGTCGGTGAGCTGGACATTACGATGTATCGTGACGATCTTGAAAAGAAGCATGGATCGGGTGAACCGGTTGTTCACAACAAAGATCTGTCACTGCAGGTGACTGACAAAAAAGTCATTGTCGTTGATGATGTGCTTTACACCGGCAGAACAGTAAGGGCAGCAATGGATGCCATTATGGATAACGGCCGTCCGACTCAGATACAGCTGGCGGTACTGATCGACAGAGGTCATCGGGAGCTGCCGATCAGAGCGGATTTTGTCGGAAAGAATATTCCCACATCAAGTGAGGAAAAAATCCGGGTAGAGCTTGCAGAAACCGATGATAATGAACAGGTTACTATTTATAAGTAACATCCTTTAATGCAGTCCAGAGAGGCTGGCAAAGGAGAATACACGAGGACAAGTATGTCTTCCTGTGCCTCTTTGCCATGCCTGGCAAAGAGGTTTTTTAATAGGAGGAATGAATCGTGGAAAACACTGAAAGAGTTAAACCGGTACTTGATGTTGAGGAAAAACCGAAATGGGATCAATGGCTGACATTAAGCCTTCAGCACTTATTCGCTATGTTTGGCGCAACGGTCCTTGTACCGATGCTTGTGGGACTCAGCCCGGCTGTAGCGCTGATCTCAAGCGGACTGGGAACACTTGCTTATCTTCTGATTACAAAAGGACAGATTCCTGCTTATCTTGGATCATCCTTCGCCTTTATTGTACCGATTATTACGGCTACACAGCTTGGAGGTCCCGGAGCGGCGATGCTTGGTGCGTTTTTCGCAGGGCTTGCCTACGGACTTGTCGCACTCTTAATTTATAAATTCGGCGTCAGCTGGTTAATGAGAATCCTTCCGCCGGTTGTGGTAGGTCCGGTCATTATCGTCATCGGGCTCGGACTTGCAGGTACCGCTGTGAATATGGCGATGTATGAAAATCCACTAGCTGAGAATCCAGCTGAGTTCATTTACAGCGGAACGCATATTGCGGTAGCGCTGATTACACTTGCGATAACAGTGATCGCTTCGATTTACTTTAAAAAGATTTTTGGTCTGATTCCGATTCTGATCGGTATAGCAGGTGGATATATCGCAGCACTTTTTGCAGGGCTTGTGGACTTTCAGCAGGTGCTCGACGCGCCATGGTTCGCAGTACCGGATTTATTCATCCCGTTTGTTGATTATACGCCTGCATTTTCATGGACAGGCATCATTATCATGGTACCAATCGCCATCGTGACATTATCCGAGCATACAGGTCATCAGATGGTGGTTAGTAAGGTGGTTGGAAGAAACTTTTTAGAAAAGCCGGGTCTTCACCGTTCGATTCTTGGTGACGGAGTGGCAACAATGATTGCAGCGATGATTGGCGGTCCGCCAAATACGACGTACGGGGAAAATATCGGCGTGCTTGCAATCACGAGAATCTTTAGTGTGTTTGTCATTGGAGGAGCAGCTGTGCTTGCGATCCTGTTCGGTTTTGTCGGTAAAATCTCTGCACTGATCAGCTCCATTCCGACTCCGGTTATGGGCGGGGTATCGATCCTGCTGTTCGGGATCATTGCATCAAGCGGTCTCCGCATGCTGATCGAAGCAAAAGTGGATTTCTCTCATAAAAGAAATCTGATTATCGCATCTGTGATCATGATTATCGGAGTAGGCGGTGCATACGTACAGTTTACAGAAACATTCGTCCTTCCTGGCATGGCGCTTGCTGCCATCATCGGGATCGCGCTTAATCTCATTCTGCCGGGCAGAAGAAAAGAAGAAGAAACATTATTTAACGAAAAGAATAAAGCTGCTTAAATCCTTTTAAATGAAGTCCAGAGAGGCTTTCAAAGGGGTTTTGACGGGATCCGTCTGTCTAAAACCGCCTTCTGGAAGCATAGAAGGCGGTTTTTTCATACTCAAATCAAGAAGGAGAGGATCAGAATGCATTTTTTAACCATGGACGAGCTATCAGTTGAAGATATTTTTGAGGTGATCCAGCAGGCACAGGTGCTGAAACATCAGAAGCCGATTCCAATGCCTGAAAAATATGCAGTGAACCTGTTTTTTGAAAACAGTACGCGAACAAAGTGCAGCTTTGAAATGGCACAAAAAAAGCTTGGAATGAATGTTCTTTCCTTTGACCCGGGGACTGCCTCGGTTCATAAAGGTGAATCCCTCTACGATACAGTCAAAACGCTTGAAGCAATCGGGGTGGATGTAGCGGTCATCCGTCATAGTGAGGAACGGTATTTTGATGCGCTGAAAGATCATGTCTCCATTTCTTTAATCAATGGTGGAGACGGTATGGGGCATCATCCTTCGCAGTGTATGCTAGATCTCCTGACGATCTACCAGGAGTTCGGAACTTTTGAAGGCGTGAAAGTGACCATTGCAGGTGATATCCGGCACAGCCGTGTGGCGAGGTCAAACACTTTTGCTTTAAAAAGGCTTGGAGCTGATGTTAATTTTACAGGACCTGAACAGTGGAGAGATCCTGAGATGCCGGATGTTCCATTTATCCCGATGGATGAAGCCGTAAAAACGAGTGATGCGCTTATGCTGCTCCGGGTTCAGCATGAACGGCATACATTTGGTGAGTCGTTTACAAAAGAGAAGTATCATCAGGAATTCGGTCTGACGGTGGAGCGCGAAAAGAGAATGAAGCATAAAAGCATTATTCTCCATCCGGCACCGGTGAACCGGGGTGTGGAGATTGCTGATGAGCTCGTGGAATGCTCACGCTCCCGTATATTCAAACAGATGGAAAATGGCGTGCCAACGAGAATGGCGATGCTGCAGTACGTAATATTAAAACGGGAGGAATTAAAACATGAGCTTATTAATTAAAGGGGCAAACGTATTTAAAAAAGGCATAACAGATGTCAGGGTCTCAGATGGAACAATTACAGAAACCGGTTCGTTAGCGCCATTACATAATGAACAGGTCATCGACGCAGATGAATTGTATCTTGCACCGGGATTTGTAGATGTTCACGTACATCTCAGAGAGCCTGGTGGGGAGAAAAAAGAAACAATCAAAACAGGGACGCTGGCTGCGGCAAAAGGCGGTTATACAACAGTCTGTGCCATGCCAAATACGCGGCCGGTCCCGGATGACCTTGAAACACTTCAAAACATACAGGAAAAAATCAAGCAAAATGCATGTATCTCGGTGCTGCCTTATGCGGCAATTACGACCAATCAGGCAGGTAAAGAGCTGACGGATATGGAGGCTCTGGCACAAGCGGGCGCCTTTGCTTTCACAGACGACGGGGTAGGGGTACAGAGTGCCGATCAGATGTTAAAGGCGATGCAAAAAGCCGCTTCACTGAATAAAGCAATTGTTGCGCACTGTGAAGATAATACGCTGATTCACGGTGGCTGCATGCATGATGGAGAGAAATCAAAAGAGCTTGGGCTGCCAGGTATCCCATCCGTTTGTGAGTCCGTTCAGATTGCGCGGGATGTGCTGCTGGCTGAAGCAACAGGTTGTCACTACCACGTCTGCCACGTTTCCACAAAGGAATCAGTGCGCGTCATCCGCGATGCCAAGAAGGCAGGCATTCACGTGACGGCAGAAGTCACGCCGCACCACCTTTTATTAAACGAACATGATATCCCGGGTGATCATGCAGACTTTAAGATGAACCCGCCGCTCAGGTCTAAGGAGGACCAGGCAGCGTTAATAGAGGGACTCGAAGATGGAACAATTGATTTTATTGCCACAGATCATGCCCCTCACACAGAAGAAGAGAAGAAAGAAGGTATGCTTCGGGCACCGTTTGGTATTTCAGGAATTGAGACTGCGTTTTCGCTCCTCTATACGGAATTCGTTCAAACGGGAAAATGGACGCTGGAGCAGCTGATTGAGTGGCTCGCAGTAAAGCCTTCTGAAGTGTTCAGCCTCGAGACCGGGCGAATTCAACAGAACAGTGTGGCTGATCTGGTGCTGCTTGATTGCCAGGAAGAGCATGTGATTGAACGCAGCGAATTTCTGTCAAAAGGAAAAAACACACCATTTCATGGAGAAAAGGTAACAGGAAAACCGGTGATGACGATCAAAAGCGGAATAATTGTCTTTCAGGAGGTTAAATAAATGAAAAAGCTGCTTGTACTTGAAGATGGTTCAGTATTTAACGGTAAAGGATTTGGAGCAACAGAAGAAACATCAGGTGAAGTCGTATTTAATACTGGGATGACTGGCTATCAGGAAATTCTATCTGATCCATCGTACTGCGGACAGATGGTGGTGCTTACGTATCCGTTGATTGGCAACTACGGCATCAACCGGGATGACTTTGAATCCATTCATCCATTTATTAAAGCGCTGATCGTAAGAGAGGAATGTGATCTTCCTTCGAATTTCCGCAGTGAAGCAAGCATTGACGAGCTGTTAAAGGAAAAAAAGATTCCCGGACTTTCAGGTGTTGACACGAGAAGGCTGACACGTCTTCTGCGCAGTCACGGAACGATGAAAGGAAAGATCTGTCCGGCTGAAACGGATGTTGAAAAGGTTGTGCAGGAGTTAAAAGCAACATCATTTCCGGTGAATCAGGTGGAACAAGTATCAACGAAGTCACCTTATCCGAGTCCTGGAAGAGGAAACCGCGTCGTGGTGATTGATTATGGAATGAAGCACGGTATTCTTCGTGAACTTAATAAACGTCAATGTGACGTCATTGTCGTTCCTTACCAGACGACGGCAAAAGAGATTTTACACCTTAATCCGGACGGTGTGGTCCTGTCGAATGGACCGGGGGATCCAAAGTCGGTACCTGAATCAACAGAAACGGTGAAAAATCTTATTGGAAAAGTGCCGATATTCGGCATCTGTCTCGGCCATCAGCTGTTAGCACTCGCTGGGGGTGCGGACACATTTAAACTGACATTCGGTCACCGCGGATCCAACCATCCAGTCAAGGAGCTCTCTACAGGGAAAGTCGCCATTACGGCACAGAATCACGGCTATGCAGTTGATGAAAAATCTCTTGAAGGAACCGCATTACAGGTAACACATAAAGCATTAAACGACGGTACTGTTGAAGGGATTGCACACGAAAATGGACTCGCTTTTTCCGTCCAGTATCATCCGGAAGCAGCACCGGGTCCTGAAGATGCGAACGAATTATTTGACCGGTTTCTTAAACTGATGAGTGAAACAGCTAAGGGGGATATGCAGCATGCCTAAACGTACAGATATTAATTCCATTCTTGTGATCGGTTCAGGTCCGATTGTCATTGGTCAGGCAGCAGAATTTGATTACGCAGGGACACAGGCTTGCCTTGCTCTGAAAGAAGAAGGCTACCGGGTAGTTCTTGTTAACTCAAACCCCGCCACCATTATGACCGATACGGAAATCGCGGATAAAGTATACATGGAGCCATTAACGGTTGAGTTTATTTCAAGAATTATCCGCATGGAGCGCCCGGATGCGCTTCTTCCAACGCTTGGAGGACAAACCGCACTTAATCTGGCTGTAGAGCTGTCAGAAAGCGGTATTCTTGAAGAGTGTAATGTTGAAATCCTCGGTACAAAGCTGTCAGCCATTCAGCAGGCTGAAGATCGCGATCTGTTCCGCAATCTCATGAATGAACTGAATGAGCCGGTTCCTCAAAGTGAGATCATTCATAACCTCGAAGAAGCGTTTGCTTTTGTTAATGAGATCGGCTACCCGGTCATCGTCCGTCCTGCTTTTACACTCGGGGGGACAGGAGGCGGAATTTGTCATGATGAAAAAGAACTCATTGAAATCGTTTCATCAGGCCTGAAATACAGCCCGGTTACCCAATGTCTCCTTGAGAAAAGTATCGCAGGCTTCAAGGAAATCGAATATGAAGTGATGCGTGATAAAGATGACCATGCAATCGTTGTCTGTAATATGGAAAACATTGATCCGGTCGGCATTCATACGGGAGATTCAATCGTGGTCGCACCTTCCCAGACACTGAGTGACCGGGAATATCAGATGCTTCGTGACTGCTCACTGAAAATCATCCGCGCACTTGGTATTGAAGGCGGCTGTAACGTTCAGCTTGCACTCGACCCTGACAGTTTTCAATACTACATTATTGAAGTCAATCCGCGTGTCAGCCGCTCATCAGCGCTTGCTTCAAAAGCAACCGGCTATCCGATTGCCAAGCTTGCAGCCAAAATTGCGGTCGGTCTGACGCTTGATGAAATGATTAACCCGGTGACAGGCAGCTCGTACGCATGCTTTGAACCTGCACTTGATTACGTCGTCACTAAAATTCCGAGATGGCCTTTTGATAAATTCGAATCAGCTAAGCGTAATCTTGGCACTCAGATGAAAGCGACTGGTGAAGTGATGGCCATTGGCCGCAGCATTGAGGAATCTCTTTTAAAAGCAGTGCGCTCCCTTGAAAACGATGTATATCATCTTGAAATCGGTACACACGAACCTGCGTGGATTGAAAGACGAATCAGGAAGGCTGGAGATGAACGCCTGTTTTATATTGGTGAAGCACTGAGAATGGGTGTGACCGTGGAAGAGATCCATGACTGGAGCAAAATTGATCTTTTCTTTCTTAATAAAATGAATAAAATCGTTCAATTTGAAAAAGAACTGGCTGCCGGTCAGTCTGATGAAACACTTTATGAAGCAAAGAGAATGGGCTTCAGTGATAAAACGATCGCATCACTCTGGAACACGACAGAGCTTGCCATTTATGAAAGACGCAAGCAGGCGGACATCATCCCTGTTTATAAAATGGTGGACACGTGCGCTGCAGAATTTGAATCTTCCACACCGTATTTTTACGGAACGTATGAGGAGGAAAATGAATCAGTTGTCAGCAACCGCAAAAAGGTGATCGTGCTTGGATCCGGTCCGATCCGTATCGGTCAGGGCGTGGAGTTTGATTATGCAACGGTACACTCAGTGTGGGCGATTAAGGAAGCCGGATATGAAGCAATAGTCATCAATAGTAACCCTGAGACGGTTTCAACTGACTTCTCTATTTCAGACAAGCTGTATTTTGAACCGCTGACGCTTGAGGATGTTATGCATATTATTGACCTTGAAAAGCCAGAAGGGGTTGTCGTTCAGTTCGGAGGACAAACAGCCATTAATCTAGCTGACGGCCTTGCTGAAAGAGGTGTTAAAATCCTCGGAACTTCACTTGAAGATCTTGATCGCGCAGAAAACCGTGATCAGTTTGAAAAGACGCTTAAGAAGCTTGGCATCCCGCAACCGGAAGGACAGACGGCCGTGTCAGAGGAAGAGGCCGTATCGATCGCCAACCGAATCGGTTATCCGGTGCTCGTTCGTCCATCATACGTGCTTGGTGGCAGAGCGATGGAAATCGTCTATCAGGAGCAGGAGCTGCGTCAGTATATGACGAGTGCGGTAAAGGCAAGCCCTGAGCATCCTGTGTTAATTGACCGTTACCTGACAGGAAAAGAAATTGAAGTGGACGCAATCTGTGATGGAGAAAACGTGCTGATCCCGGGTATTATGGAACACATTGAACGTGCCGGTGTTCACTCAGGGGACTCCATTGCCGTGTATCCGCCTCAGACGTTGACAACTGAACACATTTCAACGCTTGAGGATTATACAGTCCGCCTGGCAAAAGGACTCAATATTAAAGGTCTGATCAACATTCAGTACGTTATTTCAAAAGGTGAAGTGTATGTGCTCGAAGTCAATCCAAGATCGAGCCGCACCGTGCCGTTTATGAGTAAAATCACAGGTGTACCGATGGCGAACATTGCGACGAAAGCCATTCTTGGTGAATCAGTCACATCATTCGGGTTTGGAACAGGGCTGCTCGATCCGGTCAATGGAGTTTATGTAAAAGTACCTGTCTTCTCTTTTGCTAAGCTGAAGCGTGTCGATATTACGCTCGGACCTGAAATGAAATCAACCGGAGAAGTCATCGGTAAAGACGAGACGCTTGAAAAAGCACTCTATAAAGGGCTGACGGCAGCGGGCATGAACATCCGTCATTACGGCTCCGTTCTCATGACCGTTGCCAACAAAGATAAAGAAGCTGCGGCAACACTTGGACAACGGTTCCATCAGCTCGGTTATCACATTCTGGCCACAGAAGGAACGGCTGCTGTATTAAATGAGGCAGGTATTCCGAATGAGACGATCAGTAAAATTGGAGAAAGCGGAAAGACACTGATCGACGGCATCCAGTCAGGTGAAATTCAGCTTGTCGTTAACACATTAACGAAAGGCAAGCAGCCGGCACGTGACGGCTTCAGAATTCGCCGTGAATCGGTAGAAAATGGAATTCCCTGCCTGACTTCACTCGATACGGCGGAAGCCATGCTGAGCGTGCTTGAGTCTATGAATTTTACGATGAAGCCAATGAATAAATCAGGGAAAAAGGCGGCATTCGTATGATCAGAGAGCAGATGAAAGTGCTCGGTAATAAAAAGCTCGCTCACCAGATTTATGAAATGACTTTATCGGGGGAGCTGGTGAGCCTGATCCGGACGCCTGGTCAGTTCGTTCACATCAGGACCTCATCAGGTAACGACCCGCTTTTACGTAGGCCGATCAGTATTTCCTCGTACAATCAGGAAGAAAATACGATGACAGTGATTTACCGCGCATCAGGGCTTGGAACAAAACAGATGGCTGAAAGTCCTTATGACACGATTGATGTACTCGGTCCACTCGGATCCGGATACCAGGTAAATGAGGATGTAAAAGGAAAATCGATGCTCCTGATTGGAGGCGGCATCGGGGTTCCGCCACTGTATGAATTGTCTAAGCAGCTCGTTGAAAAAGGAGCCTCAGTTACGCACGTATTGGGCTTTGAATCGGCGCGGGTCGTTTTTTACGAAAAGGAATTCAGTGAGCTTGGTCAAACACTGATCGCCACCGCTGACGGCTCACATGGCTGTAAAGGGTTTGTCACCAATGTCATTGAACAGCAGGGATTGATCCATGCTGATGCCTTTTATGCATGCGGACCGGTGCCAATGCTTGCTGCTGTTGAAGAACAGCTTGCCCATATTCCGGGCTTTGTGTCGATGGAGCAGCGTATGGGATGCGGCGTTGGTGCCTGCCTTGCCTGCGTGTGCGAAGTGAAGGATCCAGATGTTCCGTATAAAAAAGTATGTACAGACGGACCTGTTTTCAGGAAGGGAGAGCTGATTTATGGATAGATTATCCGTATCACTGCCGGGATTATCTTTGAAAAACCCGATCATGCCGGCATCAGGATGCTTTGGGTTTGGTCGGGAATACAGTCAGTTTTATGATCTAAGTGAATTAGGTTCCATCATGATTAAAGCGACGACTCCTCATCCGAGAGCAGGAAATCCGGTGCCGCGCGTAGCTGAGACTTCCTCAGGAATGCTAAATGCCATCGGACTGCAAAATCCCGGGCTTGAAAAAGTCATAGAGACGGAATTACCATGGCTTGAACAGTTTGACCTTCCGATCATTGCGAATATCGCTGGATCTGAAGCAGAGGATTATATTAAAGTGGCTGAAAAAATTTCCGCAGCCAAAAACGTGGCAGCACTTGAATTAAATATTTCCTGTCCGAATGTCAAAGAAGGGGGCATTGCATTTGGAACAGATCCTGAGACTGCCAGGAATCTGACCGCAAAGGTTAAAGAAGTTTCCCAGGTTCCGGTATATGTAAAGCTTTCTCCTAATGTAACGAGTATCACAGAAATGGCCAAAGCATGTGAAGAAGGCGGAGCGGATGGTTTAACGATGATCAATACGCTAGTCGGCATGAGGCTCGATCATAAAACGGGAAAGCCTGTCATTGCCAACAAAACAGGTGGACTGTCAGGACCGGCAATTAAGCCGGTTGCGCTCCGGATGGTTTATGAGGTGAGTCAGCAGACAACCCTTCCGATCATCGCAATGGGCGGTATCAGCTCAGCGTGGGACGTGATTGATTTTATCTCTGCCGGAGCGAGTGCAGCGGCAGTGGGTACGGCTAACTTTGTCAATCCGTTCGTCTGTCAGGAGATTATACAAGAGCTGCCTTCTATCCTGGATGAACTCGGCGCAGACCATATACTTGATTTACGAGGAAGGAGCTGGATGAGACATGGAGAAGCAGCCGGTCATCGCGCTTGATTTTGCTGAATTTCAGGAAGCAGAGCATTTTTTAAACCAATTTGCAGAGCCGTTATATGTAAAAGTTGGAATGGAGCTGTTTTATCAAAACGGCCCTTCCATGCTGTATCAGCTGAAGGAAAAAGGACACCGCATTTTTCTTGATCTTAAGCTCCACGATATCCCGACAACTGTCCGCAAAGCGATGAAAGGGCTTGCTTCTCTTGAAGTGGATCTCGTCAATGTTCATGCTGCAGGGGGTCAGGCAATGATGGAAGCGGCTCGAGAGGGGCTGGCCCAGGGAGCCTCCGGTGTAAAACGGCCTTCGATCATTGCGGTGACACAGCTGACATCAACATCAGAGCACCAGATGAGAAGTGAACAAAACATCCAAACCACGCTGATTGATTCGGTTGTTCATTATGCTTCACTCGCGAAAAAATCGGGAATGGATGGTGTCGTATGTTCACCTAAGGAGTGTAAAGCCATTGAATCAGCGATTGGAGAACCTTTTATCAGGTTAACCCCGGGTATCCGTCCAGCCGGAGGAGATCTTCATGATCAGGTACGAATAGCATCACCAAAAGAAGCGCAACAGTTGGGATCTACAGCCATCGTTGTAGGAAGAGCCATCACACAAAGTGAAGATCCGGTACAAGCGTATTACGACATAAAAAAAGAATGGAGCGGGTTGGAATGAATCAAAAGCTTGCACAAATGTTACTTGAAATCAAAGCAGTAGAGCTTCGCCCAAACGATCCATTTACTTGGGCATCAGGCATCAAATCCCCCATTTACTGCGACAATCGCCTGACCATGTCCTACCCTGAAGTGAGATCTTATGCTGCTGAACTGTTCAAAGAACTGATTGAACAAAAATTTCCTGATGCAGGTGTCATCGCAGGTACCGCAACAGCAGGAATCCCTCATGCAGCCTGGGTCAGTGAAAAAATGGGCCTCCCGATGAACTATATCCGCTCATCTGCCAAAAAACACGGCAAAGGAAATCAGATTGAAGGCAAAGTGCTGACAGCTGAAAAAGCCGTCGTCATTGAAGACCTGATCTCAACAGGTGGAAGCAGCCTCGAAGCTGTGCAGGCACTGAAAGAAGCAGGAGTGGAAGTAGCCGGTGTTGTGAGTCTGTTTACATATGGCTTCAAAAAAGCAAAAGATAACTTTGACACAGCAGGCGTCCCGTATTACTCACTGACGGACTTTGACACACTGATTGAAGAAGCGGTTGAAGGCGGGTACATAGAGAAAAACAGCGCTGAATATTTGAGGGAATGGAAAGATCAGTTTTAGAGGATCGGGTGGTTAGTTGAATACAATGAATCAACCAGTGATCTTAAACAGGATTTGAGTTCGTGGAATTTATTTAATTGCATCGAAATAACTAAGATTACCTTTGATGATAATTCAAAAGGTTATGAAAGTAGCTCCTTCTCTCCTGGTATTAATCGAAAGTGTCAGAACGTTATTATTCCAAATCGCAGATTCATTTCATCGAATGGAAGGAAAAAACTGAATGCATAGGGAACTTATTAATGTACCAGGTGAGATAAGGGAGAGGAAACGATGAGTAAATCATTTATTGATCAAGTGCATTATATTAGAATTCCTGTAAAAGATTTAGAGTGGTCTGCTCAATGGTATGAAGATATACTTGGTTTTCAATTGCTGAATATTACCGGAGAGCGCGCCGTTTTAAAAGTAAATGAAGGACCGTTTTTAGTTATTTTAATTCCATCAGGTGATGAAACATTTGCTCATTTTACAATAGACAATAGACAGGAATTTATCATTGGTTTTACAAGTCCGGAATTATTTCAATTTCATCAACATTTACTTGATCATCAAGTTAAGACTGATGATATAAAAGAAGATCATGGCCATTCTTTTTTCCATTTTTACGACCCTAATGGTAATAAACTGCAAGTACACTGGTGAGTTGAAATACCGCTCTTATGGAGTTAACAGGTGTATTACAGAAATAAGAAAGGGAACGTCTATATCGGACGTTCCCTTTTTTGTCAGGAAAAGTATTACCATTTTAATGATTCGCTGTAAAAAATGGTGCATACTTAGGGTAAGAACAGGATTTCTTCCTGTTTTTACTTTTTCTTTAAACGCCTGATCAGTTCATCTTCAGGCGTTACATAAACGGTTTCCTGCTGCTCATAAATCACATATCCAGGCTTTGACCCGTTCGGTTTTTTTACATGGCGGATTTTCGTGAAATCAACTGGCACGGAGCTTGAGGCGCGTGCTTTGCTGAAGTAAGCTGCGATCGCTGCAGCTTCCAGAATGGTTTTTTCTTCCGGCTCTTTATCGCGGATAACCACATGGGAGCCCGGTATATCTTTTGTATGCAGCCAGATTTCATCTCTGCCTGCCACTTTATTCGTGAGGTAATCATTTTGTTTATTATTTTTTCCGACCAGAATGAGCGTGCCGTCTGAAGACATGTATTCTTCAAGAACCGGTTTAACCGGCTTTTGTTTTTTCTTGTTATTTTTTTTAGCTTTCAGATAGCCTTCTTCTGCAAGTTCTTCGCGCATCTCTTCAAGGTCTGAAGGTGATGCGGAGTCGAGCTGCTGAATGAGCTGGTCAAAGTAAACTATCTCTTTTTCTGCAAGACTGATCTGCTCCTTGACAATATCCACTGAATTTTTAGCCTTCTGGTATTTCGTAAAGTACCGCTGGGCATTTTCAGATGGTGATTTTCGCGGATCGAGTGGAATGGTAATCTGAGGAGCAGCCTCTTCATAATAATTCAGAACCTCTATTTCTTTCATTCCCTTTTTAATCCCGTAAATGTTTGCTGTGACGAGTTCACCAAGCAGCTTGTATTTTTCAGCTTCTGCAGCCTGATCAAGTGTTTTAGCGAGCTTTTTTATTTTCAGCTCATTTTTTTCTTTTTCGTTTTTAATAAACCGCTCAAGGTCATGCCCCTGCTGTCTGACACGGTCGCGTTCAGCTTTGCCGAAATAATACCGGTCGAGGAGCTGACCGAGTGTGTCAAACGAGTCAGATGATTTGTCCTTCAAATGGTTAAGTGGTATCAGATAGAAATAATCTTTTCCATCAGCATGCATGAAAGCAGGATGATATTGATGTGAGCGAAATGCTTCAATGACTTCGCTGAATGCTTTATATAATCCTTCACGTGTCGCAAGACCTGCGCGATGTGTCACTTCTTTTGCAAGTATAGGGGAGAAGCCTGAGAACTGCTGAACAATCTGTTGATCTAGGCGTCCTGAGTTCCAGTCAAGTGCCCGTAGGAACTGATCCTCCGTTACGTCAAACGGATTCAGCTTTCCCTGCCCAGGTGGCCATTGGAGAGGAGATCCTGGCATGATCGTTCTCGCGCGGTTAACGGATGGGTTTAAATGCTTAATGCTGTCTAGAATCATGTTCCGTTCCTTATCAACGAGAATAATGTTGGAGTGACGTCCCATGATCTCGACAATCAGTTGTTTATAGGAGACATCCCCGATTTCGTTCCGTCCTTTTACTTCTATTAGAATAATTCGCTCCATTTCTTTTTGTTCAATCGATTCAATAATCGATCCCTCAAGGTGCTTCCGTAGCAGCATGCAAAACATTGGAGGTGTCGCAGGGTTGTCGTATTGCTCTTCTGTCAGCTGAATACGTGAATAAGAAGGGTGAGCGGATAATAATAATTTATGATTTTTTCCTTTAGCACGAATGACAAATATCAGTTCGTTTTCATACGGCTGATGGATCCGGCTGATTCTTCCTCCATCTAGCTTTTCTTTTAATTCGTGAGCAGTTGCCCTCGTAAACATTCCGTCAAAAGACATTGTAATCCCTCTTTTCACTTTCTCGTGTTTCCGTTTCATCTTATCATCTTTTTCCTGCTGCTGTATGCTATAATGAATAACATCTATTTCGAATAAGCAGGTGAACGGCATTATGGTAACAAGTATGACCGGATTTGGACGCGGAACAGCCGGGCATGACAGCCTGGAAGTAACAGTTGAAATTAAATCAGTCAATCACCGCTTTCAGGAATGTTCTGTAAAGATCCCGCGACTGTATTCGGGAATTGAGGATCGGATTAAAAAAATGATTGGCTCCACCATCAAACGCGGAAAAGTGGACGTCTATGTCTCTTTCGAAGGGTTAAGAAGCGGTAGCCACGAATTGTCGGTAGACTGGGCGCTGTTGGATTCTTTTGCAGCTTTTGCAGAAGAGGCGAAAAAAAGGTACAATCTTCAGGATGAACTTAAGCTCGAGCATTTATTTCAGCAATCGGAGCTGTTTTCAGTTACCGAAAAAAAAGAATCGGTGAATGAAACGGAAGACATTATTCTGCAGGCAGCTGCACAAGCATCTGCAAAGCTTTCTGTGATGAGACAAAATGAGGGAAAAGAACTTGAAAAGGATTTGCGTTTTCAAGTACAATCATTAAGGCAAATTGCAGATGAAGCAAAAAATAAATGTCCTGCTGTTTCCCGGAAGTATAAGGATCGCCTTGAGAAAAAAATGCGTGAATATACGAACGGTGAAATAGACGAAAGTAAGCTGCTTACAGAAGTAGCTGTTTTTTCTGAGAAGGCGGATATGACAGAGGAGTTCACCAGGCTGATCAGTCATCTATCTCAGTTTGAGCAGGCGCTTGAAAAACATGAACCGATTGGCAGACGGCTGGATTTTCTGACCCAGGAAATGAACCGTGAAATCAATACGATCGGATCAAAAGCGAATGATGAAACCATTGCCTCTGCAGTGATAGAAATGAAATCAACGCTTGAGAAAATCCGTGAACAGGTACAAAATATCGAATAACTTTGGATGAAGGCAGAGGGGTGTCATGGATGTCAATTAAACTAATTAATATCGGGTTTGGAAACATCGTATCAGCAAATCGCATCATCACCATTATCAGTCCGGAATCTGCTCCGGTTAAAAGGCTGATTCAGGATGCCCGCGAACGCGGTACGCTGATCGATGCTACGTATGGCAGACGGACAAGAGCGGTTATGATTATGGATAGTGACCACGTGATCCTTGTTGCGGTTCAGCCTGAAACAGTGGCATCCCGGTTTACAGATAAAGATGATAGTCAGGAAGAAGGGTAATACATGATTAGAGAAAAGGGACTCCTGATCGTTTTGTCAGGTCCATCTGGTGTTGGGAAAGGAACGGTTCGCAAAGAATTGTTTTCACAGGAAAATACGGCATATGAATATTCGGTTTCCATGACGACTAGACTTCCAAGAGAAGGCGAAGTCGATGGAAAGGACTACTTCTTTAAATCAAGAGAAGAATTCGAGTTACTTATTGAACAGGATAAGCTCCTCGAATATGCAGAATACGTAGGCAACTACTACGGTACACCGGTTGATTATGTGCGTGAAACGATCAACAATGGTAAAGATGTATTTCTTGAAATTGAAGTGGAAGGTGCAAAGCAGATCCGGGATAAGTTTCCGGAAGGGCTTTTTATCTTTTTAGCTCCGCCAAGTCTTTCAGAATTACAAAATCGTCTTGTTACGAGAGGAACGGAAACGGATGATGTCATTCAAAACCGTGTGGCAGCTGCTAAAAGAGAGCTTGAAATGATGAATCTATATGATTACGTTGTTGAGAATGACAAGGTTGAACTTGCCTGCGAGCGTATTGATGCGATTGTGATGGCAGAGCACCTGAAAAGAGAACGGGTAGAAGCCCGCTATAAAAAAATGCTGGAGGTAGAATAATATGTTGTATCCATCATCTGATGCGTTAAGAAAAAACATTGATTCAAAGTATTCATTAGTAAGTGTGGCGGCAAAACGCGCACGTAACATGCAGGAAAAAGGAGATCAGGGTACGCTTGATTCTTATCATTCTGTAAAGTTTGTCGGTCAGGCACTTGAGGAAATTGCTGCAGGTCATCTTGTCATGAAGACGCCGCAGGAAGGAATTGAATACGAGGACGAAAAATAAAAACAACCACTCCGGTTGTTTTTTTGTTGGACCGGGCAATTTTGAATAAGGAGATGTCACAGCGTGTATTCTTCTGTTGAAAGTTGTCCGTATGAAGTGAAATCTTTTACTGTTTCCTTCATAATGGGTGTATCAGAAAAAATAGGGAGATGGGCACGTTGAATTCGAAAAATATTCTTCTCTGTGTAACAGGTGGAATTGCAGTATATAAAGCAGTAGCGCTGACAAGCAAGTTAAGTCAGGCGGGGTTTAATGTGAAAGTGATCATGACTGATAGTGCCATGGAGTTTGTCACGCCGCTCACGTTTCAGGCCATGTCCCGCAATGATGTGTTTTATGACACCTTCGATGAAAAAGACTCTTCTAAAATCGCCCATATCGACCTTGCAGATTGGGCTGACCTTGTCCTTATTGCACCGGCAACAGCAAATGTCCTTGGAAAGCTTGCAAACGGAATTGCTGATGATATGGTAACGACCACGCTGCTTGCAACTACAGCTGAAGTATGGGCTGCGCCTGCGATGAATGTACATATGTATGATCATCCTGCAGTGAAAAAGAATATCCAGACACTTCATGAGATGGGCGTCCGGTTTATTGAACCGTCAGAAGGCTTTTTAGCATGCGGATACGTTGGAAAAGGGAGACTTGAGGAGCCTGAAAAAATCACCGACTTAGTGATCAGCCGTTTTTCTAAAAGTCAATCCGGGCCGCTTGCAGGGAAAAAAGTAGTCATTACGGCAGGACCAACGAGGGAACAGCTTGACCCCGTCCGGTTTTTTACCAACCATTCATCCGGTAAAATGGGATATGCCATCGCAGCGAAAGCCGCTGAAGCGGGAGCGGATGTTACGCTCGTATCCGGTCCGGTAAACCTGACACCTCCCGCAGGAGTAACAGTTGTGAATGTCATAACAGCACAGGAAATGTATGAAGCGGTTGTCAGCCGTTTTGATGACAGTCATATTGTCATCAAAAGTGCAGCTGTAGCGGATTACCGTCCTGTTTTCACCAGCGACAGGAAAATGAAAAAACAGGATGGAACGCTGACGGTTGAGTTTGAGCGCACAAAAGACATCCTGAAAACACTCGGTGAACGGAAAAAAGATCAGATTTTAATCGGCTTTGCAGCAGAAACGGACAACCTTGAGGAATATGCAAAAAAGAAGCTGACAGTAAAAAATGCTGACCTGATAGTCGGAAACGATATTACAGCAGAAGGTGCAGGCTTCGGGACGGAAACGAATATCGTAACGATCTTTCATCGGAACGGTGAGATGCAGCCACTGCCCCTACAGTCCAAGTCCGATGTTGCAGATGCATTGATCGCAGAAATCACCAGATTGATAAAGGAACATCAGGAATGATCGCATCTGTCATCGTTGATGTACCTGCAAAGCAGACGGACCGCGCGTTTGACTATTTAATTCCTGAACATCTGGAATCTGTTGTCCAAAAAGGAATGCGCGTTGTTGTGCCTTTTGGTCCGAGGAAAATTCAGGGGTTTGTACTGGATGTGAAGGAGAGATCATCGTTCGACCAGTTAAAAAAGATCGAAGAGGCTGTTGACATTATTCCGGTATTAAACGATGAACTGCTTTCTCTATCTGACTGGATGACAAAAGAGACGATGTGCTATAGAATCTCCGCACTTCAGGTTATGCTGCCGGCTGCCATGAAGGCAAAATATGATAAGGTATTTGTCCCGCTGACCGACTTGAATAGTCTTCCGGAGGCATTGCAGTCACACTTCCATAGGGAAAACCCTTTGCCGTGGAAAACGGCTTTAACAAATGGATTATTAAAAGATCTGCAAAAGCTTGTCAGTGAAGGAAAGTCTGAGTTGAAATACCTTGTTAAAAGAAAAGGTACCATTAAAAAAGAACGTATTTTTAAGCTGGCACAAAATAGTGAAGCCATCATTGCAGCTCTTTCCAAAAATGCTGAACGGCAGAGAAAAGTGATTGAATCGCTGCGTGCTGAAGGTGGCACAATGACCTCTGCAGCGCTCCAGGAAGCGTCCGGAGCAACAGCCGCTACGTTAAAATCGCTGGTTGATAAGGGATACCTCCTGGAGGAACACGTGGAAGCCTATCGTGATCCGTTTGAGCACAGGGAATTTGAACGGACCGGTCATTTTCAGCTGACAGATGATCAAAAGCAGGCGATCAAACCGATTCTAGAAACGGTTAACAGCTACCAGCAGCGAACGTTTCTGTTACATGGTGTGACAGGGAGCGGGAAAACTGAAATTTATCTTCAGACGATTGACCAGGTGTTAAAGCAGGGGAGGCAGGCCATTATGCTCGTGCCTGAAATCTCTCTGACACCTCAGATGGTTCAGCGCTTCAAAGGAAGGTTTGGGGACCAGGTTGCCGTGATGCACAGCGGCCTCTCACAAGGTGAAAAGTACGATGAGTGGAGAAAAATACATCGTGGTGAAGTGAACGTGGTCGTAGGTGCTCGGTCTGCTATTTTTGCACCTTTTGAAAAAATCGGTGTCATCATTATTGATGAAGAGCATGAAACGAGCTATAAACAGGAGGATGCGCCGAGATATCATGCAAGGGATGTGGCGATTGAGCGGAGTATACGTCATGATTGCCCGGTTATTTTAGGCAGTGCAACACCTTCTCTTGAAAGCTTTGCCAGAGCACAAAAAGGGAACTATGAGCTGTTAAAGCTTCAATACCGGATGAATAAACAGGAGATGCCTGAGGTACAGGTTGTGGATATGCGTGAAGAGTTGCGTGATGGGAACCGTTCCATGTTTTCAAGAGAGCTCCTCGCTAAAATAGAGGAGAGACTTGAAAAAAAAGAGCAGGTTGTCCTCTTTTTGAACCGCAGAGGACACTCTTCATTTATTATGTGCAGAGATTGCGGAACTGTTATGCAATGTCCGCATTGCGAGGTATCACTGACCTATCACCGGTTTAAGGAATCAATGAAATGTCATTACTGTGGACATGAAGAACATGTGCCGGAGATTTGTCCGGAGTGTACGAGTGAGCATATCCGTTATTTCGGAACAGGTACTCAAAAAGTGGAAGAGGAGCTTGTTAAGCTGCTGCCACAGGCCAGAACGATCCGGATGGACGTGGACACAACCTCACGGAAAGGTTCCCATGAAAAACTGCTTGATGCATTCGGACGCGGAGAGGCGGATATTCTGCTCGGAACCCAAATGATTGCGAAAGGGCTTGATTTTCCAAACATCACGCTTGTTGGCGTTCTCAGCGCGGACACGATGCTTCATTTACCGGATTTCAGAGCTTCCGAAAAAACGTTTCAGCTGCTGACTCAGGTAAGCGGTCGTGCAGGAAGACATGAAAAGCCTGGTGAGGTTGTGATTCAGACGTATACACCTGAGCATTTTTCCATAGAACTTGCCAAATCACAGAATTTTGAATGGTTTTATCAAAAAGAGATGGTGATGCGTAAAATTGCGCAATACCCGCCTTTTTATTACTTATCACTGATTACACTGAGCCATGAAAATGTCAATAAAGTGGCCGCTGTCTGCAGTGAGATTGCGGGAATCTTAGAAAGAAACCTGTCTAACCAGGCAATTGTGCTTGGCCCTGTTGCCTCACCTATTGCCCGGATACAAAACAAATACCGTTATCAATGTATTGTGAAATATAAAAATGAACCGGAGCTGAAACCGCTTTTGAAAAAAATCATGGATCAGTACGCATCATCAGGGAAAGATGCTGTGACGATTCAGATTGATGTTCAGCCATACATGATGATGTAAATGATGGAGGATTTTACTTTGACTGAATTAAAGATTGTTACATCTCCTGATGAGAGACTGGAAACGAAATGTGAAGAAGTAACGGAGTTTAACCAGGAGCTACATGATTTTCTGGATGACCTTTTTGATTTGATGATGGAGCATGACGGGATCGGTATTGCTGCTCCTCAGGCAGGCGTGCTGAAGCAGGCTGCGATCGTCTATCTCGATGATGAATCAGGCATTATTGAAATGATGAATCCGAAAATTGACGTGCTTTCCGGGGAGGAAACGGAAGTTGAGGGATGCTTAAGCTTCCCGGGCATTTTCGGTGAAGTGAAAAGACCGGATAAAATCAGACTGACTGCACAGGACCGTCACGGCAAAGAGTTCACGCTTGAAGCAGATGGCTATTTGTCTCGTGCGATTCAGCACGAAGCAGATCATCTTGAAGGTGTATTATTCACTTCAAAAGTCATTAAATATGTAAAAGAAGAAGAACTGGAAGGATATGAGGAAGAATGACATCAGTTATTTTTATGGGAACGCCTGAATTTTCCGTTCCGGTTTTAGAACAGATTATAAAAGATGGATACCATGTAAAAGCGGTTGTAACACAGCCGGACCGCCCTGTAGGACGCAAAAGAATACTGACTCCACCACCTGTGAAGAAGGCAGCGCTGGAGCACGATATCCCTGTTATTCAGCCTGAAAAGCTGAAGGGATCACAGGAGCTGGCAGATATTATTGCCTTACAGCCGGATTTGATTATAACAGCTGCTTTTGGTCAACTGCTGCCGAATGAACTTCTTGAAGCACCTCCTCTCGGCTGCATCAATGTACATGCATCTCTCTTACCTGATCTCAGAGGTGGTGCGCCGATTCATCATGCGATTATCAGAGGATATAAAGAGACTGGTATTACGATTATGCATATGGCAGAAAAGCTGGATGCGGGAGATATGATCAGTCAGAAGAAAGTTGAAATCACAGACGCAGATCATGTTGGCACGCTGCATGACAAACTGAGTGCGGCGGGCGCGGCGCTTCTTTCGGAAACACTGCCTCTGATCGTGGAAGGAAAAGCGGAAAGAGTGCCACAGGATCATGAAAAAGCAACTTTTGCGTGGAATATTAAAAGAGAAGAAGAACTGATTGACTGGAATCGATCAGGACGTGAAATTTTTAATCAGATTCGCGGACTTTACCCATGGCCTGTTGCCTATACTGTATTTAGAGATAAAACAATGAAAGTGTTGAGTGCAGAGCTTGTTAAAGGAAATGGGAAGCCGGGTGAAGTCATTGCGGTTTCAGCCGAAGGCATCACTTTTGCTTCAGCTAATGAAGAAGCCATTCTGGTCACAGAGCTGCAGCCGTCCGGTAAGAAAAAAATGAGCGCAGCGGATTTTCTGAGAGGATCTGAAGTCAAAATTGGGGAGAAGGCTGGTAAAGATGAGTAAACACGCAACGAGAGAAGCCGCTCTTCATATCCTCGATCAGATTGATAAAAATCAGTCCTACAGTAACCTTCTGCTAAACCACGCGATAAAAAAGTTCGCCATTAATCCGAAAGATACAGGACTGTTAACAGAAGTTACGTACGGTACGATCCAGCGGAAAATGACGCTTGACTATTACCTGGAACCATTTCTTAAGAAGAAAGTGGAGGGGTGGGTACGCAATCTTCTTCGTCTCAGCCTGTATCAGATGCTGTACCTCGACAGGGTGCCTGAGCGGGCGGCCATTCATGAAGCAGTGGAAATCGCTAAGAAAAAAGGACACAAAGGTATTTCCGGAATGGTAAATGGTGTGCTCAGGTCCATTCAGCGTGAAGGGGTCAGAAGCATTGAAGACATTCAAGATCCCCTAGAACGGTTAGCCATTGAAACGAGTCACCCGATATGGCTTGTTGCGCGCTGGACAGAGCAGTTCGGGCATGAAAAAACACGTGCCATGTGTGAAAAAAATCTTCTGGCACCTGTTCAGACTGCGAGAGTAAATTTGACCAGACTGACCCGGGAAGAGGCAATCGAAAACCTCGCAAAAGAAGGAATTGAAGCGGAAAAGAGCGAAATAGCACTTGCAGGCATTCAGGTAAAACGGGGGAATATTGCACATACTGACTCATATAAACGTGGGGAGCTATCCGTTCAGGATGAAAGTTCTATGCTTGTAGCAGAAGCATTGGATCCTGTATCAGGTGAGATAATTCTTGATATGTGTGCTGCTCCCGGCGGGAAATCTGCCCATATTGCTGAAAAGATGAATAATCAGGGTCGTCTCATTTCACTGGACCTTCATGAACATAAAGTCAAACTGATTAATGAGGCGGCTGCAAGATTGGGTCTTTCTATCATTGAAACCCATGCACTTGACGGGCGAAAGCTTCAGGAGAAATTTCCTGATCTTACATTTGACCGGATCCTTGTAGATGCTCCGTGCAGCGGGCTCGGTGTGATGAGAAAGAAACCGGATATCAAATACGCCAAATCAGAACAGGATCTCAATGCGCTTTCAAAAATCCAGCTTGAACTGCTTGATGCTGCTGTCAATAGCCTGAAAAAAGGTGGCACACTTGTCTACAGTACTTGTACGGTTGATCGCTCGGAGAATGAAGGGACTGTTTTGGCGTTTTTGACAAAACATCCTGAAATGGAGCTTGTCATGCCGGAATCTCTGCCGGAAGCAGTACGGAGTCTCGTGACAGATGAAATGCTGCAGATCTTCCCTCAGGACTTTGGAGGAGACGGTTTTTTTATCGCGAAATTCAGGAAAAAAGCAGCGGTTACTGACTGAGTCACTGACTGATGATACGATAATATTAACAATTTAATTGTTTTGGAACCTTGCTATATAGAGACAATGCGGTCGCTGAATCCAAGGCCGTGTAAGATCAGGGACGGGGTGGAAAATGGAAGCGATTTTTAAAAGCGACAGAGGTAAAGTACGACAGTTGAATGAAGACTCCGGTGGCATTTACCGTAAATCAGACGGGGCTTTACTGGCAGTAGTAGCTGATGGAATGGGCGGGCATCGTGCCGGTGATGTGGCCAGTAAAATGACGGTCGAAATCATATCCCGGAAGTGGCGGGCAGCTCCCTCCATACGTCGCGCGGTGGAAGCCGAAGAATGGCTGAAGCAGACCATTGAAGAAATTAACAGCAGTCTCTCAGCGTATTCCGATCTGAATGAGGAATGCAGAGGGATGGGGACAACAATTGTTGCTGCCTTGTGCACGGATGAATTTGTCACGGTAGCAAACGTAGGGGACAGCAGAGGATATCTCATTACAGAAGAGCGGGTATCCCAAATTACTGAGGATGATTCCTTTGTCAATGCGTTAGTGCAATCAGGCGAAATTTCAAAGCAGGATGCTGAACATCATCCAAAAAGAAACGTCCTGTTAAAGGCTCTTGGATCAAAGGGTTTCATCAATCCGGCTTTAAAGACTGTATCTGCAGAGGAAGGCTATACGATTCTGCTCTGCTCTGACGGTCTGTCAAATAAGGTATCGGATCAGGAAATGCTGTATTCCATTAAACAGTCCACATCCCTTGCCAAAACGGCTGAGCAGCTTATTGACCTGGCGAATGACAAGGGCGGGGAAGATAACATTACGCTGGCTGTCATTGCCTATCCGGAAGATGAAGGTGGGGATCTTGTATGATCGGAAAACGGTTAAACGATCGCTATAAAATCATCCGGACTATTGGAAGCGGCGGGATGGCAAATGTCTATCTGGCTCACGATATGATTTTAAACCGTGATGTAGCGGTCAAGATGCTGAGGCTGGATTATGTTGGCGACGGCGATATGCTGAAACGGTTTCAGCGTGAGGCCCAGTCAGCAACAAGTCTGGCGCACCCGAACATTGTCAGTATGTACGATGTCGGGGATGAAGATGACTACTATTATCTCGTCATGGAATATGTTGAAGGCATGACGCTGAAAGAATACATTAAAGAATTTTCTCCGGTTTCTTTAGAGGATGCAGTGAAGATCATGTCGCAGCTCACATCAGCGATCTCACACGCACATCACAATGGTATTATTCACCGTGATATAAAACCGCAGAACATATTGATTGACCGTGACGGTACTGTAAAAATTACGGATTTCGGTATTGCGATGGCGCTGAGCGCAACTGCGATGACTCAGACGAATTCAGTCATGGGAACGGTCCACTACCTTTCTCCGGAACAGGCAAGAGGTGGCACAGCATCGAAAAAGTCAGATATTTATTCACTCGGTATCGTTATGTACGAACTGATTACCGGCCGCCTTCCATTTGAAGGTGAGTCTGCGATTTCAATTGCGCTGAAGCATTTGCAGTCTGAGCTGCCACATCCGTCATCCTATATTACAGATCTTCCTCAGAGTGTGGAGAATGTCATACTGAAATCAACTGCTAAGGATGAATTTTACCGATACCGCAGTGCTGATGAAATGTACGATGATTTGAAAACCGTGCTTGATATCAGCAGGGAAAATGAGCCGATGTTTACGGTAGAGCCCGACCTTGACGCGACAATGGCAATCCCTGCAATTAAAAACAGGCTTCCGCTAGAAGAAATACAGCATACAAAACCGGTAGAAGCCCAGAAAACGGTCGTAAGTCCACCTGTTAAAGATAAAGAAAAGAAGAAACGCAGAAAATGGCCGTGGATCACGGCACTTGTCATCCTGTTTTTACTCGGGACAGCAGGTGTCATGGCCGCGATGGGTATGTTTGGTCCTGAAAGAATTCAGGTACCGGATGTAGTAGGTGAGGCACTGGAAGATGCAGAAACAATTATTGAAGAAAGCGGTCTGACAGTTGGTGAAATCACCTATGAATCAAATGATGAAGTACCTGAGGAAACCGTTTTAAGGAGTTCGCCAAAAGCGACCCGGACACTCGAGTCAGGTGAACCGGTTAATCTTGTAGTGAGCAGCGGAAAAGAATCCGTTGAAGTGGACGGTTATATTGGCAGGAACTTCGATAATACCGAACAACTGATCCGTGATGCAGGCTTTGAAAATATTGTTGAGGAAGAAGAGTATAATGATGCGCCTGCAGGAACGATCATTGATCAGGATCCTGAGGAAGGCGATATGGTTATACCGAGTGAAACAGAGTTTACTGTGACGATCAGCATGGGACCACAAATGTCCGGAGTACCCGACCTGACCGGTTTAACGGAAGAAGAGCTGCAGGCATTTGAAGAAGAAAGCGGTTTAACGGTCTCGGTAACAAGGGAAGAGTACTCTGATGAGATTGCAGCAGGAGGCGTCATTTCACAAAATCCTGAACCGGGAACAGAGCTTGCCGTCGGCGGTCAGGTGACCGTTGTCGTATCACGGGGGGCTGAACCTGCACTTGTAAATAATGTCGTTGTGCCTGTTGTGATCGAGTATGCGCAGCCAGAGGAACCGGCAGAGGGAGAAGATCCTCCAGAGGTGCCTGGTGATCCTGAGCCGCAAACGATTACAATCTACATTGCAGACAGAGATCGTACGATGGACGAGCCTTCAGAAGAGTTTACCATCACAGAGACGGTTGAAAGGTCTTTAAGGCTTGTCATAGAGCAGGGACAGACCGGATCTTACCGGATTGAACGTAATGGTGAAGTGATTTTGGAAGATTCAATTTCCTATGAAGAAAACCAGTAAAAAGGAGCGTGTGTATGCCAGAAGGTAAAATCATGAAAGCGCTGAGCGGCTTTTATTATGTTAAGGATGAAGAAAGGGTCATTCAGTGTAGAGGACGAGGCGTTTTTCGTAAGCAGAAACTGACACCGCTTGTAGGTGATTATGTTGAATATCAGGCTGAAAATGACCAGGAAGGCTATATCCTTGATCTGAAATCGAGAAAAAATGAACTCGTCCGGCCGCCTATTGCAAACATTGATCAGGCAGTTCTCGTATTTTCAGCTATTGAACCTGATTTCAGCACTTCACTGCTTGACCGGTTCCTTGTGCTCGTTGAAAGTCATGACATTGATCCGGTGATTTGTATCTCGAAGATGGATCTGTTAAACGACGAACAGACAGAAAGAATTAACCGGTTTGCAGAGGATTACCGAAAGATCGGCTATCCGGTCATTTTATCCTCAGCTAAATGGGAGGATGGAATGGATCAGTTGAAGCCCTGGCTTGAGGATCAGGTAACGGTTTTTGCGGGTCAGTCAGGTGTCGGAAAATCATCCATTTTGAATGCGCTGAACCCTGCTCTTGAGCTGAAGACAGATGCCATCTCAAATTCTCTTGGAAGAGGAAAACATACGACTAGACACGTAGAATTAATCGGAATCGGAAGCGGGTTTGTAGCGGATACGCCGGGTTTTAGTGCACTTGAATTTACTGAACTCGAAGTAGACCAGCTGCCGCTTTGTTTCCCCGAAATGGTGAAAGCTTCTGATGACTGCAAGTTCAGAGGGTGTCTGCATCTGAATGAACCAAAGTGTGCAGTAAAGGAATACGTGGATAAAGGTGAAATAAAGGAATATCGATATCAGCATTACCAGCAGTTTCATGAGGAAATTAAATCAAGAAAGCCGAGGTACTGAAATTATGGTGAAGATTGCACCTTCCATTCTATCAGCTGATTTTTCAAGACTGGGAGAGGAAGTAAAAGCAGTAGAAAAAGCAGGAGCTGACTACATTCATATTGATGTAATGGATGGCATGTTTGTTCCGAACATTTCCTTTGGATCACTGATCGTAGAGGCTGTCCGTCCGGTTACAGCTATGACACTGGACGTTCATCTGATGATTGAACAGCCAGAACGTTATGTGGAGGAATTTGCACGGGCTGGAGCAGATATTATTTCTGTTCATGTTGAAGCAACAAAACATTTGCATCGCACGCTTCAAATGATTAAAAACGCGGGTGTAAAACCTGGCGTTGTGATTAACCCGCATACGCCGGTTGAATCCATCAGGCATATCCTTGCTGAAGTCGACCTTGTACTTGTCATGACTGTCAATCCCGGCTTTGGTGGACAGGCATTTATACCCGAAGCATTGTCGAAGGTCAGAGAATTAAAGACACTGAGGGAAAACCATCAATTCACATATGAAATTGAAGTAGATGGTGGAATTAACGATCAGACTATCCAGTCAGCCGTTGAAGCAGGTGTGGATGTGGCAGTAGCCGGTTCATACATTTACGGAAGTGAAAACAAAGAAGAGGCCATCAATAAGTTAAAAAGATCAGCAAAATAAATGAAAAGCCGCCTAAGGGCGGCTTTTCGCATAATAGCGAATAACAATATTATTATTATGTTAACCGAGGTGAATCAGATGATCGTTTTAACAGGAGGGTCAGAAATATCCAAAGAGCTTATCCACTCCTTTAGCCATCCAAGGACAAGGTGGGCTGGTATTGATCGGGGCACAGTCAATCTGCTAAATGAAGGAATCACACCGGAAGCAGCATTTGGTGATTTTGACTCTGTCACCCAACAAGAGTGGAACCTGATTGAAAAAACAGTCAATCGGATTGACAGAGCTAATCCTGAGAAAAATATGACGGATATGGAAATGGCCCTGGAATGGGCGCTGGATCAACAGGAGGATATCGTGATGATTGGCGTAACAGGTGGAAGGCTTGATCATTTTTTTGGAAACATTCAGCTCCTTCTTCACGACAAAGTCAGGAAATATCAAAAGTCAGTAAAAATAATGGATGATCAAAATCTGATTTCAATCCATGATCCGGGGGAAATCCTGATTGACAATGACCATGCTTACCGCTACATATCCGTTATTCCATTCAGCGCTTCAATCGAAGGTCTGACATTAATAGGCGTTAAATATCCACTCAAAGACCATAGAGCCGTTTACGGAAGCACCTTAACAATCAGCAACGAAATAATTGAAGATCACGCGTCTATTTCTTTTCAAAGCGGCATATTAATGATCGTAAGAAGTAAAGATCAATGAAGCGGAGGGATCTGCATGCGGTTCTACTCAATTAAGCTGCCACGGATGCTCGGAGGAATGGTAAGAGGTTTCTTAAGCCTCATTAAAAAACAGGCTTAATTTTTTTGAATGATTCAACAGGTTTGAAAAATGTTTGTGCCATCCTTAGGCTGCCTTTTTACAGACAAATGCAAAATGTAGGGTAGCAAAGTCTTAGCAATATAAAAGTGGCGGTCATCGAATAAACATAGGGCCTGATTTTCCCCGAAGACTCCGATGGCGGAAAAGGACAGTTGAACCCGCTGTGCGAAGCACAGCGGGTTCAACGCCCGGCCATAAAAAAGCGGTGACGACTCGTTCAGCTTCGCCTTATGACCTCGAGGGGCTAGTCGTCGTAGCTTGACAATGGAAAGCGAAGGGGGAAATTCCGGCCCGGTTTATAGATAAAACAACTCAAAAAAGACGAGGAGCATCTCCTCGTCTTTTTCATTCCATTTATTAAACGCGTTCTACTTTACCAGACTTCAGCGCGCGAGCTGAAACCCAAACACGCTTAGGCTTACCATCAACAAGAATACGAACCTTCTGAAGGTTTGCGCCCCATGTACGCTTGTTAGCGTTCATCGCGTGGGAACGAGCGTTACCAGTACGTGTTTTACGACCTGTTACAACACATTGTTTTGCCATTCTATTCCCCTCCTCACAAATGAAGCTGAAAACATATTCGTTTCAATCTTTCACTTAGTCAATCACACTTTATCTAATTTATCACATGTGTTTTTATTATGCAATAAAAATTAAATGATCTATCAAGTTTTTTTGCTTTACAGACAAGTAATTGCTTTTTGCTTAAATTGAGTGCCGGGGCATTCCGTAGACTCCTGCGGCAGAGGAGCGACAGGTGAGACAGCGTAATGCGGAGCATTAGCTGGCTCACCGCGCGGCCTTGGAAAAGCGGAGGCGACTCGTCCAGCCCCGACAAGCATAAGGCGAAGATGAAAAGAGGGTCGCCCTATACCCTCGTTCAGCTTTGACTTATGACCTCGAGGGGCTAGTCGCCACAGCTAGACAAAGGAAAGCGAAGGAATGCCCCGGCACGGCTCTTTGATACATATACACATTATTTACTTAGATTCTAATAAAGGGATAAAAAATGAATGAATTTCTTAATAAATGCCTGTAATCGCTGTTTATCTTTTAATCACAGCTATAGTATAGTAAAATATCTGTAGCCAAAACAGTATTTAAAGGGGGAGCAAGGTATGTCGATTGAATTAACGACTAAATATGGACAGATCGATATTTCGAATGAAGTGATCGCAATGGTTGCCGGTGGAGCGGCAATTGAATGTTATGGCATCGTCGGCATGGCGTCCAAACACCAGATCAGGGACGGGCTCACCGATATATTAAGACGTGAAAATTTTACCCGCGGCGTCATTGTGCGTCAGGATGGCGATAAAGTTTCGATTGATATGTATATTATTGTAAGCTATGGAACGAAAATTTCGGAAGTTGCTCACAACGTACAGTCATCTGTAAAATACACACTTGATAAAACTGTTGGGCTTTCAGTTGAAGCAGTCAATATTTTTGTTCAGGGAGTCAGGGTGACGAACCTGTAGAGGAGGAACGTTTTGTGAACATGAAAGAATTGGACGGTAAAAAGTTTGCAGGTATGATTTTTCAGGGGGCTGCAAATTTATCTAATAACGCAGATAAAGTCGACGCGTTAAATGTATTTCCTGTACCGGACGGTGATACAGGAACAAATATGAACTTATCCATGACCTCCGGATCCAAAGAGGTTAAAAACAATGTGGATGAACACATCGGGAAAGTAGCGGGGGCTCTTTCAAAAGGATTGCTGATGGGAGCACGCGGAAATTCAGGCGTAATTCTTTCACAGCTGTTCCGGGGATTTGGAAAATCGATTGAAAATAAAGCAACCCTTAATACAAAAGAATTTGCTGCAGCTCTGGATGCAGGTGTGGTTTCTGCTTATAAAGCGGTGATGAAGCCGGTTGAAGGAACGATCCTGACTGTTGCAAAGGATGCTGCGAAGCAGGCAGTGGAAACAGCTGAAACTGAAGAGGACTTAATCGGGCTGATGGAAGCTGTCGTAAAAGAAGCGAAAGCCTCTTTAAAACGCACACCGGATCTGCTCCCTGTTCTGAAAGAAGTTGGTGTTGTTGACAGTGGCGGCCAGGGACTTGTTCATGTATATGAAGGATTTCTTGCCGAGCTGAAGGGTGAAGAAATTCCAGACGCTCCAGTTGCACCGTCAATGGACGAGCTTGTGAGCGCAGAGCATCATATCGGGGTTCAGGGCTTTATGAACACAGAAGATATTGAATTTGGATATTGTACTGAGTTTATGGTGAAGCTTGAAGAAGATAAGGCTTCTTTTGATGAATTAACTTTCCGTGAAGAGCTAAGCGAGCTTGGTGATTCACTGCTTGTAATTTCTGATGATGAAATGGCGAAAGTACATATTCACACGGAACAGCCTGGGAAAGCACTTTCGCAGGGTCAGTTGTATGGAAGCCTGATTAAGATCAAGATTGAAAATATGCGTGAACAGCATACTGAAATCGTTGGTTCAGATCATCGGGTTGAAAAGAAAAAGCCGGCTGAAAAACAACCGTATGCGATTATTACTGTTTCCATGGGTGAAGGCATTGCCGAGTTATTCAGAAGTATCGGAGCGACAAGCGTTATTGAAGGCGGTCAGACAATGAATCCGAGTACTGAGGATATCGTGAAGGCAATTGAAGAAGCACATGCTGAAAAGGTCATTATCCTGCCTAATAACAAAAATATTATTATGGCGGCGGAACAGGCAGCTGAGGTTGTTGAAATGGATGCTGTTGTCGTGCCGTCAAAATCAGTTCCACAGGGAATGGCTGCAATTCTTGCCTTCAATCCTGCCGGTGAACTGACTGATAATAAAGAGACTATGACCGATGCGCTCGGAACCGTAAAAACCGGACAGGTTACTTTTGCGGTGAGAGACACATCCATTGATGGGATTACAATTAAAAAAGACGATCATATGGGTATTGCAGAAGGTAAAATTGTGACGTCAGGAAGCAGCCGTTTTGATACGGTGAAGGAGCTGCTCGCTCACATGATGGATGAGGACGCTGAAATTGTGACACTTCTTTACGGTGAAGATTCACCGGAGGAAGAAGTAAATGAAGTGACAGCTTACCTTGAAGAGCAATATCCTGATGCTGAAGTAGAAGTACACAATGGAAAGCAGCCGCTTTATTCATACATTGTTTCAATAGAATAGTATTCTGTTATATGCAAAACCAGTTACCGGACATGCTACAAAAGGTGAGTGGTGCATGGCGGCATCCCGCTAATCCTGACGCAGCTGAATTCTCTGTCAGGTGAGGCAGTAAGCTTGCAAGGCGCGGAGCTCACCGGGTTAAAAAAGAGGCTGGAATAACTCCATTCAGAGTGATCCCAGCCTCATTTTTTTGAAAATACCGAGGTCAGATCAGGGAGCGAAATGAGATGAAATATAAAAGCGTTTTTGATATTATCGGTCCAGTTATGATTGGTCCATCATCATCACACACAGCCGGTGCAGCAAGGATCGGGAAAATGGCACGTGAGCTTTTCGGCCGGGAACCTGAGTGGGCAACGATTTCTTTTTACGGTTCATTTGCAAAGACTTATAAAGGTCACGGGACAGATGTGGCGATTATTGGTGGAATCATGGATTTTGAGACAGATGATGAGCGGATTATTCAGGCCAGGGAAATTGCACGTGAAAAGAGAATAAGAATTAAGATACGTGAAGAAGAAGCGCTTACCGATCACCCGAACACTGCCAGAATCAGACTTGGTGATCAGAATGGTGAAATGGAGCTGGTTGGCATATCGATCGGTGGCGGTAAGATTGAAATTACCGAACTGAATGGGTTTGCACTCAGGTTAACTGGACATCATCCGGCAATTCTTGTTGTACATGAGGACCGTTTTGGTGCAGTAGCAGCCGTTTCAAAAGTGCTGGCAGAAAATAAAATTAATATCGGTTCTATGGACGTTTCAAGACAGGATGTTGGTAAAATGGCGCTGATGACGATCGAAGTCGATGAGCCGGTTGAAGACATCGTCCTTGAAAAGCTGAAAATGCTTCCAGAAGTCACGCAGGTAACGAAAATCGCTGATTAAAAAAGTGATAGCGCTTACATAAAAGGAGGGGCAACGATGTTTCGTAATGTAGCAGAATTAGTTGAACTGGCTGAGAGTCAGAATAAAAAAATATCAGATATTATGATCGAACAGGAAGTAAAAGTGACAAACCGGACTAAAGAAGAAGTTCTGGCCCAGATGGAACGCAACCTGAAGGTCATGGAAGAAGCGGTGGAGAGAGGCCTGGCGGGTGTGAAATCCCACTCCGGACTGACAGGAGGAGACGCAGTGCTTCTTCAGAAATATATTGCAACTGGTAAATCATTATCAGGCGATCTATTACTTGATGCTGTCAGTAAAGCAGTGGCAACGAATGAAGTGAATGCTGCCATGGGTACAATTTGTGCGACACCAACGGCAGGATCAGCTGGGGTAGTGCCCGGAACACTGTTTGCTGTTCAGAATAAATTAAACCCTTCACGTGAGGAGAAAATCAGATTTCTGTTTACCTCCGGCGCATTCGGTTTTGTTGTAGCAAACAATGCCTCTATTTCGGGAGCAGCAGGGGGTTGTCAGGCTGAAGTAGGATCAGCATCAGGAATGGCTGCAGCAGCCATTGTGGAAATGGCTGGAGGTACGCCGTCGCAGTGTGCTGAAGCCATGGCGATCACGCTGAAAAACATGCTTGGGCTTGTATGTGACCCTGTAGCAGGTCTGGTGGAAGTTCCGTGCGTAAAAAGAAATGCAATGGGTGCAGCCAATGCAATGGTGGCAGCAGATATGGCCCTTGCGGGGATTACGAGCAGAATTCCTTGTGATGAAGTCATTGATGCGATGTATAAAATAGGACAAACAATGCCGGTAGCTTTACGTGAAACCGCAATGGGAGGACTGGCTGCAACACCAACCGGCAGAGAGCTGGAGGCGAAGATTTTTGGATTCTCTCTTGATAAAAAATCCTGATCATCCACTTCTCCAGCCGGTAACGGTGATAAAAGGGGTCGGAGAGGAAACGGCTTTACAACTTGCCGCACTTGGGATTTTCACGATTGCGGATTTAATGAACTATCTTCCTTTCCGCTATGATGATTTCCGGTTGAAGGATTTGTCAGAAGCAGCACATGAAGAAAGAGTTACGGTAGAGGGGCGGGTTCATAGTGAACCGGCTCTTCAGTTTTACGGAAGAAAAAAATCAAGGCTGACAATGAGACTTTTAACAGGTCCACACAGTGTAAAAGTGACGTTTTTTAATCAGCCATACTTAAAAAAGAAGGTCGGTTTAAATGACCAGATTACCGTAACGGGAAAGTGGGATAGGCAGCGCCAGATGATTACGGCCCAGACTTTTCAGCTTGGACCGGGGGAGCAGCGCGAGCTCTTTGCCCCTGTCTATCCGCTTAAAGGTGATATTACAAATCAGTCACTTCGTAAGTTCATAAAGGCCGCTATTTCCAAGTATGGAGATTTGATGGAGGAGACCCTTCCTTTAGCATATTTAACGAAATATAAGCTGATGGATCGTGCAGCTGCATTAAAAGCCATGCATTTCCCTGAAGACCCTGAAGAAATGAAGCAGGCAAGGCGCCGTTTTGTTTTTGAAGAATTTTTTTATTTCCAGCTGAAAATGCAGGCGCTGAGAAAATATGAGCGTGAGCATGCGGAGGGGATTTCTGTTCATTACGACACGGGTAGCATTAAAACCTTTACAGAAGAACTTCCTTTCCCGCTGACGGGTGCGCAAAAAAGGGTGCTGCGTGAAGTGTTTAATGATTTGAAGTCTCCGTACAGGATGAATCGCCTCCTGCAGGGGGACGTTGGATCAGGTAAAACGGTTGTTGCAGCTATTGCCCTCTATGCTGCCATTACAGACGGCTATCAGGGAGCGCTTATGGTTCCGACAGAGATTCTGGCAGAACAGCATGCTGAATCACTCATCAAGTTGTTTGAGAAAACAGATGTCTCCATTGCACTTTTAACGAGTTCCGTAAAGGGAAAAAAACGCAGACTGCTGCTTGAACAATTAAAAGCCGGTGAAATTGATCTGCTGATTGGCACACACGCCCTTATTCAGGATGAAGTAGACTTTCACCGCCTCGGACTGGTGATTACGGATGAACAGCATCGCTTCGGCGTTAACCAGCGCAGAGTTCTCAGAGAAAAAGGGGAGAATCCGGATGTTCTGTTCATGACGGCTACCCCGATCCCTAGGACGCTTGCGATTACGGTTTTCGGAGAAATGGACGTGTCCATTATTGATGAAATGCCGGCTGGGAGAAAGCCGATTGAAACCTACTGGGTAAAGGACAATATGCTTGGCAGGATCCTGTCTTTTATTGAAAAGGAATTGGCAGCCGGCCGCCAGGCATACGTGATTTGTCCGCTGATTGAGGAGTCAGATAAGCTGGATGTGCAAAATGCGATCGATGTTCATTCTCAGCTTGAACAGTATTTTCATGGGCGTTTTCAGGTTGGTCTTATGCACGGAAGACTGCACTCAGAGGAAAAAGAAGAGGCGATGAAAAAATTTGCCGATAATGACACTCACATCCTCGTGTCAACGACCGTTGTAGAGGTCGGAGTTAACGTACCTAACGCTTCTGTCATGGTCATTTATGATGCAGAACGTTTCGGACTGTCCCAGCTTCATCAGCTGCGAGGACGCGTAGGGCGCGGGCAGGATCAGTCCTACTGTATTCTTCTGGCTGACCCGAAAAATGAGGTCGGTAAAGAGCGGATGAAAATCATGACTGAAACAAATGACGGTTTTGTATTGAGTGAAAAGGACCTGGAACTGAGGGGACCTGGAGACTTTTTCGGAAGAAAACAAAGCGGTCTGCCGGAATTCCGCGTTGCTGACATGGTGCATGATTACCGTGCGCTCGAAACAGCACGTGCCGATGCTCATGACCTTGTGGAACGGGAAGACTTCTGGACTGCAGAAGAATATCGTTTTCTCCGTGACTACCTCGACAGTGAAGGAGTGACCAGCGGAGGTAAGCTTGATTAATCAGACACCTTGTTTGAGCCTTATAAAAGAGGCTTGGACAGGGTGTTTTTCAGTTTTAGACCCAGGGCTGTGCCGTGATTTTCTTTAAAATGACCAGGTGATCAGGTAGTGTATCCAAGTTCAGCATAAATGTGACCGAGTTTACTCTGGAAGTGTCTAAGCCCAACGCCCGTTAATCACCTTTCTTTGTCCAGTTCCGGCGGGCAGGGACTAGCAAATTTCCCGTCCTCTCGTTCGACAAGTCAACATCAGCTCACTGAGGCTCAACGTGTTTCCTTTATCTTAATCGCTTCAGTCCACCGCATACGCCGCTAAACGCGAACCTCCACCTTTCCCAGTTGCATCTATACCTCAATATTTATATACTACTATTAGTACCTAGTGTTAGTATCGGATGGTGAAGGGATGAAACGAACGAAAAGAGAGCGGCAGGCTCTGTTGAAAAATACAATTGCGGATAACCCGTTTATCACGGATGATGAATTGGCGAAGACGTTTGATGTGAGTGTTCAGACAATCCGGCTCGATCGTATGGAGCTTGCCATTCCTGAGCTCAGGGAGCGGATTAAGCATGTGGCTGAGCAGACGTTTGAAGATGAAGTGCGTTCACTTCCAATTGATGAGATTATTGGTGAGATTATCGATGTGGAGCTCGATGAAAGTGCGATTTCCATTTTCGATGTCCGGGAAGAGCATGTGTTTCAGCGTAACCGGATTGCCAGAGGGCATCATTTGTTTGCGCAGGCGAATTCACTAGCTGTTGCATTGATTAATGATGATTTAGCCCTTACCGCACATGCAAACATTCAATTTTGCAGACAGGTCAAAGAGGGTGACCGGGTCGTTGCGAAAGCAAAAGTAAAAAAGAGAGATAACAGGCGGACGTTTGTTGAAGTCAGGTCGTATGTTGAGCAGACGCTCGTGTTCGAAGGGGAATTCGAGATGTACCGCTCTTCAGAAGAAGGAGGACAAGAAGTATGATTATTGCTGTTGACGCAATGGGGGGAGACCATGCCCCAAAAGAAATTGTTCATGGTGTCATGAAAGCTGTGCAGGAGGATGTTACGCTGACGATCAAGCTCTATGGAGATGAAAAACAGATTAACGAGCATTTAACACCTTCTTCACAGATTGAAGTCATTCATACAGAAGAAAAGATTCTGAGCACCGATGAACCGGTTCGTGCGGTGAGACGTAAGAAAAATGCTTCCATGGTGCTGATGGCTCAGGCTGTGAAGGATGGAGAAGCGGACGCATGTGTGTCAGCCGGTAACACAGGTGCACTCATGGCCTCCGGATTATTCGTCGTTGGGCGGATTAAAGGTATTGACCGACCTGCGCTGTCGCCTACACTGCCAACACTTGACGGTCAGGGCTTTGTCATGCTTGACCTCGGTGCCAATGCTGATGCCAAGCCTGAACATCTGCTTCAGTACGCCGTGATGGGCAGCATTTACGCTGAGCAGGTGAGAAACATTTCCAAACCAACCGTTGGCCTGTTAAATATCGGGACTGAAGAGGGTAAAGGGAATGAACTGACTAAGCAGGCCTATGATCTGCTTCAGCAGTCCGGTCTGAACTTTATCGGCAATGTCGAATCACGTGATCTGTTAAACGGAGTGGCTGACGTTGTTGTGACAGACGGTTTCACAGGAAATATGGTGCTAAAAACCATTGAGGGAACGGCACAGGCGCTGTTTGGCATGATCAAGGACACCTTTACTTCATCAGTCAAAAATAAACTGGCTGCAGGCCTCGTGAAAAATGATATGAGACAGCTGAAAAATAAAATGGATTATACAGAATACGGTGGTGCCGGTTTGTTTGGTCTTAATGCGCCAGTTGTGAAAGCGCACGGATCGTCCAATGCCAATGCGCTTTATAACGCCATTAAGCAGGCAAATACGATGGCGAAGCATGATGTCTGCGGGAAAATTTCCGACTCCATCAGTCGTGCGGATCAGGCGAATCAGTAATGGAGCAAAATTGCCGATATTATTTTTAAAAAGGAGTTAGTGATCATGGCTAAAATAGCATTTTTATTCCCGGGACAGGGTTCCCAGACGGTAGGAATGGCAGGTGAAATTGCCGGTACATATGAATCAGCAGCCCGAATTTTCAATCAGGCTGAGTCGATTCTCGGAGAGTCTTTTACAACACTGATGAAAAATGGCCCTCAGGAAGAATTAACAAAAACGTATAATGCTCAGCCGGCTCTTTTAACAAGCAGCGTCGCTATTTTGGAGGCGTTGAAGGAAAAAGGCGTGCATATGGACTATGCAGCGGGACACAGTCTTGGGGAATATTCAGCGCTCGTTGCAGCCAATGCTTTATCTTTTGAAGATGCGCTGAAAGCCGTGCGAAAACGAGGTGAACTAATGGAAGAGGCCGTTCCTGACGGTCAGGGCAGTATGGCGGCAGTACTCGGAATGGAGCGTTCAGCATTAAAGGATGTTACAGATGAAATTACGGATCAGGGCGATGAAGTTCAGCTTGCGAATTTAAATTGCCCGGGACAAATTGTCATCTCAGGATCTGCAGCAGGTGTGGAAAAAGCCTCGTCACTTGCAAAGGAGCGGGGGGCAAAACGTGTGCTTCCGTTGAATGTAAGCGGTCCGTTTCACTCCAGCCTGATGAAGCCTGCTGCAGAAAAGTTCCAGCATGAGCTTGCCAATATCAGTATTTCCAATGCGCAGGTTCCAGTTGTGGCGAATGTCACGGCAGATGCTGTATTTGAAGCTGGAAAAATTGAAAAACTGCTCGTTGCACAGCTCTATTCTCCAGTTTTATGGGAGGATTCAATCGAACAGCTGATCAGCCTTGGGGTGGATACGTTCGTAGAAGCGGGACCGGGGAAAGTGTTATCCGGCCTGGTGAAAAAAATCAACAGAAAAGCAACAGTGTACCCGGTGTATGATCAGGAAACGCTCGAAGCTGCTGTTGCGGCATTGAAAGGGGAATAATCATGAATTTAGATGGAAAAGCAGTATTGGTAACAGGTGCTTCAAGAGGGATAGGCCGTGCCATCGCCATTCATTTGGCAAATCAGGGTGCAGACATTGCAGTTAACTTCAGTGGAAGTGAAGCAAAAGCGAATGAAGTGGCGGAAGAAATCCGTTCCCTGGGCAGAAAAGCGATCGTGATAAAAGCCAATGTATCAGATGCCGAAGAAGTGCAGGCGATGGTGAAAGAAACCGTGAATGAATTCGGGAAAATTGACGTATTAGTTAATAATGCAGGTATCACAAAAGATAATCTCCTGATGAGAATGAAGGAAGAGGAATGGGATCAGGTAATGGATGTGAACCTGAAAGGCGTTTTCTTAACAACAAAAGCGGTGACCCGTCCGATGATGAAACAGCGCGCCGGAAGAATTATTAATGTTTCCTCTATCGTTGGTGTGATGGGGAATCCGGGCCAGGCGAACTACGTTGCATCAAAAGCAGGCGTCATTGGTTTAACGAAAACGGCTGCTAAAGAGCTTGCTTCAAGAGGCATCACTGTTAACGCCATTGCACCAGGTTTTATCGAAACAGATATGACAGGCGAGCTGCCTGAGGATGTTCAGGCAGCCATGAAAAACATGATCCCGCTTGACCGTTTCGGACAGCCTGAAGATATAGCCAAAGCCGTTGCGTTTTTTGCGTCAGAAGATTCGTCTTATATTACAGGACAGACTCTGCATGTAGATGGCGGAATGGTGATGTAACGGTTCGCATTCAAAACCGTTCAATATTGAAAAAACGAAATATAAATGTAATGAGAAAATCCGTGAATCCCTTTAAATCGGGCTTCATTTACTCTATAATACTTGAAGGGAGGTGACGAACATGGCAGAAGTATTAGACCGCGTAACAAAAATCATCGTTGACCGACTAGGAGTCGATGAATCTGAAGTTAAGCTTGAAGCTTCTTTCAAGGAAGATCTTGGTGCTGATTCACTTGATGTAGTAGAATTAGTTATGGAGCTTGAAGATGAATTTGATATGGAAATTTCTGATGAAGATGCAGAAAAGATTGGTACCGTTGGAGATGCAGTTAGTTACATAGAAAGCAAAATGTAATGCAGTCGGCCGAGACGAACCTTTCTATCCGCTTGGCATGAACCTTCATGCCAAGCTTTTATTTTAATTGGCGTTACAGACTGGAGCGCAGTCTCCGGAGCGGTGTCAACAGGTAAGAAATAGATTAATGAATGGCAAGGTGAAGTCCCAGTGGGTAAATATAAAAATGATCAGTTTTCTGCTAAAAGCATGGAACAGAAATTTAAGGAATTCCAGGAAAAGCATGAAATCCAGTTTAATAATAAAAAGCTTTTGATTAAAGCATTTACACATTCATCTTATGTGAATGAGCATCGGAGAAAGCCTTACGAGGATAATGAACGCCTTGAATTTTTAGGTGACGCTGTTCTTGAACTGTCTGTCTCACATTATTTATTCGGGACATATCCTCAAATGAGTGAAGGAGAGATGACAAAACTCAGAGCAGCCATTGTTTGTGAGCCTTCTCTCGTTGTTTTCGCGAATGAAATGAATTTCGGTGACATGATCCTGCTTGGTAAGGGTGAGGAACAGACAGGTGGAAGGATGCGTCCGGCACTTCTTGCGGATGTGTTTGAAGCGTTTGTCGGCGCACTGTATCTCGATCAGGGAATGGATTCTGTAAAGAAAATCCTTGAAAAAGTCGTCTTCCCGAAAATTGAAACCGGTGCTTTTTCGCATGTGATGGATTACAAGAGTCAGCTGCAGGAGTTTATTCAGCGGAACCACTCCGGTACGCTTCAGTATGAAATTTTAAAAGAGAAGGGCCCGGCGCATAATCGTGAATTTATCTCAAGAGTGCTGCTTGGTGAAGAGGAGCTTGGTACAGGAACCGGGCGTTCGAAAAAGGAAGCAGAACAGCATGCAGCGGAAAAGGCACTCATTTATTTAAAGAAAAAGCCTGAACAGCAGGAGAAGGAATAATGTATTTAAAACAACTTGAAGTCGCGGGCTTTAAATCATTTGCAGAAAGAATTCATGTGGATTTTGTGCCCGGTGTGACAGCTGTAGTCGGACCGAACGGCAGCGGAAAAAGTAATATTACAGAAGCCATCCGGTGGGTGCTTGGAGAGCAGTCTGCCAAGTCACTGCGCGGTGGGAAAATGGAGGACGTCATTTTCTCCGGAAGTGACTCAAGGAAACCGCTTAATTTTGCAGAGGTGACGCTTATTCTCGATAACGGGGATGGAGCGTTGCCTCTTGACTATGCAGAAGTAAGTGTGACAAGAAGGGTGTACCGGACAGGTGACAGTGAGTATCTGCTGAATGGCCAGAGCTGCCGTCTGAAGGATATCGTAGAACTATTTATTGATACAGGGTTGGGCAAAGAGGCCTTCTCCATCATCGGGCAGGGACGAGTAGATCAGATTTTAAACAGTAAACCCGAAGACAGAAGAGTAATTCTCGAGGAAGCGGCGGGTGTACTGAAATATAAAAACCGCCGTAAAAAAGCGGATCAGAAATTAACTGAAACACAGGAAAATCTTTATCGGGTACAGGATATTCTGCATGAGCTTGAGGGCCAGGTTGAGCCTTTGAAAATTCAGGCTTCTTTAGCAAGAGAGTATTTAGCCTATAAAGAAGATCTGAAGCATACAGAAGCAGCCCTTTTAGGTTATGAGATCGGATCCATGACGGCTGATTGGGAAAATAAAAAACAGCAGCTGGCTGATATGTCCACGAAAGAAAAGGAAATGAAGCTGGAGCTTGACCGGACAGACAGTATTCTCAATGAAAAGCAGACGATGCGTATCCAATGTGAAAAACAAATTGAAACATCCCAGGCGATTTTACTTAAGCTGACAGAAGAAACGGAGCAGCTTGAAGGCCGCCGTCAGGTACTCGTTGAGCGCAGAAAAAATGCCGATCAAAATGAAGATCAGCTGAATCAAAAGTTGAAGGAAATTGATCAGCAGCTTGTCCGTGTTAACCATAAGATCAAAGAAAACAAAGAAAAAGCAGCTGATTATAAATCAGATACTGCCTTTCTGAAGAAACAGCTTGCAGAGCTGGACCAATTTCTGAATACATCTGTTAATCAGATTGAGGAACAGCTCGAACAGGCAAAAAATGATTATTTTGAATGCTTAAACGACCAGACAGCATTGAAAAATGAGTTGACCTATCTTGAACAGCAGCAAAAGCAGGATTCCGTACGCGCTGATAAACTCACCGGTCAAAACGTGACGTTTATTCAGGAACGTGAGAAGCATCAGCAAAGATATACGGAATTGCAGGGCGTCATACAGAAAAAAACGGAAGAACTTGAAAGGATGTCCGCTGAGTATCGTGAGCTCCAGGAAAGAAGAAGCCAACTCCTCCAGGAGGCAGAGCAGTTTGAAGCAAAACTCTACAAGGCTTATCAGTACGTGAGTGAAGCCAAGTCGAGAAAATCAATGCTCGAATCCATGGAAGAGGAGTTTTCAGGATTTTATCAGGGCGTAAAGGAAATACTGAAAGCCCGGGGTAATGCTCTTTCAGGAATTGAAGGAGCGGTTGCGGAGCTGATTGATGTTGAAAAGGAAACGGAAACAGCGATTGAAACAGCGCTCGGCGGATCGATGCAGAGCATTGTAACCGTTTCGGAAAAAGAAGCGAGAGATGCCATTCAGTTTTTAAAGAAAAACCGGATGGGTCGAGCTACTTTCCTGCCAATGACCGTAATCAAGTCAAGGCTTGTTCCATCATCCGTTCTTCATCAGATCAATGGACACCAGGCATTTATCAATACGGCCTCAGCGCTTGTTTCTTTTGATGAAAAATATCGAAATGTGATTGAAAACCTCCTCGGTAACGTCATTGTTGCGCGGGATTTGAAAGGCGCCAACGAACTGGCAAAACAGCTCGGATACAGATACCGGATTGTGACGCTTGACGGGGACCTGGTGAATCCGGGAGGTTCTATGACGGGAGGAGCTCAGGCGAAAAAAAGCAGCTCGATCTTTTCCCGTAAAAACGAGCTTGATCAGCTGACCGCACAAATACCTGACTTTGAACAGACTGCAGTTAAACTTGAAAAGAAAGTGCAGGAACTTAAAAAACAGGCTGCCGCTGCAGATCATGAGATGGAAACACTCAGAACTGCCGGCGAGCAGATGCGTATCCAGGAGTCTGAAATGAAGGCAGAACTCCGCGAAGCAGAAGCTGCATTAAAGAAAACGGATGAACAGCTTGCCTTGTATGACCTCGAAATTGCTGAATATCAGGATGCAAGTAAATCTGTGACAGCGAGGACTGCTGACATTAAGCAAAAACTTGAAAAGTCCGGTGTTGAGCTTGAACAGCTTGATCTCGCCATTAAAGAGCTGACGAAGCAGAAAAACGTTCAAAGCTCATCAAGAGATGAGAAAATTCAGGTGAAATCTGAGCTTCAATCGAAGCTTGCCGTTTCAGAAGAAAAGCTTTCGCAAAGTAAAAGAGAGGAACGGGAGCTGCAGGAAACCTTATTGGAGCTTGAACAAAACAAAAAAAACACAGCAGAAGATCTCACCTGGCTGTCAAAAGAAATGACATCAGGAGAAGATCAGACAGTGGTTCTTCAAAGACAAATTGCTGATAAACAGGCTGAACGCCAATCATTGATGAACGGGCTCGGTGCGAAAAAAGAAGAGCGTGAAGAGCTTGAGGAAACAATTCAAAAGCTGACTGCCTCCTATAAAGAACTCAGCAGGCTGCATCAGGGTCTGTCTGAAGGTATTAACGACCTCAGAGTGAAAAACGGACGTTTAGAGTCAGATATTGATTACAGACTGAATAAACTGCAGGAAGAGTACGAGCTATCCTACGAGGCTGCCATTGAAGAGTTTCCGCTTGTGGTGGATCCTGAAGAAGCGAAAGTAAAGGTTAAGCTGATCAAGCTTTCCATTTCAGAGCTTGGTTCAGTCAATCTCGGAGCCATTGAGGAATACGACAGAGTATCGGAACGTTATGAGTTTCTCATTGAACAGCAGACTGATCTCAACGAAGCCAAAAGCAATCTGATGCAGGTCATCAGTGAAATGGATGATGAAATGTCGAGACGCTTTAAAGAGACATTCGACCAGGTAAAGGTTCATTTTGCATCTGTATTTGTGGAGCTTTTTGGTGGCGGGCGCGCAGAGCTTAAGCTGACTGATCCTCAGGATATGCTTCATACGGGCATAGATATCGTGGCACAGCCACCAGGTAAAAAGCTTCAAAATCTGAGTCTTCTTTCGGGAGGAGAACGTGCACTGACTGCGATTGCGCTATTGTTTGCCATTTTGCATGTCAGACCGGTTCCTTTCTGCATTCTCGATGAGGTGGAAGCAGCGCTTGATGAAGCGAATGTACAGCGCTTCAGTCAGTACCTGAACCGATTCAGTGAGCAATCACAGTTTATTGTGATTACCCACCGCAAAGGAACGATGGAGGGTGCTGATGTCCTTTACGGTGTAACGATGCAGGAGTCAGGTGTTTCGAAGCTTGTCTCGGTAAAATTTGAAGAAGAACAAAATATGCTGACCTAAAACAGGGGGATACTGATGAGTTTCTTTAAAAAGTTAAAAGAAAAATTCACACAAACTGAAGAGCCGTCAACGGATAAATACCGTGAAGGCCTGACGAAGACAAGAAACAGCTTTACTTCAAGAATGAATGATCTTGTAGCCCGCTACCGGACCGTAGATGAGGATTTCTTTGAAGAACTTGAAGAGGTGCTGATTCAGGCCGATGTCGGCTTTGATACGGTCATGGAGCTCGTGGAAGAACTGAAGATGGAAGTTAAGCGCCAGAATATTAAAGACACGGAAGAGATCCGCAGTGTCATTTCCCAGAAGCTTGTAGACATCTACTATGATGGAGAAGAGCCTGATGAAGCGTTAAACATTCAGGAAAACGAACTGACGGTGATTTTATTTGTCGGTGTAAACGGTGTAGGAAAAACGACGACAATCGGAAAACTCGCACATCAGTTTAAGCAGGAAGGAAAATCCGTACTGCTGGCAGCTGGTGATACGTTCCGTGCAGGTGCCATCGAACAGCTTGAGGTATGGGGTGAGAGAGTCGGTGTTGACGTGATTAAACAGAGCGAAGGGTCTGATCCTGCCGCTGTAATGTATGATGCAGTGCAATCTGCCAAAGCCAGAAAAGCCGATATTCTGATTTGTGATACCGCAGGGCGTCTGCAAAATAAAGTGAACCTCATGAAGGAGCTGGAAAAAGTTAAGCGCGTCATTGAGCGAGAAGTACCGGGTGCTCCTCATGAAGTTCTGATGGCACTCGATGCGACAACGGGTCAGAATGCCATGACCCAGGCCAAAATTTTCAAAGAAGCAACAGACGTCTCCGGGATTGTGCTAACGAAACTTGATGGAACGGCCAAGGGAGGAATCGTCATTGCGATTAAAAAAGAACTCGGTATTCCTGTTAAATTTGTAGGTCTCGGGGAGAAGATGGACGATCTTCAGCCGTTTGATGCGGAACGGTATGTGTATGGTCTGTTTGCAGATCTGGTTGATAAAGAAGAGATCATTGCTGAAGAAGAATAAACCACTTCACACATGCCTAGCCTTTTGAATTGAGGAGATATCTGAATTGAGCCTTTATATTGACATCATACCGGGATCAAGGTATGATTTCACTGTAAAGGCTTTTCACTTAACAAAGGGGGGCGTGTCATGCTCGAGAAAACGACCAGAGTGAATTTTCTCTATGATTTTTATCAGATGCTGTTAACACCAAAACAGCGGAGCTACATGTCTCTATATTATCTGGATGATTATTCTTTAGGGGAAATTGCAGAAGAGTATGATGTCAGCCGTCAGGCAGTGTATGACAATATTAAGAGAACAGAAGCAATGCTTGAGGAATATGAATCAAAATTATTGTTATTTCAAAAATTCCAGGAGCGTGCTGGTATGATTGGCAGACTGAGAGAGGCTGCAGCTGCAGAACCTCCTTCGAAAGAAGTGCTGCTGCCGATTATTGATGCGCTTGAGGAATTAGAGTAGGAGGCTTCACGATATGGCATTTGAAGGATTAGCCGACCGTCTGCAGGGATCCATTCAGAAGATCCGCGGAAAAGGAAAGGTTAGCGAAGCTGACGTAAAAGAAATGATGAGGGAAGTCCGCCTCGCTTTACTGGAAGCGGATGTTAACTTCAAGGTTGTCAAAAGCTTTGTCAAACGCGTAAGTGAAAGAGCTGTCGGACAGGAAGTCATGAAATCCCTGACACCCGGCCAGCAGGTCATTAAGGTTGTAAAGGAAGAACTCACCGAATTAATGGGTGGGGAACAGAGTCAGATCGCAGTGGCGAAGAAAGCACCTACTGTCATTATGATGGTAGGACTTCAGGGTGCCGGTAAAACAACTACAGCAGGTAAACTTGCCGGTCTGCTGCGTAAAAAGCATAACCGCAAGCCGCTTCTTGTTGCTGCTGATATTTACCGTCCTGCTGCGATCAAGCAGCTAGAAACACTCGGTAAACAGCTCAGTCTGCCTGTTTTTTCAATGGGAGATCAGGTAAGCCCTGTTGAAATCGCAAAAGCGGGGATTGAAAAAGCGAAGGAAGAACATCATGATTATGTGCTGATCGATACAGCCGGCCGTCTACACGTTGATGAAGAGCTGATGGATGAGCTTAAGCAAATTAAAGAGCTTACTTCTCCTGATGAAATCTTCCTTGTTGTGGACTCTATGACTGGTCAGGATGCAGTGAATGTGGCACAAAACTTTGACGACGCACTTGGCGTCTCAGGTGTCATTCTGACAAAGCTTGACGGGGACACGCGTGGTGGTGCCGCACTCTCGATCCGTTCTGTAACCGGAAAGCCGGTGAAATTTGTCGGGATGGGTGAAAAAATGGATGCGCTTGAACCGTTTCACCCTGAACGAATGGCTTCCCGCATTCTCGGAATGGGTGATATGCTCTCGCTTATCGAGAAGGCTCAGACGAATGTCGACGAAGCGAAAGCAAAGGAAATGGAACAAAAGCTTCGTACGGCTTCATTTACACTTGACGATTTCCTTGATCAGCTTGGTCAGGTGAAGCAGATGGGGCCACTGGATGAATTGTTAAAAATGATTCCCGGTGCAAACAAAATGAAGGGCCTTGATAATATCGAGGTTGACGGTAAGCAGCTTGGACATGTTGAAGCGATCATCCAGTCGATGACGCCTCAGGAGAAGGAGCAGCCGGAAATTATTAATGCAAGCCGCAGAAAAAGAATTTCCCGCGGAAGCGGTCGTCCAATTCAGGAAATCAACCGTCTGTTAAAGCAGTTTGATGAAATGAAAAAGATGATGAAGCAAATGACAAATGCCCAGGCCAAAGGAAAAAAACGCGGAGGATTTAACTTCCCGTTCATGCAGTAAAACGGCATTTTTATAAAAAAATCAGTGTGTTAAGAAAAAAGACTTTACAAAGGGTCAAACCCTTGCTATTATACTATCTTGTGTGAAACTATTCGGAGGTGCAATAAAAATGGCAGTAAAAATTCGTTTAAAGCGTATGGGAGCTAAAAAATCCCCATTCTATCGTATTGTAGTAGCAGATTCTCGTTCACCACGTGATGGACGTTTCATCGAAACAGTTGGAACTTACAACCCGGTTGCAAACCCAGCTGTAGTAGATATCAACGAAGAAGCGGTTCTTAAGTGGATGAGCAATGGCGCGAAGCCTTCTGACACTGTACGTAACCTTCTTTCTAACGAAGGCATTATGGAGAAATTCCATAACGCAAAGCACGGTAAATAAGAGACGTATATGAGAGAGCTTATCGAAACGATTGTCAAGCCTCTTGTAGATCACCCGGATGCAGTGAGCGTCAACGTTCATGAAGATGAACAGACGATCGCTTACCGCCTCTCAGTCCACCCGGACGATATGGGTAAAGTCATTGGCAAACAAGGCAGAGTTGCGAAAGCTATACGTACTGTAACTTTTGCTGCTGAAAGCAGTCAGAAGAAAAAAACCGTACTTGAAATAATTGATCAGTAAAAGGGAGGCAGATGTCCTCCCTTTTGCTGTATAATAAAGTGGATTTCAAAAAAGGAGTTGCTCAACATGCAGGTTACTCAAAAGGTCGTCATTAAAGAAATAATGACAAACTCTTCGAAGAAACGTCTGAAGGATTCCCTTGCCCAGAAAAACGATCGGGCACAAAAGGAAATCGAACAGCTGATCTTTCAGCAGAAAAAGCTTGAAAAGCAATTCGAACAGTCAAATGACGCGGTGAAAAACCGTATAAATCAGGAAATTAATAAAAGACGTCAGCTGATCGCGCAGGTGAATGCACAGGAAAAGACGATTGAAGATATGCCGATGGGAACGGAGTACACGCTTCGTGAAACAGATATGCTTGTTGATCTTTCAGAAGGCAGCATCTGGCATCCGGATCAGAAGCCGGTCATCGTTCTTGAAGATGGCATGGTGAAGGAAATCCGTCAGGGGTGGTAATGATGGAATGGTTCGATGTAGGTAAGATTGTTAATACACATGGCATCAAAGGGGAAGTCCGTGTCATCTCAAGTACGGATTTTCCTGAGGAACGCTATGCAAAAGGCAGTACACTCTTTCTTTTTACGAAACAGAACAGTGACCCGCGTGAACTGACTGTCAAGCATCACCGCAAGCATAAAAACTTTGACCTTCTTACATTTGAAGGCTTAGATAATGTAAATGAAGTAGAGCCTTTTAAAGAAGGTGTTCTGCGGATTACAGATGAACAGCTGACGGACCTTGATGATCACGAATACTATTATCATGAAATCATTGGCTGTGAGGTTGTAACAGATGCAGGTGAATCAATCGGCACCATTAAAGAAATTCTTTCACCGGGCGCCAATGATGTATGGGTCGTGCAGACCGCTGTGAAAAAAGAAGTCATGATTCCGTTTATTGCGGATGTTGTTCTAAGTGTTGATCCTGAAAACAAAAAAGTTGTGATCCACCCGATGGAGGGTCTGCTGGAATGAAAATTGACGTTCTCTCTCTCTTTCCATCCATGTTTGATGGCGTCTTCGGAGAATCCATTTTAAAGAAGGCGAAAGAAAAAGGAGCAGTTGACTACAAAGTAACCGACTTCCGTCAGTTCTCAGGCAACAAGCACAACTCTGTTGACGATTACCCATACGGAGGCGGAGCGGGAATGGTGTTAAAACCTGAACCGATTTTCGAAGCCGTTAACCAGCTGACTGAAGGAACCGAAAAAGCGCCAAGGATTATCCTCATGTGTCCTCAGGGTGAACGGTACACGCAAAAAAAAGCAGAAGAGCTGTCTAAAGAAGATCATCTAGTCTTTATTTGCGGACATTATGAAGGATACGATGAGAGAATCCGTGAGCATCTTGTGACAGATGAAATCTCCATTGGTGATTTCGTTCTGACAGGCGGTGAACTCGGAGCGATGACGGTCATCGACAGTGTGGTAAGGCTCCTGCCTGGTGTGCTTGGAAACGATGAATCTGCCGTTAAGGATTCGCATTCGAGCGGGCTTCTGGAGCACCCTCACTATACGCGTCCTGCAGAATTCAGAGGTCATAAAGTTCCTGACGTCCTTATGTCCGGAAATCACAGTAAAATTGATGAGTGGAGAATGAAGGAGTCATTAAGAAGAACGTGGACGAGGCGCCCGGATCTTCTCGATGTTTTTCCACTTACGGACCAGCAGAAAAAATGGATTGAAGAATTCAAAAAAGAACATTGAAACAGATCGGCAGCTGTGGTATTATGAATCTTGTGCTTAGTTCACATCAGTGAATAAGCCTTGAAAACGGTGTTCCGCTGCATAAATGGTCACAGAACCGCAAGAACATCTGTTGGAAGGAGTTGAAATCGATGCATAATTTAATTCAAGAAATTACAAAAGAACAGCTTCGTTCTGATCTTCCTGTATTCAAGCCGGGTGATACTGTAAAGGTTCACGTTAAGGTTGTTGAGGGAACTCGTGAGCGTATCCAGGTGTTCGAAGGTGTTGTTATTAAACGCCGTGGCGGTGGAGTAAGTGAAACATTTACTGTACGTAAGATCTCTTACGGAGTAGGTGTTGAGCGTACATTCCCTGTACACACACCAAAAATTGCGAAGCTTGAAGTTGTGCGTCGCGGTAAAGTTCGTCGTGCGAAACTTTACTACCTGCGTAACCTGCGCGGTAAAGCGGCCCGTATTAAAGAAATTCGCTAATAACGAAAAAAGAGCTTGCTTGCAAGCTCTTTTTTTAATGTGAAAATACATGTAACCTATAAAATTTAAATTCAGTTCCTGCATTGTTCTCTTTCGTTCAAATACGCGTTATTGTATCACCTGCTATGCTAAAATAGAGAAAGCAGATTACATGGGGGCGTTTAAATGAGAACGGCTAAAAATGAATGGTGGGAATGGTCCAAAATCCTGTTGATTGCCATTGTTTGTGCCGCGGGTATCCGCTACTTTATATTTTCTCCAGTCGTTGTAGATGGAAGTTCCATGGATCCGGCGCTTAAAGACGGTGACAGATTAATTGTGAATAAGCTGAATTATCTTCTTGAAGAGCCTGAACGGTTTGATATGGTGGTTTTTCATGCGTCAGAAAGTGATGATTATATTAAACGGGTAATCGGTCTTCCCGGTGAAACTGTTGCATTTAAAGAGGGTAAGCTATACATAAATGATCAGTTGACGGAAGAACAGTTTTTAGATGAAGAAGCGGTAACCGCTGATTTTACACTGGAGGAATTAACAGGTGAAGAAACGGTTCCTGAGGGTCATTTGTTTGTCATGGGTGACAATCGGTCTAAAAGCCGTGACAGCCGACATATCGGTCCTGTATCGGTGGAATCAGTCGTCGGTGTTATGTCGATTGTGTTCTGGCCACCTGAAGACTTTAAAGTTGTAAGTAAGGAGTGAACGATAGATGAGTATTCAATGGTTTCCTGGACATATGGCGAAAGCCAGAAGACAGGTCACAGAAAAACTTAAATTAGTGGATATCGTATTTGAGCTTGTAGACGCACGTATTCCTGTATCCTCAAGAAATCCAATGATCGAAGAAATCATTGGTCAAAAACCAAGGCTGATTCTGATCAATAAAGCAGATATGGCAGATCCGGTAAAAACAAAAGAATGGATTCAATATTTTGCTGATCAGGGACTGCCTGCCGTAGCCATAAATTCCGATAAAGGGACAGGTCTCCAGCAAATCCAAAAGGAATCAATGAAGATCTTAAAGGATAAATGGGACAGAATGAAATCAAGAGGAATCCGGCCGCGTGCCATGCGTGCCATGATCGTCGGCATTCCAAACGTCGGGAAATCAACACTCATTAACCGCCTGGCTAAAAAAAATATTGCCCAGACAGGAAACCGTCCGGGTGTAACAAAAGCCCAGCAGTGGATTAAAGCCGGTAAGGAAATGGAGCTTCTCGATACGCCGGGTATTTTATGGCCGAAATTCGAAGACCAGCAGGTAGGTTACAAGCTTGCGCTTACAGGTGCCATCAAAGATACTATCCTGAATCTTCAGGATATCGCCCTATACGCGCTTAGATTCCTTGAAACCTACTATCCGGAAAGACTGAAAGAACGCTACCAGATGGACGTCATCCACGAGGATGCAGCAGAGCTGTTTAACCATATCGGAAAAAAACGCGGCTGTCTGATGGCCGGTGGTGAAGTCGACTATGACAAAACAGCCGACCTCATCGTCCGAGATATCAGAAATACCCAATTCGGCCCCATCACATTCGACCTTGAAGCACTGGATGAAGTAGAAGAAGATTAATCGTTAAAACCGTGCTGAATAATTCCTGGCATAGTTGTTAAAAAATGATTTTTTAATTAGTCGTAAATCAGTTGGAAATATTTATTTGAGAATATTTAAGATAGACTTTACTCTTTTTTAGTAAAAAATACGATTCTCGACTATCGGTTAAATTCCTTATTTTAAGTACTCAACAGATAATGCACATTATAAGTGCCGGGTCATTCCTTAGACTCCTGCGGCAGAGAAGCGACAGGTGAGACAGCGTAGTGCGGAGCACTAGCTGGCTCACCGCGCGGCCTTGGAAAAGCGGAGACGGGTGTTTAGGGACGTACAAACTGGACTGGCCCCAACGGAGATAAAGGAAACACAGCGAACGCAGTGAGCTGATGTTGACTTATCGGACGAGGGGACGGGAAGTTTGCTAGTCCCTGCCCGCCACAGCTAGACAAAGGAAAGCGAAGGAATGACCCGGCACGGTTGATACTTGCAATACCCTTTAAAGGCTCCCTCTAAAAAGGGAGTCTTTATTTTAAATGAAACGAGCCGATATAAGAAGAAAGGTGACAACGATGACATCAATAAAAGAATGGCGGAAAATCCTCGATTCACTTAATGAGGATCAGCCAATTCCCGCCGAACTGTTACAGGATACACGAAAAGGTGCAATTGCCCTTGTTGAAAGACACACAAAAAAGCAGCACAGAGCTCAGGAGTTAAAGGAACAGTACGAACAGATGCTGCGCTATGAAAATGATGCGAAATCCAATGGCAAAAGGCTGATAGCTGGTGTGGACGAAGCAGGCCGAGGTCCTCTTGCCGGACCAGTAGTAGCTGCAGCCGCCATCCTTCCTGAAGACTTTTATCTCCCGGGTCTTAATGATTCCAAAAAGATCGGGCGTGTACAAAGAGAGATGTTTTTTTTAGAAATTATGAATCATGCAGACGTAGGGATTGGGATCATAGAGGCTGAGGAAATCGATCAAATCAATATTTTAAATGCCTCAAAAAAAGCGATGGAAATGGCATTGACGCAATTAAAAAGCCAGCCTGACCATGCTTTAATTGATGCTGTTGAGCTCCAGATTCCAATTTCACAGGAATCTATCATAAAAGGCGATGCAAAAAGTGTCAGTATCGCTGCGGCTTCAATTGTTGCCAAGGTAACCAGAGACAGGCTGATGGAACATGCTGCCGAACGGTTCCCTGAATTTGGCTTTGACAAACACGCAGGATACGGTACGAAACAGCATGTAGAAGCTTTACATAAGTACGGACCAACTGACATTCACAGATTATCGTTTGAGCCTGTAAAATCTATAGCTGCCAAGAGGAGATGATGACACATGCCCTCATCACATATAACCGGCCAGACACGTGCGCAAGTTCCTGCGCCTCAGTCGGAACGAAATCAGACGCTGAAAGACGGTCAGATTGTTTATGGAAAAATCAGCCGGCTGATGCCTAATCAGACAGCTGAAGTACAGATCGGTAACCGGACTCATTTAGTGAAGCTGGACGCTGTTTTTTCTGAAGGAGAAGCAAGGTGGCTCCAGGTTACAAATGACGGGCGGGAAATCAGTGTTAAACCTGTCGGTAACCAGACACCAGGGGAAAGTACGCGCCAGACTGTAACCGCTCTGCTTCAGTCTCTTCAGTTGAATGATAATAAGGAGCTGAGACAGCTTCTAACGAGTATGTTTGAAAATAAATGGCCGGTGACCGCGGAAAAAGTAACGGCTGCAGCTTCTTTTTTAGCAGCAGCAGGAAATAAAACAGAGGCTCTGTCTGTTTTAAAATGGATGGCATCAAAAGATCTTCCTTTTAAAGCACCTGTCTTTCAGGCAGCATCCAGTGCAAATGAAGCTGCGAGATCTCCTGTTACTGCGCTTGTTAATCAGCTGGCTGAAGCCTTGCAAAGCAGTGACAGACCCGCTCTGAGCCGCACGCTTCAGACAATTGACGCTCCCTATCAGAAGGCGGTATCTGAGCAATTTGTACAACGATTGCTTGAAAGAGCTTTAGATAGCCAGCACCCGCAGAGAAATCAGGCAGTTGAAGTACTTAAAAATCTTGGTGTACTGATTGAAAAAGGAGCCGGTACACCTGTTTTAAGCGGGCTTACACTGCCTTCACATGGTACAGGGAATGCACAAAGTCCCAATGTACAGGCCAACCGGTTATGGCAGGGTTTAATGGCTTTACAAAGGGAATTTCAGTCATTACCCGTTTCAAAACCTGAACAGTTGCAGCAGATTCAGCAGGCAGTCTCACTCGTTTCAGGAACATCCGTTTCATCAGCAGGAATTCAGCAGGCTGCACAGCTTTTTATTCAGGCACAGTCTGCGCTGCAGCAAATCAAACCAGGTGCGCCTTTGTTAACCGTGCAGCACCTCATACCCCAAATGCCTGATTCAATCATGCCGCTGGTCAGACAATTGTTACCGGAGGGGGCTCATACTGCCGGACAGCCGCCTGTAGTCACAGCTGCCCTTGCTGAAACGCAGTCACTGCTCGGTACTCAGGGAAGCAGTCACTCCTTTATGCACGTATTAAAGCAGCTGATTCAGGCAACCGGGATTGATTATGAAGCGAGGCTTTTGAATCAGACACTGCCACCTGAAAAAGCGGCAGAAGCATTAAAGCCTCAACTTTTATCACTGATTGCGGATACCGCACAACCGGCTTCTGTCAGGGAAAGTGCTGAAACACTGGTCAGCCGCTTAAACGGCATGCAGCTTTTTTCCACTGATAATGGTCCGATGCAGCAGCTGCTGATGCAGTTTCCAATGCACCTTGGGAACCAGCAGTCTGATGTGATCATGCAGTGGAGTGGCAGAAAGAAGGCATCAGGGCAGCTGGATCCGGATTTCGCAAGGGTGCTGTTTTACATTACGCTGAAAGAGTTAAAGGAAAGTGTCATTGATATGAATGTTCAAAACCGTGTCATCACGCTTGATATTTATAATGAACATACGGGACTTGATGAACTTGCTGAGCCACTCGTACCAGTCTTAAAAGAGGCACTGAATCAAATGGGTTATCAGCTGTCCACAGTCAAATTCCACGTAGCAGGTGAAGTGGATCCGCCAATCATCAGTCCTGCAGAAGATGTACTGCTTACCGGCTATCATAAGGTGGATTACAAAGCATGAATGAAAAAAATAAACGATTGCAGGCAGTCGCACTTACGTATAAATCTGATCAGCAGCTGGCGCCGGTCGTAACAGCAAAAGGAAAGGGGAAGCTTGCAGAGGCAATTATTGAGAAAGCAAATGAGCATCAGGTTCCTGTACAGCAGGATGAATCACTTGTTGAGCTTCTCGGCCAGCTGGAGCTGAATGAAGCGATCCCGGATGATCTATATCAGGCAGTTGCAGAAGTGTTTGCGTTCATCTACAGACTTGATCAGCAGAAAAAACAATAAGTGAATAAAAACAGGGTCCGGTCATAGACAATAATGTATGATCGGACCTTGTTTTTTTCTGACTTTTCAGTTATTTGTGTCTTTTTTCACAAGATCGCCTTAAATAGTAGACATGACCTCTGTCATTCTATACAATGAAAGCGCAGTCTATTTTCAAAAGAGTTTGATAGGAGGATGGAACATGAATATCCACGAGTATCAGGGAAAGGAACTCCTCAGAAAATATGGGGTATCCGTTCCAAGAGGTTACGTAGCATTCACGCCTAAAGAGGCTGTTGAAGCAGCAAAAGAGCTTGGTTCATCAGTAACGGTTGTAAAAGCTCAGATCCATGCAGGCGGCCGCGGTAAAGCTGGCGGTGTAAAAATCGCAAAAAGTCTGGATGAGGTTCGTACATATGCAAAAGAACTTTTAGGAAAAACGCTGGTGACGCACCAGACGGGTCCTGAAGGAAAAGAAATTAAGCGCTTACTTATCGAAGAAGGATGCGACATCAAAAAAGAATACTACATCGGTTTAGTATTAGACCGTGCAACATCACGTATTACTTTGATGGCATCAGAAGAGGGCGGCACGGAAATTGAAGAAGTGGCAGAAGCGACTCCTGAAAAAATCTTCCGTGAAACGATTGATCCGGTTGTTGGTCTTACAGCATTCCAGGCGCGTCGTGTAGCGTTTAATATCAACATTCCTAAAGAGCTTGTAAATAAAGCGGTTAAGTTCATGCTTGGACTTTACAAAATGTTTATCGAAAAGGATTGTTCAATCGCGGAAATTAATCCGCTTGTTACAACTGGAGACGGTAACGTAATGGCACTTGATGCGAAGCTTAACTTCGATGCAAACGCGCTTTACCGTCAGAAAGATGTCATGGAATTCCGTGATCTTGATGAAGAGGATGCAAAGGAAATCGAAGCATCTAAATATGACTTAAGCTACATTTCACTTGATGGGAATATCGGCTGTATGGTTAATGGTGCCGGACTTGCGATGGCAACGATGGACATTATCAAACATTACGGTGGAGACCCGGCCAACTTCCTTGATGTTGGGGGCGGTGCAACAGCAGAGAAGGTTACCGAAGCGTTCAAAATCATCCTTTCAGATGAAAATGTAAAAGGAATTTTCGTTAACATTTTCGGTGGAATTATGAAGTGTGACATTATTGCAGAAGGTGTTGTTGAGGCAGCGAAACAGGTAGGCCTTAAAGTACCTCTTGTTGTTCGTCTTGAAGGAACAAACGTTGAACTTGGTAAGAAAATTCTAAATGAGTCAGATCTTGATATCGTTGCTGCAGGAACAATGGCAGACGGCGCTCAAAAGATCGTGGAACTTGTAGGCTGAGAAAGGCAGGGAGCATAAATGAGTGTTTTTATTGATAAGAATACAAAAGTTCTAGTTCAGGGAATCACGGGCTCTACAGCCTTATTCCATACGAAGCAGATGCTTGAGTACGGCACGCAGATCGTAGCAGGTGTAACACCTGGTAAAGGTGGCACTGAAGCGGAAGGCGTACCGGTATTTAATACTGTGGAAGAAGCGGTTAAAGCAACAGGAGCAAACGTATCCGTTATTTACGTTCCGGCACCATTTGCAGCAGACGCTATTTTAGAGTGTGTAGATGCAGAGCTTGATATGGCGATCTGTATTACAGAGCACATTCCGGTAAATGACATGATTAAAGTAAAGCGTTTCATGGAAGGCAAAAAGACACGTCTGGTTGGTCCTAACTGTCCTGGTGTCATCACACCGGATGAGTGTAAAATCGGTATTATGCCAGGCTACATTCATACAAAAGGCCATGTAGGTGTCGTTTCCCGTTCAGGAACACTTACGTATGAGGCGGTTCACCAGCTTTCACAGGAAGGAATCGGTCAATCTACAGCAGTGGGTATTGGTGGAGATCCTGTAAACGGAACGAACTTTATCGACGTACTTGAGGCGTTTAACAACGACCCTGAAACAGAAGCTGTTATCATGATCGGTGAAATCGGCGGAACAGCTGAAGAAGAAGCGGCTGAGTGGGTAAAAGCAAATATGACAAAACCGGTTGTTGGCTTCATCGGTGGTGCAACTGCGCCTCCAGGAAAGCGTATGGGTCACGCTGGTGCGATTATTTCAGGCGGTAAAGGTACTGCTGAAGAAAAAATCCGCGTCATGAACGAATGCGGAATTGCCGTTGCTGAAACGCCTTCAGTAATGGGTGAAACACTCATTAAAGTATTAAAAGAAAAAGGTCTTTACGATAAATGTAAGACTCATTAATAAGGTAAATAGAGCTGGCACGGTCAGCTCTATTTATTTATTTTGAATACGGAAGGAGAAGCGTATGTATCCGAAATCCTTTTATGAAAATGTAGTGTACATTCACTACAGTCAAATTTTCAGTAATCAGCAGCTCTTAAAATGGCTCCGTTCAGACCCCCTTTTTGATCACCCGTTACGTCCCCCGGCTGAGATTCAATTTACGGCTCAGCAGATTGAAAATCTGCATCAATACACTCAAAAGCATTCACCACAAGATATCCTCAACCATTTATCCTCCTGCCATGCCTCCTTTATCACCATCTATGATGAGATTTACCCAAATCAGCTGAGAGAAATCTATGATGCACCTGCGTTACTTTACGTAAAAGGGGATTCCGGACATTTGTCATCGCCGGCTATGCTCGGCGTTGTAGGAGCAAGAAAAGCCGACGAATACTCCGCCAGAGCGTTGCGGCAAATCATTCCGGAACTGCTGTCTAAGGGGATCTGTATTGTAAGCGGTTTGGCCGCAGGGGCAGATGGAGCGGCTCATGTGGCAGCGTTAAGCGGAAAAACAATCGGCGTAATGGGAAGCGGGTTTTCACATCAATATCCGTCTTCAAACGAAGCGCTTTATAAAAAAATGGAGCAGGATCAGCTGATTTTATCAGAGTACCCGCCTTACCAGAAGCCTGCACGACACCACTTCCCAATGAGAAACCGGATTATTGCAGGTTTATCAAAAGGCATATTTGTGACGCAGGCAGCGCTGAAGAGCGGATCCATGATTACGGTTGATCGGGCGTTGGAGGAGGGAAGAGACATTTTTGCACTACCGGGTTCTGTCTTTCATCCCCTTTCAGCAGGCACGAATTTCCTCATAAAATCCGGTGCTAAACCGGTCGTATCTGCCGCTGATATCTTTGAAGAATGGTTTTAATTTTCCATTAATATGATAAAAAGAGTTGCATTTTAAAAAAATATAGTTTACATTGTGTCTCAGACCGGAAAAATCACATAAGAAGGAATTCGACTCATAAAAATGATGTGTAACCGCTAACAAAACCGGTCATTTAAGGATTATTGGGCATTTTAAAGTAAAAAACATTGACAAAGTGAAAAACGAACTCATATAGTACACATAACAAATTCGTTACGTGAACCTCCAGGGAGGATTATTAATGGCAGATTTTTTAGTAATTGTAGAATCACCCGCCAAAGCTAAAACAATTGAGCGGTATTTAGGTAAGAAATATAAAGTTAAAGCATCAATGGGACATGTACGGGACCTTCCGAAAAGTCAGATGGGTGTGGATGTTACACATGAGTATGAACCGAAGTATATTACCATTCGTGGTAAAGGTCCTGTTTTAAAAGAATTAAAGACAGCAGCCAAAAAAGCGAAACGCGTCTTTCTCGCGGCCGACCCCGATAGAGAAGGGGAAGCAATTGCGTGGCATCTCGCACACAGCCTCGATCTTGATCTTGATTCAGAATGCCGTGTCGTGTTTAACGAAATTACAAAAGAAGCAATAAAGGAATCATTTAAACATCCGAGAAAGATCGATATGGACCGTGTTGATGCACAGCAGGCTCGACGGATCCTCGACCGCCTTGTAGGGTATAACATCAGTCCGATTCTTTGGAAAAAAGTTAAAAAAGGACTGAGCGCCGGACGCGTTCAATCGGTAGCTGTGCGCCTTATTATCGACCGTGAAAACGAAATTAAAAACTTCCAGCCTGAAGAATACTGGACGATTGATGGTCAGCTTAAAAAAGGCACAAAGGATTTTCAGGCTTCTTTTTACGGCTTGAACGGTAAAAAAGAAAAGCTCTCCAGTGAAGAGGATGTAAAAGCGGTTCTCGCTAAAATGAAGGGTAAAAAGTTTACCGTTAACAGCGTGACGAAAAAAGAGCGTAAACGAAATCCTGCACCATCATTTATTACATCGTCACTTCAGCAGGAAGCTGCAAGAAAGTTGAACTTCAGGGCGAGAAAAACAATGATGCTTGCCCAGCAGTTGTATGAAGGGATTGAACTGAGCAAGAAAGAAGGTACGGTTGGTCTGATCACTTATATGAGAACAGACTCCACCCGTATTTCTGAAGTCGCTAAACAGGAAGCATCAGGTATTATTGAAGAACAATACGGAAAAGAGTTTCTCGCTTCAGAACAGCCGAAGACGGCAAAAAAGAAAAACAATGCTCAGGATGCCCACGAAGCGATCCGACCAACGAGTGCACTGAGAACACCTGGTGATGTGAAACAATACTTGTCGCGGGACCAGTATCGTCTTTATAAACTGATTTATGAGCGTTTTGTCGCCAGCCAGATGGCACCTGCCGTAATGGACACCATGAGTGTAGACCTGCTGAATGGTGATGTTCAATTCAGAGCCAGCGGATCAAAAGTAAAATTCCCGGGTTTTATGAAGGTATATATAGAAGGAAGCGATGATCAGGCTGAGGAAAAAGAAAATTTCCTTCCTGATCTGAAGGAAGGCGAAACGGTTTTATCTGATGAGATTGAACCGAAGCAGCACTTTACTCAGCCACCTCCACGTTATACCGAGGCCCGTTTAGTTAAAACACTTGAAGAGCTTGGAATAGGACGTCCTTCAACCTATGCGCCAACGCTTGACACTATTCAAAAAAGAGGATATGTTTCATTGGACAACAAACGTTTTGTCCCGACAGAACTGGGTGAGATAGTATTGGATCTCATCGTGGAATTCTTCCCGGAAATCATTGATGTGGAATTCACTGCAAAAATGGAGAAAGACCTTGATGATGTGGAAGAAGGTCAGATACAATGGATTAAGATCATCGATGAATTTTATAAGGACTTTGAGGTTCACCTTGAAAAAGCCGAGCAGGAAATGGAAAAAGTTGAAATCAAGGATGAATATGCAGGAGAAGACTGTGAGGAATGCGGCAACCCGATGGTCATCAAAATGGGCCGTTACGGAAGGTTTATGGCTTGCAGTAACTTCCCTGACTGCCGGAATACAAAGCCGATTGTAAAAGAAATAGGTGTAAAGTGTCCAAAATGTAAAGAAGGTAACGTCATTGAACGTAAGAGTAAGAAAAACCGTATCTTCTTTGGCTGTGACCGCTACCCTGAGTGTGAATATCTATCGTGGGATAAGCCTGTGGACAGACAATGTCCAAAATGTAATGAAACTCTTATAGAGAAGAAATTGAAAAAGGGCAATCAGATTCAATGTCCAAATTGTGACTATAAAGAAGAACAGCAGGTATAAAAAAGTGTCCTGACGGTTTCTCCGTCAGGCTCTTTCTTGTTTACCCGGCTGTTTCCAAATAGGAGGAAATAAACATGACAGAGCAAACGGTAACAGTAGTAGGAGCAGGACTCGCGGGAAGTGAAGCGGCATGGCAGCTGGCTGAACGCGGTATTAAAGTGAACCTGTATGAGATGAGACCGGTCAGACAGACGCCGGCCCATCATACAGATAAATTTGCTGAGCTTGTTTGCAGTAACTCACTGCGGGCAAACACGCTGACAAATGCTGTAGGTGTATTGAAAGAAGAAATGCGTCACCTGAATTCCATTATCATCTCAGCAGCTGATGCAAGTTCAGTGCCGGCAGGAGGAGCGCTGGCTGTTGATCGTCATGAATTTGCCGGTCATGTAACGGAAAAAGTAAAAAATCACCCGAACGTAACGGTTTACTCTGAAGAGATCACAGAGATTCCGGAAGGTCCGACTATTATCGCAACAGGACCGCTTACGACAGAGGGACTTGCAGCCAGCCTGAAGGAACTGACAGGGGAAGAATATTTATATTTTTATGATGCAGCAGCTCCAATCATTGAAAAAGACAGCATTGATATGGACAAAGTTTACTTGAAATCAAGATATGATAAAGGTGAAGCGGCTTATTTAAATTGCCCGATGACAGAGGAGGAATTCAACCGTTTCTACGATGCACTCATTGAAGCAGAGGTTGTACCTTTAAAAGAATTCGAAAAGGAAATATACTTCGAAGGCTGTATGCCGGTCGAAGTTATGGCAGAACGCGGGCGTAAAACGCTATTATTCGGGCCGATGAAACCGGTTGGCTTGGAAGATCCAAAGACAGGGAAGCGTCCACATGCTGTTGTCCAGTTACGTCAGGATGACGCAGCAGGAACGCTATACAATATTGTCGGTTTCCAGACACATTTAAAATGGGGACCTCAAAAAGAAGTGATCAGACTGATCCCGGGTCTTGAGAATGCTGAAATCGTACGTTACGGAGTCATGCACCGTAATACATTCATCAATTCACCGAGTGTCCTGAAATCAACTTATCAGTTAAAAGAGCGTGAGGATCTGTTCTTTGCAGGGCAGATGACAGGTGTCGAAGGATATGTTGAATCTGCAGCAAGCGGACTGGTGGCAGGGATCAATGCGGCCCGTCTTGTAAAGGGAGAGGAACCGTTATTGTTCCCGTCTGAAACAGCGATCGGAAGCATGGCCCGTTATATCACACAGGCTGACACGAAAAACTTCCAGCCGATGAATGCCAATTTCGGCCTGTTTCCAGACCTTGGTGAAAAAATCAAGAACAAAAAAGAACGCGCGGAAAAGCATGCTGAACGTGCAATCGGAACAATTCAGAACTTTGTGAAAAAAGTGTAAAATTAATTGCAAAAGCCTCTAAATCATGATAAGATTTAGAGGCTTTTGTGAGGTGATATGATGATTCCAAGGTTTGACGATGCAAAGCATTCTTTTATTGACTATTTACAGACAGAGAAAAACTATTCATCGTTAACGATTGAACATTATGTTCATGATCTGGATCATTTTTTTCAGTTTCTTCAGTCAGAAGGAACATACTTAATAGAAGAGATTGATGATCTGTTGACCCGTGGATATCTGGTCAGCCTGCACAACGCCGGCTATGCCAGGTCTACTGTATCCAGAAAAATCTCAAGCTTGAAAAGTTTTTTTCAATATTTAAAACGTGAAAGTATATTTCAGGTTAATCCCATGACATACGTTCTTCATCCGAAAAAGGAAGGCAGGCTGCCTCATTTTTTTTATGAAAATGAAATGGAGCAGCTTTTTTCTGTGTGTAACGGTGAAGACGCCTTATCCATCCGAAATAAGGCATTACTTGAGCTGTTGTATGCGACAGGGATCCGGGTCAGTGAATGTACTGCCATTCAATTGAAAGATCTGGACTTGTCGATGGGAACACTTTTAGTAAAAGGAAAGGGCCGTAAAGAACGCTATGTGCCATTTGGACAATTTGCTGAAGAGGCGATCAGAACCTATCTGGATATGGCCAGGGGGAAATTGTTGAAAACGGAAGAGCATCCCTTTTTATTTGTTAACCAGAAGGGCAGTCCACTCACCGCAAGAGGTGTGAGATACATTTTGACAAAGCTCGTTGACCAGACATCGATGACAAGTTCAATTCACCCTCATATGATCCGGCATACATTTGCCACTCATATGCTGAACAGCGGTGCTGATTTGCGAACGGTACAGGAATTGCTTGGTCACGCGCATTTATCTTCTACACAGTTATACACACATGTGACGAAAGAACATTTAAGAAAGACTTATCAATCTTTTCATCCACGAGCATGAAAATGAAGGGGGAAAAGGAAATGGATCAGTTCCACGCGACTACTATTTTCGGGATCCATCACAATGGCCGATCTGCCATGGCGGGTGACGGACAGGTAACCATGGGAAATGCAGTGGTTATGAAACATACTGCACGGAAGGTTAGAAAGCTGTTTAACGGTCAGGTCATTGCCGGATTTGCAGGGTCAGTGGCAGATGCTTTTACACTTTTTGAAATGTTTGAAGGTAAGCTTCAGGAGTATAACGGAAACCTCCAGCGCGCAGCTGTAGAAGTTGCCAAGCAGTGGCGGAGTGATAAAGTGCTTCGGAGACTTGAGGCGATGCTGATTGTGATGGATAAAGACGGACTGCTGCTCGTTTCAGGAACCGGTGAAGTGATTGAACCGGATGATGGGATTCTTGCGATCGGTTCAGGTGGGAACTATGCCATGTCAGCAGGACGTGCATTGAAAAAACATGCAGGTGACCATATGAGCGCTAAAGAGATTGCAGACGCTTCTTTACATATCGCAGCGGATATTTGCGTCTATACAAATAACAATATCATTGTTGAAGAACTGTAAGGGGGAGAGGCAGTGAGTACAGTAGAACTGACACCAAAACAAATTGTCGAAAAGCTGGATCAATACATTGTTGGACAGCGGGATGCCAAGCGGGCTGTTGCTGTAGCGCTCCGAAACCGTTACCGTCGAAATCTGCTCGATGAGTCACTGAGAAATGAAGTCATCCCCAAAAATATTTTAATGATGGGACCAACCGGCGTAGGTAAAACGGAAATCGCCAGGAGGATTGCAAAACTTGTCGGGGCTCCTTTCGTAAAAGTCGAGGCTACCAAGTTTACAGAAGTCGGTTACGTCGGCCGGGATGTTGAATCCATGGTCAGAGACCTGATGGAAACCTCTGTACGCATCGTGAAAGAAGAAAAAATGCAATCCGTTCAGGAAAAAGCAGAAGAAAACGCAAACAAGCGGATTGTCAAATTGCTCGTTCCTTCTGCCAAAAAGACTCAGAACTTTAAAAATCCATTTGAAATGATGTTTGGAAATTCAGATCAGAATCAGAATGACGCACAGGATCAGCAGGACGATGAGTCTGCACTAAAGGATAAGCGCCGTGAAATAGCTGATAAGCTTAAAAACGGACAGCTTGAAGAACGCATTATCACAGTTGAAGTGGATGAACAGCAATCTGCTTCCATGTATGATATGCTGCAGGGGTCCGGTATGGAGCAGATGGGCATGAATTTTCAGGATGCCTTAAGCAATCTGATGCCTAAGAAAAAGAAAAAGCGCAAGCTGACTGTAAAAGAGGCAAGGAAAGTCCTGACGCATGATGAAGCAGTTAAACTAATTGATATGGATGAAGTAGCGCAGGCTGCTCTTTATCGTGCAGAACAGATGGGGATTATTTTTATTGATGAAATCGATAAGATCGCATCTAAATCAAGCGGTTCCGGTTCAGCGGATGTATCCAGAGAAGGGGTGCAGCGGGATATTCTTCCGATTGTTGAGGGATCTACCGTTAACACGAAGTACGGCCCTGTAAAAACAGATCACGTTCTTTTTGTTGCGGCCGGAGCCTTTCACATGTCGAAGCCTTCGGATCTCATTCCTGAGCTTCAGGGGCGTTTTCCGATCCGTGTTGAACTTCAGAAACTGACGGTTGAGGATTTTGTCCGAATAATGGTTGAACCTGATCATGCGCTTATTAAGCAGTATAAAGCACTTTTGGAAACAGAAGGCATTCAGGTTGACTTTACAGAGGATGCAATCAGAAGACTTGCTGAAATTGCCTATACAGTTAACCAGGAAACAGATAATATCGGTGCAAGAAGGCTACACACGATTATGGAAAAGCTGCTTGAGGATCTTTCTTTTGAAGCCTCTGACATTCAGCTTGGAACAATCTCCATTACGCCTGCTTATGTGGATGAAAAACTCGGTGCGATTGCGAAAAATCGTGACTTAAGTGAGTTTATTTTATAGAGGTTTTGGGAAATCAGCTTTAGGGAAAGATAATATAAATGAGATATGATCGTAGGAGGAATTCAGGAATGAATTTACTAGGGAAAACAAGACAAATTAACTCAATGCTTCAACAGTCAGCCGGAAAACCGGTTAATTTTAAGGAAATGGCTGAAACACTAAGCGGAGTCATTGAATCAAATGTATTTATCGTAAGCAGAAGAGGAAAGCTGCTCGGCTTTGCTGTAAACCAGCAGATCGAAAATGAGCGTATGAAACAGATGCTCGAAGATCGCCAGTTCCCGGAGCAGTATACTAAAAATCTGTTCAACATTACAGAAACGTCACCAAACCTTGGTATTGACAGTGAATATACGGCTTTCCCGGTTGAAAACCGTGATCTTTTCCAAAATGGTCTGACAACAATGGTTCCGATCATCGGAGGCGGAGACCGTCTTGGAACGTTAATCCTTGCACGTGTAGAGCAGGCGTTTGAAGATGATGATCTGATTCTTGGTGAATATGGTGCAACGGTTGTAGGAATGGAAATTCTTCGTGAGAAGGCTGACGAAATCGAAGAGGAAGCAAGAAGCAAAGCAGTTGTTCAGATGGCGATCAGTTCACTGTCATACAGTGAGCTTGAGGCAATCGAGCATATTTTTGAAGAACTTGATGGGAATGAAGGGTTACTCGTCGCTTCAAAAATCGCTGACCGTGTGGGAATTACCCGTTCAGTCATCGTAAATGCACTCCGTAAGCTGGAGAGTGCCGGTGTGATTGAATCACGTTCCCTCGGAATGAAAGGTACGTATATCAAAGTCCTGAACAATAAATTCCTTCTTGAACTGGAAAACCTTAAGAAAAACTAAATATTCAACAAAAAAAGCCAAAGGCGAAATGCGCCTTTGGCTTTTTTTTGCGTAAATTTTTATAAAATTTTTGTGTCTAAGGTAGATTAAAGTCCTAATTCATGGTAAGGTCATTTCTGGAAAAAAGATTACGCAGACGTTTCAATTATGTCGAAAAGTCATTGTAAAACGTCGAAAAAACAATGAAATGCAGATAGAATTAGAGAAAGAAATGTGATATTAGAAAAAATAGTAATAAAGTAGTTGTTTTATAAAACAATACTTTATGACTATAAAACTTTTGGAAGAATCTATAGACTATAACTGGTCATACCATTAAAATGATGTATAAGTGATTTTTTATATAGTCTGATAATTCGACAAAACATTGATATTAAGAGAAATGAGGTGTTTGTGTGAATTTATTTGCTGGAACAATTCAACAGTTAGAACAGGGTCTTCAATATTCAGCAGTTAAGCAAAAAGTCATTGCGAATAATGTCGCGAACGTTGATACACCAGGTTATAAGTCGAAAGATGTAAGTTTTCAGAAAATGTTACAAAGTGAAATACAAATGTCATCTGAGACAATACATAAGACGGATCCAAGGCATTTTGATTTATCTGTCGGAGGGCAATCAGTCTCGGTTAGTCAAAGACCATACAGTGTAAGGGAAAATGGGAATGGTGTAGATATGGATAAAGAAATGGCGGATCTAGCCACAAATCAGATATATTACAACTCACTGATCGAGCGGATTGGCGGAAAGTTTGGATCTCTGAACAGTGTAATTAAAGGAGGAGCGCAATAATGTCGATGTTTCACTCCATGAATACGACAGCTTCTGCATTAACAACCCAACGACTTAGGATGGATGTCATTTCATCCAACATGGCGAATGTCGATACGACCCGGGCTACTTTTGAAAACGGTGAGTGGCAGCCGTATAAAAGAAAATCTGTTGTATTAAAGCCTCAGGGTGAACAGTTTTCATCCTTTTTAAACGTTGCAATGAATCGAAAAGCGAATCCGGGAGAAGGTGTGACCGTTTCCAGAATTATTGAGGATAATGAAACGCCAGGTGAATTACTTTATGATCCGGAACACCCGGATGCAAATGATGAAGGTTACGTTGAACTGCCAAATGTCGATCCTCTACGTGAAATGGTGGATTTAATGTCGGCAACACGTTCATACGAAGGAAATGTAACAGTGTTTAATGCGAATAAATCAATGATGATGCAGGCACTCCAAATCGGCAGATCATAATTTTTAGAGAAGGGAACTGAAAAATGTCCATACAAAATATACATTCGATGGGATTGGAAGGTTTAAGTCCGTCCTCATCTCAACTTTCAACAAAAACTTCTCCATATAATGCACAGCAGAATTTCGCTCAAATGCTGAAAGATTCAATTAACAGTGTTAATGATGCACAGCTGCAAAGTGACAAGATGACGCAACGAATGATTAATGGGGAAAATGTTGAATTGCATGATGTCATGATCGCCTCCCAGAAAGCTTCTGTTTCTCTTAATCTGACAATGGAAATGCGGAATAAGGCAGTAGAAGCGTATCAGGAAATAATGAGAATGCCAGTTTAACGGCGTTGTATTTAATAGATAGACCGGAGGATTGTCATGAACGAGAGATTTCAGCAATATAGTGCAAAAATTAAAACATTCGCAAGCAACCGGTCAAAAAATCAATGGCTTTTGATCGGTGGTATTGCGGGGCTGCTCATCATTCTGCTTATTGCAGTAGCATTTTTTTCAACTAGAACAACCATGGTTCCTTTATACAGCAATTTAACGCCGTCAGAAACAGGTGTGATAAAAGAAACGCTTGATGGACGTGGCATTCAGTCGGAAATCGTTGAAGGTGGAACCGGGATTCTGGTTCCTGAAGCGATGGCTGAAACGTTAATGGTAGAACTGGCTGCCGAGGGGATCCCTGATTCCGGTCAGATCGATTATTCATTTTTCAGTGATAATGCCGGATTCGGTATGACAGACAATGAATTCAGTGTGATGCATATTGATGCTATGCAGACTGAAATTGCCAACCTCCTTAAGGGGATTGATGGTGTTCAGGGAGCGGAAGTCATGCTTTCAATTCCCGAACAGGGCGTGTTTTTAAATGACAGTCAGGAGCAGGCTTCTGCTTCCGTTGTATTGAATACACAGCCTGGATATCAATTTAATGAAACACAAGTTGATGCTTTGTACCGCCTTGTTTCAAAAAGCGTGCAAAACCTTCCTGTTGAAAATATCGTCATTACGAATCAGTTTTTTGAGTATTTTGATCTTCAGGCTCAAGGTAATATGGCCGGAGTCAATATGACGAATCAGATGGAGATTAAGAAAACGATTGAACGCGACCTGCAGAGGGAAGTTCAGCGTATGCTTGGAACACTGATGGGTCAGGACAAAGTGGTTGTATCTGTCACGACGGATGTCGATTTTGACCAGGAGACCCGCGAAGTGAATGAAGTGCTTCCGGTTGATGAAGAAACAATGTCAGGAATTGAAATCAGCTCACAGCGGATTTCAGAAACTTTCGAAGGAACAAACCCTGTTGGTGGTGTTCCGGAAGGAGAAGATCCTGCTGACAATCTGACCGGTTTTGTCGAAAATGGACAGGGACAGGGAGATTACGAGCGTGAAGAAGAAACAATCAATAACGAAGTAAACCGGATTCGCCGTAATATTGTCGAAAGCCCATACAGAATACGTGATATTGGATTACAGGTTCTCGTTGAGCCGCCAAATCCTGAAGATCCAGCTTCATTGCCTCAGGAAAGTATCAATGATATTGAAACCATGCTGCAAACGATTATCCGCACATCGATTGATAATGATTTCGCAGCTGAATTGACTGAAGCAGAGCTTGATGAAAAAGTACTTGTATCAGCACAGACATTTAACGGCCGGGCTGACTTCGAAGGTCAGCAGCCTGGATCAGTTATCCCATGGTGGGTATATGTCGCAGGGTGCGTACTATTACTCATTATTATCGGTTTAATATTCTTCATTGTACGTTCAAGAAGAAGAGCTCAGGAAGAGGAAGAAATCTTTATAGAGCAGGAAGAGACGTTTGATGTTCCAGATGTTAATGATGAGAAGGAAACAGAAGGGACACTTAAACGTAAGCAGCTGGAAAAAATGGCAAAAGAGAAACCTGAAGACTTTGCAAAGCTGTTAAGGTCCTGGATTGCAGATGAATAGGAGTGGGAACATTGGCTAAAAAAGAAAAAGAATTAACAGGGAAACAAAAAGCAGCAATATTGCTGATCTCCCTTGGCCCGGATGTTGCCTCTTCTGTTTATAAGCACCTGGATGAAGAGGAAATTGAGAGACTGACACTTGAAATTTCCGGTGTCAAAAAAGTGGATTCAGATGTGAAGGATGAAGTGCTTGAGGAGTTTCATAATATCGCACTTGCTCAGGATTATATCTCGCAGGGAGGAATCGGGTATGCGAAGTCCGTGCTTGAAAAAGCCCTCGGTGCTGATCAGGCAAATGCCGTCATTAACCGGCTAACTTCCTCTTTGCAGGTAAGACCTTTTGATTTTGCAAAGAGAGCAGACCCGCTGCAGATCTTTAACTTTATTCAAAATGAGCATCCGCAAACGATTGCTCTAATCCTTTCGTACCTGAACCCTCAGCAGGCTGGTCAGATCCTTTCCAGTATGCCGCAGGATGTGCAGGCTGATATTGCGAAACGTATAGCGGTGATGGACAGCACAAGTCCTGAGGTCATCAGTGAAATTGAATCAGTGCTTGAACGCAAGCTGTCATCCACGGTTCAGCAGGACCACACTGAAACGGGTGGAATTGAATCCGTTGTCGAAGTGCTTAACGGGGTTGATCGTGCAACTGAGAAAACAATTCTTGATTCTCTTGAAATTCAGGATCCTGAACTGGCAGAGGAAATTAAGAAACGTATGTTTGTTTTCGAGGATATTGTTACGCTTGATGGAAGATCCATACAGCGTGTAATTCGTGATTGCGAAAATGAGGATCTGCTTCTTTCCATGAAGGTTTCCACTGATGATGTAAAGGAAATCTTATTTAAAAATATGTCCCAGCGTATGGCTGAGAATTTTAAAGAAGAAATGGATTATATGGGACCTGTGCGTTTGCGTGATGTGGAAGAGGCACAGTCGAGAATTGTTGCTGTAATCAGACGACTGGAGGAAGCCGGCGAGATTATTGTTGCTCGTGGTGGAGGAGATGATGTCATTGTCTAGAGTGATAAAATCCGGGTTTGTTGGCAGTAACCATTCAGAAGGGGTTGCAATACCATTCAAATCAATCACACAGCCTGAGGAACATTCAGATCAGACCCTTTCCTGGACTGTCGAACAGGCAAAGAGGGAATCAAGACAATTGCTGCATGATGCCAAAATGAAAGCCCAGGAAGCTCTTGAAGAGGCACAACTGACATATCAGCAGACGATGGACCAGATCGAACAGCATAAAAACAATTGGGAAGAAGAAAAACAGCAGCTTCAGAAGAACGCATATGAAGAGGCATTCGCTCAGGGGTATGAAGAAGGCCGGAATAAAGGGTACGACGATTTGACGCACCTTTTGGAAGAAGCCAAGGAAATTGTTTCTTCTTCAAAGGATACTCTTCATAAACAGCTCGAGGAAAATGAATTCGTTATTCTGGAACTTGCCATCAAAGCATCTGAAAAGATCATGTCAGTGAAGCTGGAAGATGACCCGGCAGCTTTTCTTCCAATCGTAAAAAAGGGGATTAAAGAAGCGCGTGAGATGAGAGAAATCAAAATCTACACGGCAATTCAGCAATTTACCTTTTTACAGCAGGAAAGAGAAGAGCTACTTTCCATCTTTCCGGTGGACGTCAAACTTTACATTTATCCGGAAGAAGAACTCGAGCCTTTTCAATGTTTTATAGAAAGCAGTCAGGGCAGAATCGATATCAGTATTGATACACAGCTCACTGAATTGAAAGCGGGATTAGCCGAAGTACTTGGGAGTGGAAAATGAAAGCAGCAGAATTGATTCAATACATTCCATCCATTAAAACAGTCAGACATTATGGAAAAGTGAAACGGGTAGTCGGACTGATGATTGAGTCACAGGGGCCGGAAAGCTCTATAGGCGAGGTATGTTACATACACGTTCACTCCAGTTCGAAAAAACGAACGATCCAGATTAAAGCAGAGGTAGTCGGATTTAAAGATGAAATGGTTGTATTAATGCCTTTTACTCACGTCCAGGATATTGCACCTGGAAGTATCGTGGAGGCGAGCGGCCGTCCGTTAGAGATTAAAGTTGGTGAAGCACTGATCGGCAAGATTGTAGATTCCCTAGGTCATCCAATTGATAACAGCACGCTCCCTGCCGGAATGAAAGCAGTACCGACTGAACAGGATCCCCCCAATCCACTGACAAGACCGCCAATTGATGAAGTGATGGAGGTTGGGGTCAGGGCAATTGATGGAATGCTTACCGTCGGAAAAGGCCAGAGAATCGGCATTTTTGCAGGAAGCGGTGTTGGAAAAAGTACGCTTCTTGGGATGATTGCGAGAAATACGGAAGCAGATCTAAATGTGATTGCCTTAATCGGTGAGCGCGGAAGAGAGGTCAGGGAATTTATTGAACGTGACCTCGGTCCGGAAGGCGCAAAACGCAGTATTATCATTGCTGCCACATCAGACCAGCCTGCATTAATGAGAATTAAAGGTGCTTTCACTGCAACGGCGATTGCTGAATATTTCAGGGATAAGGGCCTCAATGTCATGTTAATGATGGATTCTGTTACCCGTGTTGCGATGGCGCAAAGAGAAATAGGACTTGCTGTTGGGGAACCACCGGCAACAAAAGGCTATACGCCTTCCGTTTTTGCTCTTCTGCCAAAACTTTTGGAAAGAACCGGAACCAACATGAATGGCAGCATTACCGCATTTTATACCGTGCTTGTGGATGGTGATGACATGAATGAGCCAATTGCGGATACGGTACGGGGAATTCTTGACGGACACATTGTGCTCGATCGTTCCATTGCAAATAAGGGGCACTATCCCGCGATTAACGTGCTCAAAAGCGTCAGCCGTCTTATGAATCACCTGGCTGAACCGGAGCACAGGCGCTCAGCTGAAAAACTCAGAGAGCTGATGAGCACATATGAACAGGCGGAGGATTTAATCAACATAGGTGCTTACAAAAAAGGATCTTCAAAGGACATTGATCAGGCGATCCAATATCAGCCCCAGATTAAAAGACTGTTAAAACAAGCATTTGACGAAAAGATTCCTCTTTCAGATAGTGTCAGACAGCTTGTTCATCTCTCGGAAAAAGGTGAGTGGTAACAATGGCTTATCAATATCGTTTCGAACGTGTTCTGACCGTTAAGGAAAGAGAACAGAAAGAAGCGGAAGACCGGTACCGGGATGCCGTCGCTTCATTTGAGAAAATTGCACAGAAGCTGTATGACCTGTTAAGAAAAAAAGAGCTGATGGAAGCTGCACAGGCTGATGAAATGAAAAGTGGGATATCTGTCATATCATTACGCCACGGTCAGCATTTCTTATCAAATATCGAGAAAAGCATCTCGTATCAGCAAAAACTTGTCATTGAAGCGAGAAGCAATATGCAGCGGCATGAACACAGGCTGATGGAACGGAATATAGAGGTTCGTAAATATGAAAAAATTAAAGAGCGGGATTTAAAACAACATATACAACTCGCTGAATCAGCTGAACGTGAACAGATGAATGAGCTGTCGATCGTTCAATTTATGAACCGCAGAAACAGGTGAAGCAAATGAATAAACAGCAGTCGATAAAGGAAGAGGCAGAAGAGACCAGATCACCCGGGAAGTTGCAGGTATTTTTCCTGTTGATTTTTGTCCCGATCCTGTTTTTAACTTTTGCCGCACTCATTGTATTAACTATTTTAGATATTAATGTTTTTGAGAAGATAGAAGAAGCTGGGATCGACATACCTTTCACCGGTGAAAGCGAAGATCCCGCTGAGATTACCGGACCTGAAAACCAGGCACAGCAGATTGTCAGTCTTGAAGCGCAACTCGAAGAAAAGGATGTCGAACTGGCAAGATTCGAACAGGAAATAATCTCACTCGAAGATGAAAACGACCTATTAATCGAAGAACAGGAGCGCTTGCTTGCAGAAATCGAGTCTATGGAGAGTGCAGGTGAGTCTGCAAGAAAAGAGTTTTCTGAAGTCGTTGCTGTCTATGACGAAATGGATGGCAAGGAAGCAGCGCCGGTCATTATGAATCTGAATGATGAAAATGCCATTCGTATTTTATCGGGACTGTCATCTGAAAAGCTGGCAGAAATCTTTGCCGAAATGCCATCCGAGGAAGCGGCAAGATATACAGAATTAATTGCCAATCGGACACCGTGAAGGGAGGTGAAACAAACGTGATCGGACAAATTGCCATACAACCAGTTCAGCAAGTGAACAAACTTGGATCTGTAAATGATAAACAGCAGTCCGGAAGCAGTTTTGGTGCACTCCTTTCTTCAGCTGGACAGCAATCCGGTAGTCTCCTTACAGGTGTTGTAGAGAATGATGGAAACCAGGTGCTGCAGGAGCTTGCCGGGATTCTTGATACAGATGATTTGAAGGATTTTATGAAAAGTGTTGAAGAAATCGACCCGATGATACAGCAGCTTTTTTCCGAATTTTCTAAAGAAGAGCTTGCTGAGATGAATATTGAAGAATTGTTTATGGCAGCAAGTGTGGATCTTGGATTACTGGACAGTCTGTCTGAAACCATAAATATGTCAGAACTTGAAGGATTAACTCCTGCTGACATCATGGCCGTCGTCCTTTCCAAGGTATTAGCCGGTGAGGAAGAATCCAATCCTGAAAAGCGATCAATAAATGTGATGGAATTGGCTCTTTTGGAACTAAAGAGTCATGCATCTTTAAATCCAGCCCAGGATCTGGCGAAAACCTCAACGAAGGGTCAAAACGATTTGTTGAAAATGGTTTTGATGATGAAAGGTCTCCTGCTCAGCGACTCTAAAGCAATGCGAATTGATAACAAAACATTGTCTGTACAAAATGTTGAAAATGTACTCGAACAGGTTCAAACGATCTTAAAAACTGCATTAACTACAGAAAAATCAGCATTCAAGCCGATGATTTTTTCTGAAAGCATTGAAAGAGCTGCTTTACAAAATGGGTCAACTGAGATGGTGAAGACAGAAGCTACAGCGATCAGTATTCAATCACTGCAACTTCAGTCAGGACCTGTAAAATGGAGCCTGCCTATACAGCAAAGGCAGCCGGATCAGGCTCAACAACTCATGCAGCAATTCCAGAACATTATGAAACGGTCTCAATTCGGCAAAATAAACGGTACAGAAAAACTGATGATCAGATTACAGCCTGAACATCTCGGTACTTTGAAAATCGAATTGATTCAGCGAAACGGGATAATGACTGCAAGAATTATGGCGTCAACGGCTGTTGCGAAGGAAATGATTGATTCCCAGCTGTCACAGCTAAAACAGTCCTTTGTAAATCAAAACCTTCAGGTTGAGAAAATTGAGATTCAGCAGATGCCAACAGGTGAAATGAAGCAGGAAAAACAGCCTTCAGACCAGTCTGGACAATCTCAAAAACAGCACGATGAACAGCAGCAGGAAGCAAATGAAACAGAGGAAGGTCAGTCCTTCCATGACATATTCTTAAATATTGAGGTGTAATGAGTGAATCCATCGAGTATAAATGAAAGTCTGTTTCTCTCTTCACTGGAAAAAAGAAAGCTTGAATCAAAAGATCAATCTGCGATGGGAAAGGATCAGTTCTTAAAACTTCTGATCGCACAGCTTCAAAATCAGGATCCTACGAAGCCAATGGAGGACAAAGAATTCATATCACAAATGGCCAACTTTTCAAGCCTTGAACAGATGACAAACATGGCAAACTCTTTTGAAAAATTCGCATCTATGCAGGAGCAGACGTCTCTCATTCAGTACAACGAATTTGTTGGTAAAGAAGTAAAGTGGGATAAGCTTGAAAACGTTGACGGCAAAGAAGTTGCGATCAATGGTAAAGGTATTATAGATGTAGTGAAATTCACAGGTGGATCCGTTGAATTTACACTTCTGGATGGAACCAAGCTTAATCCTGGGAATGTTTCCGAAGTACTTCAGTCCGGTAACCGTGACTCGCTCCAGCAGGCAAGCATGCTGATCGGAAAGCAGATCACTTGGATGGATAACGATGTGGAAAAAGAAAGTAAGGTTGTTTCTGTATCCAAAAAAGACGGTGCAATCTGGCTCCTCACTGAAGACGAACAGAAGATTTCCGTAGATGAGCTGATCAAAATAGCCCAGTAAAGGATTGAATAAGATGGAGCATATTCGATTTAAGCCGCTCCCATCGCCCGTTTTACCGGCTAAAAAACAGCCACCTGTTAAAAGTAACGGTTTTGCTGAAGCTTTTAAACAGGAAATCAGTCGTAATGAATTGAAAATCAGCAAACATGCTGCTGAACGTATGACGTCAAGGTCAATTAATCTCACTCAGGAACAATGGAACCGGGTGAACGAAAAAGTACATGAAGCAGGCGAAAAAGGCATAAAGGACTCACTCGTTCTGCTGAGTGATGCAGCGCTGATTGTCAGTATTAAGAACCGAACCGTTGTAACGGCGATGGGAAAGCACGACATACATGACCAAATATTCACGGACATTGATGGAACAATAATCTTAGAATAGGCGGACCTTTTAAAGGGGCCTATTGGCTGCCGACCGATTGACGCAGCCTCCATAAGAAGGGAGAACAATTAAATGATTCGTTCAATGTATTCAGGTATCGCAGGTCTTAAAAACTTCCAGACAAAGCTGGACGTAATTGGTAACAATATAGCAAACGTTAATACTTTCGGGTTCAAAAAAGGCCGTGTGACATTCCAGGAAGCGATGAACCAGACAATCCAGGGTGCCAGTGCTGCTGTTGAGGGCCGAGGAGGTAAAAACCCGCTTCAGGTTGGACTTGGTTCTGTAACAGCAACGATTGACAGTGTTCAGACACAAGCATCGCTTCAAAATACAGGTCGTTCACTGGATTTAGCGATCAATGGTGACGGATTCTTCGTGGTTCAGGGTCCTGGTGGACAAAACCTTTATACGAGAGGCGGGAACTTCTACCTTGATCAGACTGGTATGGTTGTAACAGGTGATGGATATCGTGTTCAGCAGTTTACTGGTACAGGAGAACTTGATGACATATTTGTTAATAGTTCAGCTGTTTTAGCTGCTCAAACAACAACACAGGTTACGCTGCAAGGAAACCTGCCTAGTAACCTGGCTGATCCGAATTTTGAGTTTAGTACTCAGATGAAAGTAACGGATACAGTTGGAACTGAGCACGTAATCAGAGTTGATATCACACCACAAACAGTTGCCGGACCTCCGGTTTCTGTATCTCCAAACCAATGGAATGTCAATTTCACCAACGGTGGCAATACAACGACTATGCCACTTACGTTTGATGCAGCGGGCGTTCCGACCTTTACGCCAGGTGCAACTATACCGATTGGCGGTGGTACGTTAGCGCTTCCTGCTGCAGCATATAATTTTGCCAACTTGACAAACGATCCGAATGATGTGACTTTCCAAGTGAATGCTAATGGTAATCAACAGGGTGTTCTTGAAAGCTTTTCGGTAAGTGCATCGGGTGTCGTTAATGGTGTTTATTCAAACGGTCTTGTAGAGGAAATTGCAACACTAAGTTTGGCTATTTTCAACAATCCATCTGGTCTCGTGAAAGTAGGTAATAACCTCTTCCAGGAGTCTGTTAACTCAGGAGTAGCTAACCTTGGTACGTCAGAAGATGCTGGTGGAACGATTTCTTCCGGTACGCTCGAAATGTCCAACGTCGATCTTTCAGAAGAATTTACCGAAATGATTACGGCTCAGCGTGGATTCCAGGCAAATACACGTATTATTACAACGTCTGATCAGATTTTAGAAGAATTGGTGAACTTGAAGCGATAATCAGGTGAGGGAGGTGACGGTGCCTTCTTAATCAGAGGGCACCGGCTGCTATGATTCAAGTAAGAAGATTAAATGGAAAAGAGTTTATGATAAACGCCATTTATGTTGAAACAGTAGAGGCTTTTCCTGACACCACGATTACGCTGACAAATGGGAAAAAATATATAGTGAGAAACTCCATGGAAGAAGTACAGGAGCAGATCCGATCGTTTTACCGGTCAATCCATGTACTAAATTTGAGTCAGCTGAAAGGAGATGATGACGATGAAGAATAAGTTGCTGATGATTATGCTCATCATTCTTGTATCGATCACACTCATAGGTGTTATAGCAGTCGTTGTGTTTAATCAGCTGGCCTCCGGTGATGAAGAAGGCGAAGAAGAAGCAGTTGAACTGTCTGTAGAAGAAATAGCAGAAGCGACTGTAAGTATTCCGGAAGTGACCACAAACATTAATGGTAATAACTTTGCAAGAGTGACGGTTTCGATTCAGACAGACAGCAAAGAAGCAGCAGAAGAACTGACGCAGCTCGAGTTTATGGTGAAGGATATCCTGATTGGTGAACTTTCAGAGATGTCTAAAACTGATCTTGAAGGAAGTGCGGGTAAAGACGCTTTTAAAGAAATTATCAAAAACAGAGTGAATGAATTTATGCATGAAGGCGAAGTTCTTCAGGTATATACGACAGATATTGTCGTTCAATAATGAATGCAGCAGGTGGACGGAGGTGAATGGAAGTGGCTGGAGATATACTCTCTCAAAATGAAATTGATGCATTATTATCAGCTATCTCTACCGGGGAGATGTCTGCAGAAGAAATTAAAAAAGAAGAGCAGGAAAAGAAGGTTAAGGTCTATGACTTTAAAAGGGCGCTTCGTTTTTCGAAAGATCAGATCCGGAGTATCTCCCGGATCCATGAAAACTTTGCCCGACTGCTCACTACATATTTCTCTGCACAGCTCCGGACATTTGTTCAAATAAATGTGGCTTCGGTGGACCAGATTCCTTATGAAGAATTTATCAGATCAGTGCCTAAAATGACGATCTTAAATGTTTATGAGATTCCGCCGCTCGATGGAAAGATTCTGATGGAAATTAATCCGAACATAGCTTATGCCATGATGGATCGGGTGCTTGGCGGTCATGGTTCGAGTGTAAGTAAGGTTGATAACCTGACAGAGATTGAAACAAAAATCATGTCGACCATGTTTGAAAGGGCATTTGATAACTTAAGGGAAGCGTGGGGATCGGTAGCGGAAATTGATCCGATCCTGACCGATTTCGAGGTAAATCCCCAATTTTTACAGGTTATATCGCCTAATGAAACGGTTGTCGTGATTTCACTCAACACAGTTGTTGGTGAATCAACGGGTATGATTAATATTTGTCTCCCGCATGTGGTGCTTGAGCCGATCATGCCTAACCTGTCCATTAAGTACTGGATGCAATCAGAAAAAAAGGCAATCAAACCGGAAGAACAGCTTCAACTTGAGCGCCGTGTGAAAAAAGCAGATCTTGTTATTTCAGCAGAACTTGGAACATCAGTGATGGAAATAGAAGATTTTCTGATGCTTGAAGTTGGGGATGTGCTTGAGCTGAATCACCGGTTTGATGAGCCGGTTACGCTGAAAATTGGCGATGTTCCAAAATTTACAGCTCAGCCGGGACAGCTTGGTAAGAAAATTGGTGTTCAGATTATTGAAGAATTGAAAGGAGGAGAGGACGATGATGAGTGATGACATGCTCTCCCAGGATGAAATTGATGCTTTGTTAAAAGGAACAGCTGATGAGGAAGATGAAACAGAAAAAAAACCGGCAGATAATGAACCGAATCTGTCCGACTATTTGGACGATATGGCGATTGATGCTTTAGGTGAAATTGGTAATATCTCGTTTGGAAGCTCAGCTACCGCTCTTTCCACACTTTTAAATCAGAAGGTGGACATTACTACACCAGAAGTAACGATTGTAAAAACAGAAACAGTATCCAAATCATTTCCACACCCTTCTGCTGCCATTAACGTGCATTACACAGAAGGTTTAAAAGGAAATAACCTGCTTGTTATTAAACAGCAGGACGCAGCCGTTATTGCAGACTTAATGCTTGGAGGAGATGGTACGAGTCCATCCGGTGACCTTGGGGAAATTCAGCTGAGTGCCGTCCAGGAAGCCATGAATCAGATGATGGGGTCTGCCGCTACATCAATGTCAACGATCTTTGGTGCAAAGGTGGATATTTCGCCGCCGAGCATTGATCTTGTAAATCTTGATCAGTCTGAAGGGATGCATAACCTGCCAGATTCAGAGTTTGTTATTCAAATATCTTTCAATTTGAAGATTGGTACACTGATTGACTCAAATATTATGCAGCTGATTCCGCTTGAATTCGGTCAGATGATTGTTGATCAGCTTACTGGTGCGAATCAATCTCAGCCTGATCATGAAGCTGCCGCCTCATCTGCCGTGGCAGAACGGCCTGCGCCTGCAGTAGTGCAAGAGCAGCTGGTGCAAAAACAGCAGCCCGAGCCATCAAGGTTTGCTGAAGAACCTGTCGATGACGATAGAATTCAGCTTAATCGTGAGCGGCCTGCTAGCACGGTTGATGTCCAGCCGGCACAGTTTTCACAGTTTGACTCGCCGGGGTTAAGTGCCGGAGAGTCCAGAAACCTTAATCTTCTTCTTGATATCCCTCTTTCAGTCACGGTTGAGTTAGGAAGAACGAAACGATCGGTTCAGGAAATTCTTGAATTGACATCTGGTTCCATTATTGAACTTGATAAGTTGGCGGGCGAACCCGTAGATATTCTTGTTAATAACCGGTTAATCGCTAAAGGTGAGGTAGTCGTTATCGAAGAAAACTTCGGTGTCCGCCTGACTGATATTGTAAGTAAAACAGACCGCTTAAATAAATTACGCTAATTATAGCTTGGGGGTATTTTGAAATGGCAAAGAAGATATTAATCGTTGATGATGCAGCGTTTATGCGAATGATGATCAAAGATATTCTGACTAAAAACGGATTTGAAGTAGTCGGTGAGGCTGCTGACGGTCAGCAGGCTGTTGAAAAATATAAAGAAACATCGCCTGACCTCGTTACGATGGACATCACGATGCCTGAAATGGACGGAATTACTGCGCTGAAGGAAATCAAAAAGATGGACAGTTCAGCAAAAATCATTATGTGTTCAGCAATGGGACAGCAATCAATGGTAATTGATGCTATTCAGGCTGGAGCTAAAGACTTTATCGTTAAACCTTTTCAAGCTGACCGGGTTGTTGAGGCGATTAGTAAAGCGATAGGTTGATCAATATGAAAAAATGGTTTTGCATTTTTCTCCTCCTTGGCATCGTGATGCTAGGAGGAGAAAAATTTAGTTATGCCTCACCGGGAAATGTTTCTGATTGTATGGGTGAAAATCCTTCAGCGGAATGTACTGACCAGGAAATTCCTTCAGTTGGTTCGTCTGAGGACTCCGGAACTGAGATTAATTTTATGACATTTGTCAGATTGATTGGAGCTCTTGCGCTTGTCATCGTACTTTTGTATGGATTGTTAAAGTTTGTTAACAGTAAAACAAGAAATTTTCAACAGTCTAAAATGATCCGGAATCTTGGCGGTACAACACTCGGAGGAAATCGTTCCATACAGATCGTTAAAGTGGCAGGAAGCTACTATATTCTCGGGGTAGGTGAAGACGTTCAGCTCATAAAGGAAGTTACCGGTGAAGAAGAGATTAAAGAACTGGAAGCATTTTATGATGAAAAAAATCATCAGTCCGTTCAAACGAGCCCACTTTCCAACCTGTTATCAGTTAAGAAAAAGATAGCAGGCAGCCAGTCAGTAAAAGCATCAAACGAATTATCGTTCACAAAGCTTTTCGAGAGCCAGCTTAAACAGCAAAAGGAAGATCGAAAGCGGATTTTTGAAAAAGCCAAGAGCAAGGAGCGTAACGAAGATGGATGAGTTTATACAGTTTTTTAATGATAGTCCTCCAGATGACGTCGCAACCTCTGTGCGGCTTTTGCTGCTATTAACGGTCCTTTCACTGGCACCTGGCATTCTCATTTTGATGACATCATTTACACGGATTGTGATCGTTTTGTCCTTTGTCAGGACGTCACTCGCCACACAGCAGATGCCGCCGAACCAGGTGATCGTTGGACTTGCGCTGTTTCTTACTTTTTTTGTCATGGCGCCTGTGCTCAGCGAGGTGAATGAACGTGCATTGACCCCTTTGTTTAATGAAGAAATTGATCTGGAAACAGCCTATGAAGAAGCCTCCATTCCTTTCAAGGAATTTATGAGTGAGCATACACGTCAAAAGGACCTTGAGCTGTTTTTAAGTTACACAGAGGCAGAAAGGCCTGAAACGATTCAGGACATTCCGCTGACAGTCATGGTACCGGCATTTGCGCTAAGTGAAATTAAAACAGCGTTTCAAATGGGATTTATGATTTTTATTCCGTTTCTCGTCATTGATATGGTTGTTGCTTCGATTCTCATGTCCATGGGGATGATGATGCTCCCGCCAGTGATGATTTCGCTGCCATTTAAAATTTTGTTATTTATATTAGTAGATGGCTGGTATCTTGTTATGCAGTCGTTACTTCAGAGCTTTTAGGGCAGGTGAATCAGATTGAATGGAGAAATGGTTATTTCCATCGCAGAACGCGGTGTTTATATTACACTGGCGATCAGTCTTCCACTGATGCTGGTTGCGCTGATTGTAGGTCTGCTGGTCAGTATTTTTCAGGCAACTACTCAAATTCAGGAGCAGACGCTCGCCTTTATTCCAAAGATTATTGCCGTCATGGTGGCACTGATTTTCTTTGGACCGTGGATGTTAACGCAGCTTGTTGCCTATGCTGAAGATATTTTTACAAATTTAACACGGTACATAGGTTAAACAGATGGAAGAATTGTATCCAAGACTTACTATTTTGTTGCTTATCGTAGCAAGGGTTTCAGCATTTTTTGTGACGATTCCATTGTTTTCACACAGAACAATTCCCGCTACACACCGGATAGGAATGGCGCTATTGTTATCGTGGATGATGTATTACACCATCGACGCGGAACCATTTGATATTAACGGAGAATATATTCTTCTAATTATTAAAGAAGCAGCTGTCGGTTTATTTATCGGCTTAATTGCCTACATTGTTTTGTCTGCTATACAAATTGCCGGAAATTTTATTGATTTTCAGATGGGCTTTGCCATTGCAAATATCATTGACCCTCAAACTGGTGCGCAAAGTCCGCTAACAGGTCAGTACTTATATACACTGTCTTTATTATTGCTGCTTGCTTTAAACGGCCATCATTTAATCATGGATGGAATCTTTTTCAGCTATCAGTTTATCCCGCTGGATCAGGCCACACTTAATTTTGGGAACCCGATGACAGCGGAACTGGTCATTAAAGCATTTGCTGCAACCTTTATGATTGCTTTTCAAATGGCTGCCCCTGTTATTGCCACCCTGTTTCTTGTGGACGTGGCGCTTGGAATCGTGGCCAGAACGTCACCTCAGTTTAATATTTTTGTTATTGGTTTTCCGATAAAAATTACCGTTGCCTTTGTTGTCCTGATTATATTGATGGGGGTAACATTTCAGGTTATTCAGTCTCTGTTTGACCTCATGTTTGTTGTGATGAGAGATCTGATGAGTGTTTTAGGGGATGGTGGATCATGAAGCTACAGTTGAATCTTCAGTTTTTTGCAGGTGAGAAAACGGAAAAAGCCACTCCTAAAAAACGTCTGGACTCGCGTAAGAAAGGTCAGGTTGCAAAGAGTCAGGATGTAAATACTGCGATCATTTTGTTTGCTGTATTTCTGTTTTTGTTTTTTGCTGGTGGCTGGTTTAGAGAGCGGATGCTGAACATGGTGGCTGTGCCGCTCATGGATTATATCAAACGTCCCGTGACACTTGATTCAACGATGATCGTGTATGGTGAAATGCTCACGCAGGTTGCCTGGCTTGTGCTTCCTATTATGGGGGTTGCTGCAATCGGTGGCATTGTTGGTAACTATCTGCAGGTGGGATTTCTTGTTTCAACAGATCCACTGAAGCCAAAGCTCTCAAAGCTTGATCCAATAAAAGGTTTTAAAAGGATATTTTCTGCACGAGCGTTAGTTGAACTTTTAAAGTCAGTCCTTAAAATATCACTTGTTGGTTTAACAACTTTTCTGGTTATCTGGTTCAGTATTGAAGAAGTGCTCCAGCTGTCTCTAAAGCCTGTTGCACAAACCCTTATCACGACAGGTTCACTGACAGTTCAGATGGGCTTGTTCGCATCAGCCCTGTTGATTCTTTTGTCGGTTCTTGACTATCTGTACCAGAAATACGATTTTGAAAAAAATATACGGATGTCTAAACAGGACATTAAAGACGAATATAAAAACACGGAAGGGGATCCGCTGATCAAATCAAAGATTAAGCAGCGGCAAAGGGAAATGGCGATGAAACGGATGATGTCAGAGATTCCGGACGCAGACGTTGTCATCACCAACCCGACCCACTATGCCATTGTTTTGAAATATAAAGATGGGGAATTTGAAGCCCCTGTAGTCGTTGCAAAAGGAGTCGATTTTATTGCACAGAAAATAAAATTGATTGCTAAAGAAAATGATGTCATTGCTGTTGAGAACAGGCCGCTTGCAAGAGCGCTTTATGATCAGGCAGAAATTGGTGACCCGATTCCTGAAGAGTTCTTTAAAGCAGTGGCTGAAATTCTTGCTTATGTATACCGGATAAAAAACAAAGTGTAATACTTTGAAAGGGGACCAGCATGAAAGGAAAAGATTTAGCCATACTCGGAAGCGTCATCCTGATCATCGCAATGTTGGTCATTCCGCTGCCTTCCTGGATGCTTAGCGTATTTATAATCATTAATATAACATTGGGGCTCATTGTACTTCTTGTCTCGATGAATATGAGAGAGCCGCTTGAATTTGCGATTTTCCCGGCACTGATCCTTTTGCTCACTCTGTTCAGACTTGGTCTGAACGTATCGACAACCCGAGCTATTTTAAGTCGGGGGGAAGCTGGTGGTGTTGTTGAGACTTTCGGTACGTTTGTTACCGGGGGAAATATTTTAGTCGGGATCGTTGTCTTTATCATCCTGATTATTATTCAGTTTATCGTTATCACTAAGGGGGCGGAACGTGTATCTGAAGTCGCTGCCCGATTCACACTCGATGCGATGCCAGGTAAGCAGATGAGTATAGATGCTGATTTAAATGCAGGCATGATTAACGAAACAGAAGCACGTGAACGTCGTGAAAAGGTCGGCAGGGAAGCTGACTTTTACGGAGCGATGGATGGTGCAACCAAATTCGTTAAAGGAGATGCGATTGCCGGTATTATTATTGTCATGATCAACCTGATTTTTGGTATGGTGATCGGGATTGTTCAAATGGGTATGCCGCTTGCAGACGCTGCAAACCAGTTTTCTTTGCTGACTGTCGGAGATGGCATTGTCTCGCAGATCCCTGCTCTGCTGATTTCGACGGCTACAGGTATCGTTGTAACGCGTGCCGCTTCTGATGGAAACCTCGGACAGGACATTACGTCTCAAATGTTTTCTTTTGCGCCGATTATGTATGTTGCTGCCGTAACCATTGCCCTGCTCGGAATCTTTACACCAATCAGTAATCTGCTGACGCTTCCAATCGCGCTGATTTTAGCAATAGGTGGATACATGCTGTCTCAGTCCAAGAAAAACGAGATGGAAGATCCGCTTGAAGTCGAAGAGGAGACCGCAACGGATGAAATGAAGAGTCCTGAAAGTGTAGTCAGCCTGTTAAATGTCGATCAGATTGAATTTGAATTTGGTTATGGTTTGATTCCGCTTGCTGATGCCAATCAGGGAGGGGACCTGTTGGATAGAATTGTGATGATCCGCCGTCAGCTGGCGCTCGAACTCGGCCTGGTTATACCTGTTGTAAGAATTCGGGATAACATTCAGCTTCAGCCAAACGAATACAGACTGAAAATTAAAGGAAATGAAGTCGCAAAAGGAGAACTTCTCCTTGACCATTATCTGGCTATGAGTCCAGGGGATGATGATTCAATTGACGGTATTGATACGATTGAACCTTCATTTGGGCTGCCGGCCAAATGGATAGATGAATCGGTGAAGGATCAGGCTGAGATGCTTGGATACACGGTTGTCGATCCACCGTCTGTAGTGTCAACACATATTACTGAAATGATCAAAGGTCATGCAGATAACCTGCTCGGACGTCAGGAAACGAAGCAGCTGATCGATCATCTGCAGCAGTCCTATCCAATATTAGTCGAGGAAGTAACGCCATCGCCTTTATCAATTGGAGATGTTCAGAAGGTTTTATCGAAGCTGCTTAAAGAAAATGTGTCTATACGGAATCTGCCGGTAATTTTCGAAACGCTTGCTGATTATGCGAAAATGACGTCAGATACTGATGTGCTGGCTGAATATGTAAGACAATCTTTAGCCAAACAAATAACAAGTCAATTTGCTCAGCCTGGTGACACGTTAAAAGTGATTACATTGTCAGGCAAAGTTGAAAAAATGACAGCAGATAATGTTCAGCAGACGGAGCATGGAAATTATCTTTCGCTGGATCCAAATGATTCACAAAGAATTCTTGAGGCAATGGCTCAACAGATTGAACAGCTTTCACTGACAGAACAGACACCGATCATTCTGTGTTCACCCGCAGTCCGGATGTATATTCGTCAGCTGACAGAGAGGTATTTCCCGCAAATTCCGATTCTGTCCTATAATGAACTCGAAGCAAATGTTGAAGTACAGAGTGTAGGGGTGGTGACGGTCGATTGAAGATGAAAAAAGTTACAGCGCCATCAATGCCTGAGGCGATGAAAAAAGTGCGTGCAGAATTAGGCAGTGACGCTGTTATTTTAAATTCAAAAGTCATTTATACCGGTGGATTTTTCGGTTTATTTAAAACGAAACAGATTGAGGTAGTGGCAGGTATCGATCAAACAGAGCCCGCTGCTGCCAAGGAAAGTCCTGGTTTGTTTCAAAATCCGGGTCATGAAAAGCTGGAAGAGGAAATCAGGGAACTGAAAAAATTAATGGTGAATATGTCTGCCAGCCAGAACAACAGGTTTCAGCATTTACCGTCACCTGTAGTGAATGTATTAAGTGATTACCAGAATCAGGATCTGCAAGATGAGTGGCTGCTCGAGCTCGGGGCATACCTTCATGAAAAGTGGAGGCAGGAATCTGATGACGAAAAACTGTATGATTGGGCTCTTTCTTATTTTCTGCAGCCTGTTGATCAGCTCGCGCATGGCGGTGTTCAGGCTGATAAGAAATATATCAGTCTGATAGGCCCGACAGGCGTGGGAAAAACGACCACTATTGCAAAAATGGCAGCAAAGCTCGTGGTTGAATCAAAGAAGAAAATTGCCTTCATCACAACAGATACTTACCGTATTGGTGCAATTGAACAGCTGAAGACGTATGCCCAGCTCTTAAATGTACCAATTGAAGTCGTTTATAAGCGTCAGGATTTTGATGAAGCAGCAGAGAAGTTCAGCGATTACGATCATATTTTTATTGATACTGCCGGGAGAAACTATAAAGAAATTCAGTATGTTGAAGATTTGATGAATACAATCAATTTCAATGAAGACATGCAGACATTTCTTGTTCTTTCCATGACGTCTAAACTGCAGGATATGCAGGCTGTATTCAGTCAGTTCGGCGATGTTGAGCTTGATGGGCTCATCTTTACAAAATGGGATGAGAGTGCAAGTGTCGGACCTGCCTATCACCTGATGACGAACAGTGGACTTGGAGCTGCTTATTTAACAACCGGTCAGGCAGTTCCTGAAGATATTAAAGAAGCAAATCCTGCCACGATTAGAGAATTTTTGAAAAAAGGTGTGAACCCGTATGGATCAAGCTGAAACGCTGAGAAGACAGATGATGAAGATGAGTGAAAAAACGGGAAAAGCAATTGCTGTTGTAAGTGGAAAAGGAGGGGTTGGAAAATCCAATTTCTCTATTAATTTCTCATCTGAGCTGGCGAATCTTGGGCATAAAGTGCTGCTGATGGATATGGATATAGGAATGGGAAATGTCCATATCCTGTTAGGGCAGCAGTCCGGTAAAACGATTCTTCATTTTCTTGAAGGGGATGGATCGATTGAAGAGGTCACCTATCAGGTCGATCAAAATTTTTCCTATATTGCTGGCGGTTCAGGTTTGAATAAGATGATAGAGTGGAAAGATATTGAAATAACCAGATTACTTGATGGATTTAATGAGCTCATTCATCAATACGATTATCTGATTTTTGATATGGGTGCAGGAGCATCTGCCAACGGGCTTGAATTAATTATGGCGGCTGATGAAGTATTCGTAATTACAACGGGGGAACCAACCTCCATCATGGACGCTTATTCTATGATGAAATTTATACATATGAAAGATGAATCCAAAGATTTTTCACTCTTATGCAATCGGGTGATGGATCGCGCGGAAGGTAAATTAGCACTCGAAAGGCTCGAGACGGCTGCTGAAAGATTTCTGGGCAAAAAAGTCCGACTGCTTGGCAGTCTCCCTGAAGATCCTTCTGTGAGAAAAGCTGTTAACAGTCAGGTGCCTTTTACAAAAATGTATCCGGCATCTCCAGCTGCAAAAACGCTAAGGAAACTTACCACAGCTTATATTGAAAATCAACAATCCGACATTCATTCTGTGAAGCCGCGATTTACTGAGAGGCTTAGTGCATTTTTCAGAAAAAAGTGAGGTGCTGAGATGGTAAGGGAAGAAATAATAAAAGTGCTCGTTGTAGACGATTCAGCTTTTATGCGCAAACTGATTCAGGAGTTTCTGTCAGAGGTTCCTTCAATTGCGGTTGTCGGAACAGCTAGAAATGGTCAGGATGCCATCGCGAAAATCCGCCTTTTAAAACCACATGTCGTCACGATGGATGTTGAGATGCCGGTTATGAGCGGACTTGAAGCTTTAAAAATCATTATGAAAGATCATCCACTGCCGGTAATAATGCTTTCAAGCACGACAGTTCAAGGTGCTGAGAACGCATTTTTAGCCATGGATTACGGGGCAGTGGATTTTATTGCAAAACCTTCTGGTACTATATCACTAGATTTACATAAGGTGAAAAAAGAACTCGTGGAAAAAGTGATACATGCTTCCAGTGCGAAAATTTCAACAATGAACCATGTTATAAAGAAAACGCCTGAAAATAAAATATATACTGAAAAAGTCACGGTTAATGCCGATAGTAAATATGTAGGTGCACGCACTCCTAAAAACTCCCTTGTTCTAATCGGGACATCCACTGGAGGACCAAGGGCGCTTCAGGAAGTCCTGTCAGCTCTTCCTAAACAGTTAAAGGCACCTGTTGTCGTTGTACAGCACATGCCGCCGGGATTTACAAAATCTCTGGCCGCAAGGCTGAATCAGTTATCTGAGCTGACCATCAAGGAAGCTGAGCAGGGTGACGTATTAAAAAACGGTCATGTGTATATTGCTCCCGGCGATTATCATATGACACTGACTCAGTCTTCAGCTGAAATTACCATCAGGCTGGATCAGAGTCCTCCAAGGAACGGACACCGTCCATCTGTTGATGTAATGTTTGAATCTGCTGCGCAGTTAAAAATAAAAAAAATTGCCGTGATTATGACTGGAATGGGTGCAGATGGGTCTAAAGGTCTGGTACACTTACATCATCATCATGATGTGACCTCAATAGCAGAGTCAAAAGAAACATGTGTTGTTTATGGAATGCCTAAGGCAGCTGCAACAACCGGCTTAATCAGCTATGTGGATCCATTGCCACAAATTGCAGGAAGAATCGCAAAACTTGCGGAAGGGTGAGTTCTTATGGAAATGAATCAGTATCTGGAAGTATTCATTGAAGAAAGTAAAGATCATTTGCAGAACTGTAATACACAATTGCTTGAACTTGAAAAAAATCCGGAGGACCTTAAGATTGTTAACGAGATTTTCAGATCTGCCCACACGTTAAAAGGGATGTCTGCAACAATGGGGTATGAGGATCTCGCCAACCTGACACATAACCTTGAAAACGTGCTGGATGGGATCCGCAATGAGAAACTGACTGTCAGTACAGACATGATGGATGTTCTTTTTGCAGCGGTCGATGATCTTGAAGAAATGATTACATCCATCGCTGGTGGCGGGGATGGCAAAAAAAATGTGGAATCAACGATCAGCAGACTCGCAGCCATTGAAAAGGGTGAAGTATTAACTGAGGAGAACTCCTCGAATGCTTTACAGGTAAAGACTGAAGTATCATACGACCAGTTTGAGCAGACCGTTCTTCATCAGTCTCTTGAGCAGGGCTATCATGCATACGAACTGACAGTTGCATTAAGAGATGACTGTCTGCTGAAAGCTGCACGTGTATATATGGTATTTGAAGTGCTTGAAAAAGTCGCTGAGGTTGTAAAATCTTCTCCAACTGTCGATCAGCTTGAAGAGGAGAATTTTGATCAGCATTTTACCGTTACGATCGTAACAAAAGAAGATGCTTCTTTTGTGGAAAAGAGCGTAATGAAAGTGTCAGAAGTTGAACAGGCTGTTGCTAAAAAGCTTGATATTGCCGGGTTCCAGGCAGAAGCAGAAGCGGCTGTTACGATTTTGGAAGCGGATGTTCCGACAGCAGGGGCTGAAGTTGAGCAGTCGAACCATCCAACGGTTGAAAAGGAAATTCCAAAAAATCAGGTAGCTAACAAGACGATTCGTGTAAATATTGACAGACTCGATGTTCTGATGAATCTGTTCGAGGAACTTGTTATTGACAGAGGCAGATTAGAGCAGATATCAAAAGAATTGAATCACGGTGAGCTGAACGAAACGGTGGAAAGAATGTCAAGAATCTCCGGTGACCTTCAGTCTATTATTCTGACGATGAGAATGGTACCGGTTGAAACAGTATTTAACCGCTTCCCGAGAATGATCCGTCAGCTGGCGCGGGATTTGAATAAACAGATTAATCTCGAGATCAGTGGTCAGGATACAGAGCTTGACCGGACTGTTATTGATGAAATAGGCGATCCTCTCGTACATCTGCTTAGAAATGCAATTGATCATGGTATTGAAAGCCCTGCAGAACGTGCAGCAAAAGGTAAGCCTGAAACAGGTACGATTGATCTTCGTGCTTATCATAGTGGAAACCATGTCTTTATTGAAATTCAGGATGATGGTGCAGGAATCAGCAAGGAAAAAGTTCTTGATAAAGCGCTGTCAAAGGGAATTGTTACTGAAGAACAGGTTCAGACCATGACAGACAGCCAGATTTATGAGCTGATTATGGCATCAGGATTCTCAACAGCTGAGACGATTTCTGATATTTCCGGAAGAGGCGTTGGACTTGATGTTGTGAAGACAACAATTGAATCTCTTGGCGGAACCATTACGATTCATTCCACACCGGGAGAAGGGTCCATTTTCTCCGTTCAGCTTCCGTTGACGCTATCCATTATCTCAGTCATGCTGACAGAGATTGAAAATGAGAAGTTTGCGATCCCGTTATCCTCTATCATTGAGACAGCAATCGTTAAAAACGAAGAAATCCTTCACGCTCATAACCAGCGTGTGATTGATTTCCGCGGCAAAGTTGTTCCGCTTGTTTTCCTGAATGAAGTGTTTGACGTCAACAAGGAAGCGGAAGAAGACATTCATTCTGTTATTATTGTCAGAAAAGGTGAAAAACTTGCTGGGCTCGTTGTAGATTCATTTATTGGGCAGCAGGAAGTCGTGCTGAAAACGCTGGGTGACTACCTTGGTGATATATTTGCTATCTCCGGAGCTACTATACTTGGTGACGGTCAGGTCGCATTAATCGTAGATTGCAACGCATTAATTCAATAAAGAAAAGAGGTGTCAGCAGATGACTGTTTTGGTAAACGATTTAAAGGTGATTGTTTTTCAACTTCTGAATAAAGAATATGCCGTTCCGGTTCAAAATGTACAGTCTATTGAAAAAGTCATGCACATTACCCGGGTACCAGGCGTTCCCTCTCACGTTAAAGGCGTTGTAAATCTGAGAGGAGTCGTTACTCCGATTATTGATCTCAGAACGAGATTTGGCATCGAAGCCGGATCTTTTGATGAGCATACACGAATCATTATTGTCACACTTGATGGACGGGAAGTAGGCTTAATCGTTGATTCAGCCAATGATGTACTTGATATCCCTGAAACGTCCATCGAACCGCAGCCAAATGTAGTGGGAAGTATTGAAGCTGATTTTATCAGCGGTGTTGCTAAAATTGAACGCAGGCTGTTAATTCTTCTTCAGCTCGATAAAGTACTGGAGAATGTCTCATGAGTTATGAGGACACCATCACAAGTTATCATCTAGATATATTAAGAGAGATCGGAAATATTGGTGCAGGTCATGCTGCCACGGCTCTTTCCACTTTGCTTGGCAATAAAGTGGATATGTCTGTGCCCCATGTAAAGGTCGTTTCTTTTGATGAGATGATGGAGATGGCAGGCGGACCTGAAAACGTTGTAGTCAGCGTCTTTCTCCGGATTGAAGGGGAAATGACCGGGAGTATGTTCTTCATTTTATCTATTGAACAGGCTTCAGGGTTTATACGCACCATGATAAAGGATGACAGCTTCAATTTTGAACAGATTGCTGAATCGGAAATGGGGCTTTCAGCTCTTCAGGAGATGGGGAATATTCTTTCAGGCTCTTATTTATCCTCCTTGTCTGACTTTACGAATCTTAATTTGTATCCAACGGTTCCTGCCATCGCAGTTGATATGGCAGGTGCCATTATCAGCTATGGTCTCGTAGAAGTTTCACAGGCAGGTGATAAGGCCATCGTGATTGATACTGAACTTGCGAACGAGGGGAAAAAGACTGAAGGTGCAAACGGCCAGTTCTTTTTGCTGCCTGATCCGGATTCGTTCCGGACCCTTTTTCATGCATTAGGAGTCGAATAAAATGCTTAAGGTTGGAACCGTAATAAAAATTGGGATTGCAGATTCAGGTGTAGCAGAGCCGCCGGATAAAATACGGACATCCGGACTCGGCTCATGTGTGGGCGTGATTCTTTACGATGAACGTTCAAAAAAAGCCGGGTTGCTTCATGTCATGCTTCCCGATTCTGCTTTGGCAAGATCCGGAGAGATTAATCCTGCAAAGTTTGCAGACACCGGAGTCACCCATCTGATCAGCCAAATGGGACTTCCGGCAACCCGCCTGAAGGCAAAAATTGCCGGAGGTGCACAGATGTTTCAGTTTTCCACTCAGAAAGATACGATGAGGATTGGGCCCAGGAATGTAGAAGCTGTAAAAGCTGAATTGAAAAAATTAAATATTCCCATCATCAGTGAAGATACAGGGGGTAGCAGTGGACGTACAATCGAGTTTGATCCAGTCACTTACCAGCTGTCTGTTCGAACTGTCAATGTAGGGGAAAAAATGATCTGATGGTGCTTTTGTTATGAATCATCAGCGCCATCATTTGAAAAGCAGACTCAATATGGGTCTGTTTTTTTATATCATCCGTAAAACGCTTCAGGGAAGCTGGTGAAACGGTCTCGATAAATGGTTATTTGAGGTCTTTAGAACCAGTCTCTTTTTTTAAATGCCTGAACACAAGTCATACTCCTTTTGATATAATGGAAAGTATATATTATCAGTCTAAAGGAGGATCCCCATGAGTCAGGCAGCGACAGATCTTGAAAAACATTATTGGCAGATGTGGACAGCCTCCAGAGATGCATATGCTGGTGATATGCTCGTTCAGCGATACATGCCATTGGTGCAATATCATGTACAGCGTATCAGTGCCGGTCTTCCGAAAAATGTTTCACGTGATGATATCAAAAGTCTGGGCTTGATGGGACTGCTGGATGCACTACAAAAATTTGATCCGGCCAGGGATCTGAAATTTGATACGTATGCTTCCTTCAGAATCCGCGGTGCCATCATTGACGGATTGCGAAAAGAAGACTGGATGCCAAGGTCGGCACGGGAAAAAGCTAAAAAAGTTGAATCAGTGATTGAAGAGCTGGAGCAGAAATCACTTCGTCATGTGGAACCGGATGAAGTAGCTGCTGCACTGGACGTTCCGGTTGAAGAGGTTTATCAGATCACACAGGAGCATTTGTTTGCCAACGTTCTCTCGATGGACGAGCATGCCACGGAAGAAGACGGTGAAACAGCTGCTTTTACAATTAAAGACCGTAATTCAGTGCTGCCGGAAGATCAGCTCGTGAAAAATGAACTGATTGAAGATCTGGCACAAAAGATTGGTCAATTGAATGAAAAGGAACAGCTGGTCATCAGCCTTTTCTACACAGAAGAGCTTACCCTCACTGAAATTGGAGAGGTCATGAATTTATCAACATCACGAATTTCCCAGATTCATTCAAAATGTCTGTTTAAACTGAGAAAGCTCCTCGCTGCCGAATACCAATCCTGAGGAGGAGCGTTTTGAAAGGGAGCGTGCTGTATGGCATTTAAAGTCATCAGTTTACAAATGTCCATTCCAAAAACAATTGAAGCCGGGCGATCCGCAGATCAGCAGCAACAGCAGAATGCAGTCACACAGAGCCAGCTCGCAGCACTTGCTGAAAAGGATCTTTTACGAAAGCGGGCATCCGTAAACCGCTATGGGGAAAGTGAGAAAGCAAAACTTAAAAAGCAGAGCGCAGAAGAATTTTCTGATCAGTCTCAGGAAACTGAAAGGCCGGAAGTGAAGGAAAAACATGAGTCGCAAAAAGATCACCATCCTTTTAAAGGAAGAAGAATCGATTTTTCGGGCTGATGATAAGGAGACATTATGATTTTATTTTTACTCATTTTATCGTTACTATTTAACATTGCTGCATTTTTATCCATCTACCTGCTGTTTATGAGGCAGAACCGGCTCATAGACAAGGAAGTACAGCACGAACGGGCATTAAATGAAATCGAACAGACCTTTACTGCCTATCTGCTCGAAATAAAAGAAGAAAACGAGGTATTCCTCAAACAGTTTGAAACATTGCAATCAAAGCAGGCTGTAACGGGAGCTGTTCAACCTGCCAAAGCTGTGAAGCAGACGGAGCAGGAAGTATCAGGGTCACTCATTAGTAAAACGGCTAAAAAAATGGCAGTGTCCTCTTATCAATCATCCCTGCCACAGGAAACAGCACCGGCTGAAAAAACACCTGCTGAACAGGCCGTTTTACTTAAACAGCAGGGTCTGAGCATCGCTGACATTGCCAAAAAGCTGAATAAAGGAAAAACGGAAGTGGAACTGATGATTAAGTTCAGTCAAAACGCAAAATAACTGCTTGCTGATGACTCTGCTGTGTGGTATAGTAATTAACGGTGTTAATACACACGCTTCGTGATTTGGCGAATTGGTGCTGCCGTAATGGCAGTTTTCGACTTAAACATGACCGGAGCGGAGGAGAAAACCATAAGGAGGAACTAACACTATGTCAGTTATTTCAATGAAACAATTGCTTGAAGCAGGTGTTCACTTTGGACACCAGACACGTCGCTGGAACCCGAAAATGAAGAAGTATATCTTCACAGAGCGTAACGGAATCTACATTATTGACCTTCAAAAGACGGTTAAGAAAGTAGAAGAAGCTTACAAGTTCGTGAAAGAAGTATCTGCTAACGGCGGAGAAGTTCTTTTCGTAGGAACGAAGAAGCAGGCTCAGGAGTCAGTGAAAGAAGAAGCAGAACGTGCAGGACAGCACTTCATCAACCAGCGCTGGTTAGGTGGAACGCTGACTAACTTCGACACAATCCAGCTTCGTATTAACCGTCTTAAGAAAATCGAAAAGATGGAAGAAGATGGTACATTCGATGTACTTCCAAAGAAAGAAGTCGTTCAGCTTAAGAAAGAATATGAGCGTCTTGTGAAATTCCTTGGCGGTATCAGAGATATGAAGAAGCTTCCTGATGCACTATTCATCATCGACCCACGCAAAGAGCGTATCGCGGTTGCGGAAGCACGTAAACTGAACATTCCAATCGTAGGTATTGTTGATACAAACTGTGATCCGGATGAAATCGACTACGTAATCCCTGCAAACGATGATGCAATCCGCGCAGTAAAACTTCTTACTTCTAAAATGGCTGATGCGATTCTTGAATCAAAGCAGGTTGAAGAAGAGGAAGAAGAAGCAGTAGCTGCTGAGTAATGTATAGCTGAAAAGGTGATAAGCGGGAACTTCCCTTATCACCTTTTTTAAAGGAATAAAATGAATTTATATAATCCAAGGAGGAACAATTCATGGCTATTACAGCACAAATGGTTAAAGAACTTCGTGAAAAAACAGGCGCAGGTATGATGGACTGCAAAAAAGCACTTCAGGAAACAAATGGTGACATGGACCAGGCGGTAGACTTCCTGCGTGAAAAAGGAATCGCTAAAGCTGCTAAAAAAGCAGACCGTATCGCTGCTGAAGGACTTACTTTTATCAAGAGTAACGGTAATGACGCAGTAATTCTTGAGCTAAACTCTGAAACAGACTTCGTTGCGAAAAATGAAGGATTCCAGTCTCTTGGAAACGAGATCGCTGACCACCTTTTAGCTACAAAGCCTGAAACTGCAGAAGCAGCTCTTGAAACAACAATGTCAAATGGATCAACTGTAGCTGATTACATTACTGCTGCTGTTGGTAAAATTGGTGAAAAGATCAGCCTTCGCCGCTTTGCAATCCGCACTAAAGGCGAGAATGCTGTATTCGGTGAATACCTGCACATGGGTGGACGTATCGGCGTTCTATCTGTTGTTGAAGGTACAACTGAAGAGCAGGTGGCAAAAGATGTAGCGATGCACGCTGCTGCCCTTAATCCAAAATACGTTTCACGTGACCAGGTTTCTCAGGAAGAGGCTGATAAAGAGCGTGAAATCCTTACAAAACAGGCACTTGAAGAAGGCAAGCCGGAAAATATCGTTGCTAAAATGGTTGAAGGCCGCTTGAACAAGTACTTCGAAGAAATTTGTATCGTTGATCAGCCATTCGTTAAGAATCCTGACCAGAAGGTACGTGATTTCCTTGCTTCAAACAGCGCACAGCTTACAGATTTCGTACGCTATGAAGTTGGAGAAGGAATTGAAAAGCGCCAGGACAACTTCGCTGACGAAGTAATGAGCCAGGTTAAAAAGTAATAGCTGTTACACAGCATGATTAATGAGCGGGGACACTTTGTGTTCCCTCTTTTTTGGAAAAAACGAACCATACGGGAGGATTCTATGAGTAATTCAAGATACAATCGAGTGGTGTTAAAGCTTAGTGGAGAAGCACTGGCAGGTGAAGCGGGATTTGGCATTCACCCACCCATTATTAAATCAGTCGCTGAACAGATTAAAGAACTATCTGACCTTGGAGTAGAAGTAGCGGTTGTAGTAGGTGGAGGAAATATCTGGCGTGGTAAGATTGGCAGTGAAATGGGCATGGACCGTGCATCTGCTGATTATATGGGTATGCTTGCGACGGTGATGAATTCATTGGCCCTGCAGGATAGCCTTGAAAACCTTGGCGTTCAGACACGCGTTCAGACATCAATTGAAATGCGTCAGGTTGCAGAACCTTATATTCGCAGAAAAGCCATTCGACATCTTGAGAAAAAGCGTGTTGTGATCTTCGCGGCAGGCACGGGGAATCCTTATTTCTCAACTGATACAACGGCGGCCCTCAGAGCAGCTGAAATTGAAGCAGAAGTCATTCTGATGGCAAAGAACAATGTTGACGGTGTTTATTCCGCTGACCCGAAAGTGGAGCCGGCAGCAGTTAAATATGATGAACTGTCATTTTTAGATGTATTAAAAGACGGTTTAGCGGTGATGGATTCAACCGCTTCGTCATTATGTATGGACAACGACATTCCACTCATAGTATTCTCGATTATGGAGAATGGAAATATTAAACGTGCTGCTCTTGGAGAATCCATCGGCACAATTGTTAGGGGGAAATAATAATGGCACAGGAAACAATTAATCAGACAAAAGAGAAAATGACAAAAGCAATTCAGGCTTTTTCACGTGAATTGGCTTCGATTCGTGCAGGCCGCGCGAGCGCTTCACTTTTAGACAAGATTACGGTTGATTATTATGGAGCACCTACACCGATTAACCAGATGGCTTCGATTTCTGTACCAGAAGCCCGACTTCTTCAAATCACACCTTATGATAAGACTTCATTAGGCGATATCGAAAAAGCGATTCAGAAGTCAGATCTTGGACTGAACCCGGCCAATGATGGTACTTTAATCCGTATTATGATTCCTGCTCTGACTGAAGAGCGCCGTAAAGAACTTGCAAAAACGGTTAAAAAAGAAGCAGAGGATGCGAAAGTGGCGGTGCGTAATATCCGTCGTGACGCAAATGACGACCTTAAAAAGCAGGAAAAAGCGGGAGACATCACAGAAGATGATCTGCGCGGATACAGCGATGATGTTCAGAAAATGACTGATGAGCATATCGTGAAAATCGATGACCTGGCGAAAGCAAAAGAACAGGAAATCATGGAGGTTTAATCATTCCTTTTTAAGGGATAGCTTGACATCCATTTTGTCATCAAATAGGATAAGAAAAGCCCTCTACGATGTAGGGGGCTTTATTAATGTTCTGAGTATCATTTATTTACCCCCATGAAGCACCCGGAAATCTGTCAGTTTTCACGGGATGGATAACACGTGGCAGGAAATATTTGATATGATAAGAAAAGCATGAATTATGCCATTACAGTATGGGGGATGTACAATGCTCGATAAAATGAAAATATGGAAGTCCACGAAAGAGCCGGACACCCTTGATGAAAGAATAGAAGAGTGTAAATCCTATAAAATACCTGATCATATTGCAATCATTATGGATGGGAACGGGAGATGGGCGAACAAAAGGGCTCTTCCCCGCATTGCAGGCCATCATGAGGGAATGAAAACAGTGAGGCCGATTACCCGTCTGGCAAATCGGCTTGGCGTAAAAGCATTGACTTTATATGCTTTTTCGACTGAAAACTGGATCCGCCCCAAAATGGAGGTGGATTATCTGATGAAGTTACCGGAAGAATTTCTCGGCACTTTTTTACCGGAGCTAGTGGAAGAAAACGTTCAGGTTCAAATGATGGGTGAACGTTCACAGATTCCTGAGCACACATTAAAAGCGGTCGATAAGGCAATTGAAGCGACTAAAAACAATACAGGCCTTGTGTTGAATTTCGCGCTTAACTATGGAAGCCGTTCTGAAATCCTCCAGGCAGCAAAGTCTTTTGCTGAGAAGGTGCAAAACGGCGAATGCTCCATTGATGAACTCGACGATGAGCAGTTCTCTTCATTAATGATGACACATCACCTCGGTGATCCGGATCTGATGATTCGAACGAGTGGTGAAATTCGTCTGAGTAATTTTATGCTTTGGCAGCTGGCATACGCTGAGTTCTGGTTCACTGATGTACTTTGGCCGGATTTCAGCGAAGAACATTTAATTGAAGCCATTGAATCTTACCAGAAGCGTTCCAGAAGATTTGGCGGACTGAAAAGTGAGGAATCTCAATGAAACAGAGAATTATTACAGGTTTTATTGCCGCTGGATTATTTGTACCGGTTGTCTTAATCGGGGGCATTTTATTTGAAATCGGCGTTTACTTAATTGCGACGATTGCACTTTATGAAGTGCTCAGAATGAGATCGATTCAGTTCCGCTCAATTCCAGGTGCAATCTCTATGATTACGCTCTGGACTTTTCTTCTGCCGGATGAATATTATGAAGTATTGAATATGCTGAACTATTCAAAAATTGAAATGGCGCTGTTATCAGTGCTGCTTCTTCTAGTGTATACCGTTTTAAAGAAAAACCGCTTCACTTTTGATGATGCAGCATTTGCTGTTTTCGCCATGCTGTATGTTGGCATCGGTTTTTACTATTTTATAGAAACGAGAAGTGCCGATCTTTTATGGATTGTCTTTGCACTGCTGATTATCTGGACAACGGATTCAGGTGCATATTTTATCGGTAAATCAATGGGTAAAAAGAAATTGTGGCCGGATATCAGTCCGAACAAAACGGTTGAAGGTTTTGTAGGTGGCATTATCAGTGCAGTGGTCGTGATTCTGATCTTTTCACTGGTTGCGCCCCTGGGAACGCCGATTTGGTATCTACTGCTTGCAACCGTTGTATTATCTGCATTTGGCCAAATTGGTGACCTTGTTGAGTCAGCGTTAAAACGTCATTACGGGGTAAAGGACTCAGGGAACATTCTTCCAGGTCATGGTGGGTTGCTGGACCGTTTTGACAGTCTGTTATTTGTTCTGCCGCTTATGCATATCCTGCAACTTATCTAACAGGAGGTTAAGATGAAAACAATTTCTTTAATGGGAGCATCCGGTTCAATCGGACTTCAGACGCTGGATGTAATCAGGGAGCATCGGGATTCTTTCTCCCTGACTTCTTTTTCAGTTGGAAAGAACATAAACGAAGCAAGAAAAATAATTGAAGAGTTTAACCCATTCTTCGTCTCTGTACAGACAGAGGAGGATGCAGAAAAACTCAAAAGCGAATACATAGGAAAAATAGATGTGTACTTCGGTACTGAGGGGCTTGAAGCAACCGCTGTTGATCCAAGAGCGGATATCCTTGTTAACGCAGTTATGGGAAGTGTAGGGCTCGGACCAACGATGAAAGCCATTGAGGCTGGCAAAACGATTGCCATTGCCAATAAGGAAACACTTGTGACAGCAGGACATCTTGTGATGAAAGCTGCAAAAGAGCATGAGGTTACACTGCTACCTGTTGACAGCGAGCACTCAGCTATTTTCCAGGCTCTGCAGGGAGAAAACAGCAAAAATATTGAGCGGCTTGTTGTTACCGCATCCGGAGGCAGCTTTCGTGACCTGGACCGTGAAGAATTAAAGCATGTGACGGTTAAAGATGCGCTGAATCACCCAAACTGGAGTATGGGATCAAAAATTACGATCGATTCAGCGAGCATGATGAATAAAGGGCTTGAAGTCATTGAAGCGCATTGGCTTTTTGATCTTCCATACGATCAGATTGATGTCCTTCTGCACAGAGAAAGCATTATCCATTCCATGGTGGAATTTCATGACAGTTCCGTTATCGCTCAGCTTGGAACCCCTGATATGAGAGTGCCGATCCAATATGCGCTAAGTTATCCTGACAGGCTGCCGCATCCTAAAGGAAAGCGCCTGAGACTTGAGGACATTGGAAAGCTTCACTTTGAAACGATGGATTTGGAGCGTTACCGCTGTCTTGCTTTTGCTTATGAAGCGGGAAGGGCAGGAGGGTCAATGCCTGCTGTGATGAATGCGGCGAATGAAGCAGCAGTTGCACTGTTTCTGAATGAAAAAATTTCATTTCTTGATATTGAAAACCTGATTGAGGAGTCTATGGGGGCTCATCAGGTCATTCAAAACCCGGATTTAGAGACGATTTTTGAGCTGGACAAGGAAACGCGTTCAAGAATTCTTTCGAAATTTAAGAGCTGAAAGATTCCCCCACTTTTTTAGAACGTGCTACAATGATGTAAAGTCCTTTATGTAAAAGGTGCATTTAACAAATAAAAAGGTGGTTATGACGATGAATACAGTCATCGCGTTTATCATAATTTTCGGGGCACTTGTGTTTTTCCATGAGCTTGGTCACTTTGTGTTTGCCAAGCGGGCCGGCATTCTCTGCCGTGAGTTCGCCATTGGAATGGGGCCGAAAGTTTTAGCTTTCCAAAGGGGAGAGACAAAATACACCCTGCGGCTGCTGCCGATCGGCGGTTATGTCAGAATGGCCGGGGAAGACCCGGAGATGACGGAGCTGAAACCCGGATTTCGTGTAGGTCTTGTTTTGAACCGTGACGAAACCGTTGAGAAAATGGTATTGAATAATAAAGACCGTTATCCTGACCTACGCATAATAGAGGTTGCAGAGGCGGATCTGGAACGTGAACTGTTTATCAAAGGGTACGAAGAAGGAGAAGAAGAACTACAGACCTTCTCCGTTTCGGACAAAGCTGTATTTGTCGAAGATGGAGTGGAAGCACAAATTGCTCCATGGAATCGCCAGTTCAATTCAAAAAAGCTGAGCCAGCGTTTTATCACCATTTTTGCAGGTCCTGCAATGAACTTTATTCTTGCGTTTCTTATTTTCACGCTGATCGGGCTGTTGCAGGGGATTCCATCTGACGAACCGGTGCTTGGTGATATTGTAAAAGGCGGGGCTGCCGCTGAGGCTGGTCTCCTTGAAGGCGACCGTATCGTTGAAATCGAAGGGCAGTCGATCAGTCAGTGGACTGACCTTACACAGACCGTTCAGCAGTATCCGGGAGAAGAAATCACGATCGTTTATGAACGTGATGGAGCAGCTTCAGAAGTTCTGGTAACGCCGGAAGCCATTGTATCCGGTGACATGGAAATGGGCAGAATCGGTGTTTACAATCCTGTTGAAAAAGCGCCGTTAAAGGCAGTGGCTGTTGGGGCAGAGGAAACATATGCGACAACTGTATTGATCTTTAACGCTTTAGGTGACCTGATTACTGGACAGTTTTCCATTGATGATTTAGCAGGACCGGTTGGTATTTATGAAGTAACTGAACAGCGTGCAGCATTCGGTGTTTACAGTCTGATGCACTGGGCAGGTCTTTTAAGTATTAACCTTGGTATTATGAACCTTCTTCCGTTACCTGCACTCGACGGCGGACGTCTAATGTTTTTCGGACTTGAGGCTTTGAGAGGAAAACCGGTAGACCGCCAGAAGGAAGGTATGGTGCACTTTGTTGGTTTTGCACTCCTCATGCTTCTGATGATCGTTGTAACATGGAATGATATCCAACGATTCTTTTTATAAGAAATAACGCAAGTAAAAATTAACTGCAGATAAAAATAGAGGTGCTTATTGATGAAACAAAGCCAGACGTTAATTCCAACTTTAAAGGAAATCCCTTCAGAAGCTGATGTCAAAAGTCATCAGCTCCTTTTACGGGCAGGATATATCAGACAGAATGCCAGCGGAATTTATTCTTTTTTACCGCTTGGAAAAAAAGTTCTTCAGAAGGTAGAAGCGATCGTGCGTGAAGAAATGGATGCAGCAGGTGCTGTTGAAATGCTGATGCCTGCTCTTCAGCCTGCTGAATTATGGGAAGAGTCCGGCAGATGGGCGACATATGGTCCTGAATTAATGCGGTTGAATGACAGACATGACAGGCAGTTCGCGCTCGGTGCAACGCATGAAGAAATGATTACCAGCCTTTTAAGAGACGAGATCAAGTCATATAAACGTCTGCCACTCACTCTTTACCAGATTCAGACTAAATACCGCGATGAGAAACGGCCGAGATTTGGTCTGCTTCGCGGCCGTGAGTTTTTAATGAAGGATGCGTATTCCTTTCATACTTCTCAGGAAAGCCTGGATGAAATGTATGATCGCCTGTTTCAGGCATACCAGAATATTTTCCGCCGCTGCGGGCTGAATTTCAGAGCTGTTCTGGCTGATTCAGGAGCAATCGGAGGAAAGGATAACCACGAATTTATGGTGCTTTCAGAAATCGGTGAAGACACGATTGCCTATTCCGATTCATCTGATTATGCTGCCAACCTAGAAATGGCTGCTGTGAACACACAGTATGATAAGCGTACACACAGCGGGAAGGACGCTGAAAAAGTGGCTACCCCTGATCAGAAAACCATTGCGCAGGTAGCGGATTTCTTCGGGATCTCAGCAGAAGAAACGGTTAAATCCATGCTGTTTATGGTGGATGAAAAGCCGGTGCTTGTTCTTGTAAGAGGCGATCATGAAGTAAATGATGTGAAGGTTAAAAATGCAGTGGACGGTAAAGTGGCAGAGCTTGCAACGGAAGAGGAAACCGTCCGTTATATGGGCGTACAGCCCGGTTTTGTCGGCCCGGTAAAAGTTTCTGACGATGTGACAATTATTGCTGATCATGCTGTTGAATCAATGGGTGATATTACAGCTGGAGCGAATGAAGACGGTTATCATTATACTCAGCTTCAGGCTGGCCGTGACTTTTCGGTTACACAATACGCTGACCTGCGCTTTGTGGTAGAAGGGGATCCATCTCCTGATGGAAACGGTGTGATCCGATTCGCCAAAGGAATTGAAGTTGGACATGTCTTTAAACTTGGCACGGTTTACAGTGAACCGATGGGAGCAACGGTCCTCGATGAAAATGGCCGTGCCAAACCAATGATCATGGGCTGTTACGGTATCGGTGTTTCCCGTACGCTTGCAGCAATGGCTGAACAATTTAATGATGAAAATGGCTTAATCTGGCCGGTTAATATCGCACCATATGATGTTCATCTGATTGCTGTTAATATGAAGGACGAAAATCAGGCTCAAATGACGGAAGAGCTTTATAAATTATTGTCGGACTACCGTTACCAGATCCTGATGGATGACCGCGCAGAGCGTGCAGGTGTTAAATTTGCCGACTCGGACCTTATTGGTCTGCCGGTTCGAATTACAGTTGGTAAACGCGCTGCTGAAGGTATTGTGGAAGTGAAAATCCGTCACTCAGGTGAAACCCATGAAGTACAGAAAGAGGAATTAACGGACAAACTTCAGGAGATTTTCCGTCAGCTTTCAAATGAATCATAATGATGAGATATCATAGAAAGGATACGCTTATCCTTTACATGTAACTGTTAAACTTTTAAAAACGAAGGCTGGTGCGACCCGTACCAGCCTTCAGTGTCTGAAAGGGATGAAAACCATGAGTGCAGATCTCTCAAAAAAGGATAAATTCCGACTGCTGCTGACTCAGCTCAACCTTACCGGTGATATGCATATGAAGCATTTTGAAGGGGCGGAAATTGAAAAGCTTTCTGTACATAAAAAGGAGAAAAAGTGGCATTTTACTTTCCGCTTTGACCAGGTCATTCCTTGTACATTAATGAAAGAGTTCTCTTCCCGCCTTATTTCCTCATTCAGTCATATCGCAAGTGTTACTTTCTCCGTGAACCTTGATCAGGCCGAATGGACAGATGAACAAATCCTTGATTACTGGGAAGTTTGTCTCGAAGAGCTTCAGGGCATTGCACCACCACTGCTTAAGCTTTTGACCGCGCAAAAGCCGGTGATTAACGGGAACAGGCTGACGATCCATGTTTCAAATGAAACAGAAGGCATGCAAATAAAAAATAAATATGCAGACATTCTTTGTGACGCTTATGCCAAATGGGGGTTTGGCCAGTTCCAGCTGCAAACAGAAGTAGCTGCCGGCCAATCTGATGAAGAATACCAGGCATTTGTAGAATCGAAGAAAAAAGAAGAAGAAGAATGGGCCAAACAGGCACTTGTTGAAATGCAGAAGGTGGAGGATCAGAAAAATGCAGCAGAATCTCATTCAGGTCCTGTTGCAATCGGATATTCCATCAAGCCGGATGAGCCGGTCGCAATTAAAACCATTCAGGAAGAAGAACGCAAAATTGCCATTCAGGGTCTCGTTTTTGATGCAGAAGTGAAAGAGCTCAGAAGTGGCCGATCCCTGTTGACATTTAAAGTTACGGACTATACTGATTCAATTCTCGTTAAAATGTTCTCTCGGGACAAGGAAGACGCAGCGATCATGAATCAGCTGAAAAAAGGGATGTGGGTCCGTGCGAAAGGGTCTATTCAAAACGATACTTTCGTGAGAGATCTCGTGATGATCGCACAGGATGTGATGGAGATTCAGCCGGAGCTGAGACAGGATACTGCGCCTGAAGGGGAAAAAAGGGTCGAGCTCCATCTTCACACACCGATGAGTCAGATGGATGCTGTATCATCCGTTTCATCACTCGTTTCCCAGGCGAAAAAGTGGGGGCATAAAGCAATTGCCATCACGGATCATGCGGTTGCTCAATCTTTCCCTGAGGCTGCAGCTGCCGGAAGTAAAAATGATATTAAAATCTTATACGGCGTGGAAGCGAATCTCGTAGATGACGGCGTACCGATTGCTTATAATGATGCAGACCGTGATCTTGAAACAGAAACGTATATCGTATTTGACGTGGAGACAACGGGTCTGTCAGCAGTGTACGATAAAATTATAGAACTTGCAGCGGTGAAGATGAAAGAAGGCGAGATTATTGACCGTTTTGAACGCTTTGCCAATCCGCATCATGCACTATCAGCTACAACGATTAATCTGACAGGTATCACTGATGATATGGTTCGTCATGCACCTGAGATTGAAGAAGTGCTCGCTGATTTTAAAGTGTGGTGTGGAGACCATACTTTGGTTGCGCACAATGCATCGTTTGATATGGGCTTTTTAAACGTAGGTTATAAACGTGCAGGAATGGAGCAGGCTAAAAACCCGGTCATTGATACGCTTGAGCTTGCCAGACTGCTACACCCTGAAATGAAAAACCACCGTCTGAACACACTCGCCAAAAAGTTCGATGTGGAACTGACCCAGCATCACCGCGCGATCTATGACGCTGAAGCAACGGGGTATATTTTAGCGAAGCTTTTAAAGAAAGCGAAAGAAAAAGAGATTACCAATCACAATCAGCTGAATGATTATATGGGTCAGGGTGATGCTTTTAAACGGGCACGTCCAAGTCATATCACGCTGCTTGCGCAGAATCAGGAAGGCTTAAAAAACCTGTTTAAACTCGTTTCGATTTCACACATTGATTATTTCTTCAGGGTACCGAGAATCCCAAGATCGCTTCTGCAAAAACACCGCAAAGGTCTGCTCATCGGTTCCGCCTGTGATAAAGGAGAAATATTCGAAGGCATGATGCAAAAATCGCCTGAAGAGGTTGAAGAGATTGCCGGTTTCTACGATTACATTGAAGTCCAGCCTCCAGCCGCCTACAGTCACCTGATTGAGCTTGAGCTGGTGCGGGATGAGCATAATTTGAAGGAAATCATAAAAAAAGTTGTTGAACTGGCAGATAAACTGGAACTGCCTGCAGTTGCAACGGGGAACGTTCATTATTTAAATGAAAACGATAAGATCTACAGGGAAATTCTGATTTCCTCACAGGGTGGAGCAAACCCGCTGAACCGTCATAACCTGCCTGACGTGCATTTCAGAACGACCAACGAAATGCTTGATGCTTTTTCTTTTCTCGGGGATGAGAAAGCAAAAGAGATTGTCGTGACGAATACGAATAAGGTTGCCGACATGGTTGGAGATGTGACGCCGATCAAGGATGAGCTATTTACACCTAAAATTGAAGGCGCGGATGAAGAAATGCGTAAGATGAGCTATGATATGGCGCGCAGCATCTATGGGGATGATCTTCCGGAAATTGTTGAAGCACGGCTGGAAAAAGAATTGAAAAGTATCATCGGTCACGGATTTGCCGTTATCTACCTGATTTCTCACAAGCTTGTTAAAAAGTCACTCGTTGATGGGTATCTTGTTGGATCGCGGGGATCGGTCGGATCGTCGTTTGTCGCAACGATGACAGAAATTACAGAGGTAAACCCTCTTCCGCCGCACTACGTGTGTCCTAAGTGTAAAAAATCAGAGTTTTTTAATGATGGTTCTGTCGGATCAGGATTTGACCTAGAGGACAAAAACTGTCCTGACTGCGACATTCCTTATGTCAAGGACGGTCAGGATATTCCATTTGAAACGTTCCTCGGGTTTAAAGGAGATAAAGTGCCGGATATTGACCTCAACTTCAGTGGTGAATACCAGCCAGTTGCCCATAACTACACGAAGGTTCTTTTTGGTGAGGAATACGTGTATCGCGCCGGAACGATTGGAACGGTAGCGGATAAGACGGCATTCGGTTATGTAAAAGGATATGCAGGTGATCGCAATCTTCATTTCAGAGGAGCGGAAGTGGAGCGGCTCGCGAGCGGCTGTACCGGTGTTAAAAGGACAACGGGTCAGCACCCGGGTGGGATTATCGTTGTGCCGGATTATATGGATATTTACGATTTCTCCCCGATCCAGTTTCCGGCGAACGCGAGTGAATCCGAATGGAAAACGACCCATTTCGACTTCCACTCCATCCACGATAATTTATTGAAGCTTGATATTCTAGGTCACGATGATCCGACTGTGATCCGTATGCTGCAGGATTTATCAGGTATAGATCCAAAGACGATTCCGACTGATGACCCTGAAGTCATGAAGATTTTCAGCGGAACGGAATCGCTCGGAGTCACACCTGATCAGATTATGTGTAAAACAGGAACGCTTGGAATACCGGAGTTTGGAACACGGTTTGTTCGTCAGATGCTTGAGGATACAAAACCGACAACGTTCTCTGAACTCGTACAGATCTCAGGGCTGTCGCACGGAACGGACGTATGGCTAGGCAATGCCCAGGAACTGATTCATAACGGGATTTGTGAGCTGTCGGATGTAATCGGATGCCGGGATGACATTATGGTTTATCTCATTTACCAGGGACTTGAGCCTTCTCTTGCGTTTAAAATTATGGAGTTTGTGCGTAAAGGTAAAGGATTAAATCCTGAGTGGGAAGAAGACATGAAAAATAACGGGGTTCCCGACTGGTATATTGATTCCTGTAAAAAGATCAAATACATGTTCCCGAAAGCCCACGCTGCAGCATACGTACTGATGGCGGTTAGAATTGCCTACTTTAAGGTTCATCATCCGATTCTCTATTACGCGGCGTACTTTACCGTGCGTGCGGAGGATTTTGATCTTGAAGCGATGGCTGCCGGTTCGCAGGCGATTAAGGCAAAAATAGAGCTGATTAATTCAAAAGGTCTCGATGCTTCTCCGAAAGAGAAAAATCTGCTTACAGTCCTTGAGCTTTGCCTTGAGATGTGTGAACGCGGGTATTCCTTTAAACAGGTCGATCTGTACAAATCAGATGCAAAAGAGTTCAAAATCGAAGGGAATTCACTGATCCCGCCGTTTAATGCAATCCCGGGCCTTGGTACGAATGCCGCGATCAACATCGTGGAAGCACGCAAAGGCGGAGAGTTTCTGTCGAAGGAGGATCTTCAGAAGCGTGGGAAAGTGTCGAAAACGATTCTTGAATACCTCGACTCTCAAGGATGCCTTGAAGGGCTGCCGGATCAGAACCAGCTTTCTCTGTTTTAGAGCATTTGCACGGGTTCGCAATATATGGTATTATAATTTCGGAAATGTTTTAGATAACTCTGACGTCAAAAGAGTGGGTGCCGCCCGCTCTTTTGTGTTGTTTCAGGCATTTTTCAGAGATGATGGAGGAAACAGATGAGTAAAATTACTGAGCTAACAGAGCAGCTGGCAGAGCCTATTCTGAAAGATATGAACCTTGAACTCGTAGATGTTGAATTTGTGAAAGAAGGCTCAAGCTGGTTCTTACGTGTATTTATTGACAAGGAAACAGGTGTGGATATTGAAGAATGCGGCCAGGTGAGTGAGCGGTTAAGTGAAAAGCTTGACGAGCTCGATCCGATTCAGCAAAATTACTTTCTGGAAGTTTCATCTCCGGGTGCCGAGCGGCCTCTGAAAAAGGAAAAAGACTTTCAAAATGCTGTTGGAAAACAAGTCTTTGTGAAGACTTATGAACCTGTTGAAGGCTTTAAAGAGATCGAAGGTGTGCTCGATGCATATGATGGACAGAGCCTGACCGTAACCATGACCATTAAAACGAGAAAGAAACAAATAACGGTTCCAACAGAAAAAGTGGCAAAAGCCCGTCTTGCGGTTACCTTTTCTTAAGGACCAAATGAAAGGAGAGTCATAGATGAGTACAGAATTATTTGATGCGCTGACGTATCTGGAAAAGGAAAAAGGAATTGACAGAAATGTGCTGATTGAAGCAATTGAAGCAGCTTTAGTATCTGCTTACAAACGCAACTTCAACCAGGCGCAGAATGTCCGCGTGGATCTTAATCTTGATAACGGGTCAATGCGTGTTTTTGCAAGAAAAGAAGTGGTGGATGAGGTATTTGATTCACGACTCGAAATCGCTGTTGCTGATGCGCAGGAAATTGCTCCTTCCTATGAGGTAGGAGATATCGTTGAGCTGGAAGTAACGCCTCGTGACTTCGGGCGTATTGCTGCCCAGACAGCCAAGCAGGTCGTAACACAGCGTGTCCGTGAAGCAGAGAGAGGTATTATTTATACTGAATTTGTTGATCGTGAAGACGATATTATGACGGGCATTGTGCAGCGTCAGGATCACCGCTTTATTTACGTGGCGCTTGGGAAAATTGAAGCATTACTGCCGTTGAATGAGCAGATGCCGAATGAATCCTACAAACCGCACGACCGTATAAAAGTGTACATTACAAAGGTTGAGCGTACGACGAAAGGCCCTCAGATCTTTGTATCGAGAACACATCCGGGTCTTTTGAAGCGTCTGTTTGAAATCGAAGTGCCTGAGATTTTTGACGGGACCGTTGAGATCAAATCTGTTTCCCGTGAAGCCGGAGACCGCTCGAAGATTTCCGTTCACTCAGATAACGAAGAAGTTGACGCAGTCGGCGCTTGCGTAGGTTCAAAAGGTGGACGTGTTCAGGCGATTGTCAATGAGCTTAAAGGCGAAAAAATTGATATCGTTGAATGGTCCGAGGATCCTGTTGTATTCGTAGCGAATGCACTCAGTCCGTCAAAAGTAGTTGATGTTCAGGTGAACGAAGATGAAAAAGCTACTACAGTCATCGTACCTGATTATCAATTATCACTAGCGATTGGTAAGCGCGGTCAAAATGCACGTCTTGCTGCGAAGCTGACCGGCTGGAAGATTGATATTAAGAGTGAAACAGATGCCCGCGAGATGGGCATTTATCCACGGGATGACCAGCCTCTTTTCTCAGAGGATGAAATGGACAATTCTTTTCATTATTCAGATGACGACATCGAATAAGGGAGAGCGGATACGGTGACTAAAAAGCGTAAAGTTCCATTAAGAAAATGTGTAGCAACGAATGAAATGAAAGATAAAAAAGAGATGATCCGTATCGTCCGTTCAAAAGAGGGCGAGGTATCCATTGATCTGACCGGGAAAAAATCCGGCAGAGGAGCGTATGTTTCGAAAGATAAGGAAGCAATTTTAAAGGCTAAGAAGAAAAATATTCTTGGCACCCACCTTGAAGCAGAAGTCAGTCCTGAACTCTATGAGGAACTGCTGATGCTGGTGGACGCAGGAGACCCGAAATGAGCCAGTCCAAATGGATGTCTCTTCTGGGCCTTGCAACTCGGGCAGGAAAAGTGATTTCCGGTGAAGAATTAGTGGTAAAAGAAATCAGGAGCAATAAAGCAAAGCTTGTTCTTCTTTCAGAAGATGCTTCTTTGAACACTACAAAAAAAGTAACAGATAAGGCAGCTTACTATCGTGTTCCTGTGAGAAAGGTAGCTGACCGCTACCTTCTTGGACAACTGATTGGAAAAGATGCCAGAGTTACGGTGGCAGTTCTTGATAAAGGATTCGCCGAAAAGCTGATAACACTGCTCGATGAATCTTAACGGGGGTGAACGAATGAGTAAAGTACGTGTTCATGAATATGCAAAAAAACAAAATGTTTCCAGCAAAGATGTGATTGATAAGCTGAAGACAATGAATATTGAAGTAAAAAATCACATGGCAACATTGGAAAATGATGTGATTACAAAGCTTGACCAGTCGTACAACGGAAAGACTGCAGAAAGCAAGCCAAAACCTGCAGGTAATCAGACTCAAAGTCGTCCACAGGGACAACAGAATCGTCCGGCTGGACAGCAAAACCGCAGTGGCGGACAGCAGAATAACCGTGGCCGCGGCGGACAAGGCCAGGGGCAAGGGCAGGCAAATAATAAAGGCCGTGGCGGTCAGCGTCCGGGGAACCAGCAGAACCGTGGCGGTAAAAATAACCGTGGCCAGAAAAACAAACCTGCTTTCCAACCAGCGCCTCCTAAGCAGAAGGAACTGCCGGAAAAAATCACTTTTGTTGAATCATTAACTGTTGCTGAACTTGCGAAGAAGTTGCACCGTGAGCCTTCTGAAATCGTGAAGAAGCTGTTCATGCTTGGTGTCATGGCTACCGTGAACCAGGAGCTTGATAAGGATTCAATCGAACTGATCTGTGCAGACTATGGAGTAGAGGTTGAAGAAGAAATTTTAATTGACTCTACAGACCTTGAAACGTATTTCGATGAGGAAGTCAATGAAGACGACCTGGTTGAACGTCCATCAGTCGTAACAATTATGGGTCACGTTGACCATGGTAAAACAACTTTACTTGACTCAATCCGTAAAACAAAGGTTACAGAAGGCGAAGCAGGTGGAATCACTCAGCATATCGGCGCCTACCAGGTTGTCAATGAAGGCAAGAAAATTACGTTCCTTGATACACCGGGACACGCTGCTTTTACAACGATGCGTGCACGTGGAGCGAAGGTAACGGACATTACGATTCTTGTTGTCGCTGCAGATGACGGTGTTATGCCTCAGACGGTTGAAGCGATTAATCACGCCAAGGCTGCTGAAGTGCCAATTATTATTGCTGTGAATAAAATGGATAAACCATCTGCAAACCCTGACCGCGTGATGCAGGAGCTGACGGAACATGGCCTCGTACCTGAAGCGTGGGGTGGAGATACGATCTTCGTACCGGTTTCGGCATTAAATGGTGAAGGAATTGACAGCCTGCTTGAAATGATTCTGCTCGTTACAGAAGTGGAAGAATTAAAGGCCAATCCTAAACGCCGTGCAATGGGAACAGTCATTGAAGCAGAGCTTGATAAAGGCCGTGGATCTGTTGCCACACTGCTCGTTCAGGATGGAACACTTCGCGTTGGAGATCCAATCGTAGTAGGAAATACCTTCGGCCGCGTTCGTGCCATGGTTAATGACCTTGGTCGCCGCGTGAAAGAAGCGGGACCTTCTACTCCGGTAGAAATTACGGGTCTGAATGATGTACCTCAGGCCGGTGACCGTTTTGTCGTATTCGAAGACGAAAAGACTGCCCGTTCAATCGGTGAATCACGTGCCCAGCAGGCGCTTCAGGCTCAGCGTGGTGAAAAATCACGCGTTTCCCTTGATAATCTGTTTGAACAGATGAAACAGGGCGAAATGAAGGAACTGAATGTGATTGTAAAAGGTGACGTTCAGGGTTCTGTTGAAGCCGTTGCAGCATCCCTTCTAAAGATTGATGTAGAAGGTGTTAACGTTAAGATTATCCACACGGCTGTAGGTGCCATTACAGAATCGGATATTACCTTAGCTGCTGCATCAAATGCGATTGTCATCGGGTTTAACGTAAGACCGGATGCAAATGCCAAGCGTGCTGCTGATGCTGAGCAGGTGGATGTACGTCTTCACAGAATCATTTACAAAGTTATCGAAGAGATTGAGTCTGCGATGACAGGCCTTCTTGATCCTGAATACGAAGAAAAAGTAATCGGTCAGGCTGAAGTTCGTCAGACGTTCAAAGTTTCTAAAGTCGGTACGATTGCAGGAAGCTATGTGACGGAAGGAAAGATCACCCGTGACAGCGGCGTACGTCTGATCCGCGACGGCATCGTTGTATTTGAAGGAGAGCTTGATACGCTCAAGCGTTTTAAAGACGATGCAAAAGAAGTTGCTAAAGGCTATGAGTGTGGTATCACGCTTAAAAATTACAATGATGTAAAAGAAGGGGACATTTTTGAAGCGTTTATCATGGAAGAAATTAAACGCTGATGATTGTCAGGGCAGAATGTGAATTTCATGTGCCTGATTCCCATTCCCTTAAAGAAAAGAGATCTGTGTTAAAAAGGGTCCTTACAAGGGTAAAACAAAGATATAATATTTCCGCTGCAGAAATTGATCATCAGGACACATGGCAAAGATCATTGATTGAACTCGTTTCAGCAGCAGCTGATTATACTGCTGCTGAAAAAGAAGTTCAGCGGGCCATTTCCTATTTGGAGTCATTTCCTGAGTGGGAGCCCGTGTCGTGTTATGTAGAGCGTCTGTAGAGGAAATAAATTTCCTTACGTAAAGAGGTGGAGTGTTATGTCATTACGCTCAAATCGTGTCGGGGAACAAATGAAAAAAGAACTCGGCGATATCATCGGACGCAAAATAAAAGATCCAAGAATCGGATTTGTTACTGTAACGGATGTAGAAGTTACAGGTGACCTTCAGCAGGCAACGGTTTATATTACGGTGCTTGGCGATGAAGAACAGCGTGAAAATACGCTGCGCGGTCTGGCTAAAGCAAAAGGTTTTATCCGTTCAGAAATCGGGCAGCGAATCAGACTTCGTAAAACGCCTGAGCTGCTGTTTGAATTCGATGAGTCAATCGAAACAGGGAACCGGATTGAATCACTGATCCGCGACCTGAAAGAGCGAGAATAATGTTAAAGCAGGCAGAATTTTTCTGCCTGCTTTTCAAATTGTTTATTAACTTACATAATCAACTATATATGCGGCTGGAGGGATTAAAGATGAACGGAATTCTTCCTTTATGGAAAGAGGCGGGGATGACGTCTCATGATTGTGTGTTTAAGGTGAGAAAAATGTTACGGACAAAAAAAGTGGGTCATACAGGCACCCTTGACCCGGATGTGGACGGTGTGCTGCCGCTTTGTATCGGCAGAGCAACGAAAATTGCAGAATATGTGACGGATGCCGGTAAATCCTACAGAGCTGATATCGTCATTGGGGAGTCAACTGAGACAGAAGATGCATCAGGTGAATTAGTTGAAAAAACAGCTGTTGATGAGGCAATCGCTCTGTCGGCTATTTTAGATGTGGCTGAGTCATTGACAGGTGAGATTGAACAGGTTCCACCAATGTATTCTGCAGTTAAGGTAAACGGGAAGAGGCTGTATGAGTATGCGCGGGCAGGCCAGGTGATCGAACGGCCATCCAGAAAAGTCACAATCCATTCAATTGTCATTGACGAGGAGACACTTGAGTGGGATGAAGAGAAGAAAACATTTTCTTTTTCAGCTGATATCGTGTGCGGTAAAGGCACCTATATCCGGACACTTGCGGTGATGTTTGGGGAGCGGCTCGGTTTTCCTGCACATATGAGCCGTTTAACAAGGACATCCTCTGCATCATTTAAGAAAGAGCATTGCCTGACACTTGAAGAACTCGCACAAAAACTGACTGAACAGTCAGCCGATGACCTTCTGCTGCCCCTTGAAATGGGGCTCTCCGGATTGAAGATGCTGGTCGTTAATGATAAAGTTGCAAGTAAAGTGAAACACGGAGCGGTTCTTCCGGTGCCTTCCGGCTGGACGGGAGAAGAGGGAGAACCTGTTGCGGTTTATCACAACAATGAAGCATTAGCTATTTATCAACTTCATCCTACAAAGTCAGGGCTGATTAAACCTGTAAAAGTCATCTTCACAGGGTGAGAAAGGATTAATTTATGAAAGTATATACTCTTCATCATCCACATGAGCTCGTAAAGGAAGAACTGCCGAAGCTGTCGATTGCACTCGGCTTTTTTGACGGCGTACATAGAGGGCACCAAAAAGTCATTCAGACCGCTGTCGATTACGCAGCACAGCACGGATTGAAAAGTGCAGTCATGACATTTGAACCTCACCCCTCCATTGTACTCAGTTCCAAAAAGGATCCGGTCAGGCTGTTATCAACACTTTCTCAAAAACTTGAAAAGATCAGGCATCTTGGAGTGGATTATGTTTTTGTTGTCAGGTTCACATCCGCTTTTGCAGGCCTTGAACCCCAGCAATTTGTCGACCAGTACCTGATTAATCTGAATGTCGTCCATGTGACGGCAGGGTTTGATTTTTCCTACGGTAAAATGGGGAGAGGTAAGATGGATACACTTCCTTTTCACTCCAGAAATGCCTTTACCTCATCGATTGTTGAAAAGCAGGAGCTCAGTGACGAAAAGATCAGTTCAACCCGTATCCGTCAGTTAATCGGTGATGGTGAAGTGCAGGCTGCAGCAGAATTGCTCGGAGAGGAATATGTGACTGAAGGAAGTGTGATACACGGAGAGAAGCGGGGCCGGAAAATCGGTTTCCCCACTGCAAATATCTCATATGACCCGGTTGGTATGATCCCATCACCAGGTGTTTACGCTGTTCAACTGTACGTATTAGGTCACTGGCATGACGGAGTATGTAATATTGGTTATAAACCGACTTTTAATGATCCGGGCTCAGCAGCATTGTCTGTTGAAGTTCATCTATTTGATTTCTCAGAGAGTATTTACGGGGAAGAAGTAATAGTAAAATGGATCAAAAGAATCCGCAGTGAGCAAAAATTCGACGGGATTGATTCACTTGTCCGTCAGATTTCACTTGATAAGGAATCTGCGATCGAACTGTTCAGGGAACGGAAAAGAAGTTCTGATCAGACTTGATAAAGGTTGAATCAGTTTGCGCGTCCGAATCAGCTGATTTTATGCGGACTATTGCAGACCGTGACTGTCTATGATAGTATATTCATGTATGACATGAACCTTTGCTTGGCATTCCGGTGACTCCGCCGTATGCTCGGTAACAGGGGATTTAAAAATATTTTTAGGAGGGCTATACAAATGGCTATTACACAAGAACGCAAGAACGAAATCATTCAGGAATTCCGTACACACGAAGGAGATACAGGATCTGTAGAAGTACAGGTTGCGATTCTTACTGAAGACATCAACAACCTGAACCAGCACCTTCGTACACACAAGAAGGACCACCATTCACGCCGCGGACTGTTCAAAATGGTTGGACGCCGCCGTAACCTGTTGTCTTACCTTCGTAACAACGACGTAGCTCGTTACCGCGAACTGATCAACAAACTTGGCCTTCGTCGATAAGAATGAATGCAGAGATGAAAAGCGGGACTTGTCCCGCTTTTTTATTAGGATAAAATTTTTATGTAAATACATAGCGAAACCATTGCACAAGCTAGTAAGAAGTAATTCTTTCCTATGTTCAGAGCAGAAAGGGGTTTATTTATGGATCAGACAAAACAGGTTTTTTCCACAGACTGGGCAGGCCGTAAACTGACGGTTGAAGTCGGACAGCTTGCAAAACAGGCAAGCGGAGCTGCGCTTATCCGCTACGGTGATACCGTGGTATTAAGTACGGCTGTAGGATCAAAAGAGCCAAAACCGCTGGATTTCTTCCCGCTTACCGTTAACTATGAAGAACGTATGTATTCTGTCGGAAAAATTCCGGGAGGATTTATCAAAAGAGAAGGACGTCCAAGTGAGCGTGCTGTATTAACAAGTCGTCTTATTGACCGTCCGATCCGCCCGCTTTTCCCGGACGGATTCCGTAACGATGTTCAGATTATGAGCATGGTCATGAGTGTGGACCAGGACTGCTCATCTGAAATGGCTGCTATGCTCGGATCATCATTATCACTTTGTGTATCCGATATTCCATTCGGTGGTCCGATCGCAGGTGTTATGGTCGGTCTGATTGATGGTGAATTCATCATTAACCCGTCAATTGAACAGCAGAACAAAAGTGAAATGGAACTGATTGTTGCCGGAACAAAGGATGCCATCAACATGGTAGAAGCCGGAGCTTTTGAAGTACCGGAAGAAAAAATGCTTGAGGCGATCATGTTCGGTCATGAAGAGATTAAAAAGCTGATTGCTTTCCAGGAAGAAATTGTCGCTGCATGCGGAAAAGAAAAGCGTGAAATTACGCTTGCTGAGCTGGATGCTGACGTTGTAAGCCGTGTCCATGAAATGGCAGGAGACAAAATGGTTTCCGCTGTTCAAACACAGGAAAAGCATGCACGTGAAGAAGCCATTTCAGCAGTAAAAGAAGAAGTGCTGGCTGTCTTTGAAGCGGAAGAAGCAGAAGAAGCTGTGATCAAGGATGCTAAAAAAGCACTTGATAAGATGGTCAAGGAGGAAGTTCGCCGCCAGATCACCCAGGATAAAATCCGACCTGATGGCAGACGTCCTGATGAGATCCGTCCACTTGCTTCTGAAGTGGGTATGCTTCCTCGTACACACGGTTCAGGCCTTTTCACCCGCGGACAGACTCAGGCAATGAGCATCGCCACGCTTGGTGCTTTAGGCGATGTTCAGATTATTGACGGACTTGGCGTGGAAGAGTCAAAACGCTTTATGCATCATTATAATTTCCCGCTGTTCAGTGTTGGTGAAACAGGTCCGATCAGAGGACCGGGCCGCCGCGAAATCGGTCACGGTGCACTAGGTGAGCGTGCGCTTGAAAAAGTACTGCCAAGTGAAAAGGATTTCCCATATACGATCCGTCTTGTATCAGAAGTACTTGAATCAAACGGTTCAACTTCACAGGCGAGTATATGTGCAAGTACACTAGCCATGATGGACGCAGGGGTTCCTCTTAAAGCGCCGGTTGCCGGAATTGCGATGGGTCTTGTTAAATCAGGTGAGGACTACACCATTCTGACTGATATTCAGGGAATGGAAGACTTCCTTGGAGACATGGACTTTAAAGTAGCTGGAACGGCTAAGGGTGTTACTGCTCTTCAAATGGATATTAAGATTGACGGACTTACAAAGAACATTCTTGAAGAGGCACTGACTCAGGCAAAAGAAGGAAGACTTCACATTCTGAATTCCATGCTTGAAACAATCAGCGAGCCTAGAAAAGAGCTGTCAGAGTATGCACCGAAAATCATCCAGCTTTCTATTAATCCTGATAAGATCCGTGACGTTATCGGACCAAGCGGTAAAACGATCAATAAAATTATCGAGGAAACAGGCGTGAAGATTGATATTGAGCAGGACGGAACAGTCTTCATTGCATCTGCAGATTCAGCGATGAATGAAAAAGCAAAACAGATCATTGAAGACATGGTACGTGAAGCGAAAGTCGGTCAGAACTACCTTGGTAAAGTTAAGCGGATTGAGAAATTCGGTGCTTTCGTTGAAATCTTCAGCGGCAAGGATGGACTCGTTCACATCTCCGAGCTTCAGGAAGAACGTACAAACAAGGTGGAAGACGTATTATCCCTTGGTGACCAGATTGAAGTAAAAGTAACTGAAATCGATAACCAGGGACGTGTAAACCTTTCCCGTAAAGCTGTTTTGAAAGAGCAGAAGGAAAGAGAAGAACAGGCTAAGTCTTAAATCATCTGTTTAGGCAGATGCCATCAGCGGAGAGCATCTGCTTTCCGCTCGGCTTATCAATTTAGAATAAGAGAGCGGGACATAACTCCATCTGAGTTTTGTCCCGCCTTTTTTATGTGCATAATCTGCTAACAAAAAGACTAAATGAGTGAAAAAATCATTCAAAAGTAGTAAAATGCTAACGGAAGTCCATCGTTTAGCCGAATGGCTTAAAACAGGCAGTAAATGATAGTAGGAGATGTTAAATATGATTACTCGTCACACGTGTAAAAACGGTTTGCGTGTGGTTTTTGAACAGATCCCGACCGTCCGCTCTGCAGCGGTAGGCGTCTGGATCGGTACAGGATCGCGTCATGAAAATGAACACAATAATGGGGTGTCCCATTTCCTTGAGCATATGCTTTTTAAAGGAACAAAAGAAAGATCTGCAAGAAAGATCGCAGAAGAATTCGACCGTATTGGCGGGCACGTAAATGCCTTCACTTCTAAAGAATATACATGCTACTATGCCAAAGTGCTCGACAATCATGCAGAGCACGCGCTGGAAGTGCTCGGGGATATGTTTTTTAATTCAGTCTTCGACCCGGCTGAACTTGAAAAAGAAAAAAATGTTGTACTTGAAGAAATCAAAATGTATGAAGATACGCCTGATGATATCGTCCACGACCTTCTTGGTGAAGCCGTATACGGAAACCATCCGCTTGGCTACCCTATTTTAGGAACGGAACAGACGATCCGTTCATTCAGTCAGGACAGCCTGAAGCAATACGTGTACGAAATGTACCGTCCGGAGGATGTTGTCATTTCTGTTGCAGGAAATGTAGATCCTTCATTTATCCAGAAAGTCGAGGCTTTGTTTGGTGATTACCAGTCAAAAGGACAAAATAGAACGGAACCGGCAAAACCTTCCTTTCATTACGAACAGCTGTCAAAGAAAAAAGAAACAGAACAGGCGCACCTTTGCTTCGGCTTTGAAGGACTCCCAATTGGACATGAGGATACGTACAGCCTGATCATCATGAATAATGTGCTAGGTGGCAGCATGTCTTCCCGTCTTTTTCAGGACGTCAGAGAGGATAAAGGACTTGCTTATTCTGTATTCTCATACCACTCTGCCCACAAAGATAACGGCCTTTTAACCGTCTATGCAGGCACGGGTGCAGATCAGCTGGATGAGTTATTTTCAACAGTAAAAACGACACTCGATTCATTCAAAAAGAATGGCATGACAGAGCAGGAGCTTTCTTTTTCAAAAGAACAGCTGAAAGGAAACCTGATGCTCGGGCTTGAGAGCACAAATGCCCGAATGAGCAGAAACGGTAAAAACGAACTCATGCTCGGTCGTCACCGTTCAATGGACGAGTTAATTACCAGAATCGATGAAGTCACACTCGATTCCGTTAACCGCGTCACGCAGCAGGTACTAACAGATCGCCATGCAACATCTATCATTTCACCAAAAGAAATAAAACCATACCAGCACGCTTAACAACATGATACATTTATAAAAAGTAAATGTTGATTTTTAACCTTAGGGTCTGTGGCACCCGAAGACTCCTGTGGCGGTGAACCCCTTGTGCGGAGCACAAGGGGTTCACCGCCCGGCCACGGAAAGCGAAGGGTGCCACAGACCCGCATTATTTACAAAAACCCTTTAGTGACAGACTCCGTTCAGAGTCTGTCACTTTTTATTTCGGGAAATTTTAATTCACGATATTATTATTATGTAAACAAAAGACATGAAATCATCCACAAAACCATAAACTCCACTATACACAAAAGGAGGTTTTCATATGAGACTAAGTGAGCTGTACAGAAAAGAAATTATTCATATCAACCGGGCAGAAAGAATGGGTGTGCTTGGGAATGCCGACCTGGAATTTAACCAGACAACCGGACAAATCGAAAAGATGCTGATTCCTGCAGCAAAAATGAACCCGTTTTCAAGAGTAAAGGAAGAGTATTTCATTCCGTGGAACGATATCACCTCTGTCGGAAAGGAAATGATCTTAATTCAGGAACATGAATCACAGTTAAAAGAGAACATACATAAAATACCTGAGAAAGAAGAATAGTGAAATGAGTGAGCTGGAATGGCAGATGAAAAAAAGGGGTCAGGAATAAACATCGCCGTTATCGGTGGAGATGCAAGACAGAAGATTATTGCGCAGACATTGTGCCAGAAAGGTTTTCATTTATATTTAGCTGGCTTTGATTTACTGGCACTGTCTGAACCGGGATATACAAAATGCACGCTTGATGAACTTCCTTTTCACATGCTGGATGCGATGATCTTTCCAGTAAGCGGGGTCATGTCAAACGGTGAAGTCCGGTCATCCTTTTCAAAGCATAATATTATCCTGGCTGATGAAGACATGGAGAGAGTAAAAAAAGACTGTCTCCTGTTTTCGGGCATCCGGACAGAGTGGCTCGAAAAGCAGCAGCATGAGACAGTCTATATGATGGAGGAAGACGAAGTAGCCATCTTGAACTCCATCCCCACAGCTGAAGGGGTGTTGTGGTTGCTGATCCAGCACACTGAAAAAACCATCCATCAGTCACGGGTACTCATTTCAGGGTTTGGCAGAACAGGAATGACGATCGCAAGGATGCTGAAGGCACTCGGGGCACACGTCTGTGGTACATCTATTTCAAAAGCAGAAAATGCCAGAATGGTTGAGATGGGCATTGAGGTGATTCCGTTTCCTTTATACCGGAATCATTTACCCCATATAGAGACGTGGATCAATACGATACCTACAGACGACATACTTACGATGGATACATTATCCTGCCTTGAGCCAAAATCAACGATCATTGAATTGGCTTCAAATCCATGTCATGAGCAGAAAAAGAATGCTGAGATGCTCGGATTAAATTATATTGAAGCACCGAGTCTGCCGGGAATGGTAGCGCCGAAAACCGCAGGCACCATTCTTGCGGATGCAATCACTGGCAAATTAAAGACGGATGGAGTGTGAAGTATGCTACACGGTAAACGAATCGGCTTTGGTCTCACAGGTTCCCATTGCACGTATCATGCGGTATTGCCTGAAATAAAGAAGTTAAGGGCTCTCGGTGCTGAGGTATACCCGGTTGTCAGTTATACGGTTCAAAAAACCGATACGCGATTTGGAGAAGGTGAGTCGTGGCTGAAGGATATTGAAGAAGCTGCGGGTAGAAAATGCGTCTGTACGATTCCGGAGGCTGAACCGTTCGGGCCGGTTACGCCGCTTGACTGTATGGTCATTGCCCCACTGACTGGGAATTCACTGTCCAAACTTGCCAATGCATTGACCGACTCACCTGTATTAATGGCTGCTAAAGCAACGATGCGTAATACAAAACCGGTTGTCGTTGCCATCTCAACAAATGACGGTCTTGGATTAAACGGTGTAAATATTATGAAGCTCATGGCCGCTAAAAATGTATATTTTGTTCCATTCAGTCAGGATGATCCTATCTCAAAACCAAATTCACTAGTTGCGCATATGAGTGACATTCAATCAACGGTGGAGGCAGCGATTCTTGGAAAACAAATCCAGCCTGTATTAACAATGGCGAATTTAAATAAAAGAGATTGAGAATTGAAAGCGAAAAATGATACAATGTCATGTATGAAAACACATTAGTGCTTTATCTGTCTAACGCATCACAGGATAATAGCAGGAAGGAGCTTTTTCGTGAAAGGTAACGGTTATCATGTAGCAGTAGTCGGAGCAACTGGTGCAGTAGGTACTCAGATGCTATCTATATTAGAGCAACGTCAATTTCCGGTGGAGAAATTAACTTTGCTATCCTCAGCAAGATCTGCTGGTCAAAAGCTTCTTTTTAACGGAGCAGAAGTCACAGTTGAAGAAGCAGCACCCGAGAAGTTTGAAGGGGTGGATATTGCATTATTCTCAGCAGGTGGAAGTGTTTCGAAGGCGTTGGCACCTGAAGCAGCAAAACGCGGTGCCATTGTGATTGACAATACAAGTGCATTCCGAATGGATCCGGAAGTGCCGCTCGTTGTTCCGGAAGTCAATGAATCAGATTTGCATCAGCATAAGGGTATTATTGCTAACCCGAACTGTTCTACAATTCAGATGGTTGTAGCACTTGAGCCGATCAGACAGGCGTATGGACTGAGTAAAGTGTTGGTTTCAACTTATCAGGCCGTTTCAGGTGCAGGAGTGCAGGCGATTACCGAAATGAACGAACAGTCACAGGCAATTCTTAACGGTGAAGAAGTAAAGGCTTCTGTGCTTCCTGTTAAAGGAGCGGATCATCATTATCAGATCGCATTTAATGCGGTACCTCAAATTGATGTATTCGATACGAACGGATACACCTATGAAGAGATGAAAATGATCAACGAAACAAAGAAAATTATGCATATGCCGGAACTTAAAGTTTCAGCTACCTGCGTCAGACTTCCTGTAGAAAATGGTCATTCAGAGTCCGTCTATATAGAAGTAAATGAAAGCGGCAAAAATGTTGCAGATCTGCACGGGCTATTGGAAACAGCACCTGGTGTTGTTCTTCAGGATCGACCTGATGAACAGCTTTACCCGATGCCAAGCACAGCTGCAGGAAAGCTTGACGTATTCGTAGGTCGCGTACGTAAGGATCCTGATGAGGATAACGGTTTCCATATGTGGATTGTCTCTGACAATCTTTTAAAGGGAGCGGCGTGGAATTCTGTACAAATTGCTGAAAGCTTAATCAAACTAAAACTCGTCTAAGTCCCACGCTGCAGAGAGGGGCAGCAGCTTGACCATCATTGTACAGAAATTCGGCGGTACCTCACTCACGACAGCGGAAAAAAGAAATTTAGCCGCTATACAGGTTGAAAAGGCAGTAAAGAGTGGAAAGAAAGTAGTAGCGGTAGTCTCTGCAATGGGAAGACATGGCGATCCATACGCAACAGATTCACTGCTTTCCCTTATTGACAGTCCCGATAGTATGCCTGATCAGCACCAGGCACTCCTGCTTTCATGCGGAGAGACGATCTCAGCGGCTGTTTTTTCCTCAGTGCTGCATGAGATTGGTTTAAAGGCGTCTGTTATTACGGGCAGAGAAGCGGGGATTCATACTGACCGGGTGCTGAATGCCTCGATTACGAAAGTAAATCCTGAACCGATTTTAAAGGAATTTGCATCTTCTCAAGTAGTGGTATTAACCGGTTTTCAAGGTATGTCACCATTTGGCGAGGTTTCAACCCTTGGAAGAGGGGGCAGTGATGCGACAGCATGTGCGATCGCAGCAGCCCTTGATGCAGAGGCGTGCCAGTTGTTTACAGATGTTGAAGGGATCATGAGCGGTGATCCTTCGGTCATCTATAATACATCCATTGTTGACAGGATTTCTTATGATGAAGCCTGTCATATTGCTTACCAGGGAGCTAAAGTGATTCATCCGAAGGCAATCGAATGGGCCAGATCGAACAAGGTTCCATTATGGACAGGGGCATTGGATGGTGAGAGCGGAACCTGGATTACAGAACGCCATCAAAATGGTGGTCCGATTCAATCCGTGACAGCTGTCAATCACCTTGTACAGGTCATCGTTAATTCACAGGATTGTGATCGTGTGTTTACGAGGGTTGCCCAGGCTGAGATCAGTATCGATTTAATTTCCATACAGCCTAACGAAGTCAAGTTTACCGTGGATAAAGCTGATGCATTTAAATTAAAAGAGATTCTGCTGCGTGCAGGTTTTCCATACACGTTTAAAGAAAATGTATCAAAAATTGCGCTGATAGGTGAAAGGATGGCCGGTAAACCCGGGATTACGTCATCCATCGTCAGCCTATTAACGAAGCATGATATTAAGATATGGCAGACAGCAGACAGTCATATGACGTTTTGGATTTTGACTGATCAGCATTCTTCTGCCGCAGCACAGCAGCTATTGCATTATTTTTTTATTGAATCAGGTGCAGAAGATTTATCTAATGCATAAAACGTCAGGCTGGTTGCCTTACAGGTCTGTCCTGATAGTAAGGAATGAAAAACAGGAGTGAATACAATGAATTTTGGGCGAGTCTCAACTGCAATGACTACACCTTTTGATGAGCATAACAAGGTCGATTACGGCCGTGTGGAGCAGCTTGTCAATTATTTAATTGATCACGGGTCAGACTCGTTGGTTGTGGCCGGAACAACAGGTGAATCTCCAACGCTGACCTTCGATGAAAAAGTGGAACTGTTCAAGTTCGTCGTAAAAACAGCTGATAAAAGGGTGCCTGTTATCGCAGGGACAGGAAGTAATACGACTGAAGGAACCATTGCCCTGTCAAAAGCAGCAAGGGATGCAGGAGCAGATGCGTTGATGCTGGTGGCACCTTATTATAATAAACCAAGTCAGGAAGGGCTTTACCGTCACTTTGAAGCCGTCACTAAAGAAGTAAGTCTACCGGTTATGATCTATAACATCCCGGGACGTTCGGCTGTAAATATTGAGGCGGATACGATTATTCGCCTTTCTAAATTGCCGACTATTGTTGCGGTAAAAGAAGCAAGCGGTGATCTGGATCAGATGACGGAAATCATTGCCGGTACAGATGATGATTTTCTTGTTTACAGTGGTGATGATGGACTGACACTTCCGCTTTTATCCGTTGGCGGTTACGGCGTTGTATCCGTAACCTCACACGTTGCAGGGGTGGAAATGCAGGAGATGATCGCTGATTTTCTAAAGGGTGACCTGAAAAAGGCGGCTGTCATGCACCAGCGTCTGCTTCCTTTAACAAGAGCTCTGTTTGCCCAGCCGAGTCCTGCTCCGGTCAAAGAAGCTTTAAACCGCCAGGGAATTCTTTGTGGTGGCGTTCGCCTCCCGCTTGTTGTCTTAAATGACAGCGAGAAAGATTTCCTCTATGAAGCGCTCGATCAGTTCAGTAGATAAGCATGAGAATGCCTTTTTATGAAAAAAGTCTTCTTCGTTTATGAAGGAGGCTTTTTTCTCTTTGCATAATGATCGGTTATGTTGTTAAAATCTTCTCTGAACAATCAGAATATGTATAGCATTTTATATAAAATATGCTTATTCCATCCAGTATATTCGTGATAAATACATGTACAGGCTGACTATTCTCAAGTATAATGAATTCAGCTGCTTAAATGGGAACGGAATTATATATATAGGAGGAAACAGGTTTGTCTAAAGTAACCAATGAAAAAATAAAGATCATTCCACTCGGAGGGGTTGGAGAGATCGGTAAAAACATGTACGTGATTGAAGTGGATGACGACATGTTTATTATTGATTCAGGGCTGATGTTCCCTGAGGATGAAATGTTCGGGATTGATATCGTCATTCCAGATTTTAATTATATTGAAGCAAATAAAGAGCGGGTAAAGGCCATCTTTTTAACGCATGGTCATGATGATTCAATCGGATCGCTACCGTATCTTCTTGAAAAAATAAAAGTGCCTGTATATGGCTCAAAGCTGACAGTAGCACTTGCTAAAGCCGGCTTAAAAGAATACGGCTTTAAAGAACGTGTTAAATTTTATACCGTCCATGAAAAGAGCAATATGAAATTCGATTCTGTGAATGTAACGTTTTTCCAGACGACTCACAGTATCCCTGATTCCCTTGGTATTGCGATACATACGTCTGAAGGGGCGATTGTTCATACTGGTGAATTTAAGTTTGATCAGTCTGCCAGAGGCGGATATGCATCAAATATCGGGAAAATGGCAAAGCTTGGTGAAAAGGGTGTATTTGCGCTCCTATCCGACAGTACTGAAGCGGAGCGTCCTGGTCATACAACGTCAGAATCAGTCGTTGAAAATCAGATTCAGACAAGCTTCAGAAAAGCAAAAGGCCGAGTGATTGTGACGTGTTACGCATCCAATCTGATCCGGATCCAGCAGGTCTTTGATGTGGCAAGCCGCACAGGACGTAAAGTAGCTGTGATCGGAGAAGCGGTCGAAAGAGTTGTGAACGTGGCATCAAGACTTGAGTATCTGACTTATGAGGAAGATACACGTATTCAGCCGGATGAAATCAGCCAGTATCAGGATGATGAGATCGTGATTATCCTTTCCGGAACCCATGATGAGCCATTTAAAGTCATGCAGAGCATGGCGAATCAGACACATGACTTTGTCAATATCCAGGAGGGCGATACCGTTCTTATTACGTTTACACCTTCACCTGGTATGGAGGTATATTTATACCGCTCGGTTAATGAGATGACCAAAGCGGGTGCCACCGTTTTGACGGCAAGTAAAAATGTGCATGTATCAGGACATGGCAGCCAGGAAGATCTGAAGATGATGATCAATCTGATGAAGCCGCGCTATTTCATTCCGATTCAGGGTGAATACCGCCATCTGATTACACACGCAAGACTTGCAGAGGAGATGGGGATTCCACGCTCCAACATCTTTATTGCTGATAAGGGTGATATCGTTGAATACGCTGCAGGTAAAATGAAAATGAGCGGCCGCGTGCAGACAGGAAATATCCTCATTGATGGAAAAGGTGTAGGTGACGTTGGTAACATCGTACTTCGTGACCGCAGACTGCTTTCCCAGGATGGCGTCCTGCTCGTTGTTGTCACATTAAATCGTAAAAATAAATCCATTGCAGCTGGTCCTGAAGTCATTTCCCGTGGATTTGTATACGTGCGGGAGTCTGAAAAGCTTATGGAGGAGTCAGTATCCGTTGTTCGGAATATTGTAGAGAAAAATGTTGAGAACAGAACATTTGACTGGTCAGGCATTAAACAGGAAATCCGTGATTCGCTTAATCACCTGCTCTACACAAAAACAAAAAGACGACCAATGATTTTACCAATTATCATGGAAGTATAATAAACAGCTTTTGCAAGCCGGATGTCAGCAGTCAAAATGCGGTCCGGCTTGTATTGATTTTTTACAGCGTTATGTTTGCTTTGAAATAAGTAAACACGTAAGCAACGCATAAACCGTCTTGTTGCGGTCCGCGCGATGATAAAAAGAGTCTGGAACACCTCCAATTTAGAGTGTTGTCCCAGCCTCTTTATTTGTTCAATCTGAAAGAAGGTGAATCGTATGCCGGCAGCTAAAAAAAGAACAGCCGCAAAAAAAACGACAAGAAAAAAGAAAAAGGCCGGACAAAAATTCACGGCACCCCTGACATATGAATTAACAGGAATTGTCCTGATCACGTTATCCATTATGTCGATTTTTCAATATGGCATGGTGGGAAACTGGCTGACGATTGCTTTCACTTACCTGCTCGGTAATTTTCAGCTGATCATTCCGGTTTCAATCATCATTTTAGGTGTTTATCTGATGATCTACCGCAAAACCCCGCCAGTTTTACATAAGAGGCTGACAGGTGCGCTATTGATCCTGTTAAGTATCTTCCTGTTCAGTCATGTTCTGATGTTTGATCAGCGGGCTGCAGACGGTCTCTTAACGAGCAGAAGTGCACTCATTCAAACACATGAAGTGTTAACGAGTGATTTTACAATGAATCCGGGTGCAGGTATGTTTGGCGCCCTGCTATACTCTGTTTTCCACCTGTTATTTGCATCAGCCGGTTCCAAGGTAGCAGCGATCGCCATGTTTATGATTGGTGCGATTATGCTATCTGGAAAATCAGTTGGTGAAGTGGTGAAAATGGCCATGCGATGGGTATATGACCAAATCAATGAAATGAAGAACCAGGCTGGTGAGCAGTGGAAGGAAAGAAAAGAAGAAAAGAAAAAACAGCGTAAGGAAGAACAAATTGCGCGGAGAAGCGGGAAAAAACCGGATGAACCGCCTAAAGTTGAGGATCCCCTTGATCAGCAGGATGAAGAGAGATCATTTGAGCCGCTTATTTCAAGTTTTGCTGAGAAAGCTTCGATACGGGCAGTGCCTGAAAAGAAACCGGAACCGGTTAAAAAGCCTGAGCCGAAGGCAGAAGCTGTGGATGAACTGGAAGAACAGGACTTCGACGTTGTGTCCGGAGGTGTGGCAGCTGTTGAAAATAAGGAATACGTTCTCCCTTCCATTGATCTGTTGTCACTGCCCCCGCATGCGGACCAGAGCAGCGAATATAAAGCGATACAGAAAAATGCCTCCAAGCTTGAAAAAACGTTCCAAAGCTTTGGCGTGAGAGCAAAGGTAACGCAGGTGCATTTAGGCCCGGCAGTAACGAAATATGAAGTTCACCCTGATACAGGCGTGAAGGTCAGCAAAATTGTAAACCTGAGTGACGATCTTGCACTTGCCCTCGCTGCAAAGGATATACGGATTGAAGCACCAATTCCAGGAAAGTCAGCGATCGGAATTGAAGTGCCGAATTCAGAGGTAGCGATGGTTTCGCTCAGAGAAGTACTGGAAGCGCAAAAAAAGGAAAAAGAAAATGCCAAGCTGCTGATCGGCCTCGGAAGAGACATCACCGGGGAGGCGGTGGCGGCTGAATTAAATAAAATGCCCCACCTTCTCGTGGCGGGGGCAACAGGCAGCGGGAAGAGTGTATGTATTAACGGAATTATCGTATCCATTCTTATGCGAACGAAACCTCATGAAGTTAAACTCATGATGATCGATCCGAAAATGGTGGAGCTGAATGTCTATAACGGCGTACCTCATTTGCTCGCACCTGTTGTCACGGATGCGAGGAAAGCTTCCCAGGCCTTAAAGAAAGTAGTCAGTGAAATGGAACGCAGATATGATCTGTTTTCCCATACAGGGACAAGGAATATTGAAGGATACAATGAACACATAAGGAAACATAATGACTCACAGGACGCAAAACAGCCTCAGCTGCCATACATCGTGGTGATCGTAGACGAGCTTGCCGACTTAATGATGGTCGCATCCAATGATGTGGAGGATTCCATAACAAGACTTGCTCAAATGGCCCGTGCAGCAGGTATTCATTTGATTATTGCCACTCAAAGACCATCAGTAGATGTTATCACGGGCGTTATTAAAGCCAATATTCCATCAAGAATTGCTTTTGCTGTTTCATCACAGATTGATTCGAGAACCATCCTTGATACCGGTGGAGCAGAAAAATTACTGGGACGCGGTGACATGCTTTTCATGCCAATCGGAGCCAATAAACCGGTCAGGGTGCAGGGTGCCTTTCTTAGTGATGAAGAAGTAGAAACCGTCGTAAATGCTGTGATTGAACAGCAAAAGGCGCAATATCAGGAAGAAATGATTCCGGATGAAGTGGAGGAAACCTCAACAGCTGATATAGAAGATGATCTGTTCGATGAAGCAGTTGATCTCGTCGTCGAAATGCAGACAGCGTCAGTATCCATGCTTCAAAGGAGATTCAGAGTAGGCTATACGAGAGCAGCCAGACTCATTGACGCCATGGAGCAAAGGGGAATCGTTGGACCTTATGAGGGCAGTAAACCCCGAACAGTATTAAAGTCCAAACAGGCTGAAGAACATCATTAAATCAATATATTGAAAAGAGGACAACTCAATTCAGAGTTGTCCTCTTTTTAGTGATAAAAGAACCATGCAACACGAAGTAAAACGATGTCAAATACATACATAATCCAACAAGAAAAAATAATTTTAGTCATTTGATGTCTGACCTATATACAAGTTATCAACAATTACGTTATACTATTGATATCGCTTACAACCTTCAGACTTATGAAAATTTTGCTTGATTATTGTTAAAATTTGTATTATGTAAAGGGATTCATTCACACTAAAGAGGAACTTCTGTAATATTAGTCATTTAATTGTAAATAGATTGAAAGAATTTTAGAGAAAACTCAATAATAGTATTCCTTTTCAAAAAGAAAAGTGTTATAGTATTTTCGATTAGTAGGAATGAAATACATCAGAGGTCTGATGTCGAAAGAGTTGGTGGTGTACCGTATGACTATTAAATCAGATAATCGTCATCTTTACCTTCAGGTGATAGACCGCCTGAAAAAAGATATCGATAAAGGCGTATATAAAGAGAAAGAACGCCTTCCTTCAGAGTTTGAACTTTCAAGGCAGCTTGGCATCAGCAGAGCTACCTTAAGAGAGGCTCTGAGAATTCTGGAAGAGGAAAATCGAATTGTACGGCGCCATGGAGTAGGTACTTTTGTTAATTCCAAGCCACTGTTTTCATCCGGTATCGAGCAGCTATACAGTGTAACGGATATGATTAAACAGGCAGGAATGGAACCGGGCACGGTTTTTCTCAGTTCTACATCACAGGGTCCGACCGACGAAGATCTTCTTCGTTTCTCCTGTACACCTGATGACGAAATGACAGTCATCGAGCGTGTGCGGACGGCTAACGGGGATCCAGTTGTGTATTGTGTGGACAAAGTACCATCTAATCTGATGCCAGCTTCATTCACACATGAGGACCGGTCCATGTTTTCATTGCTAGAGGAGAACGGCGGATTATACATATCTTATGCGGTAACGCATATTGAACCCGCCGGATACAACGACAAAGTGTCGCCGATACTAGGGTGTGAGCCCGAAACTGCACTGCTGGTTTTAAAGCAGCTGCACTATGACGATAAGGATCAGCCGATTTTATATTCACTGAATTATTTCAAGGCTGACCGATTTAGCTTTCATGTAGTTCGTAAGCGTGTTTAATGCATTTTTTGCATTCCTACTAATACACGAAAAAACCTTAGGGGGTAATTGAAAGTGAAAAAACGTAAATTTGGTATGGCTCTGTCTATGTTCCTGGCAGCAGGTACAGTATTGGCGGCTTGTGGAAGCGATGAAGCTGAAACAGGCAACGAAGGCGGTAACGGCAGCGGCGGAGAAGCAGAAACAAGCGAATTCTCTGTTGCAATGGTAACAGATACTGGCGGTGTTGATGACAAATCATTTAACCAGTCAGCATGGGAAGGTCTTCAGGCTTTCGGTGCAGACAACGGTCTTGAAGAAGGTACGGGTGGTTACACTTACTTCCAGTCAAACAATGACGCTGACTATGTAACAAACATGAATACAGCTGTACGTAATGACTTTGATCTTGTATTCGGTGTAGGGTTCCTTCTAACTGAAGCGATTCAGCAGGTTGCGGCTCAGCAGACTGATACAAACTTTGCGATTATTGACTCAGTGGCTGAAGGCGACAATGTTGCTTCAATCACGTTCAAAGAGCATGAAGGTTCATTCCTTGTAGGTGTTGCAGCGGGTCTTACAACTGAATCAAACAAAATCGGATTTGTAGGCGGAGTTGAATCTGACCTGATCAACAAATTCGCAGCTGGTTTTAAAGCTGGTGTTGAAGCAGTTAACCCTGATGCTGAAGTAACAATTGAATTTGCAGGAGACTTTAACAATGCATCACGCGGTCAGCAGATGGCTGCAGCAATGTACGGTTCCGGCGTTGACGTTATTTATCACGCAGCAGGCGGAACAGGAAACGGTGTATTCACAGAAGCGAAAAACCTGAAAGAGCAGGATCCTGATCGTGCTGTTTGGGTAATCGGAGTTGACCGTGACCAGTATGAAGAAGGTCAGGTCGGTGATAACAACGTAACACTTACTTCAATGGTTAAGCGTGTAGACGTAGCTGTTCAGGACGTTTCAAAGCGTGCGATGGATGGTGACTTCCCAGGAGGAGAAATCATTGAGTACGGTATTCAGGAAGAAGGAATTGCAATTGCTGAATCTCAGGACAACTTGACTCAGGAAATCCTTGACACAATTGCTGATTACCAGCAGCAGATCGTTGATGGTGAAATCGAAGTACCTTCAACACTTGAGTAAGACAAAAGCATAGGGGAATGGAGGGCTGCCTGAGTGCGGCCTGAAATTCCCCTTTTTTTATGCAAGAATGTTAACTGAATAAGGAGAATTTTCCCTTTATTCATTTAGCATTTTTCCAAATGTTCGGAGAGGTCGGACCTCATTCAACCTACCTCCCTTGATAAAGAAGGAGTGATAACGGATGGATTACGTAGTTGAAATGTTGAACATCCGCAAAGAGTTCCCTGGCATTGTAGCAAACGATAACATCACGCTGCAGTTGAAAAAAGGCGAAATTCATGCGCTGCTGGGAGAAAACGGAGCAGGAAAATCTACACTGATGAACGTTCTTTTTGGACTCTACCAGCCCGAAAAAGGGGAAATTAAAGTAAAAGGCAAGACGGTTAAAATCACGAGCCCGAATATTGCCAATGACCTTGGAATCGGAATGGTGCACCAGCACTTTATGCTTGTGGATACTTTTACGGTTACAGAAAATATTGTACTGGGACTCGAGCCGAAAAAAGGTTTAAACATTGATATGAAAAAAGCGGAAAAGGATGTACAGGAGATTTCTGACCGATATGGCCTGAAGGTGGATCCAAAAGCTAAGATTGCTGATATTTCAGTCGGAATGCAGCAGCGTGTAGAGATCCTGAAAACACTATACCGCGGAGCAGAAATGCTGATTTTTGATGAGCCTACGGCGGTTTTAACACCTCAGGAAATCAAAGAACTGACTCAGATTTTCCGTACACTGATCAAGGAAGGTAAATCAATTATCCTGATCACCCACAAACTGAAAGAAATCATAGAAGTTTGTGACCGTGTAACGGTGATCCGTAAAGGTGTCGGAATCGAGACGCTTGATGTGGAAGGAACGACACCTACGCAGCTTGCAAGTCTGATGGTTGGACGTGAAGTACTGTTTAAAACAGACAAAAAGCCTGCTGTGCCAAAAGATACAGTGCTTGAAATTTCAAAGCTGAATGTTAAGGATTCAAGAGGGGTGGATGCAGTCCGCAACCTTGATTTAACAGTGCGCAGCGGTGAGATTGTTGGAATTGCCGGTGTTGATGGCAATGGTCAGTCTGAACTGATTGAAGCCATTACGGGACTGAAAAAGATCCAATCCGGGTCAGTAAAGCTGAACGGCAAGGAAATCTCAAAATATAAGACACGTAAAATCACAGAAGCAGGGGTTGGACATATACCGCAGGACCGCCATAAGCATGGTCTCGTTCTGGACTTCCCGATCGGAGATAATATGGTTCTCCAAACCTATTATTCTAAGCCATACTCTAAATATAGTGTGTTAAATAATAAGGAAATTAACAAACAGGCTAAAAAGCTGATACAGGAGTTTGACGTAAGAACGCCTTCTGAAACAACGCCAGCGAGAGCATTGTCAGGCGGAAATCAGCAAAAAGCAATTATCGGGCGTGAAGTCGACCGTGATCCGGATCTGCTGATTGCAGCCCAGCCGACACGGGGGCTTGATGTTGGGGCGATTGAGTTTATTCATAAGCGTCTTATTGAACAGCGGGATAACGGTAAAGCCGTTCTGCTCATTTCTTTTGAGCTTGAGGAGATCCTGAATGTAAGTGACCGCATTGCAGTTATTTATGAAGGAAATATTATTGCGATCGTTGATCCAAAAGAAACAACAGAGCAGGAACTCGGACTGCTGATGGCCGGCTCTAAAAAGAAAGTAGGTGCAGAATAGCATGTTCGAACGTTTCAGTCGCTTTCAGAAAATATTAATCCCACTGATTTCAGTCGTTCTCGGATTAATAGTGGGTGCCATTATCATGCTTGTATCCGGTTTTAATCCGATTCAGGGTTATGCTGCACTGTTGAAAGGCTCTCTTGGTGAGAGTTTCTACATTGGAGAAACCATCCGTCAAATAACCCCTTATATTTTTGCCGGACTTGCGGTTGCTTTTGCATTCCGTACCGGACTGTTCAATATCGGGGTTGAAGGCCAGCTTCTTGTAGGATGGGTGGCTTCTGTCTGGGTAGGTCTGGCATTTGATCTTCCTAAGATAATCCACCTCCCGATGGCGATTTTAGCAGGTGCATTAGCAGGTGCGCTGTGGGCATTTATCCCGGGTATTTTAAAAGCGAGATTACGTGTTCACGAAGTAATTGTGACGATTATGATGAACTATATCGCGCTTCACTTCTGTAATTACCTGATCCGTTTTGTTATTTCTGATGAACAGAATACGACTGATCGTGTACCGGAATCTGCTTCACTTAAATCACCGTTTTTTGAGACTTTAACGGAATTTTCCACTATGCATTATGGAATTTTTCTGGCACTTGCTGCCGTTATTATTTATTACATCATTCTTGAAAGAACAACGACAGGATTCGAACTGCGCTCTGTAGGCTTTAACCAGAATGCATCGGAATATGCCGGAATGAATGTAAATAGAAATATCGTTCTTTCCATGCTGATCTCGGGTGCTTTTGCAGGTCTTGGAGGAGCAATGGAGGGACTTGGAACGTTCGGTTACGGTTTTATCCACGGCGCTTTCTCAGGTGTTGGATTTGACGGAATCGCAGTAGCGCTTCTTGGTGGAAACGTAGCCTTAGGTATCGTTTTCGCAGCTGCACTATTTGGCATTTTGAAGCAGGGGGCGCTTATTATGCCGCTTGAATCAGGTGTTCCGACAGAGCTTGTTGAGATTGTCATTGCGATTATTATTTTCTTCGTTGCTTCAAGCTACATTATTGCTTATTTACTCCAGCGCTTAAAAAAGGGGGCGAAATAAATGAGTTTCTTAACAGCACTTGATATTTTAGTTCAATCAATGCTGCTTGCATCTGCCCCGTTAATTTTTACAGCGCTTGGCGGAGTGTTTTCAGAACGTTCCGGAGTTGTTAATATCGGGTTGGAAGGGTTAATGGTGATCGGTGCTTTTTCAGCCGTTGTCTTTAACATTACATTTGCAAGTTCATTAGGCGACGCAACACCATGGGTTTCCCTGCTTGTAGCGATGGCTGTCGGCGGAGTCTTCTCACTTATTCATGCCGTTGCTTCGATCTCATTCAGAGCGGACCACGTAGTAAGTGGTGTAGCGATTAACTTTTTGGCATTGGGCCTTGGTGTTTATTTAGTTAAGGATTGGTATGGCGCAGGACAGACGCCTCAGATTCCGGAGTCTTTCAGCTATTACAGAATTCCGTTCCTTTATGATATTCCGGTTATCGGACCTATTTTCTTTGATAACTTTATTACATCTTATATTGCGATCTTTGTGGCGATTATTGCCTGGTATGTGTTGTTTAAAACACCATTTGGTTTAAGGCTGCGTTCAGTAGGTGAGCATCCGCTTGCTGCTGATACGATGGGGATTAACGTTTACAAAATGAGATATACAGCCGTTATCATTTCAGGGGTTCTTGGTGGACTTGGTGGTGGTGTATATGCGCTGACGATTTCACAAATATTCAGCGCCGGAACGATTACCGGTCAGGGCTTTATTGCCTTAGCGGCGGTTATTTTCGGTAAGTGGCATCCGCTTGGTGCAATGGGAGCAGCAATGTTCTTTGGACTTGCACAGAGTCTTGCGATTATCGGTTCAAGCTTCCCGCTTCTTGCCGATGTCCCTAACTGGGTCCTTCTTGCTGCACCTTACGCACTGACAATTCTTGCGCTTGCAGGGTTTATCGGGCGCGCAGATGCACCAAAAGCAATTGGAACACCTTATATTAAAGGTAAACGATAAGAAAAAAGGCAGGGTGAGCATTATGATCATCCTGCTTTTTTCTATATTCATTCCTTCATGCTTGTTGCATGGAGCCGGATGAATGTATAGTGGGGTTAGAGAATATGAATACTGAAAAAGAATCATGACATTTGCCGGGAGGAATTGAGATGAAGATTAACCAGACGGTAAGCAGACAGCAGGGGTTAAGCTTGAGAATTGTTCAGACGAAAAAATTCAAAACAAACCAGTTTGTTTTCAAATTCAGGTCACGTTTAAATGAAAATGACGTAACCGCGAGAGCGCTAATACCGTATATTTTGCAGAGCAGTACAAAAAAATGGCCGACGACTGCTGACTTCAGGTCGCACCTTGATGAACTTTATGGCGCTGGTGCCTCTGTAGACGTTAACAAAAAGGGAGAATACCACATTCTTTCGTTTGCGGTGGATATTCCGAATGAACGATATTTGAAAGATCCGACTCCTCTGGCAAAAGAAGCGCTGAATGTGCTAAAGGAAATGCTTTTTAACCCTTTACTTGAAGGGGATTCATTCAGTCCAAAAGTCATTGAGCAGGAAAAACGGACGCTTAAGCAAAAACTGCAGGCGTTGAAGGATGACAAAATGCGGTATGCTTCACAGCGTCTTGTTGAGGAAATGTGCAAAGGGGAAGCGTATGCCCTTCACCCGAACGGCAGTGAAGAAAAGTTAAATCAGGTAACAGCAGAGGAACTGTATAAGGCGTACAGAAACATGATTGAAAAAGATACAGTCGACCTATATGTAGTAGGTGACGTTGACTCAGAAGCGATTACATCGTATTGCCAAAAAGAATTCCATTTTCCAGAGCGGGAACCTGTCACAAAGCCTGACGTAAAAAGCATAAATACAACAGACGCAAAAGAAGTGGTGGAGTCTCAAAAAATCAAACAGGGTAAGTTAAATATTGGTTACAGAACAAATATCGTGTACGGGGATGACGATTACATACCGCTCACTGTCATGAATGGACTGTTCGGAGGATTTCCGCATTCCAAGCTGTTCTTAAACGTGCGGGAAAAAGAAAGTCTTGCCTATTACGCAGCGAGCAGAGTTGAAAGTCACAAAGGCCTCGTCGTGGTGATGTCAGGAGTTGAACCCGCCAAGGTGGAGCGGGCTGCGCTTATTATTGAAGAGCAGCTGCAGGCAATCCAAAATGGTGAGGTCTCAGAAAACGAACTGAACCAGACGAAGGCGGTTCTTAAAAACCAGATGCTTGAAACGCTTGATGCTTCACGGGGAATTGTTGAGGTTTTATATCAGGGTGAAGTGGCTGATGCACCGGTAGACATTGACCGCTGGTTTGAAAAAGTGGATGCCGTAACAGCAGATCATGTGATTGCGGCGGCAAAAAAGCTGAAGAAGGATACAACCTATATTTTGACGTCAGGAGAGGAATGAGCCATGCAAAAGCAGACATTTAAACAGCTTGAAGAGGAAATCTACTTCGAAACGCTTGAAAACGGGTTAACCGTTTATATTTTACCGAAGCCCGATTTTAATAAAACATTTGCTACTTTTACGACGAAATACGGATCGATTGACGATCATTTCAAGCCGCTCGGTGAGGATGAATTCACGCGCGTGCCTGACGGGATTGCCCATTTTCTTGAGCATAAGATGTTTGAGAAAGAAGATGGTGATGTTTTTCAAAAGTTCAGTATGCAGGGGGCTTCTGCAAACGCATTTACCTCTTTTACCCGAACGGCGTATCTGTTTTCAAGCACGGATCAGGTCACGAAAAACCTCGAAACCCTGATTGATTTTGTTCAGGCTCCTTATTTTACAGAGGAAACGGTGGAAAAAGAGAAGGGTATTATCGGACAGGAAATTACGATGTATGACGATAACGCTGACTGGAGGCTTTATTTCGGCGCGATTCAAAACATGTTCCACCACCATCCTGTCAGAGTCGATATTGCCGGTACAGTGGAATCCATTTCCCATATTACAAAAGATCATCTTTACCAGTGTTATCATACCTTTTATCATCCGTCCAATATGTCTGTCTTTATTGTTGGACCGGTTGATCCAGAAGAGTACATGGAATTTGTCCGTGCCAATCAGGCGTCTAAAACGTTTGATCCTCCACAGCAGATAGAACGGAAATTCGATAATGAACCGGAACATGTTAAGGTCGCGCATAACGAACTTAATATGGAAGTTCAGGTTTCAAAATGTATGGTTGGCATTAAATCCATTGAAAAAAATATCAGTGGAGATGAGCTGCTCAGAAAAGAGCTGTCGATCAATACGGCATTTGAAGTGCTGTTCGGTAAAACGTCCGATTATTACACGGACCTTTATGACCGTGGGTTAATCGATGATCATTTCTCGTTTGATTTTACCCAGGAACAAAATTTTGGTTTTGGTCTGCTTGGCGGCAACACACCGGATCCGGTGAAGCTGGCAGCTGAAATCAAGGAAATTCTGCTGAAGGAAGCGCAAAACCCTACGATCACAGAGAAAAAGATTGATGGTGTGAAAAAGAAAAACATCGGTGGATTCCTGCGATCATTGAATTCTCCTGAATTTATCGCCAATCAGTTTACCCGTTATGCTTTTAATGACATGGATTTATTTAATGCTGTTCCAACATTGGAAACACTGACTGTAGAGGATATTCATACAGCATTGAAGGATTTTATTAAAGAAGATCGCATCACGAGCTTTTTTATCGTCCCAAAAAGTGGCGGAGAAAATGAGTAAAACATATCTTTTGCTCGGTGCAAGCGGCGGGATCGGGCAGGCTGTTGCAAAAAAACTTGTTGATCAGGGACATACAGTGATTGCCCAGTATTTTCACAATCCTGATCCCGTTTTAAAGCTGAGAGATTCCATACCTGTCCCGGAGAAAATCATACCGTCAAAAATCGATTTGACATCGGATCACAGTGTCGATGAATTTCTTAAGACCTCTATGCCTGTTGATGGGATCGTCCATACAGCAGGCACTCACTATGAAGGAATGCTTGAAGACACGACTGATACGGTCATTGATGAGCTCTGGAATGTGCATCTCAAACAGCCGGTCAGAATCATCCGCCATATGCTGCCTGCGCTCAGACAGCGTATGAAAGCATCTATTGTGATTGTTTCCTCAATCTGGGGAGAGACCGGTGCATCCTATGAAGTCATGTATTCTGCCGTCAAAGGTGCACAAATCGCTTTTGTAAAAGCACTTGGAAAAGAGCTTGCACCTTCAGGAATCCGGGTGAATGCTGTGTCCCCGGGTGCTGTGGCAACAAAAATGACAATCCATTACTCTGAAGAAGAACGCCAGGGGATAAATGGTGAAATTCCGCTTGGCCGGATGGGTAAACCTGAAGAGATTGCAGATGCGGTTTTATTTTTGCTCAGCTCATCATCCTCCTATATTACCTCACAGGTGCTCTCTGTAAATGGCGGATGGCATACGTGAAGAATATTTTTATTACTGCATGCTCATACTAGGAAAAAGGGCATCAACCCCCTTTAAAATGTGTATGGGAGGCAACAAATATGTCGATTCTTGAAAACTGGCAACAGTGGAAATCATTTCTTGGTGATAAGGTCATTCATGCTCAAAATGACGGAATGGAAGAAAGTAAAATGTCAGAGATCGCATTTCAAATTGGAGATTACCTTGCGAAAAATGTGGATCCGAAAAATGAGCAGGAGCGGGTGCTGGCAGATCTATGGTCCGTTGCGGATAAAAAAGAACAGCATACAATTGCAAACTTAATGATTAAGCTTGTCGGTGAATCATCAGCTCATTAATACCAGCAGGTGATTTTGACCGCTGCGTCAAGTGATATTGTCAAAAGAGGTAAAAAGGAGGAAAATCCTCCTTTTTTATTTTGATTTCAGACTTTTCCTTTTCTATTAGTGCGAAATGATTTATTATTATCAATATAGAAATTCCTCGAAAATCGTCACATTAAGGAGCTGTTTTCATGGAGCGGAAAGAATGGTATTTGGAATATGAAATTCAGAAAAACCGTCCTGGACTGCTCGGTGACATTTCATCCTTACTTGGCATGCTGGAAATTAATATTGTAACCATCAACGGTGTAGATGAGGGACGAAGAGGAATGTTACTTTTAGCAAAAAGTGACGAGCAGATCTTACGACTTGAAACCATCCTTCAGACAATGGATACCATTCAGATGACAAAGCTGAGAGAACCGAAGCTGCGGGATAGAATGGCTGTCCGGCACGGGCGCTACATTCAAAGAGACGCAGATGACCGGAAAACATTCCGCTTTATACGCGATGAACTTGGTCTGCTCGTAGACTTTATGGCTGAGCTGTACAAGCAGGACGGTCATAAACTGATTGGAATCAGAGGGATGCCAAGGGTAGGTAAAACAGAGTCAATCGTTGCTGCGAGTGTATGTGCGAACAAAAAGTGGTTATTTGTTTCGTCAACACTGCTTAAGCAGACAATCAGGGATAAGCTCATTGAAGATGAATATAATGAAAATAATCTTTTTATTCTCGACGGGGTTGTATCGACGAGAAGGGCAAGTGAAAAGCATTGGCAGCTCGTCAGGGAAGTCATGCGAATGCCTTCTGTCAAAGTGATTGAGCATCCTGATGTGTTCGTTGAAAACACAGAGTATTCAATAGAAGATTTTGATTATATCATTGAGCTCAGACATGATCCCGATGAAGAGATTACATATGAAATGGTGCCAAAAAACAATATGTTCAGCGGATCGGATTTTGGAGAATTTGACTTTTAAAATATTGGCAGGTGTGGAAAATTGACTGAACTAGGCAATCGTCTAAAGGAAGCAAGAGAGGCAAAAGGATATACGCTTGACGAGCTTCAGAAAGTAACAAAAATTCAAAAAAGATACCTTCAGGGAATTGAAGAAGGTGACTATTCCTCCATGCCGGGTTCATTTTATGTCCGGGCATTTATCAAACAGTATGCGGAAGCAGTTCAGTTAAATCCGGAGGAATTATTCGAGACTTATTCATCAGACATTCCAAAAAACAATGATGAATCAATCCCGGTCAATTTATCCAGAGTAAAATCAAAAGGGTCGTCGAGGAGAACGTCTCCTGTAATGAACTTCCTTCCGACCGTTCTTGGTGTAGGGCTTTTAATTGGTGTCATCTTTGTCATCTGGATTGTGGTACAGCAGTTGTCTGATCCGGGTAACCAGGCTGAAAACAATGCTGACCCTGAGACTGAACAATCTGTAAATATTGAACAGCCTGAAGGAACAGAAGAGCCTGCTGAAGAGGCACCTGAAGAATCTGCAGATGCGAATGACGAACCTGCAGAGGAAGAGCCTGTTGAAGAAGAGCCTCCTGCTGAAGAGCTATCGATTGAAAGTACCGGCGTTCAGGGTGAAGACAATAACTTCACAGTCACAAACAGTCAGGAAGAGCTGACACTTCAGATTGCTTCCGATAACTCGTGGATCACAATACGTGACCGCGAAGGAAATATTCTGTATGATGCAGCGGTTGAAAGCGGAAATGACTTGAATTTTGATGCATCAGGCCTTGACTGGGTAAGAGTCCGCGTTGGAAATTCATCGGTTACATCTGTTCAGCTAAACGGTGAACCTGTTGAATTCGGCGGTTCCGGTGTTACGCAGAATATGATTTTTGAAATCGAATCAGCATCCTAAGAAAGATAGTCATCAGGAATGATGACTATTTTTTTGCCACTACATTGTATTGAGGAGAGATTTTATGAATATACCAAATAAAATTACGATTTCACGGATTTTTCTTATTCCTTTGTTTATGATTTTTATGCTGGTTGACTTTGGCTGGGGGGAGCTCACACTTCTTGGTGCAGACATTCCCGTACATCACTTTATTGCTGCCATGATTTTTATCTTTGCCGCTACGACTGATTGGGTGGATGGCTATTATGCAAGAAAATATGATCTCGTTACAAACCTTGGGAAGTTCCTTGATCCATTAGCGGATAAACTGCTTGTGTCTGCAGCGCTTATTATTCTGGTTGAGCTTCAAATGGCTCCGTCCTGGCTCGTTATTATTATCATTTCAAGAGAATTTGCGATCACCGGACTGAGGCTCGTCCTGGCAGGCTCAGGTGAAGTTCATGCTGCTGCCATGCTTGGTAAAATTAAAATGTGGGTGCAGATTGTCGCGATTTCTTCACTTCTTTTGCACAATATCTTTTTCGCAATGTTTTCAATTCCATTTGACCTGATCGCACTATATGTTGCGGCATTTTTCACTGTATGGTCGGGAGTTGATTATTTCGTCAAGAACTGGGGAGCATTTCGAGATTCGAAATAAGGAGCTGTCTGTATGAATGCTGAAATTATTGCTGTAGGCTCAGAGCTTTTGCTTGGCCAGATTGCCAATACAAACGCTCAGTTCATCTCGGCCAGATTTGCTGAGGCAGGGATAGGTGTATTCCGGCACAGTGTGATTGGAGACAACACTGAACGGCTGACAGATGAGCTGAACGCCGCAAGAAGCCGTTCTGATCTCATTATCATGACCGGTGGACTCGGACCGACGAAAGATGACCTTACGAAGGAAACAGCTGCCTCTATTCTGGACAGAAAGCTTGTCTATGATCAGTCCTCTCTTGATTACATTGAACAATATTTCAGATCAGCCGGTCGGGCAATGACGGATAATAACCGTAAACAGGCACTTGTGATTGAAGGAAGTAAAGTATTGTTTAACCATCACGGCATGGCCCCCGGAATGGTTATTGAAGATGGGCAGTCAACCATTGTCCTTCTTCCGGGACCGCCGAGAGAAATGAAACCGATGCTGACAGATCAGCTGTTGCCTTATTTGTTAAAAAAGAGATCAGGCAGCACAACCATCCATTCGAAAGTTCTGCGCTTTTTCGGAATAGGGGAAGCAGAGCTCGAGACCATGGTTGAAGATCTGATGAATGGGACAAACCCAACTGTAGCACCTCTTGCATCAGACGGTGAGGTTACGCTCCGTCTGACAGCTGCTGAAGAAACCCTGGAAAAAGCTGTGACCCTTGTGGATCAGGTTGAAGAAACCATCCGTAACAGGCCATGCGGTGATTATATATATGGTTACGATGATGAATCGCTGACAGTCAAAGCTGCAGCGCTGTTAAAACAAAAAAAACTGTCCATTTCATCGGCAGAGAGTCTGACTGCGGGCTTGTTTGCTTCTGAATTAGCCACTGTTGCAGGGATCAGCAGCTCACTACAAGGGTCTGCTGTTGTTTATAGCCCAGACGCCAAACAGTCTGTTCTGAACGTCTCTAGTGAAACGATTTCAGTCCATGGCACCGTCAGTCAGCAATGTGCTGAGGAAATGGCTGCCAATGTCATGCGCCTTTATAACACCGATATTGGAATCAGCTTCACCGGCGTGGCAGGGCCCGGACCTTTTGAAGGGAAAGAGGAAGGGACCGTCTGGCTCAGTATTGCGAGTCGTGACGGCAGTCTTTATTCCAAGCAGCTGAAGCTTCAGGGTGAACGGAACTTTAAAAGAATCAGGGCGGTTAAGCACGGATTGTTTGAGCTGATCCGGTTTATTCACGCATAAAAGATGCCGTATGGAAATCAGTAATCTACTGGTTTTCATGCGGCATTGATGTTTGTAACTTGAAAAATCGATATGGGAAAAAAGAAAATGCTGAAAATAAAAAAAGCGAATAAATGTTCGCTTTTTGCTTGTTATTCTTCCAAATAAAGAGTATAGTATAGTTAGGTTATGAGACACCGGTTACGGTGTTTATATTAAAGGAGGAATTAATGTGAGTGATCGTCAGGCAGCACTTGATATGGCTCTTAAACAAATAGAAAAGCAATTCGGTAAAGGTTCAATTATGAAACTCGGGGAGCAGACAGACCGCAAAATTTCCACGGTTTCCAGCGGCTCTATCGCCCTTGATGCAGCGCTTGGGGTTGGCGGATATCCACGCGGCCGCGTGATTGAAATTTACGGTCCTGAAAGCTCCGGTAAAACGACGGTTGCTCTTCATGCGATTGCTGAAGTCCAGGCAAATGGCGGACAGGCAGCATTCATTGATGCTGAGCACGCACTTGATCCTGTCTACGCTTCAAAGCTTGGTGTTAACATAGATGAACTGCTTCTGTCACAGCCTGATACAGGTGAACAGGCGCTTGAAATTGCTGAAGCACTTGTTCGAAGCGGAGCGGTTGAAATTATAATTATTGACTCAGTTGCAGCACTTGTTCCTAAAGCGGAAATCGAGGGAGAAATGGGAGACTCTCATGTCGGTCTTCAGGCACGACTCATGTCACAGGCGCTCAGAAAACTGTCCGGGGCAATCAGCAAATCCAACACGATTGCTATTTTCATCAACCAGATTCGTGAAAAAGTCGGCGTCATGTTTGGCAGCCCTGAAACGACTCCTGGTGGACGTGCCCTTAAGTTCTATTCATCTGTAAGACTGGATGTTCGCCGTGCGGAAACATTGAAGCAGGGTAATGATATGGTAGGAAATAAAACGCGGATTAAAGTCGTGAAAAATAAGGTAGCACCACCATTCCGTTTAGCTGAAGTAGACATTATGTATGGTGAAGGGATTTCAAAAGAGGGAGAAATTATTGACCTTGGTGCCGAGGCAGATATTATTCAAAAGAGTGGTTCATGGTATTCCTATAATGGGGATCGCCTAGGTCAGGGACGCGAGAATTCGAAGCAGTTCCTTAAGGAAAACCCTGAGCTTCGCCAGGAAATCATGCTGAAAATCCGTGAGCACCACGGCATGGATGAAGCAAAAACAGCTCCTCCTGAAACCGAAGAAGATAATTTAAACCTGCTTGAGGATTAACAGGTGAAAACAACCAAAAAAGCAAAGAAAAGCTCTTTGCTTTTTTGGTATATACATAATTATAGAAGGGAAGTTTCTGCCAGCCTACTTGACAATGTATTTTCACAGACTTAAAATTAACATTGTATATTTTTCAATTTTTTTAATTGATAAGTAAGTTGCCCCGGACTGATACGAAAGCTTATTATTAGCCCAAAAAGGCAAGATTGAAACATTTTAATAGCAAGAGGAGGTGAATACGATGGAACAATTCGAAATCACCTTCATTTTGGCTGGCATTATCGTCGGTGTGATTGTTGGGTATTTGATTCACAAATTCATGATGGATGCTAAAGTTGGCGGTGCAAAAGGCACTGTGGAACAAATTCTCGAAAACGGAAAAAGGGAAGCAGAGGCACTTAAGAAAGAAGCACTGCTGGAAGCGAAAGATGAAAATCATAAGCTTCGATCAGAAATGGAAGCGGAACTTCGTGAACGAAGAAATGAGCTTCAAAAACAGGAAAACCGCCTGTTACAGCGGGAAGAAAATCTTGACCGTAAAGACGACTCTCTAAACAAACGTGAATCAATGCAGGAGCGTAAAGAGCAGTCTTTACATGAACGACAACAACATATTGAAGAGATGGAAAGCAAAGTGGAGGAGATGGTTCGTCAACAGGATCTCGAGCTTGAGCGTGTTTCCGGATTAACCCGGGAAGAAGCAAAAGCAATTATCCTTGATCAGGTGGAAAAAGAACTTTCACAGGACATTGCAATCATGGTTAAGGAGCAGGAAAATCGTGCGAAGGAAGAGTCTGAAAAGAAAGCGCGCGAACTGCTGTCACTCGCTATCCAGCGTTGTGCAGCCGACCATGTTGCCGAAACAACAGTTTCTGTCGTAAACCTGCCTAATGATGAGATGAAAGGTCGCATCATAGGTCGGGAAGGAAGAAATATCAGAACGCTTGAAACCCTGACTGGAATTGATTTAATTATCGATGATACGCCGGAAGCAGTTATCCTTTCCGGATTTGATCCAATCAGACGTGAAACAGCAAGAATTGCGCTTGAAAAGCTTGTGCAGGACGGAAGAATCCACCCTGCAAGAATTGAAGAAATGGTAGACAAGGCACGCCGTGAAGTAGATGAGCATATCAGGGAAATCGGTGAACAGACAACGTTTGACGTTGGAGCGCATGGGTTACATCCTGATCTCATCAAAATTCTTGGCCGCCTGAAGTACCGTACAAGCTACGGACAGAATGTACTGAAGCATTCAACAGAAGTAGCGTATCTGTCAGGCCTTCTTGCAGCTGAACTTGGTGAAGACGAGGCGCTGGCAAGACGTGCAGGACTTCTGCATGATATCGGAAAAGCGATTGACCACGAAGTGGAAGGTAGTCACGTAGAAATTGGTGTCGAACTTGCCACGAAGTATAAAGAGCATCCGGTGGTCATCAACAGTATTGCCTCTCACCACGGTGACTATGAGGCAACGTCAATTATTGCGGTACTGGTTGCAGCAGCTGATGCATTATCTGCAGCGCGTCCTGGTGCCCGCAGTGAAACGCTTGAAAACTACATTCGCCGACTTGAAAGACTCGAGGAGATTTCTGAATCATATGATGGTGTTGAAAAATCATTTGCGATCCAGGCCGGCCGAGAAATCAGAATTATGGTTCGACCGGAACAGATTGATGATATGACGGCTCATCGTCTTGCGAGAGATATCCGCAAGCAGATCGAGGAAGAATTAAACTATCCGGGTCATATTAAAGTCACGGTTATCCGTGAAACGAGAGCGGTAGAATACGCAAAATAACAAAATCCGTCCTGACACTGTCAGGACGGATTTTTTATGTCTTAAAGAAAAAACAAAAACGTCAGCTTGAACGCATCAGGCGTTCATGCTAAAGTTTATCTGATAATGGGCAGATAAAGCCCCTGAGATCATGAAAAGAGGGTAATGATGAAGATATTATTTATTGGAGACGTTGTAGGTTCACCGGGCAGGGAAATGATCGATGAGTTTCTGCCTCAGCTGAAACAAAAACATCAGCCGGACCTTGTGATTGTCAATGGTGAAAATGCAGCCTCCGGAAGAGGAATTACAAAAAAAATCTATGATCAGCTGTTGTCTGCAGGTGCAGATGTGATCACGATGGGAAACCACACGTGGGACAATCGGGATCTGTTTAATTTTATTGATCACGCAAATCAACTCGTAAGACCTATTAACTATCCGAAAGCGACTCCAGGTAAAGGGATCCGCTTTATTCAGGCTGGCAGCGCGGAAGTAGCAGTGGTTAATGCACTTGGAAGAACGTTTATGAATCCTGTGGATGATCCGTTTCCGCTTCTAAAGCAGGCAATAAATGAAGCAAGACGGCAGACGCCATTTGTTTTTGTGGATTTTCATGCTGAGGCAACGAGTGAGAAACAGGCGGCAGGCTGGTATCTTGATGGCAAGGCATCCGCGGTTGTCGGTACTCATACGCACGTACAAACTTCAGATAACAGAATCCTTCCAAAGGGCACGGCTTATTTATCGGATGTTGGGATGACGGGTCCTTACGATGCGATTTTAGGAATGGAAAAAGAAGCAGTACTGAAACGTTTTACAACCGCTTTGCCTGCAAGGTTTGAAGTACCAAAGGATGGACGTAAAATTTTGAGCGCATGTCTGATCGAACTGGATCGTAAATCTGGTATGGCAAAATCAATTGACAGAATTTTAATTAATGAGGACCATCCCTTCGAAGTTTAATTGCTGCCCCTCCGCATAAACCTCACTTCCTGAGAATATAGTGAAATGACAGCAAAGTGATGGATCAGTGTGGGAGAGAAGGGGGTAAGCAGGTGAATGTGTTAAAGGTATCTTCGCGATCGAATCCTAACTCGGTTGCCGGGGCTCTTGCGGGCGTGTTGCGGGAGAGAGGCACGGTTGAAGTACAGGCAATTGGAGCTGGCGCGTTAAATCAGGCTGTGAAAGCAGTGGCCATATCCCGTGGGTTTGTGGCTCCATCCGGCATTGATTTAATCTGCATCCCGGCTTTTACAGATATCCAGATAGAGGGCGAAGAAAGAACCGCCATTAAGCTCATTGTGGAACCAAGATAATAGGACTGTATTCTGGTGCTTACACTGTAAGCACCTTTTTTTTGCCTTGAAATAAATTAACTATAATATAATTATGTAAACTTAAAATCATTCTTAGGACTGAATTTGATGAATCAGATTGTAAAAGGATGTTGATACATGGTAAACGTGATAAAATGAACACTGATGTAAAAGGGCGTTATTGAAGGAGAGGGTAAGGATGATGAAACAGCTTTCCTGGAAAGTTGGAGGACAACAGGGAGAAGGAATTGAAAGTACCGGTGAAATCTTTTCCATGGCAATGAACCGCCTTGGTTATTTCCTTTACGGGTACAGACACTTTTCTTCCCGTATTAAAGGTGGACATACAAATAATAAAATCCGTGTAAGTACGACTCAGGTTCGTGCTGTTGAGGATTCTTTGGATATACTCGTTGCATTTGATCAGGAAACGATTGATGTTAATTATCATGAGTTACATAATTCAGGCATCATTGTAGCTGATGCAAAATTTAAACCGGTAAACCCGGACGACTCAAATGCTGAACTGATCATCGTTCCATTTACGGAAATTGCATCAGAGCTTGGCACCTCACTGATGAAAAACATGGTTGCGATCGGATCAACCTGTGCCATTATGGATCTTCCGCTCGATGTGTTCAGAGATGTTGTGCAGGAGATATTCGGCCGCAAAGGTGAAGTAGTCGTCCAGAAAAATATGGAGGCAATTGAAGAGGGCTTTAAAGCTGCCAAAGAATTGCTTGGTGAAAAGAGCGGCAGCCTTGCTCTTGAAAAAGCAGATGGCAAACAGCGTATGTTTATGATCGGGAACGATGCAATCGCTCTTGGTGCCATTGCTGGGGGCGCCCGTTTTATGGCAGCCTATCCTATTACGCCGGCCTCTGAAATTATGGAGTATCTCATTAAAAAGCTTCCTGCCTTAGGGGGAGCTGTTATTCAGACTGAGGATGAGATCGCTGCAGCAACGATGGCGATCGGTGCAAATTACGCCGGGGTGCGTTCCTTAACAGCATCAGCGGGACCTGGTCTTTCATTAATGATGGAATCCATCGGTTTATCTGGTATGACAGAACAGCCGCTAGTCATCGTGGATACTCAGCGCGGGGGACCATCAACAGGCCTGCCGACAAAGCAGGAGCAGTCAGATCTAATGCAAATGATTTACGGAACACACGGTGAAATTCCTAAAATTGTGATTGCGCCAAGCACGGCAGAGGAAGCGTTTTATGACACGATTGATGCGTTTAACCTTGCTGAGCAGTTCCAATGTCCGGTTATTTTACTGTCAGATCTGCAGCTGTCACTCGGGAAACAGACAGTAGAACCTCTCAATTACGAAAAAGTAAAGATTAACAGAGGGAAACTGGTAGCGTCAGAAGATTTGCTGGAAGAGCTTGAGCCGAAGCAATATTTCAAACGCTATGAAGTAACAGAGGACGGCGTTTCCAAAAGGGTACTGCCAGGTATGAAAAACGGTATTCATCATGTAACAGGAGTGGAACACGATGAATCAGGAAAACCGTCTGAGTCATCCTTTAACCGTCAGATCCAGATGGATAAGAGGATGAAAAAGCTTGAATCTGTTACGCTCCATAAAGCAGTTGATCAAGATGGTGCGAAACACGATGATGCAGACATTTTATTCGTCGGATTTAACTCCACAAGGGGTGCAATCGAGGAAGCAGCAGCCAAACTTGAAGCAGGCGGTATCAAGGTGAATCATGCCCACATCAGACTGCTTCATCCGTTTCCGGCAGAGGAATTTGCCCCTCTTGCCGAGAAAGCAAAAAAGGTCATTGTTGTAGAGCACAATGCGACGGGTCAGCTGGCCTCCATTATTAAAATGAACGTCGGAATGGCTCACAAAATCAAAAGCCTGAAGAAATATGACGGGAATCCATTCCTGCCAAATGAACTGGAACTTTTAAGCAAGGAGCTGGTCTAAATGGTGACATTTAAGGACTTTCGCAACAATGTAAAACCTAACTGGTGCCCGGGCTGCGGTGACTTTTCTGTACAGGCAGCCATTCAGCGCGCTTCAGCGAATGCAGGGCTGACACCAGAAAATCTGGCGGTCATCTCCGGAATCGGCTGTTCAGGAAGAATCTCAGGTTATATTAACTCTTACGGATTTCACAGTATTCACGGACGTGCCCTGCCGCTTGCACAGGGTGTGAAAATGGCAAACCGGGACTTAACCGTTATTGCATCCGGCGGTGATGGCGATGGATTCGCCATTGGACTCGGTCACACGATTCACGCGATCAGACGTAACCTTGATATCACGTATATTGTCATGGACAATCAGATCTACGGACTGACAAAAGGTCAGACATCGCCAAGGTCATCTGCAGGATTTAAGACAAAATCTACCCCTAAAGGATCCATTGAACCTTCACTGAACCCGATGGAAATGGCGTTGACTTCAGGGGCAACCTTTGTAGCTCAAGGGTTCTCAACGGACCTGAAAGAGTTAACGAGCCTCATTGAACAGGGATTGAATCATAAAGGTTTTTCGCTGATCAATGTATTCAGTCCATGCGTAACGTATAACAAAGTTAATACGTACGACTGGTTCAAGGAAAATCTGACGAAGCTTTCAGACATTGAGGCGTATGATCCTCATAATAAGGAAGCTGCGATGCAGACGCTGATGAAGCATGACGGTCTTGTGACCGGACTCATCTATCAGGATAAAGAGCAGCCATCGTATCAGGAAATGATTGACGGATATCACGAAGAGCCTTTAAGCAAACAGGATTTAGGGATGGACGAAGATGATTTCAACAAACTTGTGAAAGAATTTATGTAAAACAGGAGGCTGCCGGACAGAGGCAGCCTTTTACCTGTGCGATTGACCCTTTTCTGTAAGTTAAGGCAATTTCACGACAGTAGGCTTGAGAATGTTGTAACAATGGTCATAACCATTTATACTAAAAGAATGTGCCATAAGCATGATCAGAACGGATCAGCTCTGATCGATGAAAGAAAGGGGAATGTCAGATGAATGAAGAACAGCGCCTGGCAGCACAAGACGCGGTTCAGACATCGAACAGCAAGAAGCAGGAAAAAGACTACAGTAAATATTTTCAGACCGTTTACAGTCCTCCTTCCCTGAAAGATGCAAAAAAAAGAGGTAAGGAAGACGTAAATTATCATAAAGACTTCTCCATCGATCCTGCTTTTGAAGGAATGGGGAAAGGAAGAAAGTTTTACATCAGAACTTACGGATGTCAGATGAACGAGCATGACACAGAAGTGATGGCAGGGATCTTTCTTCAGCTTGGCTATGAACCGACCGATACAACAGAAGATGCAGATGTGATTTTACTGAATACATGTGCAATCCGTGAAAATGCGGAAAATAAAGTGTTTGGTGAAATCGGACACCTGAAACCGCTGAAGCTTGAAAAGCCGGATCTTCTGATTGGTGTTTGCGGATGTATGTCACAGGAGGAATCTGTTGTTAATAAGATTCTTAAGACGCATCAGCACATTGATATGATATTTGGAACGCATAATATTCACAGATTGCCAAACATTTTAAACGAGGCTTACCTGAGCAAGGAAATGGTCGTTGAAGTATGGTCTAAAGAGGGCGATGTCATTGAAAACCTTCCGAAGGTCCGTAAAGGCGCCATTAAAGGCTGGGTTAACATCATGTACGGCTGCGATAAATTCTGTACGTATTGTATCGTTCCATACACACGTGGTAAGGAGCGGAGCAGGCACCCTGAGGATATTATCCAGGAAGTCCGTCACCTGGCAGCCCAGGGTTATCAGGAAATTACCCTGTTAGGTCAGAATGTAAATGCTTACGGCAAAGATCTTCAAGGGATGGATTACGGACTCGGTCAGCTGATGGATGAGCTGCGCAAAATTGATATCCCGAGAATCCGCTTTACGACGAGTCATCCGCGTGACTTTGATGATTACCTGATTGAGGTACTCTCAAAAGGTGGAAACCTTGTGGAACATATTCATCTGCCTGTTCAGCACGGTTCATCAGAAATCCTCAAGCTGATGGCGAGAAAGTACAGCCGGGAGCAGTTTTTAACCCTTGTTAACAAGATTAAAAAAGCGATTCCGAATGCTGTTCTGACAACAGATATTATTGTAGGATTCCCGAATGAAACAGAAGAGCAGTTCGAAGAAACGTTATCTCTATACCGTGAAGTCGGATTTGAGACAGCCTTTACGTATATATACTCACCACGTGAAGGAACGCCGGCTGCTAAGATGAAAGATAACGTGCCGATGGAAGTCAAAAAAGAACGTTTACAGCGCCTGAATAATCTTGTCAACGAAATGTCGCTTCAAGCTATGAAGAAGCTTGAAGGACAGACAATGGAAGTACTGGTTGAAGGGGAGAGCAGGAAAAACCCTGAAGTACTATCCGGTTATACAAGAACGAGCAAGCTGGTGAACTTTAAAGCACCGAAATCAGTGATTGGTCAACGGGTTATGGTTAAAATAACGGAAGCTAAAACGTGGAGCCTGAATGGAGAGCTCGTGGAAGCTAAAGAACCGGCAGAGGTGAATGGATAATGGAGAAAAAATATACGAAAAAAGATATTATTGAGCGTGCAAAAGAGCTTGCTCAGATGATTACTGAAACTGAAGAAGTGGATTTCTTTAAACGTGCTGAGGCGCAGATTCAGGAAAACCAGAAAATCCGCGAAAAAATTGCCAGTCTGAGAAGCCTTCAGAAGCAGGCTGTTAATTTTCAGCATTACGGCAAGCATGAAGCACTGAAAATGATCGAGGCAAAAATTGAAAAAGTTGAAAAGGAAATCGATGAGATTCCGATTGTTCAGGAATTTAAACAGTCACAAACTGAAGTGAATGCACTTCTGCAAATCGTGGCGAATACTGTTTCCAACACTGTAACGGATGAAATTATCCGTCAGACCGGCGGAGATATTCTAAAAGGTGAAACAGGGGCACAGGTTAAAAACAGCCCTTACAATAGCTGCTCATGATCAAAAAGCTCTTCCAATGCGGAAGAGCTTTTTTAATATACTTAACCATATTACGTTTGAAATCCGATTCTTTTCTAAAGGCCGTTCATTTATGTTTTTTTAAGGATAAATAGTTTCGTTTAATTATAATGAAATTTGATTAGAGGATAGAGGATCTGCAGCACCCGAAGACTCCGGTGGCGGAAAGGATAGGTGCTGCAGATCCGGATTATTAATGATTATAAAAAATATATAAACATATTATTCGGAAAATTGACAATGATCCGAAATTTTAGGTAAAATGAAGAAGACTCTACAGGAGTTTTATTTAAAACAGAAAAATGAAAGCGATTACATAAGAGGGGAGGATTAGTTAAGTTAACCATCAGACCAATAAACAGGGGGAAAAGATCATGACATATGCTAATCCTAATACTGAAGGTGCTAAAGTTCATTTCAAGGAGCGTTACGATAATTACATAGGTGGGGAGTGGGTAGCTCCGGTTAAGGGACAGTATTTTGATAATCCTTCACCGGTTAATGGGAAAACATTCTGTCAGGTTGCTCGTTCAACGGAAGAAGATATTGAAAAGGCTCTTGATGCTGCACATGCTGCAAAGGATGCCTGGGGCAAAACGTCCGTTACAGAGCGGTCTGTTATTTTAAATAAAATTGCAGATAGAATGGAAGAAAATCTTGAAATGCTCGCCGTAGCAGAAACATGGGAAAACGGAAAGGCGGTTCGTGAAACATTAAATGCCGATCTGCCGCTGGCAATTGATCATTTCCGTTATTTTGCCGGCGTGATCCGGGCACAGGAAGGCTCAGCGGGAGAAATTGATCAAGATACCGTTGCCTATCATTTTCATGAGCCGCTTGGGGTCGTTGGTCAGATTATTCCTTGGAACTTCCCGCTTCTAATGGCAGTGTGGAAGCTTGCTCCGGCACTTGCTGCAGGAAACTGTGTCGTGTTGAAACCGGCAGAACAGACACCATCCTCCATCCTTGTCCTGATGGAACTGATTGAAGATCTGCTGCCGAAGGGTGTTGTTAATATCGTGAATGGTTTTGGACTTGAAGCCGGTAAACCGCTTGCTTCAAGTGATCGTATTGCAAAAATTGCATTCACAGGTGAAACAACAACAGGTCGTCTGATTATGCAATATGCTTCTCAAAACCTGATTCCGGTTACACTGGAACTCGGAGGTAAGTCTCCAAATATTTTCTTTAAGGATATTATGGATCAGGACGATGATTTCGTAGATAAAGCAGTGGAAGGATTATTAATGTTCGCGCTTAATCAGGGTGAAGTTTGTACATGTCCTTCACGTGCACTGATTCATGAGGATATATATGATGCATTTATGGATCGGGTACTAAAAAGAGTAAAGGAAATCAATACAGGAAATCCACTGGATCCAGCGACGATGATGGGTGCACAGGCCTCTACAGAGCAGATGGAGAAGATTCAATCCTACCTTCAGATCGGGAAAGAGGAAGGGGCAGAAGTTCTGACAGGCGGCTCGCTGAATAAAAAAGAAGGCGATTTTGCTGACGGATATTACATTCAGCCAACGATCTTTAAAGGAACAAATGATATGAGAATTTTCCAGGAGGAAATTTTCGGACCGGTTTTATCTGTAACCACATTCAAAACAGATGAAGAAGCACTTGAAATCGCCAATGATACACTCTACGGATTGGGTGCAGGTATCTGGACGAGAAATATTAATACAGCCTATCGATTTGGACGTAACATCCAGGCTGGACGTGTTTGGACAAACTGTTATCATCAGTATCCGGCCCACGCAGCATTTGGCGGATACAAAATGTCCGGAATTGGCCGGGAAAACCATAAGATGATGCTGAACCATTACCAGCAGACGAAAAACCTGCTCGTAAGCTACAGTCCTTCAAAGCTTGGATTCTTCTAAACCGATAAAATAAAGGTGGTGAAGAGATTGGTTGAGCGAGTGACCGCAACAGACGAAGCTGTTAAGCTGATCAGACTCCTGAAGGAAAAGCATGGCCCGATCATGTTCCATCAATCCGGCGGCTGCTGTGACGGAAGTTCACCGATGTGTTATCCGGAAGGTGATCTTTTGATCGGCAGCCAGGATATCGAACTCGGCAAAATTGACGGCAGTTCATTTTACATGAATAAAAAACAGTATGATTACTGGAAACACACTCAGATTATTATTGATGTCGTGGATGGAAGAGGCGGCATGTTTTCACTTGAGGGTGTTGAGGGTAAACGATTCCTTTCAAGATCCAGGGCGTTTACGAAAGAAGAAAGAGAAGAATTGATGACGCAGTCTTAATCAAAAACCTGTACCTTACATGTAAGGTGCAGGTTTTTTAATGCTCATTGTAAACGTTTAGTATATTTGGTAAAGGGTATCATGAATAACAACAGAGGAGAGTGATAGGATGGAACATCATATTCAAGCCTACTTTAGAAATGAGAGCGATGCTGAAACGGCACTGGCAAAGCTTCAAAAATGTCCGATCAGGGATGCTAGAATAGATTCAATTCCTGATGGCAATACAAATCCTTTTGTACTGCCTGCATTAAACTTTACGTCGAGCTCTTCACCAAATGCAGGGGTCATCACTGACGGTGATGCAATTAACACGAAAGGTTCTTCAGAAAGATTCGATTATATACTCGAATTTTATGTTGAAGAACAAAACAGACGTGAAGCAGTTAACATTCTTGGGCAGACAGAAGCCCACCTGGATAAAGAAGCCTACGAAAAAATAAATAAATAACATAAAATCTCCGGTCTTATTTTAGACCGGAGATTTTATGTTATAAATGCTTAAACCATGGGACTATTCTGTAACAGTTCTTAGTGGAGTGAAAGCTTGCCACCTCACACTATCGCCAAAATAACAACGTTGTTATTTTGGCGATAGTGTCGTCAGGTTCTGGATGGTTGGTTCAACCGATATGGTTTCTTTTCGTTTTGGATAACCGGCTTCGATGAGTAAGTGATTAACGAGTGTCAGCGAGAGCTTTTTATTATCCACTCCAATCCAGGTAAAGGGGAGTGGTTCTGACTGCGCTCCTCTGAAATGGTAATGAATGATGGAGGCATCTTCAGGAACTGAAATCCCTTCATTTTTACAGGCGAAAAATACCCCGCTGCAAACCTCGTAGGAAGAACAGACAACTGCATCAATTTCATTACTGTTAAACATTCTGATTGCTTCTGTATAAGCTTCTTCAGAAGATTCTTCTTCAAGAAACACATTTTTAATAACGTTATTATTTGTTGGTAATGTCACTTTTTGATCGCGTTCAGCTAAACAGAGAATATTCTTGTGTCCGGTCTGGATCAGGAACTCAACGGCTTTTTTCATTCCTTCTGATTTGAAATCAATGAGAGAGTTGATACGATCGTGATAGTGTGAGTCAAATGCGTAAACAGCGTGTTCACCCCATGTTTCATCAGGGTCGTGATCAAATACAAGGATGGCTTCGGTGGAGAGTCTTGAAAACAGCTTTTTTGCCTGCTTTACAGTACCGGATGAAATGGCTGTTGTGAGCCCGTCTTCTTCAAAATAAATGGTAATGTACCTGATTATATCCGCATAAAATGGATTGGTGATTTGTGAACAATAAATCCCGATGATGCCGGATTTACCGGAAACAAGGTTTTTAGCAGCGAGATTTGCTTCGTACCCCATTTCCTTTGCAAGGGCAAGAATCTTCGCTTTTGTCGGCTCTTTTACAAGAGGGCTGTCATTCAGCGCTTTGGAAACAGTAGAAAAACTGACGCCTGCCTTATTTGCGATATCTTTAATGGTTACAGCCATTGTTAACACCTCTTTTACAACGTTGTTACCATTATAACTTACGAAATTCCTGTTGTCATTCATAGGTTAATTTTTAGAAAACAAAAATAACAACGTTGTTATTTTTGTTTTCTTCTTTTCGGAACATCCTGTAGGCGTATTGCATAGGATATGGAGAAATGAAAGGAGGCCGCATGTATGACCGAATATCGTGAAATTATTACGAAGTCTGTTGTGGCTAAAGGGAGAAAATATGTACAGTCCAACCATACGATTCATCCGCCGCATAAACCATCTAGTATTCTGGGGTGCTGGATTATCAATCACAAATATTCAGCGAAGAAATCCGGTAAGTCAGTAGAGGTTTCAGGGTCCTTTGATGTCAATCTCTGGTACTCCCATCACCATAACACGAAAACCTCCGTTCTGTTGGAAAGCGTGTCTTATAACGATGTGATCAAGTTGAAATACAGAGACGATGACTACCATAATGATTCGGAGATTTTTGCGCGCGTTATACAGCAGCCGAATTGTATTGAGGCAAGTATTCCGGATGATTCCCACCACATCGTCGTCCAGGTAGAAAGAGAGACGCTTGCCGAATGTGTAGGGGAAACGAAAGTGTGTGTCGTATTTCATAAAGACGGGCTAGAGGATGACTGGGGAGAACTGGATGATGAGCTTGAAGAGATCAATACACACGTGTTTGACAATAAATATGCAAGAGACTGACCGGACTGAGTCCGGTTTTTTTTATGAAAAAATCTTTTTATCCATTCTGACCTGTCGCTGATGTCGCGATTATGACAGTTTTAAAAAACCGGACAGACCCTTTATCCAATCGTTCTCGCTGCATGATTTAATCCGGTTATTTCTGTTATACTGAACAGAGTAATTTTTAAAGATGAACGGGGAGAATACGATTGATTAAAAAATATACACCAATGATCCAGCAATATTTAAAAATAAAAGCTGAGGTGCCGGATGCCTTTCTGTTTTTCAGACTGGGCGATTTTTATGAAATGTTTTTTGACGACGCGCTGGCTGCAGCAAGAGAACTTGAAATTACACTAACCGCACGTGATGGGGGTGTCGAGGAAAAAATCCCGATGTGTGGTGTTCCTTATCACTCTGCTTCAGGTTACATAGAAAAACTCATTGAAAAAGGCTTTAAAGTGGCGATTTGTGAACAGACTGAGGACCCTAAACAGGCTAAAGGGGTGGTCAAGCGCGAGATCGTCCAGATGATTACCCCAGGTACGGTCATGGATGCCAAAAGTCTGAATGAAAAAGAAAATCACTATCTGGCAGCGGCCGCTCTGCTTCATGATGGTCGATACAGCATTGCGCATCTGGACCTTTCCACCGGAGAATCAAAGGCAGCGGTTGTCGCCAATGAAGAGGAAATGATTCATGAATTGGCGATGTTGAAAGTAAAAGAAGCCGTTATTCTTGAACAGTGTGGTGAAGCGGTTTCGAAGAAGTTAAAAGACCGAGGTGTCATCTCGGTAACACTCATCAACGCTGATTTAATCAGACATTATTATTCAGAACTTCTGGATGATCTTCCGAATGCAGATATGCAGTTTTCAGCAAGACTTCTCATGCACTATACGGCTGAAACGCAAAAGCGTTCATTAGATCACCTGCAAAAGACAGTACCATACGAAGTTGATGCATTTTTAAGGATTGATCCAAACTCCAAACGGAATCTTGAGCTGACTGAAAATATTCGGAACGGTTCAAGGAAAGGCTCTCTCGTCTGGCTGCTTGATGAAACTGTTACGGCGATGGGTGCCAGACAGTTGAAGCGGTGGGTGGACAGGCCTTTAATAAACGGAGAAGCCATTGAAGAGCGTCTGCGGATTGTTGAACAATTGAAAAATCATTATTTCGAGCGTGAAGCGTTAAGAGAGTCACTGAAGCAGGTGTATGACCTTGAACGCCTGGCTGGACGGGTAGCCTTTGGTTCAGTGAACCCGAGAGATCTTGTACAGCTGAAAAAATCTCTTCAGCAAATCCCCGCTATTAAGCAGCATCTGAAGGATACAGAAACGGCTGAATTGACTCAGCTGTCAGATGAAATGGATGAATGTCCGGATATTGCAGGTCAGCTTGAGGAAGCCATCATTGATCAGCCGCCGCTTGCGATCAAAGAAGGAAATTTTATAAAAGACGGATTTAATGAAAAGCTCGATCAGTACCGCTATGCCAGCCGCAACGGGAAAAAGTGGATCGCAGAGCTTGAACAGCAGGAGCGGGAGAGAACAGGGATACGTTCACTTAAAATCGGGTATAATCGGATTTTTGGCTATTATATCGAGGTGACAAAAGCTAACCTCGTTCATTTAAAAGATGACCGTTACGAACGCAGGCAGACACTTGCGAATGCTGAACGCTTTATTACACCTGAGCTGAAGGAAAAAGAAGTCCTTATTTTAGAGGCGGACGACCGGTCCATCGAACTTGAACAGGAATTATTTCAGACTCTGAGAGAAAAAGTGAAAAACGAAATTCCGCGTATTCAAAAGATTGCCGCTCAAATCAGTACGGTCGATGTTATGCAGTGTTTTGCCCACGTGAGTGAAAAAAGACATTATGTAAAACCGGTCTTCAGCAATACAGGCAGCCTGTCGATTAAAAATGGGCGTCATCCTGTAGTAGAAAAGGTAATGGATGCGGTTCAGTATGTGCCGAATGATTGCATGCTTGATTCAAATCGCTCCATGCTTCTGATCACCGGTCCTAATATGTCTGGTAAGAGTACGTATATGAGACAGACAGCTCTCATATCCATCATGGCTCAGATCGGCTGTTTTGTTCCTGCTGATGAAGCGGAACTGCCGATTTTTGACCGCATTTTTACAAGGATTGGTGCAGCGGATGACCTCGTATCCGGACAGAGTACCTTCATGGTGGAAATGCTTGAAGCAAAACATGCCCTTGATCATGCGACAGATAACAGTCTGATTTTATTTGATGAAATCGGGCGCGGGACGTCGACTTATGATGGAATGTCCCTTGCTCAATCCATTATTGAGTATGTTCATCATGAGATTGGTGCAAAAACGCTTTTTTCAACGCACTATCACGAACTGGTCACGCTGTCTGATGAGCTTGAAAAACTGTTCAATGTTCATGTTTCAGCCGTAGAGCAAAATGGAACGGTTGTCTTTCTTCATAAAATTAAAGAAGGACCTGCAGATAAAAGCTACGGAATCCATGTAGCGGAGCTTGCGGAACTTCCTGAAACACTGATCACTCGGGCGAATGAACTGCTTGCGCAATTTGAATCCGGTGCAGCAAAACAGAACACCGGTAATGCAGTGGTAAAAGAAGATGGGCAGCTGTCATTATTTGATATTCCTGAAAAAACAGTGAAAAAGTCTAAACAGCCTGATGGAAAGCTGGTTAAAGAGCTTCAGGGGTTAAATGTACTTGAGCTGACACCGATGGAAGCGATGAATGAGCTGTACCGTCTATATAAACTGTCAAAAGATATTTAAAAAAGGTGTGAGAAGATGGGACATATTATTCAGCTGGATGAATTGCTTGCCAATAAAATTGCAGCCGGGGAAGTGGTGGAAAGACCCGCCTCGGTTGTGAAAGAGCTGACTGAAAACGCAGTGGATGCAGGTGCTAATATTATCGAGATTGATCTCGAAGAAGCCGGCCTGGCAAGTATTAAGATCACTGATAACGGGAGCGGAATTTTGGAGGATGATCTGTTAACCGCCTTCTCAAGACACGCCACAAGCAAAATCAAAAATGAACATGATCTTTTTCGTATTAAAACGCTCGGATTCAGAGGAGAAGCCCTACCTAGTATCGCTTCTGTTTCGAAAATAAAGATAACAACTTCAACCGGAGATGCTGGATCAAGCGCTGAATTTCACGGTGGGAAGTGCATCAGCAGAACTGCGGCTCCTGCAAGGAAAGGGACTGACATTGAAGTAACAGACCTTTTCTATAACACGCCAGCCCGGCTGAAATATATGAAAACGGTCAATACAGAACTCGGTAACGTGACAGATATCGTAAACCGGATCGCCCTGTCACATCCTGAAATATCCTTCAGGCTCCGCCATAACGGTAAAACACTCCTTCATACGAATGGACAAGGTGATGTAAGGCAGGTGCTTGCTGCCATTTACGGGTTTCAGACCGTCAAAAAAATGCTGCCTTTTAAAGGAGAGTCGCTTGACTTTACTATAACAGGGTATGCCGGACTGCCCGAAGTGACACGCGCATCAAGAAATTATCTCTCTGTTCTTGTAAATGGCAGGTATATTAAAAATTACGCGATAACAAGAGCCATTACAGAAGGGTATCATACGCTGCTGCCAATTGGCAGATTTCCTGTTGTCCTTCTCTCGATCGAAATGGACCCGATTCTGGTGGATGTTAATGTGCATCCTTCTAAGCAGGAGGTACGTTTTAGTAAAGAAAAAGAATTAACCTCGCTTATTTCAGAAACAATAAAGGCTTTATTTCATAAGGAGACACTGATCCCGAGTGGTTTAAAAGAGTCCCGGGCGGTTCAGAAACCTTCTGAACAAATTTCGTTCAACTGGGACGAATCGGTTAAAAAGCCATTTTTAGAGAGCTCTAAAACAAAAGAGGATGAAGATGTTTTTCTCCCTAAGCAGGTGATGGAGAAACAAGCTGATTTTCGTGAGGATGCTAAACGGTTAACTGATAAAACAACGACGCAACATCTTATTAAGCAACATGAGGAACAGGTTGAAGAATTTGACGATGAACCCGTGCCGGCTAGGCGGATGCCTGATCTCAGCGTAATTGGTCAGGCTCACGGCACTTATATCATTTGTCAGGGAACAGATGGTATATATATGATAGACCAGCATGCTGCACAGGAGAGGATTAAGTATGAGTACTACCGTGACAAGCTTGCTGCTCCTGCGAGGGAAACGCAGGATTTACTTATTCCACTGACGCTGGATTATTCAACAGATGATTTTATCAGGATCAGCGAAAACAGAAGTTTGCTTGAACAGGTAGGTGTATTTCTGGAGGATTTCGGGACATCTGGGTTTATTGTACGGTCTTACCCTGTCTGGTTTCCGAAAGGGGAAGAGCAGGAAACGGTAGAAGAGATGATAGAACAGATGTTAACGATGAAAAAGATAAATATAGGAAAATTGAGAGAAGAGGCAGCCATTATGATGAGCTGCAAAAAATCAATTAAAGCCAATCATCATTTACAAAAATCAGATATGGAGCACCTTGTGAATGAACTTGGAGGCTGTTATGATCCGTTTACCTGTCCTCATGGTCGTCCGGTGATCATTCAATTTTCGATTTATGAAATGGAAAAAATGTTTAAGAGAGTGATGTAAATAGTTGTTACTGAAGTGTTTAACTTTTACTGTTCAGGGAACGTGTGAACTATACATGCAACTGAGCTGATGGGGTGAAACATTACAGGAGGACATCTATGAATAAAAATGCTGAAAGTATCGCTCATTTTCAACCCGTCATGACAGCAGAAGGAAGAGAATTCAAAGTAGAACTCGCTGAGCATAGAGATTATTTTATTCTTTCAGCAAATGTGGACGGACAAATCATTACAGTGCCGGGTTTTGACCTGCGTAATATGCAGGAGCAGCTTAGAAATTCTATCCGCCATGCGTTGGCAGAAGACGAATAATATTGCCGGCCTGATCAGTATGAAAACAACTGTTCGGGCTGGTTTTTTACTGATCAGAAGTGTAGCCTTTTTAGAGGAATGGAGGACAATTATGGAATTAGAGGATCAAAAAATCCTTCCTGCCGTGCATTCGATGAAGGATTTTGACAAAATGCTGAAGCACTCCTATGAATACGGGGTCTTTCTTGATATGCACGTAGGGATGATTAAAAGTGTGTTTGACTATGCAAGGTCAAAAGATAAAAAAATGTTTCTTCATATGGATTTGATTCAGGGTCTGTCAAATGACGAATATGCTGCTGAATATGTTTGTCAGTCCATTAAGCCATACGGCATTATTTCCACCAGAAGAAACGTGATTAAACGGGCGAGAGAGCTTAATATAAAAGCGATTCAGCGGACGTTCGTCATTGATTCAAGTGCGTACCGGAGAAGTGTGGAGCAAATCCGGCAATCAGATCCTGATTTCATTGAACTTCTTCCGGGAGTTGTGCCAAAAATGATAACCAGAATGAAAGAAGAAACAGGAAAACAGATTATTGCAGGCGGACTAATCGACCGTCCCGAAGAAGTCGAGGAAGCCCTGAACGCCGGTGCCAGTGCTATTACGACCTCTTCAAAAAAACTTTGGGAGCATTTCGGGAAATGAGTTGACAGCGTTTTCAGAGGCTGATAGAATAACCTCAAGTTAATAAACCGTGAAGAGACGAAGAGACTCACAGACGATACACCTTTAGGTACAAGTCTGTGGGTCTCTTTATATTTTGCGGAAAAAAATATGGAGGTGTTCAGAATGAATGAATATGTTGCTGAGATCATTGGAACCGCGATTCTGATTCTTTTCGGTGGCGGAGTAGTTGCGAACGTCAGTCTGAAAAAATCCCTAGCAGAAGGTGCGGGATGGATTGTCATTGCATTGGGGTGGGGTCTCGGGGTTGCCATGGCGGTATATGCCGTTGGCCAGTTCAGCGGAGCTCACTTAAATCCGGCAGTTACACTCGGTCTAGCATTTAATAACGATTTCGAATGGGTGAAGGTACCAGGTTATATTGTGGCGCAGATTGTAGGCGCTTTCATTGGAGCTACTCTTGTATGGCTTCATTTCCTTCCGCACTGGAAGGTTACACCTGATCAGGGGGCAAAGCTTGGTGTGTTTTCAACCGGACCGGCTATTCCTCATTATTTCTCAAATCTGATGAGTGAAATTATCGGAACTTTTATTTTAGTGGTAGGAATTTTGTTTATTGGGGCGAATGAATTTACAGAAGGATTAAATCCTTTTATTGTCGGAATGCTAATTGTGGCAATTGGGCTTTCGCTTGGGGGTACGACTGGATATGCTATTAACCCTGCACGTGATTTGGGTCCGAGAATTGCACACTTTGTTTTACCAATCAGCGGTAAGGGTAATTCTAACTGGGGATACAGCTGGATCCCGATTTTAGGACCTGTTCTTGGAGGATCCTTCGGCGGGCTTTTCTACCGCTATATTTTCGCAGGAGAATATGATGTGTTATTCTGGGTTGCGCTGGCGGCTATTGTCATCTGTCTGTTTGGTGCCTACTCAATAGATAAAAAGAATACAAGTAAACAAAAACATTTAGCAGCATAAGGAGGAATGAAAAATGGAGAAGTACATTTTATCATTAGATCAGGGGACAACAAGTTCAAGAGCCATTCTCTTTAATACGAAAGGTGAAATCGTTAAGATTGCACAAAAAGAATTCGAGCAGATTTTTCCTAAGCCGGGCTGGGTAGAGCATAATGCAAATGAAATCTGGGGCTCAATTCTATCTGTTATCGCATCTGTACTTTCTGAATCTGGTGTCAAACCTGATCAGATTGCTGGAATCGGGATTACAAACCAGCGTGAAACGGCGGTTGTCTGGGATAAAGAAACAGGAATGCCGGTTTACAATGCAATAGTCTGGCAATCAAGACAAACGGCGGATATTTGCAATGAATTAAAGGAAAAAGGTCTGAATGATTTATTCAGAGAAAAAACCGGATTGCTGATCGATGCTTATTTCTCAGGTACAAAAGTTAAATGGATCCTTGACAATGTAGATGGTGCACGGGAAAAAGCTGAGGCGGGTAAGCTTTTATTCGGTACAATCGACACATGGCTGATCTGGAAGCTGACAGGCGGAGAAGCGCACGTTACGGATTACTCAAACGCTTCAAGAACATTAATGTATAACATTTATGATCTGAAGTGGGACAAAGAGCTTCTTGAGCATTTGACGGTTCCTGAATCGATGCTTCCTGAAGTAAAACCTTCCTCTGAAATTTACGGAAAAACCGTGTCGCATCATTTCTTCGGGAAGGAGATTCCGATTGCAGGTGCAGCTGGTGACCAGCAGGCAGCATTATTCGGACAGGCGTGTTATAAAGAGGGAATGGCGAAAAACACATATGGAACCGGCTGCTTTATGCTGATGAATACCGGGGAAAAGGCTGTTAAATCAGACAGTGGATTACTTACAACGCTTGCCTGGGGTATTGACGGGAAAGTGGAATACGCACTTGAAGGAAGTATTTTTGTAGCAGGGAGTGCGATTCAGTGGCTGCGTGACGGCTTAAGAATGCTGAAAACAGCATCAGTCAGTGAGGAATATGCTTCTCGGGTTGAGTCTACGGATGGTGTTTATGTGGTGCCAGCTTTCGTTGGTCTTGGAACGCCATACTGGGACAGTGATGTAAGAGGTGCGGTATTCGGCCTAACGCGCGGAACATCCAAAGAGCACTTTGTCCGTGCCGTACTTGAAAGTCTCGCGTATCAGACAAAGGACGTCCTTGATGCGATGGAAAAGGATTCAGGCATTGAACTCAAAAAGCTCCGTGTAGACGGTGGTGCCGTGCAGAATAACTTCCTGATGCAATTCCAGAGTGACCTGTTACATGTACCGGTTGAACGTCCGGTGATCAGTGAAACAACAGCGCTTGGTGCTGCATACCTTGCAGGACTTGCAGTCGGATTCTGGGAAAGCAAGGAAGAGATTGCTGATATGTGGAAAGTAGATAAAGACTTTGATCCTGAGATGAAAGAAGAGAAGAGTGCTGAACTTTATAAAGGATGGCAAAAAGCAGTAAAGGCAGCTCAGGCTTTCAAATAAGTCTTTACTATGATATAGTATAGACAAGTTAATAATTAGGTAGAGAGCAGAGAGGCCTGGATTCATTATGAGTTTATTCATAGATGAATTCGGCCTCTTTTTCTTTCATTACCAAAATAAGGAGGATTTACCATGAGTTTTTCAAGTGTAAACCGAAATGAAAAATTAAAGCAGATGTCGAGTGAGATATATGATCTGGTTGTGATCGGAGGCGGGATCACCGGAGCGGGTATCGCCCTTGATGCCGTAACGAGAGGCATGAAAGTGGCGGTAGTTGAGATGCAGGATTTTGCTGGAGGCACTTCAAGCCGTTCAACAAAGCTTGTGCACGGCGGTCTGCGTTATCTGAAGCAGTTTGAAGTGAAGATGGTAGCGGAAGTAGGAAAGGAACGTGCGATCGTTTATGAAAATGCACCTCACGTGACAACTCCGGAATGGATGATGCTTCCGATTCACAAGGGCGGAACATTTGGTAAGTTTTCGACGTCCGTCGGTTTAAGAGTATATGACTATCTTGCGGGTGTAAAACGTCAGGAAAGAAGAAAGATGCTGAGTGTAGCTGAAGCAACGAAACGTGAACCGCTTGTCAAAAAAGATGGCTTAAAAGGTGCAGGCTACTATGTAGAGTACCGTACGGATGATGCACGCCTGACGCTTGAAATTATTAAAAAGGCAGTTGAAAAAGGAGCGGACTTCATCAATTACGTGAAAGCTGACCGCTTTACCTATGATAAGAAGAAAGTGTCCGGGATCGAAGCAGTCGATCAGATCTCCGGTGAATCCTATACTATTTTAGGCCGTAAAGTGATCAACGCTGCTGGACCGTGGGTAGATCAGGTTCGGAATAAGGATTACTCCAAAAATAATAAACAGCTTCAGCTGACAAAAGGGGTACATCTTGTCATTGATCAGTCTGTATTCCCGTTAAAGCAGGCGTTGTATTTTGACACGCCGGACGGCCGTATGATGTTTGCGATTCCGCGTGACGGTAAAGCGTATGTAGGAACGACAGATACGTTTTACGGCAATGAAAAAGATACAGCCAACCCGAAAATGACGGAAGAGGATCGTCAGTATATTCTTGACTCCATCCGTTATATGTTCCCTGATGTGAAAGTAACGGAAAAAGAAGTGGAATCAAGCTGGGCAGGTGTTCGTCCGCTTATCTTTGAAGAAGGAAAAGATCCTTCTGAAATTTCCCGTAAAGATGAAATCTGGGAGCATGACAGCGGCATTATCACCATTGCAGGTGGTAAGCTGACAGGCTACCGCAAAATGGCTGAACATGTTGTAGATCTTGCTGCCAAGCGCTTAAAAGAGGAAACAAAGCAGTCCTTTGATAGCTGTAAAACAGTAAAGCTTACGCTGTCAGGAGCTGATTTTGGAGGCTCAGCCAACTTCAAAACGTTCATTGAACAAAAAGGAAGAGAAGCTGTTCAATTCGGATTAACGGAAACGGAAGGTAAAAAGCTTGCTGCATTTTACGGATCAAACGCAGATAAACTGTTTACCCTTGCTCATGCTGCTAAAGGAATGGATCTTGAAGCACCGATGAATCCTGTACTGTATGCAGAGGTTGTATATGCAATACAGGAAGAAATGACGGTGAAACCGGTTGACTTCTTTATCCGCAGAACAGGAAGACTGTTCTTTGATATCCATTCTGTCCAGCGTGAAAAAGAAGCCGTTTTGAAACTGATGAAAAAACTGTTAAACTGGGATGAAGAAACGTATCGTGCTTATCAGGAAGAACTGGAGAATGAAATTCACGACGCTGTGATTCCGGTAAGCTGATCTTTCAACGCCTTAAAGGGGAGATTCGTTTGAAAACCTGGTTTACAGAAGTCAGTGACGGATACAGGCTCCACACCGTATTATGGGAATCAAATGCAACTGAAATAAAAGGATCAATACAGCTCTGTCATGGGATGGCAGAGCATATTGGTCGTTATCAGGAATTAGCTGAAGCGCTGAACAAAGATGGCTATCATGTGTTTGGGTACGATAACCGCGGCCATGGAAAAACGGCTACAGCCAATGGCAGACATGGTGACTTCGATGATGATATGACGTTTGACCGTCTTGCGCTTGATTGCGTGGAACTTAGAGAATCGCTTTTGAGAGAAGTTGAAGGTCCTCTTTTTATGATAGGGCACAGCATGGGTTCATTTATTACAAGAAGGATGCTCCAGCTGAACGCTTCCGGATTAAAAGGTGTGGTGCTCTCGGGGACAAGTGGACCGCTTGGACTTACCGGTCCTGCTGCGGTCGCCCTTGCTTCTGTTATTTCTGCCTATAAGCCTGATGAAAAGGCGGAATTGCTGGATCATCTTTCTTTTGGCGGGTATAATAAGGCATTTGACAACCCGAAAACGCCGTTTGACTGGCTTTCAAGGGATGAGCAATCTGTCCGTTTATATGTGGATGATCCTGAATGCGGATTTGTCTGCACGAACCGTTTTTATAAAGTTCTTTTCGAGGGAATGCAGATGATCAGTCAAAAGAAGGAAGTGTCGAAAGTGCCTGAACATATCCCCATCCTTTTAGTCAGTGGGACGAAGGATCCTGTCGGGAATTTCACGAAAGGCATTTATAAAACGGCTGCTTCCTATCAAAAGGCAGGAATCCGTTCTGTTGAAGTTCTGCTGTATGAAGATGGAAGGCACGAAATGCTGAATGAGCTGAACAGAAAAGAAGTCATCAGTGATATGTTAAAGAGAATTAATCAATGGAATCGTTAGACAGGGGTTATATGGATGAAAAAAGACGTAATTGTGATCGCAGGACCAACTGCTGTCGGGAAAACAGATCTGAGCATCAGCGTGTCAAAAGCGGTTGGTGGTGAAGTGATCAATGGAGATGCAATGCAGGTGTACAAAGGTCTGGATATTGGCACTGCAAAAATATCCAAATCTGAAATGAGGGGGGTTCCACACCACTTATTTGATATACGCGAGCCGCATGAACCTTTTTCTGCTGCTGAATACCAGCAGGAGGTCCGGGGGAAAATAGAAGAGATTCAGAGCAGAGGATCCGTACCTGTCCTGACAGGTGGAACCGGTCTGTATATACAGTCGGTTCTTTTTGACTACCAGTTTTCTGAAGAGGGTAAAAACGAAGAAATTCGTTCACAGCTGGAACGTGAGCTGCTTGAGTATGGGCGGGACTACCTTTTCGGCAAGCTGCAGCAATCCGATCCGCACGCTGCGTCCTCTATTCATCCGAATAATACGCGCAGGGTCATAAGAGCACTTGAAGCTTACATGACGACAGGGATCACAAGTGATGCAAGAATGAACAGGCAGGAAATCGCACCGCTTTATCAGCACCGTCTCATCGGGTTGACGATGGAGCGGGACATCCTCTACAAGAGAATTGATCTGCGTGTTGATATGATGATGGAGCATGGACTTGAAGATGAGGTCAGAAGTTTGTACGATCTGGGTATTAGAAACGTTCAGTCCATTCAGGCGATCGGCTATAAAGAAATGTATGATTATTTTGATGGAATGGTAACCATGGATGAAGCAGTTGCTGCGATTAAGCAAAACTCAAGAAGGTACGCTAAGCGTCAAATGACCTGGTTCCGCAATAAAATGAACATGGAATGGTTTGACGTTACTAATGACAGGGAAAAAAAGATTGAGGAAATAGTGCAATCTTTAGCAGGAAATTACACTTAAATGTAGAATTTTTGTAGAGAGCAGTCATTTTAAGGAGGCGTATAGATGAAACAAGCCGTAAATATCCAGGATCAGATGCTGAACCAGTTACGAAAAGAAAGTACATTTGTAACCGTATTTTTATTAAATGGCTTTCAGATAAGAGGGCAGATCAAAGCATTTGATAATTTTACTGTGTTGCTTGAATCCGAAGGAAAGCAGCAGCTTGTTTATAAGCACGCAATTTCAACATTTGTTCCTTCAAAAAACGTTAAGATACAGACAGAGCAGGAGTGAAAAAGTGTTCCCATCGTGGAACGCTTTTTTTATTGGGTAAAGTTGATCTCATGAACTGTTGTTTTACTCATATACTGATTTATCATGAATAAATGGGGTGGCAATATGACCCGGCAAGTGCAGCAGGTAAAGTTTATCATCGGACAAAGAGAGGAATTAATTCCTGATCAGGAGTCATCCGGAAACTTTGAAATGGTCGATGATACATTTAAAGATATGATCGGACTTGACCAGGTGAAAAGTATGCTGAAAGCCATTATTGCCCGTCATATCATCAATGAAAAAAGATTGGAGAAAGGTCTTGCTTTTGAGACGCAGTCTCTCCATATGCTTTTTTACGGAAATCCGGGTACCGGTAAAACGACCGCTGCAAGATTGATCGCAGCGCTTTTTAAAAAACTGAATCTGATTGATAAAGGACATCTTATCGAGGTGGAAAGAGCGGATCTTGTAGGTGAATATATCGGTCATACAGCCGTTAAAACAAGAGATTTAATCAAAAAAGCAGAAGGCGGCATTCTTTTTATTGATGAGGCATACTCTCTCGGGAGAGGCGGTGAAAAGGACTTTGGCAGGGAAGCGGTTGATACCCTTGTCAAACATATGGAAGATCAGAGTCATCCGTTTATTCTCATTCTTGCGGGCTACGAGAAAGAAATGTCATCCTTTCTGAAATTAAATTCAGGCTTAAAAAGCCGATTCTCACACGTCATCCAGTTTTCAGACTATAAAAAAGATGAACTCATGAAAATTGCCGAAATGATCTTTTCGAAAAAGGATTACAAGCTGAGTCAGGGAGCCAGGGAACGGTTCAGCCGATACCTTCATATACAGGAAGCCGTATCAGACAATGGAAGGTTTATCAGAAACCTCGTTGAAGCTGTGACAAGGGCACAGGCGCTGAGGCTGATGAAGGGCAGTGCCTTCAGTAAAACGGACTTGATTATGCTGACAGAGGCGGATGTTGCATCCGGAGCGGCTGACTTTGACAGGCAAAATGGAAAAGAAATGGAGCGTTTCCATCCATTTATGTAAAAAAAGCTGCGGGATCACAGCTTTTTGTTCTTGATAAATTTCAATGTTAATCAATCATGAATCAAGCATGTAGTGGTTGTTAAACTTACTATTAGTAGCGGGGGATTCCGAAGACTCCTGCGGCAGAGAAGCGACAGGTGAGACAGCGTAGTGCGAAGCGCTAGATGGCTCACCGCGCGGCCCTAGAAAAGCGGAGGCGGGCGTTTAGGGACGTACAAACTGGACCGGCCTCGACGAAGATAAAGGAAACACAGCGAACGGAGTGAGCTGATGTTGACTTATCGAACGAGAGGCCGGGAAGTTTGCTAGTCCCTGCGCGCCGGAGCTAGACAATGGAAAGCGAAGGAATTCCCCGCTACGGTTATATAAAGTTATCCGGTGCTGTTCCCGGTCTGAAGACTCTTGAATGGTAGTCTCCATTTATAGATATAAGAAAGAACGCGCAGTCCTGTGGTAAGGACGAACAGGCAATACAGCTGCCATGGCTCTGAGGCGATGCCGAATCCTACTGCTGCTCCGGCAAGAATCGCCCAGGCAGCATAAATTTCCGATCTGAGTACAAGCGGTTTGCGTCCTGCGAGAAGATCTCTGATGATACCTCCCCCGCTTCCAGTCAACACTGCGGCAACAATAACAGCGCTCATCGGGTGTCCCATGTTGGCGGCGTACAGTGCACCCTGTATCGCGAAGGCTGCAAGCCCCATGGCGTCAAAAAAGTTACCCCATCTGCGCCAGTGCTTGAGTAAATTATGAGGAAATAAAAAAACGGCGGTGATGGACAGCAATGCGACCTGGAAAAACATTCCCTGTTCCCAGAGGGCTGATACCGGCACGCCGATCAGCAAATTCCGGATGGCTCCTCCGCCAAATGCCGTCACAATCCCCAATATATAAACCCCTAAAATATCATATTCCTCTTCCATTGCAATAATAGCGCCTGATACGGCAAATGCCACCGTACCGATAATGCTTAAAACCTCCCAGGTCAAATGCGTTCACCCTGCTTTCCCACTTGAATTGAACCAAACTAGATTGTATCATGAATCGAACGCTTTTCCACCAGTTTTTACATTCGGACAAACGAATTATTCAAAGGGATAAAAACAGATTTATTTGAAAGAGGGGAAGCCATTGGCTGAAACAGGGAAGATCATTGAAAAAGCAATTCTCGTTGGGGTAAATACGGGCCAGACGGAGCAGGAGTTTTATGAATCAATGGAAGAACTGAAGGCACTGACTGAAACAGCAGGTGCCGACATTGTCCTTCTGATGACTCAAAACGCAGATAAAGTTCACTCTGCAACATATATAGGTAAAGGAAAGCTTGAAGAATTAGCTGCAGCAGCAGAAGAGGCGGAAGCGGACCTCATCATTTTTAACAGTGAGCTCACACCGAGTCAAAATAGAAACCTGTCAGAGGTTCTTGATGCTAGAATTATCGATCGGACCCAGTTGATTCTCGATATTTTCGCGCAGCGTGCAAGGTCCAAGGAAGGTAAGCTTCAGGTTCAGCTTGCCCAGCTTGAATATATGCTGCCGCGTCTTGGCGGCCAGGGTATTTCACTATCCAGACTCGGAGGCGGGATCGGAACAAGAGGACCGGGTGAAACCAAGCTTGAAACGGATCGACGCCATATCCGCCGGGAGATTGGTGAGGTGAAAAGAAAGCTTGAGCAGGTCGTCCGTCACCGGGCCACATACAGAGAGAGAAGAAAGCACAATCGTATTTTCCAGATTGCCCTTGTTGGTTATACGAATGCCGGGAAATCCACGTTATTTAACAGGCTGACAAATTCAGATTCCTATGAAGAAAATCAGCTGTTTGCGACGCTTGATCCGTTAACGAGAAAAAGTTCCCTGCCAAGTGGATATGAGGCGGTCATGACGGATACGGTAGGATTTATTAAGGATCTTCCGACCACGCTAGTGGCATCATTCCGCTCCACGCTTGAAGAAGTGTTGCAGGCTGACTTGATTCTCCATGTCGTGGATGCATCCCACGATAACCATGAAGAACATGAAAAGACCGTGAAAAAATTACTCTCAGATCTTGAAATGGATACGATTCCAAGGCTGACTGTATACAATAAAAAAGATCTGATTCATGATGATTTTGTTCCGGATCCGAACGACCCGTTTATTCTGATCAGTGCATTCTCAGAACAGGATCGTAAAAAGCTGCTAGAAAAAATGGAGATACAGATGAAAGAACAGCTGTCCTCCTATTCAGTCAGAATTGCATCAGACCGCGGCAGAATTTTGTCTATCCTGAAAACGGAAAGTCTGATTGAAGAATTAACCTTTAATGAACAGGATGAAACATACCGTGTAAAGGGATATATTACACCTGAACATCCTGTTCTTTCTGAAATTAAAAATAGGAGTTTAGATGATGTTTAAAACAGATTTTGCACCACAACTTGAAAAGTGGATCAGAAACGCTGAGGAAAAAATCAGCCCGGTCCATCTCGCAATTGAAAAACGTGCTGAACACAATCAGGAAAAAGTACTGAATGCTTTTTTGAAAAATAAAATCAGCGACAGTCATTTTATACCGACTACCGGATATGGATATGATGATCAGGGGAGAGATGCATTGGAAGCAGTATACGCTGATGTGTTCGGTGCAGAAGCTGCTCTTGTCCGTCCTCAGATTATCTCGGGAACTCACGCGATCAGCATCGCGCTGTTTGGTGTGTTGCGGCCTGGTGATGAACTGCTTTATATCACGGGGAAACCGTATGATACTCTGGAAGAAATTATTGGCATCAGGGGAACGGATAATGGTTCTCTAAAAGATTTTGGCATTCATTATAACCAGGTAGACTTGACGTCTGATGGGAATATTGACCTGAAAAAAGTGATGACAAGCATCCGTCCTGAAACGAAAATGATCGGGATCCAGCGATCAAAAGGTTATGCGGTAAGGCCGTCATTTACAATAAAGAATATAAGAGAAGCGGTCAGTCAGATTAAAGAGGCATACCCGGATGTAGTGATATTTGTAGATAATTGTTACGGAGAATTTGTGGAAACAGAGGAGCCGTGCGCTGCCGGTGCAGATCTGATTGCAGGTTCATTGATTAAAAACCCGGGAGGCGGACTTGCAAAAACAGGCGGTTACCTTGCCGGCACAAATGAGCTGATTAAGCAATGTTCTTACCGCATGACTTCTCCGGGGATCGGGGCTGAAGCAGGTGCGAGTCTTTACTCGCTTCAGGAAATGTATCAGGGGTTTTTCCTTGCGCCGCACGTTGTCAGCCAGGCACTCAAAGGAGCTGTTTTTACATCTGCGCTGTTAGAGGAAGCAGGTATGACAACAACACCATCGTGGAATGAATACAGAACGGATTTAATTCAGGCAGTTGAGTTTGGGGACCGAGGCAGAATGATTGCGTTTTGTCAGGCAATCCAGGCGGCATCCCCGGTGAATGCTCAATTTGCCCCTCAGGCGGATTATATGCCGGGATATGAGGATGATGTGATCATGGCAGCGGGAACCTTTATTCAGGGATCTTCAATTGAACTGTCAGCTGACGGGCCGCTGCGTCCGCCTTATGCAGCATATGTACAGGGAGGCCTAACATATGAGCATGTGAAAATTGCTGTCAGCCGTGCCCTTCAATCCCTGATTGCGCAGGATCTAATTAAATAATTTAACGATAGACACCCGTTTTCCACTGCGGGTGTTTTTTTCTTTATGGGCTGATGGTGTAATAATAAAAATGAATAAAATTAAAAAAAGATGAATAAAAAATCAAAGTTAGGGAAAAGAGAGAAATGTGTGAAAAAACAAAATAATTTACATGTAAGAAAACCTAACGTGATGTTGACAGTTGAAATAACATGTAATATAATCAAATTGTCGACAGGGACGAAAGGGGATTTTCAGATGGGCAGTGAGATTCGACGTAACATGCCGCTGTTTCCGATCGGCACAGTTATGCAGCTGGCTGACTTAACAGCCCGTCAGATTCGTTATTATGAAGAGCATAAACTGATCTCTCCGGCGAGGACAGAAGGCAATCGCAGACTGTTTTCGTTAAATGACATTGATCGACTGCTCGAGATTAAAGATCTCCTGGAGCAGGGAGTGAATATGGCCGGTATAAAACGAATTCTTGGGGGACAAGAAGAAGATCAGCATGAGAATCCTGCTTCTGCAAAAAAGCCGGAACTCTCTGATGAAGATTTAAGAAGCATTTTGAAAAAAGAAATGATCAGTTCAGGTAAACTGAACCGTTCAAGTTTAAGAGCTGGAGACCTTTCGAGGTTTTTCCGCTAAAACTACATAAAAACAGGAGGAATCACAATTATGAGTAAGTATTCACGCGAAGATATCATGCGCATGGCAAAGGAACAGAAAGTTAACTTCATCCGCCTTCAGTTCACAGACATTCTTGGTACGATTAAAAACGTAGAAATCCCTGTCAGCCAGCTTGAGAAAGCTTTAGATAACAAAATGATGTTCGACGGATCTTCAATTGAAGGTTTCGTGCGTATCGAGGAATCTGATATGTATCTTTTCCCGGATCTTGATACTTGGGTTGTATTCCCTTGGACGGCTGGAGACGGTAAAGTTGCCCGCCTGATCTGTGATATTTATAATCCGGACGGAACTCCGTTTGATGGAGATCCGCGTAATAACTTAAAGCGCGTACTGAAAGAAATGGAAGAGTTAGGTTTCACAGACTTTAACCTTGGGCCTGAGCCGGAGTTTTTCCTTTTCAAGCTTGATGAAAAAGGGGAGCCTACTCTTGAGTTAAACGATAAAGGTGGATATTTTGACCTTGCACCAACAGATCTTGGTGAAAACTGCCGTCGTGACATCGTAATTGAACTTGAAGCAATGGGCTATGAAATTGAAGCTTCTCACCATGAGGTAGCGCCAGGTCAGCACGAAATTGACTTCAAATATGCTGACGCAATCTCAGCATGTGATGATATCCAGACTTTCAAGCTTGTTGTTAAGACGATTGCACGTAAGCACGGTCTACACGCAACGTTCATGCCAAAACCGCTATTCGGTGTTAACGGATCAGGTATGCACTGTAACATGTCTCTATTTAAAGACGGCGTTAACTCATTCTTCGACGAAAATGCAGAAAACCAGCTGAGCGAAACTATGCTTCAATTCATGGGTGGAATCCTGAATCACGCATCAGGCTTCACTGCAGTAACGAACCCGACTGTAAACTCTTATAAGCGTCTAGTACCAGGCTATGAAGCACCTTGTTACATCGCATGGTCAGCTAGAAACCGAAGCCCGTTGGTTCGTATCCCGGCTTCACGTGGACTAAGCACACGTATTGAGGTACGTTCTGTAGACCCTGCAGCTAACCCATACCTTGCAATGGCTGTTCTGCTGCGTGCCGGTCTTGATGGAATCAAAAACAAAGTTACACCACCAAAAGCCATTGACCGCAACATCTATGTAATGGACAAAGATGAGCGCGAAAAAGCAGGTATCAAGGACCTTCCTGCGACACTATTTGCTGCACTTGAAGAGCTGAAGAAAGATGACGTAATCATCGGTGCCCTTGGAGAGCACATCTTCGAACACTTCGTTGAAGCAAAAGAAATTGAATGGGATATGTTCCGTACGCAAGTGCACCCATGGGAGCGCGAGCAGTACCTGGAAATGTATTAAACCGATCGACAAAACCTTAAGAGCTGATTCAGCTCTTAAGGTTTTTTTATTCTTCATCAATCGGCACAGTTTATATTCATGACGCCTTCTGATTCACTATTGTGAATTAATATCTCTCATGAGTTTTTTCTTTCTAATTGAAGTCTTTCATGAAGTAAAACGGGGTAATGAGAAAGAGAAGGTTCGTAAATGAGGAGGGGACATGATGGCTGACACATACAAAGGGTTTAAATCAAAAGAGGCATTCATGAAGTATACAGAAATTTATGGCCGTGTTATGAATCACTGGACCGTTAAAACAGAATCCTCCAACATCGTGACATCATTTGGTGATGTTCATGTAATCAATGCCGGACACCATGACGGCAGGCCGCTTGTCTTTTTTCATGCGTTTGGCTTCAGTGCAGCCATGTGGTATGGCGTGGCAGACTATTTAAAAGATCACTACAGGTTGTATTTCATTGACGTGCTTGGCGAATTTAATATGAGTAATACAAAAGATCATCTGAATGAGCGTGAAGACTATATAGAATGGATCACAGAGGTACTGGATGCGCTCGGCATTGATCAGGCGGATATGATAGGCCATTCAAATGGCGGATGGCATGTGCTGAATTATGCCCTTTTAAAACCGGAAAGGGTAAATGAAATATTGTTGCTCGCGCCTGCTGCTTCAATGAAGCGGATGAACCTGTCTTTTTATATGAGACTCGCTTTAACCAATCTGTTTCCGAACAGACAAAACATAGTCAGTTCTTTCTGCAGGTGGCTCACTCATGAGCGCAAACCCGAACAGGAAGATTTGTTTGAGCTTTATTACATTGGACAGACCCGAGTAGTATGGGAGTATGTTATGACTCCGCCAAAAATGTTTAAAAATGAGGAGCTGAGTCAACTGTCTGTTCCTGTCACAGTTGCTGTGGGGGAAAACGAGGTCATATATAAACCGTCAAAACTAAAAAAAGCAGCGCAGGAAAAATTACCTCAATGCAGCGTAAGTATGATCAATAAAGCAGCGCATATGATTCCGATTGAAGCGCCTGAGGAAATTGCCAATCTCATTCAGTCAATTTTCAGTCATAATGACAGGGAAAAATCCGTATAGTTAAAAAAGCTGTTCGATAAGACAGCGTTCAGATACTCTGAAGCGCCATTTATCGAACAGCTTTTTTTAATGCACCTGACGGTATACGCCAACCACTTTTCCTAAGATGGAAACCGAATTCAGAATAATGGGTGACATTGAAGAGTTTTCCGGCTGCAGGCGGACATGATCTTTTTCTTTAAAGAAACGCTTGACCGTTGCTTCTTCTTCTTCAGTCATTGCTACCACAATATCTCCATTATTAGCGGAGCTCTGCTGCTTCACGATTACATAGTCACCATTTAAAATACCTGCTTCGATCATGGAGTCCCCGACGATCTCAAGCATGAATACTGTATCATCTGCCGACGCAAGGCGTTCCGGCAGAGGGAAATATTCCTCCACATTTTCAATAGCGGTTATCGGTGAACCTGCCGTTACTTTACCGACGAGCGGCACGTTGACAACACGCTGAGTCGGAATCGAATCTTCTTCTAAGCTGATCACTTCGATCGCACGCGGCTTAGTAGGGTCTCTTCTGATAAGTCCCTTGCTTTCAAGTCTGGCTAAATGGCCATGGACAGTTGAACTTGATGCGAGTCCTACGGCAAGGCCAATCTCACGCACGGAAGGCGGATAACCTTTGTCCTGAACTTCCCTCTTTATGAAATCGAGTATATCGAGCTGACGCTTAGATAATTTTTTCATGTTTGCACCTCTCTTTGGAATCCAAATCTTTCCTTGATTATATCATGCGAAAAATAAAAACACAAACATAAGTTCGAGTTTTTGTATTGACGGAAACAAATGTTCGTATTATACTTTTGGTAACAAAAGCGAACAAACATTCGATGGAGGGATCTTCATGACGACATTGTGGAAAAAGTATTCATTTGTTATTCTGTTTTTTATTGTGACGCTGTTCTTCAGTTTATTTCTGGTATTTACAACATCTGCCGAAGAGCAGTCTTCTTATAAAGTGGTTCAAATACAGGAAGGCGATTCATTATGGAAAATTGCAGAGGAGTATGCTGAAGGGGCGTCCATGTCTGAGCGGGAATTTATCGATTGGGTATCAGGAAGTAACAAGCTGAACTCTTCTGATATTTATCCTGGGGATGAACTCGTGATTCCATTAAAAAAGGAGTGGAGTGAGTCAGAATTTGACAGTATACAGCTCGCTTCAAACACTAAGTAAGGAGCAGAATATCGATGAAGGTCATCATTTATTGCCGGGTAAGCACAGAAAAAGATACACAGGAAACATCTTTGACCCGTCAGGCTGAAGAGCTGACGGAACTGGCAAGGAGAAATGGGGACGAGGTTGTAAGGATAATCTCTGAAAAAGCAAGCGGCTTCGACCTTGACAGGGAAGGCGTATTTGAACTGCTTGAAACCATCAGAAACGAACAGGCGGAAGGTGTATTGATTCAGGATGAAACCCGGATAGGACGGGGGAATGCGAAGATCGCTCTCTTGCATACATTAAAAAAGGAGAAAGTAAGGATTTTCTCTATTGCCCATGACGGTGAGCTTCAGCTTTCGGAGTCAGATACAATGATTCTTCAGATTGTCAGTATGGTGGAGGAGCATCAGAGGAAGCTGCATAATTTAAAAATTAAGCGCGGAATGAAACGTGCGGTTGAAAATGGTTTTAAACCGGAAAAGAATCTGAAGAACAGAGGAAATAAAGAAGGACGCGAAAAAATTGAAGTTCCGGTTGAAGAGATTGTAAGGCTTCGTCAAAACGGCTTGACTTTTCATGAAATCGCTGCAACATTAAGAGGTCTCGGCCATTCAATTTCAAAAGCCACGGTTCATAGAAGGTATATTGAATTTCAGGCAGAGCAGGAAAAACTGAACAGATAACTTGTCATTTCACGCTCTTTCTTTTAAGATACATAGAAGCTGAAGTATCGGGAAAGGGTGTATGAAATGCTACCAGAAGCTAAAATTAAACGAATAAATGAACTTTCGGCAAAGGCAAAAGCAGACGGGTTGTCAAGTGCCGAAAAAGAAGAGCAAACGAAATTACGGACCGAATATATAAAAGCATTCAGAGGATCCATGAAGCAGACAATTGAGAATGTAAAAGTAGTAGATCCGGAGGGGAAGGACGTTACCCCTCAAAAGTTAAAAGATGCAAAACAGCGCAACAAAATGAACTGATTTCTTAACATCTGATCATCAATGGTCAGGTGTTTTTTTATATTTATCCACTGTTTACATTGTCATACAGGAATAGTGTGGAACAGATGGAAGTGTCAGGATTACAAATGAACTTTTTTAAAAACGATACAGTGAGATGTTTGTACATCTGTGTAATTTTGCGTACAATAGACACATATTGAGTTAGAGAGAGGATGTAGTGGATGTTTACACAAACAGATCAATTGGCAATTAACACAATCCGGACATTATCGATCGATGCGATCGACAAAGCAAATTCGGGTCACCCGGGACTACCTATGGGGGCTGCTCCATTTGCATACACGCTATGGACACAGTTTATGAACCATAACCCGAAAAATCCGGACTGGTTCAACCGTGACCGCTTTGTGCTATCAGCAGGACATGGCTCCATGCTTTTATATAGCCTTCTGCATCTATCAGGCTATGATCTTCCAATGGAAGAAATTAAGAATTTCCGTCAATGGGGTTCTAAAACACCTGGACACCCGGAATTCAGACATACAAAAGGTGTAGAAGCTACAACGGGTCCACTTGGACAGGGGATCGGTATGTCTGTAGGGATGGCGATGGCTGAGCGTCATTTAGCGGCGAAATATAACAAAGAAGGTCATCAGATTGTTGACCATTATACTTACACATTATGTGGAGATGGCGATTTGATGGAAGGGGTTTCATCAGAAGCAGCTTCACTGGCTGGACACCTTGGATTGGACAAACTGATCGTATTGTATGATTCAAACGATATTTCACTTGACGGAGATCTGGATCGCTCGTTCTCTGAAAGCGTTAAGAAACGTTTTGAATCTTACAACTGGCAGTATATCCGCGTAGAGGACGGAAACGATCTTGATGAAGTTGCTGCAGCGATCAAAGAAGCAAAAGCGGATACAAGCCGTCCAACAATGATTGAAATTAAAACGGTCATCGGCTTCGGATCTCCTAACCGTGCAGGTACATCAAAAGTTCACGGCGCTCCGCTTGGTAATGAAGAGTCTGCATTAACAAAAGAAGCGTACAAGTGGGAACACGAACCATTCCACGTTCCTTCAGAGGTATATAACCGTTTTGAGGAGCTTGTAGTTGAAAACGGTCAGAAAAACGAAGCCGTATGGAACGAAGCATTTGCATCTTATAAAAATGCTTACCCGGAGCTTGCTGAAGAGCTTGAAAATGCTATTAACGGCACTCTTTCTGCAGATTGGGATAAAGAAATCCCGGTTTACGAAGAAGGGAAATCACTTGCAAGCCGTGCCTCTTCAGGTGAAGTGTTAAATGCGATTGCCAAAACAGTACCTTCACTTTTCGGGGGATCTGCAGACCTAGCAGGATCTAACAACACAATGATGAAGGAAGAAGATGACTTCACAGCTGAAACACCTGCAGGCCGAAACATCTGGTTTGGCGTACGTGAGTTTGCTATGGGCGCAGCACTGAACGGAATGGCACTTCATGGTGGACTTCACGTATACGGTGGAACATTCTTTGTATTCAGTGACTATGTACGTCCGGCAGTTCGTCTGTCAGCGCTAATGGGTGTTCCTGTCACATATGTATTTACTCACGACAGTATTGCAGTTGGTGAAGACGGTCCGACTCACGAGCCGATCGAACAGCTGCCATCACTTCGTGCAATGCCAAATCTTTCTGTTGTGCGTCCAGCTGATGGAAACGAAGTGGCTGCAGCGTGGAAGCTTTCGATTGAAGCGAAGGATCATCCTACTGCGCTTGTGTTGACAAGACAAGGATTGCCAACACTTCCTAACACTGCAGAAACAGCATACGAAGGTGTTAAAAAAGGTGCTTACATCGTCTCACCTGCACAGAAAGAAGAAGCAGATGCTTTAATCCTTGCAACAGGATCTGAAGTCGGTCTCGCTTTTGAAGCCCAGCAGGCATTAAAAAAAGAAAACATTGATGTAGCAGTTGTTTCCATGCCATCCTGGGACCGCTTTGAAAAGCAGTCAGATGAGTATAAACAGTCTATTCTTCCAAAATCAGTGAAAAAACGTCTTGCAGTAGAAATGGCAACGCCACTAGGTTGGGAGCGTTATACTGGTGACGAAGGAGATATCCTTGGTATCACAACATTTGGTGCATCTGCTCCAGGCGGAACGGTACTGAAAGAATACGGATTTACAGTGGATAACGTTGTGAATCGCGTGAAAAACCTGCTCAATAAATAATTCACAGAAGCAAATATTGCTGTAATCTTTCGTGCCACGGGTAGCCGAGCTTACCCGTGGCACAACTTTTTTGTGTAAATTGCTATACTTCGATATCAAAATGTAATAAATCATTGTATATTTTAATCGGTTCTTGTACACTTTTAATGAAAGTATGAATTAGGAGGCAATATAAGATGGAATTATGGCTTGCAATTGTATTAATTGTTGTAGCTTTGCTTGCCGGAGTCGCACTTGGATTCTTCATCGCACGTAAATACATGATGACGTATCTCAAAAAGAACCCGCCAATCAATGAGCAAATGCTTCGCATGATGATGATGCAGATGGGAATGAAACCGTCGCAGAAAAAAATCAATCAGATGATGAGTGCTATGAATAAGCAACAGCAAAAATAAAAAAATGAACAGCACTTTCTGCTAAAAGAAAGTGCTTTTATTTTACATAGCCGTGGAAGGTTAATCATTTTCCAAGAATACAAAACCGCCTGGGTGGCAAGCTCGCTTGCCCCCAGGCGGTTTTGTATTCTTGGAACCTTGCAGGCTCTGCCTGCAAGGCGTGTCAAACAGAGTTTGACACGAATGATTAACCTTCCAATGCGGACTCCCAAAAAACCCTTCTCTCACTCCGTTTTATTTGGTACGATATGTAAGGCTAACAAAACTACATAAGAAAAGTCTGGTGAAAATATGGTTGTTTTTTACTATCTAAAATGGTTTTTTATTCAGGAAAAGAAAGCGTATTTAACAGGTATCACACTATTGCTGTTTGTCGCAGCACTCCAGCTTGTTCCTCCACGGGTCATCGGAATCATCGTCGATCTGATTCAAAATCAGACATTGACCGGACAGACACTCGCTTTATGGATGGGGCTTCTGCTGGCATCCGGTCTCGGTATGTATGTCCTCAGATACTACTGGAGAATTATGATCTTCGGTTCAGCTGTCAAACTTGCAAAGCAGATGAGAGAAAAACTGTTCACACACTTCACACAAATGTCCAGACAATTTTACCAGAACAGAAGAACCGGAGATTTAATGGCGCATGCAACAAACGACCTGTCAGCCATCCAGCAGACAGCCGGGGCAGGCGTACTGACACTTGTGGACTCCCTTGCAACAGGATTGTTTGTGATCGGGGCAATGGCGATCCTCATCGATTGGAAACTAACATTGATTGCCCTCATTCCGATGCCATTTATGGCGCTGTCTACTAGTCTGTACGGGAGAATGCTGCACAAAAGATTTAAATATGCGCAGGAAGCTTTCTCTGACCTAAACGACAAAACGCAGGAAAGCATCAGTGGCATAAAAGTAATCAAAACATTCGGACAGGAAAAAGAGGATGTCGAATCCTTCAGGCAGCTCTCAAAAAGCGTAGTCGATAAAAATATCGCTGTCGCAAGAGTTGACTCTCTTTTTGATCCAACGATCACATTCATCGTCGGTGTTTCCTACTTCCTTTCCATCTATTTTGGTGCCCAAATGGTCGTGGCAGAAGAAATGACACTTGGTGAACTCGTCTCATTTACAACCTATCTCGGACTTTTAGTCTGGCCAATGCTTGCGTTTGGCTGGCTGTTTAACATCGTGGAAAGAGGGAGAGCATCCTACGAGCGTGTCAACATTCTGCTGAGTCACCCTCAGGAAATCAAAAATGAAGATGGGAGTACATCAAATCCGCCTCAAGGTGATATTCAGCTTGCGCTGGATTCATTTACGTATGGTGGAACAGATAAAGCGACCTTAAAAACTATTCAGTTTGAATTGAAACGTGGTCAGACACTCGGAATTGTCGGTAAAACCGGGGCTGGTAAAACGACGCTGCTAAAGCTTCTCATGCGTGAAGAAGATCAGTACACAGGGTTTATCGGGATGGGCGGTAAAGACATCAAAAAATATGACCTTCATGCGCTCAGAAAATCGATTGGTTATGTGCCGCAGGATCACTTTTTATTTTCAATGTCTGTAAAAGAAAATATCCGATTTGCTGCACCGGATGTGACTGAAGAGCTTCTTGAAGAGGCAGCGCGTATTGCGAGGGTTCATGAGGATATAACCGGTTTTACAAACGGGTATGAAACGGTTGTAGGTGAAAGAGGGGTTTCTCTGTCAGGTGGTCAAAAGCAGCGGATATCCATCGCCAGGGCTCTTGTTACAAACCCTGAGGTACTTATCCTTGATGACTCACTGTCTGCAGTTGACGCGAAAACGGAAGAGGACATTTTGACCGGTCTGAAAGAAAAACGAAAAGGAAAAACAACCATCATCACTGCGCACCGCCTCAGTGCCGTAGAACACGCTGACCTGATTCTCGTGCTGGATCAGGGAGAATTAGTGGAATCAGGTACTCATATGGAATTGATGGGGAAAAGCGGTTTGTATTATACGATGTATATGAGGCAGCAGCTTGAAGATCTTGTGGAAAAAGGAGGGGAACGATAATGGAACAGCAGCAGACTTTGACAGGCAAAGATCAGTGGAAGGTTTTAAAACGCCTTCTTTCCTACACAGTACCTTTTAAAAAGCCGATTGCTCTGGCCTTTGTTCTTCTCCTTCTGATGATAGGCGGGGAAGTGGCGGGACCTTTTCTAATCAAGATTTTTATTGATGATTATCTCACGCCAGGTATTTTTCCGTTTCAGGAAATCGCAGCACTTGCATCAGCATTTATTGTCATTCAGTTCGGAAACGTCTTTATTACGTATTTTCAGTTGTTAAAATTTCAGCAGATTGCGCTGAATATTATTCAGCAGCTTCGTATTGATGTGTTTAAGCATGTTCAGGACCTTGGCGCAAGCTATTTTGATAAAACACCTGCCGGCTCAATCGTTTCAAGGGTAACGAATGATACAGAAGCTATTAAGGAAATGTTTGTCAGCGTGCTCGTTGGATTTATACAAAGCGCATTTCTGCTGGTCGGAATTTTTATCGCCATGTTCATTTTAAATGTCAGACTGGCATTCTTTTGCCTGCTGATACTGCCAGTTCTATTTGTGATCATCCGGACATACCGTAAGTACAGCTCGGTCTTTTATCAGGATCTCAGAGAGCGGTTAAGTCAGTTAAATGCAAAGCTTGCTGAATCCATTTCCGGAATGGGCATTATTCAGGTATTCAGGCAGGAACAGAGAGTGTCTGATGAATTCGGTGACATTAACCAGCAGCATTACCGTGCAGGTATGAAAAATATTAAAATTGATGGCCTACTGCTGCGTCCAGCTATTGATTTAGTCTATATACTGGCACTCATGCTTGTGCTCAGCTATTTCGGCTTTACCTCACTTGATATTGCAGGAGGTATTGAAGTTGGAGTGCTTTATGCATTCGTTCAATATCTGGACCGCTTCTTTGAACCGATTAATCAGGTGATGCAACGATTATCCATTTTTCAGCAAGCCATTGTCGCCGCCTCACGAGTGTTCAAACTGATGGATCATCAGGAGCTTTCACCCGCACATCCTGAAAAGTCAGTTCATCACAATCCTGAAGCGAAAATCGAATTCAAGAATGTCACCTTTTCCTACGATGGACAAAAGGATGTATTAAAAAATATTTCTTTTACGGCAAATCCGGGGGAAACCATTGCGCTTGTAGGACATACAGGCAGTGGAAAAAGCTCCATTATCAATTTATTTATGCGTTTTTATGAGTTTGAAAAAGGGGAAATCCTAATTGATGGACATTCCATTAAGTCGTATGCAATTGAGGATTTACGGAAAAAAACCGGCCTCGTTCTGCAGGATCCGTTTTTGTTTTACGGGAGCATCAGCAGTAACATCAGGCTCTTTAATGCGGATATAACCGACCAGGAAATACGTGCAGCAAGTGAATTTGTCCAGGCTCATCACTTTATTGACCAGCTCGAGGACGGGTATGAACATAAAGTGGTGGAAAGAGGTGCTGCATTCTCAAGTGGTCAGAGGCAGCTGATCGCGTTTGCCAGAACAATCGCCTCAAATCCGGATATATTAATCCTTGATGAAGCTACTGCCAACATTGACACGGAAACTGAAGAAGCAATTCAGCTTGCTTTAAAGAAGATGCGTGAAGGCAGAACGACGATTGCGATTGCACACAGACTGTCGACGATTCAGGATGCAGATCAGATTCTTGTACTGCATCAGGGTGAGATCGTAGAGCGTGGAAATCACCAGGAGCTCCTAAAGCTCGGTGGACTGTATCACAAAATGTATTTACTACAAAACAACAAAGCTGAAGCGATGGAAGAAACATTATAGATTTGACATCATAAAAAAGACTTCCTTTTGTAAGGAAGTCTTTTTTAATCTTATTATGTTCTTTTTCAGCCTGGGTTCGCAGCGATTTTTATATCAGTGGACCGAGGGGGCTGAGGCCTCTCTGAATGTTCTTTTTCAAATTGGTTAAGCAGTTCATCAAGCTCCTGAGAGTATTTCACTGCGCGCGGAGAAGAAAGGCCTTCCTTTGCAGCAGTATAAATGAGAATCTGCCTTTTCTTTTCGATTTCTTCAAGGAGTTTGCTTTGATCAGCCATAAAGCCTATCCTTTCATTGGGTAGTCAACCTGACCCATACAGTATTTGTCATTCCTGTAACTTACCGTATAGTATACCGAAAATTCTTCAGGATGAAAAGTAAAAAATCTTTTAAACCTGGTATTTTTATTAAAATTTTTGTGAACAGCCTGCGGAACCGTTTGCGTCACAAAACGTTAAACTTCGTATCATCTGACAAGTGTGATGCTCTGTTAAAATGAACATACGCACCATTACTTAAGGGGGTTTCTATGACTGACTTAAACATATTTTTTGCATTCGCAGCAGGTGTGCTGAGTTTTGTTTCACCCTGCGTATTACCGCTTTATCCGGCATTCTTATCCTATATTACCGGCATGTCAGTTGAAAGTCTGACAAAAGAAAAAGCCATGTTCAGAAAGTCTAGCATGCTCCATACACTATTCTTTCTGCTTGGTTTTCTCGTTATTTTTATTGCACTGGCTTTCACCACAAGTCTGCTCGGACAAATTATGTTCAGATATGATGATTTGATCAGGCAGCTTGGTGCCATTTTAATTGTTGTATTTGGCCTTATAACGGTTGGAATTTTTTCACCTGAATTTTTAATGAAAGAAAGAAAAGTTCATTTTAAAAACAGACCGGCAGGCTACATCGGTACATTTTTCATCGGGCTGGCATTTGCAGCAGGCTGGACGCCATGTATTGGACCGATTCTCAGTGCAGTCTTTGTTATGGCCTCCGTCAACCCGGGAGCATCATTTGGCTACATGATGGCTTATTTCGCAGGATTTGCCTTGCCATTTTTTGTACTGTCTTTTTTCCTGAACAAGCTCGGCTGGATCCGCAAGAGAAGCGGTCAGATTATGAAAATTGGCGGCTGGGCCATGATTGGCATGGGAATCGTTCTGTTTTTTGATGGATTAACCTGGATTATCGAGTTATTGCTTCCTATTTTCGGCAATTTCACAGGATTTTGACCCATATTACTTGAAGGACTTTAGGATTAATTGTATAGTTATAATAGACTATATAGTTAAGGGTGAGACAAATGACAAAAGTGCTTGTGGTCGATGATGCTAAATTTATGAGAATGACACTTAAAAACATGCTTTCAAACTCTGATTTTGAAGTAATCGGTGAAGCTGAAAACGGACAGGACGCTATCGAACAATACAAAGCGCTCAGCCCGGATCTTGTAACAATGGATATTACCATGCCTGTGCTTGACGGAATCAGTGCGGCAAAAGAAATTCTGAGAGAAGATCCTTCAGCCAAAATCATTATGTGTTCTGCAATGGGTCAGCAGAAAATGGTGATCGAAGCGATCGAAGCCGGAGCAAAAGACTTCATCGTCAAACCGTTCGACAGCCTCCGCGTCATTGAATCCATGAGCCGCGTAATCAAACAATAACCAAAAAAACCGTATTCCTTACCAGAATACGGTTTTTTTAATTGAATAACGAAGAGCACCGGGCCTGGACCATCCTGCGCTTTCCGTGGCCGGGCGGTGAACCCCTTGTGCTTTGCACAATGGTTTCACCTGTCCCTTTCCGCCACAGGAGTCTCCGGATGGTCCAGGCCCTCTGATAATATATGTACATTAAAAAAAACTCAATCACTGAGAAACCACACAATCTTTTGATTGTATAAGGAACTCGATAAACAATATCATTTCTTTAGATCTTTAATTCTAAAGGGTTTTTTATACTCCAAATAATAAACAATTAAGTGGGAAGTTACACTTGAAGTGCCGGGGCATTCCGGAGACTCCTGCGGCAGAGAAGCGCTAGCTGGCTCACCGCGAGGCCATAGAAAAGCGGAGGCGGGCGTTTAGGGACGTACAAACTGGACTGGCCTCGACGAAGATAAAGGAAACACAGCGAACGGAGTGAGCTGATGTTGACTTATCGAACGAGAGGACGGGAAGTTTGCTAGTCCCTGCGCGCCGGAGCTAGACAGCGGAAAGCGAAGGAATGCTCCGGCACGGTTTATTAAACTGATAACAACCTCAGAATCACTTTTACAAATCACCGATTCTTTATTATACTAAACAAGCATAGTGAAACGATTACACAGATAGGTGGCTAACAAATGTATGTGATCCTTTCAACCATAGCAGCTGTCATTATGGGATCAGCCGTTCTCGCAATTCGAATGAAAGCCTCGAAAAAGCCTGTTACCGCAAAAAAGATTATTCTGCCTCCGTTATTTATGAGTACCGGAGCACTCATGTTTATCTTTCCGTATTTCCGCGTAACACCTGTTGAGGCTGCAGAGGCCCTTGCAGTCGGACTTTTATTTTCGATCGTTCTGATTAAGACGTCAAAGTTTGAACATAAGGATGACGGAATTTACTTACGGGCATCAAAAGCTTTTCCTTTCATTTTGATTGGTTTGCTTGTCATTCGGATTGTCATGAAAATTGTGCTCAGCTCAAGCATTGAGGTCGGTACGCTTGCCGGGATGTTCTGGATTCTGGCGTTTGGTATGCTTGTTCCATGGCGGATTGCCATGTACCTTCAGTTCAAAAAGCTGGAGAAAGACTCGGTGGACCAGCCTTCACAGTTTGCATAATAAAAAACATCGCAATATGCGATGTTTTTTATTATGCAAACAGATCCTCATACGGCTGCAGGTCTATTTGGAGATCTTTCATTTTTTTACGCAGAAATTTATGGTCGCGTTTTGGTGTTGCGAGAATATATCCTCTGATGATCAGATCAAGGGTAATGCTGCCGGCTTTCTCTTTAATCGCAAGTTCACCGATTTTGCCGGCGATTTTCTGCCTGGCTACATCTCTGAAAAGCTCCGGTACAGGACTTACAAGATCCTCGAGAAGCATACGTTCTTTTTCACCCCATAAATGTCTGGTTCGATCGACAAAATGCTCTTCCCAATCCAAATCTGATTTACCATCTTCTTTTGGCATTCTCTTTAAAAATTTGCGGAACATGAAAAATCCGCCGATCGCAAAAAGAGAAATCAGGACGACCACCCAAAAGAGGATAAACCATAAAAACCAACCTTCAAGCACATTCGTCACTCCGTTCCATTATGTTGACAGTTTCATTATAGTGCAGATTGAACGTGTCATCAAGGGAGTGACCGTAAAATGAAAAATGACCTGACTCAACAGGTCATGAACTATTGGATTTGACGGTAGCCAAGGGAGACAAGCTGATGAAGGTTTTCACGGCGGACTTCATAAATCTTTTTGTTATCGGCAGTTACGCGGATGTACTCATCTGATTCCAGTTCCGGTTTTTCGATATAATCATTTTCAATTTTTCGCATTCAGTGCCCCTCCTTTCATTTGTATATACAATATTATCTGAAAATTCAAACAAAACAATCCGTCAAAAGTATGAATTTTTATACTTAATTTTTCATAATCATTAATTCCAACCATATAAAGACTGTACGTAACGCGAATCTGAACAGTTTTTCTCCTGCCTTATATGTATTCTTTTGTATCTCTATTCAGAACTGTAAAGATTAACCTGACAATAAAACAGCCGGCATTTTTAGGTTTTATTTAGGGAGGAAAGCATAATTAGATCAATGGTATAATGGCTTCACTACATAAAAAAGGGTGTCGAAAAATGAAATTTTTACATACAGCGGACTGGCATTTGGGCAAGCTCGTGCATGGAGTTTATATGACCGAGGATCAGGCATCTGTGCTGGCGCATTTTATACAGATTGCAGAAGAAGAAAATCCGGATGCGATTGTGATCGCGGGGGATTTGTATGACCGGTCTGTACCACCGGCTGAGGCAGTTAATCTCCTGGATCGAACGCTTTACACCTTAAATGTGCAGATGGGTATTCCGGTCATCGCGATATCCGGAAATCATGACAGTGCTGACCGTTTGGCCTTCGGTTCAGCCTGGTATAGACAGTCGGGAATGCACATGACTGGTAAATGGACGCCGGAGCTTGATCCGGTCACGATTAAAGGCGTGACGTTTCACTCTGTACCTTATGCAGAGCCTGCTTTAATAAGATCAGTTCTGGATGATGAGACAATCATGACACACCATGATGCTTCAAAAAAGATTATCGAACAGATCAGTGAATCAATTAAACCTGATACTGCACACGTTTTTGTTGGCCATTCCTTCGTTGCGGGCGGCCAGACATCTGATTCAGAGAGAACGCTCTCTGTCGGGGGAGCGGGAACGGTAGGCAAGGATTTGTTCTCTCCTTTTGTTTACACCGCCCTTGGACACCTGCACAGTCCGGATGCAATAAAAGATGAAAAAGTGCATTATTCCGGTTCATTGTTGAAGTACTCTTTTTCAGAGGCAAATCAGCGGAAAATAGTAAAATCGGTGACCATTGAAAACGGTCAGGCAACTGTAAAGGAAATTCCGCTTAAACCAAAAAGGGATATGAGAATCATTGAAGGACACCTGGCAGACCTGTTATCCGAATCATTTTACCAGCATCAGAAAACGGATGATTATCTGAAAGTGGTGCTGCTTGATGAAGGTTCACTCATTGATCCGATGAACCGCTTAAGATCGATTTATCCGAATGTACTCCATTTGGAAAGAAAAACGGTTCAGCGGGATAAAAAAATGCAGGATGGATTAAAGCCGGGTTTGTCAGCAGATGTTTCTGATGTGGCGCTGTTTAAGAAATTTTATCAGCATGTGACAACGGCAGAATGGACCGATTTGATTGAAAAAGAAGCAGAGCGGCAATTCAATGCGACAGGGAGAGATCAGGATCAATGAAGCCGATTAAATTGAAGATGCAGGCATTTGGGCCCTATGCAAATATTGAAACGATTGATTTTACCGAACTGGATGGCAGGACAATGTTCGTCATTTCCGGAAAAACAGGTGCTGGTAAAACTACGGTATTTGATGCTATTTCGTTTGCCTTGTATGGAAAAACGAGTGGGGAGGAACGTTCTCCTCAGGAGCTGAGAAGTCATTTTGCGGATGAAGATCTGATGACAGAAGTGGATTTCACTTTTGAGCTGAAAAAAAAGGTGTACCGGATTGTCAGGTCACCGATGCAGGAAAGGAAGAAGAGTCGTGGAGAAGGAACACGGCTCGTTAATTCCGATGCCGAAATGTACGTTTTTGAGGAAGGAAAGGAAGTGCTGACAGCAGCATCTTTACGAGAGACGGATGAAAAAATCCAGCAGATTATGCAGCTGGATTTTAATCAGTTCAGGCAGATCCTCATGATTCCCCAAGGAGAGTTCAGAAAGCTTTTAACATCTGACAGTACAGATAAGGAACTGATTCTTCAAAAGCTGTTCCACACAAAATTCTACCGCAACTTTCAGGATCAGCTCAAAAATGAAGCGAAAGAGCTGAAACAGCGCGCAGAGCAGTATCAGAGTGAAAGAATGAAAATGATCGGGTCGATTGATGCGTTAGACGATGAAGAATTGCAAGGGGAGCTTTTAACAGAACCGGTCAACGAAGAAAAGGCCTTATCACTAGCAAAAAACTTAGTAGCAACTCAGAATGAAAACAAAAACAAAATCCATCTGTTAATAAAACAGACACGTGAAAAAATGGACCACACAATCAAGGAAATTGAACGTGCTAACTTTGTAAAAAAGTCTTTTGATGAGCTTGATCAACTGAAAACTAAATTTACCAGCCTTGAACAGCAGAAAGACCAAATATCACAAAAGGAACAAAAAATCGAAAAGGCCGTACAAGCGCAAAAACTGATTCCATTTATTCAGGATCTGGAGTTGAAAAAGAAGGAAGTGGACTTGAGAAGGTCCGCAAAGGAATCTGCTGAAAGGGAATTGACTTTTATTCAGGGGCAGCTCGTCTCGCTGCAATCTGACCTTGATCATCTGCTCAGTCTTGAATCTGAAATCGATCAAAAACAGAAGAAGCTTGGAGAATTAGAGAAGCTTGAGCAGAAGCTGAACAGGCTGACTGAATTGAATGAAAGGCTTCTAAGGATTGAATCAAGTGGAAAAAAAGGCAAAACCGAGCTTACCCGCATTCAGGAGACCTTAATAAATCTGGAAAACCAAAAACTGATGCTTGAGGACAAGCACCGGATTTATTTAGAGGAAAAATCAAATTATGCATCAATAAAGCATGAATTGTATATGGCAAGCGAAAAAGCGGGTAAAGAAAAGGAATTAAGTGAGCTGCGGCAGCTATTTGATCAACATCGTCTTTCAACTGATAAGCTGCGTACAGACCTTGATTCCATTGAACATAAGGTTGCGCAGGCAGAGAAGAAAAAAGGGGAAGAAGAAAAGAAGCAATCCAGCTTTTATGCAGCTTCTCTCGCCAGTGAACTGAGAGATGGTGAGCCGTGCAAGGTATGCGGATCCATACATCACCCAAAACCTGCTGCAGCGTCCAATGACCATTACGACATTGAAAAGGCACAGGAAGAAATTTCATCGTTAAAAGAGGCTCGTGCACGTATGGATGCTGAATATAAGCATGCCAAAGGAAAAATGCTGGAGCTCGAACAACGGATAAAAGAGCTGCAGGCTGAATTTAGTGATGAAAAAGAGCCTGTAATTCAGCTTCTTAACAATCTGAAAGTAAAAGAACAAAAGCTTTTGGCGTCTATCAGGCAATCAGAAGGTATAAAAGATCAGCTGCAGGACGTTTTGCAGCAGCTTTCACGAAATAAAGATATTGAGAACAGACTTTCAATTGAAGTACAGCAGCAGCGAGAACAATATGTCAGCACAAAAGCTACCATTACGTCTTTGTCTGAAGAAATTCCGGATGCCTACATTGGGAATGATTCATACGTCAAGGAAATCAAACAATTAAAGCAGGAAATCACAACTTATCAGTCCAGACGGAAGGAAAAAGAAACTGCTCTTAATGAAGCGGGAAATAAAATGGCCAGTCTTACTGAACGTGTAAAAACAAGTCAGCAGGAAGCAGAAAGTGCGTCACGCAAGGAAAAAGAATCGGCTGACAGCTTTGATGCCGAACTTCAGCGATCTGTATTCAAGTCAAAGGAGGAGGCCGTTTCCGCAAATATGCATCCAAATGATCAATCGGAACTTGAACGTGAAATTCGTGACTATCATCAGCAGCTTTTTCTTATTAAAGAAAAAAAATTATCAGCAGAAAAAGCGCTTGAAGGCGTTGTCATGCCTGATGCAGAAGCATTAAAAACCAGGCAGGACGGCTATGAGTCAGAAATGAGAGAGCTCGAGGAAATGTTTGCTCAGGCGGCTGCCTACGTGCAGCGCCATGAGGAATTAATACGTAAAATTGAAGAGAGCATCACGTTATCCTCTGATTTAGAGGAGCGTTACAGGCTGATCGGATGGATTTCAGATACGGCAAATGGTCAGAATGAGCGGAAACTGACTTTTGAAAGATTTGTACTTTCCTATTACCTGGATGATATTTTACTCACGGCGAACGAACGACTGCTTAAAATGTCATCCGGCAGATATGAACTTGCCAGGAAAGAGGACCGGTCAAAAGGAAATAAGCAGAGTGGTCTTGAACTTCTCGTTTGGGATCATTATACCGGGCAGACAAGGCATGTTAAAACGCTGTCAGGTGGTGAAGCGTTCAAAGCGTCACTATCACTTGCCCTTGGCCTGGCAGATGTTGTCCAGTCTTATGCCGGCGGTGTCTCACTTGAAACGATGTTTATTGATGAAGGGTTCGGGACGCTTGATCCGGAATCGCTTGACCAGGCCATTGAATCACTGATGGAAATACAGGCTGGGGGAAGGCTAGTCGGTGTCATTTCGCACGTTCCTGAATTAAAGGAACGAATTGATGCAAGGCTTGAAGTTACGAGTACAAATACAGGAAGTTCAACCCGCTTTCTGTTTGAATCACTCTAACTGTCACAATATGTACATGATAAGACGGTAAGAGACGTTGTATATAACTCTTCATTTTTGTACGATTAACTTCGAATAATGTGTTCGGAAAGGAAGAGTTACGTGAAAAAATCAGCAGGTATTGGCATTTTGTTAACTATTTTTCTATTATCCGGCTGCATGCAAAGCTTTCAGCCGAATATGGATCATGATCTTGAAAGCTTTTCTTATACAAATCAGAACGGGGAAACCGTTTCAAATGAGGATCTGGCAGGAACCCCTGTCATCGCAAATTTTATCTTTACAAATTGTGATACGGTCTGCCCGCCGATGACCTACAATATGGCTGGTGTTCAGGAAGCAATTGAAAAAGAGGGAATTGAGGATTACCGCATCGTATCATTCAGCGTCGATCCTGAACGGGATGATCAGGAAACGCTTAAAGCATTTATTTCCAGATATGAAATGAATGAGGAAAAGTGGGATTTCTTAACCGGATATGAGTTTGAAGAAATCAGTGATCTTGCACTGGAATCGTTTCAGGGACTGGTGATTGATGATCCAAATTCAGATCAGATGTCCCATCCGACGAGCTTTTACTTAATTGATGCAGAAGGTAAAGTCGTAAAAAGTTATGACGGAGTGAGTGATGTGCCTGAAGATGAAATCGTGTCAGATTTAAAAGCTGTATCATCCAATTAATTTCCGGAAAGCAGGGCTCACAATGAAAAAGAAAAAAAACTGGTGGAAAAAGAAGCGTTGGATCGCGATAGGTGCGCTGCTCATTATTTATATCAGTGTTCTATTATATCATCAGTATAAGCCGCTCCCAGATGGGATTTCTTATGAGAGCTCAGAGTACCAGATGGAAAGTGTACAGTTTTTTCGTGATCTGACCTATGAACAAAACGGTGAAAGAGTGCTGGATCACGAAATTTTTAACCGTGTCGAACAGGTGATTGAGGAAGCGGAAGAGTTTATTGTTATTGATATCTTTATGATTGATGGAAGGGTTAACGAGGATAAAGGGTATCCTGATCTTGCAGGTAACCTGAGAGATCAGCTTCTCATGAAGAAAGAGGAGAATCCGGACCTTCCCATAACTGTGATTACAGACCCTGTGAACACGGGGTATGGTTCATATGAGGCTGAATGGCTGGTACCTTTAGAAGAATCCGGTATCAACGTTGTCATCACAAACCTCGATCCTCTAAGAGATTCAACGCCACTTTATTCAACCTTCTGGCGTTTGGGACCAGGTTGGTTTGGTCAGGGCGGAGAAGGCTGGATTGCAAACCCGTTTGTCAGCGGCGGACCGGAAATGACGCTAAGATCTTACTTAATGCTCGGTAATGTAAAAGCGAATCATCGTAAAGCGGTCATTACTGAAAAGAGCGGTATGGTCTTATCTGCAAACGCGCATAACGAATCGGGTTTTCACAACAATGTTGCCTATGAAGTCAGCGGACCGATCATTCAGGAGATGCTCAATGCCGAACAGGCAGTTGTCAATTTATCAGATCCTGAGATTCAGCTACCTCAGTATGAAGGAAGTCAGGAGAGTGAAGGTGCGTTAACAGTTAAATACGTGACAGAAGGGAAAACCTATGAAGCAATTCTCTCTGCCATCGAGCAGACAGAGCCTGGTGATGAAATCTGGATGGCAATGTTTTATCTTGCTGAACCTGAGATCGTTAATGCGCTTGAACAGGCTGCACTTAGGGATGTTGAGGTTTCACTTATTTTAGATCCGAATGAAACCGCGTTTGGAAACAAAAAAACGGGACTGCCAAACCGGCCTGTCATCCATGAAATGCTGGAAAACACTGATGACCGTTTAAAAATCAGGTGGTATAATGTGGATATCGAACAGTTTCATCCTAAAATGATTTACCTGAAGTCCAATAATGAGTCCACGATCATTTCGGGATCAGCCAATTTCACTGCCAGAAATTTAACAGATTATAATCTTGAGAATAACCTGATCATCAAAGGCCCGTCATCAAGTGATGTTATGACCGCTACAGAAACTTACTTCAATCAGCTATGGCAAAATGAAGGGGCTGAATATACGGTTCCCGAAGAGGAATTCCAGGGTGTGCTTTCCTTTTGGCAACGTGGTGTCTACGCTGTTCAAAAAGCGCTCGGACTGACTACTTATTAATCTTTCGCAAGGAGTGGCACGATGATAAAAAAGGAATGGATATTACTGTCTTTCATGTCAACAGCCCTCATTGCGAGCGTGTTAAGTCTATCCCTTGTTTTATGGGCCGGACAGGATGATACGAATCAGCCTGAAAAAGCAGAGCAGGAGCCGGCAGAGGCTGCAGAAATTGATGAAAATCAGGAAACTGAACAGCCTGTGGAAGAATCCGTCAGCCAGGATCAGCAGGCTCCCGTTAACACAGACGAAAAATCGGAGCAAACTGACACAAAGTCAGATATGCCGGTACGTCAAAATGTGGATGAAGAGACGAGAGTGAATGAGGTATACGAAAGTCAGGAAAAAGATGAGTCCGTTACTCAACCACTGCAGCCTCAGCTCCCGAAGCAACCAGCTGTAAATATACAGACATCCGATGAAGAAGTTGACAATGAATAGAATAACGATGGTTTACATGAGATGAGATGAGATCTGATTCAATTATCAGATCTCTTTTTTGTTCCATATATAAGATTAATTACCTATATAAGGTTACATATATTACTTGCATTCGGTGAAAACCGTGTGTTACCGTAATAAACGTGTTTTTTTACCGGGGATTTGGGTATACATCTATAGTCCTTCATACAAAATAAGAAAGGAGATTGAAAATGAAAAAAATATCCAGTGTATTTTGGATTACACTTGCGATCGTATTGGCTGCAGTTATTTATGCCATTGCTGCACCTGGAAGCTTTGAAGAAGCAACCGCCAATGCGCAGGCCTTTGTTTCATCAACATTTGGCTGGTATTACTTAATTATCGTAACCGTAATGGTTATTTTCTGTATTGTTTTAGCACTTACTCCGATCGGACAAATTCGACTTGGAAAACCGGATGAACGTCCGGAATATTCTACCAGAACATGGTTTGCTATGCTGTTCAGCGCCGGAATGGGAATTGGACTTGTATTCTGGGGGGCAGCAGAGCCAATGCTTCATTTTGCGAGTGATCCTCCACTTGCAGAGGCAGGCAGTGACCAGGCGCTCCGCGATTCTATGCAATATACTTTCTTCCATTGGGGTCTTCATGCATGGGCCATTTATGCGGTTGTTGCGTTAGCCCTTGCGTATTTTAAATTCCGCAAAAATGAACCCGGCTTAATTTCAGCTACATTAGTTCCGCTTTTCGGTGAAAGAATGCGGGGAGGATGGGGAGTTGTTGTTGATGTCCTCGCTGTATTTGCTACAGTTGTGGGTGTTGCAACAACACTTGGTTTCGGTGCAATCCAGATCAACGGTGGTCTGTCCTATCTTACCGGCATCGATATCAGCTTTACGGTTCAATTATTCATTATTGCAGTCGTAACGGTGTTATTTATGATTTCGGCCTGGACCGGCTTAAGTAAGGGAATCCGTTATCTGTCTAATACAAACATGATTTTGGCAGTTGCACTTTTAGTGGTTATGCTTATTATTGGACCAACATTGCTTATTCTGAACCTATTTACTAATTCGCTTGGTCTTTATGCTCAGAACCTCTTAGAGATGAGCTTCAGATCAGCTCCGCTTGATGGTGGAAATCGTGACTGGATTAATGCATGGACCATCTTTTACTGGGCATGGTGGATTTCCTGGTCACCGTTTGTCGGCATCTTTATTGCCCGTGTTTCACGAGGCAGAACGATCCGTGAATTTATGGCAGGTGTACTTGTACTGCCGTCATTAGTCAGCTTTTTATGGTTTGCGGTATTCGGAACGAGTGCCATTAATGTTCAGCAGAATGGTACAGACTTAACAGGATTGTTAACAGAGGAAGTGCTGTTTGCAGTATTTAATGAATATCAATTCGGAGCCATTCTTTCGGTTATTGCCGTGTTACTGATCAGTACATTCTTTATCACATCTGCGGACTCAGCTACATTTGTGCTCGGAATGCAAACAACTTATGGGTCACTTAATCCACCAAACACAGTAAAGCTGACATGGGGACTCGCACAGTCTTCAGTTGCGGTTATTCTACTATTCTCAGGTGGATTGCAGGCGCTGCAAAATGCGCTGATTGTGGCGGCATTACCTTTCTCATTTGTCATGATACTCATGATGATTTCAACCTATAAAGCGTTGAATAAAGAAAGAAAAGAGCTTGGTTTAATGATTAAACCGAATGTCAACAAAACTGCTTCAAAGAAACCTGAAACAGAATCTGTCTCAAAATAAAAGAATTTAAAAAGCCTCTATCGCGCTGTCTGTGTGATAGAGGCTTTTTAAATCGTATAAATGACAAATTTCAATAAGTGGAAAGGAAGCACATTTTGGGGGATCGATCAGAATATTGTTTGATTAGAAAAGGATTTGTCGATATAGTTAAGTTAAGTAAACTTAACTATTAGTAAAAGAGGTAGCTATTATAATGAAAACCCTTGAAACATCAGTCAAAGAGCTGCTCGCATCCTTTGACGAAATGAGTCACCTTTTAAAAGATGATTTAAAAACGTTAAATCAATTTGACCTTACACCTCAGTCAGAGGCTTACTTATTGTTTTGTATTGAAAAGGGTCCCGTCACTGCAATGGAGATCGCAAGGGAATTCTGCGTCTCAAAAAGCGCAGTCAGCCAGGCTGTTGCCAGACTTGAAAAGGAAAGATTTATAGAGAGGGAACAGAATCCTGATAATAAAAGGGAGACGATTATTTATCTTGGCCCTAAAGGGAGAATGTTTGCCCGGAGAATAAAAGACTTCCATGAGAAGATGGTGAATGATTACTATATACATATTTCACAGCAGGAAATCGAACAGATGGTACGTTCTTTAAAGAAACTGAATGGGATCATTCGTGAAAAAAAGAATCCGTCGAGACAGGCAATTCCTGTTCAGCCGTCTAAGGATTCGTTACAATAGATAAAGTAAGTTTATGAGATTTAAGAAAGCAGAGGTTGTCAGAATGGCTAAGACATCTAAGAAGAAAAAGACCAGAAGGCGTAAAATAGCACTGACATTCCTTTCAGGATCCGTCGTGATCTTTTTTACAGCGGTCTTTATGATTTTCAGTAACGATGAATATAAAGGTAAAACACTTGATATGCTTGAGCAAAGCGGGGCTCCTGTGGAACTGAAAATACCAGAAGAAAACATACCGGTATATAAAAGAGCAGAAGAGACCTATGGAGTGGACTGGAGACTCCTTGCTGCACACCATCGTGTCGAAACACGCTTTTCGTCCATGGATACACTCGTGTCCCCGGTTGGCGCAGAGGGACATATGCAATTTATGCCGTGTACATTTATCGGGTGGACTCATCCCAGCTGTGAAGGACTCGGGGAAGGAGATATTCCTGTTGAAGAACTGACAGATCCTGAAGCGATCGGTTATTACGGCGGCTACGGTGTGGATGCGGATGGAGATGGTGTTGCAGACCCATATAATCTTGAAGATGCTGTATTCAGCGCTGCAAATTATTTGTCACAAAACGGCGCAGCTGACGGCGATCTGGAAAGAGCAATCTTTTTGTATAACAGGAGTGACCAGTATGTAAAAGATGTCCTCGGGTTTTATGAGGATTACAAATTAAAACATCCATAAAAGGGAGAATCGATGAAAAAGTGTTGGATATTGATGGCTGTGGTGTTTTTATCAGCCTGCAGTGAAGAATCGTTATCAGGAGAAGTGACATATGTCGTGGATGGGGACACCCTCGATGTGCAGTTCGATGACGGATCTGAAGAGAGAATCCGCCTACTGCTGATTGATACACCTGAAACAAAACATCCCTCACTGGGTGTTCAGCCATATGGACCTGAAGCATCTGAATTTACTTCGCGACTTGAAGGTGAGCGGGTTGAGCTGGAACTTGATGTGTCTGAAAGAGACCGTTATGGACGTCTGCTGGCTTATGTATGGCACAATGATGAAATGTTTAATGAAAAGCTTCTGGAACAAGGGCTTGCCAGAATAGCAGTTTATCCTCCGAACACCAGATATGTGGATGAATTCAGGGCAATCGAAGAAAAAGCTAGGTCTGAGGGCGTTGGCATATGGTCTATAGAAGACTATCAAAGTGCAGAAGACAGTCCGCTTGAACATAATGGTTGTGAAATCAAAGGGAATATTAATTCGCGGGGAGATCAAATTTATCACACGCCTGAATCTGCTTACTATGAGCAGACCATACCTGAAGTTTGGTTCTGTTCAGAAAAAGAAGCAGAACAAGCAGGTTTTAGAGCGCCAAAATAGGAGGCTGAATTAAATGAAGCCGGAAGAATTTAAGAACTTTGATGCAACTGGGTTAGCCGCACTTGTAAAGGGAAATCAGGTATCACCAAGAGAATTAACAGAAACAGCGTACGAAGTCATCCTGAAAGAAAACCCTCTTGTAAATGCAGTCACCCACCTCAGGTTAGAGGAGGCAAGGATCGAAGCGGAAAACGCTGATGTGACCGCTCCATTTGGCGGGGTGCCTATCCTGTTAAAGGATATGTCTCAATATGTAAAAGGGTCACCAGCCACAGCCGGATCGAAACTGCTTGCTCAGAATAAAGCAGCGCATACAAGTCACTTTGTAAGAAGGCTGAAAAATGCCGGGTTCATCATTCTCGGGCACACAAATGCACCTGAATTCGGTTTGAAAAATATTACGGAGCCGGTATTACACGGAGCATCGAAAAATCCGCTGAACCATCAATACTCTCCTGGTGGATCCAGCGGTGGAGCAGCAGCTGCTCTTGCCAGTGGAATGGTGCCGGTTGCCGGAGCAAGTGATGGTGGAGGCTCAATCAGAATTCCAGCTTCTTTTACTGGCCTGATAGGTCTGAAACCTTCAAGAGGCAGGGTTCCTGTTGGACCGGGGACCGGCAGACAATGGCAGGGGGCAGCCATTGATTTCTTTTTGACTAAATCAATCAGAGACACCGCTCAGCTGCTTGACAGTATGCAGGTTTTTCAAAAGGAAGCCGCATTTCATATTCCTCTTTATGAGGCCGGATATTTAAATACCAGGAATGTGAATAGAAAATACAGAGTAGCATTCTCAACGGATTCTCCTGTTGGAACGCCAGTGAGTGAAGAAGCAAGAATAGCCGTTTATAAAGCGGTTAAGCTGCTAGAAGAAGCGGGATTCGATTGCAAGGAAGCTGTGCCTGCCATTGACGGGAAACAGCTGATTGAACAGTACTATTTAATGAATTCCGGAGAAATGGCCTCACTTATACATAATTTAGAGCAGGCTTTAGGAAGAATCCTAACACATGAAGATATGGAAATTGAATCATGGGCACTGTCACAGGCTGGGTTAAAGCTTTCAGCAGGTGAGTTCAGCCGGAGTCTGGCTGCGTGGGATCAGGCTTCAGCAGTCATGCACCAATTTCATGAAACTTATGATTTGTATATTACACCTGCAGCTGCACATATTGCCCCTAAACTTGGAGAGCTGAACCATTCAGAGAATATGACAGAGCGGCTAAAACAAATCAGTTCATTACCCTCAGCAGCACAGCAGCACCTGATCTATGAAATGTTTGAGCCGAGCTTAACGTATACCCCTTATACTCAGCTGGCAAATTTAACGGGGCAGCCCGCAATCAGTCTTCCAATCCACCAGGCGTCTAATGGAATGCCAATAGGGGTTCAGATCATAGCGCCAAAAGGTAATGAACATTGGCTTATTCAAACCGGCCATCTATTAATGAATGCAGTAAAGGGTTAATGTTATATCAATAAAGCACTCATTTCGGAAACAAGAGAGTCCTCCGAAAATTAAAAAGTTGTCTGAATAGTCTTTTTGAGCGTCATGTTTTGGTATTTTCATTTTACGATAACTTATTCTTATCAAATAACATAACTTTATTGATATTTACTTATGAACTTAGTTATATTAAGATTGAATAGTGCGAAAAAAGTTACATAACGTCGCTTGATAATTTATTTTAGAGGGGGAAAAGCAGATGGCAAACCAGGATTTATTTCAGGCTAAGAAATCTTTTGAGCTTGAAGGTAAACGCTATCATTATTATGAATTAAAAGCACTGGAAGAAAAAGGACTAACGAAAATCGCTAAGCTTCCTTATTCAATCCGTGTACTTCTTGAATCTGTATTACGTCAATATGATGGAAGAGTTATCAAAGAAGATCACATCCGTGACCTTGCAAACTGGGGATCAAAAGATGTGTCTGAATCAGAAGTTCCATTTAAACCATCACGTGTTATTCTTCAGGACTTTACAGGCGTACCGGCTGTTGTAGACCTTGCTTCACTGCGAGATGCGATGTCAAAAATGGGCGGCTCACCTGACAAAATCAACCCTGAGATCCCGGTTGACCTAGTTATTGACCATTCTGTTCAGGTCGACAAGTACGGAACACCTGACGCTCTTCAGGTTAATATGGACCTTGAATTCGAACGTAATGCTGAGCGTTACCAGTTCCTTTCATGGGCACAAAAGGCATTCGATAACTATCGTGCCGTTCCACCTGCAACAGGAATTGTTCACCAGGTAAACCTTGAGTATCTGGCAAATGTCGTTCATGCAATTGAAAACGCTGAAGGTGAAACAATTGCATTCCCTGATACGCTTGTAGGAACAGACTCCCATACAACAATGATCAACGGAATCGGCGTTCTTGGATGGGGTGTAGGTGGTATTGAAGCTGAAGCAGGTATGCTTGGACAGCCATCGTATTTCCCAATTCCTGAAGTAATCGGTGTACGTCTGACGAACCGCCTTCCACAAGGTGCAACAGCAACAGACCTTGCACTGAAAGTCACTCAGGTTCTTCGTCAAAAGGGTGTTGTAGGTAAGTTTGTTGAATTTTTCGGCGAAGGCGTTTCAAACCTTCCACTTGCTGACCGTGCAACGATTGCTAACATGGCACCGGAATACGGAGCAACTTGCGGATTCTTCCCGGTAGATGAAGAGTCACTTGATTACATGCGCTTAACTGGCCGTGACGATAAAGATATCAGCGTAGTAAAGGAATACTTAACACGCAACGATATGTTCTTTACTGCTGATAAAGAAGACCCGACATACACAGACGTAGTTGAGCTTGATCTTTCTGCAGTTGAACCAAACCTGTCAGGTCCAAAACGTCCACAGGATTTGATTCCACTTTCTCACATGCAGAAAGAATTCCATAAAGCACTTACTGCTAAAGAAGGCGTTCAGGGCTTCGGTCTTGAAAAAGAAGAGATCAACAAAGAAGCAGTTGTTGAATTCAACAATGGTGACGTTGCACCTATGAAGACAGGTGCGATTGCGATTGCTGCAATTACAAGCTGTACGAACACATCAAACCCTTACGTTATGCTTGGTGCCGGACTTGTCGCTAAAAAAGCGGTTGAGCTTGGCATGGAAGTACCAAAGTACGTAAAAACTTCTTTAGCTCCTGGATCAAAGGTCGTTTCAGGCTACCTGCGCGACTCTGATCTGCTTGAGCCAATGGCGAAATTAGGATTTGATCTTGTAGGTTACGGTTGTACAACTTGTATCGGAAACTCAGGTCCATTACTTCCTGAAATTGAAAAAACAATTTCAGATAGTGATCTTCTTGTATCTTCTGTTCTTTCCGGTAACCGTAACTTTGAAGGACGTATCCACCCGCTTGTGCGTGCAAACTACCTGGCATCTCCGCCGCTTGTCGTAGCTTATGCACTTGCCGGTACGGTTGATATTGACCTTCAGAACGATCCGATTGGAAAAGGAAAAGACGGTCAGGACATCTTCCTGAAAGACATCTGGCCAACAACAGAAGAAGTGAATGCAATTGTGAAAGCAACTGTAACACCTGAACTGTTCCGTGAAGAATATGAGCGTGTATTTGACAATAACGAAAGATGGAACGAAATTGAAACGAACGATGATGCACTTTATGCATTCTCTAACGATTCAACGTACATCCAGAACCCGCCATTCTTTGAAGGCCTAACAGAACACCCATCAGACATTGAAGAGCTTAAAGATCTTCGCGTTGTCGGTAAATTCGGTGACTCTGTTACAACTGACCACATTTCTCCAGCCGGAGCGATTGGTAAAGACACGCCTGCAGGAAAGTACCTGCGCGCAAATGGCGTGGAAATCCGCGACTTTAACTCTTACGGATCACGACGTGGTAACCACGAAGTCATGATGCGTGGTACATTTGCTAATATCCGTATCCGTAATCAGATCGCACCTGGAACTGAAGGCGGATTTACAACACACTGGCCAACCGGTGAAGTTATGCCAATTTATGATGCTTGCATGAAGTATCAGGAAGAAGGCACAGGTCTTGTTGTACTTGCTGGAAAAGATTACGGAATGGGATCATCCCGTGACTGGGCAGCAAAAGGTACAAACCTGCTTGGTATTAAAACGGTTATCGCAGAAAGCTATGAAAGAATTCACCGTTCAAACCTTGTATTCATGGGCGTACTTCCTCTTCAATTCAAAAAGGGAGAAAGCGCTGAAACACTTGGTTTAACAGGAAAAGAATCCATCGCTGTCAACATCACAAACGATGTGAAACCGCGTGATATCCTGACTGTAACAGCAACATCTGAAGACGGTACAGTTAAACAATTCGAAGTTCTGGCACGTTTCGATTCTGAAGTGGAAGTAGATTACTACAGACACGGCGGCATCCTGCGCATGGTCCTTCGCGACAAACTGACTGTTTAATCATTAAACCAAAAAATGCCTGCACTGATCCACCAGTGCAGGTGTTTTTTTGATTTTCCTACATACCAGACAAGGGGGCAGGTACCACCTGTAGACTCCTGTGAGACTTAACAACGATGTCCGAAAACACACATATTTAATGTAACAGAGGGCCTGCCTCATCCGAAGACTCCTGCGGCAGAGAAGCGACAGGTGAGATAACGTAGTGCGGAGCACTAGTTGGCTCACCGCGCGGCCTTAGAAAAGCGGAGGTGACTTGTCCAGCCCCGACAAGCATAAGGCGAAGATGAAAAGAGGGCTGATTTTTGCCCTCGTTCAGCTTTGACTTATGACCTCGAGGGGCTAGTCGCCGCAGCTAGACACAAACAAAAGCGAAGGATGAGGCAGGCCCGGCTGTATGTAACCAACGATACTTTAAGAAAATCGAATCTATACATAAAACAGAAAAATTTTACAAAAAATTAAAATTTTCAATCAATTTATGTTTATTTCACCTCCATCAGTGTCATACTGTAAGGAGGAGGTGCACTTCATGCGCAATAAAGGAAAAACATTTCAGGAACTGATGGCAGAGAATCGGTCTGACATTCAAAAAGATCCCGTCAAAATGGATCTGATAGAAGAAAAACTTGAAAAAAGATGGCTGGCATTCGGTCAAAAAAACTAATGCAGATCGCATTCTGTCCAGGTGGATAGGGTGCTTTTATTTTGCCTGGGGACATCGTACGTTATAATAAAAGCTATAGAAATTCGAAAGGGTGTATACATACAATGCTAACAGCTGAAAAAACCATAGAAGTCCGGTATGCTGAAACCGATCAGATGGGCGTCGTTTATCATGCCAACTACTTAATCTGGATGGAAATCGGAAGGACGTCACTAATAGAGGAAATGGGCTTCAGATATGCAGAAATGGAAGACGCGGGAATTCTTGCCCCTGTCATGGATGTAAATATATCATATAAAACACCTGTGAGATATGGACAAACAGCAGTGATTCGTACCTGGATGGATCACTACGACGGTCTCAGAACCCATTATGCCTATGAAATTGTAACAGAGGATGGACAGGTTGCTGCCACGGGATTAACGAAACATGTTTGTGTAAAGAAGGAAAATTTCCGTCCTATCTCAGTAAAAAAATATTTTCCTGAATGGCATGAGGCATGTGAACAACACAAAAAAACAGTAGGCAGTAGTTCGATTTCAAAATAGGTAAGAAGGTGAAACAGCATGGCTTTTGGCATTAAACGTGTGGAAATTGCAGAATGGAAGAGGAAAATTGATCAGGGAGAAATCGCATTTCTTACCCACTACTGGCTTGATGACCGTTTTCAGCATATGAAAACCGTCACAAAAGCAGGAGGCAAAAATCTGGAGGATCTTGCTGAATGGGGAAGAAAGTATAACCTGAAGAAAGAATGGATTCACCAAAGAAAAGATGGCTATTCACATTTTGACCTGATCGGCGACATTCAGTACGAGATTCTAAAAAAAGAAGGGCTTGAACAGCATATTAACCGGTTCAATTTGAAACGCCGCTAGATTCACTTTCTTGATACGACAGAATGGAAATCAGCAGAACAGAGACAGGGTCATTCCCTCAGGCTGACCCTGTCTAGTTAAACTATTGTATGACCTGATAATTCCGCGCTGAAGTGTTTCTTTTTACGATTTGGAATAATCGTATTCAGGACCATCCGATTTGCTGCTGTAGCTTACGTTTAAGTCGTGACCATCAAAATACCAGATATCCTTTTCCTCAATAAAGAAGTGAATACCTGATTTTTCGGTTTCTGCTGCCGGTTCTACAGGCTCATCTTTACTGACACCGAGCGAGAAACCTTCCTGAACCTTACTGGAGCCTCCATACCGTGCGAAAAATCGAACGTGCTCACCTTCATCAATTTGCATTTCCTTTTTGAACCATTCAATTACATCATCAGATAGCGAGATATTCATATGATTAAGCTCCTTCCTTTAAAACCTGAGTTTGGTTCATTATAATGTAATCATGACTGACATACAAAGAAAGGGTGTTTTGATGGAAAGAAAATTATTTTTATGGATCGGCCTGTTTATCTTTCCCGGGATGGCATTACAAACGTTGCTCCAGGTTGAGTCTTCTTACTGGATAGAAGCGTTTATAGCAATTGCTGGCGCAGCTGTCATTTATACTGTCCTGATCATGTTAAGTGATAAAAACCGTACAGCATGGCTGGCGAGTCTCACACTGCTTGGAGCAACTGCTGTCTTGTTTATTTTTATCGGGGAATCGGTTTTCCCTCATCATTAAAACGAAAAATGGATGTAGGGATAGCAACTCCCTACATCCATTTTATTTTCGGTTCAGTTCCGTTTTTGATCCTTATTATATTATCTTTATGTCTGATAATGACAAACCCGGCCATGATCGCCACGATAATAAACAAAACAAGATCTTTCGGAAAGATCAGGCAGTAAATAATGGCAAACAGCCCCGCAATCATTGATGACAGTGAAACGTATTTACTGATTTTAAGAGCAATCAGAAAACAGATGACGACCAGTACAAATAACAGCGGTTCATACCCGAGCAGGACACCGGAAGACGTTGCGACTGCTTTGCCGCCTCTAAACCCGGCAAAAATCGGGAAAATGTGACCAATGACTGAAACCGCACCGGCGTACAGCATCAGCTCAGGACGGTCAAAAGCCAGCGGTAATAAGGTAGCGGCGGTTCCTTTAAGAATATCCATGACCGTTACAATAGCACCTGCTTTTTTGCCGAGGACTCTGAAAGTATTGGTTGCCCCAAGATTTCCACTGCCGAAATTTCGAATATCCTTCTTGAAAAATGCTTTTCCTATCCAAAGACCTGACGGGATCGATCCGATTATGTATGCTGCAAGAAACAAAACAACAAGTTCCATTTAATAATCCCCTTATCTTACCGTGAAATTCATATAAATTCACTTATTAATCCATTTTATGTATGAGAACCACTAAGTAAAACCGTCTTATTCAAGTGAAGTTTATATGGTCTATATTATCATGAAAAGCCTGGTTCTAACGATAAAAATTTATTCAAGTTTCGTTTCTCAAAAAAATAATACAAACACCGACAAAAATCGATAAAAAATGTTTATGACGATTTTACTAGGGAATTAAGAAAAAAAGAATGAAAATGGGGGTAGATCTATGATTGTGTTTAAAAATGTCTCAAAAACCTTTGAAGATGGCACAGAAGCCATTAAAAACATGAATTTACATATTAGAGAAGGTAAGCTTGTAGCGCTGATTGGACCAAGCGGCTGCGGCAAAACGACTACGATGAAGATGATTAACCGGCTGATCAGTATTACGTCAGGAACCATTGAAATCGACGGGAAGGATACGAACCAGGTCAGTGAGGTAGAATTAAGAAGGAATATCGGCTATGTCATTCAGCGAATCGGGCTGTTTCCTCATATGACAATTGAGGAAAATGTAGGGTTGATTCCGAAGCTGAAAGGTAAAAAGAAAAATGAGTATATCGAACGCGTTGATGAACTTCTGAAACTTGTCGGCCTTGAGCCGGACATTTATAAGAAGCGTTACCCACTTGAGCTTAGCGGTGGACAGCAGCAGCGTGTCGGGGTAGTCAGAGCGCTCGCGGGTGAACCGCCTATCATTTTAATGGATGAACCATTCAGCGCACTGGATCCGATCAGCCGGGAACAGCTGCAGGATGAATTAAAGCTGCTGCAGTCATCCATTAAGAAGACGATTGTTTTTGTCACGCACGACATGGATGAAGCATTGAAAATTGCAGATGAAATTGTCGTAATGAAAGACGGGGTAATTGAGCAGATTGCTACACCTCAGGAGCTTGTAGAGCATCCTGCAAATGATTTTGTCCGTTCTTTTATCGGAGAAGAACGGATTCAAACACACATGTCTAATCCCTCACAACAGAGTATTGCCTCATTTGTTGAATCATCAATGATATCAGACATAACAAACCAGCACTCATTGGATAAAACAGAATCACTGCAATCAGCAGTGCGTTTTATGCTTAAACACGGACTTGACCATTTATCTGTCACTGATCATGGTGACCCTGTTGGCATAGTAGAAAAAAACACTCTCCTTGCAGTGCTTGCAGGCATTGATCGTGAGGAGGTGAAACAATGATACAGACATTTTTCGATACCGTTATTCAGAGACAGGACTTAATAATTGAGAGTACACTTGAACATTTGTATTTATCCTTTACTGCCATTTTTATTGCCATCCTGATCAGCCTTCCTCTTGGCATATTTATATCACGTAATCAAAAGGTTGCTGAGTTTTATATTGGCATCACTGCCGTTTTTCAGACTATTCCGAGTCTGGCTCTTTTCGGTTTTCTCGTTCCGATTTTAGGAATCGGCTTTGAAACAGCATTAATCGCCTTAATTATTTATGCACTTCTTCCAATTTTAAGAAATACCTATACCGGCATAACTGGAGTGGATGAAGGCGTCATTGAAGCAGGAAAAGGAATGGGTATGACAGGCAGTCAGATTCTTTTTAAAATTGAACTGCCGCTTTCGCTGCCATTTCTGATGGCTGGAATCAGGACTGCAACCGTCCTTACAGTAGGTGTGGCGACACTCGCAACGTTTGTCGGTGCAGGAGGTCTTGGTGACGTAATCTGGAGAGGGCTGCAATCTTATAACAACAACCTTGTGCTGGCTGGTGCGATTCCGGTTGCCCTGCTTGCGCTGTTATTTGATTTTATTTTAAAAATTCTTGAGAAAAAGACAACGCCAAAAGGGTTGAAATCAAAATAAGGGGTGACGGAATGAAAAAATGGTCGAAAGCAGCATCCGGAATAGTCATGGTATCATCAGCAGTTGTCCTGGGGGCATGCGGTAACACATCTGGGAGTGCGGATGAACCGATTATTGTGGCAGGAAAACCATGGACAGAGCAATACATACTTCCACATATTCTTGAGCTCTACATTGAAGGAAATTCTGAGTATGAAGTCGAACTTGAAGAAGGACTTGGAGAAGTGGCGATTTTGACCCCTTCAATTGAGAATGGTGATATTGATATGTACGTAGAATACAGCGGCACAGGGCTTGAAGCGGTGCTGAATGAAAAAGCAGATCAGGGCGAATCAAGCGAGTCCATTCTGGAGAGAGTAAGGGAAGGTTACGAGGAGCGCTATGAAGTGGCGTGGCTCGAGCCACTGGGATTTGAAAACAGTTATACAATGGCTTATGCAGCAGATTCCGGCATTACGGCGACCACCTACACAGAGCTTGCCGGCGTCAGTAACGAGCTTGTCTTCGGTGCACCACACTCTTTTTATGAGCGTGAAGGAGACGGTTATGATGCGCTTGTTGAGGCTTACGGCTATGAGTTTACATCTGCGGAAAGCTTTGATGCCAGTATCATGTATGATGCGGTGAGAACCGGTCAGGTCGACGTTATCCCGGCATTTACAACAGATGGTCGAATCGAGCGCTTTAATCTCGTTACGACTGAGGATGATCTGGGGTTTTTCCCGAAATATGATGCTGTTCCGATTGTCAGAATGGACATCCTTGAAGATTATCCGGAACTTGAAGAAGTCATGAATGGGCTTGCCGGACAGATATCAGATGAAGAAATGCAGGAGATGAATGCACGGGTTGATATTGACGGAGATGATTACCGTACCGTTGCACAGGAATTTTTACAATCAAAAGGACTAATTGAGGAATAGGACGTGAACATATGAAAAAAACAGCTGTATTAATCACAATCTCATCAACATTAATTTTAGGAGCATGCGGATCAGATTCCGGAAGTGGATCAGACCTTGATCCGATTGTTGTATCCGGTAAACCGTGGACGGAACAATATATTCTGCCGCATATTCTGGAAATGTATATTGAGCATCATTCTGATTACGAAGTGGATCTGCAGGAAGGACTTGGAGAAGTGGCCATTCTTCAGCCTGCGCTTGAAAATGGTGATATTGATATGTATGTGGAATACACAGGTACAGGACTTGAAGCCGTATTGGGTGAACAGGCAGACGAAGGAGAATCAAGTGAGAGTATTCTTGAACGGGTCCGTACCGGATATGAGGAAGCGTATGAAATTACCTGGCTTGAGCCTTTAGGGTTTGCCAATGATTATACGCTGGCTTTTGCTGAAGATGCTGATTTTTCAGCAGAAACATATTCGGACCTTGCAGAGATTTCGAGTGATCTGACCTTCGGTGCACCTCACGCTTTTTACGAGAGACAGGGTGACGGATACGATGCACTGGTTGAAGCCTACGGCTATGAGTTTGCTGCTACAGAAAGCTTTGATGCAAACATCATGTATGAAGCTGTCCAAAATGGTGAAGTAGATGTGATCCCTGCTTTTACAACAGATGGTCGTATCGAGCGCTTTAACCTACAGACGACTGAAGATGACCTGGGGTTTTTCCCTAAATATGATGCAGTGCCTGTAGTCAGACAGGAAGTGCTTGAAACGTATCCTGAACTTGAAGAAGTACTGAGTGGCCTCTCAGGTCAAATTACGGAAGAAGATATGCAAGCCATGAACGCCCGTGTTGATATTGACGGAGATGATTATGCAACCGTTGCAGAGGAGTTTTTAATGGAGAAAGGCTTAATTGAATAGGAGGATCAAGATGATCAATAATCCCTCAAGAGAACAGATCAAGGAAATTCTGGACACGTCAAAAAGAATTGCGGTGATAGGTTTAAGTGATGATCCTTCAAGAACATCATACGGAGTATCTGAAGCGATGCAGGCATCGGGATACGAAATTATTCCTGTCAATCCAATGATTAAAGAAGCTTTAGGTGTTAAGGCTGTGAAGAGCCTGTCAGAGATTGAAGGTAAAATTGATATTGTGAATGTTTTCAGACGATCAGTATTTCTACCGGAACTTGCAGAGGATTTCCTAAAGTCTGATGCACCCGTTTTCTGGACGCAGCTTGGCGTGATGGATGAGGAAGTATTCCGTAAAATTGAATCAGCAGGCCGCACCGTTATTATGGACCGGTGTATCAAGGTTGAACACAGTCTGACCAGATCCTGAAGAGATGGAACCAGCGCATTTGCGCTGGTTCCTTTTCTATGATTACCAATCGTATCATTAGCAAAAATAATGATAGAAAACAGCTAAAATGAAAGCTGCAACGAAAGAAAATTTTCAAGATGCATTTGAAATCATTCATAGAAAAAGGATAGAATATGATGGGAACCAGGTGAAATATGCTATAATAAAGAAAAACGAACACCTGTTTGTACGGTTGGAAGGGGAATTATTTGTGGCTAAAAAAGCAATGATGGAATATAACGATGATGCTATCCAGGTGCTCGAGGGACTTGAAGCAGTCCGCAAGCGTCCGGGGATGTACATCGGTTCAACTGATGCCAGAGGACTTCACCATCTGGTTTATGAGATTGTAGATAATTCCGTCGATGAAGCACTCGGCGGATATGGCGAACGAATTGATGTGAAAATCCATGAGGATGACAGTATTTCTGTTAGGGATTTCGGACGTGGAATGCCGACAGGGATCCACCGCTCAGGTAAGCCGACGCCCGAAGTCATTTTTACCGTTCTTCATGCTGGAGGAAAATTCGGACAGGGTGGATACAAAACGAGCGGAGGCCTGCACGGTGTTGGCGCCTCAGTTGTTAATGCACTATCAGAATGGCTAGAGGTAACGATCTACCGTGACGGCTTTATTTATAAGCAGCGGTTTGAATCAGGAGGTAAGCCGGTTACGACGCTTGAGAAAACCGGTAAAACAAAAGAATCCGGAACTTATATTCACTTTAAACCGGACCCATCGATTTTCAGCGTTACTCATTTTAATTACGAAACGTTAAGTGAACGCTTGAGAGAAAGTGCTTTTTTACTTAAGGGTTTTACAATTGATATTGAGGATAAACGTGACGGCAACAAAGAAACGTTTAAATTTGATACAGGGATTGAAGCATTTGTTTCATACCTTAACGAAGAGAAAGATACGCTCCACCCGGTTGTGTCATTTGAAGGCTCACAGAACGGCATCGAAGCGGAATTTGCTTTTCAGTTTAATGACGGATTTTCTGAAACCGTTCTGTCCTTTGTCAATAATGTAAGAACAAAAGACGGCGGAACTCATGAAGCGGGTGCAAAAACAGCAGTCACCCGCGTATTCAATGAATACGCGAGAAAAGTAAACCTTTTGAAGGAAAAAGATAAAAACCTTGAAGGATCAGATATCAGGGAAGGTTTTGCAAGCGTCATTTCTGTCAGGGTTCCGGAAGAAATTCTGCAATTTGAAGGACAGACCAAAAGTAAACTTGGGACAACAGAGGCAAGGTCTGCCGTTGATGGCATTATTGCAGGGGAACTGCTTTATTTCCTTGAGGAGAATCCTGAGATCAGTACGCTGCTAATCAAGAAAGCAATTCGCGCACAGCAGGCGAGGGAGGCAGCAAGAAGAGCCAGGGAAGATGCACGTAACGGAAAGAAAAGAAAAAAGTCAGATACGATTCTTTCCGGAAAGCTGACACCTGCGCAGTCAAGAAATGCGGCTAAAAACGAATTGTATCTCGTCGAGGGTGATTCTGCCGGTGGAAGTGCAAAGCAGGGACGTGACCGGAAGTTTCAGGCTGTCCTGCCGCTCCGCGGAAAAGTAATCAATACGGAAAAAGCCAAGCTTGCAGATATTTTTAAAAATGAAGAGATTAATACGATTATCCATGCAATCGGTGCAGGTGTAGGGGCTGATTTCAATCTGGACGATGTTCAGTACGATAAAATTGTTATCATGACCGATGCCGATACGGATGGTGCACATATTCAGGTCTTACTTCTGACGTTCTTCTACCGTTATATGAAACCGCTTGTGGAGGCCGGAAGAGTATATATTGCCCTGCCACCACTGTATAAGGTAAGTAAGGGAAGCGGAAAGAAAGAAGTAATTGAGTATGCATGGACAGATGATGAACTCGGTTCGGTTACGAAAAAGGTCGGTAAAGGCTATATGCTTCAGCGTTACAAAGGACTTGGTGAGATGAATGCTTCTCAGCTCTGGGAAACAACCATGGATCCCGCTACGAGAACGCTGATACGCGTCAGAATCGATGATGGTGCAAGAGCGGAACGCAGAGTAACCACATTGATGGGGGATAAAGTAGAGCCGCGCAGAAGGTGGATTGAATCCCACGTCGCTTTTGGACTTGAAGATAATCAGAATATTTTAGAGAATGAGTCAATCATGGTTTCGGAGGAGGAATAAGCTTTTATGACAGCAACAGAACGCTTTCAGGATCTTCCTCTCGAAGAAGTTTTAGGGGACAGATTTGGACGATACAGTAAATACATTATTCAGGAGCGGGCTCTTCCTGACGCAAGGGATGGACTGAAGCCTGTTCAAAGACGAATTCTTTATGCCATGCATATGGAAGGAAACACGCATGAAAAAGGCTTTCGTAAATCCGCTAAAACCGTCGGGAATGTAATAGGTAATTATCATCCTCACGGAGATTCGTCTGTGTATGATGCGATGGTTCGGATGAGCCAGTCATGGAAAGTGCGTAACCGTCTTGTGGAGATGCACGGTAATAACGGAAGTATTGATGGTGATCCTGCGGCAGCAATGCGATATACAGAGGCAAGGCTGTCAGCGATCTCAGGGGAACTGCTCCGCGATATAGATGCTGAGACCGTTGATCATATTCCAAACTTCGATGATACTTCTGAAGAGCCTGTTGTTCTGCCGGCACGTTATCCAAACCTGCTGGTGAATGGGTCTACAGGAATTTCAGCCGGGTATGCCACTGAAATTCCGCCACATCATTTAGGTGAGGTCATTGATGCTGCCGTCATGCGCATCGAAGATCCGTCTTGTACAGTGGATGATCTGATGAAAGTCATCAAAGGTCCGGATTTTCCTACAGGCGGTATTATTCAGGGTGTTGAAGGGATCAGAAACGCCTATGAAACAGGAAAAGGTAAAATTGTCATTCGCGGAAAAGTTGATATTGAAGATATCCGCGGCGGTAAACAGCAGCTGGTCATTACAGAAATTCCTTACGAGGTCAACAAAGCCGTTCTCGTTAAAAAAATGGATGAGTTCCGTGCAGATCGTAAAGTTGAAGGAATTGCAGAAGTCCGGGATGAAACAGACAGAACCGGATTGCGGATTGTTATCGAGCTGAAAAAAGAGGCAGATGCAACAGGCGTACTCAACTTCCTATATAAAAATTCAGATCTGCAGGTACATTACAACTTTAATATGGTTGCTATTTATAATAAACGCCCTATGCTGATGGGGCTGAACAGCCTTCTTGATGCTTATATCGAGCACCAGAAGGAAGTTGTTACCAGAAGAACGAAATTCGACTATGATAAAGCACAGAAAAGAAAACATATCGTTGAAGGTCTGATAAAAGCTTTATCCGTTCTTGACGAAGTAATTGAGGCCATCAGAGCTTCCAAGGACAAAAAAGATGCGAAGGAGAACATCAAGCGGCTGTTTGATTTCACAGAAGCACAGGCAGAGGCCATTGTGTCCTTACAGCTTTACCGCTTAACAAACACAGATGTGACGGCGCTTCAAAAAGAAGCTGAAGAACTGGATGCGAAAGTGGAACAGCTGCAGGCTATTTTAAATAATGAAACAAAGCTGCTGTCAGTCATTAAGAAAGAATTAAGAGGCATACAGAAGCAGTACAAAAATGACCGGTTATCTGTGATTGAAGATGTCATCGAAGATATTAAGATTAATATGGAAGTGCTCATAGCCAGTGAAGATGTCATTGCATCGGTTACGGCTGACGGCTATATTAAACGGACATCACTGCGATCTTATTCTGCATCTAACGGTAAGGATTTTGCCATGAAGGAATCAGACAGAATGCTTGGGCTGTTTAACATCAATACGACTGAATCCATTTTGCTGTTCACAAATAAAGGTAACTATATTCACTATCCGGTCCATCTGCTGCCGGAAATCCGCTGGAAGGATCTCGGTCAACACGTATCATCACTCGTGACGCTTGAAAAGGATGAGCAGCTTGTGCGCGTAATTCCGGTAAATGATTTCAGCGGTGAAAAGTATCTGACGTTCATTACACGAAATGGCATGCTGAAAAAATCAGAACTCTCACTTTATAACGCTCAGCGAACAGCGAGAGCACTCGTTGCTTTAAATGTTAAAAAAGGTGATGAGCTTCTTGATGTTTTCGTAACTGACGGAACAAAAGAAATACTTCTTGCCACGTCACTTGGTTACGGTCTGCGATTCCATGAATCTGAAGCTGCACCAATTGGTCAGCGTGCAGCCGGTGTGAAAGGAATCAACCTGAAGGATGGCGACGAAGTCATCGGAGGACAGATTGTATCAGAGGAATCTCAGCTGATTGTGATGACACAGCGCGGATCTGTAAAGAAAATGTCAGTGTCAGAATTCGAGCTGAGCGGCAGGGCGAAAAGAGGACTGGTCATGCTGAGGGAACTGAAAAGTAATCCTCACCGGATCGTCGGTATCCTTGCCGTTGAGAACAAATCAGATATTGCTGTTTCAGCAGAAACAGAAAAGTTAGAGCGGTTTGCAATTAATCCTGCCTCACTCAGAGTAAATGACCGATATTCAAACGGCTCCTTTGTCATTGATGAACAGAAGAGCGGTAAGGTCACGAGGATCTGGTTTGAATTGAATACGGAAGAGGTTTAATAAAATCATCATACAGGGAATGGAAGAGGGTACCGCTTTCTTCCATTCTATTTATTTTTTAAAGGGGGTCATTAAAATGTTGGAAACATTATTATTTGTGAATGCGATTGACAGTTTTGCCACGACTGTAAATGGCTTTTTATGGGACTACATATTAATCGTCGTACTGATCGGCTGCGGGTTGTTCTTTACGATTAAGAGCGGCTTTCTACAGTTTACTTCACTCGGAGACATGCTGAAGCTTTTGACTGAAAAGTCCACGATTTCATCAGAAGGAAGACGGGGAATTTCATCCTTTAAAGCTTTTACGATCTCTACAGCTTCACGTGTAGGAACAGGAAACCTTGCAGGGGTAGCCACTGCTATCGCACTTGGCGGACCAGGGGCGGTTTTCTGGATGTGGGTCATTGCCCTTGTCGGTGCTGCTTCTGCTTTTGTGGAGTCAACACTGGCCCAGGTTTATAAAGTGAAAGATAAGGAAGGTTTCCGTGGAGGACCTGCCTATTATATGGAAAAAGGATTAAATGCGAGATGGTTGGGTATCATTTTTGCCATTATTATTTCAATTACATTTGGTCTCGTTTTTAATTCAGTTCAGTCCAATACAATTTCACTTGCGCTTGAGGGATCATTCGGCTGGAACCGTTCCATTGTAGGGCTTGTACTAGTTGTGCTCACAGCAGCTGTTATTTTCGGAGGGGTTAAACGGGTTGCGGCGGTGACGAGCATCGTTGTTCCGGTTATGGCCATCTTGTATATTCTACTTGCACTTTTTATTCTTTTTACCAATCTTGATAAAGTATTTCCGATGTTCCAGATCATTTTCAGTAACGCTTTTGGTTTCACCGAAGTCGTTTCCGGCGGAATCGGTGCAGCCATTCTGAACGGGGTAAAGCGCGGTTTGTTCTCAAATGAAGCCGGTATGGGTAGTGCTCCTAATGCTGCTGCAACCGCTTCTGTTACACACCCTGCCAAACAGGGTCTGATCCAGTCACTTGGTGTGTTTGTTGATACGCTCGTTATTTGTACCGCAACTGCTCTGATTATCATTATGTCAGGAGAATACTTAAACGGCAGTGACGGCATTCAGCTCACTCAGGATGCCCTTGCATTCCATGTAGGCAGCTGGGCAGGAACATTTGTCAGTATCGCAATTTTCCTTTTTGCCTTCAGTTCGATTGTAGGTAACTATTATTACGGTGAAACAAATATTGAGTTTATTAAGTACAGCCCGGTTTATAAGAACCTTTACCGGATCATCGTAGTTGCGATGGTTTATTTCGGGGCTGTTCAGGAGTTTGGAGTTGTCTGGAATCTTGCAGACGTTTCAATGGGAACGATGGCACTGATCAACCTTATTGCGATATCATTGCTCTCACCTTTAGCCTTTAAAGTACTAAATGATTATAAGAAGCAGAAACGTCAGGGAATTGATCCTGTGTTTTATAAAAATAGAATAGAAGGTCTGAAAAATACCGAGTGCTGGGATGACGGGCCGCTTGAAAAGTAATAAAAAAGAGATGCCGATTTTCTTGTGGCATCTCTTTTTTATTATGTCATCATTCTGCTGTATCCAAGCAGATTATCCGGGTCTTTGAATGAATGTCCGATTCCATCTTCTGCAGTGCCTTCAAGTTCCATCTCTTCAGGCTCTTCGGCTTCATCAGGGCTGGTTTGCATCTGCATTTGCGGATTTTGCTCCAGTAATTCCTGAATAAATGGAGAGAGACCAGGGTTTGGTGGAATATCATTAATGGATGCCTCTAAAAATGGAGCGGCAACGTCAAAAAATGAGTTGGCGATTGAAACATATCCTTCCTGATTCGGGTGAACGTCTGTCGGATTTGGCAAATAAGCTGTTCCTGCAGCATTAAATTCTTCTGCTACTGGAACAAAGGTTAGCCCTCTTGATTCAGCTTCGTTCTGGATAATGGTATTCACGGTTTCAAGGACTTTTCTTACGCCTTCCTGCTGTTTTTCCTTTACATGCGGATAAGGGAAGTAGTATCCAATTGCATAAATATCGGCATCAGGATTCAATTCCTGAATGGTATCAAGAATCTCACCATATTCTATTCTCATATTATTGAGCGCAAAGTTGGCAGTCAGCTGATTGTAGCTTACGGTCTGACCGAGATCATCTTGCTGAACTAGACCAAGGACGTTATTGGCTCCTGCTGACAGCGTAATCATCGTAGCCTGTGAAACGCTATTACGGACCTCCTCATTATCAAAAAGTTCCAGCACATTAGACGTCGTAAACCCTGGAACGGCAAAGTCCTTTGAGAATGCAGCAAGAAGACCGGACTGCCCGAGCTCTGCCGCGATGATATCTGTATACCCTGAGTCGACCGATTCGTTTGGTGTGACTCCTGCCGCAACCGAGTCTCCAAGCGCTATATATACCTCAGGAGAAGTAATTTCTGCTTTTGTCTGAACCGGATATGCGTATAGAGAAGCAGTTAACACGATGCAGGCTGCTAATATCTTTGTTTTTTTCATAAAGATACACTCCGTTCAATCTTGCAATTTATAACCTTATTTACTATCGTAGAATCAACGATCCGTTTGGGTGCCACGATCAGTCAGTTGCTGCTCATCATTAATGATCCTTTCAATAACGACAAGATCATCACGGCTGACAACTGGATCAGAGCGATGCCAATCTACATAACGGACAAAATATTTATTTCTTATTCTTGAGAGAAACACAGTAGAGTGGGGGATTTCTTCAAAATAAGCCCGAATCCGGCCCCGCCCTGCGTAGCTCCATCTTGTTAGATTCATCATATCACCATCTTTACTTTAACACGAACATGCGTGCGCGGCCAATGATAGTTAATATAACAGGAGGATGATCAGATTGAGTAAGCTTTTTTTCGTATATGGAACTTTAAGAAAACATGGTACCGCTCACAATTTAATAATCAATGAAACTTTACTGGCTTCACAGGCGAAAACGTCAGGAAAGCTTTATCTAGGTGATCACCTGGATCCGGTGCTGGTTCCTTCAGAGAATCAGACCTCATACGGGGAACTATATGAAGTGATGGATAAGAAAGCTGATCACATAATAAAATGGATGAACAGAACAGGAAAAGTTGAAAAGATCAAAGTAATGACTGATCATTTAGGAGAAGTGGATGCTTTTACCCAGGTGGATGACGGTTCACATCAGAAGGCGGAAGAAGTCAGGTTTAATGACTGGCTTGTACACCTTGAACTCGACCGCCCTGTTCATTATTACTATGCGTATGGTTCCTGTATGGATAATGAACGTTTTAAACTGGCCTCAGTTGATCATCTGTTTATAAATAAAATTGGCGGTGGTGTGACAGACAGGCTTGAAATGAATTACAGTTTAACCGTTCACGACGGAGGGCGTGCGAATATAGTAGAAACCGGTCAGCCTGGTGAGGGTGTGTTATATAAAGTGAATCAGGAAGCCCTTGCTTATTTATTTGAGCGGGAGGGGGTTCACACGGGTATGTATCGCCCGGTGATGATTGATGTCCGAGTTGGTGATCGAACTTATGAGAAAAGCATCTCCTTTATTGTCATTAATCCGTCTGAAGAGCTTGCCCCACCACTTCATTACGCGACAGAAATTATCAGAGGATCAAAAAATGTCGTCAGCGATGAATATCATAAAAAGCTCGTTCAGGATTTAAAAGAAAAATTTAATGTAACGATTGAATAAACAGCTATGAGTTTGCGGATCCCTGTTATACAGGGGTCCGCTTTTATCATGTTCCTAAAATGTAAATACCTCAAATTTTACGATCTGGACATCTAAAACCGCAAATTCACTCATTATTAAAAAATACAGCCCTCTGATAACGCTTTCACTCCCGTTAACTGACTGTAACTCACTACTTCCCCGATTACTCTTGATGAAAAATCCCTACGTGTTACGATAATACTCGTGATTAAAACAGAGCGAACAAAACAGCGAACACAAAATGACTAATGAATGAATTGAAGGAGATGGGACGTTTATGTCATCAGATATCAGAGTAGCCTTTATAGGGGCAGGAAACATGGCAGAAGCAATGATTTCAGGGATCGTGCAGACAGGCACGCTTGAGCCTCACCAGGTAACGGCTACAAACAGAAGTAATGAAGACCGTCTATTTGAGCTTCACAACCGATACGGCATTCAGGGCATCGTGAGGGATAAAGTACAGCTTTCAGCCTATGATGTCATCATTTTAGCGATGAAGCCAAAAGATGCTGAACAATCATTGTTATCCATTAAAGATTCTATTCAACCAAATCAGGTTGTAATGAGCGTACTTGCAGGGATTTCAACGGAATTTATGGAACAGCATCTAAATGAAGGACAGCAGGTCATCAGAGTGATGCCGAATACGTCGAGTATGCTGAGAGAATCAGCCACTGCCATCTCACCAGGAGAAAACGTGACGATGAAAAACGTCAAGCTTGCCAAAAGCCTGCTGGCATCAATCGGTGAGGTATATGTGATTGATGAAGATCAAATGGATCTGTTTACAGGCATTGCGGGAAGTGGACCTGCTTATTTCTATTATTTGATGGAACACATTGAAAAAACGGCACATGAAAACGGGATGGATGTAAAACAGGCCCGTGAAATTGGTGCCCAGACGATTTTAGGCGCTGCAAAAATGATGATTGAGCGTGATGAAACACCTACTGAGCTCAGACAAAATGTAACGTCGCCAAATGGTACAACCGCAGCGGGACTGAATGCACTGGAAGAAAGCGGTGGAGGAAACGCCATTAAAGCAGCGATTGAAGGTGCTATGAACAGGTCTAAGGAAATTACAGAACAAATGGCTAAAGCAACGGTGCAGTAATCACCGTTCATAGATAGAGAAATACTAATCAGGAGTGATAGCATGACATCGGACAGTCAAAAAAGAGTTGTAATTAAAATCGGAAGCAGTTCTTTAACAAGTTCATCAGGAGATATCAGCAGAAGAAAAATTCAGCGGATTACAGATCAGGTTGCAGAATTAAAGGATGACGGGCACGAAGTCGTTCTCGTTTCATCCGGAGCGGTTGCAGCCGGCTACCGTACACTCGGTTTCGTTAACCGTCCATCATCCCTGCCTGAAAAGCAGGCGGCAGCTGCGATTGGACAGGGAAGATTAATCGAAACCTACTCTGAATTATTCTCATCTCATGGATACGCTGCTTCACAAATTTTAATTACGCGCAGTGATTTCTCCGATGAGACGCGCTATAACAATGTTAGAAACACAATTAATGTGTTACTGGAACGTGGAATCGTACCAATCGTTAACGAGAACGACACGGTCACAACGGATCGGCTCCGTTTTGGAGATAATGATACGCTTTCTGCCAAAGTAGCAGGTCTTGTGGATTCAGATCAGTTAATTATTCTGTCTGACATTGATGGTCTGTATAATGATGACCCACGTAAGAACCCGGAGGCAGAGTTATTACCGGAAGTAACAGAAATCACACAGGATATTGAGGATATGGCTGGAGAACCCGGTTCCGCAGTCGGGACAGGAGGTATGCGCTCTAAAATTGATGCCTTTAAAATCTCAATGGCATCTGGTATACCTTCTTTCCTAGGTAAAGCAGGTGTCCCGAATATTCTGGTGGACGCTGTATATGAAACGGCACGCGGAACTTACTTTGGTGTAACTGAACTGGACATTAACCTTGATCACAAGCGTCAATGGATTGCCTTCAATTCAGGTCCTGAGGGAGAAATCCTGATTGAAGAAGATGCTAAAGAAACCATCGTTAATGAAAAAGGCAACTTACTTCCAAGCCAGATTTATCAGATCAACGGCTACTTTAAGAAAGGTAGCGTGGTCCGGATTCTGGATACGAAAAAAAATAAGCTTGGATTAGGGATTGTAAATTATTCATCTGCGGATCTTGAAAACTTTCAGATGAATGAAACTGAGGAAGCGGAAGCAGCGGTTCACAATGATTCCTTTGTTTGCGAACTTGAAGTGGCGATCCCGATCGGCGTATAAACAACAATAACAATCATGATAAAACCCCAAAAATTAAAAGGAGTGGTTTGGTGACTACAGTCATCGAAAAGACAAATGTTAAAGAACAGGCAAAGCTTGCACAAAAAGCGTCAAAGGAACTTGGTCTTTTAACTACAGAAGAAAAAAATGCTGCATTAAATGTGATCGCTGATCATCTGGAAGCACGCAGCCATGATATTTTAACTGCTAACGAAGCAGATCTGAAAAATGGCCGTGAAGCAGGCTACGATTCTGCTTATATGGATCGTCTGGCACTGGATCAGGATCGTGTAAAAGACTTTGCTGACGGACTGAGACAAGTGGCAAAGCTTGAGGATCCTGCTGGTGAGGTGACGGATGAGTGGACACTTGATAACGGATTAAATGTCCAGACCGTCCGTGTGCCATTAGGTGTAATCGGTATGATTTATGAAGCGCGTCCAAACGTAACAGCCGATGCAACCGGTCTCGCTTTAAAATCAGGAAATGCGATCGTTTTAAAAGGCGGTTCATCAGCGATTAATTCTAATCGTAAAATTGTAGAAGTTATCAAAGATGCACTCAGAAATACAGTGATTTCTGCTGATGCCGTCCAATTTATCGACAGCACAGATCGTTCAGCTACTCAGGAACTCTTTACAATGAAAGAGCATATTGATGTTCTGATCCCTCGTGGTGGGGGTAAACTGATCCAGGCAGTTGTTAACAATGCGACCGTTCCGGTACTTGAGACAGGCGTAGGTAACTGTCACATTTATATTGATGAGCATGCCGATGCCAAAAAAGCATTTGCAATTCTTGTCAATGCCAAAACAGATCGTCCTGCAGTGTGTAATGCAGCGGAAACAGTGATTATTCACGAAGCGTTTCTTGCAAAGCATAAGGATGAGCTGATTGATGTATTAAATGAAAATAACATTTCGGTTTATGGTGATCAACAAGCAGTTGAATTGATTCCTGATGCACATGCTGCAGAAGAAGATCACTGGGCCAATGAGTTTTTAAGTCTTGATATTGCCATGAAGGTAGTTTCTGATGTGGATGAAGCGATTGCTCATATCGATGAGTATGGAACGAAGCATTCAGAGGCGATTGTGACTGAAGATGAAAAAACGGCAAAGCGCTTTAAAGGAATGGTTGATGCAGCAGCGATTTACCAGAATGCCTCTACACGTTTCACAGACGGCAGTGCCTTAGGCTTTGGTGCAGAGATTGGAATCTCTACGCAGAAGCTGCATGCAAGAGGACCTATGGGGTTACCTGCGTTAACGACAATCAAATATGTGATGACCGGTGATGGTCAAGTAAGATAAAAAAAGCAGCCATTTGGCTGCTTTTTTTGCGGGAACCGGACGTGTGACCCGTCCGGTTTTTTGACTAATTTAATCCCGGATCTTTTTCCGTGTTCTGATGTCCGGAAGAGGTTGCACGGAATTTTAGTTCGAAAAACTTTTTTGTCAGCTTTGGCAGTGGTCCGTCAAATAGTTTTTCTCTCCAGTACAGGTCTGCTGCTTTTTGAAGTGCGCCTGCCTTGATCGGATAGGAGTAGACCATCCGTGATAGGCTGCCGACTTTCTTTTTGTTTTTCATGGCAAATACAGCAAGCTGCATCCATTCTCCAGCTTCTGTTCCGGCGGCATGCGCACCGATAATGTAGCCTTTTTTGTCTGTTATCAGCTTAACAAATCCTCTTGATTCGTGTGCGGTAACAAAACGGTCTACTTCGTCAAGGTGAGCTCTGTAGACTTTGTATTCGATTCCGGCTTCTTCAGCCTCCTGCTCAGTTTTTCCGAGGTGGAAGACTTCAGGAGTCGTAAAGGTTACCCATGGTGTCGTTGAATGATCAAGTGAATTCCTCAAGCCGAAGAGAACATTTGAAACAACGGTTTTCGCTTCTTCACCCGCCGCATGTGTAAACGGCAGCGTATTGATCGTATCACCAACCGCAAAAATATGGGATCTTGAAGTCCGGAAGGAAGAATCCGTTTTTATAAACCCTTTTACTGCCTCAACGCCTGCTTTAGATAACGCAAGAGCGTCTATGGCCGGCTTTCTTCCCGCTGCTACAAGCAGGGTATCAACTTTTACTGTCTCAGTACCGGAACCTTTTGCCACTGTAAGTTCAAACTCATTATTTTTATAGCTTACCTGTTTAACAGTTGTATTTAGCTCAATTGTAAACTCGTTTTTTAATTCATTTTGCATAAAACGAGTAATATCGCGGTCTTCTTTTATGAAGATTTGACCGGCTCCTTCGAAAACCGTCACGTCTGATCCAAGGCGGGAGAACGCCTGAGCCATTTCCAGACCAATTGTTCCTCCTCCGATTACCCCGAGCCGCTTTGGCAGGGAGGGGAGGTCGAAAATGGTTTCATTCGTCACAAACGGGCTTTCTTTAAGTCCTTCAATGGGCGGAATGACTGGCTGGGATCCTGTTGCAATGACAATCTTTTCTCCATAGATTGTTTCACCGTTGCCGATTTTAATTTCATGGCTCGATTCAAATGATGCGCCGCCGAAGTAAATATCAACACCCATATCTGTGAATCGTTTTGTGTTGTCGTGTTCCTGTATTGTATTTCTTGCGCTGTTCACTCTGTTTTTTACCTGTTCAAAATTCAGATCACCATTCACGGTGAATCCAAGCTCTTCAGCTGTTGTGAACATTCCGCTTACCATATTGGCCGTTTTAATTAACGCTTTTGACGGCACGCATCCGAAATGGAGACAATCACCACCGAGTGAATCTTTTTTTTCAATCAGCGCTGTTTTTGCTCCGAGTGATGCAACGCCTGACGCAACAGTCATACCTGCTGCACCGCCACCAATTACAACAACCTGATACCGTTCCATTAAATCTCCTCCATATACAATTCAGTGATTTTCTGCATCCGTTTTTTATTAACTCCCATATCCGAATAGCCGGTTCTTGAGGCTGAACGGAAATGAACAACCTGGTTTTCATCATCAAATAAGAAATCAATATCGTCCTTGAATCTGAAAAAAGATGATGTTTCGATCGCATAAATCATATTTTCAGATTCATTTTTGATCGTTATCTTTTCGTTCGCATGCAGGATTTTTTTCAATCTTGCTTTTGAATCTTCCTTACTACCTCTGTAAGGCAGCGGCTCCATTTTTTTATCTGACTGATCTGTTTGGGTTGATACGTTGTTCGGTTTACTTGAGATCGGCAGCAGCCGTCCGTTTTCGAGTCTGTTTTTCATTTATTTCACTCCTGTATCTGGTCTGTTTGGAGGGAAAATGTACCCTCTCTGCTGAACGACGGGTAAATCAAATAGTGAATAAGCTGCACCTGACAGATTTTTTGGAACAATGTAGGTTATTTCCTCTGTCCGGTCCCCGATCCGGATTGTAAAAGTGTAACTCATGTCTTCAATAAATCCGTTTTTCGGTATATGTTCGATTTCAACCACATATTGCGGTTTTAATTCTCCGAGGCTTCGTCTCTCCTCAGCTTCTGACAGCGTCCGGTTATAGGCTTTTATGGAGCCTTTAGCTGTATATTCAATCCCGGTAATAATCTCATCAGACTGATTAATAAAACAAACGCTGTAGCGGTAATGTTCATACTCATAAGCCCGTGTGTCCAATATAGCTAAAAACCATGGTTCATTCATCATGTTATATGCTCCTTGTCCCGTCTCTGCATCTTCATTGTTTACCCGATATAAATACCACGCTAAACGGGTGCAAACAAAAAAACCGATCCATGCCGGTTTTTAAGTGAAGAAGTAATCCCGATAGAGCACAATAACTGCGGCCAGAGATACTGCTGTATAGACGATACTTGTCCATTCAATGGTTTTTGGATAGAACACTTTCTTTTGTTCTTTCAGCTGTACCGTCATCAATCCTGTTTCAACAGGCGCACGGTTAGCCTTTGCGTAATTACCCGGTGATGTAAAAAACCGGACAACGACAATTCCAATGATTCCTGCGAGCAGGGAAATTTCTATAAATCCTGTATTCAACAACAGCATTAACAAGATATTTAACAAGCCGATTCCAGCTGCAGTTGCTACGATATTCATTATTTTGACCAAAATGTTCACTCCTATGTATTAATGTAATTATCATCTCATAACGGAATATGAGTTTCCAGTATGATCATGGACCGTGAATGTAACCGTTTACTTGTAATTATTCAGAAAAAATCAGGGAATTGGGTTGTCACTAGTCTGCTGCAACGCTATAATTGTCCGTATATCAAAAACAAATGTCTTTTTAAAAAGAACAGAGACGTGTGAAAGCAGGTGCAGGATTATGACAAAAGAGATTAACATCGGAATGCTTGGGTTTGGAACTGTAGGCAGTGGGGTTGCCACAATGATCCGGGAAAATGAGCAGCAGCTGTCACAAAAGCTCGGAGCAAAAGTGAAAATTAAAAAAATTGCGGTGAGAGACCTGGATAAGCACCGGGCCGCCGATTTAAATGGAAGTATTTTAACAACAGATATTAATGAAGTATTGGAAGATTCGAATATTGATGTCATTGTGGAGGTTATGGGTGGTATTGAAGGTGCACATGAAGCAATTGAACAGGCGTTGAAGTCTAAAAAAGCAGTTGTCACAGCGAATAAAGATTTGATGGCTCTTCACGGGCATAAGCTGCTGAAGCTTGCAGGTGACAATGCAACGGATCTTTATTATGAAGCGAGTGTGGCGGGCGGAATCCCGATTATCAGAACATTAGAAGATGGCCTTGCTTCTGACAGAATATCCACGATCATGGGTATCGTAAACGGAACGACAAATTACATTTTGACAAAGATGAAAGAAGAAAATTGGTCATATGATGAAGCATTGAAGAAGGCACAGGAACTAGGCTTTGCAGAAAGTGATCCAACCTCTGATGTAGAAGGTCTTGATGCGGCAAGAAAAATGGCGATACTCGCAACGCTCGCATTTTCAATGGAAGTCTTCCTCGATGATGTGGAAGTACGAGGGATGACGTCTATTACAACAGAGGATATGGAACTTGCAGAACAGTTCGGATATCACGTGAAGATGCTTGGATATGCTGAGCGGGATGAGGATGGTGTAGAAGTAGGGGTAGAGCCTGTATTTTTAAAGTCATCCCATCCGATGGCGTCTGTAAGAAATGAATATAATGCGGTTTATGTCTATGGCGATGCTGTGGGAGAAACGATGTTTTACGGACCTGGAGCAGGATCGATGCCAACTGCAACCTCTGTTGTATCAGACGTGATCGCTGCCTGCAGAAATTTACTGCTCGGTGTAGCCGGGAGCAGAAACATTGACTATGTAAACGAAAGAAAGCTGAAATCTCAGGACCAACAGAAAGCACAGTTTTTCCATAGACTGCTCGTGAAAGATGAAGTTGGTGTATTTTCAGAGCTTACGTCTATTTACGGACGATACGGAGCGAGTCTCGGATCCATCATCCAGCGTCCCGGAGAAAAAACAGGTGAAGCTGAAGTCATTCTGATCACGCACCCTGTATCCAGGAAAAATCATAATGGTATTATTGATGAATTAAACCAATCGTCATTTGTCCAAAAAATCATCAGCCAGTACCGTGTAGAAGGAGGAGAACCGAGATGAGATGGAAAGGCTTAATCAGCACATATAAAGAATGGCTTCCAGTTACGGATCAAACACCGGAATTAAGCCTGAACGAAGGCAATACACCTCTTGTACATCTCGAAAATCTTTCAGCAGAATGGGGAATCAACCTTTACGTAAAGTTAGAAGGGGCAAACCCGACCGGATCTTTCAAAGACAGAGGAATGGTGATGGCAGTTGCTAAAGCGAAGGAGGCTGGCAGTAAAGCCATTATCTGCGCATCCACAGGTAACACTTCTGCGGCAGCAGCAGCTTATGGCGCCAGAGCCGGCCTCAGATCCATCGTGGTGATCCCAGAAGGTAAAATTGCCCTCGGGAAGCTAGCACAGGCACGTATGTATGGAGCGGAAATTATTGAAATAGAAGGGAACTTTGATGAGGCACTGAAAATCGTAAAACAAATCAGCGAGACAGAGGATATCACATTAGTGAATTCCGTTAACCCTTACCGCCTGGATGGACAGAAAACAGCAGCATTTGAAATTATTGACCAGCTGGAAGGTGTACCGGATATCTTAGCGCTGCCTGTCGGAAATGCGGGTAACATTTCTGCCTACTGGAAAGGCTTTACTGAATATCAGCAGAAAAACGGTGGCGAGCGGCCATCACTTCTGGGTGCACAGGCTTCAGGTGCCGCGCCAATCGTCCATAACCGTATTTTTGAAAAGCCGGAAACGATTGCGACAGCCATCAGGATTGGTCACCCGGCCAGCTGGGATCTTGCTCTGAAAGCTCTCAAAGAGTCAAATGGACACATTTTAGAGGTGACAGATGAAGAAATTCTGGAAGCTTACCAGCTTATCGCAAAGAGAGAAGGTATCTTCGCAGAGCCAGCATCTTGTGCATCGATCGCCGGTGTCATTAAACGGTTAAAGCAGGGAGAAATAGAGAAAGGTTCGACGATCGCAGCTGTCTTAACCGGTAATGGATTGAAAGATCCGGAGACGGCGATCAAGGTTTCTGACCTCGAACCGAAGAAGATGAAAGCTGATTTTGAAGCGATTCGTGATGAGTTAAAGGGAGGGGTAAAATTGTGAGCTTTAAGCCCTTTTCAGTCGTTGCACCCGCTTCAACAGCCAACCTCGGACCCGGATATGATTCACTGGGGCTCGCTCTGCCCATTTACCAGACAGTAAAAATCGAGCCTTCAGACAGCTGGAGAGTGGAATATGTTCAGCCAGAGCATCAGACATTGCCGGGAGATGAAAAAAATCTGATTATAAAAACGGTCAGGCACGTTGAGAAAAAATTCAACAAAACCTGTCCCCCTGCAAAGTTAATGGTTGAGTCCGATATTCCACTATCAAGAGGACTGGGGAGCAGCGCGGCTGCGATCAGCTCCGGGATTTCCATTGCCGATCAGCTGCTGAATCTGTCATTGTCCCAGGAGGAAAAAATTTATCTCGCATGTGAGATGGAAGGACACCCTGATAACGTTTCGGCAAGTATAGCAGGAGGCTTTACCGTTTCCCGATACGCAAATGGAAATCTGGACACTATTTCGGTACCGGTAAACGGATTCTCAGTCATTGTACTCGTTCCACTTACAACGCTCGAGACGAAAGAATCAAGAGAAGTGATTCCAAAAATATTGGATCACCGTGACGCAGCGATGAGCAGCGCAGCCGGAAACGTCCTGGTTGCTTCTCTTCTGACAGGGGACTTTGATAAAGCTGGGAGGGCTATGATGGTTGATAAATTTCATGAACCGCACAGAAGCAGGTTTTTCCCGGATCTTCCTGACATTAAAAAAACAGCACTGGCAGAAGGTGCGTTTGCTGTAACAATCAGCGGTGCAGGCCCTTCCATTGCTGTATATGCTGAAAATGTGAGTGCCGGACATGTTGCGTCTGAGCTTGAAAATAAATTTAAGTCTTATACAATACACAACCTTTTACCAAGTGATAAAGGGACTGTATTATACGAAAAAAATGAGAACCACCTGTTTGCATAACAGGTGGTTTTTTGTCGGGTTAAACAGGGAAGAGGCTTAATAATTGTTACATAAAGAAGGAGAGGTGTCCTGATGTTTTCGGGGAAATTGAATATAAGGAAGTCCCTGCAGGTTACGATCCCGATTGCCATTATACTTGCCGGAATCTGGATCTTTATTGAGTTATCGGAGGAGCTGCTTGAAAATGAGCTGGCCGGATTTGATAACAGTATTATTAATGTGGTACAGGCACCTATAAGCCCGGGGCTCACAACTGTCGCCACGTGGGTCACGCACGGTGCTGATGTGATAACGATTAGCGTGATCAGTATCATAACGATCATCATACTGTCATTAAAAAGGCAGTTTGATCTCGCTGTTTTTGTGGCCGTTGTTAATGCACTTGGTGGTGCGTTTAACTGGCTGTTAAAAAATGCATTTACACGTGAAAGGCCGACGCTTGAAGTTTTAATTGAGCAGGGTGGTTACAGCTATCCGAGCGGTCACGCGATGGGTGCGATGATTTTATACGGATCTCTTGCAGCGGTTTTAATCATTGTGTTGAACAACCCTGCAAAAGGGCTGATCATTGTCTCTACAGCTGTCATTGTACTACTTGTGGGTACGAGCCGCGTTTACCTCGGCGTCCATTTTCCATCAGACGTGCTTGCCGGGTTTGCAGCAGGTGCATCATGGCTTTTTGTCTGTATAAGTCTCTTATTTCTTTACAAGCTAAGGAAAAAGAAACAAAGGAGTGATTGATATGGATTTTTCAACGATACAAAAAGGTGGCCAGCCTGCACAGCATCAAAAAAAGCAGCCTGGAGAAACGGGACTGATGAATCCGAAACCGGTGTATAATAATGATCACTATAAAGGAAGCGGAAAGCTAACGGGAAAAACCGCTCTTATTACCGGAGGGGACAGTGGGATTGGAAAAGCTGTAGCCATTGCTTTTGCAAAAGAAGGAGCTAACCTTTCGATTGTCTATCTGGATGAACATGAAGACGCAAAAGAGACCAAAATGGAAGTGGAAGCATACGGTGTGAAGTGCCTGTTATTGAGTGGCGATTGCGGAAATGAGGAGTTTTGCAAGCTTTCTGTATCCAACACTGTTAAAGAATTTGGCGGAATCGATGTTCTTGTTAATAACGCAGCCGAACAGCACCCTCAACAGTCGATTTTGGATATCACTACTGCACAGCTTGAAAAAACGTTTAAAACGAATGTATTCTCCATGTTTCATTATGTGAAAGCGGCTATCCCACACATGAAAAGAGGAAGCTCAATCATCAATACAAGTTCAGTTACTGCTTATAAAGGGAATGAACTATTGATTGATTACTCTTCAACGAAAGGCGCAATTACAGCTTTTACACGTTCCCTGGCAATGTCCCTTATCAAGGATGGAATCAGAGTGAACGCAGTTGCACCGGGACCAATCTGGACACCTCTCATCCCATCTACGTTTGAAGCAGATAAGGTTGGAGAATTCGGGGCAGACACCCCAATGGGAAGACCGGGTCAGCCAGCAGAACTTGCACCTTCATATGTCCTGCTGGCATCAGAGGACAGCAGTTACATGACCGGTGAGACAATTCATATTAATGGCGGCGTATTCAGGTCAAGTTAATGGTTTAATTGCTTTCATGTTCTGAAAACATTTATTAACATGTAAAAGCCCCCTTGCATTGCAAGGGGGCTTTTACTTTTAATAGTCGTCGTCAACAAATTCCCAACCGTCTTCACGGTATTCAGCAAGCTCCTGAACTTCATCTTCCTTAAGTCCGGTTGTGAGCAACTGACCGGTTCTGACTTTTGTTTCCTCCCGATTGACCTCTCTGGCTTGTTCATCTCGGTTTCGTTTCATCACATCCACCTCCATGAAACTGTCCTCCAAAGAAAGAGGAGCAGAATTTGTTTTTTCACGACAAGTATATCACATTTTTAATGTTTTATGCATGGTTACTCTGTGTCAAGGAGACCGTCAGAAGACTGTGCTTTCTGGGATTTCTTTTTGTTTTTCTCACTTTTTTTATCTGATTTTAAATCTTCCATCGGAACAGGATCTGTATGCTGTTCGTCCTGATGACGGTCAAGAATATTTTTCTTTGAACTGTTCAGCTGATCAGGCTGATCATGATGCTTTTTATCTGAATTATCCATAGCATCCACCTCCTGCCATTACATTTCCCAGAATATGATATTTGAAACATACTTAGTAGCAACTCCGAAATATGATGTTTAAAGAATGACATTTAAGGTAATAAACATACTATGAAAATATAGGAGGTCATCATATGGGATTAAAAAGATATGCTTTACTAGGACTTGGCGCAGCAGGGTACGCTTATTTTAAAAAGAAAGAAAACCGCGAGAAGGCGAAGCTAGCATTTGATGATTCAAAAGTTAAAGTAAGCCAGGCGATCGATCAGGCGAAACAGTCATATTACGATTACAAAAATAAAGATCAGGAAACGCATCAGCATGAAGATGAAAAAATGATGTCAGAAGGTGCTCAGACATCTGTACAGTATTATAATGAACAGCAGGAGCAACTTGACGAGATAGAAAAGGGCTCCACTGAAAACAAAACTCAATTATAATGCTTTTGTGATCATATTAACAAGCGTTTAAGCATATAAATAATAAGACGATGAAGGCAATTCTGCAAAATTGCCTTTTTTCGTGTATAATAAAGATAGTCATGTACGATAATGATTGGTAGAAAAACATTACAAGATCCCTTTTTATCCATACCGTGATAAAACCGATCCTGTAAATGAAAGGGGACAAACCGTGATGTTTCAACGAAAACCTGCTGAAGAAGTACAAAAGGAAGCTACAGACGTTTGGGAATGCTCTTCGGATAGCTGTAACGTCTGGATGAGGGATAATTTCTCTGCCAGAGGAGAAGAAACTTATCAATGCCCTGTGTGCGGCAGCAAGATGGAAAAAGGGAGCCGCGATCTTGAAATCGTGCCAAACCCACAGAATTTCTAATATCTGATAAGAGAAGAAGCCTTTCTGCTTGCAGGAGGGCTTTATTTTCTTTTCAAAGGTACGTACATGTGATACGATAATGTTACTAAAAGAATAGAAAGAGGTTCGCGACCATCCCTCTATAAAAAACTAGGACATATGCAGGAACACACCTGCTTTTTTTAGTGATTTCGTGAACACTCTTACTTCTTTTCAGGCGTAAGCCTTACAAAGGAGAGGAGCTTTTTTTATGGATAAAAATAATAAAGCGATTGTCGTTTTCAGTGGTGGACAGGACAGTACAACGTGTCTTTTCTGGGCACTCGAAAAGTTCGATGAAGTAGAAGCCGTGACGTTTAAATATGGTCAGCGACATGAAAATGAAATTGTGTGCGCTGAAAAAATTGCTGAGGAGCTTGGCGTAAAGCATCATGTCTTGGATATGAGCCTTTTAAATCAGCTGGCGCCATCAGCATTGACCAGGGACGAGGAGATTGTAGAAAAAGAAGGGGAGCTTCCTTCAACCTTTGTCCCCGGCCGAAATCTTCTGTTCCTATCATTTGCAGCTGTTCTGGCAAAACAGCGTCATGCAAGACACCTTGTTACAGGCGTCTGTGAAACGGATTTCAGTGGTTATCCGGACTGCCGTGACATTTTTATAAAGTCATTAAATGTTACAGTAAACCTGTCCATGGAAGAAAATTTTGTGATTCACACACCTCTGATGTGGCTTGATAAAAAGGAAACGTGGGCGCTTGCTGATCAGCTCGGACGGTTTGACTATATCCGAACAAAAACGCTGACGTGCTATAACGGAGTCCAGGGTGATGGGTGCGGCGATTGTCCTGCCTGCAGATTACGTTTAAATGGTATGACTGAATATTTACATGAGAAGGAGGGGCAAAAATGATTCAGCAAATTTATCCCGCTCCCCATCATGAATACAGTTACGAATTAAACAAGGATTTTCATTTTTCTGCCGCTCATTCTATTCCTTCTGAAGAAGCAGGAAAATGCCAATATGTACATGGTCATACGTATTTTGTGAATATTACGATAGCTGGAGATGAACTTGATCACACAGGATTTCTGATAAATTTTAAAACGATTAAACAGCTTGTTCATGACCGGTTTGATCACAAAATTCTCAATGAAGACCCTGCATTCTCTGAAACGGACAGCGATCGTTTTCCTACTACAGAGGCTGCAGCAAGAATTATCTGGGAATCAATAGAAGCCTATTTACAGACAACTGAAAACAAACCGACATGTCTTCAGGTATTTTTGCGTGAAACACCTACTAGCTATGTCGTTTACCGTCCAAAAAAGAAGGGGATTACGTCATGACACAGAGAGAAAGAAAGTTCCCTGTTTTAGAAATTTTCGGTCCGACTGTTCAGGGTGAAGGAATGGTCATCGGACAAAAAACGATGTTTGTCCGTACAGCAGGCTGTGATTACAGCTGCTCCTGGTGTGATTCCGCATTTACGTGGGATGGAAGCGCAAAGGACGAAATCAGACAGTTAACCGCACTTGATATTTTTAATGAACTGAAAAAAACCGGTGGAGATCATTTTAATCACGTAACGATCTCAGGTGGGAACCCTGCATTGCTGAAGCACCTGTCAGAACTTGTTCAATTGCTTCATGAGAATAACATGCAGGTAGCGCTCGAAACACAGGGGTCTATCTGGCAGGATTGGTTTTTATCGATTGATGACCTTACGTTGTCTCCGAAGCCACCGAGCTCAGGTATGAAGCCGAACCTGCCCATTCTGGATGATATTGTGTCAAAACTGATTGCAGGAAAGAGTGATTTTTCCTTGAAAGTCGTCATTTTTGATGATGAAGATCTTGCATTTGCTGAAATGCTGCACCAAAGATATCCTGATGTACCTTTTTATCTGCAGACAGGAAATGATCAGGTTCATGAGCAAAAGGACGAAAAGCTCATTCCAAACCTGATTGCGCGTTATGAATGGCTGATTGATAAGGTAATGGTTAACAGTAAATTGAATCAGGTAAGAGTGCTTCCTCAGCTTCATACGTATGTATGGGGCAATAAGAGAGGAGTGTAAGGTGTTTTTCGGCATTATACTTCTTGTGATCTGTATCCTGACGTTTCTGTTTCAGCTGAGAATTGAGCATGAAAAGAGGAATGTCATTATTCTGTTTCTCAGTCTAGCCGGCGGTATGGTTGGTTTGTGGTTTGTATTCGACTGGCTGATGTTCAGTTTATAATTTAAAAAAGTTCAACCGTCTAAAAAACGGTTGAACTTTTTTGTTATTTGGAGGTTTTGCTCCAGTGTTCCTGTATAAATTCATCACGACCGGATTTTTCACGGTCTTCTTTGTATTCTTCAGGATTTTTCTTGTAAAAGTCCTGGTGATAATCTTCTGCCGAATAAAATTCAGCAGCCGGTACGATCGGCGTAATGACCGGCTTTTTATACCGTCCGCTATTGGCAAGCGCCTGTTTCGAGGCTTCTGCTTTTACCCGCTGATCTTCGTTATGATAAAAGATACTTGCGCGGTAGGAAGGACCGCGGTCCTGAAACTGACCTTCATCATCTGTAGGGTCTACCTGCTGCCAGTAGATTTCAAGCAGCTGATCATAAGGAAAAACATCAGGATCGAATGTGATCTCAACAGCTTCCTGATGGCCGGATTCACCGGTTTTAACATCCTTATAGGTTGGATTTTTAACATGTCCGCCAGTATAACCCGAAATGACTTTCTCAATCCCGTCGTACTGGTCAAACGGTTTTACCATACACCAGAAGCATCCTCCGGCAAATGTTGCTTTTTCTAATGCCATTCTGATCAACCTTTCCTTTATAATGTTCCTCTCATTCTATCATCACCACAATCCCGTTTCATAATGAAAATGATTGATTTATTTAAAAAAGAAGAGTAAAGTGTAACGAATGATAGATGATAAACGACAAATCTATCAGAAACTACTTTTATTTTTCCAGGAGGCATTATGGAAACAAGAGTAAAAAGACGAAAACGAAAATTAAAAAAAGGCAGAGTTTTGATGGCCTTTATTCTTTTATTTATATTAGTGTCCGGCGGTTTTGCGGGCACTCAATACTGGTTGGGTCTACAGGCTTCAAAAGGGGCACAGCCTTTTGAAACGGACTATTCAGATTCTTTTAACGGTCAAAAGACGGCTGACGGTAAAACGAACATCCTGCTTATTGGTGTTGACAGCAGAGGGGAAGAGCAGTCCCGTTCTGATACGATGATGATTGCCCAGTGGGATGGAGAGACAGATACCATTAAGCTCGTTTCTCTAATGAGAGATATTTACACGGAGATCCCGGAATATGGAGGATATAAGCTTAATACAGCTTATTACCTTGGGGGTCCTGAGCTTCTGAGACAAACGGTTAAAGAGAACTTTGACATTGACGTGGAACATTATATGCTCGTTGATTTTAAAGCCTTTGAAAGCGTCGTGGATGCCATGGCACCGGATGGTATCGAAATTGATGTTGAAAAGGATATGTCAGAAAAAATTGGCGTCAGCCTGACTGAAGGCGTTCATAAGCTGAACGGACAGGAGCTTCTCGGCTACGCCAGATTCCGTGCTGACAGTGAAGGAGACTTTGGCCGCGTAAGAAGACAGCAGCAGGTTATTGAAGCTGTAAAAGACCACGCAGTCAGTGTCAGTGGAGTCATGAAAGCGCCAAAAATGATGGGTACAGCACAGCCTTATATTCAGACCAGCATGTCGAGTGCAAAAGGGATTGAATTGCTGTCACGTATTTTAATCAGTGGCGGTGGAGAAATTGAAAGGAAAACGATCCCTGTGGAAGGCTCCTACACAACACCAACGTATGAAGGGGCAGGTTCAGTACTTGAACTTGACTGGGAGACAAACAGGCAGGAATTAAAGGATTTTCTTGGTGAATAACAAATAAGAGACCCCATCCGGCAGTTACACCGGATGGGGTCTTTCTTTAAAGTTTTCGTCTACCTGTAATCAGATTATAAATAATCAGGATAATCGCGATAATGATTAGGATATGAATAATACCGCCAGCAAAATCCAAAAGTAAACCGACCAGCCATACAACGATTAGGATCACAATAATCCACCATAAAATTCTCATCATTGAAATCTCCTCCTTTCAAAAATTGTCATATCAATCTATCTTTACCCCTGTAAGAAAATTCATAACCCTGATCATGGAATAATTCCTTAAAAGCAGGCGAATTTCGTGGCTATTCGATCATATGTTCGCTATAATAAGGAAGGACAAATTAAAGACAAAGGATGAAGAATATGAAAGGTGCATCACATGCTGTTACTGGAACAGCAATAGGTCTGGGAACGGCGGTCCTGTATGACGCTGCACCTGCTGCCACCGGTCTTTTGATCCTGCTAGGCAGTGTATCAGCGCTGGCGCCTGATCTGGATACAAACGGCAGGCTATCTAACAGAATATCACTGCACAGAAAATGGTTATGGTATACATTGGCTTCTATCGGTGTTCTGCTTGGTACATACAGTCTCGTCATGCTGCAAGGAGTTTGGATGGTTGCAGGTATTGCAGTTGCATTATCCTTAATTATTGCTCCGCGTTTCCTGATTAAACAGCGTTTTATGGTCATGCTGTCAGGTGGAGTTCTTACGGGAATCGGCTGGTTTTACAGTGAAGACTGGCTTCTGTATTTTGGGCTTTTCACGATAATCTGCTCATTTCTTCCTCACAGGGGACTTACCCATACTTGGATTGGTCTTGCTGTATTTGCATTTATAGCATGGGAGTTAGAAAAAAGCCTGATGATTAATGGAATATTAACGGTATGTACACTGGGCTACTTAAGCCATATACTTCTGGACATGAAAATGCTTCCGTTTAACAAAAAAGGGGTAAAGCTTCTGCAGCCACTGATGAATAAGGAGTTCTGACTGTTACAATGGTCAGAGCGATAAACGATTCATGCATCGCAAGTAAAAGAATGGTATGATAAGACTCATATTCGTTTAGACTTAAGTCATCCGGGTATGAATACAAAATAAAGCGATGTATGAATTAAAGGAGTTATGGGAATGAAACTTACACAGGAAAAACGTATACAGCTTCATGAATTTAACAATTTAACCAAGTCGCTGAGTTTTAATATGTACGATGTCTGTTATACAAAGTCAAAAAAAGAGCGTGAAGCATATATTGAATACATTGATGAACAGTATAATGCCGATCGTCTGACTAAAATTCTGACACACGTTGCAGATATTATCGGTGCGCATGTATTAAATGTGTCAAAGCAGGATTACATCCCACAGGGTGCGAGTGTGACGATTCTTGTATCTGAAGGTCCGATTGTTGAGGTGCCGAATGAATCCTTTGAGGAATCACCGGGACCGCTGCCATCAACAGCAGCCCTTCATTTAGATAAAAGTCATATTACGGTACACACATATCCTGAATACCATCCGCATGAAGGGATCAGTACGTTCAGAGCAGATATTGATGTGTCAACCTGCGGTGAGATTTCTCCGCTAAAAGCCCTAAACTATCTGATTCATTCGTTTGATACGGATATTATGACAATGGATTACCGTGTACGTGGTTTTACGCGTGATGTAGATGGCCATAAGCTGTTTATTGATCACGATATTAATTCGATCCAGAACTTTATTCCGGAAGAAATTAAAGACGAATACGATATGATTGATGTAAACGTATATCCGCAAAATATTTTCCACACGAAGTGTAAATTGAAAGAATTTGACTTGAATAACTATTTATTTGGTTACCGCAAGGATTCGCTGGATCGAGATGAAATCGAGGAAATCACAGAAAAACTGAAAATAGAGATGGATGAAATCTTTTACGGCAAGAATATGAGAGCTCATCCTCGTGAAAAAAAATAAACCGTCATCATTGGCGGTTTATTTTTTGAAGATAGAAGAGAAGTAAAGTGTGTAATACCGGTTTGTTGTCTTTTGTTTTTAGTTTACATAATATATATTATAGGAAGTCAATAAAGTAATCCTGATTGTGTCTCATTTCAAAAGTATACTAAAAATAGTGAGACAAAATAAAAAATGAGCCAATTCCGGCCCATTTTTTATTTTGATCCCTGATCATGCATTCTGGCGATTCTGTATCGTTTAACAGCAATAAATCCATTAATCAATCCGATGATTCCAAGCATTGCTGCCATGGTTAAATCATTTTCTGAATATCTTTGTATACTCCAAATGATGAATGCGACAGCAAAAATAATGTTAATGGCAATCATCGCCGGCTGAATTCTGATCAATGAACAGCCTCCTCTATTTTATGGTAAGAGCTGATAATCCTTTTTCTTCAAGTAATGCATGAAAATGATCTTCAAGTTCGATCAGTCTGTTAACAGCAGCTTCTTCTGTGACCTCTCCGCTCTGTACCTCTTTTTCCCAGGCGTTTCTGGCAAGTACTGCAGCAATCTGGTCAGTTAAAATAGCCTGTTCATAGTCTCTTAAGTATGTCATTTGCTCAGATTCAAGCGTCAGTGTCGGTAAAAACACGCCTGATTCTTCATCTTTCTCAATGCGTTCTGTCTCATCGAATAGATCATGCTGTGAATACAATGCCTGTTCAGCTTCAATAAACGATTCAGAATGATCTTCAGGACTGTTTTTCATGGAATGTCTGACCAGGTCAGAAAGAAACATTGCCCCAACAAGCTCACGATACTGTTCTTTTGTCAGATCCAGTTTCATTTCTCCCGCTCCCTTCTATTCCTTGACGAGATGAGTTTCCCCGTCTTTCTGGATGATTTTACGTTCTTTATATAAACGGCCGAGTGCACGTTTGAAAGAAGCTTTACTCATATTAAAAATCAGCTTGATTTCCTCCGGGTTACTCTTGTCACCAAACGGCATGGAACCACCACGGCTCAGAAGATAATCAAGGATCATTTCCGCATCGTCGTCCATTTTTTCCTGCTTACGCGGCAGCAATGAACCGTTCAGTGTTCCGTCGTCTTTCACTCCGATTACGCGGACAGTGAGATCCTGTCCAAGGCGGGGTTCTTCACTGCGCTCGGACTCATGGATAAAGCAGCGGTATCCTTCTTCTGTTAATACAAATGTACCAACTTTAAGAAGACGGTATGGGCGTCCTTTCAGTTCCTTGTTATGAACGTCCTCATCAGCACGTCCTGAAAGCACCTGAACCACTTCCTCTGTTGCCAGTCGGCCAAACATTTGTCCAGCGCGGTCTGTGCGGAGTGTGATATACAAATAATCTCCCGCTTCCGGCCATACGTGTTTTGCTGCAGGCAGGTCTTCGGGCAGAACGGTTACTTCACGGGAAATACCGATATCAAGTGCCGCTCCGTCACGCTCGTTTACTTTTATGACTTTAGCCCAGCCATATACGCCTTTTCTGATTTTCGGAATCAGCGTGGATGCTGTAATCCGTCCTCTTCGGTCAGGATAGAGGAAAAATTCTCTCGTATCTCCGACTGTTACTTCTTCATGAATTTCTGATGCATTTAAAGGATATTCTTCCGTTCCTCTTGTTAAATAAAAGCCAAACGGTGCTTCAGACGCGACTGTGAGTGTCTGAACCGTTCCGCCAATTGATTCCTGTTCATTCATTTTTTAAGTTCCTCCTGTTTTCGATAACTGATTAAATTTATCATGAACCTGTTGTTCTGTACAGGTTATCCCGTGAATAAGGTGGCCATTCATTTTCTATTGTCTCACTTTTTGGTACAATGTTGAAGATTAAAGCATGAAAGTGAGGAATCAGGAGATGAAAATTTCTCTCGCAAATCGTATGAAAGGCTTTCAACCGCTGATTTTCAGTGAATTGTCTGCCTATAAAGCGCAAAAGATCGCACAAGGCTGCAGCATGATCGATTTAAGTATAGGCAGTCCGGATCTGTCGCCTCCTGATTTTATTAAAGATGCCTTATCAAAAGCGGTTCGTGATGACGAGGCTTACGGTTATACACTGACCGGCATCAAAGAATTTAATCAGGCCGTTACAACCTATTACAAACAAAACTATCAAATCAGTCTGAATGCTGATACAGAAGTTCTTTTATCTATGGGATCACAGGATGCACTGGTACATATTCCAATGGTGTTTTCAAACCCCGGAGATTACGTGCTTGTTCCGGATCCGGGTTATACGGCTTATGATGCAGGTATTGCGATGGCCGAATCCGTACCTTACTATATGCCGCTCAAGACAGAGAACGGCTTTCTTCCTGATTTAAAAGCCATTCCTGAAGAAGTTGCTGAAAAAACGTCTATGATGATTTTGAATTTCCCCGGTAATCCTGTCCCGGTTCAGGCGACAGAAGCATTTTATCAGCAGGCAATCGCTTTTGCTAAACGATATAACATCCTGATTATTCATGATTTCGCCTATGGAGAGTTATACTTCGATGGGAAAAAGCCGATTTCCTTTTTACAGATGGAAGGCGCAATGGATGTCGGTGTTGAAACAAATTCCTTATCAAAAAGCTTCAACCTTGCCGGAGGACGTATTGGCTATCTTGCAGGAAACGCAGAGATTATCAGGCAGTTTAACCGTATGAAATCAAACCTTGACTACGGTGTTTTTCGTCCGATGCAGGAGGCAGGCATTTTAGCGCTGCTGGAGGGTCAGGCTTTTTGCTCTCAGTCACGTGAAATTTATCAGAAGCGTCGTGATGCATTTGTACAAACCGCAGCACAATATGGCTGGGATATTCCTTCACCTGAAGGCGGGATGTTCATGTGGGCGCCGGTTCCTGCTGATATGACTTCAATGGATTTTGCGATCTCCGTCATGGATGAGTGTCATGTCGTGATTACACCTGGGCATGCGTTTGGCCCTTCAGGAGAAGGGTATGTCCGGATTGCTTTAGTTCAAAATGAAGGAAAGCTCACTGAGGCTGCAAAAAAGATCGGTGAGACATTCTTTTCTAAACAAACTTTAAATCACATTTAAAAAACGGGTCCCACATACAGGGGCCCGTTTTTACTTAAATACTGTCTGTAATATGTTTTCAATAATCCGTTTCTGTTCTTCAAAAAGTGGCAGAAACTGCTTTTTCATCAGAGAGAACTCCTCTTTCCCCTGATCCGTTAAACGATACCAGTATACCTTCTGTCGCCTTTTCTCATGTGACTTATAATCATCGGTACGGTGAAGAAGCCCCTCTTCTGTCATATCATGAAGCGCATCAAGAAGCGTACTTGGCGCAGGCTCCCAATTGCCGCCAATCTTTCTGAATTCAGCTTTAAAATGCTCGCTGATCATGCCGGAGTGACGAATGGACAGCAGATGAAGGATATAAAACTTCGTAAACTGCGATGCACTCATGTTCAGTGCGAATTTCTTCGGATTATGTTTACTCATGCCAAAACCTCCCTATACGATCATACGTTTGGTTATGATTATACAGGAAAAGCCTGCGTAATGCAGGCTTTATTTTGCAATGCTGTCTGAGATCTCCTGCATCGACCACTCGCCGGTCATCAGGTTACTTAACAGTTTTTATCCGTTTGAGTCATACCACTTTTTCGCATCGATTACTTCCTCTTCAGTTAACTGATGCCCTCTCTGATACCACTTAACCTCCACATTTGCTCCCGCTTCTGAAAGCAGTGCATCAAGATCTGTTGTTTCTTCCGGAGGACAGATTGGATCATTTTTACCCGCTCCGATAAAAACAGGTACGTCTGTCAACTGAGGCAGTTTATGGTCTCGCAGCGGAACCATTGGATGATGAAGGATAGCACCCTTAAGTGAGTCGCTGTAATGGAACAGCAGGCTGCCGGCAATGTTGGCACCGTTTGAATAGCCGATCGCCAGTACATTATTTCTGTCAAATCCGTATTTCTCTGCTGCCTCACCAATAAATTCATGTAACTCTACCGTTCTTGCTTTCAAATCTTCAATATCAAAGACCCCTTCGCGGATTCTTCTAAAGAATCTCGGCATCCCGTTTTCCGATACATTTCCTCTAACACTCAGAACGGAAGCTTCAGGATCAATCATCTGTGCGATCGGTAGGAGATCCTGTTCTGTACCGCCTGTTCCGTGCAATAACAGCAGGACCGGTTTATTTGAAGCCCCTTCTTTATAAATATGATGCATGCTTTATTCCACCTTTCCATTCATTTGCGTATCTTTCATCATCTTACCGTAAATTATCTCGAATTAAAAATATTTAAAATCGGTTAGTGTCGGAAATCATTTTCCACTTCTCTTTAATAAGTGCTATAATGTATTGATATGTTTTGCATGGAGGGATAAAGCAATGATACAAGTATCAGATGTCAGTCTCCGCTTTGGAGACCGCAAGCTGTTTGAAGATGTTAATATTAAATTTACACCAGGGAACTGTTACGGATTAATTGGAGCCAACGGTGCCGGAAAATCCACTTTCCTGAAGATTTTATCAGGTGAAATTGAATCTCAGACGGGTAACGTTTCTATGGGGCCGAATGAACGATTGGCTGTCCTGAAACAGAACCATTTCGAATACGAAGAAGAAGAAGTCCTGAATGTTGTGTTGATGGGTCACGCACGCCTGTATGAAGTCATGCAGGAGAAAAATGCGATCTATATGAAAGAGGATTTCACAGATGAGGATGGCATTAAAGCTGCTGAACTCGAAGGTGAATTCGCAGAGTTAAACGGTTGGGAAGCAGAGTCTGAAGCGGCCATTCTTCTTCAGGGTCTTGGAATCGGGGAAGAAAGCTTTAATAAAAAGATGGTTGAGCTGACCGGATCTGAAAAGGTTAAAGTTCTTTTGGCACAGGCGCTATTCGGTAAGCCTGACGTACTTCTGCTGGATGAGCCGACAAACGGTCTTGATATCCAGGCTATTCAATGGCTTGAAGATTTCCTGATCAATTTTGAAAACACCGTTATTGTTGTTTCTCACGACCGTCACTTCCTGAATACGGTTTGTACCCATATTGCGGATCTTGATTTCAGTAAAATTCAGATCTATGTCGGTAACTATGACTTCTGGTATGAATCAAGCCAGCTTGCTCAGAGAATGATGTCTGACCAAAACCGAAAAAAAGAAGAAAAAATTAAAGAACTACAGGCGTTTATCGCACGATTCAGTGCCAATGCTTCTAAATCTAAGCAGGCAACATCACGTAAGAAAATGCTTGATAAAATCAGCCTGGATGATATTAAACCATCTTCCCGTAAATATCCGTTCGTGAATTTTGAATTGGAACGTGAGATTGGTAATGATGTGTTACAGGTAAAAGATATCAGTAAAACGATCGATGGCGTAAAGGTGCTTGATAATGTCAGCTTTACGATGAATAAAGATGATAAAATTGCACTTGTCGGAACAGATGAAATTGCTAAGACGACACTGATGCGTATTCTGATGGGTGAAATTGAACCTGACAGCGGAAGCTTTAAATGGGGTGTAACGACCTCACAATCCTACTTCCCTCATGATAATTCAGAGTATTTCCAGGGTCAGGAGTCTGATCTTGTGGACTGGTTACGTCAGTACAGTCCTGATGATGAAAGTGAAACATTCCTTCGTGGATTCCTCGGGAGAATGCTGTTTTCGGGTGAAGAAGTGCGCAAAAAGCCTTCAGTCCTTTCCGGAGGAGAAAAAGTACGCTGCATGCTTTCACGTATGATGCTGAAAAAAGCGAACGTTCTCCTGCTTGATGAACCGACTAACCACCTTGACCTTGAATCCATTACGGCATTAAACAATGGATTAATCAATTTCAAAGGTGCGATGATCTTTACATCTCATGACCATCAGTTCGTTCAGACGATTGCTAACCGGATTATCGATATCACGGATGGCAAAATCATCGATAAGCAATTAACGTACGATGAGTTTCTTGAATGGAATAAAGAACGAGTAGCACAGTAACAAAAAGACTGCCTTTAAGGGCAGTCTTTTTTCATGATTATTTCTGAAATTTTTTTAACAGACCTGGCAGTGTTCCCTTTTTCAGTACTTTATCAGAAAGTGCTGAGAGCCTATTAATGATAGCGAGTCCGTCTTCATCTCCGGCCCAGTGATCACGAATGATATCCGGAGACAGATTATTAACGATAGTCTGAAGAACAAATGATGCCACAACCAGATCATCAATAAAACCACCCGGACCAATTAACCCTTCAGGAATAAGATCTACAGGCAATATAAAATAACTGATGGCACCTGCCACCATGGCTTTGTCTTTGCCTGAAACACGCGGGTCTCTTACTACCTGAATAAGCAGATAAAAAATATCCGGTGCAAACAGCAGGTATTTTGCATATTTGTGATTGCGTCCTGTTTTGGATTGCAGAAACTGATCCATCTTATGACGAAGAGTAAAGTAGAAATTTTCCTGCTCTTTTTTCGTTTCATTCATGTTGATTTCACTCCTTTTGTATACACCTCCCTTTTCCCTGAATAAATTAAATTTAATCATAAAAAAACCTGCTCAAAGAATAGCAGGTTTGATGGTTTACCACCAGAATGGTTTTTTATTTTCAGGTATCTCTTCTATTTTTTCAGCTTCTGCCTTTTGTTTTCTGAAATCCCAAAAGGAATCAAACGGATGTGTTCTTTCCTTTGACTCTTCCTTTTTCTCGACCTTTGCTTTTTTATCCATACACCTCTGCCCCCTTTCGAATAGTGTATTCAACTGGTGAAAGCGTGTATGGGCAGTGTGAATGTTTAAATTGAGCGTAAAAAAAACCGCACTGCCGAAGCAGAGCGGTTTTTATATCAACAATTACAGTTTTACAACGTTAGCAGCTTGTGGTCCGCGGTTGCCTTCAACCACTTCGAATTCTACCTGCTGGCCTTCGTCAAGAGACTTGAAGCCTTCGCCAGTGATTGCTGAGAAGTGTACGAATACGTCGTTTTCTCCTTCAACTTCGATGAATCCAAAACCTTTTTCTGCGTTAAACCATTTTACTGTACCAGTTTTCATTATGAAAAACCTCCAAAAAATAAATTGACAATATGCAAACTTACCACAAAAGAAAAATTCACATATTACAAAAAGTACCGTGCTTTCCGATCACTCTTTGTAATATGTGAATCTTATCATGCAGGTATCATTGCTATTGACTTGTTATCCTTATTATACATCCTTCGAATTAAATGTCAAACACATTCAGAGGATTAAATTCCTTTTTTTTCTGATTGACCTTTATTTAAGCAGCCTGTGTCGCACTGCAAGCTCCTCCGGGGCCATTTTGACGGTTAACTGGAGCAAAAATGTCACGATTGCCAAATCGTCTGTTAAACCAATTATGCCAAGATAATCAGGTAACAGATCAATCGGAAGTAAAAGATATGCGACAGCCAGTCCAGCCGGAATGATTTTCTTCATTGGATGAACGTGTCGTGAAGTAAAATAGTCTTTTAAAAACGGAAATGATTTTTTCAGTGTGAATAGAAACCGTACTCTTGATAAAAATTTTGGCATTGTTCATCCCTCCTTGTTAATTTACGAGAAAAGACGATGAAAGTTTCATATTTTATTCGCATCATTCTTTTTCCTGATGTATGATAATGACAATCATACATAGACGGAGGGAAACAGTTTGAATGAATTGGCGAAATCAAAATGGTTCAGGTTCGGATTTGGTTTAATTACGATCCTGGTGATCATTTATCTTGCAAACCTTGTAGACTTTATCTTCACACCTATTGTGGTGATCGTCACTACATTGTTTGCACCTATTGCAATTGCAGGGGTACTGTACTATCTTTTAAGACCTGTCGTTGCGCTCGTGGCAAAATATATTCCAAGAGGAATAGCCATCCTGCTGATCTATCTTGCAGGAATTGGGCTGATTGTCGGAGTTGTCTTTATTGTGGGGCCTCCACTTTCAAGACAGTTTAATTCACTGGTGGATAATATCCCAACTATCTTTAATGAGCTTTCTGCAGTTGTGATGAACTTAGTTCAGTCCGACTGGTTTAAAAGTATCCAGGAACAGCAGGACTTTTCGATTCAGGATATTACAGAGCAGATTGCAGGTTACCTGCAGGGCTCACTGGATTCGATCGGTTCAAACCTGATGTCCATCATCGGAGTCATTACCAATATTGCGATTGTAATTGTGACGATTCCTTTTGTTCTGTTTTATATGCTGAAGGATGGACAGAAACTTCCGGAGCAGTTTCTGCGTTTTACTCCTGAAGAGTTCCGTCCGGAAGGCAGAAAGGTTCTTCAGGATATGGATATTGCTTTAAGTTCTTATATTCAGGGACAGCTGATTGTCAGTTTCTGTGTAGGTGTACTGCTCTATATCGGATATTTGATCATTGGGCTGGAATACACCATCGTTTTAGCACTCGTAGCAATGCTGACAAACGTAATCCCGTTTGTAGGACCATTTATTGGAACCATCCCGGCAGTAATTGTAGGTTTTATTCAATCTCCACTGACCGCTTTACTCGTCATTATCGTGGTAATTGCTGCCCAGCAGATTGAAAGTAACCTGATCTCTCCTCAGGTAATGGGGAAAAAGCTTCAGGTTCACCCGCTAACCATTATTTTTCTGCTGCTTGTCGCTGGAAGCTTTGGTGGTCTGCTTGGTCTGATTATGGCTGTTCCGACATATGCAGTAGGTAAAGCCATTGTTGTTAACGCATACAGGTTTGTTACGATCCGAAGACAATACGATGAGAAAAAAATAAAGAAAAGTAAAATGGTATAAGGAAAAACCGGAAAGCAAATTTGCTTTCCGGTTTTTTTAATCAATCAGTTTTTCAAAAAAAGATTTTTCATCATCATTCATCTGATTTGTTGTGTATGGCTTATCATTGTGCAGAATAAGCAGACCGTAGTAAATCTGCAAATCATCATCACAATCTTCACAAAAGAAGAAATCGTCATCATTCCAGTAGGCGAACTGGGTCCCTCTCTTCACACGCACATGTTTGCATGCCTGCCTGAGTTCAATTGTCCGATCACGGAAAAGGTCGAATGCCTCTGATTTTTCAATTGTGTTCCACTCCTGTGTAATATCCTGCTCCCAGCCCTCCAGGAACCACCAGGGCTCTGCATCACTCTTTAACTGGATAATACGCCACATAGCCAGCACCGCCTTTCTGTATAAGTGCTAACTTAAGTGTACAGAAGGATCGGTGAAAAAGGAATGGATATGCTCATGTTTGATTATGCCATCACTTGATCAAGTTCACCGTTTTTTACAGGTTCAATGATCTTTAGAACGAGTGGGTAAAATTGGGCGGTGTGATCAAGCCGGTAGAGAATTCTCTTCCCCTGCCTCTGTTCTTTGATCAGATTCGCATCTTTTAATTTTTTGATGTGCTGGCTGACTAAAGGTTGGCTGATTCCGAAAAGATGAACGAAATCAGATACAGTCCAGTCATCCTGTGCCATTTTTTTCGCCATAATAAGGCGTGTGCGATCGCCGAACAGGCGATATATATCAGCAACCTCATCAGCAAAGAAGTAAAATTGACTCATGCAGTGACCCTCGCTTCCTGAAAATATAAAACTTATGACTTATATTATTACCTATTTACTATTATTATATACATAGAAATGAAAAAAAACTATCGAAGTTGGTATTTTTTTCGTTTTTAATAGTCTTTAAGTCTGTTTTGGTGTTTTGATAGCCCCTGCTTGAATGAAATCACCGAATAGTAGACAATGTAATAAGAGGAAGTGTACATGGATGAAACTTATTCTGCCGCTGTACGTATAACGACATAAGAAGTCTTTTTAAGGAGAAGATGGAGATGAAACCATTTTTATATTTAGCTGCCCGCCTTGGGATATCGCTTCCTTCAGCGAGCCTGACCTGGCTGACATCTTTATTTGTGTTTAATGCTGAGTTTTGGGAGGCATCCTTACTTGGACTTGGCGGAGGTATCATTCCGTTTTATACGATGAAGTTTTTCCAAAACAGGTCATTGCTGCGATCTTACGGACTCACCCGTCAGGAATATAAATATATTCATGAAAACCTGAAAGAAGCTCAAAAGAAAATTTCCAGACTTCAGGGTAAGCAGTTTCAGATTCGTTCGTTATCTGCGATGAGACAGTTGAATGATATGATTAAGTTTTCAAGACGGATTTTTTCGATCGTTAAAAAAGATCCTAAACGTTTTTATGCCTCCGAGCAGTTTTTCTTTTACCATCTTGACTCTGCGGTTGAATTAACCGACAAATATACAATGCTTGTTACTCAACCAGTAAAAAACAAGGAAGTACTGTCATCACTAGAGGAGACAAGAAAAACGTTACATGAATTAAACTCTTCTCTTGAAGAAGATTTAATGAAAGTGCTGTCGAACGATATTGATACGCTTCGCATCGAGCTTGATATGGCCAAAAAATCAATAGAACAGAAATCATAAGACTTTTATACAGGGAGGAACGATTATGTCGGATCAAAATCAGTACACTACGGATTTAAAAGAAAAAAACACAATGATGGATGACCTGCTGTCAAACCCTTTTGGCGACCAGGAGCTTGTCAATGTGAATGAAACAAAGACATCCCCGGCACCGAAAAGAATGGCTGATATGCTGTCTGAACAGGACCGGAGACAGGCAGAACAAATCTCACAGCAAATTGACCCGGGTGATCACCAATCCATTCTTCAATACGGGACAGCTGCTCAATCCAAACTCTCGAACTTCTCACACTCTATGCTCGACCATGTTCAGAGAAAAGATGTTGGGCCTATTGGCGATATTCTGAAGGAATTAATGGACCGGCTGGAACAGATCAATCCGGACGAGCTGTCCAACGAGAAAAAAAATGTTTTTTCAAAGCTGTTTAACAGGGTCAGCAGCTCGGTAAATGAAATTTTATCGAAGTATCAGAAGGTTGGGGCTCAAGTAGACCGGATCAGTGTCAAACTGGACCATTCAAAGAAATCACTGATGGATGATATTCAGATGCTTGACCAGCTGTATGATCAGAACAAAGCCTACTTTCAGGCACTTAATATATACATTGCCGCAGCCGAACTGAAACGGGACGAGCTTGAACAGTCAGTCATTCCTGCTCTGCGTAAAAAAGCTGAACAAAGCAATGATCAGATGGCTTATCAGGAAGTAAACGATATGATGCAGTTTATGGACCGGCTCGATAAAAGAATTCACGACCTGCAGTTAAGCCGACAGATTACGATCCAGAGTGCGCCACAGATCAGGATGATACAAAATATTAATCAGGCACTGGCTGAAAAAATTCAGGCTTCCATCTTAACAGCAATCCCTCTATGGAAAAACCAAATCGCCATTGCACTTACTCTTTTCAGGCAGCAGCGTGCGGTTGAGGCTCAGAAACAGGTAACGAAGACGACGAATGAGCTTCTGTTGAAAAATTCAGAGATGCTGAAAACAAACAGTATTGAAACAGCAAAAGAAAATGAACGTGGCATTGTTGATATCGAAACTTTAAAAACAACACAGGCAAATCTTGTACAAACACTTGAAGAAACGCTCCGTATCCAGCAGGAGGGCCGTGAGAAACGCCGATTGGCTGAAACAGAAATACAGTCTATGGAGGCTGAATTAAAACAGCAGCTTCTGCAATTGAAAAATAATAACCGATAAAAAAACAGCCCGGCATTTTTTGCCGGGCTGTTTTTATGACTGCTTTTTCGATTTTGGAAATCTTCGTCGTACTGTTTTCCAGTGCTCCTGATTCAGCTGCTCGTTAAACCGGATCATATCTTCAAGAAGTGCCTGGTGAAATGGATACATGTTAAAGTCTCCTTTTATCAGGCATTATGACCTTATTTAAAAACTGATATTCTTTCCGGTCTTAAATACTCTTAATAAGCAACCTTTTCAGCAGTGGGAAAAGTACATCCGGAAGCTCCTGTACATCCTGGACAAATAAGCTGTACTTCCCATATATATTCTGGATAATCTGCTTTTGGGATTCAGGGATCTCAGATGTTGACAGGAAAACGTTCATAACCTGAATGCCCTGCTTGCGTGCGGATAATACGGCTTCATGCGTATCAAGGATCCCGTTCTGGCTGTAGTCAGCCGCTGCCGGTTCACCATCTGAAAATACGAGCAGAAACTTCTGTTTTTCAGTCCTTCTGACAAGCCTTTCTGTCATTAGACGGATCGCATATCCATCACGATTATCTTCCTCCGGCTGAAGCTGCATGATTGCCGCTCCATTTTGAGAATAAATAGATTGCTCATAAGGGATCACTGTTTTCAAATGAGATGGGAATTTACTGCTACCTGCTTTTGCAGCGTCCTCCCAGAATCCTGTAATCTCATGAGGAACCTGAATTGACTTTAATGCTTCATGGAAGAGTACGAGTCCTTTTTTTGTTTCGTCCATTTTGTCATACATTGAAGCGGAGCAATCGAGCAGCAATGTGAAAGTCGCATCTATTTTTGGTGACTCTTCATTTTTCTTATAAAAAACACGAGGCTGTTCATCTGTAAAAAACGGGGTCAGCTTTTTGCTCAGCCTTCCTTTGACAAGGTGCGTTCTTGGCAGTGTTTTTTTATGATCAAGCGTTTTTTCAATCATTTTCTGAAGTTTTTTCTGATAATGGGTGATGTCTTTACGATAAGTCTGATAATGAACCTGATCATCTGCTGATGATGGTCCCGCTTCTTCAAAAATGGCATAAGCCTGTTCATTATCTTTACCGTATTGACCTGATCCTCCATCATTTTTTTCCTCCAGTTTACGTTCCACTTCCTGCTGATCAAACTGATTTTTAGAGGATTTCTTCGTACTGCCCTGAACGGAACCTAACGCCTGCTCCTGGTCATCACCTTCACGTGCTGCGTCTGCCTGGATAGAGGTTTTTGTTCCGGCCTCAAGATCAAACTGGAGGAACGACTCTCCTTTTTCCTCTGTTTCCCTATGCCAGCTTTTAAATTCTTCCTCTACGGCTTCCTCTTCCCCGTCAGGTTTTTCTTTTTCGGTATCATCATTTACAAGGGGATCTTTTCTTTTAAGATCATCAAAGGTCAGACCCTCTTCCCAATCCTTCATGGTTTTCTCCGGAAGATGAAAGTACTCATTAAGCATATCTTTACGTAACAGCTCATCAAGTACCTCACATACATTGCGACAGATTGACGACACACCTGCTGTTGTCTTTACCTCATGTGACCGTTCGATCTGCTGTGTCAGATACGGTTTTGCCCGATTAACATCCGGATGAATATCAGGCCAGTCAGCAACGGGTGTTTCTGCAAATATATGAAGGTACAGCAGATTAAATAACGCATCTGTTGTGACACCTTTTACTAAGTGTACATTCAACTGTGATTCAAAGTACTTCCGATAAAGCCTTCTTCTCGTTGAAAAAGCTTTCTTTGTTCCCCCTCTTTTCAGTTTTACAATTTCTTCGACTCTCAAGTCCTCAATCACCATAAAAAGCTGCTTAGCAAAAGATGATATGGACAGTGTTTTTGTAAACGCGATAAAGCGGTTTATCTCTTTAACATCTGAATGATTTAATGTACCTTCTCCACGCAGATAAACGTCAGAGATCAGGCCATGCCATTCTTCTTCAGCTGAACGATGGTCCCAGAAATGGCTTACAAATATCGTATTTTCAGGCACATCTAAATAGTTACTCGGGCTGTACTCAACAGTCATTTCTTTTTCTTTCGTTAACGTTTTGGCGAGGTCAATCAGCTGCATGAGCTGAAACGAATTAATGTTTTCATCATTAAACTGAATAAAACGCTGCATACCAACACCTCATCCAAAAATGGTTTCTGCAATATTTCTGACTGCTGCCTGTTCGCGTTCATCCTCAAGTTTATCAGTGATCCCCCGTTGTACCGCTCTCATTGGCGGCAGGTAAAGAGCCAGGTCACATGTATCAAGCAGCGCACGAATCGAAGCGGCTTCTTCAGATACCTGTCCATTTTGCACCTGGGTTAATAAGTCTCCTGACAGCTGAATAAATTGATCAATTAATAAGTCGTTTCTCAATTGACTTTCATTCTTAATAACTGTTTTAAGTGTTTCTCCTGAAATGTATGGCACATCAATGACGACAAAGCGGTTTTTTAGCGCTTCATTTAAAGGCACGGTTCCTACATATCCTTCATTAATGGCCGCTACGACTTTAAACCCATCCGCTGCCTGAATCACTTCATTTGTAAAAGGGTTCGTAATCGTTCTGCGATAATCAAGTACCCCATTGAGTATTGGCAGTGTTTCCGGCTTAGCCATATTGATTTCATCAATATAAAGGATCTGCCCTTTTTTCATCGCCTGAATAACAGGACCCTCAACGAAGGTAATGACAGATTTCCCATCGACCTGTTCAATGGTTTTAAAGCCGAGCATGGCTTCTGCATCAAGGTCAACAGAACAGTTAATGCTGTACATCGGCTGATTGAAAATGGAGCTGATGGTCTCGGCCAGCTTTGTCTTACCCGACCCTGTAGGCCCCTTTAATAAAATATTTTTTTTCAAAGCCATACTGACTACCGCATCTTCTAAAATGGCGGGATCATCTGAGGTATACCCGCCGTTGCCTATTCTTCCTTTATCCTCTTCAGGAAATTCAGGTGTTTTTTTAATCATATTTATAATCTCTTCAGGTAACTGATCTAAAATATTCGTCATGTACATCATCCTTTTTAAGTAATTACTCAATGATTCATTCTATCGTTGTTTACACGGTATTTTCAACTTTTGTGTGACCTTCATGGTTTTACGTAGACAGTCTATGAACTCATGCGTAAAATGAGGGCGAAAGGAGTTTTAAATAGATGAATCAATTTCGGGAATTCTGCAGAAATTTAGCAGACAGCAAGCCGTTTACAGGAATTATTATCAGCTTAATATTGTTGAATGCGGTGATTATAGGACTTGAAACGTATCCCTCCATTTACATATCAAATCAGAATCTTTTTATTCTGGCTGACAGGGTGCTTCTTTGGATCTTTACAGTAGAAATCCTGATCAGGCTGATAGGAAGCAAGTCAATCAGCTCATTTTTCAAAGAACCATGGAATGTGTTTGACTTTATTATTGTCGCAAGCGGTCATCTCGTTACGGGGGGACATTATGTCACAGTCCTGCGTATTCTGCGTGTGTTACGGGTGCTGAGAGCGATCTCTGTCATTCCTTCTCTCCGGAAAATGGTGAACGCGCTTTTAATGACGATTCCATCAATGGGTACGATTCTTTTGCTTTTGGGCATTTTCTTTTATATCTATGGTGTAATTGGAACGATGCTGTTTCAGGATGTCGCTCCTGAGTATTTTGGTTCCCTTCATGCTTCGTTGTTAAGCCTGTTTCAGGTTGTCACGCTCGAGTCGTGGGCAAGCGGTGTTATGAGGCCGATACTTGAGGAAGATCCATCTGCATGGTGGTTTTTTGTAACATTTATCTTAATCGGCACGTTTGTTATTTTTAACTTATTTGTTGGGGTAGTTGTCAACAATGTAGAAGAAGCTTCTCAGGAAGAGAATCCTTCACCTGCCGATTTAAAGCTCATTGAAGTTCAAAAAGAATTAGCTGAGATTAAACAACTGCTAAAGGATAATCGGCGTACTTAAAAAGAGGCATGGACGGGATCATCGTCCATGCCTTTTTGTTAAAAATCAGTTTTGAGGCTCATAAATGTAAAGACCGCGATCAAGTTTTCTCACATTCGCGTCTTTTTTCTGTATCGTTTTCATAAAGGTTGTAATATTGGCAACTTTATATCCTGTTTCTTTTTCGATAAAGTCCTGAATATCTGTCCCTTTAATCGGCTCAAGAGTGCTTTTCAGGATGGTAAATGCTGCTTCATGCATCCTTTTGGATTTTCCAATATCCTTAACTTTACGAGGTTTTTCAGTAGCCGGCATTGGATGGTTCTCTTCTGTTGTCATTTGTGAGGAAACAGCAAGGCCTTCTTCTTTATCCAGCTCACGCAGCCTTGTAAGAATGGCTTCTCTTTCTTTTCTGAACTCGTTTAGGATCCGCTCTTCAGAATCAATCATTTGCTCGAGCCTGATTTTCAAAGCCGTTCTTTCATCAAACATTCGGTTCTCTCCTCAATAAATCAAATTAGTATATATTCATTATAATTTGAAAGAAAATGAATGAAAAGAAATATTTTTGACCAATGTGGTCATAAACTCCTGGTATATCAGTCTTTCTAAGTTTTTGACATTTTATGTAAAATAATATATACGGGCATGTTTATCAGTATATTGATAGATATTAAAATATAAAAGAGGCCGCATCCAGGGCCTCTTCTGTTCATGATTCAGCTTTTTATACAGCTTCAAAATAGTCTTTGTAAAAACCGCCGATCTTACCGCTATTATCAATAATAAAGATAAATTCCTCGGTTTCATTTTTTACGTCATATGTTTTTCCTACCGTCAGTACATTATTAACAACGTACTTTGCAGCGTTATCGTGTATACACTTAACCTGCTTAATAGTTTCACGCTTTTCCCAGTCCAGATGAATCATTTATTCAGACCCCTTTCATTTCTTTGTATGATCAGTATATCGTTTAACCATTCGCTCATCAAGAAGATGATGAAGGTTGATTAACGTGACTGAACGCTTCTGCAGAATCAATTTTGCCGAAAACTTTTGTTACAGGAAAACGCTCTCCCTGTAGCCACTTTCCAAAATCGATTTCCAGGGGAACTGCATTCTGTCCGGCCCCAAAAAACATTTTTAAAGTTGAAGGCTGATAAACCGCTGTATGAATCGTACCTGCCCAGCTTCCATAGTTCTTTTTAAAAATCCCATATGCAGGATCATTGAACTTTTTAAATGCCTCCAATGGGGCATGTGTTGTTTGACCCTGCTGATGGATCGTATGAAGTCTGCTGATGGATTCCTTCAGCTGATAACGATTTTCCGATGATTTTATGGAGGTTTCAAAATGATTTGTGCAGGCTGTATCCATTTCCTCATTACGGACGGCGACCCCGAGTGCGGAAGCTTCCACAACAGCATGTTTCCCGTGCGCATCATAAAGCGTGTAATTAAATGCGTGCCGATGAGGAATTTCCTTTAGCATCGCTATGGCTTCATCTGTGGTTGAACAGCTGTCGAGCAGAAAGCGTGCGATAATAGAGCACGTAAAGCCTTTACCGGGGTTTTTCCTGTTAACAAAATGAAAGCCTACACAAAGTCCTTTTTCATTCATTCCATCAATTCTTCCTATCATCCTTCCTGCAATCCCAACGGAGGCATAACCTGTTTCAGGTTGCCAGATCATCAGCCTGCCCTCATATGTTTTAGGGTGATAATCATAATTACGGGCAAAATAGCCATCCTTCATGAGTACTGAACAGCCTGATTTTTTCCAGTCCTGCTGCCAGCCGGAATATTCGTGAATCACTTCAGAAGTATCCCATTCCATGACTGAACTGAGTCCTTCAAGTTCATTCCACAGCCCGGGTGAAAATTGATCAAAGTAAGACTTCGCTATTTTTTCATCCGTGCGATACGCTTTTTTTGAGCGGTCACGCCGTTTTAAGTGAAAATGGTACAGAGGGGTCCGTTGAAATAATCTACCTGCCTGTTCCCCTAGTTCAAAGTAGGTACCCCTTCCTTTAATCACATCTATGTGAAACTGCTGCATAAGATCATGTCCTTTTTAATCTAATTATGTCGTACCGGCGTTTTCGTTTCCACTATGAATGCAGACAAAAACATACTGATTTGATGGGCCTTCGACACAATTAACAAAAATAAAACGTAAATAATACAATTCAGTAACAATCGTGGAATGCTGTTGATGACACATTAAGATGAGCGTATAATATGGTTAATGGAATTATTAGAATATTCCATTAAAATAATCACTAAGGAGGTTTCATCCATTGAAAATTTTGAGTAACGAACAGCTTTTATCCGCTTACCGTGACGCTGAGAAACATGGAGAACACGATACTCAGGTGATTTTACGCAAGGAAATTCAAAAAAGAGGCATTAACGCCGGACGAAACAGAAAATAATGGTTACATACACGCAGACATAGTGCTGCGTGTTTTTAATTGGTCAAAAAAGGTGGAGCCTGACTCTTCAGGCTCCACCTTTAATCATTAACCTTCAAGAAGAAGATCTTCAGGATTCTCCAGCAGTTCTTTGACCATTTTAAGGAATCCAACTGCCTCTTTTCCATCAATAATACGGTGATCATATGAAAGCGCTACGTACATCATTGGACGGTTGTGTGTGCGCTCTGCATCAATGGCAACAGGACGTAACTGGATGGTGTGCATGCCCAGTATACCAACCTGAGGACCATTTAAGATTGGTGTTGACAATAGTGAACCAAACACACCACCATTTGTGATGGTGAACGATCCTCCCTGCAAATCACTTAATTGAAGCTTTTTGCTCTTCGCTTTTTCAGCAAGGTTTACAATTTCCTGCTCAATCTCTGCGAAGTTTTTGCGGTCACAGTCTCTGACGATTGGGACAACCAGACCGTCCTCAGTAGAAACCGCTACACCTACATCGTAATATTTCTTCAGGACGATTTCATCGCCATCAATTTCAGCATTTACGTAAGGGTATTTCTTAAGTGCTGCAACAACTGCTTTCGTGAAGAAAGACATAAATCCAAGACGGACGTCATGCGTTTCGAAGAAGCGGTCTTTTTTACGTTTGCGCAGATCCATCACATAAGTCATGTCAATTTCATTAAATGTAGTCAGCATGGCTGCAGTCTGCTGTACTTCTACAAGACGATTTGCAATAGTCTGGCGACGGCGTGACATTTTTTCGCGTACAACCGGTTTAGTATCTTCTTTCTTCGGCGCAGTCTCCTGCTTCGCTTTTGGTGCTTCCTTTTTAGGCTCTGAAGCAGCAGGCTTTGATCCGTGATTCTCAACATCCTGTTTTCTCACGCGGCCCATCGGATCAACCGTTGATACTTCAGACAGGTCGATTCCTTTTTCTCTTGCCAGCTTACGTGCTGCAGGAGATGCAATCGTACGGCCTTTCTTTTCTTCTGTCACTTCAGCTGTTTTTTCCTTACTTTCCTGAGCCGGACTTTCCTTTGGTGCCTCTTCAACAGTTTCAGGAGCTGATGCTGTACTTCCGCCTTCACCAGCTTCAACGATTGCAATCACCTGTCCTACTTCAACAGTGTCGCCTTCATCGGCTTTCAGTTCCTTGATAACGCCTGCCTCTTCTGAAATCACTTCAACGTTTACTTTATCTGTCTCAAGCTCAACGATATATTCGCCTTTTTCAACCTGGTCACCAGGCTGTTTAAGCCATTGTGCAATTGTACCCTCTGTAATTGATTCAGCTAATTCTGGAACTTTAATTTCTGCCACTGCGACTTCCTCCTCTATTCTTTCCCTTTGACTACGGATTGTTCTAAGATTCTTTCCTGCTCTTTTTTATGAACGGTAGGGTCTCCCTCAGCTGGACTGCTTCGGCGTCTCCTTCCAATATAATCGACTTTGACGCCTTCCGGTGCGAGCTCTAAAAGTCTTGGTTCTACAAATGTCCATGCACCCATGTTTTTAGGCTCTTCCTGTACCCAGACAACTTCCTTCAGGTTAGGATAGCGACTGAAGATCTCTCTTACTTCCTGCATAGGGAAAGGATAAATCTCTTCTATACGGACTAGGTGCAGCCAGTCATTGTTATCTTCTTTTTCAGCACGCTCTAGCAGATCGATGCCAACTTTACCAGATGATAGAACAATACGCTCTACCTTATCAGTCTCTTTACCGAGCTCTGGATGCTCAATCAGCGGTCTGAAGCCGCCTTCAGTAAACTCCTCAACACCTCTCGAAACGAGCGGATGTCTTAAGAGACTTTTCGGTGTCATAATAATGAGCGGTCTGACTTCCTCTTTTTTCAGGATCGCGGCCTGTCTTCTTAAAATGTGGAAGTACTGTGCAGAACTTGTCAGATTTGCGACAGTCCAGTTGTTTTCAGCAGCAAGCGTAAGGAATCGCTCCATTCGGGCTGATGAATGCTCCGGACCCTGTCCTTCATAACCATGTGGAAGAAGCATTACAAGTCCTGACTTCTGTCCCCATTTCGCACGGCTGGAAGAAACAAACTGATCGAACATCACCTGGGCCATATTGGCAAAATCACCATATTGGGCTTCCCAGAGCACAAGTGTCTCTTTTGAAAAGACATTGTAACCATATTCAAATCCAACTACTGCAGCCTCTGTCAGAGGACTGTTATAAACGCAGAAGGATGCATTTGCACCTTTGATATGATGAAGCGGCGTGTACTCTTCACCCGTTTTCTCATCATGAAGGACAAGGTGACGGTGAGCGAAAGTTCCGCGCTGGGAATCCTGTCCACTGAGTCTGATTGGTGTACCATCCTGCAGGATTGCACCAAAGGCGAGTGTCTCAGCGTGAGCCCAGTCAACTTTTCCGTCTTTTTCAAATGGGTCCTGACGTCGCTGAAGGATTTTTTCAAGCTTCTTAAATACATTAAAACCTTCAGGGAATGAGAGTAAGTCCTGGTTCATGGCAGTCAGGCGGTCAAGCTTAACGCCTGTTGAAAAATCATGAAGCGAACCTGTCACATCTTCCGGCGGTTCCATTGAAATATCACGCTCTTTGTCAGATTTCGGCACCGAATCATACGCTTTCTGAAGGTGAGCCATGTGGTCTTCCCTCATTTTCTGTGCCTCTTCAGCTGAAAGCGTTTTATTTCCTACAAGCTTATCTTCATAAAGCTTACGTACGTTGTCGTGGTTTTTGATATACGTATACATATCAGGGTTCGTTACCATCGGCTCATCCATTTCGTTGTGGCCGAATCGGCGGTAACCGATCAGATCAATGACAAAATCTTTGCTGAACGTCGCACGGTATTCGCTCGCCATGATGGCTGCTGCCAGACAGGCTTCCGGATCATCTGCGTTGACGTGAAGAATTGGCACTTCAAATCCTTTTGCCGTGTCAGAAGCATACTGTGTCGAACGTGAGTCAAATGATTCTGTTGTAAATCCGATCATATTGTTGGCAATCACGTGGATAGATCCGCCTGTATGATAGCCGCGCAGCTGGCTCATGTTAAGGGTTTCTGCTACAACTCCCTGACCCGGGAAAGCTGCATCGCCGTGAATCATAATCGCCAGTGAAGATTCTGTTTTAATATCAGGAATCCCTGCTTCTGAACGATTTTCCTGAGCAGCTCTTGTATAACCGGCTACGATCGGGCTGATAACCTCAAGGTGACTCGGGTTATTTGCAAGTGTAATGCGTGTTTTAGCTTCGTTTTTAGCCAGGTTCCGGTCTGCACCTAAGTGATATTTCACATCACCGGTCCAGCCATATGTAATCCCGATTGATCCTTCAGACGGGATCAGATCTTTACTTGGCGAGTGCTGAAATTCTGCAAAAATCATTTCATACGGTTTTTCAAGCACGTGTGCCAGCACGTTCAAGCGTCCACGGTGAGCCATTCCGATGTTGATAGAGCGCGCCCCTTTTTCTACAGTCGATTGAATAATTTCATCAAGTAAAGGCACCATCGTATCAAGACCTTCAATAGAGAAACGTTTCTGTCCTACAAACGTTTTATGAACAAAATTTTCAAATCCTTCAACCTGCACGAGGCGGTTTAAGGTCTCTTTCTTTTTGTCATCTGAGATTGAAGCATCCAGTGAACCGGATTCAATATAATTCTTCAGCCACTTCTTCTCTTCGCGGTCATGAACATGAGCATATTCAAACGCAATGGTACGCGTGTACATTTTCTTTAAATACTCAATGGCCTCGTACCCATTTGTCACTTCATCAGTCGAATTTTCGATTAAAATATCGACAGGGATTTTTTCAAGATCTTCCTTTGTCAGTCCGTAAGTTTCAAGTTCAATTCTTTCTGTGTCCTTTTTCTTATCATGGAGCGGATTAATATCTGCTGCAAGGTGTCCGTATGCACGAATGCTGTCGGCAAGTTGAACCGCTGCAATCACCTTACTGTAATCAGTTCCTTCGATGTTGACTTCTGCTTTCTGATTCCCGGACTTATAAGGGGAACCGTTTTCTTTAAAATATTGCTGCAGTTCTTCATCGACTGATGACGGATCTTCAAGATAAAGATCATACATCTCCATCATATAGCCAAGGTTTGGCCCCGAAAAACTTAATAAAGATGAGTCCTGCTCCGCCTGTTTTCTCATTTTGAAAACCTCCAACGTCTTGGACATTTCTGAAATATCTAAATTTACAGAAATGCTATGTAAATATAGTTTTATAAATCACTAAAACGCTTACAGAGCCATTTTATCACTGTAAAGGACTGAGATAAAGCGTTTCGATGAATTTTTTTAAAAATTGTGAGTGTAAAAAAGTGAATAGTAATTCACTCTTTTACACGCTAGTCCTTTGAATAGATTGGAAATTCCATCCTGACTTTTGTTCCATCTGATGAACTGGTTATGGCTACACCGACCTTATACATGTCTAAAAGGCGCTTGGCAATAGACAACCCAAGACCGTTACCACCGGCTTCACGGCTTCTTGATTTATCGACACGGTAAAATCTGTCGAATATGTGTGGAAGATGTTCTTCAGATATTCCCTCACCTTCATCAATGATCGTAAGCCTATACATATCACCGGCTTTTTCTCCTGTTAATGTAACAGGTGTCCCGTCTGGAGAATATTTCAGTGCGTTATCAATAAATATAATGAGCACCTGTTCAAGGTGTTCTTTTTCAATGCCGATCTGTGCGGTTTCCGCCTGACACTTGATATCACGATCCTTATAGATCGATTTCATCTTTCTGCATACATCATGGATTGTGTCTACTGGATTAAGAGGTGTGAGATTTTCTCTGATCATATCCCGGTCTGCCTTTGAAAGGAGCAGCAGGTCATTCACAAGCTTTTTAATTCTTTCGAGCTCCTGAAGAGAAATAGACAGTGATTCTTCAAGTATCTCTGGGTCTTTCTTTCCCCATCGCTGAATCAGGGCAAGATGACCTTCTATAATTTGCAGCGGGGTTCTCATTTCATGTGAGGCATCCTCCGCAAATTGACGCTGCTTCAGGAAGTTTTTCTCAAGCTCTTTCATCATATCGTTAAAAATGTCAATCAAACCACCGACCTCATCCTGCACTTCGGGTACCATCAGTTGATTTTGAAAGCCTTCCTGTTGTGTTTTTTTCATCGTCTTTCCGAGTGCTGTAACAGGCTGAATAAATTTCCCCGCTAAAAAGTAAGCAGCCACTGCACTGAACAATAATGCACCAAGCCCTAAAATAATCGACAAAAAGATCATATAATTAACCATCGACTGATACGAGTCGAGAGGATGAATGACATATATATAACCATTAAACCCCTGGGATTCGATCGGAAAAGCAGCAAGCAGTAAATTACGGCCATCAATTCGCTCTTCTGATAGCACTGTATCTTCCACAGGGACAAACGGGACTGAAATGTCAGCTTCCCCTCTTCTTTGCAGGGTGAACAATTCGTACCCGTCTTCATTGTAGAATGTAATAATCTGGCCCTGATCATAAATCTGCTGGGCCAGTTCCCTGCTGTCTTCAATATCGTTCATCGTGATCATCGGACTTCTGCTCTGATAAAACTGTTCAAGATCAGATACGACTGAACGGACTGAATTCTCTTCCTCCTGAAGCATCCACTGGCTCATTGCAAAAATTAAAATGACACTGAAAATAGAAAATGATAAAAAAATTGAAGCTCCCGCTGAAAAAGTCCATTTCCACCTGATTGATAATTGCAGCCACTTTTCCTTGAGTTTTTTCATGATCGGATCACATACCCTGTCCCGCGAACCGTTTCGATGTAGGAAGATGATTGTTCGGGATCGAGCTTATTTCTAAGATGGCGAATATAAACGTCCACAACATTCGTTTCAACTTCTGCGTCATAGCCCCATACCTTTTCGAGAATCCGGTCCCGTGTTAAAACAATATCTTTATTTTCGAGAAGCATTTTTAAAAGATCGAATTCCCGTTTTGTTAATGTCAGCTCTTCGTTCCCTTTAATGACTTTATAGGATTTCAGATTAACTGATAAATCCTTATGTGAAAGGGCGTCCTCTGCTACAGGTGACAGCCTTCTCAGCAGCGCGCGCATTCTGGCGAGGAGTTCTTCAATTGCGAATGGTTTAACGATATAATCATCAGCCCCGCTGTCAAGGCCAGAGACCCTGTCCATGACACCATCTTTTGCTGTAATCATAATAATTGGAAGATCTTTTGCCTGACGGATTCTTCTGCAGATTTCCATTCCGCTTAAGGAAGGGAGCATTAAATCAAGGAGAATCAAATCGAATTCTTCTGTCAGGGCAAGGTTTAATCCGTCCCGACCGTCATATTCCACAGATACCTCGTACCCTTCGTATTTAAGTTCGAGCTCGATGAAACGGGCCAGGTTTTTTTCGTCTTCAATCAGCAGGATTCTCGTCAATGCCAGTCACCTCTGTCATACTCTTTTTATTTATTTTACCTGATTTACAAAAGTAAAACCGGTTTCCATTATAGAAACCGGTTTTTCAGGTTGTAAAATATTAAAACCGGGCTGAGGGGCATCCTCCGCTTTCCATTGTCTAGCTGCGACGGGCAGGGACTAGCAAACTTCCCGTCCCCTCGTCCGATAAGTCAACATCAGCTCACTCCGTTCACTGTGTTTCCTTTATCTCCGTCGGGGCCAGTCCAGTTTGTACGTCCCTAAACGCCCGTCTCCGCTTTTCTGAGGCCGGGCGGTGAACCCGCTGCGCTTCGCGCATCGGTTTCACCTGTCCCTTTCAGCCATAGGAGTCTGCGGATGCCCCTCAGCCCTTTGTATATGCAAAAAGCTGATTATTTTAATGTAAAAACATTGGACCATTGAGTCAACTTGTACATTTATGACGCATGAGTCTGTGGATGTCTCTGGGACTGATTGTATGACTTGCAATTGTTTATATTTAACAAACCTAAGGGATGTTCATCACCTTTATCACATCGGGTTTACAAACCTTAAATCACAGACGGTTGTGTTGCTGCGTGGATGAGTTCGCGTATTTTAGATTGTTCTCCTTTGTGCTGGAGGTCGACGATTTTACTTCCGACGATGACGCCGTCACCAAGTGAAGCAACTTGTGCCACCTGTTCAGGAGAGGAGATTCCGAAACCAGCTAATACCGGAACCGGGCTGTGTTTTTTGAGCTTTTGGATAAACCCTTCAAGCTGATCACTGATCGTCGCACGTTCTCCGGTGATGCCTGTAACAGAAACGGCATACACGAAGCCCTCAGACAGCTTGGCCAGTTTTTCAATTCGCTGATCCGGGCTCATTAACGTCACCAGCTGAATGAGTGCAAGGTCTGTTTTTTTAATGTGCGTTTCAATGAGCGAGTATTGTTCTAAAGGTAAATCCGGAATAATTAGACCCGAAACACCTGCCGCTTCAATGTCTTCGAATACCTTGCCAAGACCATATTTAAATAAAGGATTAATATACGTCATCAGTACGATTGGAACGGTTATATCATCTTTTATTTCTTTCAGAACGCTCAGGATTTTAGGGAGAGTGGTCCCGCTTTTTAATGCGCGCTTTCCGGCCTCCTGAATCGTAGGTCCATCGGCCACGGGATCTGAAAATGGAATGCCCAGTTCAACCACAGTCGCATTGGATTCCTGTAAATAAAGCAGCTGATCTTTCAGCTCACTTAATGATGGATCTCCAGCCATAATATACGGAACAAACGCTTTTGCCCCACGTGCATTTACCTGTTCAATTGCTTCCTGAATCGCGATTTTCCCCATTATTCTCTCTCCTCCAATGCAGCCTTCACTGTATTGACGTCTTTATCTCCACGACCTGAAAGACAAACAACAATAATGTCCTCAGGGTTACCCGCTTTTGCAGACTCCACAGCGTAGTGAATCGCGTGGGCCGTTTCGAGTGCAGGAATAATTCCTTCTGTGCGGCTCATCAGCTGCAGTGCATCAAGCGCTTCATTATCTGTTACCGATGTATAGTGAACGCGCTTCGTTTCATGCAGGTAGCTGTGCTCCGGCCCGACACCCGGATAATCCAGGCCGGCTGAAATAGAGTGTGCCTCCTGAATCTGCCCATCGTCATTTTGTAGCAGGTACATGAGAGAACCGTGTAAAACACCGACATCTCCTGCAGTAAGAGTTGCTGCGTGCTTGCCGGAATGAATACCCGATCCAGCCGCTTCTACACCGGTTAATTTTACTTCTGTATCATTAATAAATGGGTGGAAAATTCCCATCGCATTACTTCCACCACCGATACAGGCAATGATTTCATCCGGGAGACGCCCTTCTTTTTCCAGGATCTGCTTCTTCGTTTCTTTTCCGATCACACTCTGGAAATCACGTACCATCTGAGGGAACGGATGTGGTCCGAGTACTGAACCAATAATATAGTGAGTGTCTTCAACATTGGTTACCCAGTATCTCATTGCTTCATTAACAGCATCCTTTAACGTACCGCTTCCCTGAGAGACACTTTCAACGCGCGCGCCGAGTAGTTCCATTCTAAAAACATTCAGCTGTTGTCTTCTGATGTCCTCTTCACCCATATAAATCACACAATCCAGGTTCAGCAGTGCACAAACTGTGGCTGTTGCAACACCGTGCTGACCGGCACCTGTTTCAGCTACAATTTTCTTTTTCCCCATTCTAATTGCAAGCAGTGCCTGACCAATCGTATTGTTGATTTTATGAGCACCTGTATGGTTCAAATCTTCCCGCTTAAAATAAATTTTGGATCCGCCTATTTTTTTTGTTAAATTTTCAGCGTAATAAAGTGGATTTTCACGTCCGATATAGTCCTTTAAATAATGTTCAAGAAGTTTGTGAAATTCAGGATCGTTTTGCGCTTCTTTGTATGCTTCTTCAAGTTCCAGAACGGCTCTCATAAGTGTTTCAGGAACAAATCTTCCTCCGAATTGACCGAACTGACCGTTAATATCAGGCTGTGCATAAGTTGTCATATCATTTCACTCCCGGTTTGTTTTGCGTTTTTTACAAACTGCTTCATTTTCTGATGATCTTTTTTACCGTTTGTCTCTACACCGCTGGATACGTCCACACCGGCAGGCTTCACTTCATTGATTGCCTGCTGAATGTTTTCAGGTGTCAGTCCACCTGCAAGGATCAGCTGTTCATGATGGTCGTTATGACTCAAGTAGTTCCAGTCAAAGGAATGGCCGCTTCCTCCGCGGTATGCTGTTCCCGGTGCGTCAGCTAAAACATGATGAACATCGTATTTCTCAAACTTTAAAACATCCTCTTCTGAGTGGATGCTGACAGCCTTTATAACAGGTTTCTTCATTTCGCGGCAAAATTCAGGTGATTCATCACCATGAAGTTGAATAAGATCAATGCCGGCAATACGGATAGCTTCTTCAATCTCAGACATTTCTGGATTGACGAATACCCCAACCTTTTTTACATGTAAGGGCACGTCCTCGCTCATTTTTCCGGCTTGTTCATACGTAATCCTTCTTTTACTTTTGGCGAACACAAAGCCAAGATAATCTGCCCCTGCTTCAACCGCCGCTGTAACATCTTCTTTGTTCATGAGTCCGCATATTTTTACGATCATGTCTGATCCCCGTTTAAGGGAACCTGTAAAGATGATAAGAGACTGCCGGTGTCGGCTGCTTTCATCAGAGACTCCCCGACCAGGACGGCATTGGCTCCAGCACGAGCTGCGCGCCTTGCATCCTCTTCAGTGAAAATACCGCTTTCGCTTATAAAAGAAACATTTTGATCCTTCATGATGGCCCCGAGACGTTCACTGATTCCAAGATCTACTTCAAACGTCTTTAAATTCCGGTTGTTGACTCCGATAAATTCAGCCCCTGCACCAATTGCACGGTCGAGTTCCTCCTCATCATGAACTTCCACCAGTACGTTCAGATTCAGCGATTTCGCATACGCATGAAGTCTCGACAAATGTTCATCGGTCAGTGCAGCAACAATCAGCAGGATGATGGATGCACCTGCCTCAGCAGCGCGTAAGATCTGGCGTTCATCAATTATAAAGTCTTTGCAAAGAACAGGAATCGAAACGGCTGCCGAAACGGCCCTTAGATCCTCGATGGACCCTTTGAAAAACGCTTCGTCGGTCAGAACCGATATGGCACTTGCTCCGAACTGCTCGTAAATTTTAGCCTGTTTAACCGGATCAATGTCAGGATTAATTAATCCTTTAGATGGAGATGCCCGTTTGATTTCAGCAATGACGCCGAGATGACGTCCTTTTAAAAACGTCAGTGGGAGCGGCTTTTTGATGACACCTGTAAAATCATGATCTGTCAGTGCTGCCACTTCTTCTTTTTTCTTCTCAATAATCTGATCTAATATGGTCATCTGACTGTCTCCTTTTGACGGCTGTACTCAACGAGGGCCTTCAGCTTTTTTAGTGCTTCTTTAGAGTCAATACTTTTACGCGCCAGTTTTATTCCTTCGATCACACTTGAAGCTTTACCTGAGGCAAAAATCGCAATACCGGCATTGAGAACCACCGTTTCTTTAAATGATGATTCTTCTCCGTTTAAAACAGACAGCAAAATCTCAGCATTATCTTTCGCATCTCCGCCTTTGATTTTCTCATTCGGCACAACTTCCATGCCAATCTCTTCAGGGTGAAGTGTGAAAGAAGTGATTTTTCCATCCTCCAGCAGCGTCAGATAGTTCCTACCGGCAAGAGAGGCTTCATCTAGATGTCCGGCACCATTTAAAACAACTCCACGTCTGCGTCCGGACTGTTTCATCGCCTCAGCCATCGTATGAAGCATATCTCTCCTGTATATGCCAATCAGCTGGGTATCCAGTTCAACCGGGTTTGTTAACGGTCCGATCAGGTTGAAAATGGTTGGAACACCAAGCTCTTTTCTCGCTTTCATGACGTTCTTTATGCCAGCGTGAACAAATGGTGCAAAAAGAAAAGTAATTTGCTGTTCTTCGAGCAATGTTTTCGTATCCTCTTTTGTAAGATCAAGTCGTACACCAAGGTGCTCTAAAACATCAGCACTGCCTGTTTTACTTGAGATACTGCGATTACCATGTTTGGCCACCGGGATTCCTGCACCTGCGATGACAAATGCTGCACAAGTACTGATATTAAAGCTTTGAGAGCCATCGCCACCCGTTCCGCAATTGTCCATAATATGCTGAGCGGATGTATCATAACGTCCGGCGATTTCCCTGACGACAGATACGAGTCCGGTAATTTCATCTGCCGTTTCACCTTTACGTTTTAATTCAAGAAGAAATTGCTTGATTTCTTCCTGCGATGTGTCCTGATTAAATAGTTTTTCACTTGCACGTCTCATCTGTTCAACTGTTAAATGCTGATCTCTCTCAACTAAACTAATAAACTCTCTCATCTCAACTCTCTCCTTTAAATAGCGTTTAACAAGGCCAGGCAATTTTTCAGCATCTGCTTCCCGGTCAGTGTTCCAATTGATTCCGGGTGAAATTGCAGCCCGATAATTGGATGCTCGCGGTGTTTGACCGCCATAATTTCCTCATCTCCACTGGAAACTGCTTTGATCTCAAGCTCCTCAGGTAACGAGTTCTTATCAATCACAAGCGAATGATATCTCATGACTGAGAGGCCTTCTTCCTCACCAAACAGGTTTGGATCATCGTGAATAAGGACGGATTCCTTACCGTGCAAAATATGTTCAGCACGGATGATTTCTGCGCCAAATGCTGCACCTATTGCCTGATGTCCAAGGCAAATACCGATGATCGGGATGTCTTTTTTAAAGCTTTGAATCACCTCTATACATTTCCCCGCGTCAGCCGGATGTCCCGGCCCTGGTGATAACACAATGGCATCTGGTTGTTCCTGTCTCAGCTCTTCTATGGTAAATTGATCGTTTCTGACGACCTTCACCGTGTCAAACTCACTTAAATATTGGTAGAGATTATACGTAAATGAATCATAATTATCAATTAAATAGATCATGCGCCTACCTCCAGCAGAGATTTTGCTTTATTGATCGTTTCCTGATACTCACTTTCAGGATCCGAATCATACACAATTCCCGCACCTGCCTGCACATAGGCTTTTTGATCTTTAATGACCATCGTTCTGATGGCTAAAGCAAAATCCAAATTTCCGTCGAAGCCAATATAGCCTGCTGCGCCTGCATATACGCCACGCTTCACCGTCTCCATCTCATTGATCAGCTGCATGGCTCTGATCTTTGGTGCACCTGATACCGTTCCTGCAGGCAGCGTGGCAATCAATGCTTCGAGTGGGGAAATTCCTTTCAGAAGCGTTCCTTTCACTTCTGATACGATATGCATCACGAATTGATATTTCTCAATGACCATATATTTAGGAAGAGTAATTGATCCAATCTCACAAACACGTCCAAGATCATTTCTTCCAAGGTCAACAAGCATTTTGTGTTCAGCCTGTTCCTTGATGTCATTCAGCAGTTCTTCTGCAAATGCCTGATCTTCTTCAGGTGTTTTACCGCGCTTCCTTGTTCCGGCGATCGGGTTGGTCGTTACATCATTTCCTTTTACTTTAATCAGACTTTCCGGAGAAGCCCCGAGAATCAGGTATTCTTCAAAATCAATATAAAACATGTAAGGAGAAGGATTTTCTTTTCTCAAGTGTCTGTAAAATGTTAACGGCGAACCGGTAAACGGGGCTGTTAGCCTTTGAGAAAGAACGATTTGAAAAATATCACCGTTTCGGATATATTCCTTTGCCTTTTCAACATTTTCCTTAAACGCTTCTTTTTCTATATTTGATTCGTACTGCAATACGCCGGTTAAATCTGACTGAGGCGTTATGGCACCGTAGTCAAACAACTGCTTTTCCAGCTCATCGAGTCTCAGGTTCAGTTCTTCAGACGAAGCCTTCTGCGCCGGGTCAAAAGTAAACAGCGTCACTTCATGGCGTTTATGATCGTACATCACTATCGTCTCGTAAAACATTAAATGAATATCAGGCATTTTCAGTTCATCTTCCGGTGTGAAACCGATTTCCTCATAAGCGGTAATCGTATCATAGCCGATGTAACCGATTCCGCCACCCGGCAGTAAAAACGTATCCGGAACAAGCTCTTTATAAGAATTTATGACTTCTTTTAACTTTTCAAGCGGTTTAACCTTTTCAATTTTTACTTCATTTGATTGATAATCCTTCACTTCAGTCTCGCTGCCTGACCCTTTTAATTCCATAAAGGGGTTTGCAGCAATAAATGAATATCTTCCTGACTCTTCATATTTTAATGAACTTTCCAGGAGACATTTCTTATTGCCTTTGATCGTCTGAAAGATGGAAATAGGTGTCAGGGAATCCCCGTCTATTTTCCTTAGTCCGATCGCTTTTTGCTCTACTCTGCTCATCTCAAACACCTCGTTTTCAAATAATAAAAAACTCCGTACAGAACTAGAAGTCTGTACGGAGGACGGACATACATCCGCGGTGCCACCTCTGATTGAAACAGCCTGTGCTGCTTCCTCTTATACATGCGCTAACGGGCATAAACCGGATCATCCTACTACATGTTCAGATGTCGACTCACAGGTCCATTCAACAGCGCCACAGTCCTGCTTTCACCAGCCGCAGGCTCTCTAAACTGTGCTTACTATTTACTACTCCTGATCAATGTCCAACTATTTGAAGGTACAAAAAAGGGCCTTCCTGTCCTGTAAAAAAAGGACGGGAGACCCGTGGTACCACCTTTGTTGATTTCAAAAGAAATCCGCTCATTGCGGAACAATTCTGTTTCCGCCACCCTGTATCGCGGGTGAAACGCCGGCTCCTACTTTGATTTCAGACCGATGCTCAGGAGTCCATTCACACTTTTGCTTTACCGGTTCACACCATCCACCGGCTCTCTATAAAAGCAATCAAGTATTACTACTCTCCTTCAGTGCATTAAATGATTAATGTTGCTTTTCATAATAGTATGATTTTATTTACTTGTCAACCGCTATTGAATTAATTTCCTGCCTGAAATAGAGTGAAAGCAGTGATATCCACTGACCGAGACCCCGATGGTTCCACCACCCGGAAAAATTGAATCTCCACATAACCATAGGTTTTTTACTGGCGTCCTGTGGGAAAGACTCAGAAAAAGAGAATGTGACCGAGTTTGCGGGAAACCGCCAACCATTCCAAAAGGTCTGAATGTGAATCGTTCCCATGCACGTGGTGCGCCAGGGTACAATTCTATCAACGCTTCCCGAATCCACGGGTAATAGTATTGAATGAGTGACATCATCTTATCTGAATACAATTCTTTGTTTATGTCATACTGCTCCTTCGTTTCCCATTGCTTCAAATCGATATGAGTACTCACCGTCATAGTACGGCTTCCTTCAGGTGCACGAAGCATATCACCTGTCTGAGAGATGGATAAAAACAAATGACTGCCTTCGTCATGACTCACGGAACCTGGTTCAGAGAGCTGTTGAAATAACGGGAAATCATCAGGAATCTGATCATCCTTCAATGACAAATAGAGCGTCATGGTACCCCATGTTTTCTCGCCAGACTTTCGTTTTACCGGTAAGGAAAGCTGATTATAGATTTCATCTTCCAATATTGAAGGCAGCGACTGGACCGGTGTATTACAGATTACGTGGTCTGCAATTCTGACTTTCCCACGGTGGTCTGTCACTTCAAGCTTTCCGTTTTGTTTCTTAACATTCAGTACTCGTCTGCCCAATACCATTTCCGCACCGTTTTTTTGAGCTGCTTTTACTAGAAGATTGGCAAACTGGTAAAGACCACCTTTTACATAGTAAGCTCCCTCATGATAAATATCGAGTGCGAGCGCACCCATCAATAGTGCGCAATCCTTACTTGTCGTCTGCATACTGTCGATGAGCTGGCCATCTATAAAGCTGATAAACCCTTTACATGTTTGAAGAGAATGCCTGCGTAATAAAGAATGAACTGTTTTTAAAAACCCTGGTGTCAGCTTTACGTGTTCCGCCTTTAATGCGCCTAAAAGTTCAATGGTTTCCCTGATTGATCTGAGCGGTAAAGCAGGAAGCTTTTTCATGAGCAGTCTAATACGTGCCGCTATATCATATATGTCCTGATAAAAAGATTTAATCTGTTTTGCATAATCCGGAAACTGCTTTTGCAGTTCATTAACGTGTTTCGTGCGATCGGCATGGAAAGTAAGTGTCCGGTCACCGTTTCTGATTTTCATGACTTCGTCAAGCTTCACGGCTTCAGCCTTCAGTCCGAGGTGACGGAAGATCCGTTCATGAATGCCTCCCCGCTCGAGTCCCATACCGAGAGTGGCGCCTGAAGCAAACAAGTAATCCCCGCGTTCAAACTTACCGGCACATCCTCCCCACTCTCTGGAGGCTTCTAGAACCGTCACCCTGTACCCGTCCTGCGCAAGAAGCGCACCAGCCGTCAGACCACCGATACCTCCACCAATCACAATGATTTTTTCCTTAGCCAAATACGCTCCCCCTCCCTTACTAAATCGTAAGGCGAAACAGCCTCTGATTCAATTTTGAGTATTCACCTGTCTCTCAAAGATATCATCTTTGATCCAATAAACCAGGTCAGGGTGAACAGTAAAACAGCAAGAAGCTCAAGAGAAATGATGTAAAATACCCCATCACCTAAAAATGACAGAGCGGTATCAGACACTGGCGGACCCTGTAAAAAGAAATAGTTTCCGCCTGTTAGACGGTTGACCAGTGCAATGCAGGCAGCTGTTATATTCAGGAGGATAAACGCAATCCAGATGGACCTTTTAGGAAGCTCATATTGATCTCTCGCTAACAGGAAAACAGCAGATAATGGAATGGCAATATGCTGAATAAAAAACTTAAAGAAAAAATAGTGAGGAAATGAATAAATCAGATCCGGTGTGATCAGTGCAAACAATGGTGGAAAGAACGCAATATAGAAGTAAAAGTAAAAAAGTGAGGTGTTTCTTTTAAGCAGCAGGAAAATGCCGAAAAAAGTACTGAAGGAGCAAAGCTGAAACGGCAAATAATTTGAAGCTCTCCAGATACCTGCAGAAATAGCCCATATTTGATAGGAAAGCTCAGACACAATAAAAATAATAATAAAAACATTTGTAAAAATTTTTTTGGATCTATCAGAAAAAGGCCTCAGAAATATTTTGAGGCCTGATATAAATGCAATAAGAAAAAGGGCAAGCACGATCATGTGTTCAAATGAGAAAAGGATAAATCTTTCATCAGGTACAGCCTGAAACATGATCATACCCCCTCTTCTTTTTTGAACACTTATAAAATGATTTACGCCATTCTTACATTTTTAATTTTAATTCCGGCAGTTTCTTTAATACAGACGATCGTGATGCTTCAGCCATCTCAGCATATTTTCCGTTTTCATCCGTTTCAGTAATACTGATTACCTTCACTTCACCATTTTCCTGTAGTTCCACTTCTGCGATGTGACTGAACGTGGCATTCCCAATCAGGTTAATATGGGTGTACTGATCTTCCTGTCTGTTCACGATACAGCGCACCTGACCGCCATCGTTGTATATGGTAACGGGCTCACCAGGCTGACATTCACCAAGCAGAACCTGCACGAGGCTTGAAGAGGACATCGCTGTTCCGCAGGCATTTGTAAATCCTACTCCACGCTCATATGTCCGGACGAAAAATTCTCCATCGCCCATTTTCACAACGAAGCTTACATTCACTCCGTCAGTAAACCATGGGTTATCCTGATTAAATGCAGAAGCAAGCTTTTCCTGTAAACCGCCGTTGATCATTTCGGTATCTGTAACGGTAATTAAATGAGGGTTCGGGACTGCAACGGCAGTAAAAGACAGTTCGGTTCCCCATTCCGCAACCTTCTCATTGATCAGGACATCCTGATCAAGCTCCAGCGGTAAAGATTCCAGATTAAAAAGGACTGGTGAAATCTCAACTGAATAGGTAGGTACATCGTGCGAAAGAGGCTTTTCTTTTTGTACATGCAGTGTCGCTTTCATCGTTTCCACATCAAATGAATCAATTCCATCTCTCTCCGCAATATAACGCGCAGCACATCGCAAGCCGTTTCCACACATAGATGCTTCTGAACCATCACTATTGAATACTCTCATTTTCGTGTGTGCACGTTGACTATCAGACATATATAGAATTCCATCAGCACCGATTGATTGCTTTCTATCGCATAATGTAACGGCCCATGATTCTCTGAGATCATCAGTTAACGGGATTGATAACGTTTTTTCGTCTATAATAATAAAATCATTTAATGATCCATGGGATTTCACAAGTTTCATCAGCATATTGATACTCCTTTATTACTTTCGTTATGCTATTAACAATGCCATATTTTAAAGGAAGCCGCAATCTTCTATCAGTGGTATTTGTCGTCAGATTAAAGGTATTTTGTTATGGAGGTGGGTGAAAATGGATCAGGAGCAAGCAAGATTTCGATTTACCGTCTGTAAAGTAGTTAAAAACGGAGAGGATGGCTATGCCATAACTGTACATGTAAAAATAACAGATCCATCAAAAAAGATTCATTTTGACGGACCTGTTATAGTTGAAATGAACACAATCGGCATTTTCCCGAGACCTTCAGATATTGCTAAAGCGACACCTTACAAAGGAATCAGAGGGAAACTTGGAGCTGAAATAAAACGCTATATCAAAATTCAGAAAAAATTTATTCCAGAGCTGGCTGAAGACGATTATTCGCTTTGATACTCTTCCTGATACAGCAGGCTTTCACTCATCAGCTGGTTTGTCCAGGCACAGGCTTCTTCATAAAATAAACCGATCAGACTTTCCTCAAGGTTAAGTTTATTACTGTAAAAAAGAGCTTCATTCCATTTTCCACGCTCTAAGGCCTTAACGAGATTTAAAGTGCTGTTAAATTCATTTTCCATTCCGTTCAGTGCCTCAACGATCTCATCAAGGAGCGGCAAATCTTTTAAAATTTTATTCATCGGAAGATTTAAGATGGCATCCATTAATGAAAATAATCCTGTTAAAAAGAAAGCGGATGATCTGTGAGACCCATGTATTCGACTTCCTATGAGCTCACAAAGTTTCGCTCTCGTTAATGAAAGCTTCACTGTCTCATTAGACAGGGGATTATTTTCTCCAACCTGCTCACGAAGTGCCAAAACGTAAATCCATCTTTGAATCTCAAGCAACCCCAGAAGTACAATCGCCTGTCTGACTGAATAAATTTTGTTAGCGGGTCTGAAAGCAGGTGAATTGATCAACTTCAAAAGCTTGTAGGATAATGAAAGATCCTGTTCAATAATATGGGAAATTTTTTCAATATTCGGTTCAGTATGTGCAAGATCCTTTAGAAGACTGTAATAAGATAATAGAGATGGCGGTACGTCGTAGGAAGACAGCGTCACGGGACGACTGAAGAAATATCCCTGAAACAGTGTATAACCTGCTTCCCTTGCCTCTTCGTATTCTTCGCGTGTCTCGATTTTTTCAGCAAGCAACTGCTTGTTGAGATGTTCTGCCATCACCTCTATACGATAACGCTCCGGACGTGTTGTAGACAGAAAATCAACCTTGATAAAGTCACATAAATAAAGAAGTTCTTTTGCATGAACGTTATTATTATCCAGCACAAAATCATCCAGGGCGATTTTATAACCCTGTAACTTTAATGCTCTGCATATGTTTGTTATTTCTTTACTTGGTGTTACAGTTTCAAGAACTTCTACTATGATGTCTCTCGGATGAAAATACTCCGGAAGTTTTTGCATTAAAAGATTTTCTGTAAAATTAATAAAGCACGGTTTCCCCCCTGTTAAAGAATCCATGCCAATATTCATTAAACTGTTAATGATCACTTCAGCAGTCGCCTGATCCCCATTAATATTTGGATAAGTTCCGCTCTTGCTGTTGCGATACAGAAGCTCATATCCGTATACTTCCTCGGTGTCAGTAAAAATTGGCTGTCTGGCTACGAAAACTTCCATCCGCTCACCCTCAATACTTTTAAGTTGTTATATTCCTTATAATACCAAGATTTGAGTCTAAAGTATATGTTTTTTGATCGTAAAAGTATGATAAAAATCACATTTGATATTTCTGAAATAAAAAAAGCCTGTCCACAGATTTGGCATCAGCCAAACCTTTGGACAGGCGATTCATCAAAGAAAAGGAATAAAATGAATTATAAAGTATAGTAAGAACAGAATTGAGATAATAAGCAGCGGCATGCTGACTTCTCTCCATCTGCCCGTCATGAATTTCAGGAACGGATACATAATAAAACCAATTGCAATCCCATCTGCAATGCTGTACGTAAATGGAATCATCACGATCAGTAGAATAGCAGGTACTGATTCAGTAAAATCATCCAACTTCATATGACGCATCTGCTGGATCATCAAAATTCCGATAATAATTAAAATCGGTGCGATCGCATGGTCCGGAATATATCCCATATACGGAATAAATGCTGCAGATACGATAAAAAGAACACCAGTTGTCAGCGCTGTCAGCCCTGTTCTTCCCCCCGCAGCCATAGCAGCCGTGGATTCAACCGTTGAAACCGTCGGGCTGGATCCGATCAGACCGGAGCTGAATGCTGAAATGGCATTTGCCCTCAGTGCACCCTCATATTTTTCCGGTTTTTTGATAAACGATACGTGTCCGTGAACGAGACCGATGTTTTCAAAAACCAACACCATTGTTAACGAGAAAACGCCGATCCAAAACGGAATTTCAATCCAGCTGTCAAATGACATCTGGAACCATACGATGGAATCCGCTGTCAAGGTTTGGTTGGAAGCATTTTCCGGCACGATGGAAAATACAAAAGAAAGAATGGTTCCTGTTAAAATGGTCCATAAAAAGTGACCAGGTACATTTTTTACAAACAGGATCAAAGCAACCAGTAGTGTAATAATCGTTGCCAGCGCTTCAGGTTCATTAAAATGTCCAATGGCTAATAATGCGTTATCCCCCTGTGTAATGAGTGATCCTTTCTCAAGACCGATCATTAATAGGAAAAAGCCCAGCCCTACTGTAATTGCATCCTTCAGAATCTGAGGAATAGCAGTGTTTAATACATCAGACAGCTTTGTAAAGGCCACAATGATAAACAGCAGTCCGGATACCGTTACGATGGCTAATGCTTCCTGCCAGGTAAAGCCCATAGCGTTCACGAGGGTATACGTGAACATAGCGTTGATTCCCATACCCGGAACAAGAATGATTGGCGCATTGCCAATAAAGGCCATTAAAATACAGCCAAGCGCACTTACTGCAATCGTTGCAATTACTGCACCTTCAAATGGCATTCCTGATTCGGATAAAATGAGTGCGTTAACGGCTACAATATAAACAATTGTAAAGAAGCCGACAACGCCAGCAGATACCTCCTTTTTCACAGTCGTATCATGCTGGTCTAACTTAAAAATTCCTCCTGTACTTTTCATATATAAGCCTGCCTTTGCAAGCGCCCTCTCCCTACCCGCTAATACCGGAATCCGGCGAGCCACAAGAGTTAAGTATACGAAAAACAATAGGACTTGTCATTAGTTTTGATGTATTTACCGCAAAAATAGCGCGGGAATCATCCTTAAGTGCAAAGATGATTCCCGCGCAAATATTATTTTTAATAATTTTATTTGTTATACATCCATTCTTTTAAACAGACTTGCCATTTCAATAGCGGCTGTCGCTGCTTCCCAGCCTTTGTTTCCTGCTTTTGTACCTGCACGTTCAATTGCCTGCTCAATGGTATCTGTTGTTAATACACCGAAAATGACTGGCATGCTTTCGTCAAGCGCAATTTTGGCAACGCCTTTTGATACTTCATTACTTACATATTCAAAGTGAGGTGTTGCGCCTCTGATCACTGTTCCAAGTGTAATAACAGCGTCGTATTTACCTGAACGGGCAAGGCGCTGGGCTACAACAGGAATTTCAAAAACACCCGGTACCCATGCTACTGAAACATCCGCTTCTTCTACACCGTGTCTTTTCAGCGCATCTTCTGCACCGCTCAACAATTTTCCTGTGATAAATTCATTAAATCGGCTGACAACAATCGCAACCTTTAATCCTGATCCTGATAAATGTCCTTCGAATACTTTTTTCATCCTGTGTTCCTCCTATAAGTTCAGCATATGTCCAAGCTTTGTTTTTTTTGTTTCAAGATATTTAGCGTTTTGCTCTTTTGTTGGCATTTGAATGGCAACTCTTTCCGTCACTTCAAGGCCGTAGCCTTTGACACCGGCAATTTTCCGCGGATTATTCGTTAAGAGGCGCATTTTTGTCACACCTAAATCCTTCAGAATCTGTGCACCGATTCCATAATCACGCAGGTCAGCTGCGAATCCAAGACGGTGGTTGGCTTCTACCGTATCAAGTCCTTCTTCCTGAAGCTTGTATGCTTTCAGTTTGTTCACAAGACCGATTCCGCGCCCCTCCTGTCTCATATACAGTAAAATCCCGTTACCTTCGCGTTCTATCTGAGATAGAGCAGCATACAGCTGGGGACCACAGTCACAGCGGTTTGATCCGAAAACGTCACCTGTCAGGCATTCAGAATGAACGCGGACAAGTACCGGTTTGTCAGGTGAGATCTCACCTTTTACTAAAGCGACATGCTCCTGTCCGGTTAAGATTTCAGTATAAGCCACTGCTTTGAATTCCCCGAATTCTGTTGGCATGGACGTTTCTACTTCTTTTTTCACGAGCTGCTCTTTATTTCTCCGGTATGATATCAGGTCTTCGATCGTGATCATTTTTAAATCGAATTTTTCGGCGATTTTTTTCAGCTCAGGTACACGGGCCATAGTCCCGTCTTCATTAATGATCTCACAAATGACGCCGGATGGTTTAGCACCGGAAAGGACAGCCAGATCAACTGCAGCCTCTGTATGCCCTGCGCGTTTTAACACGCCACCTTTTTTGGCTACTAGCGGAAAAATGTGACCCGGACGCTTAAAATCGGCCGGATTTGCAGCTGGATTAATCAGCTCCCGGACAGTCAAAGCTCTTTCCGGCGCACTGATTCCTGTTGTTGTCTCTTTGTGATCTACACTGACTGTGAAGGCAGTACCATGGGCATCGGTATTCGTGTCGGTCATTGGCTTGAGCTGTAATTCATTTGCACGCTCTTCTGTCACCGGAACACATACCAGACCTCTGCCTTCCGTAATCATAAAGTTTATCATTTCAGGCGTTGCCATTTCTGACAGACCGATAAAGTCTCCTTCATTTTCACGGTCTTCATCGTCCACGACAATGACAGGTTTTCCTTTTTTCAAATCCTCAATTGCTTCTTCAATCGTATTAAACATTTAGCTGCCCCCTCACATATACCCGTTATTTCTTAAAAACGCCTCGTCAATTCCTTTTTTCTGTGGCGTTTCAGCAGGGTTCATTAAATTCTGAATATATTTGGCAATCATATCACATTCAATATTCACAAGATCGCCAGGCTTTTTTGATGCGATGATCGACTCTTCAGCTGTCTGTGGAATAAGTGAAATCATGAAGTCTGATTCCTTTACATCAAAAATCGTTAACGATGTTCCGTCAACCGAAACAGAGCCTTTCATCATAAAGTATTTCATCATATGCTCAGGTGCCTGAATGTAAATATAGAGCGCATTATCAACTTTTTCTATACTCGAAATCGTCCCGGTTCCATCAATATGACCTGATACAAAGTGACCGCCGAAACGGCCGTTTGCTGCCATTGCCCGTTCAAGATTTACTCTTGAACCGGTTTTCAGCTGGTGCAGTGTGGTCGATTTCATTGTCTCGGGCATCACATCAGCCGTAAAATAGTGATCAGAAAAACTCGTGACAGTCAGGCAGACGCCATTGATCGAAATACTGTCACCAAGCTTTACATCCTCAAGTACCTTTGAACAATTAATGGTTAAAACCATTGATTTTGCACCTTTTTTTATGTTCTTAATCGTTCCAATCTCTTCTATCAGACCTGTAAACATCTTATTCGGTCTCCTTTAATACTGCTGTAATTTTAAGGCCAGGGCCGAGTTTTATCACATTTTCAAACTCCAGCTCATAAGCCTGATTCATATGTTCAATGCCAGCACCTGCAAATGTTGTCAATGCTTCTTCGCCTGTAATGATTTTAGGTGCAATGTACGTGATCACACGATCTGCGAAGCCGGATTCTAGAAATGATGTGTGAACATTTGCTCCACCTTCAACATAAACTGAATGAATCTGACTGGCGTGAAGAACCTCCATGACTCTGCTGATCGAAATCGAGGGTTCATTTAAGCGTACGACACTCACATGAGAAAAAGCTGTTAACTGCTTTTCCTTCTCAACAGGCGCTTGTGAACTGCAGATGATCAGCGTGTCGGCACTACTTTCCTGAATGATCTTTGCATGTTCCGGCGTAGTTAAATGATGATCGAGCACCACCCTGACAGGGGATACACCTCCACCGGTTAATCTGACAGTAAGCGATGGGTCATCTTTTTTTACGGTATTCACCCCGACTAAAATGGCATCATGCAGATGGCGGTCCTTATGCACATCCTCTCTGGCCAATGAACCGGTAATCCACTTGCTGTGCCCGGTTTTAGTCGCCGTTTTGCCATCGAGAGAGACAGCTGTTTTCAGCGTGACAAAGGGTCTTCTATTTTGCATTGAGTAAAAGAAAAATTCATTCAGTTTATCAGTTTCATCCTCACATATCCCTGTGATAACTTCTATTCCAGCTTCCTTAAGCTTCTTGATCCCTCTTCCACTTACCTGAGGATTCGGGTCTTTACTTCCTATAACGACCGTCCTGAGTTTTTTCTCAATGATCAGCTCTGCGCATGGTGGGGTCTTACCGTAATGTGAGCAAGGCTCAAGTGTGACGTAAATGGTCGCACCTTCTGCCTGATCACCTGCCTGCCTGATCGCGTTCACTTCCGCATGCCCTTCACCTGCTTTCAAATGAGCCCCCATCCCGATGACTCTACCATTCTTAACGACAACACTTCCTACTGTAGGGTTGGGAGATGTCTGTCCCTGAAGCGCTTCCGCCATACTGATCGCCATTTTCATCCACTTTTCATGCATAACCGTACACCTCCCGAACAAAGGTCTTTTAAATAATAAAAAAGACCCCCTTTTTAAAAAATGGGAGTCTTGAGCATACTCAAATAAGCGTTTCAGGATCTTAGTTCTGAAAAACGCATGTTCCTTTCTCCCATCCAGACTTTAACTGTCGGCTTTGGAATTTCACCAAATCCACCGGTAGCACCGGGTCACGGACTGAGGGCAATAATCGCCCATCACCGCCGGTAGGGAATTTCACCCTGCCCCGAAAGGTTCGATATTGAACTGTTTCTTTATTATGTCTGATTAATGAGCATTTTGTAAAGGAATGAGATTTATTTCAGTTATTTTATTTCTTTACTGACTTTTCGCGGCCTTGTCTTTCAAGTAAACTATTCTAAAAGACGTGCGGAGGGTATATATATGAAACTGCTGTTGAAAGATGCTTTAGTTTACCCGATTACATCACCTATGATTCAATATGGAGATGTCTTAATTGAAGATGGTATCATAACGAAGATGGCTGAAGAAATTCAAAAAGAAGATGATTTTACAGTTTATGATTGTTCAGGATATCATCTGACACCGGGATTAATTGACGTTCACACGCATCTTGGATTATATGATGAAGGAACCGGCTGGGCCGGTAATGACGCAAATGAATCCATTGAACCAATGACTCCTCATATCAGAGCGATTGATGGCGTCTATCCACTGGATGAAGGTTTTTTCAATGCAAGATCCCATGGCGTAACAACAGTGAATGTGCTGCCTGGTAGTGCCAATGTGATCGGCGGCGTAACTGCCATTATTAAAACAAGTGGCAAAACTGTACAGTCCCTGATCGTTAATGATACATCGGGATTAAAAATGGCGCTCGGGGAAAATCCTAAAAGGATGCATTCTAACGGGTCAAATGACTCCATTACAAGAATGGGGATCATGGGAATGCTTAGAGAACAGTTTTATCACGCGAAGCATTTTGATCAGACAAATGACCTCAGGCTGACTTCTCTGCAAAAAGCATTAAAACGTGAAATTCCGGTGAGAATCCATGCTCACCGTGCAGATGACATTGTCTCAGCGATCCGGCTGGCTGAAGAGTTCAATTTAGACCTAAGAATCGAACATTGTACGGAAGGCCATTTAATTACTGAGGAGGTTAAGAGATCAGGCGCTCAGGTCTGTATCGGCCCTACCTTTACAAGAAAATCAAAAGTTGAGCTGAAAAATAAGTCCTGGAAAACGTATCAGATCCTTGCAGATGCCGGAATAGATATTTCTATCACAACGGATCACCCTTATACACCGATCCAATATTTAAATGTTTGTGCTGCCATTGCAGTGAGAGAAGGTTTGTCAATTGAAGCTGCGCTTAAAGCAGTGACGCTTGGACCTGCGAAAAATCTCGGTATTGATCATCTTGTGGGAAGTATTGAGACCGGGAAAGAAGCTGACCTTGTCCTGTGGAGCCAGCACCCACTTCATTTTATGGCAAAACCTGTTTTCACGATGATAAAAGGAAAAATGGTTTATCAGGCAGAATAAAACAGCCGCTGAATTCCGGTTCCGTAATAATGGAAAAAGCATTTTAGAAGGATAGTATTTTTTCGGCAAAAAATTTACGAAAAAAAGACAAAAATCGTGCAAAAAAACTATAGTCAAAAAGAAAAAAATTTTGTATGATTTATATGCAAATATGTAGAACGAACTGAACAAGTTTACAATACAATGATGCCATGAGACTGAGAAGAGAGTCTTTAATGGAGGGAAGGCAAATGGTGCGCCACCAGCTATTTAACTGGTCCTAGTGGGTTCGATTCCCACCCCGAAATTTTTTATGTACGTTATGAAAAATTTCGAGGGTGGTGTTCGCAGATCCTGACTGGATACTGCCCTTTTGAGGAGGGGTAAAACCATGATTAAAAAGCGGGAAGTTCATGAAAGCCAAGCGCTTTTTGAACTGATGTCGCATCCTGAAGTCTTCCCTTTTGTGCGTCAGAAGGCGTATTCTTCAGATGAGTTAATGTTTATGACAAAGCAGACAATTGAGTCTGAAGATAGAGGAGAATTGATTTCCCGTACGATTACAGATGAATGGGGAGCCCCGATTGGCACGATTAATCTGTATGACATTCAGGAAAACAGTGGTTTTCTTGGGACATGGATCGGAAAACCTTACCACGGAAAAGGCTATAATCAGCCGGCAAAGGATGCATTCTTTCAGGAGCTTTTCTATGAGCTTGGAATCGAAAAGATCTTTATGCGAATCCGCAAGGTAAATATCCGGTCACAAAAAGCGGCAGAAAAACTGCCTTATGTCACGCTCGCCAATGAAACGAATCCTTCTCTTTATTATCAGTTAAATAAAGATGAAGATATTTATAATCTATATGAAATTAATAAGGATATGTACACATTGCATCTTCTTCGCCAACAGGCAGAATTTCAGGAAGATGCTTTGGAGGCATAATAAAAAAGACGTGTTTAAAACACGTCTTTTTTATTATGCCCGGTTAATGGCAGTCATCATATCTGTTTCGTCGTTTAAAATTTCTATAATTCTGTTGTTTAAATTTGAGTGCTCCAGTGATGCTACAAGGACATCTGCTACGTCTTCCCTTGTAATTTCTCCCTGCCGGTCTGATAATTTCTCAGCAGCTCTGATTTTCCCGGTTCCTTTTTCATTTGTTAGAAGGCCGGGTCTGATAATGGTGTAGTTTAGTCCACTGTTTATTAAATACTGATCAGCATTCTTTTTTGCTTCGTAATAAATTTGCATATTCTCATCGAGATCCAATACAGACGGTTCATCAGCTGCAATCGCACTTAACATAACAAATTTTGAAATACCTTTCTCTACTGCAATGTCAATGGCTTTCATTGCCCCTTTTTCATCGACAGACTTCGTTTTATCAGGTCCGGTATGTCCACCTGATCCGGCTGCAAAAATCACAGCATCAACTTCATCATAGGCATCTGAAAACTCTCCCTCCAGATCCCCGATGACAGGAAGTCCTCCAAGCTGTTCAATTCCCTGAGTCTGATCCTCGCTTCGAACCATCCCTCTTGCGTAGTAACGGTTGCGTTTAGCGAGTTTATCAATCACAAGCTTTCCGGTTGTTCCATTTGCTCCAATGACTAATATATCCATATCATTCACCTTCCTCTTCAGTCTCTACAACGTACCTTCCCTCTCATCTCTATTTTAAACGGATCATGATGTTGAAAAGGTGACACCTGCTGTTATTGATAAATTCAAAATACCCAGCCGGATTTGTCCGGCTGGGTACCAAGATAGATAAACAATCAGTGGATTTAAGAATTCACTGTTGCTAACTCCATAATTTCATCAATCATTTGTTCAATCGTATAAGATTCAGGCGCCTGTTCCATTTTTTCAATCATGGTCCACTGCTGATCTCTCAGCTGCCTGATCGCAGTCATAAATGTTTCAGATGTAAGGTCTTCCTCCTCAAGCTTCATCGCATAGCCCTGACTGACAAACGTATTGGCATTCAGGATCTGATCGCCTCTACTGGCTTCCCTTGATAAAGGAACAAGAAGCATCGGTTTTTTCAGAGCCAGGAATTCAAAGATCGAATTTGAGCCTGCTCTTGAAACAACGAGGTCAGTTACCGCAAGCAGATCAGGAAGCTCTTTATTCACAAATTCATATTGAATGTAATCGGAGTTAGTGATTTGAGCGATATTTCCCTTCCCGCACAGGTGAATGACTGAGTAGTGTTCAGTCAGTGTTGACAGGTTTTCACGGACCGCATCATTGATTCCTTTCGCTCCCAGACTTCCACCCATCACAAGCATGACAGGTTTTGAAGAAGTAAGTCCCGTCAGCTCAAGTCCCTTTTCACGTGTGCCATCAAATAATTCCTTTCGGATAATCGCACCTGCACATGTTGATTTATCTGAGGGAACATGCTGCAGCGTTTCTCTGAACGTCGTATAAATTTTTGTAGCAAACGGAATCGCCAGCTTATTGGCCAGTCCTGGTGTTACATCAGATTCGTGAATCGCAACAGGTACACCGGCCATTTTAGCAGCAAGCAGCACCGGCACAGAAACAAACCCGCCTTTTGAAAAAATAACATCAGGTTTGAATTTCTTAATACGCTTGTATGCCTGCATCGTGCCTGCCAGCACACGAAATGGATCTGTGAAGTTTTTCATGGAAAAATATCTTCTCAGTTTCCCGCTTGAAATGCCCTGATAATGAAGATCAGGAAAGTTTTTAGTAATAATGTCTTTTTCAATGCCATCGTAGGAGCCGATATATTCAACTTCCCAACCTCTTTTTAAGAATCCTGGTATAAGTGCGTTGTTGACAGAGACATGTCCTGCCGAACCGCCACCAGTGAATAAAATTCGCTTATTCATGTTCTTACTCCAATCTCAAAATTACTTACTTTGATTATTATACATAAGCAAGTAACATTATACGGGAAGTTGAGCTACTTTTTCACGTTTTTCTTTAAAATCATGTTCGATACATTGATTCCACTCAATACAACCATTGGCGATCCGCCTCCCGGATGAGTCGTTCCGCCAGTATAATAGAGGTTCTCAATGTCCCTGCTTTTATTACGCGGGCGAAGAAATGAATCTTTCATGGAATGCGAAGAGATCCCATAGATTGATCCTTTATATGCGTAAAATTTATCAGCCAGGTCATCAGGGGTAAAGATTTTTTCAACCTCAAGCTGTTCTCTGATCGGAACCCCTTTACGTTCGAGCATGTCGTAAATTTTGTTTTTATACTGTTCCGGATTCTTCACCTTTGTTGCCGGGGCATTCACCAGAATAAATAAATTACTCCCTTTTGATACATCGGAATCAGTTGCAGCACTGTGACTGATATAAATCGTTGGATCTTCAGGAAGCTTATTTTCCTTAAATATATCATGAAATTCCTTTTCATAATCCTCAGGAAAAAACACATGGTGATGGTGAATGGATTCATTACGTTCTTTTAATCCCGCTAAAATAACAAACGCCGAAATCGAAGGTTCGTATCCGTCCAATGTTGAATCAGGTAATGACCGCCTGTATTTCTGCGGAATCAGCTTTTTGGTCGCTGTGACAAAGTCACCGTTAATAATCACCTCATCAGCTTTCAGCAGATGTCCGGAATGAAGTTTGACAGAACCGGCTTTGTTACCGTTCATCAGGATTTCTTCTGCCTCTGTATTCAGAAGAATTGTCCCACCTGTTTTCCTGAATACATCTGCATACGCTTCTGCTATTTTGGGATTTCCGCCTTTCACTGTAAAAACGCCTGTACTCATTTCAAGGTGACCAATCATCCCAAACGTTGCAGGACTTTTAAAAGGTGAGGATCCAATATAAGTTGCATAACGGTTAAATACTTTCAGGACATCCGGATTTGAAAAATACCTGCGATGAAAATGGTCCAATTTTTCAAATGGCCGGACTGATAAAAATGCAGAAGTCAGTCCAGGGGATAGATAGTCCCGCCAGGAAGAGAACGTTCTATTGAAGAAGCCGTTCTCGGACTGCTTATACAGCCTGCTTACTTCTTTTAAATAATCCCAGTATTTCTGTGCTGCAGGAGGATCCAGCTTCTTAAACTGATTAATCATTTCGTCGGGATGAACTGACTGAAGCAGCTGAGATCCGTCCGGAAAGACATTCAATGTATGTCTTTCAAGTTTTATGAAATTCAAATAATCTGACAGATCAAATTCAGTAGGATCAAGGACTGATTCAAATACCCAGGGCATCGTGATCGTATTAGGACCAAAATCAAAAGAATAGTCACCGATCTTAACCGGCATCATTTTTCCTCCAACATGATCGTTTTTCTCAACGATCGTGACATCGTATCCGGCATTCTGGAGACGAACCCCTGCTGCTAAGCCTCCGAGCCCTGCCCCAACAATGACTGCTTTCATGATTTATACACTCTTCCTTTCCATGTGTACCCTTTATTAAGAATACTTTTCATCATTGAAGCACTGAGCAGCGCGATCAATGCAAGAGCTGAAAATGGCATCAGAATAAAATGAAACGGGCTTTGTTTTGTTGCAATGTCGATCAAAAACGTCTGTGCCCAGACCACTAAAAGCGGTATTATCCAGATATAATCACCCGCCAAACCATATATCGCGAAAGGCAGGGGTAGAAAATAAAAGGCAAAATAAAACAGCATGACACCTGCAGCACCAGCTTTTGATTTTCCAATCCCATTAAAGACATTCTTCAGAAACCCTTCCCATACATCCTTGTTAGCGTCATACATTTTGCACGTAACACTATTTGTCACGTTTGCCAGGATGCAGCGGTAGCCTTTTTTCTTCAAGACCCTCGTTAAATGAACGTCTTCCACCAGAGAACCTGAAACCGAGCTGTGTCCACCTGAAGAGAAATAGGCATCCCTTTCAAAGAACATAAAAGCTCCGTGTGCAGCTGTGAAAGCCGGCTTTAACGTTGAGTTGGCTATCAGATTAGGCAGGTGGAAAAAGATAAAAAAGTGCTGTAACGGAACCAGGAGTTTGCCGAGCAGCGGCCTGACCGGAAAGCGTGGAAATCCGGTAATCAATCCGGCATCATATTTTTTTTGCAGCCATAATGCCTGACTGATTGCCTCAGGTGCGACTCTGACATCCGCATCAATAAACAGAAGGTACTCCCCTTTTGCCTGTTTGCTGAGCTGATGACAGGCGAATACTTTTCCTACCCATGAATCAGGAAGCTTCGATCCTTCAATGACTGTAATTTTGTGTTGGTACTTTTTTAAAATTTCAGCTGTTCCGTCAGTAGAATGATCATTTAAAACAACAATGTCCAGATTTTGATGGCTGCTATGTAGGACTGATTGAATAACCGCTTCAGCATTTTTTTCTTCATTTCTCATTGGAATTAATACACTTACATGGTCATTCCCATTACTTTTTCTGTTCATTGAAGGCATAGTAAGAACATTAACGGCAGATAAGATCAGAAAAACAATTAGAATAAGCACATAAATAGTCATGACTTCTCCTTTTTGTCAGGTGACAGCCGCTTGAAGAACTGCAGCCATTCACTTGCCGTTGGAAATCCTTTAAGAAAAGGGCTGTAGCCTGTTATTTGTTCTTCAATTAAATCCGTTTTTATCTGATCCAGTTGTCTCTCACACGAAGTTTTGAGTGATTCATTGATCTGTGCCCTGCTCATCCCGTCAAAAGCCGTACTGCTGATCTCTTTACCAATCCAAATAAACAATTCCGGCCGCTGATCATGTCGGAAGGTATAGTACGCTGAAACCGGAATAATATCGTGTTTATCAGCCTGCTCTACTAAATAAGCCGGTCCACTCATAAAGGTCATGGGCCGCTTTTCAATATGTTCTTCTTTTCCTTGAGGGAAAATCCAGATGCTTTTTTGATCATCCAGTAAATCTTTTGCTAATTTGAGCTGTCTGATCAGGCTTTTAGGAGATGACGGATCAACTGCAAAAGCACCAATTTTCGAAAAGAAAGGAAATTCTTCTACTCCCTTCCGGCTCATCATCGCATATGAGTCCTCTTTAACGACCTTTTGGTTTAAATAAAAGACGAGCAGACCGTCCCACCAGCTGGAATGATTGATCAGATATTGTTTACCACCCGACGCTGATTTCGTGCGTTGATCCTGAATGTAAACGCGATAAAAATGTTTTTTGAATTGATAAGTCAGAAACGACGATAATAAGCGTTCAGTCCTTTTTGATTTTTCAGGCTTCATGAGAGCTTCCTCCTCACAAAGTAAATCAGGAGACAGACAATCAATAAACTGCTAAGTGTAACGATGACCGCTAAGTACAGCTGATAAGCAAGCGATGTAACCACAAACATCCCAATCATCATGAAGTAAAGTGCCCTGATCCTTGAAGTCCAATCCGCTGGTGGTGTGTGTCTTCCAATCAGGAAATAAAGGATAAACTGAATCCCGAACGACACATAAAACCATCCTGCAAAGTTCTGATTTGGTACACCATAATAGGGACCTGTATCATCCCAAACCCAATACTGCTTTGCAGCAACAGCTACAGGATCAATAATGAGATCCATCGTAACAGCCAGCAATGATGTGATAAATGCATAAAGCAGCGCTTTTAACAGCGTTTTTTGTTCATTAAATATGTTAATTACAATGCTCATTGATGTAAAAATCACCATTACCCAGGCGAATCCAATTGTAATCGGCACGCCGAAAATCTGAATACCGAAATCCTGTTCATAATGATACGAGCCGAAAATCCAGCCGTATTTGACACCAAGAGATTCTGCCCACATCGTAAAAGCCATAATGAACAGGCTTATCAGAAACCCTTTTATTTTCCCAAGTACTGTCATGGAATAGTAGATTGCCAGAATCCCTGACAAATATAAAAACACCGCATTTGCCCACTCCAACCATGGTGGGAGCAGGTCAAAAGAAACCAATACGACACCTACTGCATACCAGACTAAAAATACTTTCCATACAATATTCATATCTTCACCATCCAATCAACGATTCCAACTACATCTGAATTCTTTCTATGTTATAATTCATTTGTTTTCATTTAAATTAAAGGAGCTGATCTGAATTGGAACAAACGTTCACATTACATCAAAAAATAAAGCAGTTCTCCATTATACTTGTTCCGATCCTGGTCACTCAGCTTGGTCTTTTTGCCATGAATTTTTTTGACACAATTATGTCAGGACAATATTCAACAGTTGATCTTGCCGGAGTGGCGATAGGCTCGTCCTTATGGATGCCGGTTTTTACAGGGCTGTCAGGTATATTATTATCCGTTACCCCTATTGTTGCCCAGCTTATGGGTGGAAAAAAAGAGAACCAGGTTCAGCATACTGTTATTCAGGGTATTTATGTGGCCCTCTTTATGGCGCTGATCATTTTAATTTTGGGCCTTTTTTTAGTAGAACCGATCCTAGCATTTATGAACATTGAAGACGAGGTAAGAAGAGTTGCCGGACTTTATCTTCTTGCTTTATCAGCCGGGATTTTCCCACTGTTCGTTTATAATGTTCTGCGCTCTTTTATAGATGCACTTGGATTCACAAGAGTCACGATGTATGTCACATTAATGTCTCTGCCGATTAATGTCCTGTTTAATTATTTGCTGATTTTTGGAAAGCTCGGTTTACCTGCACTCGGAGGAGTTGGCGCAGGCGTTGCATCCGCTATAACCTACTGGCTGATCGCCGCCATTTCCATATATATCGTACAAACAAAACGGCCATTTAATCTGTATCGGATTTTTAATAAAGCTGTTCCGTTTGATTTTTCTAAATGGAAAGAAATTCTCATAATCGGGATCCCAATCGGATTCTCAATATTTTTTGAAACAAGTATTTTTTCTGCCGTCACACTGTTCATGAGTGCGTATTCCACGGAAGTCGTTGCGGCTCATCAGGCAGCTCTGAACTTTTCATCATTTTTATATATGATTCCGTTAAGTATATCTATGGCATTAACCATTGTTGTCGGCTTTGAAGCTGGTGCGAAAAGATTCAGGGATGCCAGAACATACAGCTATCTGGGCCTGACAGTCGCTGTGACAATTGCAGCAGGCGCAGGTATTCTAACTTATCTCTTCAGGGATCAGGTTGCATCTATTTATGTAACGGATCAACAGGTGATTGGACTTACTGCACAGTTTTTATTTTTTGCTGTTCTCTTTCAGCTGTCCGATGCAGTGCAGGCCCCTGTCCAGGGTATTTTGAGAGGTTATAAAGATGTTAACATTACATTAATTATGACGATGATCTCCTATTGGGTGATCGGATTACCAAGCGGCTATCTATTGGCTAACTATACAGACTTCAGTTACTTTGGTTACTGGATCGGTCTGATTGCCGGCTTAACAGCAGGCGCAATTACACTGACAATCCGAATGACCATTATTCAGAAAAAAAAGATGAAAATCGAAGGTGGGACAAAACTCTGATCAGAGTTGTCCCACCTTTTTTACATATTCAAATCTGATGAAGATTATCGTACAGTGTCCCGAAAAACCTTCCCAAGAACATCCTTTCCTCCTGTTACAGGGATAACTGCGCCTGTAACAAAGTCAGAATGATCATCACAAAGGAATGAAATCATTCTGGCCAGATCCTCCCCGGTTCCGGGACGACCAACAGGATTTTGATGATCATCTGATTCCTGAGCGCTTTCAATCACTTTTTCTTTCCATTCCCCTGTAATATCTCCAGGACATACCATATTAGCGGTAATCCCGTTTTCAGCCTCTTCCATTGAGATGGTCTTTGTAAGTGAAACAAGACCGCTTTTTGCCGCAGCAAATGCAGACCTGTACATCCATCCTGGTGCGGTTTCGGCACGGTCAAACCCGTATGTAATGATACGTCCCCATTTCTGCTCTCTCATATGAGGAATAAAAGCTTTAGATAAATGAAAAACCGCATTAAGATTTCCATTAATCATGGTGCTCCATTCATTAAAAGAATACTCAGTCATTTTTTTCCGGTCACTGATATAAGGTCCGGCGTTGTGAATTAAAATATCAATATGAAGTTGGTGTTCTTTTATTTTTGAAACTAAAGATTCGCAACCTTTTTCAGTTGATATATCTGCTTTAATTATTTTGCATTCTTTCCCGCTTACGAGGGACAGCTTGCTGGCGAACTGTTCTGCCTGTTTTTCATCAGAACGGTAGTTCACCACAATCTGATATTTTTTTTCAGCAAATTGTAGTGCTGTAACCTTCCCGATTCCCTTTGTTCCACCAGTAATTAGAACGGTTTTTGTCATTGACGTTCACTCCATCAGCTATTGATACTTCAAGTATGAATGAAAATGTCTGAAATGCAACTTTTAACCTTCGTGATGTTGATCAGTCAATAATTCCCGTACCAATCATCTTGACAGATACTTTTGAAGTAATCTCCATATCCCTGTATATGTCATGCCATCTTTCTTCATCCCAATATGCAGGCTTAAATGCGGCCGTTCTCTTTCCGATTCCCAAAACGTCGGATTCAACTTCCTGTGTTATTTCCAATATCTCATCAATATCCTTTTTTAATTCTTTTTCCCAAAAGGCTTTAAATTCATTCAATTTCTTTTCACTTTGTAAATGGTCAGGACCATATTCCGAAATGGTAATATCTGCCTTCAGCGTAATTTCTGCCCTAAAAGGGTTCTCTTTTATTTTTATATCTGTTTTTGATTTTTCAATATTTACAGAAACCCAATTGGACACTTCCGGTTCTTTCCCGTCTGTAATTCTTTTTGTTAACGTTACAATCGTACTGGTCTCATTATTAAGAATATTAAAGATGACGCTTTGATCCTCATTCAAATAAACGTCTGTATATTTCTGTTTGCTAAATAGTCCGATTCCGGAAACTTTCGCCCTTAACATATCTTTTTCATAAGTAATATAAGGCAAGTATAAATCTGTGCCGGGATCAAATAAAATGGTGCAGGCGCGTTGTAAAGATATATTCGGGACTACACTTGTTAACTCAGAGCTTTCAAGTAAACCCGAAAAGTATTCTGATTGATTTCTCTGTGAGTCAATTTTGGATGACAGTAATTCAGCTGCACTGGTGTTCGTCATGGCAATTCTGGCATTTAAATGATTCTTAGGATTACGATAAAGCACGTCTAAAAAAGGATACAGCTTGTCTCTCGCCATATCAATTCCAACGATTCCTGCTTGAAGCTTAGCAAAATCAATATGTTCTGCAACATATACATCCATGTTATAACGCGCGTCTCTCAATGTATTACCCTCTATTGTCAATCTATTTACATGCTCTACAGTCTGATCAATCGGAGGAGCCAAAGCAGTGGAAGTAACCGATCCATCCTCATTCTGATCCCAGCCAACGGTATAGACTAACTGAACATCCTTCAACAGATTTTGGTCCCAGCAACCGGATAGTAAAATTATAGCCGGTAATAAATACAAATATTTTTTCATTTCTCGATCCTTCTCCTTAACCTGAATAATATAAAAGTAATAAAAGGGAGAAAAATTGTGAAAACCACTGAAAGATATAGTAGAACATTTGTCCATTCTTTTACATCTGTTTTTGTTGTTGGAATACTCGATATGAACAGGACAAGCAAAGCAATGATCACAACAGCATTGGAGTGATCTTTCAGTAGAAAGACATCCCTGACAGCCTGGGAACTGATAAATAAATAGTTCATTAACGAAGTTGCAGCGATGACCATCCAAAAAGTTAAAAACAGCAGATCGACCCGATCAACAATAACAAAGCTTAATGCCTTCATGATGTAGAGTACCGGATAAGGAATGATTTTAATCTCATCAACATAAAAAAACACCTGTGTAGTGATGATAAGGAACAAATAAAAAATGAAAACAAATAAGGTTGCATATGTTGCTTTTTTTAATTCTTTTTTCCGATCCTTCTTAACATATGAACTGAAATAAAGAAATGCTTCAAACCCCAGTAAAGCAAATAGTGCAGGCCTTAATCCCTTCAAAATGTTTTCTATTCCCTCTCCTCCGACAGGGAGTAAATATAAAAACTCCGGCTGGGTATATACGAATAAAAGGATGAAAACCAAAATAGGCAGAAAAAACGAAACAAGCATTGAAAATCTGGCAATGGTTGATACATGTCCACGAACAAGATAAACAGCCGGTAAGAGGAACAATATCATTAGTACCCATCTTGGCGTGTCCATATAAATCCATTCTGAGATGACTTTGATAAAACTGATGTTGGAAACAATAACAACATATATAAAATAAATACTATAAAGTGCAATCAAACATCTACCCGCAATTTTCCCAAAAGCTTTTTTGGTAATGTCGAAATAACTCATATCCCCTGCGGTCGTCATCATCCAGAAATAAAAAAGTATTAGAATCTGCATCAGAACCCCTGCAATAACGAGAGAAATCCATGCGTCGTGGCCCGATTCAATTGAAATATCAGCAGGCATTGAAAGTGCTCCTACTCCAATTTGTGTTTGGACAATTAAAAAAAAGAGCTGCCATCCTGAGATTTCATTTTTTTCGTTCATGCTTCCACCACCTGTTCTTCCCATGACGCTTTTTATTAATCGGCATAGCATCAGCGGGTCTCTGGGTCTGATTCCAAGCTGGAAACCTCAAAAACATATCTTTAACGGCAGTCAGGTGAAATGGTGCAAAAGGAGATAAATAAGGCGTGCACATGGACTCCAATCTGATCAGATGTATAGTCAGAATGATTAATCCGATCGCGACACCGAAGAATCCAAATAATGAAGCCAAAATCATAAATGGAAACCTTAAAATTCTGACTGTGGTATTCATTTCAACGGACGGCACAACAAAGGAGGAAATAGCTGTTAAAGCAACAACTATGATCATGATGTTCGAGATGAATCCTGCATTAACCACTGCATCTCCGATTACAAGACCCCCAACGATCCCGATTGTCTGTCCGATCGGGTTTGGAAGTCTTATCCCTGCTTCCCGGATTAATTCAATCGTTAATTCCAGCAAAAGTGCTTCAAATAATGGAGGATACGGTATATCTTCGATCGCCCTTTTAGTTGGCAGGGTAATATCCTGAGGGATAATTTCAAAATGAAAACTGATAATTGCAATATAAATAGCAGGAAGTAAAAGAGCGATTAAGAAACTTGCAATCCGCAATAGCCTATAAAATGTTCCAACCATAAAACGGCCATTATAATCATCCGGTGACTGATAAAATGCAAAGAAGTTAACAGGTGCAATTAATGAAGTAGGTGAACCATCGAGCAACAGGGCAAATCTCCCTTCTGCCAGATTTCCTACAACCCGGTCCGGTCTTTCGGTATTTAATAACTGAGGAAAAGGAGAAAAATTATCATCTTCAATATATTCTTCAATTGTTCCAATACTAAAAGAAACGTCAGTATTTATTGACTGAAGCCTCATCGTGATTTCTTCAATGATCATTGGATTAGCAACATGATCAAGATACAATAATGCACATTTTGTTTGTGACAACTCACCAATTGTGAAATATCTGATGACCAGATGCGGGCTTTTCAATCTCGAGCGGACCTGGTAAAGATTAGTAATGATATTTTCATTAAATCCCGCATGTGCACCCCGTACTATCTGCTCGTTTTTGGGCTCCTGAATGGCTCTTTGAAGTACAAGCGGACTGCCAATTTTGTATGTAATCCATGAGCCTTGTTCCATAGAAAACAAGTAGGTGTCCCCGAGAAGTATTTTTTTTGCTGTATCATCCAGGGTTTGACCCCTTTCAACCTGAGCTATTCTTAACGTTTCTGTTGGTTCATCTGAAGCCCAATACACATTCGTAAGCCATTCAAATGTCTTCTCAAGCTGGTTTGTGTCTGTTGTAGATTCCAGATAAATAATAACGGATTCTTTATCTGCAAACTGCACCTTTACTGTGACGAGATCCTGTGTATTTCCCATATGAAAGGACAGTTGTTCAATCAGCTCGTCCAGCGACTGACATTCACGAATGTACTGCATTTTTCTAAACGATTTACCGGATTTTTCGTTCATATGACCACTTCCTTACCTTCAGTATGGGAAAAGATACCGTGTTTTATTCATTTCCGGATATAACAGAAAAAGCCCCCCATAAGGAGGCTTTTTGCATATTATTTTCCAATAAACATTTGTGTCCAGTAGTTGCCGTTCTCAGCGTGCCCTACACCAATATGCGTATAAGAAGAACTAAGAATGTTCTGTCTGTGGCCAGGACTGTTCATCCATGCCTTCACGACTTCTTCAGGTGTTCTTTGACCCATCGCAATATTTTCACCTGCACTGCGGTACTGGACGCCGAATTGCTTCATCATATCGAATGGTGAACCGTATGTTGGACTCGTATGTGAGAAGTAATTATTTCTTTGCATGTCCAGTGATTTTTCTTTTGCTGTTTTAGCTAATGTCTGATCTACTGATAGAGGTGCAAGCCCTGCTTTTTCACGTTCCTGATTTGTCAGGTTGACAACCTGCTGCTCAAAGGATGAAATGGCAGGCTCTGACTGTTGCGCCTTTTGCTCTTCCACTTCTTGTGCAGGCTGCTGAACTGCTGGTGCTTCATTTTGGGCTTGAGCCGGTTCAGACTGCTCAACTTCCGGTGCCTCATTTTGAGCTGGAGTTCGTTCTGGTACTGCTACAGCTTGCTCTTCAGCAGGCTGCTCAGCCACTGGTGCCGGTGCTGCTACTGGCTCTGCAGCAGGAGCGTCTGATTTCTCAGCAGGCACAGGCTTTTCCTGAAATGCTTTTTTATTTTGGAGATACATAGATTTATGATTTTGCAGAAGAAGATTAATTTTCTCCTGTAATTCATTAATATTTAATGAGTTGACCTGCATGTAGTAGATATAAGGCTTCTGCTGGTCTTTGCTGTGGGCATCTGCAGACTGACCGGTAAAAGATAACATAAGCGCTGAGACGGTAGTGGCAACAATTAAATTCTTTAACATTATATTTCCTCCCTTAACTTTGTGTCTGTTGACACTCTTATCCTACCATCGGATTTTCTGTCATATTTAAGGAAGGATTATACAAACAAAAAAGGTGCTAAAAACAGGAATGATATTTCCTGTTTTTAGCACCTGAATAGAGTTTAATGCTTTAAAATAATGGATCAGGATGGTTATGGATTGAATGACAATTTTTCCTGATTAACCGAACATCTGCGTAACATGGTATCAATTACCGCAATTTTATGATTGACAAAGTTTCAGATTTTAATATTTTTTACAATTATGACTGCTGTATTTCAATCATTAAAATAAGTTTGACGATATAAATCTGATAAAAAGAGTACCAGCTTTCTCTGCTCTAATTTTGTCAGTGAGGAACCTGTAATCCTTTCAATACTGATGATAAATTTTTCATCAGGGGTTTTTCTTAATCTTGGATGCGTATTCTGATCGAGCCATTCCTGGTGAACCGAATCAATCATTTCCTCTAAAGAACGCCACTCTCTGTTTTGCCAAAGGCTGCTGTACAAAGTCAGTATTTCATCCTGATTCATGTTTATGCTCCAATTCCAAAAGTGAATCAGTCACTTTCTTTTTATCCAGACCGCTCCCGATGACCACCAGGTTCGTCGGCATGTTCATATCCTGCATGAAATAAAGCGGCATGCCGTATGAATACTGAAATAAAACGGGGTGCTTTTCATCTTCAAATGGCACAAAGCCTTTTATACGGTAAATATGATCAGGCTGAGCCTTCAGCCAATTTTCAAAAACGTGTCTCTTAATACGGTGATTAAACGTGTAAACAACTGTTTTTAAATTCAAATCCTTATCAGCACGAACCGGTACTGCATCCTTTCTATTATAACCGAGTGCGTGAAGAACTGTTGGATTCACACTTGAATAGGTGGTCATGATGATTTGTGCATCAGGATTAATTTCCTGAAGCTCCCCGACAATCGAAGCAGCCTGCATGTCATTGATCAGATCTGTTTTATTTAACAGGATAACACCTGCATGGCGAACCTGCTCCCGCATCAGCTGGAGCACCTGAACAGGAAATGCGCTTCTATTGCTCCACTGATGTACATCGACGATTGTCACGATCCCTTTAAAATCAAAATGGTGGGCGAATAATGGAGACATTACTGAATCAACGACCTCTACAGGGTGAGCAGCACCGGTTGTCTCAATAATCAGGCTGTCAAACTCTTCTTTTATCAAGAGTGATTGAAGCTGACTCTCAAGCTTCTCCTGAATGGTACAGCAAATGCAGCCATCCAGCAGTTCAGCAAGTGGAATACCCTCATCAACTTCGGAAGAATCAATTGATACACTTCCAGCTTCATTCATTAGAACTGCCGGTTTGCGGGATTGATCTTTTTCGAATGTGATCAGCTGTTTAAGAAGTGTCGTTTTCCCGCTTCCGAGAAATCCCGATAATATGTAGACAGGTTTTTTTGTTGTCATTGCTTTCACCTCTGTTTATAAATCATTTTATTAAAAAAAAAGGTCTGGCAGCTGCTTATTCAGCTTCAACCAGACCTTTTTTCCAGCAATTTAAGCTGCTGAATCCTCTTCTGAATTCTCTTCTTCCGCCGGAGCATTACCAGCTTCCTGAATCAAATACTCAACAGCCGCATTTTGCTGTGGATCATCGTTTTGTAATTGTTCTCTCAGGCTCAGCATAATGGCTGATGCCGTTTCAGGTGTCACGGTACCTGTCACTTCAAGCTCGCTATCAGCCTGATAAGATTCAACTGCGGAAACAGTGTTTTCATCAAATAAACCATCTGCTTCCCCTGTCTCATAGCCAAGAGCTGAAAGCATCTGTTCAAGCGTCTGAATTTCGTCAGATACCATGGACTCTTTCAGTTCAACATCAATATTTAAGAATGGCAGTGTCGCATACTCTGGAAGATCCACCTCAGTCGTTGGACTGATTCCGTCTTCATGAACCCAATTATCTTCAGGTGTCAGCCAGCGGGCTGTTGTAATCTTAATATTTGAGGAATCACTGAAATCTTCAGCAGTCTGAACCGTTCCTTTACCGAAAGTCGTCTTACCGAACAGTGGAATATCTGCCGTTTCATTTACTGCTGCAGCTACGATTTCTGATGCACTTGCGCTTCCTTCATCGATGAGAACGGCTGTTGGAACAGTAACCTTGTCACCTTCCTGAGCTGAAATAATTTGTTTCTCACCATTTTTCTCTTCAATCTGGACGATGGTTTCACCTTCTGGAACAAAGAGATTGGCAATTGAGATCGCCTGTGGAAGCAGCCCGCCCGGATTTTGACGTAGATCCAGTACAAGACCTTCCATACCCTGTGATTCCAGGTCTGCAAGCGCTTCTGTCAGCTCATCAAAAGTAGTCTCGGAAAAGCTCGTTAATTGTACCGTGGCTATCTTGTTATCATCATCAATCTCATAATAAACCGTATCAAGTGGGATATCATCTCGGGTAATCGTCACTTCGATCGGTTCATCAGATCCCTGTCGCTGGATGGAAAGTGTAACATCAGTTCCTTTTTCACCACGGATCAGCATGACAGCTTCTGTAGCACTCATACCACGGATACTTTCTCCGTCTACACTGAGAATCTGATCATTAGGCAGAATTCCTGCTCTTTCAGCCGGAGAACCTTTGATCGGAGAGACAACGGTAATGTAACCATTTATAGATTGAATCTCTGCACCGATCCCCTGAAAACTCGAGGTGATATTCTCGTTAAATTGAGCAGCCTCGTCCTGATTCATATAATCAGAATATGGATCACCGAGTGCATCAATCATCCCGTTGACAGCACCATTAATCAATTCTTCATTATCAATTTCAAGAATATAGTCTTCCTGAATTTTGTCATAAACATTATACAGCTTGTTGAATTCTGTTCTTTCAGGAACCCCAACCGTAACCGCTTTTTCCTCACCAAATGAAAGAGCGAAAATGGAAACGCCGGCGGTTAAGATGACGGTAAAAAACAGAATCATCACCAAATGAAATTTCTTAATCGTAACAAACCTGGAGACCGTTTCTTTTGTCTCCTCGACTTCCTGCTCAGGTCCATTATTGTCCTGAACATTTGGGTCCTTATCCATCTTTTCACCACTTTCCTTTTCGGGCACTGTCCTGTCTCCTAAATGAAGATAATCTATTACATCTTAACAGCTTTAACCTCAGGATGAAAGACAAAACAGAGAGATCGTATGACTCTTTTAGCACACTTTAATCTTTGTCACTTTCATGACTCCATTATAAAAGGACTGACTTTAAAGTAAGCCAGTCCTTCCAGTTAATTACTCTGCAATTGCCGCATCAAGTGCAACAACGATCATGTCATTGAATGTAACCTGACGTTCTTCTGATGAAGTAGCTTCCCCAGTAAGAATGTGATCACTCACAGTAAGAACAGAAAGGGCGTTTCGGCCGTACTTAGCTGCCAGTGTATAAAGTGCTGACGTTTCCATTTCAACAGCTAAAATTCCGTGTTGAGCCCAAAGCTCGTGCTCTGCATTATCATCATAGAAAATGTCGGCAGTAAATACGTTACCAACCTGAAGCTTCAAGCCTTTTTCAACACCAGCTTCATAAGCATTCTTAAGGAGGTTAAAGTTTGCTGTTGGAGCAAAGTCCACCCCTTTGAATGTACGCTGGTTCATGTTGTTATCAGTTGAAGCCGTCATGGCAAGAATAACGTCACGTACTTTTACGTCCTTCTGAATTGCTCCGCATGTTCCTACACGGATAAGGTTTTTAACTCCATATTCCTGCATAAGCTCAGTTGCATAAATAGAGATAGATGGTACACCCATTCCTGTTCCCTGAACGGAAATTTTCTTTCCTTTATATGTTCCAGTGTATCCAAACATGTTACGAACTTCATTGTAGCATGTTACATCCTCAAGAAATGTTTCAGCAATATACTTTGCACGCAGCGGATCTCCAGGAAGCAGAACCGTTTCAGCGATATCTCCTTTTTTAGCACCAATATGTATACTCAAAGTAATTCCTCCTTTATCGTTTAAGCTTTATTATTGTAGCTTTTTTTATTGCATATTTCAACTTTAATTATAAACTCATTCGGAGTTGCTACTAAGTTTATTACTACTAACTCTTATTGTTTGTTGTATACTCTTCCCAAACTTCATCAAATGTGGAAGCAAGCGAAGAATAAAGGTCCGTCGTTTCTATATATTGACTCACGTCATTATAGCTTATAAGATTTTTTGGAAAATCCAGATCATCGTATATTCTGTTTGCCAGCAGCTCTTTATTGTTCCTTGGCTTTGGTTCCCTGTATTTCATGACAAAGTGGTAAAAGGACTTACTCATTATCGTTCTCCCCCTTTTTCGGATGGTAAAAAAAGCTGTTTCAGGAGAAATCTCTCCTGAAACAGCTTTGTGATCTGATTATTTTGCTGTGATTTCCATCACTGCATCTGTACCTGCTGTTACCTGATCAGCCGCTTTTTTATTGATGCTTTCCAAATCGTCACCGTTCGTAACGATTACCGGAGTAATAATGCTTTTCGCTTTTTCTTTTACCAGCGCTAGATCGAATGTTACAAGAGGATCTCCCACACTGACTTTTGATCCTTCTGAAACGTGAGCTTCAAAACCTTCACCGTTCATCGATACTGTTTCCAGACCAATGTGGACAAGGATTTCAGCTCCATTTTTTGCTTTTAATCCGATCGCGTGTTTTGTTGGGAAAACCTGAACAACCTCACCATCAACCGGAGATACAACTTTTCCATCAGAAGGTTCAACTGCGATTCCGTCTCCCATCATCTTTTGGGAGAAAACCGGATCCGGTACTTCGTCAAGTGACAAAAGCTTTCCAGTAAGTGGTGAATGTACTGTAATATTCTTCGGTGCTTCTTCTTTTTTTCCAAATAATTTCTTTAACATGATATCACGCTCCTGATTACTGTATAGACCATTCTTATCCTGAATAAACATCAGCAAATCGAAGTTTATCAAATTGTTCATTCATTCACAAGGATTATCTATCAAATAATGCTTTATATCCCGCGTATCCTTCTTCATCAAGCTTTTCATATGGAATGAATCTCATTGCTGCCGAATTAATGCAGTATCTTAATCCAGTCGGCCCTGGGCCATCATTGAAAACGTGACCGAGATGTGAATCTGCCTCGTGGGACCTGACTTCGGTACGGATCATGAAATGACTGCGGTCCGTTTTTTCAACGATTTCTTCTTCATCGATCGGCTTTGTAAAGCTTGGCCAGCCGCATCCTGCATCATACTTATCAGTGGAACTGAATAGCGGTTTCCCTGATACGATATCAACATATATTCCGTCCGAGAATTCATCCCAGTATTCATTTCGAAATGGTGGTTCAGTTCCATTATTCTGCGTTACTTCGCGCTGCATTGGTGTCAACTTCGTTTTATCAAAGCGTTCCATCTCATTCACTCCTTGTTCGAATACTGCTCAATCCATCTTTTTCTTCCAGACCCTCTGAAGTAAGCATTGTAACGGACCGGATGTTTTTTATAATAATCCTGATGTTCCTGTTCTGCAGGGTAAAAAGTTGAAGCCTGAAAAATATCCGTTACGATCGGGGCTCTGAACTTATTACTTTCCTCGAGTTTTCTTCTCGATTCAAGTGCCGTTTCTTTCTGTTCTTCATTATGATAATAAATCGCTGTTTTATACGATTCTCCACGGTCAAAAAACTGTCCGCCGGCGTCTGTTGGATCAATTTGAGTCCAAAACAGCTCAACGAGTTTTTCATACGGATAAATATCCGGATCAAACTCAATTTGCACCGCTTCCCTATGACCGGTAGTCTCACTGCATACTTCTCTGTAGGTCGGGTTTTCTGTATGCCCGCCTGTATACCCTGAGACGATGCTCAGAATACCGGGCTGTTCATCAAAAGGCTTAACCATACACCAGAAGCATCCTCCGGCAAATGTTGCTTTTTCAACTCGTGACATTGTTCATCACTCCTTCATTATCTGGGAACATAAATGGAGAAAGAAATATCGTTCTCTTCAAGGTCAAAACGGTTTGTTTTAACATTCAGCCCCTGCGCTACATCTATTTCTGTTACCTGCACGATGATTTGCTGTTCATTCGGCTGCATCACGACCCACTCAGGAAACTCATAGGAATCCTGAATGAATTTCAGCACGTTCGCTACGGGCAGATCAATCGCACCTAATGACAGGCTTTCCTGTGTTAAAAGAAGATTTCCATTCTCCAGTGCATTTGCTTCAAAGGTCATTTGGAAATCAATATTCGTATTAAAAATGGGTATGGCTCCATTTAATGTAACGTTATCTTCAAAAACGACCGAATAATCAATCGCACCTCCCAGTTCTTCTTCAATAAACCGGTTTGCAACAATCGTCAGGTCCTCCCGGGTTGTTGTCACCTGAAATTCAGCCTGTGATTCCGGAGGTACCGTTTCATTAGCAAGAACCGGTTCATCTGCCACCGGTCTGTACAGGAGAAACAAAATGGAGCCCACCGTCAGGATACAAAGCATCAGTAACCCTAGAAATAACCATTTCCATTTATTCTTCACTCGTCTCAACTCCTTCGTCCGCACCGTTCTCATATACATTCAGTACTCCTTCTTCTATTCGTTCAGCTATCAGTGAATATCCCTGATCGTTCGGATGGAAATAATCTGAATGTAAAAGATTATTATCATTCTGCCTGAATAAATCAGCAACCTCGACATAGGATGTGTTTTCCCAATCAGACGCAATCGTTTCAGCTGACTCATTCCACGCTTCCACAATCAGTCTCATTTCTTCAATATCGGCAGAAAAAATATAAAAAGGATTATAAATACCCATTAATACGATCGAGATATCCGGATTCAGTTCCCTTATTTCACTGAACAGCTGTGTTAAATTTTCTTCATATATTAATCTTGCTCCTTCAAAATCCTCATACGTCATGGAAGGAAAAGTGGAGCGGATCACTTTCATTACATCATTTCCACCAATTGTAATCACCGCAATATCTGATTCAGAGATCGATGAGCGTATTTCCTGTTCTTCTTTAACCCTCTTTAAAAGCTGATCAGAGCGGTTCCCTCTTTTTCCGAAATTGTCTATAGATACCTCGCCTATTTCACTTCTCTCCTGAAGTTTTTGTTCCAATAATGGAACATATCCTCCAGCACCGGAACTGTCTCCAACTCCCTGAGTGAGGGAATCACCGAGTGATACAAGCGATAACGGATCCGGGTAAAAATCTTCGTCCGGGAACTGCTTTTCAAAAACAACGGTTTCCCGGTCTGTCTGAACACTTTCCGGGTGGGAACATGCAGCTAAAAGCATCACAACACATATTCCTGAAACGGCTGATAAACGCTTCATATTTCCACCTTCTTTCAACTGCTATTGTTAGTATATCACCGCAATTACATAATAAAACATTATCAGGCTCAGCGAATATTTCAACTCATATAAAAAACACCGGCTGACCATCCTCAAAATGAGAATAACGGGCCGGTGCTTTGTCATTATTCAGCGTAGTACATAAAACCGATTGCACCAGCACCTGTGTGAGTGGAGATTACAGGTGTGGTTTCGTCAATCCGCACGGTTGCCGGAAGCTTCTCATCAAGCATATTGGCAAGCTTCAGTCCATCTGCGTGAACGATGTCCACTGCTCTGATTGATTTATCCGTTGTATCATTTTCAAATTGACCGGATAAGTACTTTACAACCTGGTTATGGCTTCTGGCTTTAGAGACAGGTGTATATTCTCCTCCTGCTAAAGAAGCAATCGGTTTAATATTTAACAGGGAACCAATCATGGCACGGCCCTTTCCGATTCTCCCGCCCTTTACGAGATTTTCAAGTGTATCAACTACGACAAACAGGTGAGAATGATCCTTTACATGCTGGACACGCTTCAGGATTTCATCTTTTTCAACCCCATTTTGAGCCATCTTAGCTGCTTCGATGACCTGATATGCAAGTGCTCTTGAAATAAAGCCTGAATCAATTACAGTTACGTCTGCATTAGTTAACTCGGAGGCACTTTCTGCTGATCTGACAGTTCCGCTCATTTTCCCTGTCATATGGATAGAAATAATGTCAGAACCATCTGCACTCAATTCGTCATATACTTCTTTAAAGGCACCAGCAGAAGGCTGAGAGCTTTTCGGAAGATCTTTTGCAGCTGCCATCTTCTTCATAAACTCTGAAGGAGAAAGGTCAATCCGGTCAAGGTAAGATTCGCCGTCAATTGTCAGTGTTAATGGTACCACTGTGATTCCATACTGCTCAATTTCCTGTACAGATAAATCTGCCGTTGAATCAGTTACGATCTTAATCATTTTGAAAACCCCTTATCATCCATATTTATCTTGTACTCATTATACTAATGAAAGCAGGCGCTGCCCATTGAAAACCCGGCGAATTTAAAATTAATGACAAGTGTCATATAAAGGCTGCACCCGTTGTTATGTAAGCGTTTGTAATTCACAAGTCTGATTTTTCTTTAAATTAATGTTTGCTCAATATAATATTTACCAGTAAAATAAACATTAAATGAAGGATTTTGAGGTGACTGAATGGATACATTTGATTATAAAGATAACCGCGAGGAATTTTGGAACGCACTTACTCACGGCATTGGTTTTTTACTGAGTATTCCCGCACTCGTCATGCTGATCCTGGCTGCAGTTGAACGCGGAACAGCCTGGCACGTTGTCAGCTTTACTATTTTCGGTACAACAATGATGATACTCTACCTATGTTCAACCCTGCTTCACAGTGTAAGAAAGATGCAGTTAAAAAAGCTTTTTGCGATTATGGATCACTCAGCGATTTACCTTTTGATCGCCGGAACCTATACGCCATTCGTTCTCGTCACGATACGTGACCCGCTAGGCTGGACAATTTTCGGGCTCGTTTGGGGACTTGCCGCTGCAGGCATCGTATTCAAGTGCTTTTTTGTTGATCGTTATCAAATTATAGCAACATTATTTTATGTCCTTATGGGCTGGCTGATCATTATTGCTGTTGTGCCTCTATATCAGGAATTAACAGCTTCAGGTTTTGCTCTGCTTCTGACCGGGGGAATTTTTTATTCAGTAGGTGCTATATTTTATGTATGGAGAAAGCTTCCTTATAACCATGCGATCTGGCATTTATTTGTGATCGCAGGTAGTGCGTTTATGTACTTTTGTGTTTACTTTTATGCTTAATTATTTTGAAACGTACCGGAGGATCCCGCCGCTCTTCTTGTCTAGCTCCGGCAACTAGCCCCTCGAGGTCATAAGTCAAAGGTGAACGAGGGCAAAGGTCAGCCCTCTTTTCATCTTCGCCTTATGCTTGTCGGGGCTTGTCGAGTCGCCTCCGCTTTTCTGTGGCCGCTCGGCGAGTCATTTATACCCAAAAAAACAACTATATGTCATATTTCATTTGACATTCCTTTACCGTTTGTTCACCTCAGTGAATAAGCGGTTTTTTTATCATGCACACTTCAGGTTCGCTTTAGGTTATGTCATTCTATTATGATAGTGACAAGTTAAGATTCCTGGAATGAAAGGTGGAATGGTATGATATTTTTTATTATCTGGCTTGTGTTGCTGGCTTATTCAGTCTTTTTAGCCCCTGGTTCGAGTAACCCGGATCCCGTTCTGGAGCTTGTATTTGCAGGTGAATGGGCAATGATTGATCCACTGGTGCTGGCTGTATTTAACTCACTCGGTATTTTCCCAATGGTTTTCTTCACGATCCTTCTGAGAAATGACCGGCAGAAGTGGCCTGCGTGGCCTTTTTCACTGGCTTCTTTTGCTGGTGGAGCATTTGCACTGTTACCCTATTTTGCATTCGGAGATAAGCAGGCAGAACGATCTTTAAGAACACCAGGATGGCTTGTTTCCTTTCTTCAATCAAAAATTTGGCTTTTGATCCTGATCATTATTTTTACAGGAAACATGTTGACTCTGTTTCAGGGCTTTTCGTTCGCCGCATACGCTGAGGCTTTCCGTCAATCACAGCTTGTTTCCGTCATGACAATAGACTGGTTTGTGTTATGGTGGTTATCTATTTTTGCTATTAACAGGTATTATCCTGAGGCAGAATTAAAACGGCTATCATGGATTCCTATTATAGGACCGGTTTTGGTTCTCTGGAAAAATGCACAATAAAAGTGCCAGGTCATTCCATTGCTGTCCACGGCCTCGCGGTGAAACTGATGTGTGGAGCACATCGGGTTCACCTGTCGCTTCTTTACCGACGGAGTCTATGGAATGACCCGGCACTTTTGGTTTTATTTTTGAAATAATTGATTACAAACAGAATAATTTCCTATTCAGTTATACTCAGCTCGAAGTTAACATTCGTTTACTTTCGGTCAAAAATGATAAATTCATAATCGTATGGATTTTTTTCGTTTTTAATGCCTTTTTCTCTCGATATTTCTGTCCACTCATCCGTACTATATTCAGGAAAGTAAGCATCTCCGTCGAATGTTTCATGAATCAGCGTAATATACAGACGGTCAGCGTGTTTAAGCGCAGCCTTATAAATCTCTCCTCCACCTATCACAAAACCCTCATCTTCTTCATTAAGTTTCGCCAGACCGTCTTCAAGACTGCAAACGACCTCTGCGCCTTCATGGGACCAGTCTTGATTTGAAGTTAATACAATATTTCTTCGATTTTTCAAAGGACCGTTCATCGCCTCAAACGTTTTACGTCCCATTAAAAGTGTTTTACCTGTGGTTGTATTTTTAAAATACTTCAGGTCCTCCGGCAGATGCCATGGCATTTCTCCGTCTTTACCGATCACTCTATTTGATCCGTGTGCAGCAATCATTGAAATCATACTTTTCCTCCTAAACGGCTACCGGTGCTTTAATAGCAGGGTGCGGATGATAGTTTTGAATCACAATATCCTCAACATCAAGTTCAAACAGTGACTTGTCCGATTGAATACTGATGGACGGCAGCTCCCTGAAATCCCTTGACAGCTGCAGCTTCACCTGATCAATATGATTGGAATAAATATGTGCATCACCGATCGTATGGACAAACTCACCCGGCTCAAGACCACATTCTCTTGCAATCAAATGTGTTAAAAGCGCATAACTGGCAATATTAAATGGAATGCCAAGGAACAAATCACCACTGCGCTGATACAATTGACAGGAAAGTTTACCGTCAGCAACATAAAACTGAAAAAGTGTATGACACGGTGGCAGAGCCATAACAGGTATGTCTTCAGGATTCCAGGCACTGACAATGTGTCTTCTTGAGTCCGGGTTATGTTTGATCGAATGAATAACATCCTTTAGCTGATCAATCGTTTCCCCTCTTGATGTTTTCCAATTCCTCCACTGCTCACCATAAACTGACCCGAGGGAACCGTACTTTGCAGCGAATTCATCATCATTTAAAATCCGCTCCCTGAAATCATTTATTTCCTTTTCATAAAGCAGGTTAAATTTCTCATCCTGCTGACTCCTAAGTCCAAAATCCTTCATATCCGGACCCTTATATTCAGCTGATTCAACCCACTTTTTAAACGCCCATTCATCCCAGATGTGATTGTTATGCTCAAGAAGATAACGAATATTCGTGTCTCCCCTGATAAACCAGATCAGCTCACTCACGATCAGTTTAAACGGAACACGTTTTGTTGTCATAAGAGGAAAACTTTCATGAAGATTAAATCTCATCTGGTGACCAAAGGAACTGATGGTCCCGGTGCCCGTCCGGTCTTCTTTCGTCACACCGTTATTTAGAACATGTGATAATAAATCGTGATAAACCTTCATGAACCTACTTCCTTTCGTATCGAATAATATGTACGAGTTTATCTTAACAGAATGATCCCCATTCCTCCAGAAACAGAAAAACCACCGAATTGCATCAGTGGTTTTTCATGATCTGGTATGTAAAAACCGGGCTGGTCTCACCCTCCGCTTTCCGCGGCCGCGCGGTGAGCCAGCTAGTGCTTCGCACTACGCTGTCTCACCTGTCGCTTCACTGCCGCAGGAGTCTACGGGTGAGACCAGCCCTCTTGATAAAATATTCCATTTTCTTGAGGTTGTTGATGAAACCAGCACACCAAGGTTCCTGCAAATGAATTATTTAATATTTAATGTAAATTCGAACTTGTAGAACCGAATTTTGCAGGGGTGTCTTTTCCCCAGTATACGTCAGCAATTTCATGATGCGTTTCAAAGCCGTCTTCTGCTGTATGGTAATGGAAATTAAATGTGTAGCCTTCCAGCGGCGGGCGGTCTTTTCTTACGTGAAAGCACAGGACATCATCATTTGTTTTCGCATCAATAATATGAAAAATCCTTTCCCCCTCACCTTTACCGATTGCAGGTGAAATCATCAGTTCAGAGTATTCATCATCCGAATATGTATAAATTAATTCCGTAATCATTTCTTCCATTTTCGGCAATACTTCAGACTGAATGTCAGACTCGATTCTCGGCATAATCCGTTCGCCGAGTTTAGCCGTTGTGATTTCTCTTGCCTGGGAGATCAAAAGTTCTGCAGAAGTCTCTTTATCGAGTAGAGGAAGGTCACTGCCAGTCTGTTTGTCATTCTCAGAAATAGATGTGCCCTGCTGAGAATCACCTGTTTCATTAGCAAATAGATCCTGTGGTGAAACCATTCCGAATGTGATGATCGAGATAAAAACGACAAATGATTTTTTTAACCAGTTTGGCATAAACCGCAAATCCCTTCTTGTATGATTAAGGTATGTTCTATTATACTAGAATACGAACAGATTTGCTTTTGGTTTCATAAAATTGCAACTATTTATCTAAAGTCCGTTCACCGGGAGGGATTCAAATGGAAGATACGTTAATCAGCATTGGGTTTTTGATGCTACTAGGTTATATGGTATACCTTCAGTTTGCAGAGTAAGAAAAAAACCGGGCGAACCGGTTTTTTTGTTTTTATTATTAAGAACCGTGACGGGGACATCCTGCGCTTTCCGTGGCCGGGCGGTGAACCCACCTGCGCTTCGCCCAGCTGGTTTCACCTGACCTTTCCGCCACAGGAGTCTCCGGATGTCCCCGTCACTTAAAAAGAATCACCTTCAAGAAAATCATTACATTTAAGTATAGATAGAATTCTTAAAGCTTAAGAACAAAACCACTCAATTTATTGAGTTACCCTTCATTTGATCATACAAATGACATGATAACCTTATGTCATATTACGATCGACCCGGATCACTCCATAGTGCTGTTTGGTGGAGGGTCTTTTTAGTTGGGTGAATCCATAGAGATGAAATCTTTCTGATCTGAAGTGATCTTTCAGGACGATGCATTTTCTTGCGACTCTTTCCGCCTCTCTGATAGCTTCGCCAAGCCTATCATCATGCTCATCAGCAAGGTGTCTTAATCGTGAAATCCCTTCTGATTGCACCTCTTCTGTAAACATCGGATCAAAATAGATGATATCAAACTCATTGTCCATGCAGCTCTTCAGGAAGTCAGCATAATGAGTGTTAATGATTTCTACATTATCCATTGCTTTTTTCAAATCTGAATCTTCTGTTTCCCATTGCTTCAGTCCATCGGAGATGATAAATGCTGTAATCGGATTAATTTCTAGTGCTGTTACTTTGTTTTCGGTCAAACAGGCGGCTGTGATCGCATCTGAACATAGACCGGCTGTACAATCCAAAAATGCATCACCTTTTTTTAGTCCGCATGCTTCTATTAGCGGGTCGGGCATTCCTTTTCTCATCCGTTTGATCCGGAAAGCGCTGGAATTAGGGTGGAAAAAGAATGGGGAGGAAGAGTCTGCTGAATAATATTCATATCTGCCCGTTCCGGCTACCAGAACAGGTTCTTTATACAGTTCAATCAGTTGTTTAACAGAGCGTTTCTTCCGCTGAATAATGGATCCTCCTAAAGCCGACCGAGCTCTCTCGGCATTTTCAAAGCACTTTTTTTCTGGACGTCCTGACGTTGTAATAATCAACTTTTGCACCTTCTCTCATATAAAAAAGCGCCATATTGGCGCTTTTAGCAATGCAGATCCATTGCACCTTTAATATTTTCAACGATCTCTTCCACGCTGTGATCCTCGATCTCTTCACGTGGAATAAAATGAGCGACCCTGCCTTCCTTTAATAACACAATAGAAGGCGATGACGGCTCATAATCAGGGAAATGGTTACGCATTTTTGCAGTCGCTTCTCTGTCCTGACCGGCAAAAACCGTCACCAGGTGATCCGGCTCTTTATCATGTGTGATTAGTGCCTGGGTAACAGCAGGTCTTGCCAGGCCAGCTGCACATCCGCAGACAGAATTGATCACAACTAGTGTCGTACCTTCTGCTTCTTCTAAAAATGATTCAACTTCCTCTTCCGTTCGAAGCTCCTGAAACCCTGCCTGCGTCAGTTCTTCTCTCATCGGTTTTACGAGCTGCTTCATATATTCTTCGTATGCCATTGACATTAGGATTCCTCCATTCCTGCTTTTCTTGCTTCCGTCATTTGTTTCCAAACCGATCCTTTTGCTTCTTCTCCGCCTTCGATCCGTTCAATTGCCATCAATACCTGGAGCTTCACTTCAAATTCCGGGTCTTCCTGTGCAGCTTTCAAAGCATCCAGTGCTTTTTCAGTTCCTGCTTCATACAAAAACATAGCGGCTCTCCATCTCACCAGCTTATTTTTATCCGTAAGAGCCTTGGCCATTTCATCCTCTGCTTCAGGAAAACCGAGATCTGATAAGCAGTCTCCCGCCGTTCTTCTGACTGAAGCGTTTTTATCATTCAGCCCTTTGTATAAATATGGAAGTACAGATAGATCCTCGATCATACCGAGGTAAACGACAGCCAGTCTTCGAACTGACACTTTTTCATCTTCCAGAGCAACATTCAGCATGTCAAAGTCACTTGTATCCGGCTCAGGAATCTGCTCGAGCAGCTGGTAACGTTCCTGCCAGCTGTCTGCATTCTTTAGCTCTTCGGCACTGACTTTTCTGAGTTCTCTTTTAGGTGCTTCTGTACCAGCTTCTCTGGATGCTTCCACGATTGCCTGAACTCTGCTGGCCGGGTAGGATGCAAGTATTTCCTCAGTTACTTCTGCTGCAATTTTATCCAGATCTCCGTATCTGACACCGAAATCTTTCCATTTTCTCTGCAGGACAACATTGTCGCCTTCTAATTGTGCTTCACCCATTGCCTGTGCGAAATAATCCGGAAGTCCGTAACGTTTTTCAGTTTCCCCATTCAGCAGTTTCACCTGTAAAGGAATCCCTTTGAATTGCAAAACCTGAACATTCACCTCACCGTAATGTTCATCCGGCTTATGGTCGGATTTTTCCGCTTCTGTTTCCTCTCCAAACACTTCTCGGACTGCCGGGAGGATCTGTTGCCAGTCTGCTTTCGGATGACGTTCTACAGCAAGGAAATCAGCAACATGATAGATTCCCTTTACTCCGTCAATTTCAAGGAGAGACTTAATTTTCAATGGCGCATCTGCTGCGTCCTCTTTTTTGTAGTTGTTACTTTTCCCGCCCTGCAGCGCTTCATCGACGATGACCTTCATCGTATTCGGGCTTGGTGTTGGTTCGATAGATAATATTTTCAAGTGTTCACCCTCCGATCAAACATTGTATCTGCATTGTAACATAGTCCGTTAAAGGCATGAATTAATCGGCCTGTTCAGCAATCTCAGATAAATAACTCCAGCGCTCGATCAGTTGTTCAAGCTCATCATTCGTTTTTTCAAGCTCTGACATGATTTCATCCGCTCTTGTAAAGTCGCTGCCTGTTTGATTCAGCTCTTGTTCAAGCGATTCTATTTTCGCCTCTGCCGCTGCGATTTTATCATCAATTTCTTCCCATTCTTTTTTTTCATGGAAAGAGAGCCGCTTTTTTTCTCTCTGCTTAGGTTTTTCTTTTTTTGTTTCCTTAACCGTCTGCTCCGTTTTTTCGTCTGACTTTGCAGCTAAATAATCACTGTAGCGATCAAAAACAACCTCAGCTTCCTGATCGTAATCAAGAATGATCAGCTTTTCTGCTGATTTATCGAGGAAATAGCGATCGTGGGAAACCGTAATGACGACTCCTTCAAATGAATCAATAAAGTTTTCAAGTACCGTCAGTGTCTGGGTATCTAGATCATTGGTCGGTTCATCCAAAAGAAGAACGTTCGGCTGCTGCATGAGAAGGCGCAATAAATAGAGGCGTTTCTTTTCTCCACCTGACAATTTATAAATCGGTGTACCGTGAGCAGAAGGCGGGAACAGGAACTGTTCAAGCATTTGTGAAACAGACACTTTTCCTTCCCTGGTCACAGCCTCTTCTGCTTCTTCGCGCAAATACTCAATCATGCGGAGTTGTTCATTCATCCCTTTGATTTCCTGAGAAAAATAGGCGAATTTTACAGTCTGTCCTATGATGACCGATCCTGAATCAGGCTCCATTCTCCCGCTGATCAGATCCATAAGCGTTGATTTCCCGCTTCCGTTTGGACCTGCAATACCAATGCGGTCACCAGGAAGGAGCATAAAATCAAAGCCGGTAATAATTCTTTTTCCATTAAACGCTTTTGAAACATTTTTTAGTTCCACCACCTGTTTTCCTAATCGGCTTCCGACTGTACTGATAGTCAGATCCTCCTGATTGACAGGACCTGTTTTTTTGTCGAGCTCTTCAAAACGTTTAATCCTGGCTTTTTGTTTAGTCGTTCTGGCTTTTGCCCCTTTTCTCATCCAGGCAAGCTCAGAGCGGTATAACCTATTGTGCTTATGCTGTTCCACCTGTTCCTGTTCTTCTCTTAATGCTTTCGCTTCAATAAATGATTCATAATTACCTTTATATTGATAGGCCTTACCATTTTCGAGTTCAACCATGACAGTCGATACTTCATCAAGAAAGTAACGGTCATGGGAGACAACCATTAACGCGCCTTTATATTTTTTCAAATAACCGGCCAGCCAGTCGATGGCTTGATAGTCGAGATGGTTCGTCGGCTCATCCAGCAAAAGTAAATCAGGTGTTTCAAGCATTACCTGGGCAAGTGCAACCCTTTTTTTCTGCCCACCCGATAATTCGTTTATTTGACGATTGGTATCATTGATCCCGAGTTTGGAGAGGATTGTCTTTGCCTGTGAAGTTGCGTCCCAGGCCTTTTCCTCTTCCATCTTCTGCTGAATGGACATAAATTGCTCTTGAATTTCCGCGGATTCAGGATTCTTTTCATAAGCCGCAAGAGCCGTTTCAAACTGATTCATCAATTGAACAACTTTTGCATCCGTTTTAAAAACGGTTTCCATAATGGATAGTCCCCCATCAAGGTCCGGATCCTGATCCAATAATCTCACTGTAAAATCCTTTGGCTGATCAACGGTACCTGAATCAGGCAGCTCCCTGCCGGAAATCAGGGACAGAAGGGTCGACTTCCCTGTTCCATTAACCCCAATCAGCCCAATCTTCTCACCCTCAGTGATGGTTAAATTAAGGTCATTAAACAGGGTTTTATCTCCGTAGGTTTTTGTTAAGTCGATTAATCTGCACTGCTTCATTTCTTACCATTCCATTCTTTGATAAATTGCCCGATGAACTGCTCCATAAAACGGTGACGTTCATGGGCAATTTTAATCGCTGTTTTTGTATTCATTCTATCTCTAAGAGTTAAAAGTTTATCATAGAAATGCTGAATCACCGTATCTTCAGGTTGGTGTTCTGAATAAAACGCATTTCTTTTGACAGCTCCATATGTAAAGGCACGCGCAATCCCGACCGCTCCGATTGCATCAAGCCGGTCAGCATCCTGAACAATTCTTCCTTCAACGGTTTCAGGTGTCTTCGCTTTAGAAAATCCTATTGCACCGGACTCACTTAAAAGTAATTGCGTTTCAGATTCATTAAACCCTGCCTTTCTAATGATATTCATCAGAAATTCATCAGCTGCTTGTTGATCATTATGTAGTTTGGCATCTCCTGCGTCATGGAGATACACGAGTAGTCTGATTAAAGATTCGTTACCTTCGTTTTCAATTCCGGCAATTTTCAATGCCAGTCTTTCCACTCTCACTATATGGTCCCAGCCGTGCCCGGTATGATCTTCATCATAAAAGGTTTTGACAGATTGATAAATGGAGGATAGACGGTCATCACTTATCATTTTCATCTTCTGTTTCATCCAGTAAATCAATGGTTTTAATCACAAAATAAACCATGTCTTCTATGTCTCTAAGCATATCTTCCGTAATCGTGCGGTCAAATTTCACTACTGCTTCACAGTAAGGACTGTTTTTAGTCGAGGTTACTGTTCTTAACTCATAACATCTTTCCCTGCCCCACTGAGTAGACAATATTTCTTTTTCAGCCTCTGTCCAGCCCTCTCCATCTTTTCTGAAAATAATGGACACAAGAGCGCCTGCTTTCTGATCCACCAATTGATCAGGAAGCAGTTCTGCTGCCAGCTTTTTCAGATCTGCATACAATTTCATATCCGCTTCATATGTATGAGGGACACTTGAAAAAGTGATCGTAAACTCCCGGCACAGTGTAGCGATATCAATTGTGTCACTGCGGTGACTGATTTTTACCGTTTCATCCAGGTCACGGTCATATACCGTTCCTTCCAGAACCGTTTTCAGATTGTCAAATGCTGTAGGATCAAACACCTTCATCGCCCCTATCTTTTTTGTTATCATATCATACCGGGAGAAGTTGAATCGAACCTCTCTATGTTCATCACACATAAAAAAGGCTGGATCAAAACCCTCAATACGGATTTATCCAGCCTGACATCATCTAAAGCTGCACCAATTTCATATAACGAAATCAGAATAAACCAATTGCTTTCCCATCATTCGTGACGTCCATATTTTGAGCAGCCGGCTTTTTCGGAAGTCCCGGCATAGTCATCACGTCACCGGTTAACGCAACGATAAAACCTGCTCCGAGCTTTGGAATTAACTCACGGATCGTGATCGTAAATTGTTCAGGGCGTCCGAGAAGCTTCGGATCATCTGATAATGAATATTGTGTCTTTGCCATACATACAGGTAATTTACCCCAACCGTACTTTTCAAAATCAGCCATCTGATTTTCAGCTTTTTTTGAAAATACAACGGCATCCGCTCCATAAACTTTCCCGGCGATGGCATTAATTTTTTCATGGATAGATTGGTCAAGTTCGTACAGATAAGAGAAATCCGCTGGTCCATCAAGCAGCTCCAAAACCTGACGGGCAAGGTCAACGCCTCCATCTCCGCCTTTTTCCCACACCTCTGTCAGTGCATAATGTACACCATTGCTTTGACAGAACTTCTCAAGCACTGCAAGTTCTGATGAGTGGTCCGTATGGAAGCGGTTAATGGCGACCACAGCAGGAAGTCCGAACGATCGGATCGTTTCAAGATGTTTTTCCAGATTGGCCAATCCTTTTTGTAACGCCTGAATATTTTCTTCTTTCAGCTCATTTTTTTCCTGGCCCCCGTGCATTTTCAGTGCCCTTACTGTTGCAACGATTACAACCGCATCCGGATGTTTTCCTGTTGCTCTCGTCTTAATATTCAGGAACTTTTCCGCTCCAAGGTCAGCGCCAAATCCTGATTCAGTCACAACGTAATCAGCCAGCTTTAACGCTGTTTTTGTGGCTAACACAGAGTTACATCCATGCGCAATGTTCGCAAATGGACCGCCGTGAATTAAAGCAGGGGTGTGCTCAAGTGTCTGGACCAGATTCGGCTTTAAAGCATCCTTTAACAGCAGTGCCAGCGCACCTTCCGCCTGAAGATCACCGACTGTTACAGGTTCTTTTTGATATGTGTAAGCCACAACCATATTGGCTAATCTTCGTTTAAGATCCTCAATGCTCACTGATAGACAAAGAACGGCCATAATTTCAGAAGCAACCGTAATATCAAAACCGTCTTCTCTTGGAACTCCTTTAGCTGGTCCTCCAAGTCCCACGATTACCTGACGCAGAGCGCGATCATTCATATCCAGTACACGTTTCCAGATAATCCGTCTCGGATCAATCTGTTTTTCATTCCCCTGATGAATATGATTATCGATAAAAGCAGAAAGAGCATTATTCGCTGTCGTGATCGCATGAATATCTCCGGTAAAATGAAGGTTAATATCCTCCATCGGCAATACTTGTGCATAACCCCCGCCGGTTGCGCCGCCTTTAACTCCCATAACAGGTCCAAGTGAAGGCTCTCTTAAAACAACCATTGAGTTTTTCCCTGTTTTTCTTAAGGCATCAGCAAGTCCTACCGTAACAGTTGACTTACCTTCCCCGGCAGGAGTCGGATTAATCGACGTTACGAGGATCAGCTTTCCATCCCTTGCAGTCTGAAGGCGGTTAATCGCTTCAAAACTGATCTTCGCTTTATATTTTCCATACAGTTCAAGGTCTTCTTCTGACAACCCTGCTCCTGCAGCAATTTCTGTGATCGGTGACATTTCAGCAGACTGGGCAATCTCAATATCAGTCGGAACGGTTTTTTCAGTAGTCATGACAGTCCTCCAGCGTATGTATTTTCCTCTATCATATCATAATTTTTTCAGCTGCAAACCAGTGCTATGTTTTGCTCTCCAACCAATTTACCGCATAAAAAAACCGCTTACAGCGGAATTTTAATTTCATTTTAAAAACCGTACCGGGGAAATTCCCCGGTACTTTTATATGTTTGATATCGCAACGAAAGAATCAAAACTTATACAATAAAATAATGAAGGCAAACTGCTTTTCAAAACATTGATCACTTTTTACTTATAACCTTTAATCCTCCTGCTCTTCTTTTTCCTGCAGCTGTCTTAATTCATTGACAAGCTCAGGGTTGTTTTCGAAGAGCTGGACGAGATCACCGATCCGGTCAATGGAATTCCAGCTTAAGTGGTGCTCGATTCCTTCAACATCATTATAAATGTTTTCTTCTTTCACACCGATGATAGACAGGAATTGTTCAAGAAGCTCGTGCCGGAACACGAGTCTTTTCCCGATTTTATTTCCTTTTTTCGTTAATACCAGTCCCCGGTATTTTTCATAGATTAAGTATTCATCTTTATCAAGCTTCTGAACCATCTTTGTAACGGAAGACGGATGGACAGAAAGTGCTTCTGCAATATCTGATACCCTTGCATATCCTTTGTTGTCAATCAGGATATAGATTTGTTCTATATAATCCTCCATGCTGGGTGTTGGCATGTGGGGACCCCTCCTCGTAAAAAACCATTATTTCGTTTCCTGTAAAGTTTACTATAACGGTGTCTCTGAAACAACAAGTTATCCATTGTGGGTTAGTCAGAACCATTGTTTGGGGAAAGTTTTTCATTATTAGACTCCGTTTAATTATTTTTTGAAAATTCCCTCATATCATTGACGGACTTTTTGTTCATGTGTATAGTTAATTTATCATCTTGACCGATCCAGATGAAAATCCATGTTTAAGCACAATTGTGCTTGTCATAACGGGAGGCTGTCAACATGCATAATGGTAAGGTAAAATGGTTCAACAATGAAAAAGGCTATGGGTTTTTGGAGGTAGAAGGTGGCGATGATGTTTTTGTACATTTTACCGCCGTGCAGGGTGATGGTTATAAGTCGCTTGAGGAAGGCCAGGAAGTGACCTTTGATATTGTAGAAGGAAACCGTGGACCTCAGGCTGCCAATGTTATTAAAAAATAAGTTAAAGACCGCTCACATTGTGAACGGTCTTTTTTCAGCTCAATTGCCTGCCGCATTCCTGGAGTCTTTTTCCAACTGAGCATTCTGATATACAGAATTTATGTGCCTTTGATTTTCCACGTTCGTATCTCAGCTGTTTTTTCACAGGGCAATCCTGACAGTAGGTCTGAAGCAGTTCGTCCACCTCATTGATAATCAGCTGTTTTTCCACATTATTCAACTCCTGATTAATCGTTACGCTGCTTTTTGCTTTTAATTTTCTCATCCTGCAGAGCCTGATTTGACAGCTTATCCGCTTTTTTATTTCCTTTCCTGCTTATGTGCTTGTAAGCTGCTTTATAACCCCGGTCATTCAGTAGCGATTCGATTTTTTCTATCCAGTATACCAGATTCTGATCGTAACATGGCCATTCCCCGCTCATTTGATTAATCACTACGAGTGAGTCACCTGATACTTCAAGAAGCTGTTGATTTCCTTCACTGAGCTCAATTGCGTGTTTCAGCGCGTAATAGAGTGAAGCGTATTCTGCTTCATTATTGGATGCTAAACCGCTGATTACTTTATTTTCTCTTTCAGTATATGTTTCCTTGCCCTTCTCATATTCAATGATCCAGCCAAGTCCTGATTCCCTGGAATGCTTATTATAACTGGCATCAAATAACACACTGATATTTTTTACCTGACCTTCTGTTTTATGCATAAGCTTTTTAAATTCTTTCACGGTCCATTGCTGACCGAGATCATCTTCAATGATAATACTGTCAAATCGTCCGGTTTTCTCAAAATCCTGAATATAGTCCAGAGCCAGTGATTCATCAAGAAATGATGTGGTGATCTCAATTTTTTGGTGCTTTGGATGTTTATAACTCGCCATAAATCTAACGTTCAACCGCTTCACTCCATTCTTAGATATCCTCATTATTATTCTCCATTGTATAACAGATCGACTGTTGGTACACTCAGGATTAAGGGGGGATCACATGATTGAATTATATATAGATGGAGCAAGTGCCGGAAATCCGGGCCTAAGCGGTGCGGGTGTTTTTATTAAAAATGGAAAAGACTCCAGACAGCTGTCTGTGCCACTCCCAATCATGGAGAACCATGAAGCGGAATTCAATGCACTTATTATCGGACTGGAAAAATGTCTTCCCTATAAAGATCATATCATTTCCTGCAGAACTGATTCTCAAATCGTTTTTCATGCGGTTGAAAACAGGAGAGTGAAAAACAGCACTTATGCCGCCTATTTAACGAATGCACTTGAAATGATTGATCAGTTCCCACTATTTTTCATAAAATGGATTCCAAGTAAAGAAAATTCAGTTGCTGACCGTCTGGCCAGGCAGGCGATCAGATCACAGCAGGCTTAATTGAAGCCTTACCTTATCTTGGATGGTTATATACAAAAACGTTTTGCAGGTAAAATGTAAGGGACCCCAACTAAAATAAATGGAGTCCCTTTTTTCAGGCTTATTTCACCTGAACTTATAAGATCATACCTTTCGCTTTAAGGTGGTTGATCATGTCTTTTCTTGAAGGCTGATTTAATTTGACCAGCTCCTCCAGTACAGACATATAAAAGCTGGAATCGAACCGTTTCTGAATTTTCAACGTTGCTTCAATCGCTGTTTTGACGATTTGATCGCTGGCGCCTGTGTATTTCCTGCCAAAATAAATAAATCCGATCGCTTCGTCATCAAGCTTAAATCCTCTTGAATCCAGATCTGCCATAAAATCATCCAGCGTTTTCATCATAGACCGGCATTCTCCAAAAATCTCTTAACTGTTTTTAATCCGTATTCGTCTGACACCTGGATTGCCCTGTCTGATACACCATTCCAGTCTTTAGCAAATGGCTTTTCCAGTGGTACCTCACAATGAATTTCAGCAAGCTGCCGGGACAAATGTAGCATTTTTTCATCTTCACTGATTTTCTTTTTCTGGCCCGGGGTCAGCTTTTCTTTATTTTGCAAAAGGTTATCGATTGATCCAAACTCTTTGATGAGCTTATAAGCTGTTTTTTCTCCAATGCCTTTAACTCCGGGATAACCGTCACTTGGATCTCCCATCAAACCTTTTACGTCAATAAACTGCTCCGGCGTGATTTCGTATTCCTCAATAAAACGACCCAGCGTATAACGGTTATAATTCCCATAACCTTTTTGGACCAGCCAGATTTCAATGTTTGGCTCAAGTAGCTGTAACAGGTCCTTATCACCGCTTACTACACTGATGCGTGCATGCTTTGCTTCTTTTTTTGCGATGGTCCCGATACAATCGTCTGCTTCGTAACCGTGAACACCAATATTATGAAATGAAAATTTCTCTGCAACTTCCTTTACAAGATCAAACTGAGGAATCAGTTCTTCCGGTGGAGCGTTGCGGTTTGCCTTATAATCTGCAAAAGTTTCATTCCGGAAGGTTTCTTTACCCATGTCCCAGCACACAGCTACGTGTGTTGGTTTAATTAGATCAATGGCAGTCAGCGAGTGTCTAAGAAACCCTTGAACACCATTGGTCGGGGTTCCATTATCGTTTCGCATGAACTGATTCGTAATGGCTGTTGCAAAAAAAGACCGGAACAACAGAGCCATGCCGTCAATTAATAAAATGTGTTTCATACTGTCATGCTCCTTTACGAATTCGAGAGATGAGTGGAATCTCCAATTTCAATTTCATTTTCATCATACGACACCCAGTCACTGTAACTGCCCGGATATAGCCTTACGTTCGTAAAGCCTGCCTGTTTCAGCGCGATGATATTTGGACAAGCAGTGACACCACTGCCGCAGTAAACAACGATCGGCTGGTCCTTCTCCCATTCAGAAAATCGTTTCGCCTGCTCTTCATCTGTTAAAAAAGAGCCGTCTTTTAGACTGTCCGTCCATTCTCTGTTAACAGCTCCTGGAATGTGCCCTGGCACACGGTCAATCGGTTCATGATCACCGATGTAGCGGTCATACGATCTTGAATCCACTAATAGTCCGGTACGTTTACCCCTGCTGATCTCCCTGACTTCCTCCATATGTGCGACTGAATTTTTCTTCTCATCCAGCTTAAAGGAGCCTTTTAACTGATCTGACACTTCTGACGTAACCGGGAAACCACGGCTTATCCAACCTTCATATCCTTCATTCAAAATATATATTTTTTCATGTCCAAAATAATGAAACAGCCACCAGCATCGTGAAGCAAATGCGCCATCACCTCCGTCATAAATAATGACGGTGGAATCATTGGAGATGCCTGCAGCCTCAACTTTCGATTTGAATGCCTCCGGGTGTGGCAGAGGGTGCCTCCCCCCGTGCACTTGTGCCCGATCTGATAAATCCTCGTTCAGGTGAAAGTAAGTGGCTCCAGGTATATGGGAATCTGAATATTGCTCATATCCGGCATCAGAATTCTGAAGAGAAAAACGGCAGTCGATGATTCTTATATCAGATTGGTCCAAATGATCAATTAACCATTGGGAAGATACTGTCACTTTCATATTAAATCCCTTCTTCCATACGTTTTTTTATATCCGGTCTGGGCTGCCAGCAGTTGAATTTATAGTCAGGTTTTGTTTCAAATCCAAGCCTTTTGCAGCGGTAAAGCATCTTTCTTTTCTTAATTCTCACAGCCTGAAAATGTATACATGTTGCACAGGCATGGTAATCCTTATTCAAGCTGGTCACCTTCAGTGGTTAACAATCGATACACCCTTTTCAGCTCTGCAGTCATCTCAGTTGAATCCAGCGTGGATATTTCAGCTGTAATCTGTTCAGTCATCTCTTCTTTCCACTGTGTAAAATAGGCTTTTCCTTTCAACTGGATCTCTGTCTGCACCCATTCTTGAATTCTTACCTGCTCTTCAGCTATTTCCTGATCAGCCATCTGTTTGAGCCTTTCTTCAAGGGCATCTTTCATAAACTTCTTTTCATTTTTTTCGAAAAATGATCTATTGTTTTTATAATACGATTTTTCCTTTGCAAATGCAGTATGATCATATCCTGAAAGCAGCTGCGGGAACGTCAGCATATCAGAGGACGATTGGCGGATAACCGGCTTCATTCCATTTAAGAAATCTTCTCTGATCATATCCCACAATATTTCAAGATCACGCATAAGTGATTTCTCTATAAATAAGTCCATGCGGTGATTCACTACTTTTAATTCCTGCATAAAATCAAACCCAAGAACGCCAATCAGCTCATTGATGGATTTTTCAAGTGCAGGCTTTGGCTGCATCTGACTGAACCTTGATGGGTTAAATGATTCTTTAAAGAAGTCAGGATAACGATAGAATACGCGCTGCTTCACATAATAAATCAGTTCATTCAGTTCCTGATCAGCCTGATTCTTTAATGCCGCAAATGATAAATCAGACAAAGCTTTTTCAATTTTTTGGCGATGTTCCATTAATTGATTCCGGTAATGCTCTTTTTCTTCGGCACTGTTTTCCGACCGGTCAATCAACACCTTCATCCTGTGTATCGTCTGGTCAAGATAGTCATATGCGTTTTGAAGGGCAATGGCATGTAGATCTCCTTCAATAAACGAATGAAACTGCGCGTTAAATGCGTCAATTCCAGATTGCTGTCTAGTCTTTTCCTGCAACGCCTGAAGACTCGATACACCAAAAATTTTGGGCTGTCTGATACCGAATTTCATCAGCTGAGTCTGCACATATTGAATCACATCATCTTTCTCCTGATCATTTGAGGCAAGATCTACAGCATTAACAAGGAAAAACATTTTATCTAACTCAAAGCTTTCTTTTAAACGACCCATCTGTATTAAAAACTCACGGTCCGCTCTTGCAAATGCATGATTGTAGTACGTCACGAATAAAACCGCATCAGAATTTCTTATATAATCAAAGGAGACATCTGTATGTCTGGCATTCACAGAATCAGCGCCAGGTGTGTCCACAAGCGTGATCCCGGACTCTGCGAGCGGTGAATCAATATAAAGATCAATGGATTCAACAAAACAGGACTGATGTTCATTGGATACATACCCTGCAAATTCTTCAAATGAGACTTTCACTGATTTCCCAAGCTCTGATCCATATGATGAATTTCCTTTTAGAAAAGCGCGGATAAAGCTTTTTTTTGATTCAGGAAGATCTTTGCGATCACGCACAACTGCTGATAATATTTCACCTGCTGATTCAATGGATTCAATTGGACTTTCACTGACTGATCTTAGATCCTCAATCAGCTCCCGTTCTTTTTTAAAATGAATGACCGCTGTTTTATCAGGAAATTCCTCATTTGGCGGGTTGATTCTGTTAATGGAAGCAGTCGTCGGATTTGGTGAAACCGGCAGTACTTTCCTGCCCATAATGGCGTTGGCAAAAGAGGATTTCCCTGCGCTGAATGCACCAAAAAGTGAAACAGTAAATCTTTTATTTTCAAGACGTTCAGCCTGTCCCTTTAATGTTTTCGACTGATGGGTGAATCCCGATATTTCTTTTAGCAGGTCAGCTGCAGCATAGCTCTTTTTAATGATATATTCCTCATCAAGAGATTCAGAAGCCTTTTTTGTCTGTTCATCAGTATGTTGATCATGATCCAACTGCTCCTCAGTATCAGACAATAATTCCGAGATTGATGATACTGAGTAAATGTCACCATTCTCTTTCGACCAATCCTGAACAAAAACAGCCTGTAGATCATCCCCGATTGATTCAGATTGTTCTGCTCTGGTGAGCGCAGATTCAATTTTTTCGATCTGCCTGATGATATTGGCCTTCTGACGGACTCTGTTATTCCCGGCTTCCTTCTTCACGGATGATTCTTCAATATGGTCTTCAAGATCTGTTACGATCTCTGATTTCAGTTGCTCTAACTGAACCTTAACTGTTCTCCGGACAGCTGCGGCAAGGTCATCACAATAATGGAGCAGTGCATTGCCTGTATAACCTGCCCCCGGTTTCACACTGGAATGGATCAGGGAATCAAGCTCAGAAACCTCTATTCCTTCTACCTTTTGAGCCCATTCAGTTCTTGAGGCACCACCTTTTTCAATATAGCGGTAGACAAATGATTTTGCGTGCCAGATCAGCTGGTTTTCAACTGTATCATGTAAAGCCTGAACAAAAGCCTCTTTACGTCTGATTTTTTCCGTTTCAGTCTTTTTAGCAGCAAAAAAGACACCTGTTTTGAAAGAATTCTGGGTGGATTCAAGGAATTGCTCTGCTTTTAACCTGACGTCTGCCGGCATTAAGTAAGCGTCTTTTAGTAGTTTTTCCTTCTCAATATCATAGCTTTCAGACCAGCTTTTAAATGAAGAGATGGATGTTTCCTGTTCAAGCTTCTCTTCCTCTTCAAAAATGGCTGCCCGATTTTCAAGATCCTGATCCGTCACGATTTCTTCGTACGCCAATCTGATTTCTTCCATTTCATCTTCAAGGTATTCTTTATGTTCGGTTTGAAGAAGGGACAATCCACTTTCCACAGCCGAGAGCATAAGTTCATACTTCCGGCTGACGATCTGATGAAGCATCTCCTTCAATTGTTGGAGCTGATTGTGCGGATGAACGCTGTCTTTGAGCGATGTATAATAAAATGCTTCAGGTTCAGCCCCCCATTGGGTGAAGGCCTCCTGTACGGATTGCCTGTATACATCAAATGGAATTTCTTCTTCTCTGTGCTTATCGATCTGATTAATGACTGCAGAAATCTTTCTGTTATGCTGAACCATCTTTTTTATGTATTCAAAATTCATTTCTGATTGTACATGGTTATAATCCATTACGTAAAACAGTTGATCCGCGAGATGAATGGCAGACTCGGTTGACCGTTTATGGGCATCATCAACTGAATCAATCCCTGGTGTATCAAGTACCGTTATTCCTTCAGGAAGCTCTGAGGATGATCGCCATACATCAATTTTTTTAATTTTGAGCCCTTCCTTGCCGAGCGCACTGATTGATGTTTCCCCAAGTGGAGGAAGAAGATCATATTGTGTATCATCAGACAGCGTCACTCTGATATGTTTTTTATTCCCGGTATGCAGTGCAATTAAATTGGCACTTGTCGGAATCGGACTCGAAGGCAGGATACTTTCGCCCGTCAATTCATTAATCATGGCAGATTTCCCTGCAGAAAAATGACCGCAGAAGCCGATCACAAATTCTTCATTTAAAAGCTTTTTAGCAAGTAGTGTTACCTTTTTTTCTCTTTCATGATCTCCGCTGCTTTTAATGATTGACTGAAAATCAGCCAGCTTCTTCAACAGCTTCTCTTTTTCTATTCTAAACTGAGTTTTATCCATATCCCGATACAGCCCCTTATCTATTCCTTTCTCTATTGTAACGGATTCAATCATGCCGTTACACAGGATATACAAAAAAGAAACATATAAAACTATCTTATAAGCCATAAGTAATGGTATAATAGTTTCATTAAAGAACGCAGGAGGCTCTTATGACTATTACTAAAGTAATGAACGAGATGTTAGAGGGCATGGTCCATTCGATAAAAAGTGTGATTCCGGCAGAAATCAGCTGTTCTACACCTGAAATGGTTGATCAGCCATACCAGCAGGAAACTATTGGGGTTTTAATCGGTATTACCGGAGATATTAGAGGAAATATTCTTCTCGATGCTAAGGAATCCCACTTCAGCAGTCTTGGAAATACGATGTTTGGTATGCAGCTTGAAGATGAAATGCTGATATCCTTTATTGGGGAAGTTGGAAATATGATTGCAGGCGCATTTTCAACATTTGTATCCGGAACCGGCGTTGAAATGGACATCACGCCTCCATCTGTCATGTCAGGGACAACCAAGCTTTACGGTTTCAATGATGCCATTCATCTTCCTTTTTCAGCAGAAGGGATTGGAGACTTTTCCATTCTCGTGTCTGTTACACAGAGCTGAAATATTGAAAACCTGCCCGGCAACCCGATTCTCCTTTCCGGGCATTACAGAGAACCGATACTCATTATTATTCACATCATAAAAAGACCGGAACAGAAATTTGTCCCAGTCTTTTTTCATTTGTAAGTTATTAATTACCGTGTTTTTTAAAATCCGTTGATGGTCATTCCGCCGTCTACAAACAGTGTCTGACCGGTTATATAGCTACCGGCATCTGATAACAGTAATAGAGCAGGGCCGATCAGTTCTTCCACCTTACCTACTCTCTTTAACGGGGTTACAGATAGGATGTCATTTAAATAATTTTCATCCGCCAGTAATTCTTTAGTTAACGGTGTTTCAAAATACCACGGACCAATCGCATTGACACGAATATTATGACTGCCCCATTCAAAAGCCAACACCTTCGTCATCTGAATAATTGCAGCTTTTGACGCAGCATAAACGACCCCCGTTCGGAGTGCAGTCTGTCCGGCCACAGAAGACACGGACAGAATACTCCCACCTGATTCCTGGGTTTTCATAATATCACCAACGGCCTGTGACATTATAAATGCCGATTTCAGGTTGGTGTCCATAATTTTAGACCATTCTTCCTCTGTCACATCAGAGGCTTTAGAGCGGATATTCATACCGGCATTATTGATTAATAAATCAATACGTCCGAATTCTTCAGCTGTTCGTCTGATCGCATCTTTAATCAGTCTGCTTTCCGTCAGATCCAGCTGAAGTATACTCGCACTGCCTCCCCGTTCTTCGATTTCATGCTTCGCATTTTGGAGGTCCTCCATTGTACGTGCGCAAAGAATTACATGTGCGCCTGCCTCAGCGATTCCAAGGGATAACGCTCTGCCGATGCCTCTGCCGGCACCTGTGACAATTGCCACTTTCCCGTCCAGTCTGAATGAAGGAAGATTCAATAACCTCACACCCTTATTAATTCGTCAACTCATAAAGTGAACGATATTTTTGCTGTAAATAATCAACCAGGTACTCGGAGTTTAACCCTTCACCTGTTGAATCATGCAGTATTTCAAGCGGCTTCTTCGTTTTTCCGAAACGATGAACGTTTGCTGTCATCCAGTTTTTAATAGGTGTAATGTCGCCTTTTGCGATTAACTGGTCGTAATCAGGAAGGTCTTTCAGCATAGCCTGTTTAAACTGGGCAGCATACATATAACCAAGCGCATACGATGGGAAGTATCCAAATGCACCGCCCGACCAGTGAACGTCCTGAAGAAGTCCCTCTGCATCCGTCGATGGTGTAACACCAAGATATTCCTCGTACTTCTCATTCCAGATCCGTGGCAGGTCACTTACATTAAATTCATTATTGAAAAGCCCTTTTTCAATTTCATAACGAACAATAATATGAAGGACATAAGTAAGTTCATCTGCCTCAACACGAATTAATGAAGGCTTTGACTCATTGACAGCAGAAATAAAACCATCTACAGAAACCTGGTCGAACTGGCCTGGACTGAATTTCTTAAGCTCTGGCAGATGTCTCTTCCAGAATTCAGGATGTCTTCCTACGAAATTCTCAAAAAACAGTGACTGTGACTCATGAATTCCCATCGATGTTCCACCACTTAAAGGAGTTCCGTTCAATTCCGGATCAATGTTCTGCTCATATAGCGCATGTCCACATTCGTGAATTGTTCCAAAAATCGCACCTCGAAAATCCTTTTCATCATAGCGAGTTGTAATCCTTACATCCCCTGTATTTAATCCGGTTGCAAAAGGATGAACTGTCTCATCCAGTCTGCCGGCTTCAAAATCATAACCAAGCTCCCTCAGGACATAAAGACTGAATTCTTTTTGGGCTTCTTTTGGAAAATGAGAATAAATAAATGCAGTGTCAGGCTTTACATCGGATTCCTGAATTCCTTTAACAAGTGGAACTATGGCGTCTCTTACCTCAGTGAAAACCCGGTCAAGAATTTCAACGGTGATGCCCGGCTCGTACATATCAAGTAATGTATTATACGGGTTACCTTCAAAACCCCAATAATTGATAAATTTTTTGTTCATTTCAACGATTTCTTCAAGGTATGGCTGAAACATTGAGAAGTCTGATTTGGCTCTCGCTTCCTCCCACACATTTTCAGACTTTGATTTTAAAATAACGTATTTTCGATATTCTTCCTCAGGAATCTTATTATTGCGGTCATAATTCTTTTTACATTCTTCGAGAATTTTAAGAGTCAGATCATCCAGCTCATCTTTTTGATCTGATAATTTTTCTATGTATCCTGCCATTTCACTTGACGTAGACATATTGAAAATATCACCTGACAGAGCACCGATAACTTCAGAGCGCTGATCTATTGCCTTTTTCGGCGCGCCTGTTCTGAGGTCCCAATAAATTAAGCCAAGTGCTTCTTCATATGCTGACATTTTCTTAACATGATTAAGAAAATCGTGTTTAACAGTTTCTAACGACATCCTTTTTCCCCCTTTTATCTAATCTGTAATATCTTATCATACTTTTCTGAAAATGTCCGTCAGGTATTTCGGTTATAAAAGTATATTTGATAAATAAAAAAAGATTCAGTCATAAAGACTAAATCTTTTTAATCGTTTTTCAATTTTAAAACCGTGCCGGGTCATTCCTTCGCTTCCACGGCCACGCGGTGAGCCAGCTGTCGCTCCTCTGCCGTAGGAGTCTTCGGAATGACCCGGCACTTATTGTGTAGAGAATATAAAATTATGTTTTCAAACACAATAGATAGAGTTAGAGAATACAACTCGTATTATTTTTTAATTTCAGGTTTTACCGGGAGTACTTTGATCATTTGATCGAGCCATTTTTCTTCTTCAGGCTTCATAAAGATCGAGATATGTCCGTGATCGGATGAAGAGCGGATTAAACGGCCGACGCCCTGTTGTAACCTCAATAGCATGTATGGTAAATCCACTTCCATTTCCGGATCTTTGGCGTGTTTTCTTTTCGCTTCGAATACGGGATCATCCGGAGGGAATGGAAGTGCATCGATCATAACTTCACCGAGACTTCCTCCCGGAACGTCGAGTCCCTCCCATAAATTAATGGAAGCGAGAACGGATGAGGTTTCTTTTTGGAATTTCTCAACGAGCGTGCTGATTTCTTCGTCGCCTTCGTAAAAAACAGGTCTGCTTGCTGATACGGCTTCGCCAGTTGTGAATCTGAAAAATTCTTTACTATCCTGAGAATTAAATAATGCGAGAACGCCATGATCCGTGTCGTTGATGATCGCTTCCTGCAATTGCATGCGATCCATTTCATCAGTGATATGAATCGTAATCTTCATCACTTCATCGTAATCATATGGTGACGCGACGGTAAATGAATCGTACTCATCAATTCCAAGACTTGTGGCAAGATAATTAAAGTTCTCATCAACTGATAAGGTGGCAGAGGAGAAAATAAAAGGAACTTCTTTTGAAAAGACTTCCTCACGTAAAATTTCTTCAACCATTCTCGGCATAATCACAAGCCGTTCATCATCGAAATTCTCTTCAAGCCAGATGATCGCGTTATCGTCTTCAGTGAGCAGTTTGAGTGAAAACAATACCTGCTCGAGATATTCTTCAGCGATCTTGAGATCATACTCATCTATTACATACATTTCAGATTCAAAAACGAGCTCTTCAAGCAGCCTGTCGATGGTGCTTTTGAGTTTTTTCGTCTGGGCAATCAGTTCTTCTGAGCGTGTAATTCTCATTCTTTCTGAAGAATGATCGGCATTTCGGCTGATCATGGCAAACCAGTCATCATGTATTTCTACAATGTTATCGATCAGCAGCAGTGTTTTTTCTCTAATATCGTTACCTGACAATTTTTCAAGCACTTTCTCCATTGACTGGAGAGAAGTCTTGTACGTGAGAGCTTTCTGAGCAGCATATTCGAGTAAGTGTCCCTCATCAAAAACAACGGAGCTTGCTTCAGGTAAAAGCGGAAGCTGTCCCTCTCTTTTTCTGGCATCTTTTGTCCAGATATGCTCCATGTAAAAGTCATGTGAACAGATGATCAGATCTCTCGCTTTACGATAATGTTCTCTGTTAAGCGTCTGACCGCAGCGGTGTCTCAGATCACATGACAAACAATCCTGAAGAGAGTCATAGTTAACCTGCTGCCACTGTTCATCATCGAGATACGGATATTCTTTCCGGTCACCGTAAGGATAAAAAGAAGACATGGAGCCGGCACCGTACACGAACTCTGGCAGCTGCTGATATACCTGCTCAAGCTCTTCATCTTCAGAACGGTTATCTGCATCATCCAGCTTCTTAAGGCATAAATACTGTTCTCTTGACTTCGCCAGGCGGACGTCAATAGCCAGATCCAGCATGTCCTCAAGCTTTTTTATATCCCCCGTTGGTTTTACAAGCTGTTCAATCAGCGTTTCATCGGCACAGGCAATAATGGCCGGTTTACCTGTATATCTTGCATAGCAGATTGCATACAGCAGGTAGGCAAGTGTTTTTCCGGTTCCCACTCCTGCCTCGGCAAACATGACGGATTTCTTTTTATACGCCTGCTCGAGCTGAAAGGCCATAAAAATCTGTTCGTCTCTCAGTTCAAGTCCTTTTTCTGGTAAAATATCGTAAAATACATCCCCGATCCAGTCTCCAAGCGCCTCATAAAAAGATTGATCACCTGTCAATGGAAATGGCAGTGAATTTGATTGCATCTAATCAGTCCTTTTTTTGATTTTCTGTACGTTTAGGACGTATGCCAAAATACTGATAGTAATCTGTCCGGATAAATCCGTTAAACAGTTTACGTTTTTTTGTTGCTTTTTTTCCATAGAGATCTTCGAATTCCGGGTGGGAAGTAATGATGTATTTTGACCAGGTCGGGTATTGTTCGAATACTTTCCCCATATCCATATACATCCGCTCTACTTCTTCCTCTTCCCCGATTCTTTCACCATATGGAGGATTTCCAACAATAACACCGTAATCAGCTGAGGCTGTAAAATCTTTAACCTGCATCTGCTTAAACTGAATTAAATCACCAAGTCCCGCTTCAATCGCGTTTTCCTTAGCAATTTCGATTATTTTATGATCAACGTCAGTCCCAGTGATATCGAGCGGCTGATCATAATTAGCCGCTTTTTCAGCGTCTTCCCTGACTGTATCCCAGATCTTTTGAGGAATGGCAGGCCATCCTTCTGAAATGAATTCCCTGTTAAAACCTGGTGCGATATTCTGTCCAATTAATGCTGCTTCAATCGCAATGGTTCCTGAACCGCAAAAAGGATCATGAAATGGTCGGTCCGGTCTCCAGTTTGTCAGTTGGATCAGTGCAGCTGCCATCGTTTCTTTCATAGGGGCTTCCCCTTGGCCGGTCCTGTATCCTCTTTTGTGTAATCCGGCTCCGCTTGTGTCTACAGTCAGCGTAACCTTGTCATTGCGGATGGCCACTTCAATTTTGTAGGTCGGCCCGCTCTCATCAAGAAAGCTCATTCTTTTATAGGCAGACTTCAGCCGCTCAACAATTGCTTTTTTCACGATTGACTGACAATCCGGTACACTGTAAAGTTTGGACTTAACAGATTTACCCGAGACCGGGAACGCAGCGTCTACAGGAAGAAGCTTCTCCCATGCGATTGCCTTAGTCGATTCAAACAGCTGGTCAAATGAATAAGCATTAAATTCTCCCATCACAATCTTTACGCGATCAGCTGTTCTGAGCCACATGTTGGCTTTTGCAATCGCCCACTCGTCACCTTCAAAAAAGACCTTTCCGTTTTCCACCTGCGTTTCGTATCCGAGATCCTTCACTTCTCTGGCAACCAGCGATTCAATACCCATCGCAGCAGTGGCAATCAGTTTATAATTGGCCATATTTTCACCCTTCTCTTTGCAGATTTTTATTAAGTACTTTTACCGTCAATTTAACAAGAAAAAAAGGCTGACCTGTTGCATTCGGTCATGCCTTAGAAGTATTACACATAATCAATTTGGACAACCGGCTGTGTTGGCCTGTAAGCCATGTTTTGTTCCTGCGTACTGCAAACGCTTATAAGCTCGTACCTCAGGCGGCAATCATCTATCTACCGGATAACCGGTCCCTTCCTTTGTTCATTTCCTCCGGAAAAGTGCCTCTACCATTGTTTGAGTTGCTCACTCGTGGGGTTTACCTCGTTCCACTTCCGACATTTCTGTCAGAACTACGTCACTGTGGCACTTTCAAGAGATTCATACCATATTCAAAAGAACTTAGGTATCCTCTCTGCCGTCAGCCTACATTTGTAAGCTGCCACCGCTTATTTTTTCGCGGAGCACGAACACTACGAGCATCTCAGCATCGTGTGAGCATGGACTTTCCTCTGCATGATGCAGCAATTGCCCGGCCTTCACAACCAGTATAGCCAAAGATAAATTATACAGCCGTGCAGGTACTTAAGCAAGCACTATTTTAACGGTCTTCGTATAATTTCCTTCCAAAAACCTCTTTTTCAAGATTGGAGAGACGTTTTAAAATATCAAAGTTTGTTGTCCCGCTGGCCGTCGTTTGAGGCTGTGTATGCTGAGAAGATCTTCTCGGTGAATCAGAAGCAGTCTGCTGGAGACGTTTCACTTCCAGCTCCAGCGTCTGGATCCGATCATTAAAAGCTTCGTAATCTTTAATTATCTGATCTAAAAAGGCATCTACCTCTTCAGGTTTATAGCCTCTCATTGCTGTTTTGAATTCGCGTTCAAGTATTTCTTTTGCGGTTAATTGTGCCACGTCATTGTTCATTATCTTCACCTCGGTATATGTAGTCCGGTTAGTTTATTTTTTCAAAAAGCCGTCACATTGTCAATCTGCATCGTGAATGTTCTGATCAAGTGCTGCCTCTTCAGCAATCCACTGCAAATCCTGAAACGTAATCTGAATCAACTCTAATTGACCATTCGCAGCAGCTGATTCTGCCATTTCTTTTATATATTTTGGTGATCCTTCATTCTCCGGATCATAGACGAGAAGAAGTCCATCTGACTTTTGTAATAAAAATAAATCCCTGTTACGAAATTGGGACGGGTTTTCATACGGTTTTCTTGAAACGGAATCATAAAAATCAGCGTGACTGATAATGGTATGGAACAACTCTTGATTTGCCTCGTTCCATTTACTTTCCATTTCCTGAAAAGCTGTAATAACAGCCAGTTTTAAGTCGGGGTAGTCCTTCTGTAATTCGATGACTACTTCCCCGGCCCATAATTCAACCCCGAGCTGTCCTGAAATTAATACCCATTCAAGACCCTCATCGAGCTTCTGTAAGATGGATTGACTGATTGCCTTTTTAATAATTTGAACAGCAGGATCTTTTTGAGTAAATATACCAAGTTCCTGTGCACGGTAGCCGGTGACCGTCAATATCTTCATTTATCATTCTCCTTTCACAGTCATTACACTTTTGAACGGAGACTCTAATCTTCTTTTATTTTACATCATTTCGACCGTTATTTCCCGGATGTTTCTTAAAAAGAGAAAACGACTGGATATCCAGCCGTTTTGGTCTTATGGTCTTCTGCACATATAATGCTGATGAAAATCGTGACAGCTGTTTTGTTGCATCATTTCAACCTGGTGATAATGATGGAACATCCGATTCGTCACATTGGACACTTCAACAGGATGAATATGAGGCACCTGATAATGTTCGGTATGGCAGTGCCTTTTGCAAATCGTTGGATGAATGATAGGAGCAAGTACTCGCCGCATTCCATTTATCTCCTTTCTGTATGGCATATGTCATTATATGCTTCACAGAAAAAATAAAATTGTGCGGATCATTCATTTATTAAAGTGATGACAGCTGATCACCTAATGCTGAGAATACATATGCTGTTGCTCCGATGACAAAAAAGAACAAAAAAAGAATTAATCTTCTCATACTTTCAACCCCATATTTCAATCGATACTTTAATAGTACAATTGTTTAAGGGACTTCTCAATATCCAGCTGTCTACGTAATTCCGAACAATTTGTGACAATTTTCAAGTACATTCGTCACCGGTCGACTAACCGTGAAAAAAAGCGCTGTTTTTGCGCTTGCCCGGGAAATATTTTCACGGGAAATGATGCAACTATAAATTTCCCTGCTTCTTTTCAAGACGCTTGATCCGATGTTTCAGATCAGATGCTTTTTTCGTTTCCAATTCTGAATCTATCAGCACCAGAGCTTTTTTGGCCATTGTTATTGCATAAGCATGATTTTTGAATTGATGTTCATAGATTTTTGCAAGTTCAACGGCTGCTTCTACCATTTCTTTTTTTGAGCCATTGGAACTGACCTTTAACCAGAGTTTCTCTGCCTGATCATACTGTTTATTTTTTTTATGAAGGTAAGCAAGGTTGTGTGCAGCTGATATATGTCCGTCCATTTTATAGGCGTCTTCAAGCAGCCCCGAGCCTATTTCGCGTTCCCCTTCATGGCTGTACCATTTCCCCAGTTCGTATTTTTCAGCGCTGGTTTGATCGATTTCCTGATCAAGCAACAGTTCGCTCAGATGGATGTATAGCGTAATGAGAGACAAAATGTCTTTCTCATTATGGTCAAGCACCTTGATCATACCTTCCGGATGTTTTCGTTCAATAAAATCAAAATAAATCGCCGGTGCAAGATATCCGGGCAGATCATCCTTCCTTTCAAATCCTAGTTTCTGTTCCTCTACATGCTTGAGCTTGACAGAGGCCATCGAACCTTTCCATAAGCGCCGCGATGCATGGTAAAGATCAAAATGTCCGGTCTGAGGAAGCTTCGGAACATGTTCCCTGATGAGTGTGTGACGCGATTTCACCTGGGGCCAATCGAACGATTTACCGTTATAAGTGACGAGCGTTTTATAGTTCACCTGCTTTAAAAAACTGATATACAAAGGAATTTCCTGTCCAGGGCCGGGCAGGATATGCTGCTTCAGTATCACCTTGTCTCCGGCAAATCTGGCATGTCCGAGAACGAAAATCGTACTGCCTGTTCCTCTGAGTCCAGTCGTTTCTGTATCGAAAAAAAATAAATCTTCAGGATGATAGCCTGCTGAAGAAAGGGAATGAGAAGCATTTGCCTTTTGCCATCCCTCCATAATTTTATGGTAATCTGACAGCCGGTAGCGTCCGTGCTGATAGTTAAGGGGAAAATGAACTTCCCTGATCAGGCAAAAATCATTCTCATGCCAAAATAAATCGGTGTGATGTTGTTTCCAAAGGTCAAGATGCGGAATCTCAGCCATCGATTCAGACCTTGCTGCACCTGAAGAATTTGACTTTAGATGAGGTTTCATCCGGTCTAATTTCTTTTTGAGACTCAATTGACTTCACTTCCCAAAGCATAATAAAACATCTCTAGTATTTTTTCAGTATCCTTTTTGGCATCGCCTGCAGGTAATCCGCTGCCGATACAGGATGGACAACCATTCGTACATACACAGCTTTGTATCAGTTCCAGTGCATCCCGAATCACTGTTTGTCCATTTTCATGAACCTTTTCACTTAATCCGATTCCTCCTGGATAGCGGTCATATATAAACAAGGTCGGCAGCTGATTATGAACAGCCTTTACCTGGGGTGTAACCTGTATATCCTGAGGATCACACATGACGTGAACCGGAATAATCGCTTTCAGTGCATGAGAAGCACCAATCAACCCCTGTTCGACGTGCTCGTCCGTCATGTGTCCGATTCCTTCTTTTAACGAAAACCAGGCTGCACTTGTATGAAGCTCTTCTTCAGGCAGACTGATCGGACCTGACCCGATATTTTCATGTGTATCAAATTTAATTTTCTTGAATAAGGTAGCCATCGCGCGGACTGAGACATCACCGTAACATGCAGCTGCTTCCTCCGTCTCTTTGCGCTTGTCCTCCTCAAGTACACTCAATTGTACTGCCAGGTTAGCGTCAGTAAAATAATCAACTTCCACTTCCCGCACGTATGCTTTCTTTTCGTCCCAATCAAGATACTCAACCTGATACTGTGCTCCCTGATGAAGATAGATAGCTTCATCGTGCAGCAGTGTCATAGCGCTGAAACGGTCCATCTCACCGATGACCCTGTGGTTAGCACGTTCGGACTGGTCAATAATCACCACATTCTCCTGCGAAGCTGACCGGAGGCTGATATCGTGAGCGGGAAAAGCATCGTTCATCCAATACCATTTATCTTTTGTAAAATGCAGGACTCTTTCTTCTGCAAGGTACTCCAGTAAATCTTCAATCTCCGTTTCACCAAATAATTCCCCCTTTTCAAATGGCAGTTCAAATGCTGCACACTTTAAGTGATCAAGGAGAATAACGATATTTTCAGCATTAATGCGTGCTGTCTCAGGGCTTGATTTCAGAAAGTACTCAGGGTGTAAAACAACATACTGATCGAGTGGACTCGAGCTCGCCACCATAAGAATCAGCGCCTCCCCCTGCCTTCTTCCTGCACGTCCTGCCTGCTGCCAGGCACTGGCAATTGTCCCTGGATAACCGGTCATAATGCAGGCCTGCAGCTGTCCGATATCTACGCCGAGTTCCAGTGCATTTGTACTGACCACACCATAAACGTCCCCATCACGAAGCCCCTGTTCTATTTCCCTTCTCTGCGTTGGCAGGTAGCCGCCACGGTAACCGCGGATCGATTTAGGCCCGAGTTCATTTTTGACTAGTTCCTGAAGGTAAGACAGAATAATCTCCACTCTCACTCTGCTTTTAGCAAATACAATTGTCTGTATTTTTTCTTTTAAAAGCAGTGAGGCAAGTCTTCGGACTTCCAGCGTGGCACTGCGTCTGATATTAAGCTGCTGATTGACTACCGGAGGATTATAAAAGACAAAATGTTTTCTTGCTGAAGGTGCACCATTCCGGTCAATCAGATGCATATTCTTACCCGTAAGTGACTCGGCAAGCTCTTTTGGGTTTGCAATGGTAGCAGACGTACAGATAAAGATCGGGTCACTTCCATAAAACTTGCAAATTCTCTTCAGTCTTTTAATGACGTTTGCGACGTGGCTTCCAAATACACCTCTATAAATATGAAGCTCATCTATCACGATATACTTCAGATTCTCAAAAAGTGAAACCCATTTCGTATGATGCGGAAGAATCGCAGAATGAAGCATATCAGGGTTCGTAATCACAATCTGACCGGCCTTCCTGACCTTCTGTCTGATAGAAGCAGGCGTGTCCCCGTCATACGTATAAGAAGTAATGTTCGAATCTGCCAGATCCAGCAGTTCATTCAATTCAGTTTTCTGATCCTGAGATAGCGCTTTTGTCGGGAACAAATATAGAGCCCGATTAGATGGATTTTCAACAATGGATTGAACGACCGGAAGATTGTAGCAAAGCGTTTTTCCTGAAGCTGTTGGTGTAACAGCTGTGATAGATTTTCCGCTCATCACTGAGTTAAATGCTTCCGCCTGATGGGAATAAAGCTTTCCGATCCCTCTCCGTTCCAGTGCTTTTCTCAGGCTTGGAGCCAGTACCTCCGGAAGCGGTTCATAAACCGCCTCCATAGGTTCGATTGTATGCCATTTAACGACCTGGCTTTTGAATTGATCATCATCCCTGAAATGACTGATAAATTCCTTCAGTGTCTTCTTTCTCATTCGATCACCTCATTCCATACCATTATACCGAACATATATTCCTGTAATCAATTCCCGCTATTTAAATGATCCCGTAAAGGCACGGATGAATTGGTTCATCTGACTGACCGTGCTCATGACCTGATTACAGGTTGACATAATATTATTAAAGTCTACTTTTTTTACAGCGTTTTCTTCTGTCTGCTGCTGAGTCGGATCTAACCCAATGGTCTGTTGGACTGCATGATCAGAATAATAAGTCATAATCGGTTTCTTACAATATGGACAAATGGGCAAAGTGTGCGTCTGTCGCATACGGAACATATATTTCTCCCCTTTTTCCATACAATATTCATTCACCACTGCCGGTGTGTCGGGATAAAGCCATTTCAACCTGCCCAAGTACATACCTGCTGGACTGCACATAACTTTTGAATCTTTTATAGCTCGTTTCCGGAAAAAAACATTGCACCGTTACAAGCTCCAAATTATCAGCCGTGGCAAAAATCTGATTATGATGGATGTTCTTTTGCGGGTTTTTTATTAGCTGAGCGGACGTCTTTTCTTTCCATTCCGAGATCAATGCATGAGCCCGGTCTGCAAAAGGCTTTACCTCATCATGAAAGTCCCCTTTTTCTTTTGTTTCTCTTCTTTTATTGTACTCTTCATCGGCCTGCTCAAGGATCTCGGCCAATTGATTTGTTAATTCAAGAATTTCATTCGTTTTCATCACTTTCACCTCTTTTTAGGGCTTACGCTATTTTAACAGAAGCCATAAAAGTTGTAACTATTTCACCTTTTTAACGTCGGATTCTATAAGGGGTTTATGTAACATGGTTTGTACCTTACGTGCATGTGGTATGATGTTCAGGTGAGGTGTATGTATGGAATTCCATTATCCGAACGGAAAACCGTTTAAAAAACCAGCAGAAAAGAAAATATCAGGCAAGGAAAAATCTTATTCGCACGGCAAGCGCGGGATGACACTCGAAGAGGATTTAAATGAAACAAACGATTACTATGTAGCAAGCGGACAGGCTGTCATTCATAAAAAGCCTGTACCTGTGCAGATCGTAACAGTCGATTATCCTAAAAGAAGTGCCGCAGTAATTAAAGAAGCGTATTTCAAACAGGCTTCTACTACCGACTATAACGGTGTTTATAAAGGATACTATATCGATTTTGAAGCAAAGGAAACGAGAAACAAAACCTCCTTCCCTCTTCAGAATTTTCATCAACATCAGCTTGACCATATGGAGCAGGTAACAAAACAGAAAGGGATCGCCTTTGTCATTATCAGATTTTCTTCCACTGAAGATATTTTTTTAATGCCTTTTGAACATTTGAGTTTTTATTGGAATCGCATGCAAAAAGGCGGCAGAAAATCCATGACGAAGGAAGAAGTGGAAGAAACCTCCTACGCGATACCACTGGGCTTGCATCCGCGAATTGATTACCTTAAAATTATAGATCATTTGATCAAATCAAATGATGAGCAGGACTGAAAGTGAGGAAAAGAAATGGCTGACTATAAATCAAGGGAAGAAAAAAGAAATGCCCAAAAGTCTTCGGTAAAGAAAAAAGGAAAGAAAAAGAAATCTAAAGGCTCGATCTTCAAACGGATCTTCATTTCCGTCATCGTTCTGGGGCTTGCCGGGCTATTATTCGGAGGCGGGTTATTTGCTTACTATGCATCCCAGGCACCTGAACTGAATGAAGAGGATTTTATTGATCCGATCACAACGGAGATTGCCGATGTAAATGGTGATGTATTCGCCCGCATTGGAGCTGAAAACCGGGATATGGTCACCTATGATGAAATTCCGGCAACCGTTGAAAATGCAGTGCTGGCAATAGAAGATAACCGATTTTACGAGCACCAGGGTGTAGACTTTTTCCGACTTATGGGTGCTGTGCTGGCAAACCTCCGCGAAGGCTTTGGTGCAGAGGGTGCGAGTACGTTAACTCAGCAGGTCATTAAACAGTCTGTTTTAACCCCTGAAAAATCACTTGAGCGTAAAGCCCAGGAAGCATGGCTCGCTTACCAGCTCGAGCAGGAATATGACAAAGAACAAATTTTCGAAATGTATGTGAATAAAATCTATTATTCTGATGGCATTTACGGCATTAGAACGGCGTCACAATATTATTACGGCGTGGACCTGAATGAACTTGAAGTTCACCAGGCAGCCCTTCTGGCAGGGTTACCTCAGCGTCCAAATGCTTATAATCCTTATGAAAATCCTGAGCTTGCTAAAGAACGCCGGGATATTGTGTTAAGACAAATGAACAATCATGGCAAAATTGATGAAGAAACCATGAATCAGGCAATTGAAACGGATATCATGGACGGCATCGTAGAACGCGGTGAAGGTTTGGAGAATGCAAGAGGCCAGCTATCAGCAGAAGAATCCAAATATGATGCGTTCGTTGATATTGTTTTAGATGAAATTGAAAAGCTTGAAGATGTAAATCCATATGAAGATGGACTGAAAATTTATACAACCCTTGATCCGAAAGCCCAGGAATCAGTCGAAAGTGCATTAAATGATGGTAGTATACAATTCCCGGCTGATATGAATGGGTCAAGAGCACAGGCCGGCGTGACATTATTAGATACACAAAGTGGTGCCATTCGTGCAATTGGTGGCGGCCGCGGATATGGTGAAGAGGTCGACCGCGGTTACAATTTCGCAAAAGATCAGACGTCCCAGCCTGGTTCAGCGATTAAACCACTTTTAGACTATGCACCTGCTATTGACTTCCTGGACTGGTCAACGGCGCAAACAATTGTAGATGAACCTTATACTTTTTCAGATGGATTTGAACCTGGAAACTATGATGGTCAGTTTAAAGGACCTATGACGATGCGTGATGCTTTAGCAGATTCAAGAAATATTACTGCGATTAAAGCGTATTTAGAAGTTGGTCAGGAGCAGGGTACTGAGTTTCTTCAGCAGATGTGGGATTTTGACCCTAATAACTATGGTTGTGGCGATGTATTATGTGAAAGTGCTGCAATTGGAGGCTCCCCGGAAGTCAATACGATTGATATGGCTGCTGCCTATGCTTCCTTTGGTAATAAAGGGGTATACAATGAACCTTATTCAATCACTTCCATTGAATTCAGAGATGGATCTTCAATTGACACTGAACCTGAAAATGAAGTAGTGATGAAAGATTCAACGGCTTATATGATGACAGACATGATGAAGGATGTTCTTGAACCTGGTTCAACAGGTGAGCTTGCACAGGTAAATGGCCTGCCTCTTGCCGGGAAGTCAGGAACGACTAACTACCCTGCCGATATTAGAGCAGCAAACGGAATTCCGAATAACGGTGCACCGGATTCATGGTTTGCAGGTTATTCAACGCAATATACAGCTGCGGTGTGGCTTGGATATGACCAGAACAAAAATACAGAAAACTATTTAACACCTCAGGACCGTTACGTTTCTCAATATTTATTCAGAGACATTATGGCAGCTGTTCATGAGGGTGTTGAAACGCCGGACTTCGAACGTCCTGAAAGTGTTGTTGAGGTTGAAATCGAAAAAGGCACCTCTCCTGTTCAGCTGGCTAGTGAATTCACACCGGATAATCAGAAATCAACTGAACTGTTTGTAAGAGGAACAGAACCAACTACTGTATCTGAAGAATTCGTTATAGATGATCTAGCTGCTCCTTCAAATCTGCAGGCTGAATACAACGAGGAAAATGGAAATATTCAGCTGACATGGGATCATCAGCAGGAAGAGAATGATGACCGCAATGTAGAATTCGAAGTGACGGTAAGTGTTGATGGTGGTGAACCTCAGGAGCTTGCCGTAACTGAGCAGAATGGCTTAAACGTTGAACAGGCACAGGCCGGATCAGCCTATACCTTTACTGTTACTGCTATCGCAGGTGACGAACGAAGTGAATCAGCAAGCGTCAACATTGAAATCACCGACTCTCAAAATGAAGAAGATGAGCAGGAAAATGATGAGAACAACGGTGAAAATGGTGAAGGTCAAGGTAACGGAAACAACGGTAATGGTAATAATAACGGAAATGGAAACGGAAACGGAAATGGCAATGGCAACGGTAATGGCAATGGTGGTGAATCAGGTGACGGTGGTTCAGAAGACGGAGAGTCCGGAGATGGATCAGCGGATGAAAACACTGAAACACCGCCTGAAGAAAACCCTGAAGGTGACGGCACTTCCGACAGTACTTCAGAAGAAGAAAGCGGACAATAAAGTCCACAAAAAAAGAGCCCTAGCGGCTCTTTTTTTTCATGGCAACTTTTTTAGCCGCCATCTTATGCATCTCAGTCATCATCTCATCCAGCTGAATAAAAGAAAAATAAACAGCCGGTCTCTTTAAAACAAAATGAATTCTTTCTTTCGGATTTACAATTTTAACTTCGAGATGATCCAGTTCAGATTCCCAATCATATACATTCACATATTTTTCGTTTGTCCAGAAAAGAAGCGTGAAAAACAGTGATAACCCTTTTACCATAGGATCATGCGTATCCTTTGGTCGATCCTCAAAAAGTGGTCTCATCTCATCTGCCAGACGCTCCCATTCCCCGATGATAACCGGAATCCACTTTTCAATTTCTTCCCATGGTGCCCCCTTTTCAGCCCGGGCAATTATATCCTCTATAAAATATGGTTCAAAATCAGATTGTCTAACGGCTGTCTGGTCTTTTTCGCTATAGAACAGAGGATGCCTGTAAGGCTGAGGTAATGAGTATTCACTCATGACATGCTCACCTTCTTTAAGCGCTTTTTACCTTCACGGCATAAATGAGCGAGCGGACACTGACTGCAATTTGGATTTTGTGCTTTACAGTGATAGCGGCCGAAAAAAATCATTCTATGGTGCGTAACTGACCATTCATCTTTTGGCACTTTTCTCATCAGTTTTTTTTCAACTTCAAGAACAGAATCCTTCCATCTGCATATACCAAGTCTCTTTGATATCCGCTCCACATGAGTATCAACAGCAATTGCCGGCCAGTCGAAAGCGACTGACATGACGACATTAGCTGTTTTTCTTCCAACACCAGGAAGTGTCTGTAATTCAGCATGATCCCTCGGAATTTCACCGTTATAATGCTCGATCAGTCTTTCACACAGATTTCGTATATGTTTCGCTTTATTGCGGTAAAGGCCAATCGAACGGATATCCTGCTGGAGTTCCTCTAAAGTTACATTCAGATAATCTTCAGGTGTTTTATATTTCTTAAAAAGATCAGCCGTTACTTTATTTACGAGCGCATCTGTACATTGTGCGGAAAGAAGCACCGCTATCGTTAATTCAAATGCATTATCATGATTCAGTTCGCAGTGTGCATCAGGAAACATGACAGCCATTTCATCAAGGCATTCCCTGATTTGAACTTTGGTCAACATCTGATTCCCCCCTTGTTGTATTTAATTTTCAAGCCAATTGTAAAACGGGGCAGGTCCCTCAGATGATTCTTCGGGTTTTTTTGCAGGCTTTCTGAAGTTTTCGCTGTGTTTTCTTATTTCCTCAACTGATTTAATACCTTTTTTCTTCCATTCAAACAATATGCGGTCTATATAGCGGAAGTTCAGTTTATTAGAAATAACAGCTTCTCTTAACGCTGCCTTTATGACAAGGGTGGAGTGCTCATCCTGATCAATCCACATCGCAAGCGTTTCACATTCCAGAGGTGATAACGGACGTCCAAACTCCTGTTCAAAAAGGGAATACAGGTCTGTCTGATTTTCCATCGTTTCCGCTACTTTGATTCTGTAATGATCTTCTGCCACCTTCATTAAAATACATTCCCACAACGGTTCCAGTGAATAGGACTCCGTTTGAATTCCGTCAATATCCTGTTTTTCAATCTTAAGATGGGTTTTTTTAATCAGTTTTTGAATGATTTTCAGACATTCAGATTCGGTGAGTGCCATTCTCTCCGAAAGCTTGTCCGGAGTAGGAAAAGACTCACCCTTTTCCACAAAAGAATGGATCTGGATAATCAGCATACATTCTGTTTCTGACAGATGCAGCTTCCGGTAATGTTCTAGCAGCATGACCGGAATGGATGTATACCCCGCCCTTATCCATTCTTTCCAGGGTATTTGATGTGACAATGTGTAACCTCCTTATGTTGAAAAAAGCCGGTATCTTTGGTTTGAAAAAGACCGAACTGCTTTTAAGCATATCCGGTCTTTTCAACTGATTCTGATTATGGATACAGTCTGTTAAGCAAGCGTGGGAATGGAATGGATTCTCTGACGTGTTCAACGCCGCTGATCCACGCAACCGTCCGCTCAAGACCAAGACCGAATCCTGAATGTGGTACTGAACCATATTTGCGTAATTCGGTATACCATTTGTAAGCCTCAGGCTCAAGCTTATGCTCCTGAATTCTCTGTTCGAGAAGATCTAGATCATGAATACGTTCAGAGCCTCCGATGATTTCCCCGTAACCTTCCGGTGCAATCAGGTCTGCACAAAGCACAACTTCCCCGCGCTCGGCATCAGGCTGCATATAAAACGGCTTCAGGCTAGTCGGATAGTGTGTGATAAATACCGGTTTGTCATATGCTTCCGCAATAGCAGTCTCATGCGGAGCACCGAAATCATCACCCCATTTAATATCGTCAAAGCCTTTCTCATGCAGGAATTCAAGCGCTGCATCGTAAGTAATACGAGGGAATGGCGCCTTGATTTTTTCAAGGACAGATGTATCCCTACCGAGTCTTGTCAGTTCAAGCTGACAGTTCTTCAATACAGATTGAACGATAAAAGACACATATTCTTCCTGAACCTTCAGGTTATCCTCGAATTCATAAAAAGCCATCTCAGGCTCAATCATCCAGAATTCGATCAGGTGACGGCGTGTTTTTGATTTTTCCGCACGGAATGTAGGCCCGAACGAGAACACTTTACCAAGCGCCATTGCAGCAGCTTCCATATAAAGCTGTCCGCTTTGGGAAAGGTAGGCATCCTCATCAAAATATTTCGTATGGAAAAGCTCAGATGTTCCTTCAGGTGCACTGCCAGTAAGGATTGGTGGATCCACTTTTACGAAGCCTTCCTGGTTGAAAAACTCATAAGTAGCGCGGATAATTTCATTTCTGATTTTCATCACGGCATGCTGTCGGTTTGAACGAAGCCATAGATGACGGTGGTCCATCAGAAACTCAGTTCCGTGTTCCTTCGGTGTAATAGGGTAATCAACAGCCTGATGAATCACTTCAACGTCCTTGACTTCAAGCTCATATCCAAAAGGAGATCTTGTGTCCTCTTTTACTACACCCGTTACATAAAGTGAAGATTCCTGAGTCAGCCCTTTTGCTTTTTGAAAAATATCTTCTCCAACATCGCTTTTTACAACAACGCCCTGGATAAATCCGGAGCCATCACGCAGCTGTAAGAATGCGATTTTACCGCTTGAACGTTTATTTCCAAGCCATGCGCCAATTTTCACTTCCTGGCCGACATAGCTTCCTGCCTGAGCAATTGATATCTTCACAGTGTTTCCCTCCAACGACTTATGACGGTTAAATCCGCCTGTTATTTTCCTTTACGTATTATACAGTTGTTCTACGCGTGATTCAATGTGCTGCCACGTTAATTCTTTTGATTCGCCTCTACGTATTGTCTGATGCGTTTTAATGCTTCCTCAAACGAGTTCAGATCAGTCGCATAGGAAAGACGGATGTTTTCCGGCGCACCAAATCCTGATCCGGGGATCACAGCTACATTTGCTTTTTCTAGAAGATCTTTAGCGAAATCATCTACAGATTCAAACCTGCAGGCTTTTGCTGCATCCATGACATTAGGGAATAAATAGAATGCTCCCTGAGGTCTTTTACATCTGAATCCCGGAATGGCTGTTACCTGTTCAAACACTTTTTCAAGTCTTGTTTCAAACGACTGACGCATGATTTCTACAGGCTCCTGTGTACCTGTATAAGCAGCAAGTGCACCGAACTGCGCCGTTGTCGTAGGGTTTGAAGTTGAATGGCTCGCAAGATTAGTCATCGCTTTAATAATGGCTTTGTCTCCCGCTGCATACCCGATTCTCCACCCTGTCATCGAATGAGATTTTGATACACCATTTACAAGGATTGTTTGATTTTTAAGTTCAGGCAGCAGCTCAGCGATAGAAAAATGCTTCGTCCCGCCGTATAAAAGCTTTTCATAAATTTCATCAGACACAATCAGCAGGTTAAGCTCGACACAGGCTTTGCCAATGTCCTCAAGCTCCTGTTTTGTGTATACCATTCCGGTTGGATTGCTCGGGGAATTAATGATGACAGCTTTTGTTCTGTCAGTGACAGCAGCTTTAATCTGATCTGCCGTTACTTTATAATCATTCTCTTCCAATCCTTCAACAAATACAGGATTGCCTCCTGCAAGCTTTACCTGTTCAGGATAGCTGACCCAGTAAGGCGTAGGGATCAGCACTTCATCCCCCTCATTCAGCACTGCCTGAAACAGGTTATACAGTACATGTTTTGCACCGCTGCCTACAAAGATTTCAGCAGGCTCATAGCTTAAGTGCTGATCTTTTTGGAACTTATCAATAATCGCTTTTTTCAATTCGGCAGTTCCTGCGGCAGGTGTATATTTTGTCTGACCTGCTTTCATTGATTCGTAAGCCGCTTCAATGATGTGATCAGGGGTATTGAAATCCGGCTCCCCGGCACCAAGACCGATGACGTCTTTTCCTTCAGCACGCAACTCTTTTGCTTTTGCTGTAATGGCAAGGGTCGTCGAAGGTGTTAACACTTTTACTCTGTCAGCTAAAAACTCATTCATCAAAGCGGTTCAACTCCTTATAAATTACGAATGGTTCTCCACCATTCTCCATCGTCAAATTTAACATAATAATAGTTCAGCGTATCTTCCTGATCTTTGTAGACAATTTCCCAGACAGGGCCAACGGATTCAAATCCGATTTTGGAAGATAAGATTTTTGCAGGTTCATCTTCAGCATTCAGCATGGATAGAACCTCATCCTCTTCGATTCCCTCATTCAGCTGTCTCGTTTCGATTTCAAGCTCATCGTTTTCCGGAATAAAAACAAGCAGCTGTTCTCCCTCCGGATCAGTTCCTTTTACAATGGAGTATACTTCACTTCCGTTAAAATGATAGCTTTCCTCCACAGTCACGCCAAACTCGGAACTTGCGATTTCTTCAGCACGATTGAGCTGATCGGAAAGAGGTTGTCTCGCCACGAAAAAAACAATGACCAGACTGGCAAGGATAACAGTGAGACATGAACCTAAAATGATCATCCATTTTTTCATGCGCTCTCACCTATGTCCGGTAAATCGTAAATACGGCTTTTTTGTTGTCTTCTCTGTCAAGCGCAAGCCCAAACATTAGATCCTGGTGCTTTAAGGTTCTGTTCAGGGCGTCTACAATTTTGTAAAGATCGGGCGTGTGCTGAACAGTGACTGTTGACATTACTTCAATTTTTTCACCCATAATTTCACTACTTTCCACTTTCATATTCACTCATACAGTATAACAGGTTTCAAGCATGTGTTTACAGCCAATGTTCAATTTCATCAATGATTGAATCCAGATTCCGTTCCTCAACCTTTATTGCAGGAATGGAGTCTGTAAATGCACGCCCATAGGAAGCCGTGGTGATCCTTCTATCAAAAACGATAAAAACACCCCGGTCCTGTTCGTGCCTGATTAATCGTCCAAACCCCTGCCGGAATCGCAATACAGCCTTCGGAAGAGATATCTCGTTAAATGGATTTCTGTTATTTGCCTTTGCAATTTCCCATTGTGTACGAATTAACGGCTCATCAGGTGGAGAAAACGGCAATCTGACCATAATTAGACACGACAGGTTTTCCCCCGGAATATCGAGTCCTTCCCAGAAGCTCGAAGTACCAAAGAGGACTGCCTTGTCAAATTTCTGAAAGTTTTTTGAAAGCTTTGCCCTGCTGCCTGCTGTGATCCCCTGTGCGATCAGAACAAAGTCCTCCATCAGATTACTTTCTTTTATGAGTTCATAAGTGTTTCGCAGCATTTCATGAGATGTGAATAACACGAGCATTCTGCCGGCTGTTGCTTCAGCAATAACAGAAAGATGACTCGTAATCCATTCAACGTATTCCTCAGGGGAAACCGCTTTGATATCAGGTAAATCCCCCGGAACCATCAGTCTGACCTGTTTCTGGTAATCAAAAGGTGAAGTAAGCGTTAAACAGTCAGCAGAAGAATGCGTCAGTCCGGTTGCATGCATAAAATACTGAAAGCTGTTATTGACTGTTATCGTCGCACTGACTGCTGCAGCAGGTATTTCGTCTTTGAAAAAGGCGGATTTTATTTTCCTGCTGATGTCAATTTCCCGCGCTGACATGGTCAGGCTGCCTGGAATGGATCGCATATCCCCTTCTGCCCAAATCACAAGGTGATCTGACGAGCGGATAAACAAATTGCGGATCATCTCTATCATCTCATGCCATTCCTGTAAAAACGCATAGGCTTCTTCAACATCCGCCTTATGTTTATCGGTTAATTTCGAACGGTTCTTACGCAGTTGGTCGAGCATCGTCTCAAGCGTGTTTCTCCAATTCTTCATTTCGGCGAGAAAGCGTTCAAAAGCATATGCTATCTTCAGCCAATCCCTGGATTCTTTTACATCCGGATCAAGCGCAAGCATATGCTTCTGGACGCCCGGCTTACGCTTAACGTTTGCCTTAAACCAGGTCCCAAGCTGATGAAAGGAAGCATCTGCTTCCTCATTCAGCCTGTCAAATTCCACTTCGGCTTTTGCAATTGACACGCCTGCCTTTCTTGCCGCTGCCTGCAATCTCGTGTAAATGCTGTCTCCGGATGATGGTGACAGCTGGCCGATCGCAAATTTAATTTTCATGAAGTCCAGCTGAACACCCCATTGCTTTCTGCTGACTTCCTCCAGATGATGAGCCTCATCAATCATCAGGTAGTGATAGTCAGGCAGCAGCTTCTGATCCTTCAACTGGTCAGATGCAAGCAGAGAATGATTCGTAATGATCACATCTGCCTCTTTTGCAAGAGACACAGACCAGGCGAAATAATCATATTTTTCCCAAGGGTCTTCCTCCCGGTTCAAAAACCAGCCATTATGGGAAATGCGGTTCCAAAACAGTAAACCTCCCCCGGTCAGGTTTAATTCATCCCCGTCTCCGGTTTCGGTCTCAGTGAGCCATGTCAGAATCTGCATTTTGGTCAGGACGATGTCATATTGAGAATCATCTTCCTGCAATGACTGATCATATTTCATCATATGTATATAGTTGCTCTTGCCTTTTAACACAGCAAATCGAACAGATCCGTCCAGTAAATGCTGAATGTCTCTGATTGCATTGTCCTGCATCTGTGCCTGCTGATGAAGCGTATGGGTCGTGATCACTGTTTTGTGACCCTCTCTGGCTTTTATCACCGCAGGAATTAACAGACCGTGCGTCTTTCCGATCCCTGTTCCTGCCTCTATGACAGCATGCTTTTTTTGCTCAAATGAATGGAGAATATGATGAATCATCTTTAATTGGGCATCGCGTTTTACATACCCTGGAAGCAGCTGTTTCAGGAAAGACTCCGCATCAAGTGGACCGTATTGATCCGTTTTGCGGTCTGGTCTGACTTTTTTTCGGATCGCAATCCCTCTGTACACTTCCAAATGCCCGGGCAGATCCTCAAGCTTTTGTTTTTTCGCGGTAATCAGGTGATTAAACAACACTTGTATGTCACTTTTTAAATAAACGGACTCCTTTGCCAGCCGCTCCAGTGTGACTAGTGGCATTGTAAAAGCTTTTGATACCAGAGATAAAAACAGCTGTGCGGTAGCAAGAGCGTCGCTGTCAGCCTGATGGGGCCGGTCATGATCCAGCTCGAAATCAGCTGTTAGGTCCGTCAGCTTAAAACTCCCGACGGTAGGTAACAGCACTCTTGAAAGCTCAACAGTATCCAGTACGAGACCCGACCAGCTGTTAAATCCTGCAAGATGCAGTTCCCCATTTAAAAACGGGAGATCGAAATGAATATTATGGGCAACAAAAACAGCTCCCTCCAGTTTTGATAAAACCTCGGGAGCAATTTGTTCAAATGAAGGAGCTGTTGTAACATCCTGATTTGTAATCCCCGTCAGCTCCGTGATAAACACCGGAACAGGCTGCATCGGATTGACGAAGGATGACCAGGTTTCCACTATCTGATTATTTTCAATCAGGACGATTGCAATCTGGATAATGCGGTCTCCTTTTTTAACCGAATTGCCGGTCGTTTCGATATCAACCACCGCTATTTTTTTTGATTCCATCACCTTCACAGCCTTTTTCATAACGTCAACTTAATTCATTACGGTTGCCTGAGGCTCGTAATCGATCATTTCAGTAATTTCGTTTTTCTCATTCATAATGGCGACTTTCGGTTTATGAAGCTTTGCCGCCTCGTCCTGAATCATCATATAAGAGATGACGATAATGACGTCTCCTTCCTGAACGAGTCTTGCTGCAGCACCATTTACACACATGACACCGCTGCCTCTTTCACCTTTAATAATATACGTTTCAAATCTTGCACCATTATTATTATTGACGATTTGAACTTTTTCATTAGGATACATGCCAACAGCATCCAGAATATCCTCATCGATCGTAATGCTGCCAACATAGTTTAGATTCGCCTCTGTAACACGCGCTCTGTGGATTTTCCCGCTCATCATTGTCCGAAACATGATGACTCCTCCTCTACTGTAAATATGATGTTATCAATCAACCGTGCTCTCTCAAACTTTACAGCTGCTGCAATGATGATCTGACCGGTCTTTTCCACCGGCTGCTGCAGATCCGGATAAGACCAGATTTCCGCATAATCAATCAAACCTGATGTTTTGCTGATTTCATTGTTGATCATTTGTAAAGCTTCGTCTATGCCATGCTCGAGATACGCTGTTTTCGCTTTAGTGAGCGCTTTATAAATAATCGGCGCTTCGTTTCTTTCATGCGCTGATAAATAAACGTTACGTGAACTTTTTGCAAGTCCGTCTGATTCTCTTACCGTTTCAACCGGTACAATGTCCACCGGGATCCGAAAGCTTGATACAAGCCCCTGAACGACGGCTACCTGCTGGGCATCCTTTTGTCCGAAAAAGCTTTTATCCGGCATTACAAGGTTAAAGAGAATCGTAAGGACCGTGACTACCCCGTCAAAGTGACCCGGCCGGGATGCACCGCACAGGACATTAACGCGTGTTGCTGCTTTAAGCTGCACCGATAATTCCCCCGGGTACAGTTCTTCTACCTCAGGATAAAACAAGTAATCAACACCATGTTTTTCTGCGAGTTCTGAGTCGCGTTTGAAATCCCTTGGGTATCGTTCAAAGTCTTCACCCGGTCCGAACTGAAGCGGGTTCACGAAAATACTCATCACTGTCACGTCACATGACAAAACGGACTTTTGCACTAATTGCAAGTGACCTTCATGAAGAAAACCCATTGTCGGAACGAAGCCGATTGTTTTCCCTTCGCTCTTTATTGAACGTGAGAGCTGTTGCATGTCGTCTGCTGATCGAATGATTTTCACTTTCCATTTCCTCCATACAGGGCGATCCGCTGCTCTTCGTTCAGGTTAAAGGAATGATCGGCTGAAGGAAATGCCTCCTGTTTTACATCCTCATGATAGTGACGTAACGCATCTACAATCTGAGGATACACATCTCCGTATTTTTTAACGAATTTAGGGAGCCTGTGATCTCCGTAACCGACGAGGTCATGGAAAACAAGGACCTGACCATCTGACTGAACACCTGCACCGATGCCGATTGTCGGCACCTGCAGTTCTTTTGAAACCTGCTCCGTAATCTGCTGGGGGATACACTCCAGGACAACTGAAAAGGCTCCGGCATTTTGACAGTCAACAGCATCTTTAATCAGCTGTCTTCCCTGTTCTGCTGTTTTTGCCTGAACCTTAAAGCCGCCAAGTACTCCGGCACTCTGAGGGGTTAATCCAAGGTGTGCCATCACAGGGATTCCTGCATCAGTCAATGCCTCAATCATTGGTACAACACCTTTAGCACCTTCAACTTTTACCGCATGGGCTCCTGTTTCCTGAAGAAGCCTTGCTCCGGCTTTGAGCGTTTCTTCTTTTGATAGGTGGTAAGTCATAAATGGCATATCCACCACAATAAATGTATCCGGTGCACCGCGTTTCACCGCTTTTGTATGATGAATCATGTCTTCTATCGTAACGGGAACGGTTGAATCATAACCGAGAACAACCATGCCCAATGAATCCCCGACCAGAATCATGTCGATTCCGGCAGCCTCAGCCGCTTTTGCCGCGGGAAAATCATAGGCTGTTACCATTGAGATCTTTTCATTATTCTGCTTCATTTTTAAAAAATCAGTCGTACTGTTCACCGTTTCTCCTCCTTAACATTCAGAGGGGTGCAAAATGAACACATAAATAAATCCTTCCGTTGTAGACAGAAGGATACCGTGTTTTCATTTCGATCCTCTGTCCCTGTCACAATGGATCAAGGCAGATTTTTTTGTTTTCAGCTATAGGCAAAGGTGCAGTTCACAATGATACTGCCCACCGTTAGTATAACAGATCATGCACAATTCCTGCCAAAATAAAATTTTATTCGATATCTGCAGAGTAAATTTTATGCGTTTTACCTGATTGATCGACTAATAGCAGGATGCCTTCGTCCGTAATACCAGAAGCAAAACCTGTAATCTCGTCGTTTAGTGTCCGGGCGGTGATGGTTCTTCCAATCGTTACAGCATAAGATTCCCATTTAGCCTTAATTGGCAGAAAACCTTCTTCCATGTAAATAGCATAATGCGTTTCAAGTTTCTTCATAATGGCCTGAATGAGTGAAGAACGAGAAAACTGCCTGTTGCCTTCAATGGCGAGTGAAGTTGCAATCGAACTCAGTTCAGACGTGAAATCTTCCCGGGACTGATTCACGTTAATACCCATTCCAATGATCAGAGAGTGAATCTGTTCACTGTCCGCCTGAAGTTCTGTCAGGATCCCGGTTACTTTTCTTCCTTCAATTAATAGATCGTTCGGCCATTTAATATCCACCTTCAGATCGCAAACTTCTTTAATAGCTTCCACGATCGCTACAGCAGCAATCAGCGTGAATTGAGGTGCTTTCTGAGGAGGAAGGAGCGGTCTCAATAACAGGCTCATCCAGATTCCCGTACCTTTCGGAGAATGCCATTGTCTGGCCATTCTTCCCCGGCCTGTAACCTGTTCTTCAGCAATCACAAGTGTACCTTCAGGAGCTCTTTCCTGTGCCAGCTGGTGCGCAATTTTCTGAGTTGATTCAACCGATTCAAAATAATGAACCGTTCTGCCCAGTGTCTGAGTCTTTAAACCAAGCAATAAATCACTTTCCTTTATCGAATCACCTTTACTCACGAGACGGTAACCCTTTTTTCTTTTAGATTCGATGACAAAGCCCGCTTGTCTCAAATCCTCAATATGTTTCCAGATCGCTGTCCTTGAACAGCCGGCTTTTTCAGCAAGCTCCTGACCCGACAGAAACTGGTCACTACCTGAGGATAGTGCTGTTAAAATTGATCGTCTGATTTCAGAAACCATGTTTTCACCCATTCCTTAATCTCTGCTTCATTATTCTCTAATCGCTCATATAAAATGTTCATCTCTATCTGGCTTAACGCCTCTTTTACCCATGGGCCGCCTTTTTGGCCTGTCCAGCTGATCAGGTCTGTCCCGGTTGCTTTTATATCCTTTTTAGATCTGATTGGCATTTTCTCATGATCCTTGCGTATTCTTTCCAGATCAGGCGAAATATGATGTAAAACCGCGTATATTCTTTCAGCCGAGATGAGATGATCCAGGTCATACTGATAGCGGATTTCAATTGGATAATATCCTTTTTTTCTGACTGACAAAAGGTCATAAATGGAATGAAGTTTTTGAATAAAACGATTTGAATATCTCCATGCCTTCAGCTGCCTTTTCACATGATCCTCATTAGCCAGAGCGTATATAAGGACCAGGCGTTCTTCACCGTTTAACACAGTCCAGTCAACTTTTGTTAAACGATCAATCGTATCCTGTCCTTCCAAAAGCCGGGGAAGATAAGGTAAGAGCCCGGTTTCCATCATGACATTCAACCCGGCAATCATATGTGCTCCTGCAAGCAGCTTATCGAGTTCCATGCGTTTGCGTTCAACTGCGACATGCTCAAGCAGATAAGCCAGTTGTGTCATAGCCTGCAGGGTGTCATTATCCAGTGAAAACCCGAGCTGGGCTGCAAACCTTGCTCCTCTTATCATTCTTAAGGCATCCTCTGAAAATCTTTCATCAGCAGAGCCAACTGTTCGAATGACTTGTCTCTCTAAATCTGTCATCCCTTGAAATAAATCAATTATCTTGTAATCAGCAGTCATCGCCATCGCATTAATGGTAAAATCCCTTCTTTTGAGATCTTCGTCCAGTGATCTGACAAAGGATACATGATCTGGCCGTCTAAAATCTGTGTAAGCTGACTCAGTCCTGAAAGTAGTGATTTCATATTGACCGTGATCGGTCAATACGAGGACTGTTCCATGATTGATCCCTACATCAACCGTTCTTTCAAACACACTCTTTACTTCTTCCGGTGTCGCAGAAGTAGCAATATCTATATCGTGGATTGCCCTGTCAAGTAAATAATCCCTTACACATCCTCCAACGAAATAGGCTTCAAAGCCGGATGATTCAAGGCTTTTCAAAACAGGTTTTGCCTGTTCGAATAATTGATTCACGGGAGACTACCCTCTTCCAAAAGACTCAGGTACAGTTTCTCATACTGCTTGACGATGGTACTGGAGTGAAAATCGTTTTGGACGGTGACAACTGCCTGCCTTGAAAATGAGGTATGAAGTGTTTCATCATCGAGCAGACGGATTGCTTTTTCACTTAATGTGTCAATATCCCCTACTTCGGCTGTATAACCGTTGATTCCGTCCCATATGACCTCAGGAATGCCTCCTGCAGTTGTTCCAACGCATGGGACACCGCAAGCCATTGCTTCAAGTGCAACAAGCCCAAAGCTTTCTTTTTCTGATAATAGCAGCATGAGGTCACTGATTGAATACAGTTCCTCAAGGTTATCCTGCTTTCCGAGAAATAAAACGGATTCTTTCAGCTTCAATTCATCGACTTTTTTTAAGACTGCTGACATTTCCGGACCATCACCGGCTAGAATTAATTTCGCCGGCATCTCAGACCTGATCCTGGCAAATACGTCGATGACATCCGTGACACGCTTCACCTTTCGGAAATTGGATACATGGATGATCACTTTCTCATTTTGCTGAATCCCGTAATCCTTTTTCAAATAGTCAGATTGAACTTTCCGGTAGATCCGTTCATCCACGAAATTATATAACACATGAATAGTCTTATCCGGCGCAATCAGACTGCTTGTCTGTTCAACAAGCGCGTGGGACACTGCTGTTACCTCATCAGAACCCTCTATCCCAAAGCGAATGGCTTTTGTTAGCGTATCATCGACACCGAGCACTGTAATGTCCGTACCGTGAAGTGTCGTCACAATTTTAACGTTCGACTTAGCCATCTGCTTTCCTAAAATGGCACATACCGCATGAGGGATTGCATAATGAACGTGCAATATATCAAGGTCTTCCCTTTCAATCACGTCCGCCATTTTATTTGCCAGTGCAATATCATAGGGAGGATACTGGAAGACAGAATAATGGTTCACCTCAACCTGGTGAAAGTAAATATTTGAATACATTTTATTCAGTCGGAATGGAATACTTGATGTGATGAAATGAATTTCATGTCCCTTTTCAGCAAGAAGTTTTCCAAGCTCTGTTGCAATAACGCCGGACCCTCCAACTGTCGGGTAACAGGTTATGCCGATTTTTAATTTCATAATCAGTCTCCTAGCATTTCACGATTCAATATGAGAGGAAAAGGGCTGATAAAACCTTCTGCGTAACTCACGCCTGCTTCTTTTCCAAACACTTTGTCCCTTGCGATCACACTTTCTATATATTGATCGGTGAGTGGAGTTTCTACACCGTCTAAAGGAGTGAATTGACTTTTATAAGCCATCAGTACTTCCTGTTTACGCACGATCTGACTGGATATATTAATGACAAAATCCGGTTTATGTACACCATTGATCATATAATAATAAAGCTTCGCCTTATGAGGTGCATCCTCCGGTAAAATTTTTCGTATCCCTGCTGAAAAAACAGCTTCTTTTATAAGCTTCGAGGCGTTTCCATGATCAGGATGACGATCAATATAATAAGGAGCAAACACTGCCTTAGGCTTCACCTTACGAATCACGCTTACGAGCGCGTTTACATTTTCTTCATTCAGCTGAATATTCCGGTCCGGCATTCCGAGATTAATTCTTTTATCGGCACTTAAAAGAGCCGCTGCTTTTTCAGCTTCAAGCAGCCGATTTTCAGGTGTGCCATTAGAGGAGCGTTCCGCACGGGTCAGATCACAGAGAACAATGGTTTTCCCCTGTCCAGACCAGTTCAGGAGCGAACCGGCCATCCCGATTTCAATATCATCGGAATGTGCGCCGACTGCTAAAATATCAGCCATGTTCAATCTCACCTCTGATAATTCCCTGAATCAGTATTTTTGCCGTGCCAATGTTGGTAGCCATCGGAATTTTATATACGTCACCGAGTCTGACGAGTGCTGATACATCAGGTTCATGAGGCTGTGCCGTCAGTGGATCACGGAAAAAGAAAACAGCATCCAGTTCCTGATTGGCGATCCTCGCACCAATCTCCTGGTCTCCACCAAGAGGACCTGACTTAAATCGGTGTACCGGAAGACCGGTCAATTCTGTAATTCGTTTTCCTGTCGTGCCTGTAGCGAATAATTCGTGCAGCCCAAACTCTTCCTTATGAAGGTCAACAAATGTCAAAAGCTCTTCTTTCTTTTCATCGTGTGCAATCAGTGCAATTCTCATATCAAAACAACCCCTTAATCCAGAATATTTTCGACGCCGTATACAAGTTCTTCAAGGTTCATTACCGTTTCGATACAAAGCTTAACACCCGACATAAATGATTTTCTGTCATGAGAATCGTGACGGATTGTTAACAGTTGACCCTCTCCTCCAAACATAACCTGCTGATGAGCGACGAGACCCGGAAGTCTGACACTGTGAACCCTCATGCCATCTATTTCTGCCCCTCTTGCGCCAGGGACCGTTTCTTTTTCATCAGGATGTCCCTGCTGTTTGGAGGAACGCTGTTCACGAATCATTTCCGCTGTTTTTAAGGCCGTGCCGGATGGTGCATCCAGTTTCTGATCATGATGCATTTCAATGATTTCAATGTCACTGAAGTACTTTGCAGCCATCTGTGAAAATTTCATCATCAGTATGGCACCTACAGCAAAGTTCGGAGCAATAATGGTGCCAAGCTTTTTTTCTTTCGAAAGCTCCTTCAACTCATCAAGTTCATCTTTAGTAAAACCTGTCGTTCCGATCACCGGGCGAACGCCGTGCTGCAGAGCTGTTCTGGCATGGAGATAACCTGTTTCAGGTGTGGTCAGATCGACCAGTACATCCGGTATCGTTTCATCAAAACAGACAGCAGGATCCGTATATATTTTTACATCGGAACTGAATCCGTCCAGTTCACTTAAAAGCTGCTGATCATATTTACGGTCAATCACACCTGCAAGCGTAAGGTGCTCAGACTGTTCGACAAGACGAACTGCTTCCCTTCCCATTTTCCCTCTCGGTCCTGCAATCACAACTGATATTTTTTCCATTAGGCTTCCTCCTTTTTGGTCCAGCGATCTTTATCACGCGTAGTAAATTTTTTCATGACACGATTATGGGCATTTTCAAGACTGATCCCCTGTTCGTTTGCAAAACATGTAAGGACAAAAAGCAGATCTCCCAACTCTTCTTCAATAGTGCTTTCATCTTCGGTTTTCTTTTTCGGCTTTTCTCCATAATGATGATTAATCTCACGTGCCAGCTCTCCAAGTTCTTCTGACATCCGTGCAAGCATGGCAAGAGGACTGAAATAACCTTCTTTAAACTGGCCTATGTAATCGTCTACTTCCTTTTGCATGTCCACGATTGTTTTTTCACTTTTCATTTTCATCTCTCCCTGCATTGCTATTATGTATATACCTCGTCTATAATTATTTGTGGTTTAACAAAGGTTCAGTGTATCCGTTTATCCAAAATATTTCATGTAAAAGAAAGGGGGAAACTTTTTTGTTTGGCTTAAAATTTAAAAATATTTTATTTATTTTATTCGGATCCGCTGTATTCAGCTTTGGCATTGTTCATTTTAACATTCAGAACAACTTAGCTGAAGGAGGTTTCACGGGAATTACGCTTTTATTATACTTTATTTTCGACTGGAAACCTTCCATAACGAACTTATTACTGAATATTCCTGTATTTTTAATCGGCTGGAAGCTTTTAGGGAGAAAATCGTTTCTGTATACACTAATTGGTACAGTCGGAGTATCAATCTTTTTGGAGATATTTTATATTTATCAGTTCAGCATTCCGTTATCAAATGATTTGTTTCTGGCAGCACTGTTTGCCGGTGCATTTATCGGAATCGGACTAGGCATTATTTTCAGATACGGAGGGACAACAGGTGGGGTGGATATTATCGCCCGTCTTGGCAAAAAATATTTCGGCTGGAGTATGGGTCGAACCATGTTCGTTTTTGATGCAGGTGTCATCCTTCTCTCACTTCTAACTTATCTGAACTATAGGGAAGGGATGTATACGCTTGTAGCTGTTTTTGTCGGGGCTAGAGTCATTGACTTCATGCAGGAAGGCGCATACACAGCAAGAGGTGCCATGATCATTTCACCTTTGCAAAAACAGATTGCTGACAAAATCGCTTCTGAAATGGATCGTGGTGTAACAGTACTAACCGGGTATGGCCATTATTCTAAAGAACAGCGGGAAATACTGTATTGCGTAGTCGGTAGAAATGAACTTGTCCGTCTTAAAAATATCATTACATCTGTTGATCCTCACGCCTTTGTATCTGTCACAGACGTTCACGATGTACTCGGCGAAGGCTTCACACTAGACGAGAACAAAAAACCAATTGACATATAAAAACGCTTTAAAAAGCTCTAATGCATACAAAAAAAGTAAAAAAAGACTGCAGCAGCAGTCTTTTTTTATTAATCGTCTCCGTTCATTCCAACAAACATCAGGATGAAGCGAAGCAGTTCAAGCAATGCAACAAGCGCTGCTGCTACGTAAGTTAAAGCTGCAGCATTCAAAACCTTTTTCGCATGAGGCTCTTCTTCATTACGGATCAACCCTGAGCTGACCATTTCATTCATAGCCCGATTGGAAGCATCAAACTCTACCGGCAGCGTTACAAACTGGAACAATACTGCTGCTGCAAAGAAAACAATTCCACCTAACATGAATTCTGCTGAGCTCAATAAAATCCCCGCAAGAATAAGGATAAATGAAAAGTTTGAGCCCAGATTTGCAACAGGAACCAGCTTATGTCTGAATCTCAGGAAAGCATAGTCCTGTGCATCCTGAATAGCGTGTCCTACCTCATGGGCTGCTACTGCAGCACCTGCAACTGACATGCCATGATAGTTCTCTGGCGATAATACAATTTCCTTCGTACGCGGATTATAATGATCACTTAGAAACCCCTTACCAGGTTTTACAGTCACATCATAGATCCCGTTATCATGAAGGATTCGTTCTGCTACCTCGGCACCTGTCATATTTGCCGTCGTCTGAACTTTTGAATACTTTTTGTACGTCTTTTTCACACGGCTGCTTGCCCACAATGGCAAAATCAGGATCAGTGCGAAATAAATCAAAATTTCCATTCAGACCCTCCATTACATTTGTTTGATTAAATTTTACCTTTGCTGAACATTTAGTGTCAATTGTTATGATCACGAATATTCTTTCTATTTCTTTCTCCGACATATTTTCGCCATGAAACATAGCTCAACGTTGATATGACCGAAGTTGAGATAAATAACCCCAGAAACAGCAGCGGGTGCATGCTTTCTGAAACATTAATGATGAAGCGGATCAGATCCTGAAGAGTGTGAATAATGAATGATCCCGATAATAAAACCGTTAAATTGTACATAGACTCCCCTCCATAATCTAAATTATGCAGAGGATGTTTCATTAAGTCGTCAACTGTAAAGATCTTTCATAACGATTATTTCTAAGGACGAGTAACCATGCAATAAAGATTGAAGTAACACTGAGCCAGAAAGTAAAATAACCGATACCCATGATCATCTCTTCCAGACGCGAGTAAACCGGGTATTGCATAAATACATAATCAATGACGTCATTATGCAGTGTCCAGATACCGGCTGCGATCAGATGCCAGACTTTAAAAGTATAGTAAGGTGCATAAAGAAGACCCTGCAAAGCCATTGCCGAATGTGAGAATATTAACATCCACATGTCCGGGGTTAAATTACCCGTTACCTGCCAGGTTAAGAAGTTCATAACGACAGCCCAGATCCCGTATTTAAACAGCGTGATGATCGCGAGCGCTTCCATCAGCCTCCACCTCTTACCAATCAAATAAAAGAAAATAACGATCGTAAAAAAGAGACTTGCTGTTGGACTATCCGGTACGAATATGTAAAAGACCGGTTCCGTTTCGGCTAATTGCGGTTCATACCAGATATAACCGTAAATCGTGCCGCCCAGATTGACTAAAAACAATAGCCATAAGAAAATCCGGTTTTCCAGCCAGGAATAAATAAACTCTCTCATTTATTTCTCTCCTCGTAAAAAAAAGAGCCGGTTTCCCGACTCTTTTTTTATTATTCAGCAGCTGGGTCAGAAAGGAAGTTTGCAAGCTCCTGCAATTCTTCATCCGTACCCTGGAATAGTCCAGCAGGCATTGAACCCTGACCATTCACAGCAATTTCTGCAATCTCTTCAGGTGACAGTCCCGTTTCTCCAAGAGCAGGTCCTGCCCCACCTTCAAGGTTGGCGCCGTGACAGTTAATACAACCCTGTTCTTCATAGATTGCATAACCCGCTGCTTCCGTATTCACTTCTACTTCAGCAACAATCTCACCCTGGGAACGCTGAGTTTCCCAATCGTGATAAGCAACTGATTCCCAAGTAAGGAAAATCGTTGCTGCAACACCAAGAAGCATAAATCCTGTTGCAAGTGGACGCTTACCCGGTCTTCTTGCCGGTCCGCGATCAAGGAACGGAGCAAGTAACAACGCTCCAAATGCAATACCAGGAATAACAAATGCACCAATTACGTTATATGGTCCAGATGCGAAATCATATTTTAAAAGCTGGTATAAGAATAAGAAATACCAGTCAGGAAGAGGAATATATCCTGCATCCGTTGGATCCGCTACACGCTCAAGCGGCGGTTCGTGGGCTACACAAAGCGATAGAAAACCAATTAAGAAAACTGAGCCCACCAGCCATTCTTTTAATAGAAAGTTTGGCCAGAATGCTTCCGTTTTACCCGGAAACTCCGAATAGTCTTTAGGAATATTCGGTTTGCGGTTCGCAGGGACACGCGAATCGCCTACAAATTTCATCCCTTTTCCGCGATGCATAGTTTTCCCTCCTTTTTATTGTCCAAGTGGTTCGGTCTTTTTACAGCGGGCCTGAAATACCCTGCTTACGAATCATGATAAAGTGGGCTGCCATCAGACCAAGTAATGCACCTGGCAGGAAGAAAACATGAATCGCGAAGAAACGAGTCAGTGTCTGAGCACCAAGAATAGTCGTATCTCCTGCAAGAAGAACCCTGATCTGCTCACCGATAAACGGTGTTGCAGCAGCAATTTCAATTCCTACTTTCGTAGCAAACAGTGCTTTCATATCCCATGGAAGAAGGTAACCGGTAAAGCCTAGTCCAAGCATTACAAAAAAGATAAGTACACCTACAACCCAGTTAAGCTCACGTGGTTTTTTATAAGCACCTGTGAAGAATACACGAAGTGTATGAAGGAACATCATCACGATTACGAGACTGGCTCCCCAATGGTGCATACCGCGTACGATGACGCCGAATGCCACTTCGTTCTGTAAGTAATAAACAGAGCGCCATGCATTTTCAATGTCCGGTACATAATACATGGTCAAGAACATTCCGGAAAGAATTTGGATTACGGTTACGAAAAAGGTAAGTCCTCCGAAGCAATAAACAAAAGCTGAGAAGTGATGCGCCGGGTTTACGTGTTCCGGCACTTCGTGGTCAGCGATATCTCGCCACATCGGGGTAATGTCTAACCGTTCATCGACCCAATCATAAATCTTGTTTAGCACCCATTACGCCTCCTTTACTATGCAATTGTGTTTGGTACAGTTTGTCCAAGCTGCAGAATCCCGTCATCGCCTACTCTTGCTTCAAGCATATCGAGAGGAGCAGTTGGTGGCGTACCTGGAACGTTTTTACCTGATTTCTCATAAAGTCCATTGTGACATGGGCAGAAGAAACGGTTTGGTTCACTTTCTGTTCCTTCCCAGTTCACTGTACATCCTAAATGTTTACAAGTCGGATTTAGTGCAACAACATTCTGCTGTTCATCAAGATACACCCATGCTGTCTGCGTTACCTCAGATGTATACCATGCATCTTTCTGTTCGTATGAAAAGTCAATACGAGTTGGTACATCAGACAGTTCTTCTAATGTTGTTCCTGTTGAGACAAAGTCTCCGCCAGCCTCAGCTGTCAATACAGGATCAATCGCAAAACGAACCATTGGCATCAGCATTCCTGCTGCCATGAAACCGCCTACACCCGTCAGTGTATAATTCAAAAATTGACGGCGTGAAACACGCTGGTTACTCATTTGTTTCCCCCCTCTATCTTCAGGTCAGTCCATCGGACATTTTTCGCACAAATATATAACTAGGACATATCCATGATATATCAATATATTAACAAGGTCAATAATCGGTTAAGCCTTTTCATTTCAACAATGTGAAGTTTTTTTGAACGTTAGTTCGCCTGCCATTTCTGGACGATTAGTTTGACCAGCTGACTGACCTGATCATCGACAATTTTCTGCTTATATTTCGCATCCATATGCTCCATCGGAATAGACGGCATCCAGATAATCTCCGCGTCAAATTCCTGCTCATGCCCCCGCCAGAATGGATCAGCAGTGACAAAAATAATATTTTTGAACTCTTCTTTTTTAAATTGCAGAACCCAATCATTAAGCCGCTGTTTTTTCTGCTCATCTGATTCTGTTGAAAAATAAGTGAATGGAGGAAGTAAAAGCATCCGCCCTTTAAATTGCCGCTCGAGTAAAGAAGTGAGTAATGGTATAAACTCCCCCTGTTCGGCTTCCTGTCTTGACGATTCACCAAAACTGACCGGCAAAAGCGGCACTGTTACCGTATCAATATATTTTTTCTCCTGAAAATACAGGGTAATTTCCTTTCCACTCCAAATCATATCGTTGCCTCTCTTTCATACGCTTTATCTCATACATAGTTTATCATTTGTGTCTCAGTTATGCAGGATTTGGTCAAAATCCATAAGCTTTTCTGAAAATCCACACAAAAAAACAATTCCAAAACTGTCAGCCTGGTGTGACAGCTTCAGAACTGTTAAATAATCAGTGTTTCGTGTTAAAAACTTTTTTTCAATTCAGAAGTAAGCTCCTGAAATCGTTCGTAATCCTGATTATCAAGTGCACGATCGATTTCCTTCATCAGATGCTCTTTTTTAAAGGAGGACAGACTTTCCTTTAGAAACTGTTCTGCCAGAATTCTGTCTTTATCCGTTATTTTCACGTATTTTGGCATGAAAGGATTCTCTTCAAGAACAGCTGCATACTGGTGAGTGGAAAGTGACGCTTGAAAATTCAATTGAATATAAATATCATCATCACGGTGAAGACGAATATCATGAAACGATTTTTCCGCGTCTGTTGTCATCACATTCCCTTTGTAAAAACGGAAGGGGACATCATCGGTACAATTCGTCGACATGACGATACCTCTCGGGCAATATTGGGCTTCTTCAACAAAATGCAGATGTTCCATCAGCTGATCGTGGCTCATCAGATAGTTCAGGATCCAAACGGATTCACGCTTCTTAAGCTGATAATGGGCAAGAAACCAGCGGATAAAATCCTTTTTCTCATTTATTGAAACAGATGCAGCCATGATATTCCCTCCTCTGCACTTAAAATTGACTCAGACTGTCCAACGTCATTTGCCATTCTTCGTTAGACGGATCATGTTTAATCAGTTTTTCGAAAATAACGCGCGCTTCCTCTCTTCTTCCTTCTTCAAGGAGGAAAGAGCCGTAATCAGCAAGGAAGTCGGTATGATCATTATATACCACGTACGCCTTTTTATATTCCTCAAGTGCTTGATCATATTGTTCCTGCCATTCATATGCTTTAGCAGCATCCCAGTTAAATTGCGGATCATCTTCACCTGAGTTTCGGACTATTTCTATTACTTCAAGTACTTCATCAGCTCTCTCCTGATGAATGAGAATCCGGTTTAAAACGAGTGCCGCCTCAAGGTAGTCAGGATCAAGTGCAATCGCCTGACGCATGAATTCCTCAGCTTTCTGTTCAAGTCCAAGTTTTAATGAAAGTTTCCCTGCCGTTAAAAATAGTTCCTTGTGAAAAGGGTCGGATTTGACACCTGCTTCAGCCGCATCAAGTGCTTTTTCGAGCTCTTCATCATGCTCATATGCGCGGGCTAGAAGCAGATAGGCTGCGTGATATTCCGGATCCATTTCAAGTAGTTCTTCAAACACAGAACTTGCTGTCTGATAATGAGACGCCTGGTAGGCAGTAAAGGCATATTCAAACAACGTCTGTACATCCCGTTCATCTTCAAGCGCTGATTCATAATAAGGCAGCGCGTCTTCAAATGAACCGCCTGCACTGTAACATTCACCGAGTCTGCGGTTAATGTTGACACCTGCCATCTCAGGAAGGTTAATTTGTTTATAGTGTCTGATCGCTTCTAAAAAGCGTCCCTGTTCATTATACAATTCTCCAAGCGCAAACTGGATAACAGGTTCGTCCGGTAACTGTTTCTTCGCTTGTAATAGCTTTTGTTCACTGACTTCATACAGCCCCTGCATCTGATAAATATCCGCTGACAGCAGCATCGCACGGGGGAAAAATTCATTGTCAGCTGTGATTCTTTCCAGTAATACAAGTGATTCTTCTGTCTGATCCATTTCTGTATATACTTCAGCGAGCAGGATAACCAGCTCTTTTTCATCAGGATAAGCATCCATTAACTGTTCATACAACTGCCTGGATTCATCGAGAAATCCAAGAGCAAAAAGCTCCTCTGCTGCATCGAATTTTTCGTCATCCGTCCCTGTGTTTTTCAGCTGACTGAAATCCTCCATCGCTGTTTCTAGGTGACCCTGTTCAAGATTTCGGATTAACCGGTCTAGTGCACTCAACATTATCCCTCTTTCTATTCATTCTGTAAAAAGAATAAGAGAACTTTATCAGTTATTCAACTAAAAACCCTGTTCTTTTATATTCTCCATTTATGATCAAAAAACCTTTATTCGTTTTCAAATCATTTACAAGTAAAAAAGAGCGGTATGGACCGCTCTTTTACCATGCTGTTGAATGTTCAAACTCAACAGTTCATATTAAAGATGTCACAAAGCAGTATTGATAATTATTTTTTAATGACGGATTGCAGATCATCAAAAAATGACGGATAGGACACGCTGATACAGTCTATATCTTTAATTGAAACAGGGTTTTCTGTCAATAAAGATGCAACAGCCAGCATCATTCCGATCCGGTGGTCTCCACGCGAATCAGCCTCTCCACCCTGGAGTTTTACAGGACCGTTAATAATCATTCCGTCATTGGTCGCTTTGATATCTGCTCCAAGCTTCGACAGTTCTTCAACGACTGCGTCAATTCTATTTGATTCTTTGACTTTCAGCTCTTCAGCATCTTTGATAATGGTAGTACCTGAGGCCTGCGTTGCCATTAAAGCGATAATTGGGATCTCATCAATAAGTCTTGGAATGAGTGCTCCACTGATTTCCGAGCCCTTAAGAGATGAATATTTGATCGTTACAGTTCCGGCCGGCTCTGCATCCTCTGTTACTTCGCTCAGTTGGATGTCAGCTCCCATCTGGTTTAACACATCAATAATTCCGGTGCGCGTTTCATTTAATCCTACATTTTTCAATTCTATTGAGCTGCCTGGTGTTATAGCTCCTGCTACGAGGAAGAAAGCAGCTGAGGATATGTCACCAGGTACGTGAATATCTCTTCCCTTGAAGGATTGTCCACCGGAGATAATGATTGTATCATCCTCTCTTTTAATGTCGCCGCCAAACAGTCGGATCATCCGTTCAGTATGATCTCTTGTTTTCTCAGGTTCCGTGATTTTTGTTTCATGTTCTGACTGCAAGCCTGCAAATATCAGGGCAGACTTCAGCTGCGCGCTCGCAACAGGCAAAGTAAAATCAAACGGCTGTAAGTCTCCACCTCTGACGGATAGTGGTGTGTACTCGCCGTCCTCTCTCCCATCAATGGACGCGCCCATTTTACGCAATGGATCGGTAACCCTTTTCATCGGCCTTTTGGCAATGGATTCATCCCCCTGGATGACAGAATGAAACGGGCGGCCTGCAAGAATTCCAAGCAGCAGCCTAGTGGTCGTTCCCGAATTTCCTGTATCAAGTACCTCTGAAGGTTCTTTCAGTCCATCGAAACCTGTTCCATGAATAATTATCTTGTCATCATTTTCCTCAATCCGCACCCCCATCTTGCGGAAGCAGTCAATCGTGCTCAGGCAGTCATCCCCTTTAAGAAATCCTGTTACAGTTGTCGTTCCTTCAGCGATGGCACCGAACATGATTGAACGGTGTGAAATGGACTTGTCACCCGGAACCTGAATTTCTCCGTTTAACACTGAGTCTTTAAAATGCAATGATTTCATAGTGGCACTCCTTTATACGGTAAACACATCATATTTTGTGTGTGCAGTAATACATTCGGCTCCACGCTTTCGGTCTTCCTCGGTTTGAAAGCTGATCGACATGACGCCGTATATGTCTTCGCGTGTCTCCATGATCCTTAGATTAACGATACTTATATGTTCCGAAGCCAGCAGTCCGGTTATTTCAGAAATGACACCGGGGTAATCCGGCACGTCAATGAAGAGGTCATAAAACGAAGGGATTGCGCCTTTTTGAAGAATTGGCATATTATCACGAAATTCCTTCGCCTCTTCAAAGTAGGAAAAGATTGAGGCAGGTTCGGCTTTTTCAAGCAGATCCAGAACGTCATCCATTTCTTCTTTCCAGCCATTCAGCAGCATACGGAGTATGTCAATATTATGAATGGTAATATCAGTCCACATCGTCGGGTTAGATGAGGCAATTCTTGATATATCTCTGAATCCACCCGCTGCCATTCTGGAAATGAGCGGCTGTTTTTCATAATGCTTTTTCACCTGATGGACAAGCGAAGAGGCAATAATGTGCGGAAAGTGGCTGACGATTCCGGTTATATAATCGTGCTCTTTAGGCTCAACAACAAGAAACTTTGCGCCCGTGCCATGTAGCCACTCTTTAAGTTTATTTACACTGCCGTTTGCTCCTTTTGAAGGAGTAAGCAGATAAAAAGCATTTTCAAAAAGAAATGTTTTAGCTGCAGAAACACCACTCTTATGCGAACCGGCCATCGGATGTCCACCGATAAATGTAATTCCCTTGTCAGAAAGGATGTGGCTGTTTTCCATGATCAACGCTTTCGTACTACCTACGTCTGTTACAATCACATCTTTTTTCAGGTTCCAATCGGAAAGCATTCCCATCATCCGGACGGTCTGATCAACCGGCGTGCAAATCATGATAAGATCTGCCTTTTCAGCTTCTTTCTGCAGGTTACACGCTTCCTCAGTAATCATGTTCATTGCCTTAGCTAGCTTCATTTCTTTCTCACGGATATCGTATCCGCTAACCCTTGCATCCGGATGTTCCTTAAGAATCGAAAGTGCAAGAGATCCGCCTATCAGTCCGAGGCCAACGATTAATACATTTCCTTTCATACTTTCACAACCTTTAAGAATTAATGGTCTCAGTCAAAACGGAAATAATTTTGCTATTCTGTTCCTCTGAACCGACTGTGATGCGAAGGCTTGTAGGGAAGCCCAAAGCGTTCCCGCTTCTCACAATTAATCCGTTTTGCAGTAAAATGTTAAATAATTCATCGGCATCACGCTTAAAATCAATCAGAATAAAATTTCCCTGTGACGGATAGTAGCTTAATCCGAATGCTTGACAAAAATCTTCAAACTGACGGAGTCCTTTTGTGTTCTCAAGCTTACATTTTTCAATAAAATCCTGATCAGACAGCGCTTTTGCAGCAGCAAACTGCGCCAGTGTACTTGTATTAAATGGTTCGCGCACCGGTTCAAGCGCCTGGATGACGGAAGGACTTGAAATTCCATACCCGACGCGGAAGCCGGCAAGTCCATATGCTTTTGAAAAGGTTCTTGTCACGATCAGGTTGGGATATTCAGCCGCTAATTGAATGCCGTTGTAATAATCCTCATCTGTAACGTACTCATGATAAGCTTCATCCAGCACAACGAGTACTTTTTCAGGGATTTTGTCCAAAAACGCCTTGAGTTTTCCGGTTTCTGCAAGAACCCCCGTCGGATTATTCGGGCTGCATACCCAGACGACTGCGGTTTGACTGTCTACCGCTTCAGCCATGGCATCAAGATCATGAGCACCGTTCACAAGCGGAATCTCTCTTACTTCTGCTCCTTCAACTACTGCATTGTGTTTATATTGCGGGAAGGAAGGCGCAGGCATGACAGTATTTTTACCCGGTTCAAGTAAGGCCCTTGAAATAATCTGAATGACTTCATCCGATCCGTTTCCAAGAATAAACTGCTCAGGCTGAAGGCCATAGTGGTCAACGAGCGCAGTTCTCAGAATAGAGCCTGCACCGTCAGGATAAAGAGCAAAATTAAATTCTCCAGAACGGATTCCTTCCGTCACTTTTTCCGAACATCCAAAAGGATTCTCATTTGATGCGAGCTTAATAATTTCAGTCAAACCGAATTCTCTTTTCACTTCATCTGATGTTTTACCTGGTTTGTAAGGTGAAAGTTTTCTGACCTGCTGTTTAATATCCACCGTATTTCCTGCCTTTCAACTTCAAAGTTTAGAATTGTTTACTAGATCAGGGCGAAGTGTTACTGCATCCCTCTGATAGATATGAATGATATCCGACTGCTTCACTTCAGTGTTAACATGCAGCATTACCCTGATGCACCTTGGTAATGATCCCTCAACCGGAATTTCCTGCATACACATAACGGGAACATAATCCCAACCGTGAATTTTTCTTAAAGCTTTTGCAGGAAAAGCCGAAACGAGGTCGGGTGTTACTGAAATAAATACAGAGGCTGTCTGGTCAGGGTTTACATGATTTTGATTAATCATCTCTAACAGAAGTGATTCTGTAGAGAGAATCACTTCCTGCTCTGAATCATTTGCTACAGTTGTTGCTCCTCTAATCCCGCGTATCATTAAATCTTCCTTTCTTATATAAATTCAGGTAACTGACATTGAGCACTTAACGGTCTGTTATCCTAAAAGACGAAACGTTTCCTCGAGTTCCTCCCCGGAAACAGGCACAAGTTCAGGGTTTCCAACTTCAGAAAGGAGAACAAAACGCACTTTTTTACCGATCGTTTTTTTATCCTTCTTCATCAGGGTTAGCATTTCATTAAACGGCGCACTTTTGAATACATCAGCGTACCCCAGCTGTTTAATCCATAACCTGAACGAATCAATATCAAAAGAAAGGTTCCTTTTATTTCTGCTTACGTATAAGGCAAATACCATTCCGATCATCACACACTCGCCGTGTGTTTTATTTCCGTATCCTGACCAGGCTTCAACAGCATGGCCGTAGGTATGGCCAAAATTAAGAAATGCTCTGACACCAAGCTCTTTCTCATCAAGTTCAACAATATCTCTTTTGATTTCGATTCCACGCTTCAAACAATAAAGGAGAAACGCTGGATCCATTTTTTCAAAGGATCGAAGACTTTTCATTAATTCCTTCAAAAACAGCTCATCAGCTATGAGCGCATGTTTGATCACTTCAGCAAAACCTGAACGAAGTTCATTTAGAGGAAGTGTATCAAGAAAACGGCTGTCATAAATCACAGCTGATGGCTGATGAAAGCTCCCGGTCATGTTTTTACCAAGCGGGTGATTGATGGCTGTTTTACCGCCTACTGCACTGTCATGGGCAAGGACTGTCGTCGGAATTTGAATGAAGCGGATGCCTCTCATATAAGTAGCCGCTACGAACCCCGCAAGATCTCCGGTTGCGCCGCCTCCGAGTGCTAGTATGACGGAATGCCGGTCCAGTCCTGCTTCCAGTGCCGCGCCGATCGCTTTTTCGTAGCAACGAAACGATTTCGCCTGTTCACCTGAGGGAACGAGATGCACAACTGCGTCCAGCTGATCCAAATAGGAGTCAACATACTTTTTGTGCAGTGAATATACAGTCTCATCGGCAATCAGCAAAAACGAGGTACAAGCGGGATTCAGGCTTTGGGTCACTTCATTTAACGAGTCAAGTGCCCCGTCCCCCAACATAACCGGATAGGTCCCCTGTGACGACTGAATGTGAATGGTTTCCATTTTAAAATTCCTTTGTATAAGACCGGTACTCATCAATAGATGCCTTCAGACGGTCAAAACGGTCACTTTCAAACTGCTCACAAAGTGCTTTCGCCACTTCCCATGCTACAACCGCTTCAGCCACTACCGCTGCAGCCGGAACTGCACAGCTGTCCGATCGCTCAATACTTGCAGTAAACGCTTCTTTTGTATCAATATCAACACTTTCAAGCGGTTTATATAAAGTAGGGATCGGTTTCATAACCCCTTTTACAACAATCGGCATACCAGTGGTCATACCGCCTTCAAAACCGCCAAGACGGTTGGATTTTCTATAATATCCGCTCTCTTCATTCCACGCGATTTCATCATGAACCTGACTCCCGAACATTTCTGCAGCTTTGAACCCGAGTCCGAATTCAACACCTTTAAAGGCATTAACACTCATAACGGCACCGGCAATTTTCGCATCCAGCTTACGATCGTAATGAACGTAACTGCCAACTCCTGCCGGAACACCTTCAATAATGACTTCAACGATTCCACCAATTGAATCACCATTCTTTTTGGCCTGATCGATCGCTTCTTTCATTTTTTCTGAAGTATCGGGATCAATGCATCTTACTTCACTTTCTTCTGAAAGACTGCGGATTTCTGCTGCCGATAATTCTCTTTCCTGTTCTAATTTAACTCCGCCGATTTCTTTGACATGACAGGCAACAGAAATGCCGAGTTCATTTAATAGTTTCTGCGCCACTGCTCCGGCTGCGACCCTAACAGTCGTTTCACGTGCAGAAGAACGTTCAAGAACATTTCGCATATCACGATGACCGTATTTGATGCCGCCGTTTAAGTCAGCGTGTCCGGGACGCGGACGAGAAATCTTTCTTTTAACTTCGCTTTCTTCTTCCTCTGTTAAAGGGTCCGCTCCCATGATTTTAGTCCAGTGTGTCCAGTCTTTATTTTCCACGACCAGCGCCACGGGAGATCCGAGTGTTTTTCCGTGCCTGATCCCGCTGAGCAACTGTGCCTGATCTTTCTCAATCTGCATTCTGCGCCCACGGCCATATCCTTTTTGTCTTCTGGCCAGGTGTTCGTTAATATCTTCCGCCACAAGTGCAAGACCAGCCGGAAGACCCTCGATAATGGTAGTCAGCTGAGGTCCGTGTGACTCACCTGCTGTTAAGTATCTCATCATAACACTTTCCCCCTTCAACTCGTTAAAGCATTTTTTCTATTGATACAGTCTATCATACTTTTTCTGAACTATGTAGTCTAAATAGCGCTTTTACAAACTATACTTTCCGGTAAAAAAACGTATCTGCGGTTTCAAAACCGTATCTCGACGGATTAAAAATCTGCTCGGTTGACCCGACAAACAAAATCCCACCAGGCTTTAAAGCCTGACTGAATTTATGATAAAGCGCATCTTTTGCCTCTTCAGTAAAATAAATCATGACATTTCTGCACACAATCAGGTCATAACCTGATTCAAAACGGTCATTTAAAAGGTTTTGCTGCTTAAAGCTCACTACCCGCTTAATTTCATCAGAGACCTTATAAAAGGCCCCCTGCTGGAGAAAGTACTTTCGCTTGATGTCAGACGATACTTCAGCCAGGGCGCGTTCAGCGTAAAGTCCTACCTTGGCTTTTTCAAGTGCAATTTTATCAAGATCGGATGCAGTAATTGAAATTTGGTTTAACGGCTGATGTGTTGACATCACCATAGCCAGCGAATATGGTTCTTCCCCTGTCGAACAGGCAGCGCTCCATACTTTTAATTTACTGTTGTGCTTCAGCAGTTCAGGCAGGATCCTGTTTTGAAGAACCTCCCACCTCTTTGCATTCCGGTAAAACTCCGACACATTGATCGTCATACGGTCAAGAAATTCATCAAGTAAGCCTTGATCCGCATTCAGCTTGTCTGAAAAATCCCTGAATGAGCCGTATCCCTTTTTTTCATATAGAGAAGTAAGGCGTCTTTTCATTTGGGCTTCTTTATATAAAGAAAGATCGATTCCTGTTTTTTTGTTGATAAAGGTTACAAATTCAGTGTAGTCCTGTGTCATAGCCGCACCTCGTTTAGTTTAGTAAAAATGGATTAGTTAAAGTATAAGAAAAGGATGGATTAAATGCTATTATAATTCACTGTTTAGTGATTTTTTTCTGAAATTTTGTAAAAAAACCGGGCAGGAGGTCCATCCTACGCTCGTATAGTATAGATAACCAGATTTTTCTCTGGTTCCTCTGTTATACATGTTTTATTTGTATAATGAAGGTGGATCAG